>NZ_BOQP01000038.1 GCF_018332715.1 Winogradskya consettensis | reverse complement strand
CCGTCAGCCGTCAGCCGTCAGTTGTCAGTTGTCAAAGGCGAACACCCGTAGCGGATCCAGGCGAAGCTCGTACGGGCCCATGCAGTCGGCGGTGAGGGTTGCCAGTGGCGTGCCGCAGGGGCAGGCCTGATTGGGGCCGTGGGTTCCGTCCGGGCCGCAGCAGCCGACCGCGTTCGCGAAGCCGGGCAGATATTCGAGCGCCGGCGCATCCTCCGGGTGGATGACCACCAGGGCATGCCTCCGTCCGCCGGAGTGGCGCAACGCCTTGTCGTGGCCGTGGCGACGCAGAGAAACCGCATCCTCCTCCGACTCGGTTGCGTAATGCCCGAGCGGCACGGTTGACGGTGCGACGTCCTGGCCCTTCGGCCGGATCGGATCGTCCGGGGTCTCGGGCATCGCGGGCAGGGCTGTGAGGTCCGGCGTCAGTGCGCGGCTGCACCTCGCGCAATAGAAGACGGTCACGCGCCCATGTTCGCAGGCACGCTCACCCCGCGCATCCGTCTTTGCGGCCCGGCCCGACCCGACCCGACCCGGCCCCGACCCGGCCCCGACCCGGCCCGACCGGCCCCGACCGGCCCCGACCGGCCCCGGCCCGACCCGCCCGGCCCCGGCCCGACCCGGCCCGGCCGGCCCCGGCCCGACTCGCCCGGCCCGGCCCAACCGGCCCGGCCCAACCGGCCCGGCCCAACCGGCCCGGCCCAACCCGCCCGGCCCAACCCGCCCGGCCCAATTCAACTCGACCCGACCCGGCCCGACTCGCCCGACCCGGCCCGACTCGCCCGACCCGGCCCGACCCGCCCGGCCCGGCCCGGCCCGAACGAACTGACCCGGCCCAACCGACCCGGCTCGGCTCGAACCGACCGGTCCGACCGACCCGACCCGACCCGATCCGACCGACCCGACCCGACCCGATCCGACCGACCCGGCTCGGCTCGAACCGACCGACCGGCCCGACCGGCCCGACCCGAACCGACCGGCCCAGCCCGGCCGGCCCGGCCCGGCTTGGGTCAGGCGCCGCCGGTGGTGGTGTTGCGGACGATGGCGAGGATGAGGCCCGCGGTGATCAGGGCGGAGATCAGGACCGTTGCCACCGAGGAGGCGTCCAGGGGGGTGTCGCCGCGGTCGGCGACGCGTTTGGCCGTGACCACGGCGAGGATCGGGCCGAGGAGGGCGACGATCAGGGCGACCACGGGGAGGCCGGTGGCGAGGTCGCCGCCGCTGCGGTGGCCGGCCCAGCGGATCAGGGACCAGGCTGCCAGGCCGACTGCTCCACCCAGGGCGCCCAGGGCGGCGTACGTGATGGATGCGGCTTTGAGGGGTTTGACCGTGGGTTTCCAGGCTGCTGTTGCTGCTGCTTCCTGGAGGTAGTCGGCGGGTTCACGGTCGCGCTGGCGGGGGATCTGGGGCTGGGGCGGGCCGCCGAAGCGGTCGGCGAGGCGGCCGGTGTGGTGGGCGAATTCGGCCCAGAGGCCGCGGACGTCCGCGTCGACCTCCTCGAGGCGGCGGCGGGCCGTGGTGACTTCCTGCTCGGCGGCGCGGACGCGGGTGGCGGCCGTGCGGACGGCTTCGTCGGCCTCGGCGGCTCGTGTGTCGTGCCAGGCGTGGGCTTCGCCGCGGTGGGTTGCTGCCTCGTCGTCGAGGTTGGTCAGCTTGCGCACGACGCTGCGGTAGTCGGGGGTGCGGCGTTCGAGGACGCCGTCGGTGTCGCCAGGGGTCATTGGTGTCCGTAAGGGATGATCACCTCGGCGCCGCGATGCACCGAGCGGTCGAAGTGCAGCGCCCGCCAGGGTCGCGGGTACCAGGCGGGGGAGCCGTGGCCGGGGTAGTAGGGCGAGAGCTCGCTGCCGTGGACGTCCAGCGCCACCCAGGAGCCGATGACGTCGGTGCGGCTGGCCTGGCCGCCGAGTGTGTCGCGTAGCAGGGACGCGCCGCGCCACCAGCCGATGACGTGGACGCGGCGTTCCGGGCCCTGGCGCAGGATCGTGCGGAGCATGGCCGCTCCGTTGCCGGGGGCCGCGTCCACCGCGTACAGCAGAAGGAACATCGGTTTGTCGGCCGAGGTGCCCGACGTGGCGCGGTCCTGTGCGTCCTCGAGGAGGAGGTCGACGTTGTCCGCGTCGTAGTAGCCGGTGTCGGCGGGCAGGAACGCCTTCAGGGACTCCACAGCGGTGGCCGCGTCGGTGTCGAGGCAGGCGACCTTGAACTGGGCGGCGCCGGGTTCGAACTGGGCGGCGAGGGAGCGGGCCGCGGTGTTCAGGACGGCGCAGGCCTCGTCGACGCGGGTGCCCATGACGGCGATGTTGCGGCCGGGGGCGCGGCGCAGGACCGTACGCGCGGAGCGGGACTCGACGTCGATTGTCTCGCCGAGGAGGACCACCGGGGCGGCGACCGTGGCGGCCGGGGTCATCCGCCGGAAGTCGGGGCTGTCGTCGAGGCGGGGGATCGCGTCACCGTCGAAGAGCCGGGGCGCGGGGAGCTCCTGCGTGCGGCGGCGCCACAGTCGGTGCTGCAGGGCGCTCCAGCGTTCGCGGTTGCCGGCGTCGGGCACCCGGACGACCCGGTTGGCCTCGACGGCGCCGGAGTCGGCGTTGACCACCGCGTGGTAGCGGGGCAGCACGTCGGCGGCGGTGTTGGTCTCGGCGAGCACCCGCCGGGCGCGGGGCAGCGCGATCCGCAGCGAGAACTGCGCCACCAGCGCGGGGCGGCCCCACAGCGCCTCGATGCCGGAGACGTCCTGGCTGGCGAGCACGAGGTGGATGCCCTGCGAGCGGCCCCGGCGGGCGAGGTCCTCGAGCAGGTCGACGGCCTCGGCGGCGACGGCGTCCCGGCCGGACAGCAGCACCTGGAACTCGTCGACGATCGCGACGATGCGCGGCCACGAGCCGTCCGGGTCCTCGGCGCGCAGCTCGGCCAGGTTGGTGACCTCGTGGCGTTTCGCGGCGTCGGCGCGGGCCCGCAGCTCGGCGCCGAGGAACCGCAGCAGGGCCAGGCCGAACTCGCGGTCGGTGTTGACGTTGACGCCGACGAGCCGCACGTGCGGCAGCCAGCTGGGGTCACGCCGGCCGGGCGCGAACCGGGCGAACGACACGCCCTCCTTGAAGTCGAGCAGGTAGAACGCCAGCTCGGCGGGGGAGTAGCGAGCGGCGAGCGCCCCCATCCAGGCGTAGATGAGGTTGGTCTTGCCGGTGCCCGAGGGGCCGGCGATCAGCGCGTGCGGTGGGTAGTCGGAGAGCGTGACGTGCACCGGAGCGCCCTGCGGGCTGTCGCCGAGCGGGGCGGTCAGCGCCCGCGCCGAGGTCTCCTGCCACTCCTGCTCGGGGAGCAGGCTGTCGAGGGCCACCGGCTCCGGACCGGCCGCGACGGCGTCGGCGATCTGCCGGCAGGTGCTGGTCACCACGGCCTGCGGCGGGCCGTGGTCCAGCTGCACGGGAAGGTCACCGCAGCCGCTGAGCCGCGCGCCGTCGCCGGGCATCGCGTCGATGATCTCGATGTTCGCTGCCTGCGGCACCGGGATGTCTCTGATGACGAGGTGTACGCCGCAAGCCGCACCCGTGCGCACCAGCCGGTCCAGCTGCCCGCGCTCGTGCTTGGACAACTCGTCGGGGCGTCCCGAGCCGAGCAGGATCGCAACCCGCCACGGCTCCGGCCGGCGCCCCGTGGCGGAGGCGAGCTCCCGCAGCGACGAGTGCTCACCGGCCAGCACCGTCTCGTTGATCCGCCGCACGTTGTCGACCAGCTCGTCGAGGAGCGGGCCGAGCCCGCCGGGGCCGACGAACTGCAGCACCCCGGCAGGGGCGAGCGGGGCGAACCCGGCCAGTCCGCCGCCGAGCTGCTCGGGGTCGTAGCCGGTCAGGGTGACCCGGCCCGGCGTGACGCTGCCGAGCGCGCGCAGCAGTAACCCGGCCACCACGTCGTCGCCGACCCGCGGGTCGCCGCGGACCAGCACGTGGCCGCGGTCGAGCAGCGGGACGAGCGCTGGCACCTCGCCGTCCCAGGGCAGCAGCAGCTCACCGACCCGCAGCTCGGGGGCGGTCGTGCCGGAATCGGCGGGGGTCGGCGACCAGCGCTGCCACGGGGCACCGGCCGCGCCGGGAGCGGCGGCCGCCGCCGTCTCGGCCGCGGTCTCCGCCAGCTCGGCGAGGTCGCGTTCGTGCTGCTCGTCGATCTCGCCGAGGCGTTTGTCGCGCTCGTGGGCGAGCCGGCCACGGCGCTCCCGGGCGGCGGCGACCACGCGGTTGCGGCGATCGAGGGCGGCTTCGAGCTCGGTCTCGGCGGCGTCCAGGCTGTCCTTCGCCGCGCCCAGGGCGTGCGACAGGGCGGCCCGGACCTCGACGACCTGCTGGGATCTTGACTCAGGCATCGACACCACGGGGTCGCAGGGGTTCGGGGGCTCTCGGGTCCAGGGTCGACGGGTCGCGGCCCAGGCGGGCCAGCAGCACGCCGGTGAGCACACCCGCCGTGACCGCGGAGTCGGCCGGGTGGGCCGGGTCCGACGAGGTGACCGGGCTGCGGCAGATGCGGGCCAGCATCGTGTCGAGCACGTCCGGCGGGGTGCCCGGCAGCAGCGCCTTCACCCGCCCACCGGCCGCGCTCTGCAGCCGCTTGAGGTCGTCGGGGCCGGGCTCGTGGCCGAGCAGGTCGGCCGCGAGCCGCTGCAGCACCGGGGAGCTGACCGCGGACAGGCCCAGCCCGGTCGCGGCGTCGACCTCGTGCAGGTCACGGCCCACCCGCGCCCGATCACCGGAGCGCACCCCGGCGGCGACCCTGCGCAGCAGCTCCGCGGTGTCACCCGAGCGGCCCTGCTGAGGGGTGCCGTCCTGCTTCTCCGGGGGTGCCGCCTCGCCGGTCAGCTCGGCGACGCGGGACTGCCACCACGGGCCGAGCTTCTCGGGCGGCGGCTGCTTCTGCGCACCGGAGATGCCGGCCTCGTCGGGTTTCAGGGCCGCCTTGTAATCGGTGTCGGCCGGCGCGGCGGCCTCACCGGTGAGCCCCACGGCGGCCAGATAGGACGCGATCGCGTCCTGGGCGAGGCGCAACGCGGCCGCCGCGCTCTCGGCCTGCTCGACGGCGTTGCCGAGCTGCGGCACGCCGAGCGGGTCCACCGAGGTCTGGCGCACCCAGTTGAGCAGCTCCGCCGCGCTGTTGAGCCGCTCCCGGGCGATCGAGACCAGACCGGTGGGCAGCTCCTCGGAGGTGGCACGGAGCTGGGCGCCGAGTTCCTGCAGCAGCGACATCGGGTTAGAGCGTCGCCGTGTAGGTCTGGGCCTGCTCGACCGCCTGCAGGGTCGCGCCGAAGCACTCCTCGAGCTGCTGGTCGGCCTGCGACAGCGAGGCATGCGCGGCGCCGACCGCGTCGTTGGCGGAACCGTCGAGCGCTGCGGCCAGGCTCTGCTGAGCCTCGCCGATCTTCTCGCGGGCCGCCTGGATCGCGGCCTGCCCCTCGGTGACCTGCTGGAGAGCGGCGTCGACGGCCGCTCTCACCTCGGCGACGCTGGCCACTCGTGCAGCCTCCTGATTGGTTCGGACCTCCTGCTGTATGTCCCAGCTTAGTCGTCCACGATGCACCGGTCGTGCCCGCGTGCCCGATTCACCGAGGGACGCTGCTCGGGCCGCGTACCTCCGCGCCGAGGGCTGTCACCCGTTCGCGCAGTCCCCGGTCGGCGGTCACCACGACCACCCTGCGGCCGGGCTCCGCGGCGGCCACCACGTCCACGATCGTGTCGTCGCCGGAGCCGGGCGCGCGCTCCACGCGTACTGAATCAATGGCCGGAGTGTCGCGAGCCTTGCCCTCCACGACCAGGACGACCTCGATCGGGCCCGGAAGATCTTTGATGCCTTCGGTGTTGAGACCGGCGAGGCCATCTCGAAGGCGCACCGCCGCACCCGCGCGGTCCTTCCACCAGCCGTCGGGCTTCGAGCCCACGACGTTGGCGGCGTCCACGACGAGCAGCGGCAGCGACATATGACCAGCGTCTCATACCGGAATTGAACGATCGTTCAGGTAGTTGTGACAGGTCGTGAGGCCGGGAGCGTCCCGCGTGAGCGGCCTCGCATCAACGAGACGTCAGAGAGAAGACACCATGAGCATCGGACCCCTGGGACCGACCGGCCCCGGTGACTGGGACGACCTTTTCGCACGCTTCTTCGCAGGCGGCGAGTCACGGCGGTCCGCACAGCGGATCGACATCACCCGATTCATGAGTGCGGACGCGCGTGAGGTTCTCTCCGCCGCCGCACGCCGGGCGGCCGAGGTGGCGCCCGCCGGCGTGGGCATCGCCGACCTCGACACCGACCACCTGCTCTGGGGCGTGCTGCAGCAGGAGCCGCAGCGGGCCCTGCTACGCCGCGCCGGTGCCGACCCCGACGCCCTGCTCGCCGAGCTGGGCAGGGCGACCCGCGTGCCCGGCAGCGAACTGCCCGACACGATCGCGCTGACCCCGGCGGCAAAGCGCGCGCTGCTCGACAGCCTGCAGATCTCGCGTGCCGTCGCAGCGTCCTACGTGGGCCCGGAGCACATCCTGATGGCGCTCGGTGTCAACCCCGACTCCGCCGCCGGACGGCTGCTCGCCGGCCGTGTCGATCCCCGCACGTTGCAGAACGTCGAACCCCAGACGGCAGGTGGCACCACGAACACCCCCACTCTCGAGCAGTACGGCGTGGACCTGACCGATCTTGCCCGCCGTGGCGAGATCGACCCGGTGATCGGCCGCGCGGACGAGATCGAGCAGGCCGTGGAGATCCTGTCCCGGCGTACGAAGAACAACCCGGTCCTGATCGGTGAGGCCGGCGTCGGCAAGACCGCGATCGTCGAGGGCCTGGCCCAGCGCATCGTGGACGGCGACGTCCCGCAGACCCTGGCCGGCAAGCGCGTGATCCAGCTCGACCTGGCCGGTCTGGTGGCGGGCACCCGCTACCGCGGCGACTTCGAGGAGCGGCTGACCAAGGTCATCGACGAGATCCAGGAGAACGGCGACGGCCTGATCGTCTTCCTGGACGAGATCCACACCCTGGTCGGCGCCGGTGGTGGCGGCGGCGAGGGCGGCGGCATGGACGCCTCCAACATGCTCAAGCCCGCGCTGGCCCGCGGCCGCATGCGCGTGGTCGGCGCGACCACCCTGGACGAGTACCGCCGCAACATCGAGAAGGACGCCGCCCTGGCCCGCCGGTTCCAGCCGGTCCTGGTCGGCGAGCCCAGCGTCGAGGACACCGTCGCGATCCTGCGCGGGCTGCGGGACAACTACGAGGCGCACCACCAGGTGCGGATCACCGACGAGGCGCTCGACGCCGCAGCGGAGCTGTCGGACCGCTACATCACCGACCGGTTCCTGCCGGACAAGGCGATCGACCTGATCGACCAGGCCGGTGCCCGGGTGCGGTTGCGGGTCAAGACCCAGCCCGCGGACGTCCGCGAGCAGGAGCGCCGCCTCGAGCAGCTCACCCGGGACCGCGACCAGGCGGTGGCCGCGGAGAACTACGAGAAGGCCTCGCAGTTCCGCGACGAGATGGCAGAGCTCAAGACCCGGATCGAGCAGGGCGACGGTACGGCCGGAGCTGTCCCGCAGGTCACCCCGGACGACATCGCCGAGGTGGTCTCGCGTGCCACGGGTATCCCCGTCGCGCAGCTCACCGAACAGGAGCGCGACCGGCTGCTGCGCCTGGAGGGCCACCTGCACGACCGGGTGGTCGGCCAGGACGAGGCCGTCGTCGCGGTCGCCGAGGCGGTCCGGCGCTCGCGTGCCGGGCTCGGTGACCCGGACCGGCCGGTGGGCAGCTTCCTGTTCCTCGGCCCGACCGGTGTCGGCAAGACCGAGCTGGCCCGTGCCCTCGCCGAGTCGCTGTTCGGTGAGACGGAGCGGATGATCCGGCTGGACATGAGTGAGTTCCAGGAGCGGCACACCGTCTCCCGGCTCGTCGGTGCCCCTCCCGGCTACGTCGGCTACGACGAGGCCGGGCAGCTGACCGAGGCCGTGCGGCGCAACCCGTACTCCGTGGTGCTGCTGGACGAGATCGAGAAGGCCCACCCGGACGTCTTCAACATCCTGCTCCAGGTGCTCGACGACGGGCGGCTGACCGACAGTCAGGGCCGGACGGTGAGCTTCAAGAACACCGTACTGATCATGACGAGCAACATCGGGTCGGAGATCATCAACGGCAGCAAGCGGACCCTGGGCTTCGGCACCGCCGAGGGTGCGGATCTCGACGAGCGGCTCGACCGGCGGCTGCGGGAGCAGTTCCGCCCCGAGTTCATCAACCGGATCGACGAGGTCATCGTCTTCCGGCAGCTCGAGACGGATCAGCTGCGCACGATCACCGAGCTGCTGCTCGAGGACACCCGGCGCAGGCTGCACGCGCAGGACGTCACCCTCGACATCACCGTCGGGGCCGTCGACTGGCTCGCCGCCAAGGGCTTCCAGCCCGAGTACGGTGCCCGGCCGCTGCGCCGCACGATCCAGCGTGAGCTGGACAACCGGTTGTCGCGGATGCTGCTCGCCGCCGACCTGGCCCCGGGCCGGACGGTCCACGTCGACGTCGCCGACGGCCAGTTGACCTTCACGGTCAGCTCGCCCACCCCGGCAGCCGTCTGACAGCTGTAGATAGGAGAAGCCCCGGCTACCCGGCCGGGGCTTCTTCGTGTCACACCGTTGCGAGCTGCTCGACGCCGAGCTGGGGGTAGTCCTCCAGCCATTCGATGTAGAGCGGGTTGCGCGCCGAGGCCTCCAGATAGGCCTCCCGCGCCATCGTCACGAGCCGGGGCGCCACCTGGGCGGCGGTGCTCTCCGGGTGCCAGCCGAGCATCTGCCGCCAGCGCAGCGGCGCGCCCTTCATCGGCAGCGTCACCAGGCCCGCCGGGGGCCGGAAGCTGGGCTGCGCGAGCATCACGGCCATCCCGGACTCCACCATGTCGATGGCGCAGCGGATGTCGGTCTCCAGCACCTGCTTCGGCGCGAACCCGGCCCGCGCACAGGCCGCCGCGAAGCAGTCCCCGAAGCAGCCGCCACCGGGGCCGCCGGTCCACACCAGCTCGCTGAGCTCGGCGAGATCGACCTCCATCCCCTTGGCCTGGGGGTGGTCCTCGGGCATCAGGACGCAGACGCCGTCCATCGCGATGGTCTGCCAGACCAGGCCGTGCTCGGCCGCGGGGATGGCGTCCCCGCAGATGCCGACCTGGGCGAAGTCCAGCTTGCCGGCGAGCGTCATCGCGGCCAGCTCGTCCACGTAGTACGACGCGTGCGTGCTGATCTGGGCGTCGGGCTGGGCCGCGGACAGCCGGGTGACCATGCCGCCGACCACGGGACCGCCGATGGCCCCGATCCGGTAGCGGCTCATGGCGGTGTCCGGTCCGGACCCGGCGAGCCGGGCGGCCTCGTCCTGCAGGCCCTTCATGGCGGGCAGCAGCACCCGGGCGCGGGAGAGCACGAGCTCGCCCAGCGCCGTCGGGCGGGCCCCGCGGCGGTCACGTTCGAACAGGGGTCCGCCCAGCGTGCGCTCGATGCGTTGCAGCTGCGCGGTGAGGGCGGGCTGGGCGAGGCCGAGCAGCGATGCCGCCTTCGTGACGCTGCCCGTCTCCGCGATGGCACAGACCACCTTGAGGTGCCGCAGCTCCAGGTTCATAGCGTGACGGTAGGACGTTCGCGGGATAAGGGCTAGACCTTCGGCCAGCCAATGATCCCCCATATGTGACGAACCGGTTAAACAAAAGGACAGAAACTACTAAGCCGTACGCGCGTACGGGAACGTTGAGTGTTCTTTGCAACCCGGTGTGTCACAAATCGCGGGGGTACGTCGTGCGCCGGCCGACCACGTCGCGCACCTTGTCGATGAGCGCGACCGCCGGATCGACCACTTTGTTCCACGGGGGCGTCACCGGCATGCTCGGGTGTGGACGCGTCGGTGCCGCCTCCTCGGCCAGCTCGAAACGGTTGCCGAGCCGGATCAGGTCCTCCACCGAGGCCAGCTGCAGCAGCAACGGCATCAGCTCCCGCGCCATGGCCTCGTCGTGCCGGTCGAGTCGCGTGAGGACATCCGCGGCCCGGTCGACCAGCTCCTCCTGCTTCGCACCGTCCAGCAGGCGCAGCGACTCCAGCAGGGCGCGGTCCTCCAGCAACTCCCGGTCCGCCAGGTCCCCGCCGTCGGGCACGGTCGCCCGCACGGCGGGATAGAGGTACTGCTCCTCCGCGGACAGGTGCCGCGACACCGAGGCGACAACCACCTGCGCGAGAGTGCGGCGCCGCGCGGCGTCCGTACCCTCGGCGGTCAGCTCGGCGCACAGCTCCCGCAGCTCGTGGTGCTCACGCGTGATCACATCGACGACGTTGGGACCGGTCGTCTCGCCACCGACGGGTGGCAGCGGGGGAAGAGGAACAGACGTAGTCACGCCGGGCCTGTTACCCGTACCTGATCCACCGCCAAACGCAAACGACGCTCGGCATGCTGGTAAGAAGGTCGGATGGAACCACTTACCGCCGCCGGCGAGGTTGTCGGGATCTGCCGCGACCTCCTGCGGATCGACACCAGCAACACCGGCGACCCGCGTACGACCGTCGGGGAGCGTGTCGCGGCCGAATACGTCGCCGCGCAGCTCCACGACGTCGGCATCGAGTCCGTGCTGCACGAGTCCGCGCCGAAACGGGCCAACCTCGTCGCCCGGATCCCCGGCGCCGACCGCTCCCGGGGCGCGCTGCTCGTGCACGGGCACCTCGACGTCGTTCCTGCCGACGCCAGCGAATGGTCCGTGGACCCGTTCTCCGGCGAGGAGAAGGACGGCTACCTCTGGGGCCGCGGCGCGATCGACATGAAGGACTTCGACGCGATGATGCTGGCCGTCGTCCGCGACTGGCAGCGGGGCGGCGTGGTTCCGCCCCGCGACATCGTGCTGGCGTTCACGGCGGACGAGGAAGCGGGCATGGAGTACGGCTCGCAGTTCCTCGTCCGCGAGCACGCGGACCTGTTCGAGGGCTGCACCGAGGCGATCGGCGAGGTCGGCGGTTTCTCGTACACCATCAACGACGACCTGCGCCTCTACCTCGTCGAGACCGCCGAGAAGGGCATCGACTGGCTGCGCCTGCACGCCAAGGGCCGCCCGGGCCACGGCTCGTTCGTGCACGACGACAACGCCGTCACCGCGCTCGCCGAAGCGGTCGCCGCCGTCGGCCGGCACAAGTTCCCGATGACGATCACACCGACCGTACGCTCGTTCCTCGAACAGGTCTGCGACGCCATCGGTATCGAGTTCGACCCCGCCGAGCCCGAGCTCGCCATCTCCAAGCTCGGCCCGATCGCCAACCTGATCGGCGCGACGGTGCGCAACACCGCCAACCCGACCCGCCTCGAGGCCGGCTACAAGGACAATGTCATCCCCGGCCGGGCGTCCGCCACGATCGACTGCCGCACCCTGCCCGGGCAGGCCGAGAGCTTCCTCGCGGAGCTGCGCTCGGTGATCGGCCCGGACATCGAGATCGAGCACCTGCAGCAGCAGGCCGCCCTGGAGACCGGCTTCGACGGCGACCTCGTCGCCGCCATGAGCGCCGCCCTGCGCGCCGAGGACCCGGGCGCCCGCGCGGTGCCGTACATGCTGTCGGGCGGCACCGATGCCAAGGCATTCACCACCCTCGGCATCCGCTGCTTCGGCTTCGCCCCGCTCAAGCTCCCGGCCGACCTGAACTTCTCCGCCCTGTTCCACGGCGTCGACGAGCGCGTCCCCGTGGAGGGACTACAGTTCGGTGCGCGTGTGCTCGACCGGTTCCTCAGGTCGAGCTGAAGCGCCCTTTATGTGGAGAAGTTGATGAGAGGACTTATCTGACCATGACCGATCAGAACGCGGAGCTCGATGCCGCCCTCGAACGGGTCGTGGAGGCTGCCAGGAAGCACCTGACGGCGGTCAAGGCCGCCCAGGGCCGGGTGGACGACGACGACGTGTGGCAGGCCTACGTCGACCTCAACAACGCCTCGTTCGCGTACGACGAGCAACTGCTCGAAGCCTTCGGCGAGGTCACCCCCTGGGACGTCGAAGCCATCGACCCCGACGAGGCCGACGCCCGCTTCGGCGGCGCCTCCATCGGCGCCGACGGCACCGCCACCGACCCCTACGAGCAGGTAATCTCGGTCCGCCAGCGCCGCGACTACCGCGTCCCCAGCGTCGCAGCCCTGCTGCGGGTCGCCGACGCCGCCCGCCAAAACCTCGTCCCCGCCGACGAGGAACCGGGCCCGGTCGAATCCGTAGGCGAGGCCGTCCTGGAACTCCTCCAGGCCGGCGACGGCTCCCTCAGCTCCCTGGACGTCCCCGAGCTCGAGCCCCTGGACGGCCTCCTGACCGTCTCCGAGGTCAAAGAACCCCTCGACCTCGAGGCCTACGCCGACGAGGACGGCGAGGGCCCCTTCGCCCCGGCCCCGGACGACCTGCTGGTCGGCCGCCTGGACGAACACCCCTTCCTCCCCGACGAGGAAGACGACCACGCCGGCCACAACCACTAACACGCGCAGCCCCAACCACGACCTGGTTGAGCCGCAACCACGAGCTGGTTGAGCCGCAACCAAAGTCGCATTGCGCCCGCTGCTGTCGGGGGCGCCAAAACGGACTAGGCGCCCTTTGCCGTGGTCCGTTTTGGTGCCCCCGACAGCAGCTCCCAGGGGCGCAATGCCGCCGGAGCGAAGCGAGGGCCAGAAACTCAGCAGCCGTAACCGCCCAGCTCAGCCATCTGTCGGTTGACCTTTGCGTGGCTACCGCAGCTCAACGCCCTGTTGGTTGACCTTCGCAGTTCTCCGCAGCTCAACCCCCGTCGGTTGACCTTTGCGCAGCCCCCGCGGCTGAGCCGTCTGTTGGTTGACCTTTGCGCAGCCCCCGCGGCTCAACCCCCTGTTGGTTGACCTTTGCGCAGCCCCCGCGGCTCAACCCCCTGTTGGTTGACCTTTGCGCAGCCCCCGCAGCTCAGCCATTTGTTGGTTGACCTTCGCGTGGCTACCGCTGCCCAGCCACCTGTGGGGTGTGGATGAGTGTCAGAGGTGGCTGACTGACGCTTGGGGTGTGGTTGGGCTTTGTGGGTGTGGCTGCTGTGTTGCTGGCCTCCGCTTCGCTCCGGCGGCATTGCGCCCCGAGGAGCTGCTGTCGAGGGCACAAAAACGGACCACGGCAAAGGGCGCCTAGTATGGCAGCCGCCGTT
>NZ_BOQP01000037.1 GCF_018332715.1 Winogradskya consettensis | reverse complement strand
TAGGACTTACTCGTCTAGGCGAAGCATGGCCCGGGCGGCGGGTTCGTTCGCGGCGTTCGTCTGGGCGGTGACGCGGTGCAGGCCGGCGACGTCGAACGCGAAGTCGAGCAGCGCGGTGGCGGTTTCCGCCGCGTAGCCGTGGCCCTGGGCGTCCGGGTGAAGGATCACGCCGATCTCGCCGTGCCGGTTGTCGAGGCTGACCAGGCCCAGGTCGGCCTCGCCGATCAGCCGGTCGTCGGAGCGGCGCACGACGGCGAGCACGAGGAAGTCGCCGTCGGCCGTGAGCGTCGTCATGGTGAGCCGCTGCGCCACGATGTCGCGGGCTTCGCCGGGCGTGGCGGGCGGCCAGTACAGGTGGCGCAGCACCTCGGGGTTGGTACGCAGGTCGTAGAGGGCCGTGTCGTCGCCGGGCAGGAACGGGCGCAGCAGTAGACGCTCGGTGAGCAGTGGTTGTTCGAGGGCCGGCACCTCAGCATCATCGCCGGGCGATCGCGGGCGTTCAACCGGTTTGGCACCGTGCAGCATGATGGCCGGGATGAGGACACGATGGCTGGTGCCGGTGCTGCTGACGGGGGTGCTGCTCGCGGGTTGTGACGTCTCGCCGGAGGACGGCCGGCCGCTCGTGCTGGGTTCGCCGGCGATGCCCGTGCCGGCCGCGGTCACGCCTCCCCCGTCGGAGGCGGCTGATACCGGGTGCCTGGACCCCGGTGTGGAGCTTTCGCTCAGCGAGGTCGATGGCGCGATGGGGCTGCGGGCCGTCGGGATCCAGCTGCGTAACTGCGGCACGAAGCCGTACGTCGCCTACGGTTATCCCCTGGTCGATGTGCTCGATGCCGACCACAGGAAGCTGGACGTGCAGGTTCTGGTCGGGACCGACAACATTCAGCAGGTCGACACGCTGAAGGACACTCCGGTGCGGGTGGAGGTCGCGCCGGGTGAGCAGATCGGCGCCGCGCTGCTGTGGCGCAGCACGAACGCCCCGGGTGAGGGCGATTTCATGCTCGGCGCCTACCTGAGTGTCGCCCCCGCGGAGGGGCAGCCCCGGCACACGCTCCCGCTGAACGTCGATCTGGGCACCACCGGGAAAATGGGTGTGGGTCCCTGGGAGTAGGTGCGATGATCTCGGCGATGACTCAGCCTTCCGTACGTTTTGTGCCCCTGCCACCGCCGGTTCTCGAGGCGTTGCTGGCCGGTGATCTCGCCACCGCCCGCGACCTGACCGGTGTCCCGCTGTCCGAGTGGTTCCTCTCCGACGAGGTCACCTGGTTGTGGCGGCTGCGTCTCGATCAGATCGCCGCCGACCCGCGCGCCGCGGACTGGATCGTGCGCGCGACGGTCAGCGTCCCGGACGGGGTTGTCGTGGGCGCCGGCGGTTTTCACGGGCCGCCCGACGAGGCCGGCATGGTCGAGATCGGCTACAGCACCGATCCGGATTTTCGCAGGCGCGGATATGCGCGGGCCATGGTGGCCGAGCTGCTGCGCTGGGCCGCCTCCGAGCCGCAGGCCGTGACCGTTCGCGCGAGCATCCGCCCCGACAACGTGGCCTCGCTGGCCACGATCGCGGGTTTCGGCTTCGACCACGTCGGTGAGCAGTGGGACGAGGAGGACGGCACCGAGTATCTCTACGAGGTCAGTCTGCGCTCGATCGAGACCAGTGTGCCCGTCGACGAGGACGTCACCCGCACCTCGCCGTAGGCGTTCATCAGCAGGGCGCCCCGGCCCCGGTCGAGCGGTGCCGGGCGCCCGCGCCAGCTGCCGTAGTCCTGGACGCTGACCCGGATGGTGCCGTGTGCGATCCGCAGCCGGACGTCGATCTCCGGGCGGGTCGGCTGCTGGGCGTGCTCCACCGCGTTGTTGACCGCCTCGGTCGCCGCGAGTTGCAGGTCACCGAGCAGATCCGCGTCGATCATGCCGGTGAGGGTGGCGCGCAGATCCGCGCGCATCATCGAGGACGCGGTCGGCACCAGCGGATAGCGCCAGCTCACCTCCAGGTCAGCGATCGCTGGCAGGACCGTGGCGGGGTTCTCGCCGGGGTCACGCCGCAGCGCGAGCGCCGCGATGTCGTCCGCCGCCGGTTGCACGGCCGCGGCCAGCGCGGTGGTGAGCAGGTCGGCGGCGGGAACGCCGAGCCCCGCGCCGGGCGAACAGCGGGCGAGCACATGGGAGACCCCGGTGTCGAGCGGTTCGTCCCGGGTCTCGATCAGCCCGTCGGTGAAGAACAGCAGGTAACCACCGGGCGGCAGGACAAGACCGTTCGACGTGTACGCGGCCGCGGACAGCCCGAGCGGCGGCCCCACCACACCGCGCAGCCAGACGGGTGCCTGCCCGGGAGTCCACTGCAACGGCGCGGGGTGCCCCGCCGTGCACCAGGTCACCTCGCCGGTCGCCGGGGTGAGCCGTGCGAGCAGCATCGTGGCGAAGTACGGCGTGCTCAACCGGCCGAGCATGGACACGATCCGGGACAGGATGCGCTGCGGGCCGCCGTCCTCGACCGCGTAGGCGCGCACGGCGTTGCGCAGCTGCGCGGCTGTCACGGCGGCGCCCAGGCCGTGTCCCGCGACGTCGCCGATCACGAGCAGCAGGTCGTCGCCGGGCAGCGTGATGACGTCGTACCAGTCGCCGCCGAGGTTCCCGGACGCCGGCTGATACCGCGCGCTGAGCTCCCATCCGGGCACCGCGGGCAGGGTCTCCGGCAGCACACTCTGCTGCAGCGTGATCGCGATCTGCCGTTCGTGGTCGAGCTCCCAGCGGCTCTCGGCGAGCGCCGCGAGCATCGCCGCGACCGGCGCGAGCAACGCCTGGGCATGTGCCGGGGCCGGCGCCCCGAGCAGAACCGTGACCGAGCCGATCTCGCTGCCGTCCCGGCCCTTCACCGGGGTACGCACGGAGTCCGCCGCGGTCGCCTTCCCGTCCGGCAGGGGTGTGCTGAACATCAGTGCCCTGCGGTCCGGCCCGCCGCTCAGCTCGGTGAACGCCTGCAGACCGTCGAGCAGCGCCCGAGCCTGTTCGGTCGTGGCGTGCACGGCCTCCTCGAGCGCCCGGCCGGAAGCGATCACCGCCGTCGTACCGGCGGATCCGCCCCGGGGCCGAGCGGACGCGCCCCGGTCACGCTGCAGGTTGCTGCGCACCCGGGCGATCAGCTCGGCCGGCGTGAACGGTTTGACCACGTAGTCGTCCGCGCCGGCGTCGAGACCCTCGACGCCGGCCTCGCCACCCGCCCGCGCGGACAGCATCACGATCGGCAGGGTGCGCGTGACGTCATGCCGGCGCAGCGTGCGTACCAGGGCGAAGCCGTCCATCCGCGGCATCATCGCGTCGGTGATCAGCAGATCCGGGGGCCGGCGCCGGATCGCCTCCAGCGCGGCCTGCCCGTCACCGACCGTTTCGACCTGCCAGTTCTCAGCGGTCAACAGCCTCTGCAGGTACGCCCGCATGTCGCTGTTGTCATCGGCGACCAGGATCCGTACATCATGGTCACTCGCGGGAACGGGAACGGGAACGGGATCCGGGACGGCGAGCCAGCCCTGCGCTTCCTCGGCGAGGGCGTAGGCGTGCGCGGTGGGCGTACCCATAGCTGGGGTCTCGTCCTGGGGTGTGACGGTTTTCCAGGGCAGCGTCACGGTGAAGGTGGTGCCCGAGCCCGGCGCGCTCGCCACGGTGACCTCGCCGCCGAGCAGCCGGGTGAGCTCGCGGACGAGCGCCAGACCGATGCCGCTGCCCTCGTGACTGCGTGCCTGAGCGCCCTGCACCCGGTGAAAGCGGTCGAACAGGTGCGGCAGTTCGTCGGCGTTGATCCCGATGCCGGAGTCGGCGACCCGCAGGCGCACCCCCTGGTCGTCGCTGTCGAGCGTCACCCGGATCTCGCCGACGAACGTGAACTTGAGCGCATTGGAGACCAGGTTCGTGACGATCGTTTCCCAGTTCACGGGGTCGACGGCGGTCGGGCGGGGCAGCGGCGGGCTGTCCACGACCAGGCGCAGGGACGCCCGCTCGACGGCGGAGCGGAACACCCCGGCCAGGTCGGCGGTGAGCCCGGCGAGGTCGATGCGGCGCGGGGTGTTCCCGGCCCGCCCGGCCTCCAGGCTCGAGAACGTCATGAGGTTGTTGACCAGCGTCAGCAGGCGGGTCGCGTTGCGCCGCGCGGTGTCGACGCGCTCGTGCTGAAGCTCCCCGAGCGGTTCGGCGGTGTCGGCCAGGGCCTCGGTCAGCGGGCCGAGCATGAGGGTCAGCGGGGTGCGGAACGCGTGGCTGACGTTGGTGAAGAAGGCCGTCTTGACCCGGTCCAGCTCGGCGAGCTGCTCGGCCCGGCGGCGTTCCTCCTCGTACGCGTACGCGTTGCGCACCGCCAGCGACACCTGCTGGGCGAGCAGGTGGAAGAACGAGCGATAGCCGTCGTCGAGCGCGCGGCTCGGGCTCGCACCGGCCACCAGGACGCCGAGCGGCCGGCCCTGTCCGGCCGGGTGGAGCGGGATCGTCACCGCTGTGCGTACGGGAAGATCCCAGGGCCCGCCGGTGACGCCGTACGTCCCGGGTTCGGCATCCTCGGGCAACTCGTCGGGCAGTTCGCTGGTGCCGCAGCTCGCTACGCGCCGCAACCGGTCGCCGTCGCGCAGGTAGATCCCCGCGAACGGGACGTCGAGCGGGTGCTCGGCGATCGCCGCCGCCAACCGCTCACAGGTCTGCCCGGCTCCGATCGCCTCCCCGCCGGCGCGGACGGAGAGCTCCCTCAGCAGCCGCAGCCGCCGCTCCCCCACGACCTGGTCGGTCACCTCGCTGCACACGGTGAGGACACCGACCGTACGGCCGTCGTCGTCGCGGGCGGGAGCGTGCGAGACGCTGAAGTACGCCTCCTCGCGATACCCGGCCCGTTCGAGCATGAGCTGCAGCGCCGGCACCCAGCTCGCGACGCCGGTGGCCATGGCCTCGGCGATCAGCGGCTCCAGCACGGCCCACCCGGCCTCCAGGGTGACCCGCACATCCCCGCCGAGCGCGGCCGGGTGCTGATCACCGATGAGCGCGGAATACGCGTCGTTGTAGAGCTGGGTGTATTCCGGGCCCCAGAGCAGCAGCATCGGGTAGCGCGACGAGAGCACGATACGCACCGCCGACCGCAGGCTCTGCGGCCACTGATCGACGGCGCCCAGCGGCGTCCCGGCCCAGTCGAGACCGGCCATGAGCCGCCCGGTCTCCCCGCCGCCGGCGAACAGCCCGGCCATCATCCCCGCATCACCCCGGCAGGGTACCCACGGGCGGCCCCGGCCATGCCCCGACCTTTAGAACCAGTCGGAGCAGACCGTCTGCGTGTACGTTTCGGCGATACTGGAAATGAACCGCGCGATACCCGGGAAAACGTCCCGGCCACATACCCGCACCATGATCGGCGGGCTGTCGGCATAGCCCGTGGTATAGGTCGTCCCGGCGGCGGAGAATACGCGTGACCGGCTTTTTCCGAGCAGTCCCTCCCAGGTTTCGCCGGCGTCGGAGGTCCGGTCGATCCACAGCTCCCCGACGCCGCGGGTGCTCAGGAAACCCCACGCGCAGCGGTGACTGTCGGAGAACCGCAGTTCGAGCACCGAACCGGCCTGCGTACTGATCGAATAGACAGCGCGGGAGCTGTGGTCACCGGCGCCGCACCCGGGATCGGTTTCGGGATGCCGGTGAGAAGGTTGTCCGGGAGATGTCAGAACCAGGCCGGCGACGACCGCTTGCACAACCCATTTATGCACGGTTCTCCGTCCGCATTCACCGCTTCAAATTCCCATTCGCGCGGCGGCGCGGGCAAGCATTGTCATCCCTGCGCGTGAAAAGACCTCCCAGTGGTCACCCGGACCGGTTCGCCGGTTCGGGCAGCCGTTCGCGTAGCGTGAGGTTCCGGTCGATCTCACGGAGGTTTCGGATGCGGTACGCGGCGGTCGGCGACAGCTTCAGTGAGGGGATGGGCGACGAGCTGCCCGACGGGTCACCGCGCGGCTGGACCGACCTGGTCGCCGCGGGTCTGCCCGGCGACGTGCAGTACGCCAACTTCGCGATCCGCGGCCGCCTGCTCGCCTCGATCGTGGCCGACCAGCTGCCGGCGGCGCTCGCGCTCGACCCGAAGCCGACGCTGCTCACCCTCAACGGCGGCGGCAACGACATGATGCGCCCGGGCACGGACACCGTCCGCCTCATCGCCCTGCTCGAACAGGCGATCGAGCGGGTCGTCGACGCCGGCATCCGGCTCGTGGTGATCAGCGGCGCCGACCCGTCCCAGCGGCTCCCGTTCGGCGCCTCGATCCGCCGCAAGGGCGAGATCCTCACCGAGGCCACCCGGGAACTGGCCGAGCGGCACGGCGCCGAGCTCGTCGACGTCTTCCACGACGTCGAGATCCGCCGCGCGCCGTACTGGTCGGCGGATCGCCTGCACCTCAACGCCGCCGGCCATCAGCGGGTCGCGGGTCTCGTGCTCACCCAGCTGGGCTACGCGCAGGCCGCCCACGCGGTCGACCCGGGCCCGGCCGAGACCCGCCGGGTGCTGGTCGAGGCCCGCTACTACCGCGAGCACGTCCTGCCCTGGGTGCAGCGCCGCCTGCAGGGCCGTTCCTCGGGCGACGACCGCACGGGTAAATATCTCGACTGGACCAGCATCAAGCCGAGCTGACGCGGGTCGACCGGCCGGTCATCCGCACGAACCGTTCTTGAACGCGTCCCGGACACCCACGGTCCAGCGGCAGCCGAACGCCGGGTCGGCCACCGCGCGGCGGTCGAGGACGGCGTCGCCGGCGGGGCGGTGACCGCTCCGGACCCAGGTGACCAGGTCGTCGAAGCCCCGCTGGAGTTCGGGCTGGGTGAAGTCGCAGTGGCCGACGCCGCGGATCGCCCGGGAGACGAACAGGTTCGAGCGTCCGTTGGCAGCCGCGCGCCGGGCGTACACCTGCTCCATGGAGAACGGCACGAAGAGGTCGCCGATGTCGTGCATCGACAGCACGGGGATCGACGGCCTGCCGTCGACGCGCGGGATGCCGTCGAGGCCGTTGCTCGCCCGGGCGGTGTGGCGCACCCGCAGGACCTCGGCGTTGAGACGCCGCTCGGCCGCCGTGAGCTGCCGCTCGTCCGTGCTGCGGTAGACCGTGAACCTGTTGTCCGTGACGTTGCCGTCCGCGATGCCGCCGGTCCCGCCCGTGACACCGGGGTAGAGGCCGAACAGGAACGGCAGGTCGCTGAGGGGTGCGATCGAGCGGGCGGTGTTCCAGAACGCGAAGGCGCCGTCGAATCCGGGGCGCTCGCCACCCGTACGCCGCTCGACGACATCCGACCAGGTCCGCCCGGCCGGGGTCAGCGCCGGCGGGGCGCCCGGTGTCACGCCGAGCTTCGGCAGGATCCTGGAGACCTGGTCACGCCACGTCTGCGGATAGTCCGCGGCGGGCTGGAGCGGGAAGTCGATGTCGACACCTGCCAGGGCGGCGGCGGTGACGTTGGCGTCGAGGAAGTAGTCGTAGAGCTCGGTGTCCCCGATCACGCCGCAGGTCGGCATGGCGCCCACGAACGCGCGGGGGTGCTCCTCGATGGCGACGGCGGTGACGTGGCCGCCCATCGACTCGCCCGTCATGTAGACGTCGTTCGCGCGTTTGCCGGTGGCGCGGCGGAACACGTCGATCAGGGTGTAGGAGTCGCGTACGCCCTGCCCGACGTCATAGCCGTTGGTGCTGTAACTGGAGGCCGCCCACGCGAAACCGCGCGCGAGATAGTGCGCGCGCAGCGCCGGGTTGTTCACATAGACAGTCGTGCCGTCGCCGCGATAGCCGTGCGCGTAGACGACGAGCGAGCCGTTCCACCGCCGCGGTAGCTCGACCCGCCACGCCGCACCGTCGCGGATTCCGGTGTAGACCCGCGAGGCGTCGGGCAGCGCGGTGAACGGGGTGCCGTCGACGTCGCAGTCCGGGTCGGCGACGAGATAGCCGGGCCGGGTGGTGCTGGGCGTGGGCGCAGTGCAGGCCGCCGGCGCCGCGGACGCGGGTGTCGCGACCAGCGAGACCCCGAGCGTCAGCACCACTATGGAGTGTTTCCACTTCATCACCATCGGGCTACCTCCCTGTGACATCAAACGGCCGCCGTCGATGCGTGTCAACACCCGCATATTGTTCGCTTGCGAATACTCGCGCGCGAGTAATACGGTGACCGGGTGAAGCGACGCAGGGTGGCGAACATGCTGGCACTGGCCGTGCTCTCCGCGCTGGTGGAGCGGCCGATGCACCCGTACGAGATGGCCACGATCCTGCGGGAGCGCGGCAAGGACGACGACATGGAGATCAAGTGGGGGTCGCTCTACACCGTCGTGCGCAACCTCGCCAAGCACGCCCTGATCGAGCCCGCCGAGGTCGGCCGGGACGGCCGGCGTCCTGAGCGGACGGTCTACCGGATCACCACGACCGGCCACGACGAGCTGGTCGACTGGGTGCGCGAGCTCATCGCGATGCCCGGCCCCGAGCACCCCCGCTTCCGGGCCGGCCTGTCCGTGCTGTCCGTCCTGCACCCCGGCAACGCGACGGCCCTGCTCCGCGAGCGCCTGGCCCGCCTCGACGACGGGGTGATCGCGGCCCGCGCGGCGCTCGAACAGTACGGCCGGGAGGTCCCCCGGCTGTTCCTGGCCGAATCGGAGTACGACCTCGCGATCCGGGTCGCGGAAGCAGCCTGGATCCGCTCCCTGCTGGCCGAGATCGACCTCGGCACCTACCCCGGGCTGGACGTCTGGCGTGCATTCCACGAGGAGAACCCATGACACAGGTACGCACAGCGCTGATCATCGGCGGCGGGATCGCCGGCCCGGTGGTGGCAGCGGCGCTCCGGCGAGCCGGCATCGCCGCAACGGTCGTGGAGGCACACGCCGAGCAGGACGATCAGCTGGGCGGCACCCTGGCCCTGGCACCCAACGGCGTCGCGGCCCTGCACGCCATCGGCATGGACGAGGACGTTGTGGAGCACGCGACGCCGATCAGCAGACAGGTCATGGCGTTCGGCGGTAAGCGCATCGCCATGCCCTCGCTCGAGGACGTGCCACCCCTGCGCGTCGTGCACCGCGCAGCTCTGCACCGCGCCCTGCACGAGCGGGCTGGCGTAGCGTTCCTGTTCGGCAAACGCCTGGCCGCCGCGCACGAGACCACAACCGGGGTCACCGCGATGTTCGAGGACGGCAGCACCATGGAGGCCGACATCCTCATCGGCGCCGACGGTGTCCGGTCGACCGTGCGCGGCCTTATCGACGCGAACGCCCCCGGCCCGGAGTTCACCGGCGTCATCGGCTTCGAAGGCGTCTGCGACCACGAGGTGGACCTGCAGCCGGGGACGATGACGTTCGCTTTCGGCCGCCGGGGTTACTACCTCTACTGGCCGGAGCCGGGAGGTGGGACGCGGTGGGGCGCCAACCTGCCGTGGAAGCAGCCACTACGGCGCTCGGAGGCGCTCAGGAGACATGACTGGATGAGTGTGCTCCGGGAGGCGTACGGAGATGATGATCCCGGTGGTGAGCTGATCCGGCGCACCGACGCCGCCACCCTGCAGGTTGTCGGCGGGCTGCAGATCATGCCGCGGGTGCCGCACTGGCATCGCGGCCGCATGGTCCTCTGCGGGGACGCCGCCCACGCGCCGTCGAACAGCTCGGGCCAGGGCGCGTCGCTGGCGATCGAGAGCGCCGTGCAGCTCGCCCGCTGCCTGCGCGATCTTCCCGACCTTCCGCAGGCCTTCGCCGCTTATGAGCGCCTGCGCCGTGACCGCGTGGAACGGATCGCGGCACGTGCCGCGCGCATCAACCACGCCAAAGCACCCGGCCCGATCGCGCGGACGCTCATGCCGGTGCTGATGCCGCTGGCGATGAAGGCCATGCACATCGAGCGGACCACCGGCGAGGAGCAGCGCTACCGCATCGACTGGGACGCCCCGGTGACCTCGTAGATCAATCCGGAGAACGACGTATCGGATCTTCCGGACCCGCCTCTGGGTGGGTGACGGGGCCCGGAGCAGCCGGCGCCCCGAACACCACACGGGGGATCAGATGAACACCCACACACCGGCCCGGCGCCGCATTGCCGTGGGGGCTGCCGCACTACTC
Organism: Winogradskya consettensis; assembly: GCF_018332715.1. Lineage (GTDB taxonomy): Bacteria > Actinomycetota > Actinomycetes > Mycobacteriales > Micromonosporaceae > Actinoplanes > Actinoplanes consettensis. The sequence continues at coordinate 27,347 of NZ_BOQP01000037.1, read as the reverse complement.
GCGGCTCCCGCGCTCGGGGGCGCTGGGGCAAGCGCGCACGAAACGACAACCGTGGTGCCCATATACACGGTTGTGCAGGAGGGGCTCACCGCCGAGCAGGGCGGCGAGCTCGCCCGCGCGTTCGGCACCGGGAACGCACTGCAACCGAACGGGTATTTCAGCTACGTCGACACGGCCTACGCGCAGGTGCCGCTGACCGGAGCCGTCACCGAGCGGGGCGGGGAGAAAGGCGAGAAGATCACCGCCCAGACCCTGGACACCGAGGCCCTGCAACGCATCCGCCCGGTCGCCGACGATCAGGCTCTCGAACGCGGCGCCGAGCTGGTCAAACTCGCTCAGCTGAGCCCAGATCTCACCGCGACCCCCGAGGTCACCCACACCGAGCTGACGATCACGGGCACCACAGGCAGGACAGCCAAGGCAAAGGCCAAGGTCTACCTCCTCGACACGGTGGTCAGTTACCGGCTGGACCTGGGCGGGCTCCCCGTCACCGGGCAGGGCGCGAAGCTGCGGCTCGCCGTCGGGCCCGACGGCGCGGTCACCCAGCTCACGAGCGCCCTGCGCCAGGTGGAGAAGAGCGGCAAGGCCGAAGTCATCAGCCCCAGGCGCGCGTACGCACAATGCGCCGCTCTCTACGGCGAAGGCGTCAAACAGGACGAGCCGACCCTCGGCTACCAGTTCCCCGAGCTGAGCGCCGCGGACGCGAGCGGCAAGGGAACGGTGTCCACGATCCTCCCGCAGTACACGTGCAACCCGGCCGACGGCGCCCAGGCGCACCGGCTCGTGCCGGCGGTCGAGGGCGCGGCTCCGGCGGGCAAGATCGGCGCTGTCCGCTCGGGCGCGACGATCAGCGCGAAGGTGTCCGTCGAGGGCGGCACGGCGCCGTACACCTATCTGTGGTCGTCCTCCTCCACCGTCCTGACCGGCCGTGACGAGGCGGGCATCACCTACGAACGCAGCCCGCGTGACCGGGAGGACGGCGGCGAGCAGCTCACCGTCGAGGTGACCGACGCGAACGGCCTGGCCGCCACCGCCCACGTCGACCTGGGCAGCGACGGGGAGGCGAGCGCCGAGTTCCAGCCCGGCGGCGGCGGTTTCGGAGCACTGTCGACCGGCCGCACGGACGTCGGTATCGAGCAGACCATCAACGAGTGGCAGTGCGCCCAGGACAGTGCGAACGGTTTCCGCACCGTCATGGCCGGTCACGGGGTCCCCACGCAGTTCGACTGGCGCGGCGCGAGCGCGTTCGAACGCGACTTCAAGGAGCCCTACGACAACTCGTACGTCGATGACGTCGACGCGACCTGGTACACCGGCCACGGCTGGCCGGGCGGTTTCACGTTCAAGGGCGCCCACGACGACACCTCGATCACCCCCGGCGACGCCCGCTGGGGCAACAACGACCTCGAATGGCTCCAGCTCGAATCGTGTCAGGTGCTGCGCGACACGAACGGCAACCACGACTACTTCGGCCGCTGGCGTCAGGCGTTCGCCGGGCTGCACATCCTCAACGGGTTCGACACCAACGCGTACTGCGTCGGCGGTGGCACGGGCGGCACGTTCGCGTCGTACCTGTTCCCGAAGAAGTTCCTCTGGTGGCAGCTGCGCCCCGCCTACCGGGTCCAGTCGGCCTGGGCGGCCATGGCCATCGACCGCGAACCGGCCGGCGTCAAGTACCGCTCGATGGGCCTGATCCGCTCCGACGGCGTCACCAACATCGGCGACTACTTCTGGGGCCAGGGCCCCACCGGTCCGGACATCCCGCTCACCTCGAGCACAGGCATGTGGTCACTCTCCGGCACAGTCTGACCGTACGCCCGAAGCAGCGCTCCGCCGTCCGCCGGCGGAGCGCTGCTCCGTCGCGCCAAATGACCGTATTCCGGCACAGGCGGAATGGAATCGGTCGCTTGACGACGGGGCTCAGCCGATCATTCAGCGCCCCGTGGCCATGTTGCTCGAAATGTCAACTTGTCCGTTTGCTCGCTGGTTAGCCCCCGGCCCCCGGTTCTATGTTGGCCGGGAACGAGACGTCCGGGCGATCCCGGTCTCTGTGCCAGATGACCTTTTCATCGACGCCGCCGATCCACACAGTGCTATGTCGACGTTCATTTCTTTCCCGGAGGACCCTCCATGCGCAATCCCACGTTCCACTACATCGTGGTCGTCGATGTCGAGGGATACGGCCGCCGGCTCGTGCCCGTGCAGGCGTCGCTGCGGGCCGCCATGTACGAGGTGACGGAGAACGCGTTCGAGGACGCCGGCCTGGACTGGGAGTCCGTGGTCAAACTGGATCGCGGCGACGGGATCCTGATGCTCGTGCCGCCCACGGCCGACGGGGTCACCCTCGCGGGGAAGTTCGTGATTGCCCTGAACGAGAGCCTGCGGGAGAAGGCCGGCTTCTTCTCCGCCGAGCATCAGATGCGGATGCGGGTCGCGCTGCACCAGGGCACCTGCCAGCAGGACCGCAACGGCTGGGTCGGCGAGGCGATCAACACCGCGGCCCGCCTGGTCGACGCCGGCCCGCTGCGCGCGGCGCTGGCCTCGGCACCCGCGGCGACCATGGCGTTCATCGCCTCCGACGACATCTACCGCAGCGTGATCAGGCACGGCTACCGGCACATCGACACGGCGTCGTTCGCCCCGGTCGAGATCGACATGAAGGAGCTGCAGGAGACCGCCTGGGTGCAGATCCCCGGCTACCCGCACCCGCCGCACCTCAACCCGCAGCCCGCCGCGCAGCCCACGCCGCCGCCCGCCCCGCAACCGGCGACCGCGGGCAGCGAGCGCAGGGCAGCCGCCGGGGTGCAGTTCCACGGGCCGTTGACCTTCGGCGGCGACCAGGTGCTCGGTGACAAGACCGTGCACGGCAACGAGTATCCCCGATGACAGCACCCGCACCGCCGCCGCAGCAGCAGGCACCAGCAGTCCCACAACCGCAGGGCCCCGCGCCGCAGAATCAGCAGGACCCCGCCCCGGGCCCGGCCAAGCCGGCCGGAAACGCCGCGAAACCCACCCCGGGCGCGCAGAAGCCCGCCGGAGGCCCGCCGAAGGACGCGGCCGCCGGTAAGGAGGCGCCCAAGGACGGGGCCGCCGTCCCGCAGGCCGGGGCGCAGCCGGAGCCGATCTCCACCACCGGCCTGGAGGACCAGGAGAAGCGGGGCCGGGGCGCGCTGCCCGAGGCCGCCGACGACCGGCTGGAGGAGCGGCTGCGCAAGGCCGCGTACAACCTCTCCGGTGACCTGGTCGCCGGTGACAAGCTCGTGATGATGCTCGGCGGCAAGGAGAAAGCGCCGATGCAGCCGCTCGGCGCCCAGCTCACCGAGCCGGTGCGGCACGCGTTCGTCGAGCCGACGGACTGGCCGAAGATCCGTGGTGTCCTCTTCGACCAGCGCCTCGTGGTGCTGCGCGCCGATCCGCACCAGGGCAAGGTCGCGGCCGCGATCCGGATGCTGCAGGCGGTGCCGGAGCGCCCGATCTACAACCTGGACAACGACGTCGACCTGGCCCGGCTCACGACGCTGCTGGACGACGCCAACAACGACAACCCGCTGCCGCCCGGTGCCGGCTTCCTGCTGTGCGAGCCACAGCGGTGGGGCGAGGTGCAGGGCTGGATGCTGCAGCAGCTCGAAGCCGTGATGAAACGCATCGACGCCCGCATGGTGCTGACCCTCGGCACGGACGCCCCGCTCGCCGACGAGGACATCCGCGAGCACGTGGTGGCTCTGGGCCAGGCCCGCCCGCACGCCGATATCCTCGCCAGCCACCTCGCGTGGCGGCTGGAGGACAGGGAGCTCGCGCAGCGGCTGCTCGCGGAGAAGAGCGTCGCGGAGCTGGCCGATGAGACCTTCACGGGGGTGATGTCGCTGAAGGTGGCGGCGGACCTCGCGGTGATCATCAGCCAGGAGCTGAGCGGCGCGACGGTCGACGTGGACCGGGTCCGCGCCCGGGTGGCCGAGCGCACCATCGAGGACTTCGACATCTGGTTCGGCGGTCTGGACGAGGTCCCGGACCGGTGCATGGCGATCGCGCTGGCGGCGTTGAACGGGCTGCCCTACGAGATCGTGGTCCGCGCCGCCGATGCCCTGGCCGACCGGCTCGACGGGCCGCCCCTGGTCGTCGGTGGTGACACGGTGCATGTCGTGGCGCCGTGGCGGGACCCGTTCCGGCGTACCAGGCGGGAGCGGTTGAGGCTGTTGCGGGCCCAGGTGCGCGCGACGACCGTACGCGGCCCGTTCGGCACCGGCCCGGCGGAGGTCCTCGAGTACGCCGACACCAGCTACCCCGCCCAGATCCTCACCCACGTGTGGCGGGAGTTCGACATCCAGCGGATCCTGCTGGACTGGCTGCGCGATCTGGCGGTCAGCTCCAACAAGGACGTACGTGTCTGGTCCGGCACCGCGCTGGGTGTCCTGTCCTGCCAGGCGTTCGACTTCGTCCACGCCGAGGCCCTGCGCCCGATGTCGATCGACGACGACAGCATCCAGAACCGCGAGGTCGTCGCGTACGCGCTGCGCGTACCCGCCGATGATCCGAAGCTGCGCCCGCTCGTGACCGCCGTGATCACCGGCCTGTACGCCAACCGCGACTCCCCGTTCGGCCAGGCCACGGCGGCGAGGGCGTACGGCATCAGCCTCGGCCGGCAGAGTGCCCCGGACGCGCTGACCGCCCTCGACCGGCTCGCCACCATCGACCACATCGCGATCGCGTCGGCTATCGCGGGCAGCCTCGGCGACCTGATCCTGCAGAACGAGCAGGACAACGCGCCCCTGGTGCTCGACCGGATCGCCGGCTGGCTCAACGACCGCCGCCGGGCACTGACCGGCCAGTTCGTCTTCCTCCAGCTGGCCCGGTCGCTCACCACCGAGGTCACGATGGGTGACCCGGCGGTCAAGACGTCCTGGCCGACGCTGCTGATGTTCGCCGATCAGCGGCTGCCGCTGCGCCACGGCCTGATCGGCATGTGGCGCCACGTCCTGCACTCGGGGACGTTCCCGCTCGTCACCGAGCAGGCGCTGGACACGTGGGCCGCGCTGGCGGAGGCGGACCGCGACGTCCAGGTCTCGTTCTGCCGGATGCTCGCCGCGGCCGCCGAACAGGCCCGCACCGGCAACCTGATCCGGCGGCACGTGACCCGCTGGCGGGCCGTCGACAACCTGCAACCGAAACCCCGGACGGCGTACGCGGTCGAGGCCGCGCTCGATGCGAGGAGTGAGCCCCGGTGACCCATCCCCTTTCCATCATCCTCAGTGTCACCCCCGTGCAACGGGGCATCTTCGACCGCAGCAAGGGGACGCTGCCGAACGTCGCCGTGGTCTACTCGACCGGGTCCGGGCAGGTCGCATACTTCGACGGGCGGCCGCTGACCTGGTCGGAGCAGGCATTCTCGCAGTACCGGACCCGCTACGACGTCGACCTCAGCGAGCACCGTCGCACCGCGGAGCTGCGCAGCACCCCGCTGCCCTCGCGGGGTGACTTCTACTTCTTCATCGCCACCGTGGACGTGACGTTCCGGGTCAGCGACCCGGCGGAGGTCGTCCGGCGCAACATCCGTGACCCGCTGCCGGTCGTGTACGGCCACCTGGCCAACAAGTTCCGGGTGATCACCCGCGGGTTCGACATCGAGGAGTCCACCCAGGCGGAGATCGCACTGCGCAACGCGTTCGACGGCGAGGTCGCGCTACCGCAGGGCATCACCCTCACCGAGGTCCTGCCCCGGCTGCTGCCCGACGAGGCCGCCAACCGGTATCTGCGGCAGAAGGCGGAGGCCGGGCGCTCGCTGCAGACGAACCATGCGCAGCACGCGGTGAACGTCCAGCAGGCGTTGCAGCAGGGCGAGCTCGACCGGATGCTGCAGCTCGGCCGGATCCAGGCGGCGCAGGCGGAGATGGCCGCGCTCGGCGGTGGCGGGGAGATGTCCGCTCGGCAGATGGTGATGCTCCACCTGGCCCGCAACCCGCATGACACGGAGAACGCGCTGAACCTGTTGATGGCCCACGAGCAGGCGATGCTCGAACGCCAGGACGGCCAGAGCGCGCAGACCGCCGAGCTATTCCGCTTCCTCGTCGAGAACAACCTGCTCCAGGCCGGGGACGTCGAGTCGCACCTGCCGTCGCTGATGCACCAGATGGGGCTGGCCGCCCCGCCCGCCGCGGTGCAGAGCACGGCGTGGACGCAGCCCCCGCTCCTGTCGCGCGCCGACCCACCGGCGGCGGTCGGGCCGGCCGGGCAACCGGCGAAGCCCGAACCCGCGGTCGTCTACGAGCAGGACCCCGTCACCAAGGTGTGGCAGCCCTCCGACGGCGTCCAGCCCGTGTACCTGATGGTTGACGAGTCGGCGGGCGTCGGGCCGTACATCAGCGATCTGAGCAACGGCGTGCACGCCCTGCACGACAAGCTGTTGCGGGCCGCCGACGTCTCCCCCGCGATCCGGTTGTCGGTTCTCGGCTTCGCCGACCAGCTCGCGACCCGCACCCGGCTGGAAGCCGTGGTCTCCGGCAGCGAATCGCCCTGGTTCGCGGCCCGGGGCCCGGCCGATTACGCGCGTGCCTTCGAGATGCTGCTCGACCAGATCACCCCGGACATCGAGGAGCTCAAACAGCAGCAGCAGAAGGTGCTGCGACCGGTGGTCTACCTGCTCAGCGGCAGCGACCCGGGCGACGACACCACCTGGGCCAGCCCGCACCGGCGGCTGATCGACCCGGCCGCCCACCGGTACGCCCCGCACATCGTGGCGACCGGCTTCGGCAGCGCCAGCGCACGGCTGATCTCGACCCTCGCCACGCAGCCCGAACTCGGCTACGTCATGACCCCCGACACCGACGTCCACCAGGCCATCCGGCAGTACTGGGAGTCGCTCGCCCAGACGATCCTCGACTCCGGCCGGGCCCTCATCGCGGGGCGCCCCGATCTCGAGCTCGCGCCCCGGCCGCCCTCCGGTTTCCGGCTCGCCCGGGAACTGGTCTGACGCACCCCGAAAAAGAGAGGCTGACATGACCGGAACCAGGGGCAATCTGCTGCCGGTGTACGTACTGGCGGACGAGTCCGGGTCGATGGGCCCGTACATCCAGGATCTGAACCGGGGGCTGGCCGCCCTGCACGAGGCCCTGCTCGGTGAGCCGATGGCGGCGGCGAAGGTGCGGTTCTCCATCCTCGGTTTCGCCGACGACGTGCACGAGCGGCTGCGGCTCGCGGACCTGCGCCGCGAGAACGAACTGCCCGCCCTCTACGCCCGCGGCCGCACGAGTTACCACGCGGCGTTCACGACACTGCACCGGCGGATTCCCCAGGACGTGCAGGCCCTCAAAGCGGAGGGGTACGCCGTGCACCGCCCCGCCGTGTTCTTCCTCAGCGACGGCCAGCCGACCGACGAGAGCTGGCTCGACGCGTACGAGCTGCTCATCGATCGCAACCGCACGCCCGGTGCGCCGAACATCATCGCGTGCGGCATCGGGCAGGTGGAGGCCGCCACGATCGTGCAGGTCGCCACGCAGCAGGAGTACGGCTTCGGCGCGATGGGCGGCGTGGACCTCGGCGCGGCGATCGCCCAGTTCTGCACCGCGCTCACGAAGAGCATCGTCGAGTCGGGCCGTGCGCTCGGGTCGGCGCAACCGGAGCTCGTCGTGCAGCAGCCGGCCGGTTTCCGCATGGCGATCGATGTGGTCTGAGGTGACCGCCGACCCGTTTCCCGCCGAGGACTGGCCGTCCGCGGACGAGGCCCGGCACGCCGCCACGAACGGCACCGTCTACCGGGCGGAGAGCGTGCACGCGCCACGACGGGCGCGCAAGCTGATCTGGGAGGCTCGCGAGATCGGCGTACCCATCACCGATTTTGAACCGAAACCGGCGGACTCCGCGTCCTACCGCCCGGACTCGGTCGCGGACGGCTGGTCGACCGACCATTTCACGGTCAGGGTCGCGTCGGTGCGCGGCTACACCCACCGCTTCCGGGGTACGCCACGACAGGACGACGTCGCGGTCAGCCATCACCAGCCGACCGGTGCCGTGGTGTTCGCGGTCGCCGACGGCGTGTCCGCGGCGCCCCACTCGCACATCGGGGCGACCTCGGCCTGCCGCGCGGCGGTCACGCAGATCCTCGCCGACCTGACCCAGGGCACGCCGGTGGACTGGCAGAACGTCGTGCGCCAGACCGCGTGGCAGCTGATCGAGCAGGCCCGCGCCGTGCTGGGCGTCCCGGAGCTCGATCCGGAGGAGGCGGAGCGCGAGGTCGCCACGACCCTGGTCGCCGGGCTGGTCCTGCCGACCCGCTCCGGCCCGATGGCGAAGATGATCCAGGTGGGTGACAGCAGCGCGTGGATCCTGCACGGCCGTTCGTACAGGTGCCTGCTCGACGCGAAGTTCTCCGCCGATGACGAGGTCTTCAGCTCGGCGGTGACGGCGCTGCCGCGGGTGCCGCATGTGACCCCGCGTGGCGGCCCATTGGATCCCGGCGGGGTGCTGCTGGTGGGCACCGACGGCTTCGGTGATCCACTCGGTGACGGCAGCGGCGACGTCGGCACCTACTTCGCCGCCGCGCTGCGCCGGCCGAGTCCCCCGCTGTCGTTCGCGTACGACCTGGACTTCTCCCGGGAGACGTTCGACGACGACCGGACCCTGCTGGCGATCTGGCCGCGGGACGACGCCGAGCAACCGCGATGACCAGCACCGTCGAGGGGCTGGACCGGGCGGCACTGCGTGATCTGAAGGAGATCGGCAAGGGCGGTCAGGGCCGGGTCTGGGCGACGGACGCGGTCCGGATCAACCAGACCTGGCCCGCTGTCTACAAGGAGTACGAGGGCGACGTCATCACCGGGCTCGACGCCGCCCAGCTGAGCCGGATGGTGTCGTTCGTGGAGGAGCTGGCGCCGGAGGACGGGCGCTGGCTCTGCCATCAGGCGGCGTGGCCGGCCGCGGTGGTATGGCACGACGGCCTGGTCCGCGGTTTCCTGATGCGGCGCATTCCCGCCGACTTCGAGCTGCTGCTCCCCCAGCGGGACGGCGCCCGGCAGCGGCGGCCGGCGGGGCTGCAATTCCTGCTCAACCCGGACGACTATCTGGTCAAGATGGCGATCCCGGTCGACGACCGCAAACGGTTGCTGCTGCTGGCGTCGCTGGCCGAGACCCTGGCCCGCTTCCACGAGCTCGAGGTCGTCGTGGGGGACCTGTCGCCGAACAACCTGCTGTTCCACCTCGCCGAGGAACCGGCGTGCTTCTTCATCGACTGCGACGCCATGCGGTTGCGCGGCGATTCGGTGCTCGTGCAGGCCGAGACCCCGGACTGGGAGGTCCCGGCGCCGGAGCCGCTGGCCACGCCGGCCTCGGACGCGTACAAGTTCGGCCTCCTGGCGATCCGGCTGTTCGCCCGGGACCAGTCGGCCCGCGACCCCGCGGCGCTGGCCGCGATCTCACCGGATCTGGGTGAGCTCGCGCAGCGCAGCCAGGCGCTGGTCCCCGCGGAACGGCCGGCCCCCGCCGACTGGCTTCCGGCACTGCGGGCGGCCGCGACCCCGGGCCTGGCAACAGGGGCCCCGGTACGCGCCGTGCCCCCTGCTCCGGCTCCAGTCCTCACGCCGGCCCCTGCCGCGCCGCCGAGACGCCGGCTCAAACTCGCCATGGCGTTCATGCTGGTGATCCTCGCGTCGGTGGGCGTCACCGTGGCACTGGTCGGCCAGGACCACGAGCGCCCGGCGGCACTCCCGACGGCCGCCCCAACGACGGAGACGACTGGGACGACGCTCTTTACAACTCCAGAAACGACGTACACCCCGGAACCCGTGGTCACGGCAGCGGTGAGCGGCATCGTCTCCTACGACGCGGTGTCCGGCGACCCGGAGGCCGTGGCGGTGGCACAGACGTTCGCGCAGTACTTCGACGCGATCAACGGCCGGGACTGGCCCGCCGCACTGGCCTTCTACGACCCCGCAGGCGTCGTGGACCCCGGCTCGACCAAGCAGCGCAACGCGTTCATCGACTCCATGTCGACCACCACCGACCGCGACGCCACAGTGGACTCCGTCGCCCCGGCCGGCGGCGAGACCCTGGCCGCGGTCCGGTTCATCAGCGAACAGGAGGCCGGTTATGGCCCGAAACCTGACACCGAGCAGACCTGCACCCAATGGTCCATCACCTACCGGCTCACCGGTTCCGCCGCGGCGGGCTACCGAATCCTGCGAGCCAGAGAAGCCCAGCACCAGGCATGCTGAGCGGATGACACCCGGTCACCCGGCAGAACCCTTCTGGTACGCCCTGACCGACCAGCACCGCGCCGAGCTCCGCGAGATGGGCACCCGCAACGACTATCGACCGGAGACCGTCGTCATCCGCGAGGGCGAGCGGACCGATTTCGCCTTCGTCGTGATGGACGGCTGCGTGAAGGTCTCCGCCACCGGCCGCCACGGCTACCAGACCATCCTCGGCCTGCGCGACGCCGGCGAACTCGTGGGCGAGCTCGCCGGCCTCGACGGCGGCCGCCGATCCGCCACGGTATCGGCGCTCAGCCCGGTCGAGGGCCTGCTGCTACCCGCCGACCGCTTCGGCCCGTTCCTGCGCCGTAACCCCGGGGCCGCGGCGATCCTGCACCGAACCGTCTCCATGCGCCTTCGCGAGGCGGACCGCTACCGCTCGGCAGCCGGCTCAGAGGCGGTACTGCAGCGCTTCGCCGCCCTCCTGCTCCACCTCGCCAAACGCTACGGCCTGCAGGTCGACGGTGGCGGCGTCCTGATCGACCTCCCGTTGTCCCAGGAGGACCTGGCCGGCCTCATCCTCACCTCGAAACGCACCCTCGGCCGCATCCTGGAGTCCTGGCGAGCAGACGACATCATCGTCACGGGCCGCCGCACGATGCTGCTGCACTCGGTGGACGCGCTCCGCACCATCGCCCGCAACAACGCCTAGATCTGCAGATAGGTCCGGGTCGGATACCCGTACTGCTTGGCGATCGGGTTCCACAGCTCGGCGACACGCTTCTTCGCGGCGGTCGCCTTCTTCGACTCCGCGTCCCCCTCGGCCCGGTCAGCACCCTTCATCACGGCGGACCCGCAGCCCCTGTCGCCGGCCCTGGCCGCCCACCGCGCGTACGCATCGTCCGCGGCCTGTGAATGGCCCAGCGCACTCACCAGCTCTGACTTGAGCTCAGCACCCCCGGGCAGCAACCCGGCCTGCAGAGCCCCGGCGCGTTCCAAAGCGGCACCCCGAGCAGTCGCCGCGGCACGCAGATCGGACGCGGCGGCCGACAGCTTCCGGCACTCCTTGACGTTGCTCACCGCGGCGATCACCCGCTCCCGGTCACGACCCGAGCCGGCAAGCAACTGCGTGAAGCCGTTCGCCTGCTCAGCGGCGGTCTGCTCCGAGCTGTTGCTGCGCATCGTGTCGAGCGCGGCCCGCACGAACCCGGCGCAGGAGGACACCTGCGGTGCGCAGAACGCGAGAAGGGTGAGGAGCAGCGCGTACCGGATGATTTTGCCCGGCCGCATGCCGCGCACCCGCCGCCCGGTCCAGCGCCCCGCCGCCCGCGCGGCACGGGCGGCCGGTCCCGGGCCGGCAGGAACCACGGGCTGCGCGGGAACCCGCAATGCTTCCAGTGCCCGGCACCAGTCCTGCATGGGTGGGCGACCTGCCGGGCCGACCGCGAGGCTCCGGACGGTGAGGGCGTGCACGGCGATTCCGGCGCGGCGCACGGCGGTGGCGTCGGTGGTGCTCTGGTCGCCGGCGAACAGCCGCGCGCAGAGCAGACCGAACTTGTAGACGTCCGATGCCGTCGTCGCCTGTTGCTCCTGCGGTGGCGTCTCCCAGTCCGGGGTGTCCGCCTGCGCGAGCACCGTCGCGCCCCGCAGCCGCATCGCGTCGCAGTCGATGAAGAAGCACCGTGGGCGCCCGGCGAGGCTGAAGAACAGGTTGTTGGGTGACAGGTCGCCGACCACCACTCCGAGGCGGTGGAACGTCGCCAAGGTCTCCGCTGCGTCCCGCAGGATCTCCAGGCGGAGCCGGTCGTCGATGGCCAGCTCACGAGCCGCGAGAAAGGCGTCATCGTTGAGCAGCAACTGCATCTGGGCGAGCTTCATCCGATGGCCGCTCGGGAACCGCATCCGGACCTGAAAACCCGGCGGGACACAGGGCATCGTGAAACCGACGACCCTGCCGTCACGCACGACCACCGCCGACGGCCACGCGGCGCGCTCCCTCACCAGGGCGGCGTCCTGCGGCCGCGCCGCGGCGAGAAAATGGACCATGCCGGTCAGGGCCTGCTCGTTGAGTTCCGCCAGGTGCGGGGCCGCATATTCCTTGTACGCCCGCGGCGGCACCCCCGGCACCAGATAGACGGTCCCCTGCCCACCCGATCCGAGCGTCGTCGCCAGCGTCCCGAGCGTCTCCCTGGCGATTCGGTCAGCCGGCATGTGGCTCCCCCCGGATCAGCACCCACGCCGGTTCGGCGCCCGGCAGCGGCACGAACGCGTCCCGTTCGACCTGCCGGTAGTTCTGACGGACAACCACGTCGTGGAACGTGCGCGACGCGACGTACACCAGCGCGCGGGTGTCGTCGGCCGTCAGTCCGGCACGGGTGGCGGGGTCGTTCATCAGCCGGACGGCCTCGTCGACGGGCTCCCCGAGCCATCCCTGGTCGTCGCGGTGGCACAGCCCGAGCGCGACGGCGACCCGCAACCGCATCCGGTGCCGCTCCTGGTATTTCCTCGCGCGGTTGCCGAGTTCCCATTCAAGATCGCGGATGAGCGGACCGGCCAGCAGGATCCCGCTGCCGCCGCCCGATGGCACCAGCAGCACCACGCAGTCGCCGCGATCCAACCGCTCGATCGTGTCCCAGTCCAACCGCGCCGAGCCGCACGCGTCCTCGAGGATCCGGTAGAGGTCCGCGCGCAGGTTCATCCGCTCCGGGTTCGTCCGGCCGGCGGATTCCTGCAGGCCCACCGCGACGACGTAGACGAGGTCCCCGCCGGCCGGCTCCTGCGCGCCCAGCGAGCGCTCGACGTCCACGACGAGTTCGGCCGCGGCGGCGTCGACGGATCGTTCCATGAACCGCAGGGTGGTGGCGTTCAGCCGGTCGGCGACGGCCGCGGCGACCGCCGACCCCAGTTCCTGAACCAGCGCCGGTGACTCGGTGAGAAGCCGGTCGCGCACCTGGCGGTCCGGCTCGGCGGGCGGCGTGGTCGTGGTTGCCAGCGCGTCGATCCGGTCGCGCAGCATGCGCAGCTCCGGCGTCCGTGCGGGCGGCTCGGGCGAGGCCTCCGCGACGGTCACCGCGTATCGGAGCTGGCCGAGCACCGTCTGCCGGCGGCTGAGCGCGGTCTCGATCGCCGGCCGGACGAGCCGGGGGAAGCCGTCCGGGTCGACGACCCCGGCGACCGGGAGCACGGCGCGTTCCAGCACATAGGCGTCCAGCACGGCGTCGAGCGCGTCCCAGGCGTTCAGCCACGCCGGTTCGGTGATCGGCGCCGTGGCCCGGTCCAGGATCGCGACGAGGCGGTCCCACGCGTACGCCGCCTCGATCCGGGGTTGCCGCCACCGGGGTACGTGACTGTTCCGCAACGCCCCCGCCTGCCGCCCCAGCTCGTCACCGACGGCTTCCCGCGCGGCGCGCACCCCGGCGGGATCGCCGTGGAAGAAGGCCAGCACCGCGTCCAGACCGGCTCCGTAGAGCGCCCCGTCCCCGGATTCCGCGAACGTGCGCCGCGCCTGCGCCAGCGCCGGTTCCGGGTCGCCCGCACGGGCCACGGTCACCTGGCGAAGCTGGTCGAGGCCGCACTCGTACGCCGCCGCATCAGCCGCCTCCGGCACGTCACGCAGCGCAGTGAGCGTGGCACGCAGATCCTGGCCGATCGTGCGGTCGAGCCCCCACACGTCAAGAGCGGCGCCGACGAGCCGCGGCAGGCGCTCGGCGTAGTCCGGGTCGAGGCCGGTCACCTTGTCCGGGGTCAGGAGCGTCAACGTGAGCAACGCCCTGCCGTGTCCCGCGACTGCCAGCCGGAGCGCGCCCTCGGCGAAGGCCGTCGCGAGGATCGGGTTCGTCGCGACGCACAGGTCATGTCCACGGAGAAGACAAGAATGCAACCGCGCACCGTACGCCCGGACGAAAGCACCCGACCCCAGCAACACATCGGTCGTGTCGAGCAGCTCGAGCATGCTCCGTTGCCCGGCGATTCCCTCCAGGACCCCGGTGACCCCGTCCTCGTCGAGTTCGTCCGGAGTCACCACAGCGGCTCGCCGGGCCCCGGCGCCGTGATGATCGTCGAGCCGGTCAGCGCCCGGCGCACGAGGGGTTCGTCGACGGTGGTGACGAGGATCTGCAACCCACGCGTGCCGGCGCAGAGCTGCTCCAGGGCGGTCAGCAACGCGGCCGCGTCGTCGTCCTGCACCTCCTCGGAGCGGGGGCTGTCGATCAGCAGCAGACCGGGGTGGGTGGCGACACCGCGTCGCTGTCCGCGGCGCAGCAACGCCACGACAACGGCGATCCGCAGCCGGAGCCGTTCACCCGGCGACTGGTTCTTGAACCATTCCTGCGGCCCGCCGGTCTTGTAGACCTGGATCCGCCCCGACCTGTCGACGGCGACCCGGTCGAGATTGCGGAAGCCGAACGTACGCGCCAGCGCCGCGATGTCGGTGTTCAGCTCGTCGAACAGCTTCTCACCGGCCGCGGCCTGGTCCCCCGTGAGCAGATCCACGGCGGCGTCGAGCACTACGCGTACGTCGTCGCGCCGTCGGTCCGGTGTGCCCGGCAACGCGTCCCACGCGCTCGCGGCGCCTTCCAGCCGGGCCACCAGGTCCCGCAGTTCCCCTCGGCGCTGCTCGTATCCGCCGTCCCGCAGGGTGGCGAGGTCGCGTTCCACCTCGGCGAGAGCGGCTCGCCGGCCGGCGGCGTAGGCGGCGGTCTCGTCACGGTGTGCCGAGGCGAGTTCCTCGGCCTGCCGGCTGGCCTTCAACCGCCAGCGCGCCTCCTCCTCGGCCATTCCCACCTCGTCACGGTCCGGCTCGCCGGCGTCGACGGGCTCGGTGCAGACCGCGCAGATCCCGAGTTTCCGCTCAGCGGCGCGCCGCTCGGGCCGGATCGGATGCTCGCACCGGGGGCACGCCGCCGGGTCGAGACCGTGGAAGAACAGCCCGGCGCTGTGGTCCTCCAGCAGGTCGTTGAGCAGCTTCTCGTCCTGCTGTCGCTGCCACCGCAGCGCTTCGTAGGTCTCCCGCGCCTCGCGCAGGCTCGCCTCGGCGGCGACCGCTTTCCCGGTCCGGGTGGAGACCTCGTCGAGCAGGGCCGCGGCCTGCGGCGGGTTCCGCAACTGCGCCATTTCAGTACGCGCGGAATCCAGCCGCACCAGCACCGCATGTCGCTGGGACTCCATCAGCCGCCGCGTCCTCGCCGCATCGGTGTCGGCGGCCCGTGCCGCCTCCTCCAGCTGGTCCCGGGCCGTCCTGAGCCGCGTGAGCAGCGCGGCGCCGGGAAGGTCGAGGAACACCTGCAGCAGCCGGCCCGCGATCCCGCCCATCACCGTGTCACCGAGCAGCGCCGGGTCGCCGCCCGGTGGCAGATAGAGGGCGCCGTAATAGGCGGGCCAGCCGTACGTGGCCTTCCCCGCGGCGGCGCGGCTGGACGACGACTCCAGCTCCTCCAGGTGCAGCAGCTCCATCATGAGCTTCTCGACCCGGTCCGCGAAACTGGCCGGTGTCGTCGCGTGCACGATCTCGACGATCTCCCCCGGCTGGGCGGTGTCGGCGCGGGCGAGCCGGTCCGGGTCGGGCCCGGACAGCACCCGGCCCTCGACCAGCTCACCGTCCCTGATGGACAACCGGAAGCCGAGCGGCCGCCCGCCGATCACCGCGTCGCAGTCGAGCCGGCTCAGCCAGCTTCGGACGACACCCTGCAGGTTGCTGCGCGGCGATCCGCGCAGGCACCAGGTGATCAGCTCCAGCACGCTCGTCTTGCCGCGCAGGTTGTCCGCCGCCAGAACCGTCAGGCCCGGGCCGAACACGATGTCGCGATCGAACAGCCCGCGGGGCTCGACCGATCGGTCCCCGGCTATCCGCAGCCTGCGCAGCTGGACGGATCGGGGCAACGAATCGGTCAGCGCCGGGCCGAATCCCTGATCGCGGAACACCCGCTCGACGGCGGGCACCGCCAGCCCGGTGGCCACGGCGACCCGGGTCGCGAGCTCCTCACCGCTCACGGCGTGCTCACCCCCACGGGCACGGCATGGCGGCGCAGCCTCTCCCGGACCCGCTCGGCGATCGACCCGATGCGGTCACCGATCACCGTGTTCCGATATTCGTCCTGCTCGTACTGCCGTTCCTTCAGGCGCGTGCCGCCCTGACCCTCGGCGAAACTGGCGACGAGCCGGGTGCGGCGCACGTAGTACTCGAACACCGGTGCCTCCCGCACGATCCGGTCGGCGGCCGCACGTCCCGGGCGCGTCAGGTAGTAGTCGTGCCGGTGGACCCGGATCTCGGTTCCGCGTTTGCGGCGCACCACGAGCCCGGCACTGCGCAGCACGGCGAGCGCTTCGTCCAGCGGCTCGTAGGCCCCGAAGAGATAGCGCAGCATCGGATACCGCCGGACCTGTGGCTCGTCGGACTCCAGGATCGCGGCTGCCTGGTCGAGGAACGTGACGTCGCCGGTCTGCTCGTACTCCGCCAGCAGCTCGTTGGCGAAGTACTCCGGGTTGCGAACCCAGAAGTCGAGCTTCTGCAGGCGTACCTGGCTGTGCAGAACCGCGACAGCGTCGGCCGGCGCGGGACCACCGGCGGGCTCGGGCGCCAGCGGCTCAGCGGCGGCGGCGATGATGAGCAGGATACGGATCGCGTCCTGCCCGCGGCTGGTTTCGGGTTTTCCATCGACCCTGGTCGTGGACACGCGCCGCATTCTAGAAAACAAATCCACCCGGCCGCCACACCCGTGCGAATTTACTCCCGCACCGACCCGCGTACGCCATAACAGTTCGTCCACGATGGCGGTCGGATATTCCGGCTGGTCTTTTCACACGATCGGTGGCATCGGGCACCGGAATCGTCCTTGTCTTCCGGTTGTGGCCACCGCAAAATCGACTCACCCATGACGTGTGAGGGATATTTCGTGGCGCAAGCCTGGACAGATCTTCCTCTGGACCGGCCCATCGGGCTGACAGGTCCGCAAGCGGGCACCCTGGCCCTGTCGATCGAGGTGCTGCCGCCGGGAGCACCGGCGATCATCACGTACGCCGCGGGTGCCGGGGAGCGGCCCGCGCAGATCATCGAGGCACTGCTGGCCCAGCTCGACCGTACCGCTCGCGAGCTGTTCCCGGCCTGGCTCCCCGAGGCGCGCCAGCTAGAGGGCGCGGCGGGGGCCGGGGTCGCGGCGGTCCGGTCGATGGCGCTGCGTGCCGCCGAGCAGCGTGGGCACTACGGGCCGTTCCTGGCCGATCTGGCCGAGCGCGCGCTGTCCCGGCAGGCCCGGCCCGGGGGCAGGCTCAGTGCCGAGATCCGGGCCGCGGGTCTCGCCAGGGTCATCGCCGCCGGCTTCGACCGGGACCGGACCGCCCTGCTCGTACGCGTACCCGTCGCCCTCCCCGCCCCCGCTGAGCAGGCCCTGGTCACCGCGGCCCGCTGGTTCTGCGACGCCGGCGGGTTCGGCGCCTGGTTCACCGGCGCCCCGCTGAACTCGGCCGACACGGTGGAGACCATCCCCTTCGGCACCCCTGACCGCACGGCCCTGCTGGCCGGCGACCCCACCGAGGTCCCCGCCCCGGCCGGCAGCGTCAGCTACCCGCCGATCACGGGCCGCCCACACCCGGCGAGCCACGCCGAGCAGCTGCTGGAGGCCGCCCTGAGCACCGCGCCCTGGGCCACCGGCCGGCAATGGAACCAGCCCTACCAGGTCCACCCACTGACCAGCCCGGTCCGCCTCGACCTGCTCTGGAACCACGAGCGCTGCATCGTCGAGATCGACGGCCCGGAGCACCGCCAGGCCACCCAATTCGCCGCGGACCGCCAGCGCGACGTCCTGCTGCACCTCGCCGGATACACCGTCCTGCGCTTCACGAACAGCCAGATCACCCAGCACCACGACCTGGTCCTGTCCCAGATAAGACAACTCCTCGACGGCCGCCGCGCCGAAAATCATGAAAGGGCCCCTCATGCCTGACCTGAAACTCACCCTCCCCGAACGATCATTACTTCTGATCCTGATGGCCGAGAACGCCGAACTGTCCAACCCCGAAATCAAGACACAATTCTCGGCAGGCCTGCAGCTCACCGGCAAAAGCAGAATCAAACTCGTCGATGCCAAATTGATCGAGTGCCGCAAGGGTGACCGCGGCGCCTACTTCTTCACCCTCGGCGAGGCCGGCTGGGCCTGGTGCCGCGACGAATTGACCAGCACCGAGATCCCCGCCGGCAACACCCCCGGCCAGGCCCTCTACTCGATCCTGCACGGCCTCGACCGCTACCTGACCAGCACCACCCACAGCCTGGCAAACATCTTCGGCGGCCAGCCCGCCACGGACCATCCCCACACCCCGGAACCACCCGCAACCGCCGAGCCGGTCCCCGCCGACGTGATCGAGCTGCTCGTCCGGCGCGCGTACAAGAAGATCGCCGACCCCGCGGGCAGCTGGATCGGCCTCGCCGACCTCCGCGACCACCTCACCGAGCTCCCCCGCACCGACCTCGACGGCGTCCTGCGCCTGATGGCCCGCATCCCCGGCGTCCGCATCGAGGAAGAGACCAACCAGAAGGCTCTGACCGCCCGGGATCGCGACGCTGCGGTAAAGATCGGCCCACGGGACCAGCACGTCCTCGCGATCGAGTCGCTATGACCGATGATGGCCTCAAGGCACTGACAGGTCTGCGCATCAGCTTCGTTCCCACCCGCGATGATGTCTGGAACCGCTCGGAGTTCCATGTCGACACCCTGCACCGCGAGGTCGCCGAGGCTGTCTTCGACGCCATCGGCGATGCGCGCGAGAGCAAGTCCGGCAGCCCGGTCGGGCTCGTGGTCCAGGGTCAGCGCGGCTCGGGCAAGACCCATCTGCTCGGCTGGGTCCGCGAGCAGGTACAGCGCCAGGACGGCTACTTCTTCCTGGTCAGCCTCGTGGAAGGCATCCCCTTCTGGCAGAACGTCGCACACTCCATGCTGGACGGCCTGAAGCGGCAGGTCGAAGGGCACGAGACTCAACTACGGGTCTTCCTGCGCCGCCTCACCCTGCTGGTCGGGGTGCCGTTCGAGGCTCGACAAGCCATCATCGGAGACGTGCCGCTCGACCGGGATGCCGTCGAGGCTCTGCTGAAAGCCCTTCACGAGTTCGATCCGGCGGTGGCAAGTGCCTGCCGGCACACGGCCCGCGCGCTCGCGGTGTTCAACGCGGGCGACTACCGCGCCCGGGAAGTCGGCAACAACTTCCTGCTCTCCGACGACGAATGTGAGCCGGGCGAACGCGGCCCGTGGGCATTGCCGCGGCGCGCCTATCCGGCGGAGCAGATAGTCAGCGAGTTGTCCTGGCTGCTGGCGCTGACCGGGCCGTCAGTCATCGCCATCGACCAGATCGATGGCCTGCTGGCGCCGATGGTGAAGGCGATGCATGACTATCGGGAGATCAAGGGCCACGACTCCGTGATGGTCGACCACATCTCGAACGGTCTGATGGACCTGCGGGAGCAGACGCACCGGACCCTGACGGTGGTGGCCGCCCAGCACGCCACCTGGGCGGTCATCTGCAAGAACGCCATCGCCGCGGTTCAGGACAGGTTCGTGGCCAAGCAGGACCTCGGCCGGGTACCCAGCCCGTCCGTCGGCCGGGCCCTGGTCGCAAAACGACTGGAACAGCACTACCGCATGATGTCGTTCTCTCCCCCATATCCGACCTGGCCCATCCACGATGACGCCTTCGACGACGCCGTGAACTTCATGCCACGGGATCTGTTGAAGAGCGTCGCCGCGCACATCGCCACCTGCCTCAAGGATGGGGTTGTCCGGGAGCTGAAGACCCTGAGCGTTCCCGCTGAAGGCGTGGTCACCGTGGTGCCCGCGCCGGTCGCGGCGTCCAGTCTCGACGAGATGGATCGGCGGTTCGAGCAGCTCCGGGCATCGGCGGACATCGGGCGGGCTCTCACGCGCGACGCCGAGGACACCGAGTTGCCCGGGTTGCTCGCTGCCGGGCTGCAGGCGTGGATCATCGAGCACGGCGATGCGGGGCTCACGTTCGAGCAGGATCCGCCGCCCAGTACGAAGCCGGCGCTGCATGCACGGCTGCGGCGGACGATCGACGAGGAGACCGAGGAGGAGTCGCACTGGGGTTTCCGCGGGATCTCCCCGGAGTATCACCCGACCGCCGTACTCAACCGGCTCCGCAAGGCCTGCACCGAAGCGGGGCTGGCCGGCGGGGTGGCCAACCGCCGGGTCTTCGTGCTGCGCAACGCCGCGTGGCCGCAGACTCCGAAGAACGTGGAGGCGGTGGCGGCGTTCGAGGCGGCGGGCGGGCGGCGACTGACGGCCGGTGACGACGATCTGCGTACCCTCTGGGCCCTGCGTGACCTGCTCGCCAAGTCCTCACCCGACCTCCCGGCCTGGCTGATGGCACGCAGACCGACCCGCTCGATCGCCTTCCTGACCGAAGCACTGACCGACGCCACCACCGGCCTGAAAGCCACCGGCCTGAAACCCACCGACCCGACGGCCACCGGCCCGATGGCCACAGCCCTGAAAGCCACCGGCCCGGAAGCCATCGGCCCGGAAGCCACCGCTCCCGAGCGCCCCGCCGCCGCTCCCCAGCCGGAAGCCGTCCCCGCGCACCCGGTGGCCGCCGGGCCGGGGTTCTCCCTGGGCACCTCGTTCGACACCGGGCAGCCGGTGGTCGCCGGCCTGGAAGCGCTGCGTAAACACATGGCGATCTTCGCCGGTTCCGGGTCGGGCAAGACCGTGCTGCTGCGCCGGGTGATCGAGGAGTGCGCGCTGCAGGGCGTCTCCGCGATCGTCCTGGACCCCAACAACGACCTGGCCCGGCTCGGCGACGCCTGGCCGGAGCCGCCGGGCGGCTGGGCGGAGGGGGACGCGGAGAAGGCCCGGGACTACCTCGAGAACACCGACGTCGTGGTCTACACGCCGCGCCGATCGGCGGGGCGCCCGATCAGTTTCCAGCCGCTGCCGGCGTTCCACGAGCTCATCGACGACCCGGACGAGTTCGAGGCGGCGATCGACTCGGCGCTGGCGACGCTCGCCCCGCGTGCCAAGGTGAGCGGAAGCACCGTCAAGGCCGAGCGGGGTCGCGCCGTGCTGAAGGAGGCGCTGGATCACTATGCGCGGCGGCATCGGGAGACGACGCTGCGTGGGTTCATCGGGATGCTGGACGAGTTGCCGGAGTCGGTCAGCAGCCTCGGTGAGGGGGCGGTCAAGGTCGCTGCCGAGCTGGGGCAGGCCCTGATGGCGGCGATGGTGATAGACCCGCTGTTCGGGGGCGCCGGCACGGCGGTGGATCCGGGGGAACTGCTCACACCGCGTACGGGTAAACGGGCCCGGGTTTCCGTCATCAGCCTGATCGGTCTGCAGGGTGAGGATCAGCGGCAGAGTTTTGTGAATCAGCTGCAGATGGCGTTGTTCGCCTGGGTCAAGAAGAACCCCGCCGGTGATCGCCCACTGGGCGGCCTGTTCGTGATGGACGAGGCGCAGACGCTCGCGCCGTCCGGGGCGATGACGGCCTGCACCCGCAGCACCCTGTCGCTCGCGTCGCAGGCCCGCAAGTACGGACTGGGCCTGGTGTTCGCCACCCAGTCCCCGAAGGGCCTGCACAACCAGATCCCCGGTAACGCGGCGACGCAGAGCTACGGCCTGATGAACGCCCCCGTCCAGATCGAGTCGGCCCGGGAGATGGCCCGTGCCAAGGGCGGTGACGTGCCCGGCATCTCGCAGCTTCGGACCGGCGAGTTCTACATCGCCCTGGAAGGTCGATCCTTCACGAAGGTACGCACACCGCTGTGCCTGAGCCACCATCCGAAGAGCCCGCTGACGACCGAGGAGGTGCTGGAGCGGGCCCGCGCAGAATGAGCTCGTGGATGATGACAAGACGCAGGAATTACGGACAGCGCACGACGCCCTCGCGGATTTCTACGTCGGGCATCTGGCCGGCTGGCTGGAGGACATGCCCGTCGAGCGGTCGGTGCTCAGCCTGTTCGGTGAGCTGACTCTCGCCGCGGGCCTGGGCGCCGATGTCGCGGACGTCGGGTCGGGGACCGGCCGGCTCGCGCCGTACCTGATGGGGCTCGGTCTTCGCCCGCACGGGGTTGACCTGTCGCCCGAGATGGTCCGGGTGGCCCGGCGTGACCACCCGGACGCCACGTTCGACGTCGGTGATCTGCGCGCGCTGCCGTTCGCGGACGCCTCGCTCGCCGGGGTGGTCTGCTGGTATTCGCTGATCTTCCTCGCGCCCGCCGACCGGCCGGCGGCGTTCCGCGAGCTGGCCCGGGTGGTGCAGCCCGGCGGCTACCTGGTGACCGCGTGGAAGCCCGGGGACGGCACGCTGCGGCGCATCGGCGCCAGCTCGGTGGAGTTCGATCGGTACTGGCTGTCCGTCGACGAGATGGAGAGCCGGCTCGCCGGGGCGGGTTTCACGACGGTGTTCCAGGGTGGCCGGCCGGCCGACGAGCGGGAGACCGCGCCGCAGAGCTACCTGATCGTGCAGAGAAATGGGGAGATTACGCCCGAGTGAGGGGGCCGGGGGCAAGGGCAAGGGTTTTCCCTGATTCGGTGACGTCCGTCGATGCTTAGCGTCACCTCAACGTCATTGAGGTAGGACTCTCCGTCCACCGGACGTCCGACCACGCCCGACACCCCACGGGCGGAGAAGGAGCACCGAGTGAAATCCCGAATCCCGCTCATCGTCGCCCTGGCGGCCGGCACCGCGGCCGCGTCGGCCGCGGTCGTCGTCGCCGGGCCGGCGACGGCCCAGCCGCCGAGTCCGGCTGCCGCGCAGGCCAACGCCGCTTCGTCGGCCTCGGCCCTGATCGCCAGCCGCCCGAGCTTCCTGCACGTCGGTTCGGACGACGGCTTCGTCCAGCGTCCGGTGATCTCCTCCGCCGGTATGCAGTACGTGCCCTACCTGCGCACGTACAAGGGTCTGAACGTCGACGGCGGCGACTTCGTGGTGATGACGGACTCCGCCGGCAACCAGAAGTTCACCTCGGTCGCACAGAGCCGCCCGATCACCGGCCTCTCCACCACCCCGAAGGTCACCAAGGAGGCCGCCGCGGCCGCCGCGGCCAAGCAGCTCAAGTCCGTCACCAAGGACGAGGGCACCGCGCTGGCCGTCCTGGCCCCGGAGGACGCGGAAGCGTCGCTGGTGTGGCAGACCACCGTCTCGGGTGTCGGCGCCGATGGCCCGAGCCGGCTCACCGTGGACGTGGACGCCCTCACCGGCAAGGTCGTCAAGACCACCGAGCACGTCTCGGACGTGAGCGGCACCGGCACCGGCTGGATCAACGGCGCGGTCACGCTCAACACCACGCTCTCCGGCTCGACCTACTCCCTCAAGGACCCGGTCCAGACGACGCTGAGCTGCCAGGACGCCTCGACCAACACCACGTTCTCCGGCACGGACAACGTGTGGGGCACCGGCGTCGGCACGAGCAAGGAGACCGGCTGCGTCGACGCGTTCTACGTCGCGCAGAAGCAGACCGCGATGCTCTCCGCCTGGCTCGGCCGTAACGGCCAGAACGGCAGCGGCGGCGCATGGCCGATCCGCGTCGGCCTGAACGACCAGAACGCGTACTACGACGGCACCCAGGTCCAGATCGGCAAGAACACCGCCGGCCAGTGGATCTCCTCGGCCGACGTGGTCGGCCACGAGTTGGGCCACGGCATCGACGACACCACCCCCGGTGGCATCTCCGGCAACGGAACCCAGGAGTTCGTCGCCGACACCCTCGGCGCGGCGACCGAGTGGTACGCCAACAACCCGAATGACGCCCCCGACTACCAGGTCGGCGAAGAGGTCAACCTCGTCGGCAGCGGCCCGATCCGCTACATGTACAACCCCTCGCTCGCGGGCGACGACAACTGCTACTCCAGCAGCACCCCGAGCGACGAGGTCCACGCGGCTGCGGGCCCCGGTAACCACTGGTTCTACCTGCTCGCCCAGGGCACCAGCGGCAACGGCCAGCCGGCCAGCACGACCTGTAACAGCACCACGATCACCGGCGTCGGCATCCAGAACGCCATCAAGATCATGTACAACGCGATGCTGCTGAAGACCTCCAGCTCGTCGTACCTGAAGTACCGCACCTGGACGCTGACCGCGGCCAAGACGCTCTTCCCGAGCGACAACTGCGTCACGTTCAACACGGTCAAGGCCGCCTGGACCGCCGTCAGCGTCCCGGCGCAGACCGCCGACCCGACGTGCACCGGCGGCACCACCTCGTCGCCGACCGCCTCGCCGACGACCTCCGCACCGCCGTCGGGCGCCTGCACCGGCACCAACTCCACCGCCGTCACCATCCCGGACGCCGGCGCGGCGGTCACCAGCAACATCGCCCTGACCTGTGCCCGCGCCGCGTCGTCGAGCTCGAGCGTCGCGGTCAACATCACCCACACCTATCGCGGTGACCTGAAGATCAACCTGATCGCACCGGACGGCTCCAGCTACGTCCTGAAGAGCAGCAGCAGCTCGGACAGCGCGGACAACGTGATCACGACCTACACGGCCAACCTGTCGAGCGAGACGGGCACCGGCACCTGGAAGCTCAGCGTGCAGGACGTCTACTCGTCCGACACCGGCAAGATCAACAGCTGGTCGCTCACCATCTGATCCACCCCGGAGTTCCGCGGGCCCGGCGCAGTTGCGCCGGGCCCGCGCCTGTTCCCCCGAGACCCCTGCTTGTAATGAAAATGGTTTCCAATAAGATGGGCCCATGACCAACGCTCCCCGCGTCACCGTCCTGGCCGGCTTTTCCTCCGCGGCGACCGCCGCGGTCGCCCGCGCGTTACTGGTCACGGACCCGTCCCTGGTCCTGCTGACCCACGACCTTTCCGCCGTACGCGAGGGAGTGGTCCGCCGTACGATCCGCACCGCCACCGAGGTCCTCGAAACCACGGAAACGCACCTGGTCCACGGCTGCGCCTCCTGCGCCGTGCGCGAGGATGTCCTGCCCGCCCTCGTGCGCCTGAGCCGGGAACGACCGGACAGCGACATCATCCTGGCCCTGCCCCCGGCCATCGAGCCGGAACTGATCCGCGCGGCCGCCGTCCACTTCGACTCGTTCGTCACGGTGGTCGAGGCCGGAACGTTCCTCGACGACCTGACCACTACGGACGAGCTCACCCACCGCGACCTGCACGCCGCCGACAACGACCACCGCGGCGTGGCGGACGTTCTCACCCGCCAGCTCGAGTCCGCCGACACGATCGTCGTCTGGGGCACCCCCGACCGCCTGCACGACGCCCTGCTCCACCGCCTGGCCCCCTGGGCAGCCCAGGTGCGCGTCGGCGACACCCCTGCCGTGAACTGCACGGAGCTGGCCGCCCAGCTCCTGCGCAGCGATCGCCACAACCCCGCGATCCCCGCCACCCCGGCCCGCGCGCTCGAGGGATACCCGCTCGGCCTGCACGACCCGGCCGGCGACCACGGCGTCAACGCCGTCCTGTTCGAGGCCCGCCGCCCGTTCCACCCGGACCGCCTGCACGACGCCCTGGACGACCTCACCGGCCTGCCCGTCCGCGGCCGCGGCCAGCTCTGGATCGCCACCCGCCCCGCCACGGCGATCAGCTGGGAGTCCGCGGGAGGCGGCGTCCTGCTCGGCAACCTGGGCCACTGGCTGACGGCACTCCCCCGCCACCGCTGGTCCGAGGCCTCACCCATGCGCCGACTCGCCGCGGACCTGACGTGGGACCCCTACTACGGCGACCGCCGCACCGTCCTGTCGTTCATCGGTCTCGGTCTGGACGCCCCCGCGCTGACCGCCCTCCTGAACGACTGCCTGCTCACCGACCAGGAACTCGCCGAGGGAATGGAATCGTGGCAGACCCTGGCAGACCCCTTCGCCGACGTCATTCCCCTGGTCTCCTCCCCCACCGCGTGACGGCAGGCACCCGATCAGCTCAGCGACCGGTGCAGGGCCTGCATGGAGCGAACGGCCGACCGTACTTCCTGGAGAATCTGGAACGCCCGGGGCTTCGCCACCAAATCGCTGTTCCCGGTGTCGAATCCGACCGTGTCCACCGCGCAACCGAAGCGCAGACCGAGGATCCGGACCGCGTCACAATGCTGGAAAGGCACGAACAAATCCGAGGTCACCAGCAACAGGCGACTGGTACGGGGAGCCGGCTCGACAAGGCCGGCCCATCCGATCAGGGTATCCGCGGTATTGGCACGCCGGCCCGGGTCGGTGGAGGGCGCAGCCAGCACGTGGATCGGTGTCGACGCCGCAGCGTACGTGCGGATCCACCACGGCTGCTCGACGGCGTTCACGCCGTCGCGGATCGTCGGCGATGCGCTCAGACCGAACGCCCGGCGTAGCCCCTCATCCACGGCATCGCCCTCGGTGAGACCGTCGCGCAGGCCAAAATCGCGAATGTCGTCGGTGGACGCGTTCAACGGACGCATGCTGCCGAGCCCCACGACAGAGGAGACACTGGCCCCGTCCCGCAGCAGCCTGGCAGCGAGCTCGGCGCGAGCGACCATGGTGCGTACGGTGCCGCCCAGCACCAGCACGTGGTCATATTTCCGCAACGGAGGCGAGTGGCGACCCGCCAGACCGAGTGAGGCCGCCGCCGAGCGGATCAGCGCATCGGCAGCCGGGAGAAAGGACTCACCGACCGCCTGCTGGCGTTCGAGACCGTTCCGGTAATCCCAACGCCGGCCCGAGAACCGCTCCAGATCATCGAGCAGCTCGGTCACCGGGCCATCGAACGGCGCTGTATGCCCAAATTCCGCCACCAGAGCACGCATCGCCGGCGACACTGCCCACGCCGCGACCGCACCGGCCATCTCGGACGGATCGGCACCGGGCTCGCAGGCCGGCAGGGTCACCGCGGGGAACACGGCCGTCGTCACGCGATTATCGTCCTAGTCTCTGAATAATTTGCGGCTCATAAACGCAGAATGGCCTGCCCCGAAGGGCAGGCCATTCATCACGTTGAGTCCGGCGGCGTCCTACTCTCCCACACCCTCCCGAGTGCAGTACCATCGGCGCTGGAGGGCTTAGCTTCCGGGTTCGGAATGAGACCGGGCGTTTCCCCTCCGCTATAACCACCGAAACAGCTATCAGCGTTAAACCATCAACCCAGCCCAACAACATGACGTTGTTTGGGGGATGGTTGTTTGCTGTGAATCACACAGTGGACGCATAAACGCTTTTACAAGAGCTCACTGGGAGCATCAAGTTTAGGGTGG
>NZ_BOQP01000036.1 GCF_018332715.1 Winogradskya consettensis | reverse complement strand
TCCGCGGGGTCGGGTTGTCCGGGGGGTCGGGGCTCTACGCGCGGGTTCCGGGTTTGTCCGCGGGGTCGGGGGCTTTGCGCGCGGGTTCGGGGTCGTCTGTGGGATCGGGCTTTGCGCGCGGGTTCGGGGTCGTCTGTGGAACCGGGCTTTGCGCGGGGTCGGGGCTTTGCGCGGAGGCTGGGCTTCTTGCGGGGTCGGGGCTTTGCGCTGGGCGTGGGCTTCTCGCTGTGCCGGGCTGTCCGCGCGGGTGACCGGGTGTCGGAGAGGGTGCGCGGGTGGCGGGCGGTGCCTACACTTCCTGGCTGGTGGCAGCGCGTCCCGAGCTTGACCGCCGGTCCGCCGACGGTCTCTCCGGGGCAACCCCGGGGGCGACATGATCAGCCAGGCACAGCACCGCCGGCGTGCCCCCGCGCTCCGCGCGGCACGACGCAGGCACAACCGGGCATCGTCGGGCCGCGCTGCCACCCCCACCCAAGTAGCAACCGCCCTGGCCGACGCCTTCCTCACCGAGGCCGCCACCCCGGCGATCCATCCACGCCCACATCACCTCACCCTGCGCCGACCGGATCGCCCGGCCCCGGCCCCGCAAGCCCTGGCCGCGTCTCCGGCTGACCTTGGTCTGGCTGCGTCACGGGCTGATCTTGGTCCGGCCGCGTCGAGCGCTTCGGCTGGGTCGAGCGCTTCGGCTGGGTCGAGCGCTTCGGCTGGGCCGGCCGCGTCGAGCGCGTCGAGCGCGTCGCGGGCTGCGGATTTGGCCGGGGCTGCGGGTTTGGACGGGGCTGCCGGGCCGGCCGTCGGTTCACGCCCGGGTCGTATCGGCCGAACTGCGGCGCGGGCTGTGGGGTCGGGGTGGATGTTGGGGCGGCTGGTGGAAGCGGGGGCTGAGGTGCTGGGTGGGCGGCCGTGGTGGTTGCGGCCGGTGGTGGCGGGGGTGCTCCGGGCGTACAGGGATGCTCCGGCGGATCGGCCGCGGGAGTTGGCGGCCTTTCTCGGCAGGCATGTGCGGCCGCATCCGGTGGTGGTGCGGCGGGCCGTGCCTGTGCGCGTGGTCCGGATGCGCTGGGACACGGCGCGGATCGATGATCTGCCGGCGCTCTCGGCATTTCTCGGGATCAGCGGTGCTGAGCTGGACTGGTTCGCGGACCGGAAGGAGATCAATCGGCACGCTCGGGACCAGCGGTTACGGCACTACCGGTATCGGTGGCTGCCGCATCGGCTGATCGAGGCGCCCAAGGCCCGGCTGCGGGTGGCGCAGCGGCGGCTGCTCGACGGGGTGCTCGGGCGGATTCCGGTTCATCCTGCTGCTCATGGCTTCGTTCCCGGTCGTGGGGTGCACACGTTCGCCGCGCCGCACAGCGGGCAGCCGATGGTGATCCGGGCCGATCTGGCCTCATTCTTCTCCAGCGTCACGGCGCCGCGGATCTATGGGCTGTTCCGCACGGCGGGATATCCGGAGCCTGTCGCGCATGCCCTCGCCGCGCTGACCACGACCCGGACCCCGGCCGACATCTTGCGGGGCAAGTATCTTCCGTTGCTGCGGCACGCCCATCTGCCGCAAGGGGCGCCGAGCTCGCCCGCGCTGGCGAATCTGGTCGCGTACCGGTTGGACCGGCGGTTGAGCGGGCTCGCCGCGCGGTTCGGGATGAGCTACACGCGGTACGCCGACGACCTCGCGTTCTCCGGGCCTCGGGTGTCCGCGCAGCGGTTGCTGACGGCGCTCGAGGCGGTGGTGAACGACGAGGGGTTCCGGTTGCGTCGGGCGAAGACCCGGGTCCGGGGGCAGGGCGACCGGCAGGTGCTGGCCGGGCTCGTCGTCAACGAGCGGCCGGCCGTGGCACGGGTTGAGTACGACAGGCTGCGGGCGGTGCTGCACGATGCCGCGCGGCGGGGGCTGGATGAGGCGAATCGGGACGGGCATGCAGACTTTTCCGCGTACCTGAAGGGGTGGGTGTCCTGGGTCTCGCACCAGAATCCCGGCCGGGCCGCCAAGCTGGAGCGGTTGCTGGCCGCCGCTCTCGGCGGAGATCGCGCATGAGACCGGGCCGGGGTGGGCACAAAGGGGACATGGTGCAGCCAGGACCCGACCCGGACAACTATCCGCCCATCGACCCCAGCGAGCCCATCCCGGATGACCCGGGCGTGCTCTCCCCGGACACCCCGGAAACGCTGCCGCCCGCCCCGGTCGAGCCGATGCCCGGCCCCGACGACCCGGGCAACGTCCCCGGCGAACCCGCCGGCCCGGTCCCCGAGCCCGCCTGACCACCCCGGGGGCCCGGCCCGGTCCCCGAGCCCGCCCGAGCCCGCCTGATCACCCTGGGAGGCCCGGCCCGAGCCCGCCTGATCACCCTGGGAGGCCCGGCCCGAGCCCGCCTGATCACCCTGGGAGGCCCGGCCCGAGCCCGCCTGATCACCCTGGGAGGCCCGGCCCGAGCCCGCCTGACCACCCTGCGGAGCGCGGTGGGGAAGTGTGGCCCGGTTCTGAGTTTGGTTGATCACCCCGCGAGCCCGGCCCGGTGCCGATCCTGCCTGATCATCCGGGACGTCGTGGCGGTCAGATGACGGGGACGGCGTGGGGGTCGAGGAGGGTGCGGTCGCCGTCGGCGCCGTGGGTCAGGGCGGCGGCGACGTCCTCGTGCGGGGTTCCCAGCCTGATGGCGCTGGCGTCGTCCAGTTGCTGGTAGTGCTTGTCGGTGAGGTCGAGCTGGAGCGATTTCAGGTATTCCTCCAGCTGGGCCAGGGTGCGAGGGCCGACGATCGGGATCAGCGCCGTGGGGGCGAGGGCGGCCCGGCGGCGCAGCCAGGCCAGGGCGACCTGGACCGCGGTGGTGCCGATCTCGTCGGCGACGGCCAGGACGGCGTCGACGACGGCGGTGCGGTGGGCGTCGCTCTCGATGGCGTCGCCGCGGGCGCTGAGCCGGCCCTGTTCACCGAGGCGGTACTTGCCGGTGAGCAACCCGCCTGCGAGGGGTGAGTACAGGACCACGCCCAGGCCGTGGGCCTGCGCCATCGGCAGCAGCTCACGCTCGGCGGATCGTTCGGCCAGGCTGTATTCCGTCTGTACGCCGACCAGCGGGGCCAGGCCCTGCAGATCGGCCCGGAGCGCGGCGCCGGCTACGCGCCAGGCCGGGAAGTTGGAGAGGCCACCGTGCAGGATCTTGCCGGCGCGGACCAGGTCGTCGAAGCCGGCCAGGATCTCCTCGATCGGGGTGACGCCGTCGGGGAAGTGCGGCATGTAGACGTCGACGTAATCGGTCTTCAGCCGGCGCAGGCTCGCCTCGAGGGAGCGGATCATGCTCTTGCGGCTGTTGCCGGTTGTGCCGGGGCGGGGCTGGGCCTGCCTGGTCCCGCTGTACTTCGTGATGACCACGAAGTCGTCCCGGTCGCGTCCGAGCAGTTCGCCGAGCACGGTTTCGGCCTGCCCGTCCTGGTAGATGTTGGACGTGTCGATCGTGGTGCCACCGGCGGCGGCGAAGGCTTCGAAGATCTGTGGTGCTTCGGGGTTCGAGGTGCTGAAGCCCGCGGTGCCGAGCGTGTACTCCGACACGCGTAGTCCGGTCAGCCGGCCGAAGGTCTGGTATCGCATGGCAACTCCTGGTGGGTGGTGCCGGAGGGGTAGGCTCGCCATGGTATCAAGTAAAGCGAGGGGTCACTCTTTTTATGCCTAGGGTCAGTCAAGCGCACCTCGACGCTCGCCGGCTGCAGATCGTGGACGCCGCCCGCGCCCGGTTCGCCAGCCATGGCTTCGCCCGCACGTCGATGGCCGACATCGTCGCCGAGTCCGGGCTGTCTAACGGGGCCATCTACCGGTATTTCACCAGCAAGGACGAGATCGTCGTCGCCGTCTGTGAGCAGGGGACCGAGGCCCTGCCCAACGCGCTCACCACCGAGGCTGTCGCCGGCTTCCTCGAGCACGTCCGCGTGCGGGCGCGGGACACCGACCATGCCCGGCTGGTCGCTCAGATCTACGCCGAGGCGGCAGTGTCTCCGCAGCTCGCGGTCATTGTCCGGCAGCAGCTCGCCGCCGGGCGGGCCGCGATCGCCGAGCTGGTTCCCGAGCGCCGGCGCGCGCACGCCGGGCAGATCGCCGAGGCGTTCGTGGCCCTCTGTGCCAGCTACAGCCAGCAGATAGCGATCCGTGGCGACGTGGAGCCCGCCCCCTTCGTGGCCGCTCTGATGGCGATCATCGAGGGGTAGCCGCAGGCTGTCAAAAAGAGTGACCTCTCTTTTTGATGCTAGGGTCGCCCCAACATTCCCGTCGTTGGAGGAACCATGGCTGTAGCCCACGTCGCTGCGATCAACCTCGAAGGCCCCGACCCGGCCGGCCTGGCCCAGTTCTGGGCCGCCATGCTCGGCGGCGAGGTCGCGATCGAGACACCGGACTTCTGCGCGGTCAAGGCGGGCGCGCTCTACGTCGGGGCCGTCCGCGTTTCCGGCTACCAGCCGCCGACCTGGCCCTCGGCGGAGGGTTCCCAGCAGATGCATCTCGACCTGTCCGTCGACGGCACCGAGAGCCTCGACGAGGCGGAGGAGCAGGCGATCGGGCTGGGAGCGACGAAAGAAGAGGGACAACCGGCGCCGGAGAGCTTCCGGGTGCTGCGCGACCCGGCCGGCCACCCGTTCTGCCTGCGCCGCTGACCGAAAAAGCGCGCCTGCGCCGCTGACCGAAGAAGCGCGCAAGGGGCCGTCATCGGCGGGTGCGGCAGTGGTCCCCGCGCCGAAAAAGAGAGGGTGCGCGGGTCAGGCGGCGAAGGCGGCCTGGATGGCGCGGCGGGCCCAGCGCATGCGGCCGAGGGCGCAGTCGGGGTGTTCGCCGAATTCCTGGGCGACCAGGGCGGCGCAGGTGTTCTCGCCGAGGCGGTCGACCGTGGCGGTCACCGCGGCCCGGATCAACTCCGGGGTGGGTTGCTGGGAGCGTTGCAGGTGGGAGACGAACAGCGCGTCGGTGCGGGTGTCGTCGGTATCAAGTACGGGCATCGGGTCCTCCTGCCGGTATCGAGCGGGCGGGCTAGTGACAGCACACCTGGGCCAAGATGCATTCTCGCTGCGTACAAGTTGCGGTGCGGTTGCGGAGACCGGCAGTCACGCCGGAGATGAGGCGATATCGTCGGATGAGCGCCTAGTTTGAGGGGGAGCAGCCGTGACGGTGGTGCTGGTCGCCGATGACGATGCCGATATCCGGGACCTGGTCGCGTTCAAGCTGGAGCAGGCCGGCCTCGAGGTGATCTCGGTCGAGGACGGGCAGGCGGCGCTGGAGCAGGCGCGCTCCCGGCAGCCGACGCTCGCCGTGCTCGACGTCTCGATGCCGGGGCTTTCCGGGATCGACGTGTGCCGGATGCTGCGGGCCGACCCGGCGACCGCCGGGATGCTGATCATCATGCTGACCGCGCGGGTGCAGGAGCAGGACGTCGAGGGCGGGTTCAGCGCCGGTGCCGACGATTACGTGACCAAACCTTTCAGCCCACGCGAGCTGGTCTCCCGGATCCAGGCCCTGCTGAGCCGGACCCGGGCCTGACCCCCACGGGTACGCCGATGCGCCCGAGCAGGTCCGTCGGCCGGCTCCTGACCGGGGTCTTCGGCGTACTGGTGCTGCTCATCGTGTGTTCCGGGGTCGCCGAGACCACCGCCCTGGTGATGCAGCACCGGGTGGTGCGGGAGCTCTCCGCGTACGTTCAGCCGTTGGAACTCGCCAATGCCGAGCTGCGCAGCGTTCTCGGTGACGCCCAGCGGGGTTTGCGCGGTTATCTGCTGACCGGCGACAGCCAGTTGCTGGATTCGTACCAGGTGGCGCGGACCGCCTACACGACGTCGGGCAGGGCGCTGACCGGCCTGGCCCGCGCCGACGAACGGGCCTCGATCAACGACCAGCTCGACCGTGCCGACGTCTGGTGGCAGCACGCCGAGCAGCAGCGGCTGGCCGTGCCCCGCAGTGACACCGCCGCCGCGTACGTGAGCCAGGGCAGGCCGCTCTTCGAGGCGTTCGCGGCCGAGAACGCGCAGTTCGACGCCGCCCTCGCCGTACGCGCCGCGAACCTGCAGAAACGCAGCTCCCGGCTCAGCACGGTGACCACCGCCGTGGTGGTGGCGCTGACGCTGCTCGCCGCGGTGACCGCCGTACTCGCCGCCATTGTCACCACCCGCCGCATCACCCTGCCGCTGGCCGGTGTCGTCGCGGTGATCGACCGCCGCCGCGCCGGCGTCCTGAATTCGCGGGCGGACGCGACGGTCGGGCCCACCGAGATCCGGGCGGTGGCGCAGGCCGTCAACGAGCTGGCCGAGGAGGCTGACCGTACGCGGGTCGCCGAGGCCGCCGTGGCACGTCAGCGGGGCGAGGTGCGGGCGCTCGGTTACCGGATCCGGGCGCATCTCAAGGTCGAGGACGCCGTCCGGGAGGCCCTGGACGGGCTGGGCACCACGATCGGCGCCGAGCATGTGCTGCTGCGGATGGCTCCAGGGCAGACCGGACTGCCGCCGGTCGCGAGCCTGCACGACGAGCACGCTCACGGCGTACTCAAAGAATTGGCTGAAACCGATGCGACCTGGTTGCGGACCGGGGATGTCTGGGTGACCAACGACCCCGCGCCGGCCGGGGAGGTCGAACCCCCGGAGGCGGAGCGGCGCGCGTGGGCCGCGGCCGGCGACGGCCCGGTGCTGACGGTGGCGGTCAGCGGCGGCGACGAATGCCTGGGCGCGCTCACCCTGATCCGCGACACCGGGCCGGACTGGACGCCGGTCGAGGTGCGGCTGACCGAGGTGGTCGCCGCCGACCTGGGCCGGGGCGTGCACCTGGCCCGGCTCTACGAGCGCGAACAGCATCTCGTGGCCCGGCTGCAGGAGCTCGACAACGCCAAGACCGATTTCATGTCGACCGTGTCGCACGAGCTGCGCACGCCGCTGACCAGCATTGCCGGGTATGTCGAGCTGCTGCTGGACGCCGACGCCGGCGAGGTGGACCCGCCGCAGCGCCGGATGCTGGACGTCATCGCCCGCAACACGCGCCGGTTGCGGGAACTGATCGAGGACATGCTCACCCTGTCGAAGATCGAGACAGGTTCGTTCAAGACCGCCCGCCGGCCGGTCGACCTGGTCGCGCTCGCGGAGCAGGCACTCTCGGCGATCGGCCCGGCCGCGGACAAGGGTGAGGTACGCCTCGAGCCCGAACTGGACGGCCCGCAGGAGCTCACCGCCGACCCGGAGCAGCTCGAGCGGGTCCTGATGAACCTGTTGACGAACGCGGTCAAGTTCACCCCTGCCGGTGGCACGGTCACCCTGCGTGTGCACCGGGTCGAGGGAGAGGTGAACCTCGTGGTCGCGGACACCGGCATCGGTATCCCGCCGCCCGAGCAGGAAGCCCTGTTCACCCGCTTCTTCCGCGCGACCAACGCCATCCACCAGGCGATCCCCGGCACCGGCCTCGGCCTGGCCATCGTGCGCACGATCGTCGACAACCACAGCGGCCGCATCTCCGTGGAGTCCACCGAGGGCGTCGGCACGACAGTGACCATCCGCCTGCCCACGCGCTAGATTTCGAGTTGTGGACATCGAGATAACGCCGGCTGCACCCGACGACGTCGAGGCGCTGACCGCGCTCGTCAACACGGTTTACGCCGATGGTGAGAAGGGCCTTTGGCGCGACGGCGCCGAGCGCACCACGGCCGCCGAGATGCGCGGGCTGGTCGACGCCGGGGAGATCGCCGTCGCCCGCCGAGCGGGCCGCGTCGTGGGCCAGGTTCGCATCGTGCGGCTCGAGCCGGGTCTCGGCGAGTTCGGCATGCTGGCCGCGGAGCCGTCGGAGCAGGGCAGTGGCATCGGACGGCAGCTGGTGCAGTTCGCCGAGGACTGGGCGCGGGCCCAGGGGTTCCCGACGATGCAGTGCGAGCTGCTCGTGCCGCGTGACTGGGAGCACCCGGTGAAGGAATTCCTCCGCGCCTGGTACACCCGCATCGGCTACCGGCAGGTCAGCACCGGCTCGATCGACGAGATGTTCCCGCACCTCGCGCCGCTGCTCGCCACCGAGTGCTCGTTCCTCGTGTTCCACAAAGACCTTGGCTAGGTTGCCCGCTCTTGTCGTCGCCGGTCTGGCAGCAGCGGTGCTGACCGGGGGCTGCACCGCGGACGCGATCTGCGGTGGCGGCAACTACCCGGTCAAACTCGCGGACAGCGCCACCGGCAGCACCTGCGTCCCGGACGGTCAGGACCCGCCCGCGGGATACGTGCGCTATCCCGCGGGCAAGGTCCCGAAAAAGGTCGGCGACAAGTGGGACGTCTACTGGCAGACCCACAAGCTCGACAAGCTGGGCAAAGAGGTCTACTGACGGTAGGTCTCGAGGAAGCGGTGCAGGCGGTCGGTGGCGTCGTCGAGGACGTCGACCGGGGCGAGGAAGACCAGGCGGATGTGGTCGGGGGTCGGCAGGTTGAAGCCGGTGCCGTGGGAAAGCAGCATCAGCTCCTGCTCCAGCAGATCGATGATCAGCTTCTGGTCGTCCCGGATCTTGTGCACCTCGGGGTCCAGCCGCGCGAAGAGATACAGCGCGCCACGCGGCTGCACGGCATCAACCCCGGGAATGGCATTGATCTTGTTGTACGCGTGATTGCGCTGCTCGTAGAGCCGTCCGCCCGGCCGGATCAGCGTGTTGATGCTCTGGAACCCGCCCAGCGCGGTCTGCACCGCGTGCTGCGCCGGCACGTTCGGGCAGAGCCGCATGTTCGCGAGCAGTTGCACGCCCTCGAGGTATTCGGTGGCCGTGCCCGTGGGGCCGCTGATCGCCATCCAGCCCGACCGGAACCCCGCCGCCCGGTACGCCTTCGACAGCCCGCTCATCGTGATGACCAGCAGATCCGGGGCGAGCGCGGCGGCGCACTCGTGCTTCGCGTCGTCGTAGAGGATCTTGTCGTAGATCTCGTCCGCGAGGACCAGCAGATCGTGCCGGCGGGCGATGTCGAGCATCCCCAGCAGGATCTCCCGGGAGTAGACCGCGCCGGTCGGGTTGTTCGGGTTGATGATCACCATGGCGCGGGTGTTCGGCGTGATCTGCGCCGCGAGATGCTCCAGGTCGGGCTCCCAGCCCAGTGACTCGTCGCAGCGGTAGTGCACCGGCCGCCCGCCGCACAACGTCACCGCGCCGGTCCACAGCGGGTAGTCCGGGCTCGGCACCAGCACCTCGTCGCCGGTGTTCAGCAGGGCCTGCAGCGACATGACGATCAGCTCGCTGACGCCGTTGCCGAGGAACACGTCATCGGGCTGGACGTTCTTCACGCCGAGCGTCTGGTAATACTGCGCGACGGCGACCCGGGCGGAATAGATGCCGCGGGCGTCGCTGTAACCCTCGGCGTCACCCAGGTGCTGCACCATGTCCGCGACGATCGGCTCCGGGGTGTTCAGCCCCCACGGCGCGGGATTGCCCAGGTTGAGCTTGAGGATGCGATGCCCGGCCGCCTCCAGCTCCTGGGCCCGGCGCAGCACGGGGCCGCGGATGTCGTACCGGACGTTCTTGAGCCTGCTCGCCTGCGCCACCATGCGGTTGAGCTTATGTCGGCCCGCGGACGTACTAAGGCAGCGAGGTATCTTCTCGGCAATTGAGCAGTGAGGCCGGAGGTGTGCTGGATGACCGCACCGGAGGAACGGCGGCCCGAGGTCCGCTCGGTCGCCCGCGCCCTGGACATCCTGGGCGCGTTCAGCGCTGCCCACCCGCGCATGCAGCTCTCGGAGCTCGCGGACGCCGTCGGCCTGCCCCGCCCCAGCACCCGCCGCCTCGCCGTGACCCTCATCGACCGCGGCTTCCTGCGCCAGGACCCGGACGGCTCCTACCTGCTCGGCGCCCGCCTGCTGGAGCTCGGCAGCCAGGTCGCCGAAACCTCGTCGATAGGCCTGCGCACCCGCGCCGTCGCCGACGAGCTCTCCCGGATGACCGGCGAGACGGTCCTCGTCGCGGAGGCCGACTGGTCGTCGCTCTCCCTGCTCATCGTCGGCAAACGCCAGTCCAAGCACCCGGCCGCGGCCACCTCCCCGCTCGGCCACCGCATGATGATCACCAGCGGCTGCATGGCCAAGGCCGTCCTCTCCGGCCTGCCCCCGGAAGGCGTCGCGGCCATCGTCCCCCAGCTCCGCCTCACCGCCCGCACAGCCCGCACGATCGTCAACCCCGGCCAGCTCACCACCGACGTCGAAGCCAGCAGAGCCCGCGGGTACGCCATCCAGTCCGGCGAATTCCTCGCCGGCATGGCAGGCGTCGCAGTCCCCGTCCACGAATCCGGCCGCGTCGTCGGCACCGTCGCCGTCCTCGGCGCCGCACTGCGTTACCCCCGCTCGCGCCTCGACCAGACCGGCCAGCTCATCCGCCAGGTCCTGGGACGCCAGCGCCCGGCCTGAGATCCCGCCGCGTTTCGCCCTGCGGAACGACCCCTCGTCACACCCCCGCCCGGATGGCTATCTTCCGCGAAGCCGGTGACATTCCGTCGCCTGCTTCGACCTGGAGGGTCTTCGTGGACAAGAGCGGGATCCGAGGCCGGCAGCAACCCGAGCCGGAAGAAAGCGGAGGACCGTCGACCCTGGCCGTAATCGGCCTGATCGTCGTCTTCCTCGGCGTCCTGGGCGCATTGGTATACCTGGCCGTAGCCGGCTGACCCCTCGCCGCCTGCCCGGAGCCGCCCCGGGCAGGCGGCGGGAAATCATTTGGTTGCTATGTACCTACGTTGATAACATGACGCCTCCGAAGCTGAACGAGAGTGGCGCGATGTCTCTTACCTTGCGCCAAAATCAATAGGATGGCGTTATGTTAGAGACAACGAGTCACCGTGATCTACGGTAATCCGCCTCTGGCCGATGAGGATCAGAACGTCCTCGCGGAGATTCACGGCATGCGGCAGCAGTTGGCCAGCGTGCTGCGCGCGCCGCGGCGGTGGCAGGGCGGACTGCGTCGCACGATGCTCGCCCGGGCTATTCGTGGGTCCAACAGCATTGAGGGCTACGTCGTCGACGAAGATGACGCCGCTGCGGCCCTCGACGATGAAGAGCCGCTGAGCGCCGACGGGCGGACCTGGGCAGAGATCCGCGGATACCGGCACGCGCTCGGTTACGTCCTGCAGATGGCCGGCAACCCGCACTCCAGGATCGACACCACCGCGATGTGCGGCATGCATTACATGATGCTCGCGCACGAGCTCCGCAAGAGTCCGGGCCAGTACCGGAGCGGGCCGATCTATGTACATGACGACAAACGGGAGGTTGTTGTCTACGAGGGACCCGACGCGCGGCAGGTTCCTGGGCTCATGGAGGAACTGGCGGGGAGCCTGCAGGCCGACCTGGATGTCGATCCGCTCGTCCGCGCGGCGATGGCCCACCTCAACCTCGTCATGATCCATCCTTTCCGCGACGGGAACGGCCGGATGGCCCGGGCGCTGCAGACGCTGACCCTCTCCAGACAGACCATTGTCGAGCCGGCGTTCTCGAGCATCGAGGAGTGGCTCGGGCACAACACGGACGATTACTACCAGGTGCTCGCCCTGACCGGTCAGGGTTCGTGGCGGCCTCGCGCCGATGCTGCACTGTGGGCGAGTTTCAATCTCCGGGCGCACCACATGCAGGCCCAGACCGTCGCTCAGCGGGTCACCGAAGCCTCCGAGGTCTGGATCGAGCTCGACAATGTCGTCGGTGAACACCACCTTCCAGAGCGGGTGACCGGGATTCTGTACGAGGCAGTCCTCGGTTACCGCATCCGCCGGTCCGGCTACATGAAGATGGCCGAGGTCGAGACCCGCACCGCCACCCGCGACCTCGGTCGGCTGACCGATCTGGGCCTGCTGTATCCCCAGGGCGAGACGCGCGGCCGTCACTACCTGGCCGGTGACCGCCTTCGTAAGATGCGCGACGAGGTCCGCGAGCGTCGCCCGTCCGTCATTGACCCGCATCCGGACATGCGCAGCCGGCTGGCCGCCGGGGGCTGAGGCGTTCGGCCCGTTCCTTGATTCAGGTGGAGACGTGACCCGGGATGGGCGCCTGGGCGGAGCGGGCTTGCCTGTCCACTGCGGGGACCTCCGGCAACGTCGGCTGTATCGCCGAGACCCTTCGACCCTTCGGCCACCTGTCGGCCATCGACCTGAATGGACCCCTCGATGTGGGACCGCCTAACAGCTAGATCCCCGGGTGGACCATCAGGAAACCGTGGTCACCCCCTGAGGTCGCCCGTGTAGCACGGTAGGGAACTACCTAGGGTAGCCGTCTGAGTGCTTTATGTGTTTGGATGAGGTCTGCGAGCCGCAGTAGACCCAAGGACATCAATGATTGGCCTTACTGAGTCGCTATTCCCCGCTGACCTACGTGCGAAGATGTCCGACCTGCTTCCGGGGGGCAGGGTCGTTCATTTCCCGGCGCGTGAGCCGTTGTTCTTCGAAGGTGACGAGTCGGATCACATCGCCATCATTCTCCAAGGCGTCGTGAAGATCACGGTGTCCACGTCCAGAGGTCGCGAGGCCTTACTCGCCCTTCGCGGGGCCGGGGAGATCGTCGGCGAGCTGGGAGCCCTCTACGGAAAGCCCCGATCCGCGACCGTGCGGGCATTGAGCGTCGTGACTGTACGGGTGGTGCCGGCCTCCACCTTCCGCCAGCGGCTCCGGGAGGATCCCGGTGCGCTGTTCGCGGTCCTTGAGGCGATCGCCGAACGGTTGCGGGAGTCCGACCGGCGGCGGATCGAGTTCACCGGTTTCGAGGTGATCGACCGGGTCGCCTTTCTGCTCGCCGAGCTTGCTCGCACGCACGGAATCCGGGCGGGGGAGCGCGAGGTCGAGATCGGGTTGAAGCTCACGCAGGCGGAGATCGCGGGGGCGACTGGCGCGTCCCTCGACGCGGCTGCCAAGGCGTTTCGTGAACTGCGGGACCAGGGTCTGGTCCGCACCGCGCGGCAGAAAATCATCGTGCTGGATCCGGCAAAGCTCAGATCGGCGCTCTGAACCCGTATTAATCCACAGACGCTGCAACCCGGGCGGGATAGACACATCGGGGTGTCAGATCCAGGGGGAGCAGAAATGGGCGTAGCACAGCATTTTTCCATCGTCGTGTTGGACATCGAAGCCTCCGGCAGCCTCTCCGGCCCGGAGAAGACCGCAGTACGGAACGACCTCTACGAGATAGTGACGACCGCCCTGGACCTCAGCGCCGTTGCGGCGGAGTCGGTGACGGTCGAGGACCGGGGAGACGGGATTTTCCTTCTGTTCGACGCGACCGTCTCGAAGCGTCAGCTTCTCGACCCGTTCCTGGCGACGATCGACGAGGCTCTGCGGGCCCGCAGAGTCGGTGCTCCGGCGCTGCGGCTGCGGATGGTCGTTCATCACGGGGAGGCCGTACGAGACGATCACGGATCCAGCGGCGCCGCTCTTGACCTGGCGTTCGCGATGGTCGACTCGGAGGAGTTGCGCAGTGCTCTGCGAGACGCGCGGGGCGGGCGGATGGCGGTTGTGGTGCCGGACGAGCTTTACCACGGTGTCGTACGGGGCTATCCATCGCCGGATCCCGGCGCTTTCCGGATGCGCCGCCTGGGAACGAAGCGAGGCCCGTTGCGGACGTGGGTCACCGTGACCGGGGCTTCGGAACAGCCAGGCAGCCCCCGCCGCGAGCCGGCGGTCAGGCCGGTGGATTCGACTGCGGTCCCGGTCATGAGGGTGGACAACCGGCAGATGAACAAGATCAAAGGTGATGTCGGCGTCGTCGGCGGTACGAACAGCGGAACCATCAACATCGGCGGGCGGCCCCACGCCCGTGGTGATCACTGATGTCCACTGATGACCCGGACGCCAAGCCCCAGGCGGAACCAGCGTCGAAGGACAAAGCCGGGCAGGGTGAGGACCGGCCCGCCGCGGAGCAGCGCGAGACAGCGGAGAAGGAGCCGCACGCGGCAAACGCCATCGCTGAGGACGCGCTGACCAACGCGGCGGAGTTCGCCGCCGAGTCGCGGGCGCTCGATGCCGCCTCCGCCATCTTCGGCCTGCAGACCAATCAGCAGATCAACTTCCACGGTTCGGTCCGGCCGGCGGCTCCCTACCGGAGCAGCGGCATCTCCGCCGAGACGCTGGCCCGGGTACGCAGGTACTTCGTTTGTCCCGGTGACTACCCGGACCTGCGTGACCGGCTGCTCGATGCGAATCTGGTCGTCGTCTGCGGCCGTCCCGGCTCGGGCCGCCAGCACATCGCCACGCACGTGCTGGATGCGCTCTGCGACGGACAGGTCAACCATCTGACGGGCGGCGGCCTGGCCGATCTCGACGTCGATGAACTGGCCGACGACACCGGTTACCTCTGGACGGATCTCGCCGAACTCGCCGCCGGGGCGGTCGAGGCAGCCGAGGCCGAGCGACTGATCGAAGCGTTGCGCGAACGCCGTGCCCACATGGTCGTGATCTTGCCGGAGGGGGCCCGTTGGCCACTCGAGCTCAATCGTCACCGGCATTCGCTGGACAGTCCCGCGGACCTTTCCGAGGTGCTCGGGCTGTATCTACGGCCCGAGATCGAAGCGTCCAGCGTGGCCGTCGCCGAACTGCTGGGCCTGCCGGAGGTCGTCGAGGCAGTGACGAGCCTTGCGGGTGCAGGGCAGGCCGCAGGTCTGGGCACCGCGCTCAAGAACGTGCTTCTCGGCCGTAGCTCGGTGACGGCGGCGTTGCAGGAGGCGCAGGGTGCCGCCGACTGGTTCGCGAAACTGCCGCATCGGGAAGATCGCGCGTTCGCCCTGGCGCTGGCCGCGCTGGACGGGCTCTCGTTCCCCACCGTGGTCGCCGGGGCGCGCCGGTTGGACGAGCTCATCCAACAGGCCGAGGATCCCAAGGGCCAGTCATGCATCAGAACGTTGGACCGCCCGGCCCGGCCGATGCTCGCCGCGGTGGACGCGACCAGGTCACCGAGCCGGTTGGCCACCGAGTACGGGGAGGTGCCGATTTACGCCGTGGCGTCGAACCGTCAGGGCTTTCCCCGCGAGATGTTGAAGGTGCTCTGGTTCGACTTCCCCTATCTCCAGGAGATCTATCTCGGCTGGCTCACCGAGTTGGTGGGAAAGTCCGATCCCTATGTCCGGGATCGCGCCGCCATCGCAGTCGGAGTGCTCGCCGAGTACGACTTCGACTTCATCCGGAGCCGGATCCTCCACGGGTGGGCGGCCAGCGATGATCACCGCAGCCGCCGTGCCGCGGGTATTGCCCTGCGGGCACCTGCCCTCCACCCCGAGCTCACGAGCATCGTCTGGGAACTGCTGGAGAAATGGGCGGGACCCGAGGCGTCCGCGGATCCCCGTTTCAGGATGACCGCCGCCGTTGCGCTGGGAGGTTCGGTCGGCGCGACCCATTGCGATCGTGCGCTCGAGGTCATCACCCGCCGGCTGCTCGATTGGACACCGGGGCGCTATCAGTATCGGCTCTGGAACGCGATCATGCGGGCGGTCGGCGACCTCTTCGGCGACGGCGGATCCGCTCAGAGCGCACGCGTGCTCGAGCGGATGACCTCATGGGCGGACGTCAAGGAGGTCGGTCCGTCCAACGTCGCGATGGCCGCCACGCTAGGCATCATTGGGCGGCCACCGGTCGGGGGCTATCACGACGACAGCCGCCTTGCACCGGTACTGCGCGCCATCGCCACCGACCCGAAGAACCTGGAGCGGGTCGCGTCTCTCTGGCGCACCTCGTTCAACCACAACCAGACCGCCCAGCTGGCGATAGACGCCTTGTTGCAGCTCGCCAGAAATGCCGGGACCAGCGACGGCGAAGAACTGCTGTTCCGGCTCGTCCGCGCATTGCCGGAGACCGAACGCGAGCGGCGGACGCTGCGCTACTGGGCCCGGCAGTGGAGCAGTGACGAGCCCGATCTCGCCGTTCTCCGCAGCCTGTCGGATGTTCTTAACGCTACGGAGGTGGCGCGATGAAACAGAACGAAATCCTCAACCCGATCGTCCAGGAAGCCACGGTGCCCGTGCTGTCGTTGGCTCCGCAGGTCGACCGCCCCTCGGGCCATACCAGTGTCGTGTACCTGGCCGCACCCGATCCCGGCTTTCGTGAGCCGATGCCTCTCGCCCGGCCGCCCAGGCTCCGGGAGCTGCTGCGCCGGACGCATTGGCGCTACGAGGTCGACACCGCCCACCACTGGACCTCCCTGAGTCTGGCCCTGCCGGCCCGCGAGGAGGCGTTCCGCTTCCAGGCCTGGGTCAGCCTCACCTGGCACGTGCAGGACCCGGTAACCGTTGCGTTGCGGAGGATGACGGACGTGCGGCCGATGATCTGGGGCTTTCTCGACCAGCAGCTGCG
Organism: Winogradskya consettensis; assembly: GCF_018332715.1. Taxonomy (GTDB): domain Bacteria; phylum Actinomycetota; class Actinomycetes; order Mycobacteriales; family Micromonosporaceae; genus Actinoplanes; species Actinoplanes consettensis. The sequence goes on along the minus strand of NZ_BOQP01000036.1, from coordinate 156,976 downwards.
GGCGATCAGCCGGCGATACGGCATCGAGGACAGCGGGCTGGCGGAGGAGGAGATGTCGGTCTTCCTGGAGCACAAGCTGGGCGACACGGACTATGGGATCAGGCTGGGCCTGGTGTCGGTCAACGTGCGGCCGGACGAAGCCGCCGTCAATCATCTGGTGACCCGGCTGGAGTCGAAACGGGCGAAGGCGCTCGCCGAGGACGAGCACGCCCTGGAGACGGCGCGCCAGAAGTACGCGGCCGAGTTGGCGGAGCTCAGTGGAGAACTGGAACAGGCCCAGGTCGCGCACGCCGCGCACATTGAGGACCTGCGCTCGCAACAGGACCGCAAGCTGGCGGCGGTCACGGCCGACCACGACCTTGCGTTGCGGCGGCAGCGGGTCGACTTCTATCGCAATGCCCTGCAGAGCGGTGGTCACGACGTCCTGGTCTTGCACCTGTCCGAGCACCCGGAGGACGTCCAGACCGTGGTCAAGATGCTGCAGGCAGGGCGCAAGGAGGAGTACGAGCGCGCCCAGCAGCTCCTGCAGAAGCTGCTCGACAACAACCTGATCAACGCTGCTGACGCGGAACCGATCCGCGAGCATGCGATGGAAGGCCTGCGGCCCGGGTCCGCCGCACCGGCAGTGATCCTGAAGAAGGAGCACGAGACCGCGCGGACCCGGACCACCATCGACGCGGAGGTCCAGAAGACCACCGAGAGTGTGGAGATCCCGATGGCGTGACCTGTATTCCTAGACGGCGCCGGCGGCCAGGAGTTCGGGGCCGGGTTTGAGGGCGATGCCCGTGGCGGCGACGGTGAACCAGAAGATGCTGCCGCCGCCGGGGTTGGGGTCGACGCCGAGGTCGCCGCCGTGGAGGTCGATGATGCGGCGGCAGATGGCGAGGCCGAGGCCGGTGCCCGGGAAGCCTTCGGCGGCCGGGGCGCGGTGGAAGGGCTGGAAGATGCGGGTTCGCTGGTCCTCGGGGAGGCCGATGCCGCGGTCGGCGACCTCGATGCGCCACCAGCCGGGGGAGTGTTCGCGGGCGCTGACGGTGATGCGGGCGGCGGTGCCGTGGCGGACGAAGCGGGTGGCGTTGTCGACGAGGTGGCCGAGGACCTCGCCGAGGAGTTCGGCGTCGGCCATGACCGGGGGGAGGTCGCTGACGTCGATGCTGGGGCGCTCGCCGTCGACGGTGTCGAGGCGGCCGGCGACGACGCCGAGGGTGAGGCCGGTGGTGTCGACCGGTTCGAGTTTGAGGGCGGCGTCGCCCGCGGCGGAGTAGGCGAGGAGTTCGTCGACGAGGGTGAGCATGCGGCGGGTGCTGCGGCCGATGCGGTCGAGGAAGCCGCGGGAGGCCTCGTCGAGCTGGGGTGCGGTCTCTTCGAGGAGGAGGTCGGTGAAGCCGGCGATGGTGTGCAGGGGCGCGTGCAGGTTCTCGCCCGCGGCGGCCGCGAAGCCGGTCAGCTCCGCTTCGCGTTCGCGCAGCGTGGCGGTCACCTCGGCGGCGTGGCCGGCTGCGGCGAGTTCGGCGGTCCGGGCCCGGTCGATGTCGGTACGGCTGGAAGCCACGAGCCGCTGCCGGTCCCCGATCACGGCGAGAACCGTGCCGGACAGCAGCAGCGACGCGATCACCGCGCCGAGCATCGTCAACGGGCCGGCGAGCTCCTGACCCGTACTGATCAGCGGGGTGGTCGGCCGGACCACGACCTGCCAGACGTGCCCGGCGAGAGCGACGTCAACGGTGCTCGAAGCGCTCCCGGCAGCAGACCCGGAAGCGGACCAGGTGGCGACCTCGTGGGTGACGCCGTCGGGGGAGGTCTCGGTGAGCACGGTGGCCACACCGGTCACTCCGGCCGCACGCAGCGAGTCGCGCAGCAGGTCGGAGGCGCGGACGCCGACGACGACCCAGCCGCGGAACTCGGAGTCGTGGATGGGGGCGATCAGTTCGAAGCCGGGCTGGCGGTGCGCCGGTGGCAGGTCCAGGTCGGCGGGGAGCACGTGCGCGGGGCTGGCGACGAGCCGTCCGGTCGAGCGCGCGAGCGTGAGCCCGTGCTGCAGGAACGGCGTGGGCGTGAGCGTGGCGTTGCGCGGCGGGGTGCTGCCGTCGAGCGTGTGCTCGGCGAGTACGGCCATGGCGGGGGACACGACCGTGACCTGGTGCGCGGCGGGGAGCCGGTCGGCGGCGATGCGGGACACCGTCGACGCGAGGTCGGCGCCGGGGATGGAAGAGGTGGCGACGAGGTCGTGCATCGTGTCCGCGTACCGCTGGAAGGTGCTGTCCAGGGCTCCGCGCACGCCCGCCGTGCGGAGGGCGAGTTGTGCGGAGGTCGCGTCGTTCGCGGCCGCGGTGAGGCCGGTCGCTGCGGCTGCGCCGGTGCCGAGACCGGTCGCGAGCACGGCAGCCGCGAGGGCTACGCCTCGCCGGCCGGGGGCACCGAACCACCTGGTGATGTTCACGCAGGCTCTTTCGACGGATCCGTGACCCGATTGAGCGGCTGGAACGAGGGTTGCGGCATTGCTACCGAGCGGGCCGGAAAGGCCGCCGTAAACCTAGCAAAACGGATACGTTGGACACGGTAGGGGACCGGATCGGCAACCGGGGGGACGACGATGAGCACCATCCTGCTCGTCGAGGACGACCCCGACATCCGGCATCTAGTGTCGTACAAGCTGGGTCAGGGCGGGATGGACGTGATCGCGGTGGCGGACGGGGTCTCCGCGCTGCGTGAGGCTCGTGCGCACCCGCCGGACCTGGTGCTGCTGGACGTGCGGATGCCGCGGATGTCGGGCATCGAGGTCTGCCGCGAGCTGCGGGCGGGCGTCGTGACGGCCGAAGTGCCGATCATCATGCTCACCGCCCGGTCCCGGCAGCAGGACCTCGAGCAGGGGTACGCCGCCGGCGCCACCGACTACGTCATCAAACCGTTCAGCCCCCGCGAGCTCCTGCTCCGGGTCGAGGCAGCGCTGGCCAGGGTCCACCACTGATGCTGGAGTTGTTCACCCTCGCGATCGAGGTGCTGACCGCCGTTGTCGTGCTGACCGCCGCCGGCATCGTGGTCGTGCGCCTCTACCGGCGTTTCAAGCACCGCAAACAGGCGCGCCTCGCCGCCGGACCACGCCGGTCCCTGCTCGCGTTCGTGGCCGACAACGGCGAGGAGGGCAGCCACGACCTGGTCGCCATCCCCGAGGACGCGTGGCGCGCCGCCGAACCGCACGCGCTGGCGCTGCTCGGCAAGCTGCGCGGGGAGGCCCACATGGGGCTGGTCTCGGTGTTCCTGCGGCGGGGGACGGCGCGGACGGCGCTCGGGCAGCTCCGCTCCCACAGCCGCGTGAAACGTGCCCGGGCCGCCCAGGTGCTCGGCGACCTCGAGCTGCGCCAGGCCGTCCCCGAGCTGTGCCGGCTGCTCACGGACCGGCACGCGGAGGTGCGCGTGGTCGCCGTACGAGCCCTCGGTCGTATCGGTGACCCGGCCGCGGCCTGGCGCATCATCGCCAGCCTGGACCGCTCCGACCCGATCCCGTCCCTGCTCGCCAGCCACACCCTGGTCCAGCTGGGCGCGGAGGCCGAGGTGACGCTGTCCGCGGCCCTGGACCACCCCCAGGCACGGGTACGCGCGGTCTGCCTCGACGCACTCGGCCTGCTCGGTGCCACCGCCTCGGTCACCCGCATCGCCCGCATCCTGAAAGAGGACGCACATCTCGACGTACGGGTGGCCGCCGCCAACGCGCTCGGCAAGCTCGGGACGCGCTCCGCGATCGACCCGCTGTCCCTGGCGCTGCACAGCTCCCGCCCGGCCGCGTTGCGCGCCGCCTCGGCCAAGGCGCTCGGCGACATCGGCGCCCCGAGCGCGGTCCCGGTGCTGGAGAAGCTGCTCGACGACGGGGCGTTCCACGTGGCGCACGAGGCCGCGCACGCGCTGCGCCGGATCGGTCCCGCGGGCCTCGCCGCGCTGACGGGCCGGGGCAGCAACGGCCACGCCCTCGAGGCCCTGGCCCTCGCCCAGGTCATGCGCGAGGAGAAAACGGCGGTCCCGGCATGACGGGCGGAGAACAAGGGGTACCGGCGTGATCGAGGAGTTCATCCGCGACGCCCTGCGCTGGACCGACGTGTCGATCTTCGCGTACTTCGTGGCGCTCAACAGCAGCTACCTCGTGCTGATCGTGCTGGCGGGGCTGGAGTTCTACCGGCACCTGCGGCGCATCCCGTTCGCCGGCGCGGACGACATGTTCCGCAGCCCGCTCACGCTGCCGGTCTCGGTGATCGTCCCCGCGTACAACGAAGGCCCGGGCATCGTCGCCGCCGTCCAGGCGATGACCGCGCTGCGCTACCCCCGCTACGAGATCGTGGTCGTCGACGACGGCTCCTCCGACGACACGTTCGAGCAGCTGCGCGCCCGCTTCGACCTCGTCGAGGTGCCCCGCGTCGTTCCGGCCGATGTCGCGTACACCTCGGAAGTTCTGTCGGTGCACGTGGCCCGCGCCAACCCGGAGACCCTGACCGTCGTCCGTAAGACCAACGGCGGTAAGGCCGACGCGCTCAACGTCGGCATCAACCTGGCCCGGCACCCGCTGATCTGCATGGTCGACGCGGACTCCGTCCTCGACCCGGACGCCCTGCTGTCGGTGGCGAAACCGTTCGGCGACGACCCGCTGCGCGTCGCGGCGTGCGGCGGCGTGGTCCGCATCGCGAACGGCTGCAAGGTCATCGGCGGCCGCGTGGTCGACGTACGCATGCCCAAGCAGTGGCTCGTCCGCATCCAGGTCGTCGAATACCTGCGCGCGTTCCTGATGGGCCGCACCGGCTGGTCCCGCCTCGGCGGCCTCGTCGTGATCTCCGGCGCGTTCGGCGTCTTCCGCCGCGACCTCGTGGTCCGCGTCGGTGGCATGGACGAGGACACGATCGGCGAGGACGCCGAGCTCGTCGTCCGGCTGCACCACCACCTGCGCGAGACGAAGGAGGACTACCGCGTCATCTTCGTCGCCGAACCGGTCAGCTGGAGCGAAGCCCCGTCCAGCCTCGCCGTCCTGGGCCGCCAGCGCCGCCGCTGGCACCGGGGCATCGCGGAGATCCTCAGCAAGCACCGCCGCATGATCCTCAACCCGCGCTACGGACGGATCGGCCTGGTCGCGCTGCCGTACTACGTGGTCTTCGAGCTGCTCGCGCCGTTCGTCGAGCTCTCCGCGCTCGTGCTGCTCCCACTCGGGCTCTGGGTCGACGCTGTCAATCTCGAGTTCGCGTGGCGGTTCGTGCTGGTCGCGTACGGTTATGGATTGCTGGTAAGTCTTGCCGCTCTGTTCATCGAAGAGGTGTCATTCCATCGCTATCCGCGCTGGGGTGACCTGGCCCGCGGTATGACGGCGGCCATTCTGGAGAATTTCGGCTATCGCCAGATCCTCGCGGTGTGGCAGGTCAAGGGCGCATTCGGCGCCTGGCACGGCCGTAAAGCGGTGTGGGGCACGATGGACCGCACCGGTTTCGACACCCCCGACGAGCCCGAATCAGACCTGGTCGGCGCCGGCTCGGTCCACCGGCGGGGCTGACTCAGGATGGCGTAACCCCGGATGCCCCTCGGGCAGATCCCGCCGGATCACCCACCAGCTCACTGCCAGGCAAGCAGCGACCAAAGGCCAGGTCAGCACCCCACGCGCGATCCCGAGCGCCACCACCTGATGCGTCGCCCACAGCGGAACGAAAACCGCCAACCGCACCACATACTGCAGAACCCAGACCCAACTAGCTTTCATGTACGCCCGGAGCAGCACCGGATCCCGCCGCCACCGCGTTTTCTGCCCCAGAACCGTGCCCACGACAATCCCGAGCAGCGGCCACCGCACCACGATGCTCACGGCCCACGCCAGCGCACTCGCCGCATTACTGACGATCTGCAGCAGGAAGAAGTCCTCGGCCCGCCCGGTCCGCAACGCGACAATCGCGGCGACACAAACCCCGAGCAACCCGATGAGTACGGCCCGAGGCTTGTCACCATTCTTCAGCCGCACACCCCCGACAACCGCGGCGGCAATAACCGCAGCAGCGGCCCCTATCCAGATGGACCGTCCGCCGACCAGCCACCCGGCCACGAAGACGACAGGAGGAACGGTCGCGTCCAGGGCAGCACGCCGCCCACCCAGCAGATCCGCCAGCGACTCCGGCTCCGCCACACCCCACCAGCCCTACTTGATAATCAAAGTTAGGACAGCCTACCTTTCGCCGTGCTGCACAATCATCTGCGTGGTTAGAGCATTGGGCGACGCACAGCCCCCAACGGAATCCTTCACCCTGGACCACTTCGTCAACCTCTACCTGGCGAAGGACGACCCCTGGGACAACGCCTCCAAGTGGTCAGACCAGCGAAAATACGCGGTCACCCTGGCCAGCCTCCCCCGAGCGAGATACCGCAACGCCTACGAACCGGGCTGCGCGGTCGGCATCCTCACCGCCATGCTCGCCCCCCGCTGCGACTCACTCCTGGCGGTCGACGCAGTCGGCGCGGCGGTCACCCAGGCGCGTGCTGCGGTTGCCGACTTCCCTGGCGTACGCGTAGAGGAAGCCCTTCTGCCTGCCGACCTGCCCGCGGAAACCTTCGACCTGATCGTGGTCGGCGACCTGCTCTACTACCTCAACGCCACCGACCTGGCCGCAACGATCGACGGCCTGATCGCCCGCCTGGAACCCGAAGGCGACCTTGCCCTGGCCCACTTCCGAGACCGGGAAAACGGCGGCAACTACGACGGCTTCAACGCCCACGCCGAGCTTCTGGCCCGCCCCGAACTAACCCCCGTCGTCCACCACGAGGACGACTGGTTCCTCCTGGACATCCTCCGCCGCACCCCCTGATGGGAGTTGCCGGTCAGGCGACGTTGAGCTGGATGTTGCCGATCCGGGCGACGATGTCGAGGTGGCCGCCCAGGCCGACGACGTAGGCGCGCAAGCTGTCGAGCCCCACGGCGTCGCCGCCCTCGATCTGGCTGATCCGCGCTTGAGACAGGCCAGCAGCCTCGGCCAACTGCGTCTGGGTCATGCCGAGCTGCTGGCGGATCTCCGCAAGCTGGGCGCCGCTCACGGCGGCAAGCATCTCGGTCCGCATCTGCTGTCGGCGTGCTACCCGGTCGCTGTCATCCCGCGAGGGGTCAAGCTCGCGAGCCTTGGCTTTGACCTCACGCCAATTCGCTGACCCCGTCATGACTGCTCCTCTGCTTTCAAGTCGGCCAGGTGCTCGGCAAACCTTGTGTCAGCCAGCGGAATCGCTGTGCGGTACCAGTCCTGCCATCGTCTACCAGCGGCCGGCCAAGGGATGGACCGTGGTCGGCTAGAACGTCGATCGCTTCTTCCACCAGATCTGCTGTGACGGGATCGGTTTGGCAGAGGTCGAGAAACCACGTCTCGACCTCAGGATGTAGTCGTACCTCCCACATCGCAACCGTATAAGCCCAACTTATATTGGCGGGGCCACCCATGCTGTGTGTTCGGACGTCAGCGTCGGCCGGTGACGGCTTGGAGTTCTTGGTCGAGGATGTCGAAGAGGGGGCCGCCGTCGTTGTTGGAGAGGATGACGCCGACCCAGCCGGTGTGGGGATAGATGTTCCAGCTGGCGGCGCTGCCCGGGTTGACACCGGCGCGGCCCCACACCCATTGCCCGTTGACGATCGAGACGGCCATCAGATAGGCCGCGAACGACGTCTCCACCGGCGATGCCTGGAAGCCGCCGCCGGGCTGCGGGCCGTGAGGAATCTTGGCCGCGGTGAGCACCTCCCCGTACGGGCGCTCCAGCACAGTCCCGTCATAGATCGCGTTCGCAAACCGCACCAGATCAGGCGCGGTGGCGAAGCCGTCATAGTCGATGAAGTTCCGCGCCGGGTTCTTCCCCAGCTGGTAAGGGTCCGTGCTGCCCTTGTCCAGGTTCCGCACCACATCCACCCAGCTGCCATCGTCCTGCAGCATGTACGAATGCGCGATGTGCGCGTCCCTGAGCCACTGCGGCCGGGTGAAGAACCCCGACCCGGTCATCCCCGCCCGCCGGAAGATGTTCTCCTCGACATAGTCCCAGTACGTCATCCCCGTCACGGCCTCCACGATCAGCGCGGGAATGGCAAAGTTGGCGCCGGAATGCCCATCTGTCCCCGTGCCCGGAGCCGTGACGAGCGAGGCCTGCCGCGCCCACCGCTCGTTGTATTCGTGCACCTCGTCCCGGCTGGTGAAGACGCGCTGCAAGTCCTGCGATGGCGCAACCAGCCCGGACGTGTCGGACAGCATGTGATGGATCGTCACCTTTTCGGCAATGTCCGCAGTGAACCCTGACAGATAAGTCCCCACGGTGTCGGTCAGCTTCACCCTGCCCTGCTGCACGAGCTGCAGAATGGCCACCGCACAGAACGGCTTGGCCGCCGAACTGAGGCTGACCGCCGTCCCCTCCCGATTACGGATCCCCTTCTCCCGATCAGCCATCCCATAGCTACGCGACAACACCGTCCGCCCGCGATGTGACAGCAGCACCGTCCCCGAGAACTTGCCCTCAGCAGCAAGCCCGGCCAGATACCGGTCGTACGCTCCACCAGGCACCGTGGCCGGCGGAAGAGACGGAAGTCGCCCCACCACCGCACCGGAGGCCGCCACCCCACCCCACCCGAGCAACCGCCGCCGATTGATCCCACGCACCGATTTCAGCTCCATGACTCCACTGAAGACCTGTGCCTGTTGCGGCGGCGTATGCGCTTTTCGATACATAGGCGATACACCTTGCGTCAGTCATACCGAACTGACGGGGAACTACCGGCTCAGGACACCAGTGGATAAGTAGCCGAGAACAGTGCGCTGCGGTGAGCACCACGGCATCGGCCTATGGTCAACGGTCATGGTGAATCAAGCGGTGGTCCTATGGATACACGGAGGCGGCTGGCACTCGCGCGAGGCCAGCGATGCGTCCTGGCTGGAGGGGCTCGGGGTGCGTCTCGTCCACGCCCGTTTCCGGCTCAGCGGTGAGGCGCGCTGGCCGGCACAACTGGAGGATCTTCGCAGCGAGGCGCGGGCGGCACGGGTCCCCGGCTCACCGTTCATCGTGGCCGGGGACTCCTCCGGCGGGCACCTGGCGTTGCAGCTCGGCCTGCGAGGGGTCGAACGTCCCGGGGACGTTGACGCGATCATGGCCCTGGAGCCCCCGGTCGACCCGCTGGCAGCGGACTGGCCTCGAGCACGAGCCGAAGGGAATCCCTGGGATCGGTTGCTGGGCCACCTGCCCGCGCCCGGTGATACGGCAACGCGGGACTGCACGGTGACGACCCACATCGGTACCGGCACACCCGTTCTGCTGCTGCACGGCCTCGACGACACGGTGATCCCGCCGACTCAGGGCCTCGACCTGGCGGCTGCGTTGTTGCGGGCCGGTCACCGTGTACACGCCATGACCACCGCCGGCGGTCATGGCGAGCTTGATTTCGGTCGAAGTGACATCACCGAGTTCGTCCGGCAATTCCTGAGCGAAGTTCTCGGGCAGCGGCCCGACGACACCAGGCTGCCCCGGGGAGTCGCGGAGTCGCGGCATTGACCACTGGCATGAATCTGTAAGGGTGAGCGAAACAGGGATTCAGCTGGCATTCAGGGACGGTAGGGGAGGATGGATCTTCCCGACCTCTGGAGGCATGACCTATGCGCGTACTCGTCGTGGATGACGAGCAACGGCTTGCTCGGTCGCTGCGGGTGGGGCTCGAGGCCGAGGGCTTTGCCGTTGATGTGGCGCATGACGGCGTTGATGGGCTGTGGCTGGCCAGGGAGAACGACTACGACGCGATCGTGCTCGATCTGATGTTGCCCGGGATCAACGGTTACCAGGTCTGTGCGACGTTGCGGGCGGAGAAGGACTGGACGCCGATCCTGATGCTCACGGCGAAGGATGGCGAATGGGATCAGGTGGAAGGGCTCGACACGGGCGCCGACGACTATTTGACGAAGCCGTGTTCATTCCCCGTTCTCGTGGCGCGGTTGCGGGCCGTGAGCCGGCGGGGTGCGCGGGAGCGGCCCACGCAGCTCGAGGTGGGTGATCTGCGGGTTGATCCGGCGGCCAGGAAGGTCTGGCGTGGGGAGACCGAGATCGAGTTGACCGCGCGGGAGTTCTCCCTGCTCGCATTTCTCGCCCGGCATCCGGGTGATGTCATGTCCAAGCGGCAGATCCTCGACGCGGTGTGGGATGTGGATTTCGTGGGTGACCCGAACATCGTCGAGGTCTACGTGCGGCACCTGCGGAACAAGATCGGGCGGGACGCGATCGAGACCTTGCGGGGTGCCGGGTACAGGTTACGGAGTGACGGTGGCTGACGTGCGGATGCGTACGACGGCTGGGGCTGTTGGGGTTGTGGCCGTTGCGCTGCTGGTCGGGGCCTTGGTGCTGGTCGGGATGGTTCGGGCGTCGTTGACCGAGGGGCTGGAGAGCACCGCGGAGCAGCGGGCCTCGGCCCTGGTCGCGCAGGCGGAGAGTGGGGCGCTGCCGGAGCCGGACGAGCCGGACGATGATCTCGACGATGTGGTCTGGCAGGTGACCGGCGCGGACGGCACGGTTGTCCGGTCGTCCGTGCCGTTGCCTACCGAGGCCGCGGATGAAACAGAGCTCCAGGGCTCCGATCATCCGTACGTCGTGGTCGTCGACGAAAGCGACGGTTACCAGGTCTCGGTGGCGGTGTCGCGGGAGGAGGTCGACGACTCCACGGCGGCGCTGGTCGGACCGCTTGCGATCGGCCTGCCCCTGCTGACCCTGCTGGTGGGTGCCATGACGTGGGTCGTGGTGTCCCGGGCGCTGCGGCCGGTCGAGCGGATCCGGCGTGAGGTCGAAGCGATCACGGGCGACAGGCTGGACCGCCGCGTGCCCGAGCCGCGTGCCCGTGACGAGATCGGGCGGCTGGCGCGGACCATGAACCAGATGCTGACCCGGTTGCAGGAATCCCGGGACAGGCAACGGGAATTCGTCGCTGACGCCTCGCATGAGCTGCGGTCGCCGGTGGCCAGCATCCGCCAGGTGGCCGAGGTCGCCCGGGCGCACCCGGGCGCGCTGCCGGACGGCGAACTCGCCGACACCGTCCTCGAGGAATCGGCGCGGCTGCAACGGCTCGTCGAACAGTTGCTGCTGCTCACCCGCGCGGACGACGGCGGCGCCTCGCGGGCGTACCACGATGTCGATCTGGATGATCTTGCTCTGAGCGAGGCGAAGCGGGTCGCGCGGACCGGTCTTGTCGTTGACACCATCGGGATCGGCGCCGGGCGCACCCGGGGTGATGCGTCGGCTCTCGCCCAGGTGGTCCGCAACCTCACGGACAACGCGGCAAGACATGCAACCCGGACCATAGCCATAGGGGTACGCGAGGACGGCGCCAACGTTGAGCTCACCGTCGACGACGACGGGCCCGGCATTCCCGTGGACCAGCGGGAACGGGTGTTCGCCAGGTTCGTACGCCTCGACGAGGCCCGGGCCCGTGACGTCGGCGGCAGTGGGCTCGGGCTGGCGATCGTCAAGGAGGTCGTCGCCGTGCACGGGGGCACCGTCACGGTGTCGGCGTCGGAGTTAGGGGGCGCTCGGTTCTGCGTGCGATTGGCGCGTTCAGCTGAGGTTCAGGCACCTCGTCGCAGGCTGTCCCCATGAATACAGCGAAGCTCCGCAGCAAGCGCATCATCGTCACGACCACCGCGGTCGTCGCCGCCCTCGCCATCGGCGGCGGGGTCTGGGCCACCGCTGCCAACGCCGACGTACGCGGTGACGAGCGCGACCGGGTCGGCACCGCCGCCGTGCAGGCCGTCCCCGGCGGCACCGTGGACGACGTGGACACGAGCGACGAGCCGGGCAGCGCGTACGAGGTGGAGATCCGCAAGCAGGACGGCAGCGAGGTCGACGTGCTGCTCGACAAGGACCTCAAGGTGATCGGCCAGCAGGCCGAAACCGAGGCCGACGACGCGCCCGACCCCGTCGTCCCCGAGGCCGCCCGCACGTCGGCCGGCCAGGCCGCGGTCGCCGCCGTCGGCAGCGGAACCGTCACCGACGTCGAGGCCAGTGACGACCCGGGCGTGGCGTACGAGGTCGAGGTCCGCGCCGCCGACAACACCGAGTGGGACGTCGAGCTGGACACCGCGTTCAAGGTCCTCACCAAGACCGCCGACAACTGAGCGGCTCAGGTCGCGGGTTCGTCGTGCGTGGCGACGTTGCCGGGCACGACGGGCCGTGGGCCGGTCAGGTGGTGATCGCCGCGAGGAGGCCGGCGAGGGTGCCGCGGTCGCGGGCCATGGTGAGGTGGTCGAAGTAGTCGCGGGAGGAGACGATTCTGCCGTCGCGGACGCGTACCACGAAGATGCCTGGCTGGGTGAAGGGTCTGCCGTCGATGGTGCCCTGGTAGGCGAACTCGGCGATGATCACTTCGGGGTCCGTCGTCTCGTGGATGGTGATGTCGGCGGGGTGGCGCTCCACGCGGGGTCCGGTCCCGGCCGGGCGGAAATGTTCGCGGAGCTCGTCGCGGCTGCGCAGGGCGGGTGCGCGCAGCGGGTCGAAGGGGTGGACCACGTCGGTGTGTTCCGCGTAGAGGCCGGGGAGGTCGTCCCAGCGGCCCTCCGCGACGCCGTTCACCAGGGCGAGGAAGACCTCTCGCGGGCTGGGATGCTTGCTCATGACATCGTCCTGTCATCGAGGCGGGCAGATCCGGAGCTCCGACTATACGGAGTGCATACTCCGGATATCAAGCGGGTGAAGAGGGCTGGCATGGATCGGACGGGTAGCGGACGGGCGCGGCGGGTTGATGCGCAGGCCAATCGGGGCCGCATCCTGGACATCGCCGAGGAGGTCTTCGGCCGGGGCGGGGAGTCCGCCTCGACCGAGGAGGTCGCGCGGCTGGCGGGGGTGGGCATCGCCACGGTCTTCCGCCATTTCCCCACCAAGGCGCTGCTGCTGCAGGCGGTTCTCGTCCGGCGCTTCGACCGGCTCCGGGAACGAGCCGAAGCGAAGCTCGGCGCCGAGGATCCGGGCGCCGCGTTCTTCGAATTCTTCCGTGACGTCGTCGCCGACGCGGCCGCGAAGATCGCGATCGGCGAGGCGCTGCTCGACGCGGGCGGGGACAGCGGGGGCGAAGCCGCCCAGGCCTCGGCCGGGCTGCGCCGAGTCGTCGGCGCGCTCCTCCAGCGGGCCCAGGAGGCCGGCGCGGTCCGGGCCGACGTCGCATTACCCGAGGTCTACACGTTGCTGATCGCCCTCTCCCACGCCGCGGCCGGGGACAAGGCACTCGCCATCGTTATCGACGGCTTGAGACCTCAGGGTGCGGTGTAGACGACGACGCGCAGGTCACCCGGGTTGAGCGTCAGCACGTCGAGGTCCAGGTCGAGGTGGCCGTGGACCGGGCTCGGCACGCGCAGCCGGTCCGCGTGGCCACCCTGCACCGGCGGAGCATCCCAGAGCTGGACGAACTCCGGGCTCCGGGCGTGCAGGTCGGCGATCATCGACGACAGCTCGGCATCGGCCGGGTAACGCCGGGCCGTGTCACGCAGCTCGGCCACGACGGTCGCCCGGAACCCGTCCAGCCGCTCGGGGGCCTGGAACACCGACGGCCCGGTCTCCGTGAACGCGCGCCAGACCACGTTGCGCCCGCGTCCCCGCTCGTCCGGCACCGTGCACACGTCCGAGTGCCAGAGCTTGTTCGCGTCCAGCACCGTCCAGCTCGCGTCGCAGACGCAGACCGCGCACTCGGTCACCCGGTCCAGCATCCGCCGGGCCGGTTCGGTGATCTCACGCGGGACGGTGCCGTCCGGCTCGGGGGACGAGGCGAACCCGGCGAGCGTACGCAGCCGATCGTGCTCTCCCGGGGTCAGCCGCAGTGCCCGGGCGAGCGCGTCGACCACGCCGGGTGACGGCCGCCGGCGCCCCTGCTCCAGGCGTTTCACATGCTCCTCGGAGACGCCCACGATGCCGGCGAGCTCGTCACGCCGCAGGCCGGGCACCCGCCTCACAGCGGGTAACGACGCCGGCACCCCGGCCTCATCGGGGGTGAGTCGCTGCCGCAGCGTACGCAGTGCGGTCCCGAAGTCGTCATCCCGCTGCACGGCCCCATTGTGTCAGTCGCGGGCGAGCCTCGGCCCGCCCGGGACAGCGGCGTCCGCGGCGTCGACCGGCTCCATGTAGAACCGCGACCGGCGGATCAGGCCTTCACGCACCGTGATGATGACGACACCGCGCAGCTCCTGCCCGGCCGCCATGGTGTAGTGCCACTCACCCCACACCTCGTCACCGACCTCGACCGAGTTCGTCATCGCGATCGTGATGTCCGGTGACATCTTGAAGATCATCTCCCAGTTGCGGCGTACCTGCTCCGGCCCCTGGAAGTCCCGGGCCGGGTGAGCCGGCCACTCACCCGAGAAGTCCGGGCCGAAACAGGACGACACCGCGTCGAGATCGTGGCTGTTCAACGCGCCGATCAGGCGCTCAACGACAGGATTGCTCATGGCGAACCACGCTATCCACGCGGCCGCCACCTCACCGGGGCCAGGATGTACCACCCACGCAGCGGGGACGGGAAGGGAAAGCTGGCCGGTTTCGGGTTGGGCCGCGGGGGGTTGGGGGCATGTAACCCGGCATGGTGGATTCGATGGAGGCGGTGCGGCGACTTCTGGATCTTCGCCACCGCAGTCGTCCGGAGGATCTGCCCCCGGCCCTGACCGCCGTGGCGCCGCTGCTCGGCGCCGTGCGGGTGGTGGCGCTGATGATCGACTACGAGCAGATCTCGCTCTGGCCCCTGCACGGCACGCCCGCCGACAACGCGGCGCGCAAAGTGGACCACACCATGGCAGGGCATTCCTTCCGTACGGCGGAGCCCGCCCAGGACGGGTCATGCCTCTATCTGCCGTTGTTGCACGGCGCCGAGCGGCTCGGGGTGCTCGAGGTGTGGCTGGTCTCCGAGCCCGACGACCGCCTGCGCCGCGACCTGCGCGTGATCGCCGCGCTGGTGGCCGAGCTGATCGCCAGCCGCCGCTTCTACGGCGACGCGGTGGAACGTACCCGCCGGCGGATGCCCATGCAGCTCGCCGCGGAGATCATCTGGAACCAGCTGCCGCCGTTGACGTTCGCCGCGAACGATGCCCTGGTCACCGCCGTGCTGGAGCCCTGTTACGACGTGGGCGGGGACGCGTTCGACTACGCGGCGAACGGGGACATCATCCATGTGGCGCTCTTCGACACGGTGGGTCACGGAATCAGTGCGAGCGCGCTGACAACGTTGACGCTCAATACGTACCGTAATGCTCGGCGGTCCGGTCTTGATCTCGCTGACACGTACCGCTCGATCGACAAGTGGATCCGCGCGCAGTACCCGGGCGCGTTCGTGACGGCGATCCTCGCCGAGCTGGACACGACCACGGGCTGCTATCGCCGAATCGCCGCCGGTCACCCTGCGGAGTTGCACCTGCGCGGCGACGTCCCGCAGGAGGCGCTGCCGACGCCGACCGCGCTGCCGCTCGGGCTGGGGCACATGATCAACCGGCCGCCCGGGATCACCGAGGTGATGCTCGAGGAGGGCGACACACTCGTTCTCTACACCGACGGGATCACCGAGGCGCGGTCCGCTGACGGCGAGCTCTTCGGACTAGATCAACTGACCGATTTCGTACGCGGTGAGCTGCGCGCGAAAACGCCCGCCGCTGAGCTGATGCGGCGTCTCATCCACACCATCGTGTCCTACGAGAACGGCGAGCTCAGAGACGACGCCACCGCGGCCGTGGTGCGCTGGCGACCGTAGGGCCTGCTCACGGCGTACGCCGATGGTATGACTTAGATCGAATGTCTTCGATTTTGGATCTTTCCGCAGCTCACAGCTTTCTTTCAGTTTCCTGTGCGGGAGCTTTGAATGCATAGATCCTTGTGAACGTCTTGAAGCGAATGGGAGCGTTCCTCATGTCCGGCCCGAGTAGACCAATCGGACTACTCAGTCTTTTCATGGGAGGCTCCACGTGGGATCCACAAGTTCCTCGCGCTGGCGTAGTGCCGCCGTCTTCGCGCCCCTCGCGCTGCTCGGCGCAGTCGTCATGCCGAATGCCGCCGTCGCGGCACCCGCCGCGCTGAAGGCCGACAACGCCGCCAAGGCCGTGGCGCTGAGTGACGACCTCGGTCCGGACTCGGCCGGCTCCTACCTGGACAGCAGCAGCGGCCGCATGGTCGTCACCGTGACGACCGACGCCGCGGCCGCCAAGGTCCGCGCCGCCGGTGGCGTCGCCAGGACGGTCAAGTTCTCCGCCGCCGCCCTCGAAGCGGTCACCGACAAGATCGCCACGACGTCGAAGATCAAGGGCACCGCCTGGGCCACCGACCTCACCACCAACCAGGTCGTCGTCACGGTCGACCCCACGGTCACCGGCACCAGGCTCGCCACCGTCGAAGCCGCCGTCAAGGCCGCCGGTGACGCCGCCCGCCTCGAGCACACCTCGACCGAGTTCTCGCTGCGGATCGCGGGCGGCCAGGCCATCTACGGCGGCGGCTACCGCTGCTCGCTCGGCTTCAACGTCAAGTCGGCCAGCTACTCCTACTTCGTCACCGCCGGTCACTGCACCCAGGTCGCCTCCACCTGGTACAGCAACTCGGGGCAGACCACCGTCCTCGGCACGAACAGCGTCTCCAGCTTCCCCGGCAACGACTACGGCATCGTCCGCTACACCAACACCACGGTCGCCCACCCCGGCAGCGTCTACACCTACAACGGCAGCCAGACCATCTCCTCGGTCGGCACGGCCTACGTCGGCGAGTCCGTCAGCCGCAGCGGCAGCACCACCGGCGTCCACACGGGCACGGTCACCGCGGTCAACGCCTCCGTCACCTACTCCGAAGGCACCGTCTCCGGCCTGATCCGCACCACCGTCTGCGCCGAGGGCGGCGACAGCGGCGGCTCCCTCTACTCCGGCACCATCGGCCTCGGCCTCACCTCCGGCGGCAGCGGCGACTGCACCAGCGGCGGTGTCACCTACTTCCAGCCCCTCAACGAGGTCCTCAGCACCTACACCACCCTCAGCCTGGCCTGACCCGCGTCCGGCTCTGAGAGGCACGGCCATCCGAGGGGGAGACTCGGATGGC
This sequence comes from Winogradskya consettensis, assembly GCF_018332715.1. Taxonomy (GTDB): domain Bacteria; phylum Actinomycetota; class Actinomycetes; order Mycobacteriales; family Micromonosporaceae; genus Actinoplanes; species Actinoplanes consettensis. The sequence continues at coordinate 139,921 of NZ_BOQP01000036.1, read as the reverse complement.
CGTTCTCAGTTTTCGGGTGAGCTGGTCAGGGGGAGTGGGGACGTGGGTTTGATCTCCTGGAGGCGCAGGAGAGTGGTCAGGCGCTGGGCTCCCTTGAGGGAGAGTTGGGTGAGGACGTGCTGGAGCTCGGCGACGTCGCGGGCGACGATCAGGAGCATCACGTCGATCTCGCCGGCGACCCAGTCGGCGGCGATGACCTGGGGGATGGCCAGGACCGCCTGTTCGAAGACGCGGCTGGCGCGGGGTTCGTGGCGGGTGAGGGTGGCGGAGACGTAGACCTGGAGCGGGAAACCGGCCTGGCCCGGGTCGAGGCGGGCGCTGATGGTGCGGATCACGCCGGACTTCTTGAGGCGGCGGACGCGGTTGAGGGTGGCGGCCGGGGAGAGGCCGATGATGCGTGCCAGCTCGAGGTTGGAACGGTCGGCGTCCTGCTGCAGCTCGTTGAGGAGCTGGACGTCGATTTCATCAAGTCTGACTGCCATTTGGCCAAATATAGTTTCGTCTAACGGCGCAGTCGACGAATTCTGCCTCCCCGTGTGGAGTATTCGGTGAATGCGTACCGATCGTCGTCTCACCCTGCTCGCCCTCGTCACCGCCGGCCTGCTCTGGGGCACCACCATCCCCCTGACCAAGGTGGCGTTGTCAGGTGTCGGCCCGGGCTGGCTGACGGTCTTCCGGTTCACCCTCGCGGCGCTACCCCTCGCGATCCTGGCGCGGCGCTCCCTGCGTGCGGCGATCTCCCCCTCGGTGATCGCCTGGGGCGGCATCGGGTACGGAGCCGCGCTCGTCCTGCAGAACATCGGCATCGGCCACACCAGCGTGAGCCACGCGGCCCTGATCGTCGGCGCTGTCCCGGTGCTCGTGGCGGTGCTCGGTCTGGTGTCCGGCCGGGGTGCGACCGGCCTGGGAACGTGGGTCGGCCTGTCACTGTCATTGCTGGGTATCGGCGTCATCGCCAGTCACGGTGGCGGCAACGCGACCCTGGCCGGCGATGCGATGGTGGGCGGGTCGGCGCTGCTCTCGGCCCTGTTCGTGATCGCCCAGCCCCGGCTGCTCTCCGGCCGCGATCCGGTAGCGGTTACCGCTGTGCAGCTGGCTGCAGGTGCCGCGGCGGGATTGCCGGCCGCGCTGTCGAGCGGGTTGCCGCCGATGCCGGACGTGACGCCGGCCGTTGCCATGGTGACGCTGGCTTTCGCGGGTACGCTCGTGCCGTTCACGCTCTTCGCATACGGCCAGTCCCGGGTGTCGCCGGCGGCTGCGGGGGCGTTCCTCAACCTCGAACCGCTGATCGGGTTCCTGCTCGGCGTGGTTGCCTTCGGTGACGCTTTCGCCGGCCCCCAGATCGCAGGCGGCCTGGCGATCCTCTTGGGCCTGGCACTGACCTCCCTCCCCATGCTCCGCCGCACCCCCGCGCCCATTGCAGGGAGCCCACTGCATGCGGAAAGCGCGGCGTTCGCCGAGTTCGCCGGGCCCGAGCGGGTGACGGTGCTCGCGGAGAGCGGCCGTTACTGAGGCAGGAGTTCGGCCAGCTCCCGCACGGCTGTCTCCAGGTTGGCGTCGACGCCCTGCTCGATCATGTGCTGGAACGCGGGATCGCCGGCCGCGGCAACCCGGCGGATGCCCTGGGCGGACGCGGTCACCCGGTCGCGGACGATCTCCAGGAACGGTTCGAGGGGCCCGTCCCATCCGTACGTGTCGAGGAAGAGCTTTAGTCTCCGGGGCCGCTCGGCGAAGTCGGTGAATCCCTCCGCTGCCACCACGTGCCGAGCGTGCAGGGGCACCCACGCGAAGGCGGTGAAGGCGAGGTCCCATTCGGGCGTGACCGGTCCGGCGAAGTCCCAGTCGAAGAAGCCCAGCAATTGCCCGTCGGACCAGGCGGCGTTGTACGGAGCGGCGTCGTTGTGCCCGATGATCAGGCCGGGTTCCCAGGTGCCGCCTTCCCGCCAGGTCGCGTCGCCGGCCGGGGTGAAGGTCGCGATGGCGTGGTGGAAGTCGCGGAGCCATCCGGCGACCTGCTGCAGCGCCTGGTCACTGTGGACCCAGCCCGGCCACGGTCGTGCGTCGCCGACGACGTTCCCGGGCAGGAACGACAGGATCTCCCGGCCCTGGTCGTCGAAGCCGAGCGCGCGGGGTGCCCCGCTGAAGCCCGCGGCTGTCAGGTGATCCAGCACCGCGTGCACCGACGGCGTCCAGGATCCGGCTGTCCGGCGGACGGTGTCGCCGATCCGGACCGCGCCACCGGTGTTGCCGCCGGCAAGCCGTACCTCTGCGTCCATGGTCCTCATGGTGCCAGCGGTCACGATCTGACCGCATGGGACTTTAGCGTCAGCGGGCATGACGATTCTGATCACGGGTGCCACCGGTGCGGTGGGCCGCCATCTTGTTACCCGTCTTGTGGATCAAGGCGAGCGGGTACGGGCAACGAGTCGCAAACCGCAGCAGGCCGGGCTGCCGCCGGAGGTCGACGTGGTGTTCGCGGACCCGCCTGAGTTCGGGGCGGAAGTTTTCGAGGGCGTGGACCGGATGTTCGTGTTCCCCTTCGAGTGCGGCGTCGAGCAGCTGATCACCGCGGCGGTGGCGGCCGGTGTCGAGCGGTTCGTGGTGTTCTCGTCGCTCGCCGCTGCGGGGGAGCTCCCCCGCGATGTCGCTTCCGTCAGCTACGCCCATCATCGGGCGGTCGAGCAGGCGGTGACCTCCCGCACTGACAACTGGACGATCCTGCGGCCGGGGACCTTCGCCAACAATCTGCTCTCGTGGGCCTGGCCCATCAAGGCCGGAACACCGATCCGCGCTCCGTACGTCCACTCCGCACAGCCACCCATTCACGAGGCGGACATCGCGGACGCCGCCGCGGTGGCCCTCGCCGAGGAGGGTCACCGCGGCCTGATCTACCCGCTGACAGGTCCGGCGTCGCTGACGAAAACCGAGCAGGTCGCCGCGATCGGTGCCGGTATCGGCCGGGACCTGCGCCTGGTGGAGATCAGCCCGGACGAGTTCCGGGCCGACGTGGCGCAGTTCCTGCCCGAGAGCATCATCGCGATGCTGCTCACGTACTGGCAGGAGACGGTTGATGTGCCCGACCCGGTGCGACCCGGGACGGGCAGCCGAACCCTGGAGCAGTGGGCGCGCGACCACCGCGCGGACTTCGGAGCTGCCTAGCCCACCGGGACGGTCAGGACCGCGGGGTCGCCGTTGCTCCAGATACCCCGGATCCGGCGGTTGGTGATCTGCCAGCCGTCGGCGGTGCGGCGCAGGGTGTCGTCGTAGTTGCCGCCGAGCAGGAACTGGCCTCCGGCGCGTACGTGCTGGGCGATGAACGTGGCGTGAGTGGTGGCGGTGTCGCCGTCGAGGGTCACCTCGACGTTGCCCAGGAGGTGCTGGGTGGCGTCGAGGGGTTCGAGGAAACCCCTGGTCGAGGCGACGATGGCAGCGCGGCCATCGGCGCCGGCGTTGGTGTAGTCGCCCTGGGCGTCGGGGGCGTAACAAGCTTCGAGGAGGTCCCAGTCGCGGGTGTCCATGGCACGGGCGACCCGGTGGAGCACGTCGGCAGGTGTGTTCATGGTGAGCGACTGTAATTCGGTATTGATTAGTTCCGCAACTGTCGAGTTCCGGAACTGACGCGTACGATGTAGGCGTGGTGAACCCGGGACGAAAGCGCGACCACTCGCGGGACGCGGACATCTTGCAGGCGACGCTCGATGTGCTGGCCGAGACGAGCTACGCCGACCTGACGATCGAGATGGTGGCTGCGCGGGCGGGCGCCGGGCGCGGCACGATCTACCGGCGGTGGACCAGCAAGGACGAGCTGATCCTGGCCGCGGTCGCCTGCGCCGACCAGGGGGGTCCGGAGTCCGGCGAGTTTTCCGACACGGGTTCGCTGCGCGGCGATCTGCTCGCGATGCTCGACCCGGACTGGCTCGGCAGCGGCGAACGGCGGATGCGCATTCTCTCCAGCCTCACCGCGATGATGGGCCGGACACCGGACGCGTTCGCCGCCGTCAGCCAGGCGATCGTCGAGCCGTCCGTGGCCGTCTACCAGCACCTCATCCAGCGCGCTGTCGACCGCGGCGAGTTCGCGAAGTCAGCCGATGTCGCAGCTCTGGCCCAGCTGATTCCGGCGATGGCGACGTACCGTGCGCTGTTCATGCGGTTGCCTGTTGAATTGCCGTTCTTCGAATCGATGATCGACGGTGTGCTGATTCCCGCGCTGGAGAGTCAGCGTTCTTCCTGATAGCTCGCGCCGCTGTCGGATTCGTGGGTGAGGGGGCGGGCGCCGCCTTCGGGTGGGCCGGCCACGGAAGTGCCCGCGGCCAGTTCCGGGAAGCGGGCGTCGAAGGCCGGGCGTTCCGAGCGGATGCGGGGCATGCTGTCGAAATTGCGCAGCGGGGGCGGGCAGGAGGTGGCCCATTCGAGGGAGTTGCCGTGCCCCCACGGGTCGTTCACGGTGATGAGCTGTCCGACCTTGTAGGAGCGCCAGACGTTGTAGAGGAACGGTAGCGTCGAGGCGCCCAGGACGAACGATCCGATGGTCGAGATGGTGTTCAGCGTGGTGAAGCCGTCGCCGGGCAGGTAGTCGGCATAGCGGCGGGGCATGCCCTCCGCGCCGAGCCAGTGCTGCACCAGGAATGTCGCGTGGAAGCCGAGGAACGTCAACCAGAAGTGGACTTTGCCGAGGCGGTCGTCGAGCATCCTGCCGAACATTTTCGGGAACCAGAAGTAGATGCCGGAGAACACGGCGAAAACGATGGTGCCGAAGAGTACGTAGTGGAAGTGCGCGACGACGAAATAGGTGTCGTGCACGTGGAAGTCGATGGGCGGGGCGGCCAGCAGGACGCCGGTCAGTCCGCCGAGAACGAACGTGATCATGAAGCCGATCGCGAACATCATCGGGGTCTCGAAGCTGATCTGACCGCGCCACATCGTGCCGATCCACACGAAGAATTTCATGCCGGTCGGGACCGCGATGAGGAAGCTCAGGAAGCTGAAGAACGGCAGCAGCACCTGGCCGGTCGCGAACATGTGGTGTGCCCACACGCTGAACGACAGCACCGCGATCAGCAGGGTCGCGCTGACGAGTCCTTTGTAGCCGAAGACGGGTTTGCGGCTGAAGACCGGGATTACCTCGGTGATGATGCCGAAGAACGGCAGCGCGACGATGTAGACCTCGGGGTGGCCGAAGAACCAGAACAGGTGCTGCCAGATCATCGGGCCGTTGGTGGCGGGCTCGAAGACGTGGGCGCCGAGGATCCGGTCGGCGGCGAGGGCGAAGAGCGCCGCGGCGAGGAACGGGAAGACGATCACCACGAGCAGGCTGGTGACCAGGGTGTTCCACACCATGATCGGCATCCGGAACATCGTCATGCCGGGGGCGCGCAGCGTGATGATCGTGGTGATCATGTTGACGCCGCCGAGAATGGTGCCGACGCCGGAGAGGGCCAGCCCGACGATCCACGCGTTGCCGCCGAGGCCGGGGGAGTTGGTGGCGTCGCTGAGCGGGGTGTACGCCGTCCAGCCGAAGTCCGCCGCTCCGCCCGGGGTCAGGAACCCGCTGATCGCGATGAGCCCGCCGAACAGATAGAGCCAGTACGCGAACGCGTTGAGCCGCGGGAACGCCACATCCGGCGCCCCGATCTGGATCGGCACCACGAAGTTGGCGAACGCGAACACGATCGGCGTCGCGAAGAACAGCAGCATGATCGTGCCGTGCATCGTGAACAGCTGGTTGTACTGCTCGGGGGAGAGGAACTGCAGACCGGGCCGGGCCAGCTCCGCCCGCATGAGCAGTGCCATCAGCCCGCCGAGCATGAAGAACACGAACGCGGTGACCATGTACATGATGCCGATCTGCTTGGCATCAGTGGTGCGCAGCACGCGGGCGAGCGCTGATCCTCGTACCTGTCGTCTCAAGGGGTCAGGCCGCGTGACGATGGGCTTGGGCACGACGCTGGTCATGACACCCCCCAACGGGGCGGGAATAAGGCGCTACGTTACGCCTATCAATGCGCGGCAGCGACCTTTCTCGATGCCAGAGTGGAGCGGGTCCACTGCACGCTGCGATCGAGGATCGCGCGGGCCATGATCCAGACGCACATGATGCCGTTGAAGAACGACGCGGTGACGTCGGTCGGGTGGTGCATGCCGCGGTAGAGGCGGCCCACGGCGACGCCGACCGGCACGAGGACCAGCAGCCAGCACAGGGTCTTGAGCCAGGTGCGGTTCGTCAGCCCGACGAGAACCACGGCCATGCCGATGTAGAGCGCGACGGCGGCGGAGGTGTGCCCGGACGGGAAGCTCGAGGTCGGCGGCGAGTTGTCCATGTGCGCGACCTCGGGGCGCTGCCGGTCGATCAGCAGCGTGGTGAAGAAGAAGATCAGCGCCTGGGCTATCACGCCGGCGCACAGGAACAGCGGCTCGCGCCACCGCTTGAGCGTGAGCCGCAGGATGATCGCGACGACGGCGGTGACGCCGATGATGACCGGCGTGCTGCCGATCGTACTGAAAATGAACGAAGCGACGTTGCCGAAGCTCTCGCGGTTGGCGGCGAAGTCCCGGTTGACGGTGTCCTCGACCGTGAACGGCCAGGTCTTCTCGAGCACCTTGGTGATGAGCAGACCCAGCCCGACCATCACCGCGAACAGGGCGAGGACGGGAGCGAGGATCCGCTTGAGGAACTGAACCGCGACATCGGACATGGACGCGGCATTACCCGGTGGCGGCGATAGTTACGCCTTCGAATAAACGGAGAGCGAAGGGTCGACGCCGTGCTCGGCGACGGGCAGGAAGCCGCGGTGGGTGAAGGCCATCGTCGTCGCGGCGATCACGGCCACAGCGAGCAACCAGCCGGCTACCACGTCGCTGGTCCAGTGCACTCCGATGATGATGCGGGAGACGCCGGTCAGGACGGTCACGGTCGCTGCCCCGGTCCAGAGCAACCACCGGTGGCGTACGACGGGGAGCAGCACCAGCACGAAGACGCCCGACACGAGCGCGGCATTGAGCGCGTGCCCGGACGGGAACGAGTACCCGGCGGCCCGGGCGACCGGCTCGAGGAAGTCCGGGCGGTGCCGTTCGACCAGCAGTTTCAGCAGAGCGCCCAGGATCCCGCCCGAGGCCACGGTGACGACGGCCCACACGGCGGCGGCGCGGTGCTTGCGGCGCAGCAGCCACACCACGAGGCCCAGGGCGGCCAGCCGCAGCGGGTTCGGGTCGAAGACGTTCGTCCACCACTTGGTCGCGATGACCCAGCCGGGGTGCCGCAGCGCCCAGTCGTGCAGCGCGGCCGTGATCGTCGCGTCGAGCTCGTGCAGGGGCCGCCAGTCGCCGGTGACCATGATCGCGAGCAGGGCGAACGGCACCAGCACCGCGACGGTGATCGCGGCCGCGGTGGTCAGCCGTGTCCCCAGAGTCATGAGCAGCTGTTACCCAGATGTTCACGAGATAGTCGCCGGGATGTGGTGTCGAAGGCCGCTGTCCATCGGCGTAGGCGCTCGCATGCGAACAGCGGATGCGCTCGCGCGCGAAGCCGGGGATAGTGGTCCGGCAGGCGCGGCGAGGAGCCCCGCCAGGCTCCGCGCCGCGCCTGTGCCCCAACCCGCCGCTGACCCCGCCTGGTGCCGGTGGGGACAGCGGTGTGCTCGTGCTCTCATCGCTCCGCCGGTACGGTCTCGGTATGTCCTCCCCGACACCCGATCCCCGACAGCGGTCAGCGCACTCTCTCAACCGAACCTTGCACGGACCTTGCGTGGCCCAGAACGAGCGGCCCGCGACGTAGTCATGGACCTCGACATCCAGGTGCTCGCCGGGGTGCAGATCCTCGTCGACGGCACCCCCCAGCTGCGCCGCACCCAGGAGAAGAAGGCCCTCGCCGTGCTGGTGGCGGCCCGTGGACCGTTACGCCCCGAGGCGTTTCTCGGCGCGATCTGGGACGCCGGGCACCCGACTGCCCGCGACGCGCTGCTCGCGCCCGTCATCGCCCGGTTGCGCCGGATCCTGCGCGACCACGGCGTCGCGATCACCTCGGCCCGGCAGACGCGCGGCTACCAGCTCGTCGGGGACAACCTCGGCACGCTCGTGGACGCCTACCGCTTCGAGCACGCCGCCCGCAAGGTGCTGGACTGCCTCGAAGCGGGCGACTACGAGCAGGCCTCGCAGGCGTACGGGACGGCGGCGCAGGCGTGGACCGGTGAGCCGTTCGCCGAGTTCGGGCCCGAATGGCCGGCGGGGGAGCCGATGCGGGGATACGCCGGCGAGCTCCTACGCGTACGCGAAAAGGTCGTCGAGCAGATGGCCCGCGCGGCGCTGATGCGGGGCCGGGACGCCTGCGCGCCCGCGTGGTCCGCGCAGCCGCTGGCGCACGGACTGGAACGCCACGACGCGTTGTGGCTGCTCACGGTGATGGATGCCTTGCGCCGCCACGGGGTGACCGCCGCCGAGGAGCTGCTCGAGGAGGGCAACAAGGACGGGCTCGACCCGGCAACCACGACCCGCGCGTTCGACCTGATCAGCCTGCACGAGGACGGCATCGACGTCCACCGCCCCCTGCCTGCCTCGTCGGGGCATGCCGAGCTTGTTGTCCGGTGCCGCAACCTCGACGACCTGTCTCCGTGGCGCACGGTTGCCGGGACGATCTGGGCGCACCTGCGCCGCGACCTCTCCCAAGGTTCCATCTCGCCGGCCCAGCGTCGGCTCATCGCGGATTTCGTGGGCGGCGGCGACCGGCCCGTGCTCGACGGCGACCGCGACCTCGGCCAGCTCATCGCACTGCTCGAGGCGCTGCTGCGCCCGCTGCTGCGGACCGTGCCGCTGGTCCTGGTCTTCGACGACGCGCACCTGCTCAGCCCGGTCGCGAGGCAGGTGCTCGACGAGCTGGTCGACCGGCTCGCGGAGTTGCCGCTGGAGGTATCGCTCGCCGACGGGTCGCCGCCGGTGGCGGTGCAGGACGACGGTGGTTCGGCGCTCAGCGCGTACCGGCGGATGGAAGAACGCATCGCCCGGGGTGAGCGGCTCACGACGCCTGTCGCCGTGCAGATGGCCCGCCATGCGCAAGCGGCGCACCGGCTCCTGCCGGTCGAGTCCGTGGCCGCAGCGCTCCTGGCCGCGGCCCGCGCCGAACGCCAGGGCTACTCGGCAGCCGCCGCGATCGAATGGGCGCAGGCCGGTCTGGTCCTCGGCGGCCCGGCCACGATCACCGCCGAACTGCTGATGACGCTGGGTGACGCTCGCCGCGACCTCGGCGAGGCGGCCGAGGCCTCCCGGCAGTACCGCAACGCCTACGAGGCCGCCGAGGGCCACCCGTTGCTGCAGGCCACGACGGCGGTGCGGCTGGCCCGCCAATGGTCCGACCCGGGCCTCGTCGACGAACAGATGATCTTCCTGCTGCGCCGCGCGCTGCGGGCTCTGGACGAGGGGCCTCCCGCGGATTCGGTACGCCTCCAGCTCCAGGCCCACCTCGCCCACAAGTCCACCATGTCCGTCGCGACCGCCACCGACCTCTCCGGCCCGGCCCTCGCCCGCGACACCCTCGACGAGCTCAAACCCGACGACAGCCCAGAGGTACGCTGCGAAGTCCTCAACGAGTGCCGCTGGGGCCTCTACGACTACGCGTCCCCCGGCGAGCTCGCCGCCATCTCGGCGCACCTGCGCAAGGCGGCCATCGAGGCCCGCTCCCCGTACTTCGAGAGCGAAGCCCTGCTCGCCCTGATCATCGACCACATCCGCCTGGGCCGCCTCCCCGCCGTCCACACGGCCGTCAAGGAACACCGCTCGCTGGTCGCCGAGCACCCCCGCCCGCAGGGAGAATGGCTGCAGGGCGTCCTCGACACGATGATGAACCTCTGGCGCGGCACCTTCGACGCGGCAGCGGGCTGGCTCTTCGGCCCCGGCCGCGAGGCGGTCGACTCCCTGCGCGACCGCCCGGTCATCCCCGCAGACACCCTCCGCCAGACCTGGCAGGGCCAGACCTACTGGCTCTTTCGCGAATGGGGCCGCACCGAGGAGCTCCTCGCCCAGGCCGCCGACGACATCGAACTCGACGCCCACTTCCCGATCTGGCCGGCCAGCCTCCTGCTCGCCTGCTGCGACACCGGCCGCTACGACGAAGCCTCCGACCGGCTCGCCGCGTTCCTCGCCACCCACCACAACCTCGCCGGCTGGCCACCACAGGGCTGGACGGTCCCGACGCTGGCGCTGCTCGCGGAGTCGGTGGCCGCACTACGGATCGCCCGGCCCGGAGACACGGTCGCGGCCGAGGCGGTGCCGTTGCTGCGCGGCCTGCTCGAGCCGCACCGTGACGAGCTGGTGCTGGCCGGGTGGCCGGTCGCGGTGATGGGACCGGTCGCCCGGTTCAGCGGCCTGCTCGCGCTGGTCGCAGGGGATACCGCCGCCGCGATCGACGACTTCACGCGCGCGGCGGCGGTCGCCTCGGACTCACCGCCGATCCTCGCCCGCATCCGCTACGACCATGCCCGCGCATTGGTGCAGGCCGGAGATCGCGCAGCTGCCGCACCCCTTGCCGAACGAGCTCACTCAGTGGCCTCCCGGCTGGGCATGCCCCTGCTGGCCGCCGCCGCGTCGGCCCTGGTGGATTGGCCCGCCCGGCCGGGGGCATCCGGGAGCCATGATGCTGGATCGACCGACCATCCGTCGTGACGTCGTGGCGAGCGGCCCGCTCCCCGCGGACGAGGTGTGGGACCGCTACGTGCGCCCACGGCGCTGGCCGGAATGGTCGCCGCAGATCCGGTCGGTGGACTACCCGGCCGACCGGCTCAGCCCCCGCACCGCCGGGGTCGTCCACGGACCGTTCGGCCTGCGGGTGGCGTTCCGGATCCTGGACGTCGACGAGCTCGGTCCGGAACGCAGCTGGTCATGGTCGGTATCCGCGATCGGTGTGCCCCTGATCCTGAGGCATACCGTCATGGCTATCCCCGCGGGCACCAGGACCGGGCTGACCGTGGAGGGCTTCGCGCCTGTCGTGCTGGGCTATCTTCCGGTCGCGCGGTCCGCGCTGCACCGCCTCGTCGGCCCGCGCAGTCCGCACGCCCGGACCTGAGCCCTTTTCAGTGGCGCGGCGCGGTTGTGCGGGGGTAGTGCTTACGCAGGTCGGAGGTCGTCATGCGGTCGAGCACCCGGTCCGGCAGGATCCGGGAGGCACGGATGAGGAAACCGGCTGTAGCGCCGATGACGTAGCGGGTCCGGGGTCTGCGGTCCGTGACGGCCCCGGCAATCGTCCTGGCCGCGACCTCGGAGGTCACCCCGGCCTTGGTGAACGCGGCGACGTGGGAGGGCAGCGCCTGCACCAGATCCCCGTAGCGCGCGTTCTGCTCCGGGGTCATGCCGGCGCTGAGCCGATCCAGGCCGGCGAGTCCGGTGCCGGCCATCTCGGTCTTGACGCCGCCCGGTTCGACCACGACCACCTGCACGCCGTAGGGGGCGACCTCGTTGCGCAGGGCGTCGCTCATCGCTTCCAGCGCGTATTTGCTGCTGGCGTACGGGCCGTAGCCGGCCATGGAGAGCTTGCCGTTGAGCGAGCTGATGTTGACGATGCGGCCCTTGCTGCGGACCAGCGCGGGAAGCAGCGCCTGGATGAGCGCGACGTGCCCGAAGAGGTTCACCTCGAAGATGCGCCGCCATTGGTCGAGCGGCGTGACCTCGATCGGGCCGGCGCCGGGGATACCGGCGTTGTTCACCACCGCCCGCAACGGGCGGCGCTGCGGATCGCCGGCGATGCGGGCCACGAGCGCGGCGATGTGGTCCGGGTCGGTGATGTCGAGGATCACCGGCTCGATGCCCGCGGCGCGCAGGGCCGTCCCGTCGCTGTCGCGGCGGACCCCGGCAAGGACGTGGAAGCCGCGGCGGGCCAGCTCCAGGGCGGTGGCCGCGCCCATCCCGGTTGACGCCCCGGTAACGACCACGAGTTCTTGGCTTTCAGTTGACGTTGTCACCTGACTGAGTGTGCGGCATTGAGATGACGCTGTCAACTGGCTCGGGTGACGTTGTCATCGCAGGCCGGTACGATTCACGCCATGACCAGCCGTGCCGAGTCCGCAGCCGCCACCCGCCGCGCCCTGCTGGACGCGGCCGCCGAGCTGCTCGACGAGGGCGGCCTCGACGCGGTGACACTGCGCGAGGTGGGTGCGCGTGCCGGGGTCAGCCGCGGTGCGCCTTACCGCCACTTCGCCGACAAGGAGAGCCTGCTGATCGCGATCGGGACGCAGGCCTGGGAGCAGCTCGGCGACCGGACGCACGCCCTGCGCGCCGACCCCGGCCTGTCCTCCGGCGAGAAACTGCGCGGCGGTCTCAATGCCCTCATCGCGATCGGCCGCACGCAGCCACACCTCTACAAAGTCATGTTCAGCCACCCGCCCGGCGACCCGGCCGCGCTGGCCCGCGCCGCGCAACGCAGCCAGAGCGAGTTCCTGGCCATCGTCGCCGGCCTCGTCGGCGAGCAGGCCGCCCGGCGTTACACGGCCCTGCTCATCAGCAGCGCGAACGGGATCGCCGGCATGCAGGTCAGCAGCCAGCTCGCCGACGAGAAATGGGGCGGCATCACCACGGAGGAGCTCGTCGACACCCTCGTCGCCATGATCGAGGCCCAGTCATGAACTATGAGGCTCGCAAGACGGCTGCCACGGCGACTGTCGCGCGTTGGGAGTGGTACACCTGGCCCGGTCTCGACCCCCGGCCGTTGCACTTCGAACGCGACCTCCTCAAACCGGGACGCCGCCTGGACGCCCGCCCGCCGCTGAACCGCGACGTCCTGCGCATCGGGTTCGACACCGAGGGCCGTGTCGCGGTGACCGAGAAATACAGCGGGTTTCTCCGTGGGCGCCTCAATTACGAGACGTTCATGCGGTACGCCGGCGACGTGGTTGAGGCTGCGCACTTCGACGCGGACGGGCAGCGGATCTACCTGCACGAATATCGCTACGTGGACGGGCTGATGCGCTCAGCCGAGCTGACGGCGCGGCGAGGCTCAGATCGCGAGTCGTACGAGTACACCGACGGGCTCATCACCCGCGTCCTTCACGACCTGACACCCCGCCTCGTGGCCGAGCACGATGACCACGGTCTCGTCCGGATCGTCGCGGGACGCGAGCTGCGTTACGAGCGCCCGCCTGCCGGGTTCGACCTCGAGGCGGAGTGCCGGGCCGTCGAGGACGCGCTCGTCGCGCTCGTCCCCGAGGCCGTGGCGGCGCTGAAGTTCGACGGCCCGGTGAGCCGCATAGCGCTGAGCTACCACCTCGCCAATGACCTGGACTGCGAGATCTACATCGCGACCGACGTCGACGCCGAGTACGAGTGGTCGCCGCCGGACTACAACTACGTCGCCGACATCGATCTCGGCAACACCGGACCGATCCGATTGGTACGCCAGGAGCTCACCCTGCTCGACGCCGACGACCACGATGCCGGGGCGGGTTCGGAGTGGGGCCGGCGCGTGATGTGCGCTGCGGCGACCCGGCTCCGAACCCACGACTGGACGGCCGTCTTCCCCGTGACGGCCGACTTCCTGCTGTACACAGTCGATCTCGAACTCGTCGACCTGGAGCGGAACCTCGCCGAGTGCGGTTGAGAATCGCTCAGGCGGACCGGGCGTACTGATCCGGCCGCCGGGGTGTGGCACCCAGCTCGGCAGCGGCACGCAGCGGCCAGTTCGGGTCGCGGAGCAGTTCCCGGCCGAGCAGGACCAGGTCGGCCTGGCCGGCGGTGATGATCTCCTCGGCCTGCTTCGAGGCGGTGATCAGCCCGACCGCGCCGGTGGGGATGCCGGCCTCGCGGCGCACCTTCGCGGCGAACCGCACCTGGTAGCCGGGACCGAGCGGAATCTCGGCCGCCGGGGAGATGCCGCCGGTCGAGCAGTCGACCAGGTCCACGCCCGCCGCCGCGAGATCCTTGGCCAGCGTGACGCTGTCGCCGGCCGTCCAGCCGCCGTCGAGCCAGTCGGTCGCGGAGATGCGGGTCAGCAACGGCACCTCGTCGCCGATCGCCTCGCGGACAGCACGGACCACTTCGAACAGCAGCCGGGTACGCCCGGAGTAGTCCCCGCCGTACCCATCGGTGCGTTTGTTCGTCAGCGGCGACAGGAACTCGTGCAGCAGATAGCCGTGCGCGGCGTGCAGCTCCACCGCGGCGAACCCGGCGTCGAGCGCACGGCGTGCAGCCGAACCGAACGCGTCGACCACCTCAGCGATCCCGGCGGTCGTCAGTGCTTGCGGCGTACGGTATCCCGGTGTGAACGGCTCGTTGCCGGGACCGACGACCGGCCACCCGCCGAGCGCATCCGGCACCCCGCCCCGCTCGGCCGCCCACGGCCGGTAGGTCGAAGCCTTGAACCCGGCATGCGCGAGCTGCACCGCCGGGACCGCCCCGCGCGCCTTGATGAACGAGGTGATCGGCCGCCAGGCGTCAACGTGCGCCCCCGACCACAGCCCGACGTCCTGCGGGCTGATCCGCCCCTGCGGCAGCACGGCCGTCGCCTCGGTGATGACCAGGCCCGCTCCGCCGGCCGCCCGGGCACCGAGATGAACCAGATGCCAGTCGTGCGGCAACCCGTCCTCCGCGGCGCTGTACTGGCACATCGGCGCCATCGCGATCCGGTTGGGCAGCCGCACCCCACGCAGCTCCAGCGGTTCAAAAAGCAGGCTCATCGGTGAAGCTCCCTGGCTTTGATGGGCTTACAGCGGGCGGCGAAGGTGGCAGGAGCTGGCCATGGGCACGAAGTTGCGCCGAAGCCGGCTATGCCGCAACCTTCTGCGTCGTCAGGTGTCAAACGTGGGCCGATCACGTCTGAGCGGGAAACACATGTTCTGCTGTCAGACACGATTGGCCGGATTTGACGAAGAACATCGCAGAAAGTTGTCGCATACCGGTGTCCGGCGCAACATTCAGCGATCCGCGCCCGAACGCCACTGGCATCAGCGCGTGTCTACCACCGGCAATCAGCGCTTGGCCGCGTCCACGGCGGTCTTGATGGCGTCGACGCCGGCCGGGGTGCTGTCGGAGTCCGCGTAACCGCCGTAGGGGATGCCGTACGCGGGCGTGTTGGGCTCGAAGCGCCAGCTCTCGGACAGCGGGCCGACGTCGTACGTGTCGTAGCCGATCGCGTCGAGGAACTCCGTCGTGGTCCGCTTTGCCGCGGCGTCGTCACCGGCGATCGTCAGCGCGGAGCGGTCCGCGGCGCCCGCCGGACGGGGCAGCGCGGCCAGGTGCTTGAAGTTGATGTTGTTGAACACCTTCACCAGGTGCGACCCGGCGAGGTACTTCTGCTCCAGCTCGGCGCTGGTGGTCTCGCCGCTGTCGATCGCGGGGAAGTCCCCGTCACGCTGCGCGTAGTAGTTGTTGGTGTCGAGCACGACCTTGCCGGCGAGCTCCTTGACGGGCAGCTCCGGGTACGCCTTGAACGGCACGCTCACCACCACGATGTCCCCGGCCTCGGCAGCCTCCACGGCGGTCGCCGCGCGCGCCTTCGGGCCCAGCTCAGCGGTCAGCTCCGCAAGCGTCTCGGGCCCGCGCGAATTGCTCACCACCACGTCGTAGCCCGCCGCGACCGCGAGCTTCGCCACCCTGCTACCGATCAGGCCACTTCCGATGAAACCAACAGTCGTCATGTCTCTATGCAACCGCCTGTAGGACGCAGCATTTCCGATCCGGGCGAAATGTAATACCTGACACGAGTGGTTTACATCCCTATCGGCGGCGATCCCAGCGCAACGGCCCCGGATGAACGCTCCACCAGGCCCGCCGCCACCAGGACCGCTGGGACCGCAGCCCTTCCGCGTACGCGACAGCCTGGTCACCCGCCCGCGAAGCCTGCCCGTCATCCGCGGCCCCCGGCGCGAACGCCACGGTGTTCACCGCACCCACGAGCTCATCGAGCGCGGGCAGCCCACCCCCCAGCGGCGGCGGCGCGGCAGCCCGCACCCACCCCAGCGTCCCGGCGTCCCCAGCGTTCCCAAAGTCCCCAGCATTTCCCGCCGACCCTGCTGGCCCTGCCGCTCCTGCCGCTCCCGCCGGATCCGGAGCCGCTGCTTGCTGGCCCGCGGCGAATTCGGCGACCTCGGCCGCGGCGAGATGCCGGGGCACCGGTCGCCCGGCCAGCCGCAGCGCATCCGTGAATTCCAGCCAAGCCCCATTGATTCGCTGATCCGGAGCGCCACCGGTCAACCGCCGCCGTCGCAGCCCCCGCCGCATGAGCACCACAGCAAGCCCAGCGGCCACCACCAGCACCAGCACCGATCCGGACACCCCCGAAGCAACCGCAACAGCGGAAGCGCCACCCCGGCCTGCCGCGGGAGGCTCCGCCAGAACAGCCGCCGCCGACGCGCTCGGCGTGTCCTTCACCGGTGGCGCCTCGGACGTGGGCGGCGGCTCGGAGGGCTTCGACGTGAAGTCCTCCTCGACCGGCCGGGGCGACTCGTCGCTCTTGGGCATCGGGTCGAACGCCACCCAGCCGAGGTCGTCGAAGAGCACCTCCGGCCAGGCGATCGCGTCGCCGCCGGTGACCGTGCCGCCCTTGCGCGGCGCGTTGAAGCCGACCACTACCCGCGACGGCAGCCCGGTGAGCCGCGCCAGCAGCGCGAACGATGCCGCGAACTGCTCCGACGTCCCGGCCTGGCCGCCCTGGTCACGCGGCCCGAACAGGAAATACTCCAGATTGGGGTACGCATGCCCGCTCGGCGCGTCCGCGACCTGCTTGTAGTGCTCGGCCAGGAACGTCTCGATCGCGGCGGCCCGGTCGTAGGCGGCGCCGTTGCCATCCGCGAGCTGCTCGGACAGCCGCGAGATCTGCTCCGGCACCCCCGTGCCCACCTTGAGGAAGCGCGCCACCGCGTCGCCGCTCGGCACGTCGGCGGTGGGCAGCAGGTTCAGGTCGGGATCCGGCACGTCGGAGGTGACGGTGTACGCGAGCCCCGGCGTCAACGACTCCGGCCGGATCACGGTGCCGGTCGTCGCGTCGTACGCGATCCTCGTACCGTCCACACCCGTCGGCGTCGGCACCACCGGAAGCAGCCGCCCGGTCAACTCTCGCACCGTGATCTGCTGCGTGACGTGGGTGGACGGCGCATCCGTCAGCGCCGCCGGAGTGGGCAGCACCCGCCCCGCGTTGCGATAGGTGGCCCCGACCCGCCAGGTGATCCCGTCGTAGTCGGGCAGCACCGCCAGCCGCAACCGCGTCGTGCCCTTCCCGTTCCCACTCGCCCCCACGTCGAGCAGTTTCTGCTGCGGAGCGAGTGCCCACCCCGAGATCCGGTTCAGCGGACTCTCGTCGAGACTGTCGACCTGCGGCGGCTGCACGTACCGTCGCGGATCCACCGGGGTAGCCGACACACGCGTACCAACCCACGGCCCGACCGCCGCAACCAGCCCGACGACCACCACCAGCCCGAGCGCCGCCCCCGCAACCGTCCGCACCCTCGCCGCCCGCGGCACGCTCTCCGAAGCAGAACCGCCCCCGGAAAGCCCAGTTCCGCCCCCGGAAAGCCCGCTTTCCGAAAGCCCGGAACGCGCAGTGACCGCCAGCGCGAGCACGACAAGCCCCGCAAACGCGAGCGTCGGCCATCCGGCGCTGCCCGCGTTGGGCCCGACCACATACAGCGCCCCGCCGTACAGCACAGCCGCAGGCACGACCCCCAGCAGCACCCGCCGCGACCGCAGCGCGACCTCACCCCCGAGCAGCCCGGCAAGCCACGCCGCAACCACCGGCACCACCACGGTGTCCGGTGTGGACTCCACAGGGATCATGGCGGTCAGCAGCCGCGGAATCCCGTTACGCAGCGCATCGGTGACGATCTGGAGAAGCGGATCGGTGAGGCCCGCGCGGTCGGCAGCCAGCTTCAAAGCCCAGGTGGTGTACGCCGCCAGCGCCACCACCGACAGCGGAGCGATCGCCCACGACGGCAAGCGCCGCGCGGCCACCCCGACCCCGACAGAGCCCAACGCCGCCCCGGCAACCACGCGCACGAGCAGCTCGTCCGCATAGATCCGCCCGAGCACCACCCCGGCAAGCGAGATCAACAGCACCAGCACGACGGGTACGACCGCAGCGCGCAGAACCCTCACCACCCGCGCACCCCGTCCCACGCCCCGGCGAACTGCTCCCCGTCCTCCGCCTCGATCACGATCATCGCGCCGCCGGCCGACACCGGGGCAGCGTCCGGATCGCCGAACAGCCCCGCGATCACGACCGGGTACGCCCCCTTCAACCCGCTCACCGCGCTGAGATCGCCGCGCCCGCCAGGCCCGGTCAGGTAGACGAGCGTGTCCCCGACCCGGTTCTGCCGCAGACTGCGTACGGTCGTGGTGAGATCGCCCTCCCGCAGCTCAGCCTGGGTGAGGACGTCAAGGAACGGTCCCTTCGCGTGCCCGGAGACCAGGTGCAGCGCGATGGGCAGGTCCTCCCGCACGGCGGCGGCGATGATCGACGCGGCGGCCTCACACGCGGCCTCGAACGACTCGGGCTCGCGCCCCGGATGCGCCCCGGCCCGATCGTCGAGCAGCACGATGATGGTGGGCTCGCTGGTGTCGAGCTGTTCGCGCACCATGAGCTCGCCGACCTTCGCCGAACTACGCCAGTGCACCCGCTTCAACTCGTCCCCGACAACGTATTCACGCAGCGAGTCGAACGTGATCGTCCCCTGCGGCACCTTGTCGACCCGCCCGTCCAGGCTCCGCGACATCCCCGCCGGCACCGCCCGCAGCTGATGGATCCGCGGATGCACCCAAACCTCAGCAGTCCCACCATAGGTACGCGACAACGTGAGCAACCCCAGCGGATCCGTCCGCGTGACCCGCAGCGGCCCCACCTGAACCACGCCGCGCCTGCTGGTCGGCACCGGATAACCCACGGTGGTGTCCCGCCCCGGCCGCAACCGCAGCAACGGCACGGGCACAGCCGCCGACCCCACCCGGTCGGTCGCCACCAGATTCGCCGCCCGCACCTTGCTGGTGTTCCGCACGGTCAGCGTCATCGCCGCCGGCTCACCCCGCCCGACCCGATCCGGCTCCGCCACCCGTTCCACCCCGAGCCGTGGCCGCCACACCGCGAACACCACCCCGCACCCCACCGCGATCGCAGCCGCCGCCCCGAGCAACGCCAGATCCGGATACCCGAACCGGAACCCGACCCCCAGCAACCCCACAGCCGCAACCACCACCCCGACCCCCCGAGCGGTAACCCCCCGAAGCCGCATCACACCCGCTCCCCGCGCACCCGAGGAAGACGGCCGCGTCACGCCCGCTCCCTGTGTGCCCGAGGACGACGGCCCCGTCACGCCTGCTCCCCGTGAGCCGGGGAAGGCGGCCGTGTCGTGCCCGTTCCCCGAGAGCTCGGGGAAGGCGGCCGCGTCACGCCCGCTCCCTGTGCGCCGGGGAAGAGGGTCGTGTCATGCCTGCTCCCCGCGCGCCCGGGGAAGGCGCCCGGGTCACGCCCGCTCCCCGCGCGCCCGAGGAAGACGCCCGGGTTACGCCCGCTTCCCGCGCGCCCGAGGAAGACGGCCGGGTTACGCCGGCTCCCCGGGAGTCCGAGGAAGACGGCCGGGTCACGGGGCGGTCCGGGTGGCCGCCTGGGAATTGTCGGGGAGGGGGACCGGGACCGAGCGGACCGCGTCGTCGAGGACCTCGGTGGCGGTGGTGCCGCGCAGTTGGGCGTCCGGTGAGAGCAGGATGCGGTGGGCGAAGACCGGGGCGATCAGGGCCTTGAAGTCCTCGGGCAGCACGTAGCCGCGCCCGTTGATCAGCGCGTAGGCCGACGCCGCGCGGGTCAGGGCGATCACGCCGCGGGGGCTGACCCCGACCCGGACCTGCGGGTGGTCGCGGGTGGCGGCGGCGAGGCGGACGGCGTAGGTGTAGAGCGCGTCGGCGATGTGCACACGTAGCGCGATGCGGACCATCTCGCCGACGGTGTTGGTGTCGGTGACCGGTTCGAGGGTGTCGGGGGAGCGGGTCGCCGCGCCACGCAGGACCTCGACCTCGACCTCCTCGGAGGGGTAGCCGACCGAGAGCTTGACGAGGAACCGGTCGAGCTGGGCCTCGGGGAGCCGGTAGGTGCCGTCCATCTCGACCGGGTTCTGCGTCGCGACGACGAGGAACGGCTGCGGCACCGGGTGGGGCACGCCGTCGACGGTGACCCGGCGTTCCTCCATGACCTCGAGCAGCGCCGACTGGGTCTTGGGGGAGGCCCGGTTGATCTCGTCGGCGATGACGATGTTGGCGAAGACCGGGCCGGGGTGGAACTCGAAGCCGCGGCTCGCCTGGTTGAAGATGGTGACGCCGGAGACGTCGGACGGCAGCAGGTCGGGCGTGAACTGGATGCGCCGCCACTGCCCGCGCACCGCGGACGCGATCGCCCGGGCCAGCGTGGTCTTGCCGACGCCGGGCACGTCCTCGAGCAGCACGTGGCCCTGCGCGAAGAACGCGGTCAGGGCCAGCCGGACGACCTCGGGCTTGCCCAGCACGACCGTGCCGATCCGATCGGCGAGCTGCGCCGCGATGGTGGCGAAGCCCTGGACGTGCTGGGGCGGAATCGGTTCGGTCGGCTGGTTCTGGGTGCTCACGATTGTCCTCAGCAGGTGGGCAGGTCGTTCACATCGTCGCCACCGTCGAGGTTGAGCCACGCGAACGGGATGTAGTTCTTGCCTTTGTAGTTGACCTGGATCCACCAGGACGAGACCTTGTTGTCGTTGTAGACGTAGGAGTCGATCGAGGACCCCTTCTTCTTGCAGTACGCCTCGAGCCGCGTGCCGGGTTTCGCCCAGCCCACCTGCTTGTCGTCGTCCTGCGAGGCGACGCTGAAGATCTCGTCGCCGTTACGCCCGTCGACGTCCTTGTCGCAGTATGTCTTCTGGTCGCCGCTGTCGCCGTTGTTGCAGGTCGCGGTGCCGTAGAGCGCCGCCGTCTTCTGGACCTTGGTCTTGGTGACCGTCCCGGCGGCGTTCTTCGCCGACACCGTGAATGTGTACGACGTGCTCGGGTCCAGTTTGCTGATCTTCAGGCTGCTGCAGCTGCCCGACGCGCTCCCGCCGCCGCCCGACGCGGACATCGAGCAGGTCGCCGTGCCGCCGCCGGCGTCAACCGTGAAGGAGACCGTCGCGGTGTTGTAGGTCGCCGACGACCCGGTCACGGTGACGACCGGCTTCGTGATCGTCTTGGCAGTCGCCGTGCCGGCCTCGCCCTCGCCGGCCTCGTTGACCGCCTTGACCTCGACGGCGACGTTCTCGCCCTCGCCGAAGCCGTTGAGCGTCACGTTGGTCTCGGTGACCTCGGTCGTCTTACCGCCCGCGGTGACCAGGTATTTCGTCAGCGGCCGCCCGTTCTCCGCCGGCGCCGACCAGGTGACCTGGATGGTGCCGGGCTGATCGCCGACGGTCGCGGCGTCCACGGTCTCGGGGCGGCCAGGCTTGGTGAACGGCACCACGCTGGGGCTGACCGGCGACGCCTTCGACCCGGCGCCCCGCTCGTTGACCGCGACGACGGTGAACGCGTACTGCTTGCCGTACTCGAGCTGGCCGTCCTTGATCGTCAGGCTCGTGCCATCCGTGACGTCGCCGATCGGGGCGCTGCCGCCCTCGCTGATCGCGGTCACCGTGTAGCGCTTGATCTCCAGGCCCTGGCCGTTCGCCGCGGGCCAGCTCACCACGACCGTGCCGTCCGGTTTCGCCTCGGCGCTGGGCACCGTGGGCGCATCGGGCACCTCGGAGGTCGGCTTGACCGCGTTGCTGGTGCGCTCCGGCCCGTCGCCCTTCTTGTTCACGGCGTGCACCGCGAACTTGTACGTCTCGCCGTTGGTGAGCCCGGTGACGTCCAGCGACCGCTGGTCGGCTCCCACCTGGAACGTCTTGTCGGCACCCTCGACCACGTAACGGCTGATTGCGGCGCCGTTGTCGGCCGCGGCCTGCCACGTGACCCGGACCTCCGCGTTGCCGGCGGCGGCCCGCACGTTCTTGGGCGCGCCAGGCTTGCTCGTGGTCGGCTTCTTCGGCTTGGGCGGGGCGGGCGGCGGCGCCGGCGGGGTCTCCGGCGGGTCGCCACCGAGCACGTCGTCGGCGTACTTGTCGACCGTGCGCACCTTGTGCGAGTCGTCGACGACCCGGGCCGTCTCGGAGCCGGGCGCGTTGATGAACAGGTAGTTCTCCCGCACCTCGAGCTCGAGCGGGCCGCCCGGCTTCTGGAACCCGATCGCCTTCTGCTCCGCGCCGCCCTGGTCGAAGACGTGCACCGAGCCGCTGGCCTCGTCGGCGACGTAGAAGTAGCCCTTGTAGGCCACCGCGGGCTGCAGGTCGGTGATCTCGCCGTCGCCGGGCACCTCGAAGTTGGCGATCGTCGTATCCCCGCTGACGCCGTAGACGCGCCGCGAGTCGGGCACCGTCACCGGCACGATCGCACCCTCGGTGTGCTCGGGCAGCGTCCCCGGCCCGTCGAGCGGCAGGGTGACGGTCGTCTTGGTCTTGGGCCCGATCGTGGTGAGCACGTTGGTCGTGCGGTCGAGCACGGCAACGCCGTCCTCGAGGGTGGAGATCGTCAGGTCATGGCTCGCCTCGGCAACCGCCTCGGTGCGCACCTGGGCAGGACCTGCTGCCGTCGCGGAGCCACCGCCACCGGCCGCTGAATCGTCGGGCAGTGCGGCGGGCGTGATCGCGGAGACGGTGCCCTCGGTGGGCACGGCGATCCACAACCGCCCCTTGCCGTCGAAGACCCCACCGGCGATGCCCGGCGGGTAGCTGAGCGGCTCACCGACCGGGGTCAGCGTGCGCGGGTCGAGCTGACGGATCTGGCCCTGCACCGAGTCGATGACGAAGGCGGCGTCGTCGTTGAGCGCGACGTGCACACCGATGCCCGCGGAGGTCTCCCACTTGGTGGCGGCCTCCTGCAGCGACGTGAGGTCCATCGTGCTGACGACGCCGGTCTGCACGTCACGCAGAATGACGAACCGGTCGTTCTGCGCGACCTCCATCTGGTGACTGCGGGCCCGCGGAACGTCGACACGCGTATCCACCCGGGCGGTCACGCCGTTGATCCGGGCGATCTCCCCCTTGGGTTTGCTCCACGCCCACGAGGCGGCGTCGAAGCTCGCCACGGCCTGATCGGCCGACCCGAGCCCGAGCACGGTGAGACCGAGCCCGGTGACGAGCGCCACCACGGTGCCGATGGTGACGAGCCCACCGCGGCTCCGCCACCGGCGCCTGGGCTGCTCCGTCACGACGTCTGCGCTGCTCACCCGCTGCCCTACCTCCCCGTTCAGCCGATCACGCTCCCTGAGGAACGCTGGCCATCATAGGGCGATCAGGTGTGCTGCGGACACCCGGTGAGTCACGGTTGTGGATAGAAGTGATCGCCGAGCGTGATCATGACTTCGACGGAGCTGGACTCGCGCCCGACCTGTCCCGCCCCGTGCAGATCTGGGGTGAGGTCGAGAACTGCGTGGTGCTGTAGACCGCCACGATCGCGAAGCAATAGTCCAGGTCAGGGTTCAGACCGTTGAGATCGAACGTCACCGTCGAGGGTCCGACCTGACTCATCACCCGCAGCTGCTCGCCGGCCCGCCCGCCCGTGATCATGAACGAGGTGCGGCCGTTCGCGGGGTCGGTCCAGAACAGCTTTACCGACGATCCGTAATCACGCATGCGCACATCCGTAGGCGCCGGGCCGCTCAGAGTTGGCACGTTCGATTTCTCACTCTTGTCACCCTTGCCGGCGAGCCCGATCACCAGCGCGATCACGGCGATGATCACCCCGAGCACGGCGGCGATGCCCGCGAACAGGGCGGGCACCCGCATCGACGACCCGCGCGGCTCAGCGGGGGCCGCGGCCGGCACGCCCGAGACGATCTGCCCGGAGACGGGAACTGCCGACACGGACCTCTGCACGGGTACGCCCGGAGCAGACTGCACTGAGTAACCGTACGCATCCACCGCGTACCCGTAAGGCGGAACGGAGGTCGGCGGCGCAGAGACGGGAAGCGACGTGGAGACGGGCGGCGGGAAGTGCGTGACCGGCTGGGGCGTGGGAGCCGGGTTTGCCGACGGGAACAACGGGGACTGAGCGTGATTGTCGGGCAGCTCTATGCGTACGGTGGCAGGGTCCTCACCCAGATAGGCACGTGCCCGGGTGACCGCCCAATGGTCCGGGCCCAGGACGGCCGGGCCGTGTGCAGCCACCCGCCCGAACGCCCGCCGGGCCTCATGCCTGTTCTCCATCTCCTCGGCGACGACGCCCAGTTCGTAGGAGATCTCCAGCATCAACGCGTCGGTCTCCCCGAGCCGCCACTGCCCCGCGGCGTACGCCTCTTCGAGCACCCGCCGTGCCGCGGGCGCGTCCCCCGCCCGGTGCAGCACCACCGCGAGTTGATGTGCCGTCGACAACACCTCGGGATCGTCCTCACCGAGGTTCATCCGGCCGAGCTCGACGGCGTTCTCGAGCAGGGCACGAGCCTGCGCGGCATCACCGGAATCGGCGAGCGCCCGGGCCCGCTGGCGGGTGGCTTGGAGTGGGGACGGCTGAGACACGCAGTCATGCTGCCCGGAACTCACGGATCACGCCAGTACGCAAAGTCACCCCACCCCCTTAAATGGTGCATACAACGATCTTCTCCGTCATTCACTCAAAGTCGCATGAACGGATGAGTCCCGACCCGGGTGACATACCCCCATGTGAATGCCTTGCCGAGCTGCGCGGACCCGGGCAGGCTGGGCCGCGACTCGGATCCGGGGGCTCTCATGTCGCGATCGCGAACCGTTGCCGCAGTGGCCGTTCTCACCCTGTTCGCCGTCCTGCTGAGCCCGGTCCGCGCACAGGCCGGCACGGGTAGCAGCAACACGGGTGGCAGCAACACGGGTGGCAGCAACGCCGTCATCACCTGGAACGTCAACGCCCAGACCGCGATCTACGAGGTGGCCCGCCAGCCGCCCTATGTCACCGGCCGGGCGTTCGCGATGGTGCAGGGCGCGGTCTACGACGCCGTCAACGCCGTCTCCGGCACTCCCTACGAGCCCTATCTGGTCGCTCCGCGATCACGCCCCGGCGCTTCGCTGGACGCCGCTGTGGCCGCCGCCGCGTACACAATGCTCGATTCGATGTTCCCGGAGCAGGCTGTCGCCCTGCGCGCGCAATACGACGCCTACCTGGCGGGCATCGGGAACGGCCGTGGCAAGACCGACGGGATCTCGGTGGGGGAGCGGGCCGCGGCAGCGATGATCGCCGCACGGGCGGGCGACGGCGCGTTCGCCGACACCAGCTACACCATCGGCACCGCGCCGGGCCAATGGCGCCCCACCCCGCCCGGTTTCGCTCAGGACGGCGCCTGGGTGGGCGACCTGCGGCCGTTCGTCATCAGGAGCGGCTCCGCATTCCGTACGCCCGGACCGCCGCCCCTGACGAGTGCCGCCTACGCCCGCGACCTCAACGAGGTGGAAGCACTCGGCTCGGCAACCAGCACCGTGCGCACCCAGGACCAGACGGAGGCGGCGATCTGGTGGCACGACCGCCGCCTGACCGAATGGGAGATCAAGCGTCAGCTCGCCCGGACCCAGCACCTGAGTCCGCTGCAGACGGCCCGCATGTTCGCCATGGCCGACATCGCCAACGCCGATTCCCTGACCGCCTGCTTCAACGAGAAGAAGTTCTGGAACTTCTGGCGCCCGATAACCGCGATCCCGCTGGCCGGCACCGACGGCAACCCGGCCACCACCGCCGACCCGTCCTGGACCCCGCTGCTGATCACCCCGCCGTTCCCGGACTACACCTCCGGCCACACCTGCTCGACCAGCGCCATCATGTACGCCCTGCGCCGCTTCTTCGGCCGCGACAGCATCCCGTTCAGCGCCTACAGCGCCGACTCGGGCACCACGCGCTCGTTCCCCGGCTTCTCAGCCGCCCTCGCCGAGGTCGTCGAAGCCCGCATCTGGGGCGGCGTCCACTACCGCACGGCCGACGTTCAGGGCACCATCATCGGCACCGGTGTCGCCCGCTACGTCCTCGATCGCGAGTTCCAGAAGCGACGTTGAACCGCCGGGATCAAAGGCTACGGATTTCTTACCGGCCGGGTGGGCGAAATAGTTCACATGAGTGGCCTCCCGCCCCCGCCCGAATCGGGTAGCCCGGGGGCATGAAATGCGAGCCTGAAATGTGAATTCCTGTTGTGAGTGGCAGTGCTGTGTGCCCTGTGGGTATCTTGTGCTCCGGCGCGGTCTGACTTATGCGGCTGCTGCGGCGCGGGCTTATTGATGCGACTGACCAACCCAGGAAAACATGAAGTTACTTACCGTTTCTGAGGACGTTCCCAATGCGCATCCGGTGCATGGTGACGGCAGCTCTCTCATTCCGTTTCATGTCCTGCAGGAACTCCGGGCGATGGCGGAGGTGAAACTGGTTACCTTCGAGGGCGAGGTGCCGGTGCCCCGCGAGATCGAAGCGGCCTGCAGCGCGATCACCCTGCTGCCCAAGCGCTCCGGGCGATCGGCCGTTTACGGTGGGCCGCTCACGAGCTCCTCGGCCGGGGCATTTCAGCGTTACAGCCGGCGGAACAGGCGAACCATCAGATCGATGAGCGAGTGGGCCGACGTCACGCTCATCCACGGTCCCGGCGCGTTACCGTTCTGGCGTGACGTCGCGTCGCCGCTCGTGATTCAGGCGGTCGATCCGTGGTCCATGCGAATGGGCATGGAGGCCGCTCTGGCGACCGGATTGCGGGCGCACTACCTGCGGGCGCGCGCCCGGCAGTTCAGGGCGGTGGAGCGCAGAATTCCGCGCAGCGCCGCGCTGCTGACCGTGGGTCATCGCGATGCCCGGGTCTGGAGCCGGGACATCGGCCGCCCGGTGGCAGCCATCCCGAACGGGGTCAGCAGGCAGGCGTCGAACCCGGCGTCCGGCCGCCGTACGAAGACGGTCTGTTTTGTCGGCAGCCTGGACTATCTCCCCAACATCGACAGCGTGGTGCGGCTGCGGAGGCAGATCGCGCCCCTCGTCTGGAGTGCCGTGCCGGACTGCCGCTTCGTCATAGCCGGCCGCCGCCCGGGCCCCGAGGTCGCCGAACTCGCCGCGGAGAATTTCGAGATCCGTGGCGACGTGGCCGCGACGGCCGACATCTTCGACATGTCGGGGGTCGCTGTCTTTCCGGACCGGTTCGGGCTGGGCATGCGGAACTCGGTCGTCGAAGCGCTCTCCAGCGGAATGCCGGTAGTCGCGTCGGCCACGGCGTCCCGGGAGCTGCCCGGCTCCGGGAACCTTTTCGTGCGCGAGACCGATCAGGACATCAGCGACGCGATTGTCCGGCTTCTCGAAACGTCGGCGGGGGAGCCCCGCACACCTGCCGTGTCCGCTCCGTCGTGGGAATCGGTCTCCCTGCGCTACTTCGAACAACTCCAGCTCGTCCTGGGCTCACCGATCGCGAAATAAAGGGATCCCGATGCTTGACCGTACGGACACCGCCGTCGAGACGCCCACCCACCTGTCCAAACTGTTCGGCCGGGATTCCCTCTACATGGTGCTGTGGGGGGTGCAGCTGCTCGCCGCCGCCGGCCTCACCCCCGTGATCACGCGGGTGATGGGTATCGGCGAGTTCGGTGTCGTCGCCTCGGCGATGGCGCTGATGCAGGTGACGATGGTCCTCGGTGGATTCGGGCTGCAGACGGCGATCCAGCGTCAGTTCGCGCGGCCCGGTGGTGATCTGGACGCGCGGAAGCTGCTGTCCGTCACGCTGATGCTGGCGTGTGCTTTCACCGTGGCCGCCCTGCTTTCCTCCTCCTGGTGGAGCGGGGCACTCGGGTTCGAAGGGAGCCTGACCCCGCCGCGACTGGCGATCGTCTGGGCCGGCCTGAGCGTGGCGACCAGCGCGGCGCTGGCCCTGCTGCGAAGCCAGGACCGCCTGGGAGCGTTCGCGGCGGTCAGTCTTGTCCAGTCCGTGGTGGCGGAGGCCGCGAGTCTCGGGTTCGTGGCGGTGCTCGAACCCACGTCCTCGCACTTCCTCGTCGGGCGGGTCCTCGCGCAGCTGGCAGCGACGGTGCTGGCGCTGCTCATGGTGCGTCCGCGGTCGTTCGGCCCCGGGGACCGTACGATGGCTCGCAGTGCACTGCGGTATTCGTTGCCCCTGGTGCCCGCGGCGCTCAGCTCCTTCGTGCTGACCACGGCGGACCGGCTCATCATCCAGAGCTTGATGGACAACGATGCCGTGGCTCGTTACCAGGTCGCGTACAACATCGCGTCGGTGCCGATCCTGCTGCTGTCCGTCCTGCAGGCGGCCTGGCTGCCGCGGTTCTTCTCGGTGCCGGATGCCGAGGACCGCGCCGCGCTGGTCGCCCAGACCCGCAACACCCTGTACCGCCTGCTGGTGCCCGCGGTGCTGGGACTCGCCGTCGGCGCACCCCTGGTGATCAGGCTGTGGGCGCCGCCGAACTACGAGCCGGGCAAGCTGTCGCTGGTGGCCTCGCTGGTCATCATCACGGCCGTGCCCTTCGCGGCGCAAGTGGTCGCCAGCCTGCATCTGACGACCGCCGGCCGTACGGGCACGATCGCGCTCGCCGTGGCCGTCGCCGCCGGTGCGAACGTCGTCCTGAACCTGCTGCTCATTCCGCACTTCGGCCTGGAGGGCTCCGCCTTCTCCACCCTCGCCGCCTATGCCGCCTGCTGCCTGGTTCTCCAGAGATCCGTACGGCGAACGGGGTCGATACCCAGTTCACCGCCGAGTCTGCGGATCGCGCTCGCCCTGGCTTGCCTGGCGTCGATCGCGGTGACCCTGCTGCCCTACAACCCCGTCGTGCTGCTGCTGCGCGCGGTGGGGGCTGCGATCTGCGTCGTCGTCTTCATCAACCTCGTCGTGTCCACCCGGCGTCAGCTGATCTGAGGCGATGGAAATGACACCTCTCGCGGTTGTGATCCTCGCGCACGCCGACGCCCCGCATCTCAGGCGGCTGATCGGCGCGCTGTCCGGAATTCCTGTCGTGCTGCACTGCGATCGGAAGACGCCGGAGTCCGTCTATGCCGAGATGACCTCGGGGCTCGGCGGCAACGTCAGGGTCGTCGGCCGGACCAGGACCAGCCTGGCCAGTTGGTCGCTCGTGAACGCGGAGCTGCGGTGCCTCGCGACCGCCCTCGAATGGACGGGCGCGTCGCACATCGCGGTGCTCTCCGGCGCCGACTATCCCCTGATGTCGATCGACCGGATCCATCGTGAGCTGACGGCCTGGCAGGGGCGGACCTGGATGGAGAACGTCCCCGTCCCCACCGCGAAGTGGAACACCCGGCGCCAGCACGACGGTGGCATGTGGCGTTTCCGCAGACGCTATCTCGTGGTGCGGGACCAGGCGGTCTACGTACGAGGGCATCCCGTGCCACTGCCGTTCCGGCGGACTGTTCCGGCGGAGCTGTCGCTGCGCGCCGCCTCGCAATGGAAGATCTACGCACGGCACCACGTGTCAGCGCTGCTGGAGATCGCCGCGACGAGGCCTGACCTGATGAAGTTCTGGCGCACCACGCTGGTCCCGGAGGAGTCCTTTGCGGCCTCGGTGCTCGCCAGTCCCGCGCTGCTGGGCGCCGACCGGCTGGAGCCCAACGAGTCCGGAGCCTGGTTCCTCGAATGGCGGGCCCCGGGCGACGGGCATCCGCAGTGGCTCGACGACACCGATCTGGAAAAGTTACGGCCGGGAAAGCTTTTCGCACGTAAATTCAGCTCTCGGCAGAGTCGTCTGCTGGACCGGATAGACGGCGTCCTACGTGGAGCGCGGGCCGGGAAATAGAATTCACGAGTGCGGCGAAATATGATTCGCGTCGCGTTTTCCTAAAGGGTTAAACCTATCGGATACACCAAAAAACCCGCGTCGGGCGCAACCGCTGCCTGACCGTTCCTAGTTGCTTTCTCGATGCGGGCGTGGCGGGCGTTCTTGGGTAGTTTGGTCAGGCGAGATTTCTGCTGCCAAATGTGAGTGTCCGGCTCGGACGGTCACGGTGGTGGCAATGATGCACCGTCCCCCATGATGGTCAATCATTTACCCGAGGAATATGAATGACTGGTCGGCATCCGACTGTAAGCATTGTCATCCCGGCGCTCAACGAGGCCTTGAACCTCCCGCACGTCATGGCGAAGCTCCCGCCCGCCGATGAGGTGATCCTCGTTGATGGCGGGTCGGTGGACGACACAGTCGCGGTCGCCCAGCGGCTTCTGCCCTCCGTCCGGATCGTCAGGCAGAGCCGCCGGGGCAAAGGCAACGCCCTGGCCTGCGGTTTCGCCGCTGCTACCAGCGACATCATCGTCATGATCGACGCGGACGGGTCGACGGATCCGGCCGAGATCCCGCTGTTCGTCGAGAGGCTGATCGCCGGCGCGGATTTCGTCAAGGGCTCGCGCTTTCTCGCGGCGGGCGGCAGCGCCGACATCACCAGGTCGCGCAGCCTGGGTAACCGGGCGTTGAACAGCCTGGTGAACGCGCTGTTCAACACGGGATACACCGATCTCTGCTACGGCTACAACGCGTTCTGGGCGCGCTGCCTGCCCGTCTTCGATCTGGATCACACGAGCCCCCGCCCGGCCGGCGACGGCCGGTTGTGGGGCGACGGTTTCGAGATCGAGACCCTGCTCAATCTCCGGGTGGCCAGGGCGAGGCTCCGGGTCGAGGAGGTGCCCAGCTTCGAACACGAGCGCATCCACGGCGACAGCAACCTCAACGCGGTCACGGACGGAACGCGGGTGCTCCGTACCATCGCCCGCGAGTGGCTGCGGCAACCGCGAGCCGGTGAGCCCCAGGCGCCGGCGGCCACCCCGCAACAACCGCCACGTGCGGGCGTGCGGGACGCGGCCCAGCGGCGCAGGCCCTGGCGGCGCAGGAAGAAGCAGGCCGAGCCGTTCCTGCCGCAGCAGACCCGCCGCAAGTCGCTCATCAACGACGGCCAGTCATGAACGACACGTCCGCGCCCGGCATCGCCCTGCGGGACGAGCCGGCCCGGCCCGGTCTGTCCACCAGGCCGCCCGATGTGCACATCTCCGTCGTGATCTGCGCCTACACGGCCGACCGGTGGGTTGTGATGCGCGAAGCCTGCCGGGCCGTCCAGGAACAGCTCGCCCACGCGGATGAGCTGATCGTGGTGATCGACCACAACGAGGAGCTGCTGCACCGGGCCACATCGCAGCTCGACGGTGCGAGGGTCGTGCCCAACTCGCAGACCCGGGGCCTTTCCGGCGCGAGAAACAGCGGGGTCGCCGCATCCGCCCAGGGTGTCGTCGTCTTCCTCGATGACGACGCTGTCCCGAGGGCGGGCTGGCTGGAGTCCATCCGCTCCCTCTTCGCGGATGACGCCGTGGCGGTCGTCGGGACCCGCGTCATCCCGAAGTGGCAGGGCAGCCGGGCGCCGTCGTGGTTTCCCGAGGAGTTCGGCTGGGTCGTCGGATGTGGGTACCGCGGTCAGCCGACGTCCCGGGCAGCGATCCGCAATCCCATCGGGGCGTCGATGGCCATCCGGAGGACAGCGTTGCTCAGCGCCGGCGGCTTCACCTCCGAGGTGGGCCGGGTCGGTGCGCTGCCGGTCGGCTGCGAGGAGACGGAATTCTGCATCCGGCTGTCCGAACAGCACCCCGAACTGGCCGTCATCTTCACCCCGGACGCCGCCGTCGACCACTTCGTCCCGGTCGAGCGTCAGACGCTGCGCTACTTCCTGCGCCGTTGCTTCCATGAAGGCCGGTCGAAGCGGGCGGTGGCCCGGCTGCGCGGGAAAGCGCAGGCGCTCTCGGCGGAGAAGCACTACGTGAAGGTGACGCTGCCCGCGGCTCTGGCCCGGGGCGTCTCCCCGCGCTCGATCCTCCGGGAGCCGGCATCGCCGGCGCGGGCCTGCGCGGTGCTGGCCGGTCTCACCGCGACGGTGTGGGGATATGTGACCGCGGGCAGCACGTACGGCAGCTCAGCTCGATGAACGATGCCGTCGTGCCGGTCCTGCTCTACCACTCGGTGTCGGACAGCCCGCAGGCGAGAGCCGATCCCTGGGCGGTCCGGGTCCGCGATTTCCGCGAGGACATGGAGCAGGTCGTGGCGAGCGGCCGGAGGCCCCTGACGGCGAGGGAGTTCGCCGGCCACCTGCTCCGCGAGGACCCGCCCGCCGATCCCGTCGTTCTCGTGACCTTCGATGACGGGTTCGCCGACTACCTCGATGTGGTGACGCCCATCGTCGCCGACCTCGGCATCGTGACCACGCTGTTCGTCACCACCGGCTTCATCGGCGAGAAGGGCATGCTGTCGCGGCGCGGCGTGCAGGAGGTCGGCGCTTCCGGCACGGCGGAGGTCGGTGCGCATTCCGTGACCCATCCACACCTCGATGTCGTGGACGGGGCGAGGTGCCGCGACGAGATCCGGCGATCCAAAGAGTCCCTCGAGGACCTCCTCGGCGAGGCGGTTCCATCGTTCGCGTACCCGCACGGCAGTCATCGCGCAGCGGTGAAGGCCCAGGTCGCCGCGGCCGGGTTCGCCACCGCCCATGCCGTCAAGAACCGCCTGTCCCACACGTCGGACGACGTGCTGGCCATTGCCCGGTTCACCGTTCAGGGCCGGAGCAGCCGGGCCGAGGTTGCCGCCGTCACCAGAGGTGCGGGCCGGCCGATCGCCAGTCGTGACCAGTCGATGGCGACGAGAGTGTTCCGAGTCGTTCGCGGCGTGAGACACCGCATCGTGGGAGGGCAGTTGTGAAGAGGATTGACGGGGCATCGCCCGAGGCGTTCGCATCGGATTTCGTTCCGGTGCCCATCCTGGATGTGGATCTCGACGATCGCATCGAGCCACCGGCGTTGTGCGGCCAGGTCCGGTTTCTGGTCCGGCGCGGCGGCGTACCCGTCGGGTTCCTGCCCTTCTCCGTGACGGAACGCCACCGGCAGCTGGACGACCTACGGCCGGAGATCAAGGCCGCACTGCCGGCCCTGGCCGACGTGCTGACGCCGGCCACCGCCGGCGTGGGCCGGGCACCGGGCAGTGCCGTCCGATCGCCGCTGACGGTGAGCGTGGTGGTGACCGCCTGCGAACCCAGCCCGGGACTCCTCGGCACACTGCGCGGCGTGCTGCAGCAGAGCCACCCCGCCGACGAGATCATCCTGGTCGACAACCGCCCGGAAACCTCGGGCCTAGCCGAGTTCCTCGCGGAGAGCGACCTGCCGGGCGTCCGGCTGCTCGCCTCGCCGCGACCGGGGGTTTCGCACGCACGCAACGACGGGCTCGCCCACGCCCGCGGAGACATCGTGGCGTTCACCGACGACGACGTCATGATCGATGCGAACTGGCTCGGGAACATCGCCGCCGCCTTCACCGACGATTCCGTGGGATGCGTCACGGGCCTGGTGCTTCCCTGGGAGCTCGAGACCCCCGCCCAGGCCCTCTTCGAACAGTTCGGTGGCTTCGCCAAGGGCTACCGCAGGAAAGTCTTCGAAATCGGATCGATTGGCGAGGGTGCGTTGTACCCGTACTGCGCCGGCATTTTCGGCACGGGCGCGAACTGTGCGTTCCGGGCCGAATCCTTGCGCGCGGTCGGCGGATTCGATGCGCACCTGGGGACCGGGACACCGGCCCTGGGTGGCGAAGATCTCGACATCCACCTGACAATGATCCGCTCCGGCTACCGCCTCGTGTACGAGCCCGGTGCCCTCATCCGGCATCGTCACCACCGTGCCTACCCTGACCTGCGCAGACAGGTGTTCACCTATGGGGCCGGGCTGTCCGCGATGCTGACCAAGAGATGGGTGAGCGACGGTGCGGAGCGGCGCGAGATCGCCGCTCGTATCCTGCCCGGAATGCGTCATCTGCTTTCTCCGGAGAGTGAAAAGAATGCCGCGAAGACTGACTCGTATCCGCTGGTATTGACTTTTGCCGAGCTTTTGGGGATCTGTATCGGGCCATTTGCCTACTGCTACAGTCGGCTCTGCGCCAGATTTGGCGGCCGCAATTCGAGCCGGCGATGATCATTTCTCCCGGGGTGCGACGAGCAGTTTTACGGATGGTGTCGATCAGTGATCAGTAACAGCGTGACCCGGTACCCATCCCCGCCGGGCCCGCCGGACGCTGCGCATGACGAGGAGGCCGCACGGGCTGCGGGTGCGAGCCACCAGGACCCGCGCCACGGCATCCTCCGGGCCGGGGCGAAGCCCGCCGTTCTCGTCGCGGGCGTCGTCACCGGCTATGTCCTGATCAGGGGCCGTGCGGATGGCAACATCGGCCCGTGGGGCATCATCGAGGCGCTGCCCCGGCCGTACCTGTTGCTCCTGCTGCTTCCCGCGATCGTCTTCTTTCACGAGTTGCGGCGGGGCATGAGCCGGGCGATCCTGTCGCTCGCCCTGGTCGCCCAGGTCATCACCATCTACGGATCGGTGGCGTTCTCGGAGTCGATGCCCCGGTTCGCGACCGCCTGGCTGCATGCCGGTTTCACGACGCAGATTCTGCAGACCGGGGAAACTGCCACCGGGATGGACGCCCGGTTCAGCTGGCCGGGGTTCTTCGCGGCCGCGGGCGTTTTCAGCGAGGCCGTCGGCCTGGAACCCCTCTCGCTGCTGAGATGGGCGCCGATGTGCTTCGCCCTGCTGTTCCTGGCGCCCCTGGCCCTGCTCTTCCGGGCGCTGCACGGTTCCGCCCGGGTGCGCTGGGCCGGTCTGTGGGTCTTCACGGTGGCGAACTGGGTGGGCCAGGACTACTTCGCCCCCCAGGCGTTCGCCTTTTTCCTGCACCTGGCCGGCCTATCCGTGGTCACCGCGGTGTTCCTGGGCGGTGCGAGGGGCGTGACACGATCACGTCCGGCAGGGCGTATCCGGGCGCTGCTGACGCTGCCCGCCGATGTGAACCCCGAGGGCGCCGCCGTCACCCATGGCCAGCGCTCCTTCCTGATCGTCTCGCTGGTGATCGTGTCAGCGGCCGTCGCGATGAGCCACCAGCTCACGCCGTTCATGCTCGCGATGACGCTGTGCCTGCTCGCGCTGACCGGGGTGCTCCGGATCGCGCTGCTCCCGCTGGCTACGGTCATCGTCACGGTCGGCTGGCTCTGCTACGGCGCGCAGGACTATTGGAACGGGCACATGAGCGCGATCTTCGGATCCGCCGGGCAGGTCAGCTCGGTGGTCAGCTCCGGGGTCGGGTCGCGGATCGTGGGCAGCACCGTGCATCAGGTGATCGTCAATCTGCGTATCGCCACCGCGGGGATCATGTGGCTGCTCGCGTCGGCCGGTCTGATCCATCTGCTCCGAAGCAAGAAGTACGGCCTGATCCTCGGGATCATCGCCGGTGCCCCGTTCCTCATGCTCGGGTTGCAGGACTACGGCGGCGAAGGAATGTTGCGCGTCTACCTGTTCTCCCTGCCGGCAACGGCGCTGCTCGCCGCGCACGCGTGTGTCTCGCTCGCCGCCAGATCACGCCCGGTCGCGGCGGTCGTGGCGGTGGCCGGACTGCTCGTGCTGCCCGTGAGCCTGGTCGCGCGGTACGGCAACGAGAGCTACGAGCACGTCTCAGCCCAGGAGGGTGCGGCGGTCGCGGCGCTCTACGACATCGCGCCGCACGGCAGCACCCTGGTCTGCCTCTCGCCGAACCTGTCCTGGCGCAACATCGGGCTCTCCCAGTACGACTACGCCCAGGCGGTCCTGGACCAGTTCGCGGTGCGTCGCGTCGATCTCGCCATCGCCGCGATGGGCACGAATCCGAAGGGCGCCTATCTCATCGTGACCAGGGGACAGATCGCGTACGGCGAGGAGGTCTACGGACTGCCCGCGGACTGGGGACGCTCGGTCCAGCGGGACATCGTGCGGAGCCGGCGGTTCACGACGGTCTTCCACAACGACGATGCGACGGTCTACCGGCTCGAGCCGGTGAAGGAGGCGCGGCGATGAGGCCTGGTCGGACCATCGGCACGGCGGCGGGTCTCGCCGTCTGGGCCGCGATCGCGCTGGTATGGACGTCGCTGGCGGGGAGCGATCTCGGTGGATCGCCAGCCCGCGTCATCGGTGTCGGCATTCCGTTGCTGGCCGGGCCGGGCCTGGGATTCGTGCTGCTGCTCAACATCGCGGACCCGCTGCTGAGCTTGGTGATCGCTGTCTCGCTCGGCTGCGCGACCCTGGTCGTCGGGGCACAGATCTCGCTGTACTCGGGGCACTGGTCACCGCCGGTGGTCATCGTCTCCCAGCTGGCCTGCACCGTGCTGATCTCGGCGGCGGCGTCGATCCGAGGGGCGATCGCGAAGCAACGGCGGGAGGCCGGTCCCGTTGCTGGATGACGTGATCTCGCCCGTTCTGGGCATCGTGGTCGCCGCTGTCGCCCTGGCGGGCTGTTTGGCGGCGATGCTCGTGTCGGAGTGGCCGGGCGGCGCCAGGTGGTCACGAGCGACCACTCTGGGCGCGTACGTTCTGGTATCGGTCTCGATCGTCCTCATGGTGCTGCGGTTTGCCGTGGTGGCCGCGTAGTCCCGGCCCGGCGCGGCGGCCCTAGAAATTCGACGGAATCTCGAGGCTGTATGCGGTTATCCAGTCGATCTGGATGTGTCCCCTCGCCTGAGTCGCCGGACGACGCCCGTCCAGAGCCGTCTCCGTCTGCAGCACCCAATGCATGGGCTGGTCCGGAATAATGGTGCGATCGGTCACTACTCCCAGCAATTTTTCGTCGAGCACGAAACGCACCTCGGTGGGGGTCCATTCGATGACCGCGGTGTGCCACTTGTCGAAATCGGCTCCACTCTTGAATGCCTCCTGTGATGTCGGTGCGCCTTTGTGGTGCAGGAATGCCTCGATCTCGCCGGTCAGTTCGCCTTCCGGGAAATCGATCTCGCCGTCGGTCCATTTCTCGCTGTCCGGCCAGAGCAGCCAGGCCATCTTGAAACCCGGTGCGGGGTCGGCGCGGAATCGCACGGCGTACCGTCCGTAAATGAGGCCGCCCTGTGTTCCGGGGCCATAGATCCGCGGCAGGGGGGCGGCCACGAGATGAACGTTGCTCTCCGTTCTCACATGGAGGTCCATGATGCTGTTCCTGATGCTGACGACGCGGGCGGGGGAGTAGGTGCCGTTGCGGCTGGTGTCGCGCCATCCCTCGCCGTATGCCGACCATTTCCACGGCTGGGCCACGGGAAACTGGCCCAGGGGCACGTCGGAGGTGAAGTCGTCCTTGAAGATCTGCCGCCAGCCGGGCAGGTCACCCACGGGCATCGACTGCCCCGACGGTGAGTACGCGGCCGGGGCGGACGGCGTCGGGACCGGTTCTCGCCCCACGAAAGAATAGGTCCCGGGGGAGCCGGGAAACAGCATCAGGAGCGTGGCGGCGGCCAGCCGGCGGGCCCGGTTCCAGTGAGTGCTCCTCTTATTCGGCGCGTGTTGTTTTCGGTGCTGTTCCACAGAGATTTCCTTGCGTTTGTAAATCCGGGCTGGAACTCACCATAAACGTAGATGCCGAGGTCGTAGAAATGCCCACCGAAGGGGTAGTCCCCCCGGGTGGTTCATAGCGCCGTAAGGACAGAATGGCCGGTGGCCGTCGTTGTATCAACCAGCTATCGCTTGACCATGCCTTGGCGCCACGTAATGTCGAAGGAGGCAAGAATCGTCGCGGCCCTGTTGTGCGGGCCGCGTCGCTGCGCACATTGCGGCCGCAGGCCGCAGACCTTGAGTCCGTCCGGGGCCGGTGACGACATCGCCGAGCCGCGCGGATAACTCGTCTGAACGCTGTTGGGGAATCTTATATGAATGCAGAAACAGTGTCGGATCCCGTGTCCATCGATGGTGCCACCTGGTGCTGCGAGTTCGAGGTATCCGGGTCACGGGATCTGCGGGCTGTCGTCGCGCAGGCGGGTGAGCCGCTGGTGCGTGTTCTGATCCGTGTCCATGACGAGCCGCTCGGATACCTGACCCTGACCCGGGAGGAGGCCACCCCGCCGGCGATCCTCGCCGAGGCGTGGCGGCGATTCGGGGATCGGATCGTTGCGCACCTGGCTGCGGAAGGCGTCCCGGCCCCCGCAGCCGACCCCGGGTACCGTCCGGGCGCCGCAGTGACGGGTTGCCCGAGCGAAGTGGACACATCCGAGCACGTTTCGGTGGTCGTCTGCACGCGCGACCGCGGCGAGATGCTCCAGGACTGTGTCGGGCGGCTCGCTGAGATCTCGTATCCCCACGTCGAGTTCATCATCGTCGACAACGCGCCCAGCGATGATTCGACGGAGCGGTTGATCGGCCGGCTGGCCCTGACCGACCCGCGGTTCCGCTATGTCCTCGAGCCCCGCCCGGGCCTGTCGAGAGCGAGGAACGCGGGACTCGCCGCCGCTCGCGGGCGTTATGTCGCCTACACGGACGACGACGTCGCGGTTGATCCCCGTTGGGTTCACGGGATCCTCCGCGGTTTCAGCCGACGACCCGACGTCGTCTGTGTCACCGGCCTGGTCTGCACAGCGTCCATCTCCAACGACTCCGAGGCGTATTTCGACGCGCGGACCTCGTCCTGGTCGAGCCGGTGCGCGCCGACCTTGTTCGACCTTCGCGACCGGTCCGGTCACGGTGCGCTGTACCCGTACTCGGCCGGCATCTTCGGGACGGGCGCCAGCTTCGCGTTCGACCGCGACAGCCTGCGGACCCTCGGTGGTTTCGACGAGGCCCTGGGCGCGGGCACCGACACCAGGGGCGGCGAGGACCTCGACGTCTTCGTCCGGGTTCTCACCGGCGGCGGCGCCATCGCCTATGAACCGGCTGCGCTGGTCTGGCACCATCACCGGGCAGACCAGGACTCACTTCGCAAACAGATGTTCGGGTACGGAGCGGGGCTCGCAGCCTTCCTCACGAAACTTCTCGCACAACGCTCCACCCGTTCGCAGATCCTGCTCAGGATCCCGTACGGCGTGATCAAGATGGCGAGGATCCCGTTCGCCACGAACCAGCGCCTGCAGGCGGAGCACTCGGCGCCGCCCGGGGCGCTGCGCCGCGAGATCGCCGGCCTGGCAGCGGGACCCTTCCTGTACGCGCGTTCCCGCCGGAACTTGCACGCTGCCGTGCCCCCGCGGCCACGCTCCGGGGCGAGTGTCGTGGAGGAGCGGAGATGAGCGCGGTGCGGCGGCTTGCGAGGCTGTTACCGGAGCCGGTGCGTAAGTTGGCGGTGCTGAACGTCGGCCGTGTCAACAGAAACCTGCCGGGACTGCGGGTGGACTGGGGCGACATCGCCCGGCGGGCCCCGTTCAGCCAGGTGTACGGCTGGGACCGGGGACTGCCCGTGGACAGGCACTACATCGAGCAGTTCATGAAGGCGAACGAGCGACTGATCGCGGGTGACGTCCTCGAGGTCCGTTCCGCGCTCTACTCGCAGAAGTACGGTTCGGCGGCGACCCGGACGATCGTGGACGTCGACGAGGGCAACAAGGCGGCCGATCTGCACGCCGATCTGAACGTCGCGGGTTCCATCGGCGAGAACAGGTTCGACTGCGTGGTCCTGACCCAGGTGCTGCAATACACGGATCCTCAGGCGGCGTTGCGTACGGTGAAACTTGCCCTGAGGCCGGGCGGAACGGCCCTGATCACGGTGCCGTGTGTCGGCCGGACCGATCCGGAGGCCCCGGACATGGACCAGTGGCGGTGGACACCGCGGGGCTTCGCGGTGACCCTCGAACGGGCGGGTCTCACCGGTGAGGTGCAAGGATTCGGCAATTCCCTCGCGGCGGCCGCGTTGCTGCTCGGCCTCGCCGCCGAAGAGGTGCCGGAGCCGCGGCTGACCGAACAGGATGTCTCCTTCCCGGTCGTGGCGTGCGTCGTGGCGAGATGACAGCGGGGGCCGGAACCACGCGCTCGGCATGGTTCCGGCCCCCGGCCGTCATCGTGGTGGTGCTGTTACCGCTGCAGCTTGTACACGGCGACCCAGTCGATCTGCAGGTGACCGGCCACGGCGGCGCCGGGCTTCACGCCGTCCAGGTTGGTCTCGGTCTGCAGGACCCAGTGCATGGGCGTCGAGGGGATCTTGGTGACATCGGTCGACTTGCCGATCTGCACGCCGTCGAGCAGGTAGCGGACGTAGTTCGGGTGCCACTCGAGGACGGCGGTGTGCCAGGCGTTCGTGGCCGACTTGGTCTCGTACCAGTCCTGGTCCATCGGCTTGTTCTTGTGGTGCATGAAGCCCCAGATCTTGCCGTCCAGGTCGGCCTCCGGGAAGTCGATCTCGCCCTCGCCCCACTGGTCGCTGTCCGGCCACAGCAGCCACGCGATCTTGTAGCCGGCGAGCTTGTCCGACCGGAACCGGACCGCGTAACGCCCGTAGAGCTGACCCTCGCCGGCGTTCGCACCGTTGATCTTCGGGACGGGAGCCGACACGAGCGACTTGCCGCCCTCGGTCCGGATGTTCATGTCCATCACGCCGTTCTTGACGCTGATGACCTTCGAGGGAGCGTAGGTGCCGTTCTTGCTCGTGTCCGTCCAGCCATCGGCGTAGGCGCCCCACTTGTTGGAGACGGCCGCGGGGAAGCTACCGAGCGGAACGTTCTGGTTGAAGTCGTCGCTGAAGATCTGCTTCCACGCGTTGATGTTGCCCACCGGCATCGCCTGCCCGGACGGCAGGACGGCTGCGGCGGTCCCGGTGCTCGTCGCGGCGTCCGCGGCGGAGACGTTCACCATGGAGGTCAGCGCCAGAGCGGCGACCGTTACCGCGGAAGCCAGCTTCCAGCGCGACGAACGACGAACGGAATTCATCGATCCGGCCAGCGTTGACTTCTGCTCCATGTGTGATCCCCCGTCTATGTCCGCCCTCGTTGTGAAGACGCCGTTACGGGCAAAGTCGGTGGGGATCCGAGGCGAATGAGCGGTGATCCAAGCGATGACGAAGCTGAACCCCGGCTGCAACCCCGTTTGCACAGAGGTCTTCCGCAGCCACTCCCGTCACAGGCCTGTCGGGTGCACTGGCTATCGCCGCCACCGAACTGGCGACCAACGCGATCCGGTACGGGCGGCCGCCCACCAGGGTCTTCCTGCGCCGCACCGAACACACTTCTGTGCTCGACGTGGCAGACGAGGATCCCGGCACGTCGCCGGAGGTCGTCGGCCCGAGAGCGCCCGGGGCGGGCGGCCTGGGCCTGCGCATCGTCTCTGAACTGGCCAAAGCCGTCGGTTGGTATACCGAAGGCACGCGCAAGCACGTCTAGGCGGAGTTCAGCCTCCGCGCCGCATGACCTGGCCCGTGCCGGTGTGACCGGCGGTGGGCTCAGGGTTGGTTGCCGGGGTCCGCGCTCGCGACCAGTGCCTCGGCGACCTCGCGGAGTTTGCGATTGGTATTTTGCGAGAGCTGGGTGAGGATGGCGAGCGCGACGGCGGCGTATCCGGCGAACGTCTCACCGAGAACGATCACGTCGTCGTCGAAGGCCTGAGGTTCGGTGGCATAGACGTTCAGCGCGCCGGAGATCTTCTCGTGCAGGGGCAGACCGATCGACAGGGAACTCCTGGCACCGGCCTGAGTTGCCTGAGCGGTCCAGACGGTCCAGCGGTCCTCGGCGGACATGGTCGGCAGCGACAACGTGGTGGCGGAGACCTCCGCGGTGCCGGGGATGGGTGCGTTTGGCAAGGTGGGCAACCTCGTGCAGGACACCCTTGAGGTCGGTTTCCCCGAGCTTGATCCGGCCGAGCCGCCCGAAGGCGTCGATGGGGTCCAGGGGCTGGGAGCCGGTCATGTGGTGCTCCTAGCGGCTTTGGTACGTGCGGTCACGCGTTGGGCTGATCGCCCGCCCGGGCCGGCGCCTTCCTCCTCGGAGCTCTCGAAGGCCGCCGTCACCGGCGCGCTCAACGGCGCCATGCCCCGGGGATTCGCGGCACGACGGTCGGCTCGGCGGTCCACAACGCGTCGAGGCACGGCCCTGCGTCGCAGGTACTGGGCCTCGTCGACGGCGAGAGCCAATTCGCTGCTCATGGCAACCGTGACGTACCCGTCCTCGCGGTGGGTGGTCATCGAGGCGTAGCTGACCGCCGGCAGCAGATCGACCGTGAACTGGGTGATGGACCGCAGCAGGCCGGCAGCCGGATCTCGTGCGTCCGTGGCCTGCCGACCTGGGCGTCGCATGAGTTGACGAGAGGGGCCTGCCGCTCCGCGTCCCGGACCCGGCTCCGAGCCGGGACCGAGGTCGGGGCCCGCGTGGATGATTACCCGGTCATGGCCCGGGCCCTGGCCTGGGTCAGTGCCCGGCGGGTCAGGAGTTGGACCGCCTGACGCCGGTCGCACCCGTGCTGCGGGCCGGCGTCGGTGTCGGCGGCAGCCTCTGCGGCCCTGGTGATGGCAGCGTCGCAGAAATCCGTGCCGATCAGGGCGTTCTCAGCGGCGCGGGCGCGGACCGGGCAGGGGCCGACGTTCACGAGGCCGATCGCTGCCGCGCTGACCACGGCATCGGTCACAGTCACCGCCGCGACGGCCGCGACCTCGGCGAAAGTGGCAAGGAACGGCCGTTGCTCGGCGAATCCCGCCCCGGTGCCGTCGGGCAGCACCGGGATACGGACCTCGGCCAGCAACTCCTCGGGGCGACGGGCGGTCAGGAACGGGCCGAGGTAGAAATCCTTCGCCGCGACGGTCCGGTGCCCGTCCGGCCCGGCCAGGTCGAGCTGCGCGCCGAGGATCGTTGCCACGACCGGCCACTCCGCCGCCGGGTGTGCATAGGCGAGGCTGCCGAGCATGGTGCCGCGGGCCCGGATCGGCGGGTGGCCGATGTACCCGACCACCGTCCGGAGCATGTCGCCGAGGGCACCCCCGACAGCTTGCGATTCGAACGTCCGGTGCCGGACGAGTGGTCCGATCCGAAGAGTGCCGTCCACCTCGGTCAGTAGGTCGAATTCCGTCACCGGGTTGATGTCGACCACACGGCGCGGCCGTACGCCGCCGGCGGTTATCTCCGGGATCAGGCTCTGTCCTCCGGCGAGCACCGCCGTGTCGCCGTCCGCCAAGGCGGCCAGCACGTCATCGGGTCCGCTCGCGGCGAGATATTGCAATGTTCCGAGCTTCGTCACTCCGTATCTCCCGATCGCGTTCGCAGGCATGACAAACGCCCATCGCATTCCCGTTCGGAGTCTCCGCACACTCATCTGTTTGGATGGTTCCGGACCGGGATCGGGCTACCCCGTCCGAGATCGCAGGGATTCCCCCGCCGCGGTTGCCGATCGGCAGTCGACCCCCGCGGTTTCCAAGGGTGCGGCGAATGATCGTCCGTGCTCCCCGGATCGAGAAGGCGCCACCGATGGTGGCGGCACCGGCAACGACCCTGGCCCCCGCCGACCCGAAGAAGCCGGTCCGGCTGAGGTCGCGGCAGACCGGCCGTCCACTGGCGACTGTCTGCCGCAGGACCCGATCGAGATAGCGCGGTGTCGTGTCCGACGTCGCCGTCGACCGTGATCACCACAGTTCGGGGCCGGATCCGGTGGGTTCGGTGTGCCGGTAGACGGGCACGGTGTGGACCGCCTCATGGATGGCCGCGACGACGACCATGTCTATCTCGCCGATCAGGACGATCCGAGCTGTTTCAGACGTTTCGTGGCGATGGGTGGCGATAACAAGCACCGCGTCGGTGCTCTGGCCCGGCTCGAGGAGGGGTTCGGAACCCATGAGAACTCCAGCGTAGTGGGACGGGTGCGGTCCCTCGCTGCTGAACGCACTCTTACGTTAGCCCCCCGGGCGGCAGCCAGCGGGATCGTCGCCTCGCGGTCAGGTGAGCGTGAGGGCCATGCGGGCGATCGTGATGCCGTCACGGTGCGCGACCGCGAACGCGTCACAGAGCTGCCGCGTGATCCACAAGCCCCGCCCACCGGTCACAGCCCGCGACGGTGGCCGATAGCCGGTCAGGGGATCGGCGGGACCATCGCCGCTGTCGGTGACCTCGCAGACGACCCGGTCGCCGTCGATCCAGGCG
Source organism: Winogradskya consettensis (assembly GCF_018332715.1). GTDB lineage: Bacteria > Actinomycetota > Actinomycetes > Mycobacteriales > Micromonosporaceae > Actinoplanes > Actinoplanes consettensis. Next base: position 96,106 of record NZ_BOQP01000036.1, on the reverse strand, counting down.
CGCAGGCATCGCGGGCCGCGGCCGTGACGGACGCTGTTGGTGACGATCTCACTCATGACCAGCAGCAGGTCGTCGCCGCGCTCCGAGCCGGCCCACCCGTGGGCCGCGAGCAGAGCTGACAGGGCGTGCCGGGCCGGTGCCACCCCATCGGTGATCTCCATGGCGAGGACCGGTGGTCCGCTGACCGCGGGCATGGGCTCGGGGACCAGGCTCAGAAATTCGGCCGGCGACAGATAGCCGGTACTGGCCGGCCGCCCGGGGGTGAAAACCGTCGGATGCGTACGCCGGGCGTCACTCACCAGCTCCGCGGGGAGCGCCCGCACGTCGTAGGGGCAGACGATCCAGGCGGGGGCGTCCGCGAAGACCTCGTTGAGCACCGCTTCGTATCTGCTCCAGCCGGCCTGCCGGGGCGCCGGACCGAAACCGACCTCGCCGATGACGCGCACCCGCGGGTGGCCGCGTCCGGTGGCATCGGTCACCATCCGCTCCCAGCCGGCGACGGTCGTCGTGGGACGCACGTACCAATCGTCGCGGTCGATGAACGTGACGGCGGCCGCGTCCGTGCCGAGGGCATCACGCAGAACGGCGATGTTGGCTCGGGTCACCGCGGCCACGATCGCGTCACCGGCACGAAGGCCTTCATGGATGAACGGGACGAGCGTGGAAGCGAACTGCTGGTCGCCGGCGTAGAACATCGCGTCGTGCACGAGTGCCGCCGCTCCGGGCGAATCGTCCACTTCTGTCGCACCGTAGTCCATCTGCGGCCCGGCCTTTCTCGTGGGCCGATCCTACAGCCACGGTGGTAAGGCGATGACCGGGTGACCGGCAGGCCGGAGGGGACGGCACGCAGGTCCCAGCCTCAGGGTTGGGCGACCTCGACCAAGCCCGCCCGGACCCGCGAGCGCAACAACGGCTGGTCGTTCGCCGCCGGGCCGTGGACGACCGCGCCGTCGGTGAGCCGGAAGGTGCTGCCATGCCACGGACACACGACACAAGCCTCCGCTCCCGTGCCGATGACCTCGCCCTGGCCGAGGGGTCCCGTCTCGTGCGAACACCGCTCGATCATGGCGGAGACCTCGTCGCCGTTGCGGTAGAGCAGCACCGGGACGTCATCGATGCGGCGGACGGTCGGCTTGCCGTCGGGAAGCTCGGCGAGCGGTACTACGGCGGTCCACTCCTCGGGCACCCGGGCGATGTCGGGCGCGGCCTGATTCGTTGCGCCGCTCTGGGCGTACGCGATATGGCCCCCGAGATAAGCACCCAGGCCGGCCACCGACAGACCGGCGAAGCCCAGGGCCTTTCCCCGGCCGGTGCGCCCGCTGAGCCGAGCGGCCAGCGATCCGGCGTACAAGCCGAGCGCCACCGTGTTGGCAGCGGCGTGCACCAGGCCGACCCGGCGGCGGTCCTTGGTCATCTGCGACCAGTCGGCCAGCCCCGACGCGATCGCCGGAACCGCGCCGGCGGTCCCGGCCGCGATGAGGACCGTGGCGGGTCGGCGCGTTCCGGGGAGCAGATCGAGCACCGCCGCGGACATGAACGCCCCGACCGGCACCTGCACCGCGACCGGATGAAGGGGATGCCCCAGCCAGACACCGTGCAGAAAATCGGCTACCGGCCGGGGGAGGGCGCCCTGCACAGCGCCCTGGAGCCGGTCACTGATGCCGTCGAGGGCACGAGCACGCTCGAGGCGGATCGTCATTTTTCGTAGCATCCTGCCCGGATTCCCGGGGTGAGCCGGCATAAACGCCCGTCTCCGACTACCTGCCGACAGTCCTTTCCGGATGCCCGACGATATGGAGGTCGTGCGCGAGGAGATGTTCGGCCCGGTGGCGGCGATGCCGCCCAGCCTCAACGCGACAGCGGGGACGGCTTCGGGTACGGCCCGGAGCTGCTCGACGAGCTGACTGTTCTGAAAGCGGTCCACCTGCGGGCCCCACCCGGCGGATGGTCCTGGGAGACCTTCGTGAGGATGGCAAAGGCCTCGTTGGGGGTGCACCGCCGGTCGCCCATGACATCGCTCAGTCGGTGATGCGCCGGGCCGGTGTGGATCCGTCCGAGCATTACCGGCGGCTGGTGGTGCGGACGCCGCCGGAGCCGTCGGTGCTCGCCGGGCTCGGTGAGACCGGCAGCCCTGACGACGGCGAAATCGCGATGCGCTGGCTGTCGCACCCTCGGGCCCGCGGCCGCGTCGAGGCGATCCGGGCATGGCGCCGGCTGGGCGTCACACGTCGTACCCTGCTCGTGCCGCTGTTGGAGGACGAGTCCGCCGCGGTCACCCGCCAAGCAGTGGCGATCCTGCGACGCGATGCCGTCGTTGATGCTGCTGCCTTGCGGGCTTTGCTCAGCGCCGCAAACCCGTCGCATGTCCGGTTCGCCGGCTATCGGTTGCTGACCGGCGGCGACGCGTGGCAGCGGCTGTCCACGGACCTGCAACTCGTTGCTGACCCGGACCTGCGGCTTCGGGGCCACGCGCGCGCCGACCTCACGGCCTGGCTCGATCACGAGGCCGCCACCGCATATCTGGCCCCGGGCCGGGACCGCGCCGCCGCATTCGAATACCTGGTCGAAGAGGCTCGCCCGGTCCTCGGCGAGGACAAGACCCGATTACTGCGGTTCCACACCGGCCTCACCCCGGCGACTGACCGGCCACGTCTTCACCACTCGGCCTGAATGCCGTAGACCCTCGCGAGGCCCCCACAAAACCCTCGCAGTCCTCAGCGGGCGGAGGCGGCGAACGGGATGGGGCAGTCGGGCTGTTCGGCGCAGGCGGCCAGGTCGTCGCAGCCTGCGGCGACTGCTGCACGCAGGGTCGAGGCGATCACCTGCAAGTCGGCGATCTTCGTCTCCACCTCGGCAAGTTTCTCCTGGGCCCGGTGCCGGAGGCTCTCGTCAGGATGGGGCTCCACTTGCAGGTGAAGCCCGGCATCCGGACGGGCCCGGGCGTCCGAGCGGTCGTGTCGATGGTTGCCGGGAGTGAGCAGGCCGGCGATCTCGTCGAGGGAGAAGCCGAGCCGCTGCGCCGCCTTGATCACCTTGAGCACCGTTACCGTCTCGGACGGGTAGAGCCGGTGCCCGCCGAGGCTGCGGCCCGGCTCGGCGATCAGGCCGCGGCGCTCGTAGTAGCGCAGCGTCTGGAGATTGACTCCGGCCGCGGCGGCGACCCGTCCGGTGCGCAGGTGGAAGACGGGACCGCGGTGCTCGGGCCGGCCGGTCATGGTTGCGGCCCGCGCGGCGAGTGCGTCGAGGATCGCGACGTGCGCAGCAGGCACCTCGATCACGAGCCCCAGTAGCCCATTCCCGGAACTGAAGGTGAAGGAGAAGAACGAGCAGCAGTTGCTCTCCCGGCCGGCCAGGTCGCGGGCCGTGGCCTCGGCCGCTGGATCGAGTTCCCAGCGCAGCGTCGTCGCAGTCAGTCGCCGCTGGCCGCGCAGCGCGGCGGTGACCAGGTCATCGAACTCCGCGAGGCGCAGCGGTCGTTCAGCGGTCGGCAAGATGCACGCTTGCGGCACCCAGGTCTGGTCCTCCGTCGTGGTCATCCCCCGACGGTAAGCCTGTACCGGGGTACCGGATGCAAGCCTCAGTTCGGGGTGAGGGCGGCGAGGTGGCGTTCGGTGAGTTGGGTGGCGGGGTGGTGGTGGCCGAGGACGCGGCGGCGGCCGGCGAGGGTCCAGGCGTAGAGGTCGGCGGCGGGTTCGCCCAGGTGGTGGAGCATGACGGCGAGGTTGAACGCCGAGGAGAGGGTTTGCGGGTCGTCGTCGCCCAGGACCCGGCGGTGGCCTGCGAGGGATTCCTCCAGGAGCCCGCGGGCTGCGGGGCGGTCGCCGGCGCCGTAGAGGGCGGCGGCGAGGTTCGTCATGGCGCTCAATGTTCCCGGATTGTCGGGGCCGAGGGCGCGGCGGAATCTTTCCACCGTGAACGTGAGCAGTTGTCGCGCTGCGGGGAAATCGCCGAGCTCGTTCAGGACGGCGGCGAGGTTGTTCATGACCGACAGGGTGGCCGGGTCGAGTTCCCCGCGGACTTTGCGCGTTGTCGCCAGGGACCGTTCGTAGAGGTTTCGTGCTTCCTGTAACTCGCCCAATTCTTGGAGCACGATCGCGTAGGCGCTCATGGCGTTGGCCGCGTCGATGTCGCGGGTGGCTTCTCCGGAAGCTTGGGACAGGTGCCGGGCCGCGTCCAGCAATTGGCCACGCTCGCGGAGATACGTTCCGCAGCGGTATCGCAGGACTCCGGTCGTACGCGACGCCTGATTGGTCTTCTGCAGAACGGCCTCGGCGTGCGGCAGGAGCAATTCCCAGAGGTCCCAGGTCGCGGGGTCCTGCACCGCGGACGGCAGCACCGACGTCAGAAACCCGGCGGCGGCTTCGGGCCAATTGTGCGGGCGGCGACCGAAAAGGCGGCGGCCCGGCACCGCGACCGGGTGGGCGCGCAAAGATGCGGAAACCGATTCGGGTACGCGCACCAGCCCGCCGTCACCCACCGGGACCACCATTCCGGCCTCGGCGAGAACGGCCAACGGCCCCGGTTTCAGCAGGTCGGCGGGAATGGGGGCCGGGGCGAACTGGGACAGCAGCATCGCCAGGCCCGCCGCGGCCGGATCACGCAGTTGTGGCTGCACCGCTGCATCGTAGGGGCTATCCCTGGCGGGTGAGGTCCGTGGTGGCGGCAAGGTCCGTCACGAGGGCGCGAAGGCGTTGGTGGAAGGGGTTGTCGCGGGCGGGGTTCCAGGCCATGACGGTGGTGGCCCGGTCGCCGGTGAGGGGGACGAAAACGACGCCGGTGCGGCGGATGGTGCCGGCTGAGCGGGCCAGGCGGGTGACCCCGACGCCTGCGGCGACCAGACCGAGCAGGTTGGGTACGCCCGCAGCGCGCTGGACGACGCGCGGTTCGAACCCGGCCGCGGCGAAGTCGTCGTCGTACTTGTCGTGCCAGGGTGGCCAGGCGGCGCGGGGTGTGAGGACCCAGTCCTCGCCGGCGAGATCGGCGAGCTGGAGTTCTGTGCGGGTGGCGAGGCGGTGGCCCTGGGGGAGGACCGCGCAGACCGGCTCGGTGGTGATCGTCTGGGTGGCGAGGTCCGGGACCAGCGGGGGCCGGGTGAAGGCGGCGGTGAAACGGCCGTCGCGCAGGCCGGCGACGAGTTCGTCGATGGGGAGGTCGTGGGTGGTCAGGGCCGGGGCGGGGAGGTGTTCGCGGACGGCGCGGACGATCGGCGGCAGCATGTAGTTAGCGGTGGAGGAGAGAAAGGCCAGGTCGAGGCGGCCGGGGGTTGCCTGGCGGGCGACGGCGAACGCGGATTCGGCGTGGGCGAGGACGCTGCGGGCCTCGGGGAGGAAGGCTTCACCCGCGGGGGTGAGGCGGGTGCCGCGGGTGTCGCGATCCAACAGGCGTACGCCCAGATGCCGTTCCATGACGCCGATCTGTTGCGACAGGGATTGCTGGCTGATGTGCAGCTGCAACGCGGCGCGGGTGAAACTCAGCTGCTCGGCGACGGCGACGAAATAGCGCAGTTGTCGCAGTTCCACAGTCACAGTCCAAGACTGTGACCCCTACCCGAAATGTGTGTTGGCCAGGAGTTCCGGGGCGGCGGCAGGCTGGGCGTATGACGGGAACAGGGCGGGTATGGCTGATCACGGGATGCTCGGCCGGGTTCGGGCGGGAATTGGCGCTGGCCGCGCTGGCTGCCGGTGATCGGGTAATGGCTACCGCGCGGCAGCCTTCGCGGCTTGCCGAGTTGGTGGCCGCGGGGGCAAAGACGGCGGCGCGGTTGAGGAGTTGGAGCTGGACGAGCTGCGGTCGCTGATGGACGTGATGTTCTTCGGTGCCGTGGCGGTGACGAAGGCGGTGCTGCCCGTTCTGCGTACCCAGGGAAATGGGGCCATCGTGCAGATGAGCTCGATGGGCGGGCAGGTGAGCATGCCGGGGTTCGGCGCCTATTGCGCGGCGAAGTTCGCGCTCGAGGGGCTTTCCGAGGCGCTGGCAGCGGAAGTGCGCCCGTTCGGCGTACGAGTCGTCATTGTGGAGCCTGGGGCCTTCCGCACGGAATTCGGCGGCGGCCGGATGCAACGATCAAGAATCATCGAGGAGTACGCGCAGAGCACAGCCGGCACCCGCGCAGCCGTCGACGCCATGGACGGCAACCAGCCGGGCGACCCGCGTAAAGCCGCGCGAGCGGTGCTGGAGGCCCTGGCGCACCCCGATCCGCCGCTGCGCCTGGCCCTCGGCAACGACGCCGTCGACGCGATCGCTGCCCACCACGATATGGTCCGTGCCGACCTGACGACCTGGGAGCGACTCAGCCGGTCCACGGATTTGTAAACTGGCCCGCGTGACGACCTACCGTGAGGTGTTCGCGGTACGTCAGTTCCGCGTGCTGTTCGCCGGCTACACGCTCTTTCTCGGCGGCGAGACCGTGAAGATGCTCGCGCTTTCGGTGACCGTCTATGCCGGGACCGGTTCGTCACTGCTGGCGGCATTGGCCTATGTTGCGGGCTTTCTGCCGTACGCCCTCGGAGGCACCTTCCTGCTGGCGTACGCCGACCGGTGGCCGCCGCGGGCCGTGATGATCGGCTACGACCTGCTCCGCGCCGCGGTCGCTGCCGTGCTCGCGGCCGGGCTGCTGTCACCGGTCGCGATGCTGGTGCTGGTGTTCGTCGCCGGCATTCCGAGCGCGGTCGCCTCCGCGGCGCGCAGTGCGATGCTGCCGGACCTGCTCGACGGCGACCGGTACGTGCTCGGGCGGGCCGTGTTCTCCATGGCGGCCGGGGGTACGCAGGTGGTCGGGTTCGCCGTGGGTGGGGTGCTGATCGCGGGGGTCGGCCCGTACGGCGCACTGTGGATCACCGTGGCGAGCTGTCTGCTGTCCGCCGCGTTGCTGCGCCTGCGGCTGGCCGGGCGTCCGGGTCGCGGCACGGGCGGAGGGTACGCCGTCCGCGAGACCTGGCGCGTCAACCGCGAACTGCTGCGCGTGCCGGCGATCCGTGGGCTGCTGCTGGCCCAGTGGCTGCCGCCCGCGATCGTGGTCGGTGCCGAGGGCGTGCTCGTTCCGTACGCCACCCAGATCGGCATGCCGGGCTCAGCCGGGTTGCTGTTCACCGCCGTGGCGCTGGGGATGCTGGCCGGCGACCTCGCGATCGGGCGGCTGGTCACACCGGAGCGCCGGGAACGACTGTCCGGACCGCTGGCCGTGTTGCTCGGTGCGCCGCTGCTCGGATTTGTGGTCGTGCCCGGGCCGGTCACCGCGGGGCTGCTGCTCGCCGTGTCCGGGTTCGGGGTCTCGTACCAGTTGGGGCTGGCGCGGCGTTTTCTGGCGGCGGTGCCGGAAGCGAATCGGGGTCAGGCTTTCGGGTTGGCGCTGACCGGGACGATGGCGTTGCAGGGGTTGTTCGCGGCGAGCGGTGGGGCACTGGGCGAGGTGGCCTCACCCGGCGTGGTCGTCGTCGCGGCGGGCGCGGCGTCTCTGCTGGCCGTTTCGGGGCTCTGGCGGGTGCTTGCCCCTGGCCGTTGCCTACGCTCGTGGCTCTTCCGACGTGGCGTATGAAACGGGATCCCTGGCCGTCGAGGAAGGCGAAGGATGGCCCGCCTCCGGCTGTCCCGTCGGTCCGACGGCTCGCTGCCGTCCACTTAGTGGTCAGGTCTGAGCTCAGGCATCCGTACAGGCGACGGTTCTAATCCTGGTTTCAGGTTGGCCGGAGAGAATGGGCGGCAAAAGGCATCGATGGGAAGGGGGCGGGCCGGCGTGCGGATCATGATTGCGGATGATGACGGGGCCATCCGTGATTCGCTGGAGCGGGTGCTCCAGGTCGAGGGTTACGACATCAGCACCGTCGCCAACGGTCTCGCCGTGCTCGACGGGGTCGGCGGGGCGGGCGGTGACGCGCTGGATCTGCTGATTCTCGACGTGATGATGCCTCGCCTCGGCGGGTTGGAGACCTGCCGGCGGCTGCGGGCCGCGGGCCGGGATCTGCCGGTGCTGATGCTGACCGCCCGTGACCAGGTCTCCGACCGGGTCGCGGGGCTGGACGCGGGTGCTGACGACTACCTGCCCAAGCCGTTCGCCACCGAGGAGTTGCTGGCCCGGGTGCGGGCCCTGCTGCGCCGGCGCACGCCGGCCGACGGGGAGTCGCAGTTGCTGTCGTTCGCCGACGTGCGGGTCGATCCCGACAGGTTCGAGGCGTGGCGTGGCGGGCGGCCGCTGCATTTGACCCGGACCGAGTTCTCCCTGCTGGAGGTTCTGGTGCGCAACGCGACCCGGGTCCTGACCCGCGACGCGCTGTTCGAGGCGATCTGGGGCTTCGACATGAGCGCCACCGCCAACAATCTCCAGGTGTACGTGAGCTACCTGCGCCGCAAGATGGAGGCCGAGGGTGAGCCACGATTGATCTATACGCTGCGCGGCCTCGGATACACGTTGCGGGAGACTCCTTCGTGAGCGGGCCCGTCGGCCGGGGTCCGCGCCGGCTGACCCGATGGTGGCGCCGGCGGTCCCTGCGGACCAGGCTGACGGTGATCGCGGCGACGGCCATCGCGGTCAGCGTGTTCGTGGCCTTCCAGGTGGCCAGCGAGCTGATGGACCGGGAGCTGCAGGTCACCGCCGAGGATCAGCTGCGCGCCGACTCCCGCGTCCTGGCGGCGGACGCGGAGCGCGCCGGTGTGGCGCAGGTCCCGCTGCCGCCGTATCCCGGGTCCGGTCGGCTGGTGCGGGTCATCCTGCCCGACGGCTCGACCCGGACGCCGGTCGGCCAGCCCGCGCTGCCTCCGGTCAGCGGGCGGGCCGGGCGCGTGGCGCAGGGTGCGTCGGCCGACCTGATGGAGTCGAACGACAGCGACGAGGACGGCTACCGCATTTACACACTGCGGGCGGGCGACGGCGCGGTCCAGGTGGCCCGCGTCGTCGACGACAGCCCGATCAACCGGTTCGGGTTCGGGATGCTGTTGATCGGGCTGCTATGCGTGGCCGGCGGAGCCCTGGTCGGGCGGACCGTGGCGCGGACCGGGCTGGCACCGATCGACCGGCTGACCGCCGCCGCGGTACGTGTCGCGCACACCCGCGATCTCGACGCCGGCATCCCGGATGAGGGTGGTGGGGAGATCCGGCGGCTGATTCAGTCGATCAACGAGATGCTCGCCGCGCTCCGGGACTCCCGGCGGGCCCAGCGGCTGCTCGCCGAGGACGCCGCCCACGAGCTCAAGACTCCGCTCACCAGCCTGCGCCTCAACGTCGAGCTGCTGGTCCGGCTCGATCGGCGCGGCACACTGGACAGCGCGCTGTCGGCGGGGAGCCGGACCCGGTTGCTCAACGACCTCGGCGCCCAGGTGGCCGAGTTGAGCACCCTCGCTGCCGAGCTGACCGAGGTGGCGCGCGGTGATGTCAGTGACGAGAACACCGAGCTGCTCGACCTCGCCGACGTGGTTCTGGCCGCTGTGACCCGGGCGCGTTCCCGCGTGCCTGACATCGAGGTCGCGCTCGACGTGACCTCCGTGTGGGTGAGCGGGCGTCCCGCCGCGCTCCAGCGGGCGGTGCTCAACCTCATCGACAACGCCGGCAAGTGGTCCCCCGCCGACCAGCCGGTCCAGGTCCGGCTGCGTGCCGAGGGCGCGTCGGCGGTGCTCGAGGTCGACGACGCCGGGCCGGGCATCGACGCCGTCGACGTACCGCGGGTGTTCGACCGGTTCTACCGTGCCGACAATGCCCGGGGGTTGCCGGGATCCGGTCTGGGGCTGTCGATCGTGCAGCGGGTCGTCGACGACCACGGCGGCCGGGCCACTGTCGCCCGTTCCACACGCGGTGGCGCACTGCTCCGGGTGAACCTCCCGGCCGCGGCCCCGCCCGCCCCGCTCGCGCGCCGCGCCGCCGGGGAGGGCACCGCGGCGCGCTGAGCGGGTCCCGCCACGCTCACCGTTGCAGCGCGGGCTCCTCCTCGGCGAGCGTGTGCCGATCGATCGGCGGCCCTGCCGCTGGACGGGACAGCCGGCTCGGCCACCAGATCCGCCGGCCGATCAGGAGGGTGAGGGCGGGCACCAGGACCGACCGCACCAGCAGGGCGTCGAGCAGTACGCCAAAGGCGACCAGGAACCCGACCTCGATCAGCATCACCAGCGGAAGTGTGGCGAGGACCGCGAACGTGGCCGCCAGGACGAGCCCTGCCGAGGTGATGACGCCACCGGTGGCCAACAGGGCCTTCAGCATGCCCTCCCGGGAGCCGAGCCGCGCGGTCTCCTCCCTGGCCCGGCTTGCCAGGAAGATGTTGTAGTCGACGCCGAGCGCCACCAGGAACAGGAATGCCAGCAGCGGCACCGAGGAGTCGATACCTTTGAACCCGAGGATCGTGTCGAAGACGAACACGCTGCCGCCGAAGGCCGCCGCGAACGAGATGATCACCGTTGCCATCAGGACCAGCGGGGCCACGATCGCGCGCAGCAGCAGCCCGAGGACGATCAGGACGACGGCGAGCACCAGCGGGATCACCCGCTTCTCGTCGCGGCGGGTGGTCACCTCCGTGTCGAGGTTCTCCGCGCTCGGCCCGCCGACGATCGCCTCCGCCCCGAACACCCCGTGCACGGCGGTGCGCACCCGCTTGATCGTGTCGTACTCCGCGGTGGTGTCCGGCGCGTCGGTCGGGAAAACGGAGATCTCGGCCCAGCCTCCGACGGCCTTGCCCGGGACGGCCTCTGCCACGCCTGGGGTGCGCTTGGCGATGTCGACCACCCGCTCCTGGTACGCCGGCCGCGTATAGATCGTCATCGGCTGGCCGCCGAGCTCCGGGAAGTGCCGGCGGAGAACCGTGAAGCCGGTGACGGACTCCGGCGCGGACAGGAACTGGTCCTGCTCCCGCAGGGCGCCGGTGTTGTCCGTCAGACCGATGGCGAGCACACCGAGGACTCCGAGCGAGCCGAGCGTGGCCACCCACCGCCGGCGGTTGATGCCGGTGCCGAGCCGTCCCCACAGCCCGGGCTTGTCCTGCACGGCCGTGCTGAACCGCGGGATGGCGGGCCAGAAGATTCGCCTGCCCAGCACCACGAGCATCGCCGGGAACAGGGTCAGCATGGCCGCCAGCGCGCACAGGATGCCGGCGGCGCCGATCGGGCCCAGCCCGCTGGTGCTGTTCAGGTCCGCGACGAGCAGGCAGAGCAGCCCGGCGACCACGGTGGCCGCGGACGCAACGATGGCCGGCGCCGCGCCGCGCAGAGCGTGGACCATCGCGACCCGGACGTTCTCGTGGTGGTGCAGTGCCTCCCGATATCGAGCGATGAGCAACAACGCGTAGTCCGTGCCGACGCCGAACACCAGGATCGTCAGCAACGCCGAGTTCTGGTCGTTGACCACGATGCCGAAGCCCTTGACGAGCAGGTAGACGGTCGCCATCGCCGTCAGTGCGGCCGCGCCCACGGCCACGAGCGGGACGAACCACAACACCGGGCTGCGGTAGGTGAGGATGAGCAGGACCGTGACGACGATGACCGTGGTGAGGAGGACCTGCAGGTCGATGCCGTCGAAGACGGCGTCCATGTCGCCGTCGATCGCGGCCGGGCCGGTCACGTCGAGTTCCAGGCCGGCGGGGCGGTCCTTCGCAGCGTCCCGTAACGGGCCGACTATGGCCTCCGGTGCGCCGTAGGTCGTGCTGACGTCGAGGGTGAACGTCATCGCCTTGCCATCGGTGGAAAGTCTCGTCGACGGGCCCTCGTCGTCCGCCGCCTTCGGCGGGTACCGCTCGGCAAGGGTGTCGTAGTGGCGCTCGACCGTCGCGCGGTCGGCGTCGGTCAGGCCGCCGGCGCGGTGGTACACGAAGACGAACGTGTTGTCCTCGCCGCCGGGGAGACTGTCCTCCAGCACCGCCACTTTGGTGGACTCGGCGCCGGCGGGCAGGGTGTCCACGGCTTTGTCGGTGGTGACCGAGCTCAATTTTCCGCTCAACGGCACCATGACCGCCGCCAGCACCAGCCACAAGCCGATCACCAGCCACGGCACCCACCGGCCGGGCGGCACTTCCCTGGGCGACGCTGCGTTGACTGACATCAAAAGCCTCCTGACGAGTTGCATCGCTTGTCTGAGGCCACAGTCGTACCGAGCGAATCTGAGACGACCGTTAATTCGGTGACCAGTAGTACCGCGGTACCACCTGCCTCCCGGCGAAGACGACCGCGGTACGACGAAACCCGACGGAATCTGTCCTAGCGTCCGAGCTATGAGGAAACCGGACAGTCCACGATGGAATTTCACGGTGGGAGCCATGACGCTGGTGACAGCGCTCGCTGCCGTCGCCGCCTGCGGGTCGGACGCCGACAACAGTGCGGCGCCCTCAGCTGCCGGGCCGCACGGCATGCACGCGGGCGCTTCGTCGGCTCTACCGCAGGCGTTGCGCGCCGGCGAGCGGCTCCTGGACCTGAAGATGGCCGAGGCCTACACGCCTGCGGCGCCGGAGGACGGCGGCACGGACGAGTACCGGTGCCAGGTGATCGATCCGGGCCTGACCAGGACGGCGTTCGTGACCGGATCCCAATTCGCACCGGAGAACGTCGCCATCGCACACCACGCCATCGTGTACGCGGTGGCGCCTGACCGCGCTGCCCTGGTGCGCGAGCAGGACGCGAAGACGCCCGGGCTCGGCTGGCAGTGTTTCGGCGGGACCGGCGTGCCCGGCGCCGACGTGGATGGCGACGATCAGGGCGCGACGTGGGTGGACACCTGGGCGCCGGGCGCCACGGAGACGCTGCTCGACCAGGACATCGGCTTCAAGCTGGGGCCGGGCAGCCTGATCATCCTCCAGATCCACTACAACCTTCTCGCGACCGACGGCAGACCGGCAGGGTCGGACCGCTCGGCGGTGCGGCTGCGGCTGACGGACGGCACGCCGCAGACCCGGGAACTCATCACGTTGCCGCTCGACGCGCCGACCGACCTGCCCTGCGCACCCGACGAGTCGGGTCCGCTCTGTGACCGGGCGGCCTCGATCGCGGACGTGACGAAGCGGTTCGGACCGGATGTCGGCGAGTCGGCGGACCGCCAGGTGCAGGAATGCAACCCGGGCGGCGTGCCGAAGCCCGGTAACACCCAGACCTGCGACCAGAAGGTGCGGGCGCCGATGACGCTGTTCGCAGGGTTCGGCCACATGCACCTGCTCGGGCGCGCCATCAAGGTCGAACTCAACCCGGGCACGCCGAACGCCAAGGTCGTGCTGGACGTGCCGCGGTTCGACTTCGACAACCAGCGGCTGATCACATTGCCGTCGCCGGTGGAGATCGGTCCGGGAGACACACTGCGGGTGACGTGTACGCACGACGCGAGGCTGCGCAGGCAACTACCGCAGTTGAAGAAGCTGCCGCCACGCTATGTGGTGTGGGGCGACGGCACCAGCGACGAGATGTGCACGGGCATCATGATGGTCTCCCCCCGCTGACGGGCGAGACGAATTGCTGGACCGGCCGGGTGAGTCTCATGTTGTAGGCGAGGATGACCGCCTGGATCCGGTCCCGTGCGCCGATCTTGGCGAGGACCCGCCCGACGTGGGTCTTCACCGTCGACTCCGACAGCGTGAACCGTTGCGCGATCTCGCCGTTGGTGAGCCCCTGGCCGATGGCGACGAGGACCTCGCGCTCGCGGTGGGTCAGGAAGCTCAGCCGGGGATCGCTCCGCACGGGTCCGCAGAGGTCACCATCGAGCTGGTCGGCGAACGCGTCGAGCAGCCGCCGAGTCAGCGCCGGCGCGATCACCGCGTCTCCAGCGGCGACGGCCCGGATGCCGGCGAGCAGCTCGTCCGGGCCGATGTCCTTGAGCAGGAAACCACTCGCCCCGGCCCGCAGCGCGGCGAACGCGTACCGTTCCACGTCGAACGTCGTCAGCACCAGGATCCGCGAGCGCCCACCGCCTGCGACGATGCGCCGGGTCGCCTCGATCCCGTCGACGCCCGGCATCCGGATGTCCATTAGCACCACGTCGGGGCGCAGCTCGGTGATCTGCCGAACGGCCTCGGTGCCGGTGCCGGCCTCACCGACGATCTCGGTGTCGGGGGTGCACTCCAGCAGCGCACGGAACCCGAGGCGCTGCAGCGGCTGTGCGTCCACCACGAGCACAGAAATCACGAATGGCTGCCTTTCAGGGTCGAGACCCGGGTCGCCCGGCGATGCCCAGTTCATACCGAGCGAACCTGAAACGACCGTTAGAAACGGCGCCCGGTGCCGACGGGGGATTCGCTGAGCCCGGGTCCGCTCCGACCAGCTGGTTTTCGGTATAGTTCGCAGTTGACCGCGGCAACGCCCAAGGAGGTGAAACCCATGAACGATCTGTTGATGTGGGTGCTCCCCCTTGCCGTGCCGGTCGGGCGATTGACGTAGGTGTCGCCGGGAGCGCCAGACTCTCCCGAAAGGCATTCCCTGTGTTCGACGTGATTATCGCCGGGTGTGGTCCGACCGGCGCGATGCTGGCCGCCGAGCTGCGGCTGCACGATGTTCGGGTGCTCGTGCTGGAGAAGGACACCGAGCCCGCCTCCTCCGTACGCATAGTCGGGCTGCACATTCGCAGTATCGAGCTGATGGCGATGCGCGGGCTGCTGGAGCGTGTTCTGGAGCACGGAAGAAAGCGCCCGGCCGGGGCCTACTTCGCGGCCATCGACAAACCGGCACCAAAAAGCCTGGATTCCGCGTACGCCTACCTGCTCGGCATTCCGCAGCCTGTCATCGTTCGCCTCCTCGAAGAGCACGCGGGTACGCAGATCCGGCGTGGTGCCGAGGTCGCCGACTTCGAGCAGGACGACGACGGTGTGACCGTCGAACTGGGTGACGGCGAACAGTTGCGTACCCGCTATCTCGTCGGTTGTGACGGTGCGCGAAGCACAGTGCGCAAACTGCTCGGGGTCGGTTTCCCCGGCGAACCGTCGCGCAACGAGACGCTGATGGGTGAGATGCAGGTGACCGCGCCGCAGCAGGAGATCGCCGCGAAGGTGGGCGAGCTGAGCCGTACCGTGCGGCCGTTCTGGCTCAGGCCCGCAGGCGCCGGTGCCTATAGCGTCGTGGTCCCCGCCGGACGAGTCGACGATCGCACGAAACCGCCGACGCTCGACGATTTTCAACAGCGGTTACGCGCCGTCGCCGGCACCGATTTCGGTGTGCATTCCCCGCGCTGGCTGTCCCGTTTCGGGGACGCCACCCGGCTGGCCGACCGTTACCGGGTAGGGCGGGTGTTGCTGGCCGGCGACGCGGCGCACATCCATCCACCCATCGGCGGGCAGGGCCTCAACCTCGGCATTCAGGACGCGATCAACCTCGGCTGGAAACTGGCCGCGCAGATCCGCGGCTGGGCACCGGAGACGCTGCTCGACACCTATGAGGCGGAACGGCATCCGGTCGCCGCGGACGTGCTGGACAACACCCGCGCCCAGACGGAACTACTGGCCCCCGGACCGGGTCCGCAGGCCGTGCGCAGGCTGCTCACCGAGCTGATGGACTTCGACGACGTCAACCGCCGCCTGATGGAGAAGATCACCGGGATCGGCATCCGCTACGACCTCGGCGCAGGCCCTGACCTGCTCGGCCGCCGCCTGCCCGACATCGACCTGGAGCACGGGCGCCTCTACGGTCTGCTGCATCGCGGTCGCGGCCTGCTGCTGGACCGCACCGGCCGCCTGGCCACCGGCGGCTGGGCGGACCGCGTCGATCACCTCGCGGATCCCGGTGCGGCATTGGACGTCCCGGCTGTCCTGCTACGCCCCGACGGTCACGTGGCCTGGATCGGCGACGACCAGCGGGACCTCGACGGTCACCTCACCCGCTGGTTCGGTGCCGCGGGCTGAACGCCCTGCATCAGCATGGTCAGGCCGCGTTCGTAGTATTCAGCCTCGTCGGGCACGCCGAGGAAGAAGTCGGCGGCCTCGGTGAGATTCGGATAGGCCTGCGGTGACAGCGACTTCAGCCGGGCGCGTTTGGCGTCGAGCATGGTCGCGCGCCGGGCGGGGTCGGGGACGGCGAGCTCGCCCGGCTGGTTGATCACCAGACCGATCAGCGCATCGAGCAGGAAGATGCTCAGCTGGGCCGCGGCGACCGGCGTATGGCCCTCGGCGCGTAGCAGGCCGATGACCAGCTCGGACAGGTCGATGCCGGCGTCGGTGCGCATCATGCGCAGCGGGGTGATCTCGGCGAGGGCGGGGTGGGCGCGCAGGACGCCCAGGAACGTGGTCATGACCGGGCGCAGGCCGGTCGCCCCGCCCGCGCTCAGGTCCACCTCGCCGAGCATCCGCTCGACCAGCGCGTCGAGCAGGGCGTCCTTGTCCTTGAAGTGCCAGTAGAGCGCCATCGGGGTCACGTTGAACCCGGTGGCGACCCGGCGCAGCGTGACGGCGTCGAGCCCGTCGGTGTCGGCGATCGCCAGGGCAACGGTCAGCAGCTCGTCGCGGTCGAGGCGTTCGGAGGCCGGGGGTCGTGGTGTCACGGCCGTAACTATATCTCATAAAGGAGAACGGTTGACGGCGTGGCAGACGGCGTTCTACATTCGCTATACGACGTAAATTTACGTCATATAGTTTAGGAGCAGTCATGACGCAGACCGTCCTCATCACCGGTAGCTCGTCGGGCTTCGGTCGCCGCACGGTGGCCAAGTTCCTCGCCGAGGGGTGGAACGTCGTCGCGACACTGCGCGACCCGGCCGCATGGAACGGCGAGCCCTCAGAGGGGCTCCTGGTGCAGGCCCTCGACGTACGCGACGAGTCCTCGGTCGCCGCAGCCGTCACCGCGGCGACCGACCGATTCGGCCGCCTCGACGTCGTGGTCAACAACGCAGGCGCGGGCCTGTTCTCGGTCTTCGAGGCGACCCCGCACGCTGTCATCGAGGAGCTGTTCGACACCAACGTCTTCGGCCCGATGCGCGTCATCCGGGCGGCGCTGCCGGTCTTCGCGCGGCAGGGCGGCGGCCGCATCGTCAACGTGACCTCCAGCAGCGCGGCCACGCCGACGCCGCTGCAGGCCGCCTATGGGGGCAGCAAGGCCGCCCTGCACGCGTTCTCCGAGGCGCTCGAATACGAGCTCGCCGACCAGGGTGTCCTGGTCAAGGTCGTCGAGCCGGGATTCGTGCCGACCACCGGGTTCTTCGCGCAGACGGCCAAGCGGTTCGAGAGCATCCCGGCGCCGGAGGCCTACCTGCCGTACGTCCAGAAGCAGCTGGCCCGCTTCCAGGTCGAGCCGCCCCCCGGCTATTTCGCGACCGAGGACGACGTGGCCACCGCCGTGCACGCGGCCGCCACCGACGAGACCGGCCTCTCGCGGTTCCGCGTCGGCGGCGACACCCTCGACAGCGCCCGCGCCCACCGGCAGCCCGACGCCGACTACGACACCTGGCGCCGCACCACCTTCGCCGCGAGCTGACGGCCGGCCCGGTTCGAGTTGTCTATGCCAGGGCCGGCTGATGGGTGGTCAACCCTTGGAGGTGGTCGCGGACCCGGGTCGCCTCCCACGGTGGTACGCGTGCTGCGATGTAGCCGTCGGGCCGGACCAGAACCACCGTGTCCGGGCCGGCCCAGCTACGCCGAGCATGCCGCGATCCGTTCCGGCAACGCCGTCGGAGCCCGCACCGCGGCCCTCACGCACAGCGCGCACGATCGCGACACGAGGGTCAACCAATTGATCGTACGTATGGCGGAAGATCTGACATCTCCCGATTCCACCGCGGCCGGGTGGCGGTAACACCAGGGCCGTTCGGGCAGGGCTTGTTCCGGAACCGTGGCGGGCTGTTGACTTCTACCGCCGTCTATCGCTTTCTGTGATCCAGTGCATTGCAGCACTGTTACGTTCACGGAAGGACCACCCCGCATGACGACACGCCCTTCCGGGCGCCGGCGCGCTGGCCGGATTCTCGCTGTAGGACTCGCGCTGGTCATCACCGGCTCGCTGACCGCCATTCCCGCGTCCGCTGCCCCCGTCGCGGTTGCGGTTGCGCCCAATTTGGGATCGAACGTCACCGTTTTTGACCCCAGCATGCCGGTGGAGCAAATCCAGGCCACCCTCGACGCCACGTACGCCAAGCAGGTCGACAACGAAATGGGTAGCGCGCGGTTCGCGTACCTGTTCAAGCCTGGAACCTATGGCACCACCGAGAAGCCGCTGCAGATCAAGGTTGGCTACTACACCGAGATCTCCGGGCTCGGCGCGTCCCCGGCCGACGTCGTCATCAACGGCAAGGTCGAGGTCTACAACCGGTGCCTCGCCGACAACGGCACCGGTAACTGCCTCGCGCTGGTCAACTTCTGGCGCACCCTGTCCAACCTGACCATCAACATCAACGGGGCCGGCCAGGACGGCTGCCGTGCCGGGGCGAACTTCTGGGCCGTGTCGCAGGCGGTCTCGCTGCGCCGGCTCAACGTCTCCGGTGGCAACTTCTCCCTGATGGACTACTGCACCGCGGGCCCGCAGTACGCCAGCGGCGGCTTCATCGCGAACTCGAAGTTCCCGACGGTCATCAACGGCTCGCAGCAGCAGTGGCTCACCCGCAACAGCGAGGTGGCGAGCTGGTCCAACGGCGTATGGAACCAGGTCTTCTCCGGTGTCGTGGGCGCGCCCGACGACTCGGCGTTCCCGGACCCGCCGTACACCACGGTCGCGCAGACCCCGGTCAGCCGGGAGAAGCCGTACCTGTTCGTCGACGCCAAGGGCAAGTACAACGTCCAGGTGCCCGCCGCGCAGCGCAACACCAGCGGCACGTCGTGGAGCGGTGGCCGGACGATCCCGCTCAGCGACTTCTTCGTCGCCAAGCCGTCCGACCCGGTGTGGCTGATCAACGCGAACCTCGCGCTGGGCAAGAACCTCCTGCTCAGCCCCGGCATGTACGACATCGCGTCCAGCATCAACGTGTGGCACCCCAACCAGGTGGTCCTCGGCATCGGCCACGCGACGCTGACCGCCGTCAACGGTGCGACGCCGCTGGTCGTGGCGGACGTACCCGGCGTGGTCGTCGCGGGTGTCACGGTCGACGCCGGCCTCAAGGAGTCGAAGACGCTGCTGCGCGTGGGCGTCAAGAACGGCTTCGGGATCAGCTCGCCGAGCAACCCGACCACGCTGTCCGACGTGTACTTCCGCGTCGGCGGCCCGCACGTCGGCAAGACCGACACCGCGCTGGAGGTCAACAGCGACAACGTGCTCATCGACCACACCTGGGTGTGGCGCGCGGACCACGGCCTCGAAGGCTTCACCGAGGGCGTGAACGGTGACACCCAGCGCTGGCGCACCAACACCGGCCGCTACGGCGCCGTGATCAACGGCGACAACGTGACCGCGACGGGCCTGTTCGTCGAGCACTTCCAGAAGTACAACACCGTCTGGAACGGCGACAAGGGCACGACGATCCTCTACCAGAACGAGCTGCCGTACGACCCGCCCACGCAGGCGGACTGGATGAACGGCAAGGTCGAGGGGTACGCGGGTTACAAGGTCGGCGACAAGGTCCGCAACCACCAGCTCTACGGTGCGGGCGTCTACGTCTTCAACCAGAACAACCCGTCGATCCACACGGAGAACGGCTTCGAGGTCCCCAACCGTCCCGGTGTGAAACTGCACCACATCATGACGGTGAACCTCAGCGCCGGCACGATCGACCACGTCGTCAACGGCGTGGGCGCGGCTGCTGACCCGCCCAGCAGCGGCGTCCCGGTCTACGTGACGGACTATCCCGCTTCATGATGCATTGATCGGCCGGGGCATCTCGCCCCGGCCGATCTTTCTGTCAGCAGGTCGCGAGCATCGAGGTCAGCGCGGTCTTCTCGGCGCTCGTGATCGTCAGCGCCCAGACATACTTGACCTTGACCCAGGCCCGCGAGTACGTGCAGTAGTAGCTGGTCAGCGGCGGCTTCCAGGCATCGGGCGACTTGTCGCTCTTCGACTGGTTGACGTTGTCCGTGACGGCCCACAGCTGCGGATCGGTCAGATCGTTGGCGAAACTCTCCCGCTTCGCCGTCGTCCAGCCCCAGGCGCCGGAGATCCAGGCGTTCTTGAGCGGCACCATGTGATCGATGTCCACGTCGGAGGCGGCGGTCCAGGTCGCCCCGTCGTACGGGCTGTACCAGCTGCCCGACGTCGACGCGCAGGCCGAGTCGACCACGACGCCCGTACCGTCACGCTTGAGAACGGTCTCCCGGGTGTTGCACGTCCCCGAGATCGTGTCCCAGGTCGGGAAGAGATCCCGGTCGTACGTGGTGGTGTGCGTCGACGCGGCAACGGTGAGGGAGGCGAGATAGGTCCGTGCGGTCGCGGCCGTCGGGATTCCCGGAGCGGTCGCTCCTGCAGGCGCGGAGAACGCGATCTGCAGAACGGCGGTGAACGTGGCGGCGGCAAGCGCGGCAGCGGTGAGGCGTCGTCTCTTCACACGACGAATATCCCGAACCCTTTACCCGCCGGTACACATGCCAAAGCCCCCATCATTTCAATGTAATGACACACATCGATATAAAGGGTCGGCGGGCTGCCGGTGGGCCGGGGAAGATGCTCGGATGAACATGTGGGTGCGGCCCGAAGGGGACCCCCGGTCCGTTGCCAGTCCCGTCGGGGAATTGGCAACCATCCGGTTGTACCTCACCAACTACCGCCTGACGCTGGGCATGAAGTGCGAGGACCTCTCGCCTGAACAGCTGGCGTCCCGATCGGTCCCGCCGTCGACGATGAGCCTGCTGGGCCTGGTCCGTCACCTGGCGGGCGTGGAACACAACTGGTTCCACCGCATCCTGCAGGGCAACCCGGACACGCCGCGGCTCTACTCGTCCGACCTCGATTTCGACGGCGCGGTAGCCGATCCCGCCGTCGTCGAGGAGGCGTTCACTGTCTGGCGGGAGCAGATCGCCGCCGCCGATCACTGGCTGGACTCGCCGATCGACCTCGATGAACTCGTGAACATGGCCAACGGTGAGCAGGGCAGCGTGCGCGACATCCTGATCCACATGGTCGAGGAGTACGCACGGCACTGCGGCCATGCCGACCTGCTGCGCGAGTGCATCGACGGGCGCGCGGGCCAGTAGGACCTGATCGTCCTCCCGGAGCGGGTCAGCTCCGGGAGGAACTCTGGATCAGAACGGGGGCGCGTCCTCGCCCATCAGCGCCAGGATGGTGCCGCCCTTGCCGGTTTTGAGACTCTGGACGACGACCTTGCCGGTGCTCCCGTTGGGGAGCTCCAGCGTGAAGGTCTTCCCGACCGCGTTCTTGGGGCCATTGCCGGCGCTGTTGGCCGGCCGGAAGTCACCCGCCCACGGCGGGACCCCGCCCTTGCGGGCAGGCTCGGCGAACAGGGCGGCGGTGCCGGGAGTCCTGGTGCCGTCCGAGGAGAGGAGCACTGAGGCGCTGCGAAAGGTAGCCATATACGGCAAGGTTATCGCGTACCGCGCCCGTATGCGTCATGAGCTGCGGAGGGAACCCGCGAAAATTTCTTCCGGACAACGTCGGATCCGGCCCGGCCCGTTCGTGGAAGAGGCGGAAGGTGGCCGCCGAGGCCGCCGTGACAAGGGAGTCAGGCGATGACCCAGTACTTGATCTCGTTCAACGAAGGCGCCATGGATCACATCCCTGACGGCGACTGGGGCGACGTCGGCAAGGCCGCCCACGAGGTGACCGAGGAAGCCGTACGCGCCGGCGTCTGGGTGTACGGCGGCGGCCTCGAACGCCAGCAGGCGAGCATCGTCGGCACGGACGGCACGGTCACCGACGGCCCCTACCCGGAGACCAAGGAGGTCGTCGGCGGCTTCGCGGTCGTCGAGGTCGCCACCCGCGACGAGGCCCTCGCCTGGGCCGCCAAGATCGCCGCCGCCTGCCGCTGCGCCCAGCACGTCCGCGAACTCATGCCCGACCCCGAACACGACGCCTTCCTCCGCCGCCTCGCCGAGGAGAAGTAACCCCCGGCGACCGCTGATCGAGAAGGCCGGCAACGCAAGGCTTAGAGGCCGGCCTTTTTCACGCCGTATTTCGCCTGTGCCGTGGTGAAGCCTTCGTACTCCAGCTGAGCGATCAGCCCCGAGCGGGAGAACGCTTGGTACTTCAAGTATTCCTTGGCCTTCTTGGCGGCCTGCTTGTTCCAGTTGGCGTGCTGCTTGTCCACGCCGTAGGTAGCCAGCCTGGTGCTGAAGCCCTCATATTTCAGCTGGCCGATGAGGCCTGAGCGGGAGAACGCTGAGTACTTCAGGTATGAGGCCGCCATGCGACGGGCGTTCTGCTGCGCGACCGACTCCTTGGCGGCGGCGTAAGAGGCCGTGGCGTAGGAGGCAGTGGTGTAGGAAGCCGTGGTGTAGGAGGCCGCGGTGACGGTGGAATTGGCGACGGGCTGGGCTTGTGCCGGCGCTGCCGTGCCGATGAGCCCCAGAGCGATGAATGCCGTGGAAACGGAGACGAGGATCTTCTTCATACAAGCCCCTTAAGGTCCGCAGCCGGGGTGCTGCGGCACGCCCTTATCGGAGGGCCCCGCGCTGACTTGAGGTTTCCTTGAGGATCTGGTTGTCGGATCCGGCCGGCGTCGTTCGTGGTTACCGTGAACGGCCGCCACGAGGGCGCTGTCATAAAACCGGAGGAGCCACCGATGCCTCACCCATTGGCCAAGGTCCACCGCATGTTCGAGCTGGTCGAGCCGATCGGGACCGTCACCTTCTCCGAGGTGCCGAACGAGGCGTTCCTCGCGCGCGGCATGCGTAACTACTGGGACGGCCACAACGCCGTTCTCGTGGCGCACAACATCGGCGGCACCGAAGCCCATGTGCTGCTCGCTCTCACCCTCGGCGAGAAGGCGGAGACGTTCGGGCGTACCCATCACCTGCCCAAGGCGCAGCTGGCCGCCGTCATCGACGGCCTGCGCGACCGCGGCATCCTGGACACCACCGGCGAGTTCACCGCCGCCGGTCGCCAGACCAGGCAGCGCATCGAAACCCTCACCGACGAGCTGGCAGCGCCCGCCTACGAGGTCCTTGGCGCGGACGAACTCGACGAACTGATCGCCGGCCTCGAACCGGTCGCCGCGGCGGTGTCGGCCGGGGAAAGCTGAAAGAATGCGGCCAGGACGTACCCGAAAGGGTGTCATGTGGCCTGGACCCCCTCCTGCGTGAAAAGCGATTTACATTCGGTTGTGGCCCTTTACCTGCGCTACTTACCCCCATTCATCGTCGGGAGTCTCTGTCGGCGAAACGGCTGATCGGAACCGGCACTCAAGTTCGATGTCGCGGCGAATGCGGGACGGCGAGCATGTGGACGCGAGCCTGCCGGCGTCGCTTCCTCCGGATCAGTTGGGAATCTCTTGCTTCGCAGAACACGAGCGTGGTGCGTCGCGGCCCTGTCCGTCGCTGCTGCCGTTCTTCTCACTACTTCACCCGCCCATGCCGCGACCCGGACCTTCGCCGGTATGGACGTCACCGCGGATGGCCAGGGCTATCTGCTTCTGTCGACGAAGGGCGAGTTCTACGCGTACGGCACCGCGCATCCGTGGCCGAACCCGGCCGGCTTCTCCGGTCAGTTCACCGGTCTTGCGATGACCCCCAGCGGGCAGGGCGCGATCGCCATGACCTCGGCCGGGCAGTTCTATGCGTACGGCACCGCGCGCCCGCAACCGAATCCGGTCGGGTTCAGCGGCCGGATGGTCAGCGTGGCGATCACCGCCGACGGACAGGGCGTGCTGGCCATGTCCTCGGCCGGCCAGTTCTACGCGTACGGCACGGCCCGCCCGCAGCCGAACCCGGTCGGGTTCAGCGGGACCATGGTCAGCGTCTCACTGACCTCGGACGGGCAGGGCGCCGTCGCGATGTCGTCCACCGGCCAGTTCTACGCGTACGGCACGGCCCGCCCCCAGCTGAACCCGGCCGGGTTCAGCGGCACGATGACCGGAGCGACGCTGACCGGAGACGGGCAGGGCCTGATCGCGGTGTCGTCGGCGGGCCAGTTCTACGCGTACGGCTCAGCACCGGCGCGTACCAACCCGACCGGTTTTTCCGGTGGCATGGCAGCCCTGGCGATCACCCCGGACGCGCGAGGCCTGGCAGCCATGTCGGGCTCCGGTCAGATGTACACGTACGGCAGCCTCGTCTATCGCGGCAACGGTGACCCGGGCACCACCTCGCCGACCGACCTGCGCTCGCGGATCGTCGCGAACGCCAACGCGGAACTGAAGAACAGCGGCCGCAACAACGTGGCGAAACCCAGTCAGTGCAACTTCTACTCCGGCACCGGCCGGACCGGCAGCCAGTGCCCCGGGCCGGGTGGAGTCCAGTGGCGCAGCGAGGCCTGGTGCGCCGATTTCGGCCGATGGGTCTGGGGTCAGTCGGGGGCGAACACAACCGGTCTCGGCGAGGGTGCGATCACCTTCAAGACTTACGGGGACAAGCAGCACACCTGGGTGGCGGGCAACCTGCTGACCGGGGTGCAGCCCGGCGACGCGATCGTGTACGACGTGAACAAGGCGGGCGATTGGGCGAGCCACGTCGGCCTCGTGGTGGCGGTCGGCAACACCACCGTCACCACCATCGACGGCAACTTCAGCGGCGGCAAGATCGTCCAAAGTACGGTCACCCGCGGCGCGAAGTTCGCCGGCAAGACCATTTCAGGGTACGCACGCCCGGTCGCCTGAGAACCGTTCGGCCCGGCGCACACCATCCGCGCGCCGGGCCGGTCATCACCAGGGCTCGGTGGTCACGCCGTCCAGTTCGCGGAGCGCGATGCGGTGCTCTGTGGCCAGGATCGTGAGCATGCGCTCGACCTCGTCGAGGCCGGCGTACTTGCCGATCGAGGCGGACTCGGCCTCGATCGGCGACTCCAGCCACAGCTTGCCGTTCTCCCAGCGCATCTGCACGATGCCGCTCTCGTGCACGGCACACAACCACGAGCCCGTCCGGGTGGGCAGCTGCCGCACGACGTCGAGAATCTCGGGCAGGCTCATCGGCCGCCCAGCGCTCTGCCGCGGGCCGTTCGGCATGCCCTGATAGGTGACCTCGATCAGCCCCTGCTCGTCGGGAACGTCATCGTCACCGTCCGCCCCGAGCAGCCGCAAGCCGTCAAAACGGCCCACTGTCCGGCCGTCGTCGCTGATCAGGCGGTGTCCCTCCCGCCGGATCGTCACCGTCCGCTCGCCGTCGTCGACCCGCACGCTCGTGTCCTCGGGCAGCCAGGGCAGTTCGAGCGCGGCGAGCGCGTCCGCTGACATCGGCGGGAAGACCAACTGCCGATCAGGAACAAACTGCATCTTCACGGTACGGCCGGAGCTCGCACCCACCGCAAACGCTGCCATCCGCCCGTGCCGACGCTTCGCCCACCGCAGCCGAACGTGAATGCGCTGGCCGGCGTCGCCCGTCCAGTCAACCTCCAGCCCTTCACCGCGCAGGGCAGCCACGATCTCCCCACCGACCTCCGCGTCACCGACCTCTTCGCCGAACGCCCCGTACGCCAGCCACAAACTCCCGCCCTGAGCAGCCCGTTCAGCATCCTGCCCGTGATAGAAGACGTACCCGCGCGCCCGCTGCCCTTTGCCGACCTCGTCACCGATCTCGCTGTGCCCGCACGACCCGCAGCACGCGAAATCCTCCCGGGCCACGATCCCCGCCACATCAAGAGCCCGGAACGCATCGGTGAGCCGGTCGCTGTCGGTCCGCGCAGCCCACCCCGCCTGAGCCTCGAGGTGCGCGGCAAACTCACGCGGCACAATCTCCCAGGCCAGCGCGTACAGCTCAGCAGCCTCGCCCTGACCATGCAGATACTCCACCGTGCCGGACACGATCATCCCGCACGTCATGAGCCCACGGGCCACCTCACCGCGCGCATACTCGGTCGCGGACCGCCGCAGTTCATCGGGTTGCATCGCGGCAAGATACCAACGTCACCAGCGACAGATTTCGGGGTATGGCTACCTCTACCGGAGATCGGGGGGCAGGCATAGTTACAAGGGCGCCCGATTCCGCTCTGATAGATGCCATGTCCTCCTCCGTTTCGGCAAAATGGGGAGCCCTTTTCTGGGTTGCCGCCGCCCCTGTTTTCCTGGCCGCGAATATCGTGGTCGGACTGGTCTGGGAACGCCCCGGGTTCAACTGGACGACCAACAACATCAGCGACCTCGGAAATGTCACCTGCGGAATCTGGGACACCACCCGGCCCAGGTACGTCTGCTCGCCCTGGCACAACGCCATGAACGGTGCCATGGTCCTGACGGCCCTTCTCCTGCTCGCCGGGTTCGTGTTGACCTGGCGTGCCTGTGGTGAAGGGCGTGCCATCCATACGGGACAGTCGATGATGCTGCTCTGGGCTGTCGGGCTCGGGCTCGCCGGGCTCTTCCCCGCGGATGCCCATGAGAATCTCCACTTCCTGGCCGCATTGCTGATCTTCGGCCTGGGAAATGTGGGACTGCTGATTGCGGGCTTCGCCCGGCGTGACACCTGTCTCGGTCGTTCGCGGTTCGTCACTCTGGGCCTCGGCCTGCTCGGCGTGGCAGGCACAACGCTGTTCTTCGCCCAGAAAGGGCCGGTCATCGGCGTTGGCGGAATGGAACGCGTCGCCGCGTTCGCACTTCCCCTCTGGGCCTTCTATATCGGCGTCGACCTGCTCCGCGGGCCACGGTCAGCGCGCCACTACCCGCGTGCCCTGGGACAGTCGGGATCGGCGTCCGGTGCGTGAAGGCGCAGGTCGCCGACCTGTCCGTACTCCGGTTTCTGGAGCTTCTCAGAGATTCTCGCTAGGCCCGGGTTCCCAGAGCAGGAGCTGGCGGTGGTGGGTGAAGCCGTTGCGCACGTAGAAGTCGACCGCTCGGCGCCCGGAGTGGACGGTCACGTGTAACAGGCCGCGGGTGCGGGCCTCGGCGAGGATCGCGGTCATCAGCGCGGACCCGGCACCCCGGCTGCGGAATTCGGAGCGGACCATCACCGACTGGATGTCGCCGTACAGGCGGGAAAATGACTCACCGCCCGGGACGCGTTCCGCGACGTGCAGCCACGCGGAGCCGATCACCTGGCCGCCGACCTCGGCGACGAACGGCAAGTGCGTGGATGCGTGGGCGGTCATCCAATCGGTGAATGCCGCGACTTTGTCCGCGGGGATGTCACGCAGCGAAGCCAGCGCCACGACATCCGCAACCCCGCCGAGGCGTACCACCACATCATTCATTGACCCAGTCTCCGCCGTGCGCCTCACGAAAGGCATCCAACGCTTCCTGGGTACGGGCGGCGATGGCGACCCAGCTCGGATAATGCCGCAGGATGACGTCCTCGCCGACGTACCACTGCGCGGCGTAATCGCCCGGGTAGTTCGGGAACGGCACGGGAGTCAGTTCCGGGAACGACTCGGTGTCCTCCTCGTCGCGGCCGTCGCTGAGGGGGCCGGCCTCGACGGTGTCCCACAGCACCATGTCGACGCAGGCCAGCGAGAACCTCTGCATGAAAGGTGTCCAGGACTCCTCGGCCTTGTCCTCGAGCGACTCGTGCATGAAGACCGGCGGGTCCGGCTCGGCGTTGTCCGCGAGCGACACCCCGTACAGCGCCACCCCCTGGTCCGCGGCCCGGAAGACCAGGATCTTGGCGTCCGCGTCGTATTCGAGCTGCTCGGGGGAGTAGAGGCCATATGCGTACGCCTCCCGGACCGCCGCCGGCAGCGTCACCCCCAGCCGGGTTTCCGCCGTGTCGAGGTCGGCGGTGCCGGCAGCCAGCGGCAGGTTCCACGCGGCGGCGAAGCCGGAGATGAAGCGCCAGGCGTCAGCCCGCGTCCCCAGGGAATTGAGGCCAGTAACGAGATCCACGACGCGGACCCTACAACGCGACCCGGCTCAGTCGCAGGGTCGTCGCAGCGGCCGCGTCCGTCACCATCGACTCCGCGCCCGCGGGACCGTATTTGCTGGTGTAGGCCGCATCGACCTCCGCGCGCATCGAGACGCCGACATCCGAGACAGCGACGTCGGCCTGCAGGCCCGGGACGCGGATCGCAGCCCGAGACGTTCTGAGCACCTGCCCGAACCACCCGGTGTCCCGCCGATACCAGCTACGGACATACACCTGGGGCCCGACGACAACGACCCAGATCGGCACCCACCGCCGCAAGCTCCCATCCGTACGCCGGACAGCGATCTCCAGCTCGCCCGCCGCACCGATGAGCCCCACCTCATCCGCAGTCCAAGTCATGTCACCGATCGTGGTCGCGTGCCCACCGGGAACCAACACCGGCCGGATCGAGTATCGATACCCTGATGGTATCGATCGGGACGTAGGCTGGTCGGATGGAGACGCGGGAGTTGCGGTACTTCGTGGCGGTCGCCGAGGAGTTGCACTTCGGGCGGGCCGCCGAGCGGCTGGGCATCGCGCAGCCGCCGTTGTCACGCACGATCAGCCAGCTCGAACAGCGCCTCGGAGTCGCGCTGTTCAACCGCACCAGTCGCAAGGTCACCCTCACCGCCGCCGGGTCGGGGCTGCTGGCCGAGGGCCGCGCGATCCTCGGGGCGCTGACCGCCGCCGAGCGGCGCGCCCGGCACGCCACGATGGACCAGCCCACGCTGGTGCTCTCGCTCAAGACCGGCACTTCCGGTGAGTTGCTGGCAAAACTGCTCGACGCGTACGCCGCGGAGCCCGACGCCGTCGCCATCGAACTGCTCTTCTGCGAATCCCAGCCCGACCGCCCCCTGCACGACGGCCGCGCCGACGTGGCGCTGCTGCATCAGCCGTTCGACACGACGGACGGCTTCGACATCGAGGTCCTGAGCACCGAGGGCCAGATCGCGATCCTGCCCTCCTCACATCCCCTCGCCACCCGCCCGCACGTCCTGATGGCCGAGGTCAAATCCCTGCCGCAGCTCCCACCGGCCCGCTGGCCCGGCCCCGACGGCACCTACCCCGAAGGCCCCGGCGCGGAGATCCACAACCAGATGCAACTCCTCCAACTGATCGAGCTCGGCCGCACCAGCGTCGTCCTCCCCGAATCCTGCCGCACCAACCTCCGCGAGGGCCTGACCGGCGTACCCGTCAAAGACGCCCCCACCGTCACCACAGTGATCGCCTGGCCACCCCACAGCCGCTCCCGCGCCCTCGCTGACCTGGTCCGAGTGGCCACCCGGCTCTGAACAGTCAGCGGTCGCTCGGCACCAGGTGCGGGAAGACATGGCGAACGGCCCCCGCCAGCCAGCCGAGACTGCTGCGGCGGCCGGGCGCCGCGTCGACGCCGGGCAGGTCGCGGATCTGCGCAATGGTCAGCGCCTGTTCGACGGACCAGCGGTCGATCGCCCGCAGCGTCCCCGGCTCCGCGCGTCAGATCGTCGATCCGGCATGCCGCACTTCCGCGTGGCAGGTGCATAGAAGCGCAGGTGAGGGGTACCGCAGAAGCATGGCTGAGAAGACACATGAGCTGGATGCGGCGGACCGCAATTCGATGTCCGAGGGCACGTTCGCGTTTCCGCGGGTGCGCAAGGAGCCGCTCAACGATGCCAAGCACGTCCGGAATGCGATCGCCCGGTTCGACCAGGTGAAGGACGTGAGTGACGAGGAGCGGGACGAGGCATTCGAGCGGATCAAGAAGGCTGCTGCGAAGTTCGGGGTGGAGGTGAGTGAGAGTAAGTGGCAGGAGCTGGGGAAGCCGTGACGTAGGCGGACCTTGCAGATTTGCGGGGTTGCTTCCACCATTGGCCCGGGTGCGGCATGGGTCTTGGGGAGGTGGACGGGGTGCGGTTTGCGCTGCTCGGTCCGCTTCGGGTGTGGCGGGACGGCGAGGAGTTGGGGCTCGGGCCGCGGCAGCAGCGGTTGATGCTGGCGCTGCTGCTGGCGCGGGCGGGGCGGCCGGTGCGCGCTGATGAGCTGGTGGAGCTGGTGTGGGGGGACAAGCCGCCGGCCAGTGCGGCCAATGTGGTGCATCGGTACATCGGGATGCTGCGGCGGTTGTTCGAGCCGGCGCTGGCGCCTCGGTCGCAGGGCGGCCGGATCTCCGGTGACCTGGGCGGATATGTGTTGCGGGCCGATCCGGGGGAGCTGGATCTGCTGGATTTCCGGCGGCTGGCCGAGGCGGGCAGGGACGCCGCCGACCGGGGGGATCCGCAGGCCGCGACGTCGCTGTTCATGGAGGCGTTCGCGTTGTGGGGCGGGGACTGCGCGGCGGACCTGCGCGCGACCCATCCGGCGTTCGCCGCGGTGGAGAACGAGATCTGCGGCGTGGCCCGGGAGGCCGCCGCCGCGGCGCTGGCCGGGGGTGGCGCCGCGACGATCCTGTCCACCGTGGAGAAGGTCGCTCAGCGGCATCCGTTCGACGAGGCGTTGCAGGCGCGGCTGCTGGTGCTGCTGGCCGCCGACGGGCAGCGGGACGCCGCCCGGATGTTGTACGTCGAGCTGACCCAGCGGCTCGCCGACGAGCTCGGTATGGCTCCCGGTGCGGAGGTGCAGGCCGCTTATCGGCAGGTGGCCGGGGGTCAGGCGGCGCCGATGCCCGCGTCGAAGCATCCGATCCCGCTCGTGGTGCCGGCGCAGTTGCCGCCCGATCTGCCGTTCTTCATCGGACGGGAGAGTGAGCTGGCGCGCGTACGCGAGGTGCTGGAGCAACCCCGCAGCGGGCTGAACGTGCTGGTCATCGATGGTATGCCGGGGGTGGGCAAGACCACGCTGGCCCTGCACGTCTCGCACGAGGTGGCGCCGCGGTTCCCGGACGGGCAGCTCTACGCCGACCTGCACGGGTTCGACCCGGGTGCCGAGGTCGCCGACCCCGTTGACGTGCTGCAATGGTTCCTGACCGCGCTGGGGGTGCCGCAGGGGACGATCCCGGAGTCCGTGGAGGGGCGGTCGGCGCTGTTCCGCAGCGTGCTGGCCGGGCGGCGGGTGCTGGTGGTGCTCGACAACGTGCGGCACGCCGATCAGGTGCGTCCGTTGCTGCCCGGTTCCGCCGACTGCCTGGTCGTGGTCACCGGGCGCGGGCGGCTGACCGGGCTGGCCACCGCGCAGGGTGCCACCGTGCTCAGCCTGGACCTGCCGTCTCTCCAGGAGGCGCGCGACGCGGTTGCCGAGCGGGTCGGGCAGGACCGGGTCGCGCCGGAGCCCGAGGTGCTCGACGCCATCATCGAGCGGTGCGGGCGGTTACCGCTGGCGCTGGCGATCGTGTCGTCGCGGGCTGCTGCACTCCCCGCGTACCCGTTGTCGGTGATCGCTGAAGATCTTCTGGCGGTGGGGGAGAACCTCGACGTATTCCATGACTACGACTTCGAGCATGACGTGCGCGCGGTGTTCTCCTGGTCCTACCGGCTGCTCGGGCCGGCGGCGGCGCGGCTGTTCCGGCTGCTGCCGCTGCATCCCGGCCCGGACATGACGATCCGGTCCGTCGCGGCGCTGGCCGGGGTGCCGCAGGCGACGGCCCGGGACCTCGTCGGTGAACTGACCCGGACCAGGCTGCTGGACCGTTACAAGCCGGGCCGCTACCGGCTGCACGACCTGGTCAGAACATACGCGGCAGAGCTCGGCGACGAGGTCGACCCCCGCCCGGAGCGGCAGGCGGCCCTCGCGCGGGTCCGTGACCACTACCGGCGGAGCGCGCACGCCGCCCACAGCCTGCTCCGGCCGTACAGCCTGCCGGTCAGCCTCCCGGAACCCCTGCCCGGCGTGCAGCCGGTGGAGTTCGCGGACGACGCCGAGGCGACCGCGTGGTTCGCCGCCGAACGGCTGGTGCTACGCGCGGTGCTGGAGCAGTGCGCCGCCGCGGGTGAGCACGAGGTCGCGTGGCAGCTCGCCCTGACGATGGCGTTGTTCCTGGGCAGGCACGGCTACTGGCACGACTGGCTGGCGGTCCTGACGATCGGGCACGGGTCGGCGCTGGTCGCCGGTGACCCCGAGGGCGTGGCCCGTACGGCGCAGAGCCTCGCAGGCGCCAACCAGCGGCTCGGCGACAATGTGCGGGCGCTGGGGCTGCTCGAAACCGCGTACGAATATCAGTCGGCTCAGGGTGACGCCACGGTGACCGCGAACGTGCTGATGAACATGGGGGTCGCGCGGTTTGCCCTGGGTGACACCGCGGGAGCGATCCGCGACCACACCGCCGCCCTGGACCGGCTGAAGGGTCTGGAGCATCCGAAACTGGAAGGGGCGGTGCTCTGGCACCTGGCGCGCGGGCATCTGCGTGACGGTGGTCTCGCCGGGGCTGTGCGGCTGGCGGGCCGGTCGCTGGCGACGTTCGCGGCGATCGACGATCCCAGCGGGCAGGCGAGCGCGCTCAATCTGCTTGCCGAGGCCAGGTCGGCGGGGGGAGACCAGGCCGGGGCACTGCACGATCAGGAACGCAGCATCGGGTACGCGACCAGGGCCGGCGACCGTGCCAACCTGATCGAGGCGTACACGAATCTCGGGGACATCCACCTGGCCATGGGTAACCTTGCAGCCGCGCGACGTGCGTGGACGCAGGCGGTCGCCCAGGTCGAGGATGGCAGCCTGCTCCCGGTGATCCGGGCCGAGACGCGTTTGCGCGAATATGTCGATGAATGAGCCGGGGCTTCGATGCTGCACTTCCAGTTGCTCGGCCCGCTGCGCGTGGCGCGGCAGGGCACGGAGCTCTCCCTCGGCCCTCGCCAGCAGCGCCTCATCCTCGCGCTGCTGCTGGCCCGCGCCGGTCAGGTGGTCCTGGCCGGCGAGCTGACCGCGCTGCTCTGGGGTGACGACCCACCGGCCAGCGCCGCCAACGTCGTGCACCGCTATGTCGGGGCGCTGCGCCGGCTGTTCGAGCCGGAGCTGCCCACCCGCGCCGGCGGCCGGTGGATCACCAGCGAGCCCGGTGGTTACCGCCTGCACCCGGGGGACGCGACCGTGGACCTGCTCGCCTTCCGGGAGCTCAGCAAACCGGGCGCCGGCCTCGATGCCCTGCTCGCCGCCCTGGCGCTCTGGCACGGACGCTGCGCGGCCGGCCTGGAAGCGACCCATCCGGTCTTCGTGGCGGTCGACCGGGAGCACGCGGTGGTCGCCGCCGAAGCAGCCCGGCTCGCCCTCGAAGACCATCGGCCCGCCGAC
Source organism: Winogradskya consettensis (assembly GCF_018332715.1). Classification (GTDB taxonomy): domain Bacteria; phylum Actinomycetota; class Actinomycetes; order Mycobacteriales; family Micromonosporaceae; genus Actinoplanes; species Actinoplanes consettensis. Next base: position 63,191 of record NZ_BOQP01000036.1, on the reverse strand, counting down.
GTGCTGCCCGCCCTGCACCAGGCCGCCACCTGGGAGCCCCTGAACGAGACGCTGCACGCGCGCCTGATGCTGGTGCTCGCCGCCGACGGCAGACAGGCCGAGGCGATCGGTCTCTACCAGCAGCTGCGGCAGCGCCTCGACGTGGAGCTGGGCGTTCACCCCGGCGCCGACCTGGAGAACGCCTACCGCGAGGTGCTGCGGGCCGTCGAGCGGCCACCGGCGGTGTCCGCGCTGGTCCGCCCCGCGCAACTGCCATCCGACCTGCCCGGCTTCGGTGGCCGCGACGCGCTGCTGCGCGAGCTCACCGAACTCGTCCGCACCGGGCACCGGACCGTGGCGATCGACGGGATGCCGGGTGTCGGGAAGACCAGCCTCGCCGTGCACCTCGCGCACGGGTCGGCGGCGGCGTTCCCGGACGGCGTACTCTTCGCCGACCTGCACGGATTTGATCCCGCCGTGGCACCCAGCGGGGCGGCCGAGGTGCTGCAGGGATTCCTGGAGGCGCTGGGCGTGCCGCTGTCGCGGATCCCGGCCGGCACCGACGCCCGCGCCGGGCAGTTCCGCAGCGTACTGGCCGACCGCCGGGTCCTGATCGTGCTCGACAACGCGCACGACGTCACCCAGGTCCGCCCGCTGCTGCCCGGCGAGGGCGCCAGCACGGTCGTCGTGACCAGCCGCCGCCGCCTCACCGGCCTCGCCACCGGCGCCGGCGCCCGGCTGTTCACCCTCGACGTGCCCGACGCGCAGGAAGCCCGCGCCCTGCTGGCCGCCCGTCTCGGCGATCACCGCGCCGCCGCCGAACCCGCGGCGTTGGAAGAGGTCGCGGAACGCTGCGGCCGGCTTCCGCTCGCCCTGGCCATCGTCGCCGCCCGCGCCGGCATGGCCCCGCACTGGCCACTGTCGGCGATCGCCGCGGAGCTGCGCGACACCCGCGCGATCCTCGACGCGTTCAGCGACGACGACCTCACCGAGGACCTGCGCGCGGTTTTCTCCTGGTCACACCGCATGCTCAGCCCCGCGGCGGCACGCCTGTTCCGGCTGCTGGCCCTGCATCCGGGGCCCGAGCTGAGCGTGGCGGCTGCGGCTTCGCTCGCCGCAGAGTCAACGGCGCTGACGCGTACGCTGCTCAGCGAACTCGCCCGCATCGGGCTGGCCGCCCGCGTGCCCGAGGACCGCTACAAGATGCACGACCTGGTCCGCGCGTACGCCTTGGAGCTGCTGGACGATGCCCTCGAACGCGAAGCCGCGGTCGCCAGGATCCTCAGCCACTACACCTGGACAGCGGCAGCCGTCGACGCGGTGCTGCTCCGCCGCCCGCCGTCCTACCTGCCCGAACCCGCCCCGCCCGGTGTCGCCGTCACAGCATTCGCCGAGACCCGCGACGCCCTCGCCTGGTGCGTCACCCACCGCGACGTCCTGCGCGCGGTCACCCACCAGGCCGCCGACCGCAAGGACGCCCGGGCCGCGTGCGTGCTCGCCGTCTGCCTGTCGGCGTTCTACCAGCGGCAGGGCTGGTGGAACGACTGGGCCGACGTGTCCCGCACCGCCCTCGCTGCGGCCACCGTCACCGGCGACGTCGAAGCGAGCGCCTTCGCCGAACGCAGCCTCGCCGGCGCCTACAACTTTCTCGGCGATCACGACTCCGCTCTGCGCCATCTCGTGTCGGCGGACGGCCACTTCGCGAAGCTCGGTCGCGCCGACGAGCGGGCCCGCGTACTGATCAACATCGGATCGGTGCGGCGGCACCTGGGCGCGTACGAACAATCCCTGGTTGCGCATCTCGAGGCCTTGACCTTGATCCGTGATCTCGGCCGCACCGACCTGGAACCGGCCGCCATGGGTCAGACCGCGCTCGCCCACGTCGAGCTGGGCCACTACGCGGACGCCCTGGCCCTGCTCCGCGCCGCCGAGACGATGTTCCGCGACCGCGGCGACGTCAACGGCCAGGGCATCATCGACTGGAACCTCGGCTGGACCTACCGCCGCAGCGGAGACCCACTGACCGCGATCGACCACTACGCACACGCGGTGACCAAGCTCCGCCAGGCGGGCAGCCGCGCCAACCTCGCCCTGTGCCTGATCGAGTACGGCGACGCGCTGGACGCCGCCGGGCGTACGGAATCAGCGATCGAGGTGTGGCTCGAAGCCCTCCCCGACCTCACCGACCTGGAGTCACCCGCAGTGCTGAAAGCCCGCATCCGCCTCGGCGAGCTGGGTATCCCCCGCGCATGACCCCCGCCGACCTGCACCGTGGCGTTGCCGAGCTCACCACCCGCGAACCGCTCTTCGCCGCCGTCGTCGACCGGCACGGCTTCCCGCCGATGTGGGACCGCCCACCCGGCCTGCCTTCGCTGCTGCACATCATGCTCGAACAGCAGGTGTCGCTCGCCTCGGCGCGGGCGACGTTCGACCGGGTCAAGCAGCTCGCGGACCCGCTCACCGCCGCGAACCTGCTGCGCCTCGACGACCTGCAGCTGCGCGGCGCGGGCTTCAGCCGCCAGAAGACCCGCTACGCCCGGGCCATGGCCACCGCCGTCCTCGACGGATCCCTTGATCTTGACGCGTTGCCCACGCTGGACGACCACGCGGTGGAGGCTGCGCTGCGCACACTTCCGGGCATCGGACCCTGGACGTCAGCGATCTACCTGCTCTCCGCCCTCGGCCGCCCGGACGCGTGGCCCAACGGCGACCTCGCCGTAGCAGTCGGCATCGCCGAGTTGTGGCAGCTCCCCGCCGTCCCCACCCCGGCTGAGATCCTCCTGCGCGCCGAAGCGTGGCGGCCGTGGCGCGCGGTCGCCGCCCGCCTGCTCTGGCAGCAATACCTGGCAACCCGGGCCCCGCGCTCCGGCCCGGTTTGAGGCGTCCCGATCCTGGGCGCCTCAGGGAGCGGGGCGAAATCCTCGATAGTTGTCGCGTCGGCGCCGGTTGACCTCGTCCAGCACGAAATCGCCTTCGACCGGTGCTACTGATACTCGCTTCAACGTCTTGTCAGCGGCGTTTCAGCGCGAGGGTGCGCCTCGCTCGATCAGTCATTCCAAGTGAACAGCTCGGGGTTCTTCGCCACCTCGGCCTGGAGGATCGCAAGGTCGCGTTGCAACGTGATGAGACCACAACCGGTGCACGCCAGCGCGCGAACCCCGGTCACGTCACGGGATCCCCACCCCGCCGGGGCAGGTGTGCGCGGCTTACGATGTCGCATGTGGTGCATGCGCGCCGCGACGGTCTCGGACACGGTTATGCCGAGCATCTCCACCTAGCGCCACGCAAGGCCGGTTGCGGTACGCCCCTGGAGACTCGCCTGATCACCGATTTCCGCGACCAGGCGCCGGCCGATGCACCACGCACTCCCCGGAAGCGCCGCGCGTGCGTGGCACCAGGTGACCCGGGCGGCTGATGGCGACCATGCGGGACAGGTCGCGCATCGCGTGGTAGAGCCGGGCCTTGGCGACCTCCGGAGCGAGACCGAGCAGCTGCGCCGCCTCGGTTGTCGTCCGGCCGCCGAAGTATGTTGCGGCGAGGATCTCCAGGTGCTGGTTCGGGAGGCTTCGCAGCAAGAATTCCATCGGCGGTGGTTCGTTCGCGCCGACCGTGATCGGGTCACCCTGCGTCGTCAGCATCTTCAGCACTCTGCTCACCACACCGCCGCATCTCCAGTGCGCACCTGCGACGTAGTTGCCCGGTCACCGGCGGCAATGGGCTGGCAGGGGTCTATTCCAGGGTGGTCCGCTTGATCGGGAGCCAGCTCGTCAGCATCGGTACCAGGGTGGACACCAGCGGTTCCCCGAACACACAGAGCGTTCGTTCCCAGGGATGTCCGAACGTGCCGGTGGTCATGTCCTCGGTGAGGAAGATGTAGTAGTCGCCGTTCGGGAAGACCGTCGTCGCCCACTGCGGGTCCGGCTGGCAGGCGAACAGATGCGGCCAGAACCGGTACGACTGATGCTGCCAATCAAGCACCACGAGGCTGGTGTCGCTGCCCAGGACGCGGGTCAGCGCCACCAGGGCAAGACTGTTGATCGCCGAGGCGCCGGCCCCGAACTGCGCATGGCCGGCGTCGAAGATCGGCCCGAGATCGATCGTGACCGACGGCTCCGGCTCGGTGATCGCCGGCCATTGGTACATGCTGGGGCGGAAGTTGAAGCGCTGGTAGAACGGGTCCCAATAGGCGTCGTCGACGTCCATGGAGATCGGTTCCCACGCCGGCGGCACCGGTGGACCGTTCTCCACCAAGCGGTCCTCGACGCCGTAGACTATGCCGGCCACCCGCTCCTGCAAACCACGCAGCACGGTGACGGTGTCATGGTCGGTGTAGCCGGTATCAGCCTCCCAGTCCCGCGCCCAGCCCAACGTCTCGCTCGCGAACGCCAACTCCGTGGCAAGGAGCAGCCGCCGGAAATCCCGCCGCGACACCGGACGATCCGAGGCCGGCAGACCAGCGAGCCGTACGACATCCGATTGCATTTCCGGCCGATCGCCGTAACCGAGCAGCCGGGCAGTCTCGTCCCTGTCACCCTCCGAGCGCTCCCACTCCGTGACGCCGGCCCGCAGCAGTTCCCGCTCGGCCCGCGTGAGGAGGGTCAGATCAACCAGCGCATCCATGTCCACCGCCTGATCATGCAACAGCTCGGATCCAGTTGTGGTCACTCGCTGCCCCCGAGTGGGCGCTGCGCCACGCCCGCTGAGCGACAATGACGGGGTGCAGCAGCGGCTTGACCGGGTAGTGCTCGCCGACGGCACCGTCGTGGCGTACGCGTCGGTCGGGGCCGGGCGGCCGCTGGTCTATGTCATGGGCTGGCTGACGCATCTGCGGCTCGGCTGGGAACTGCCCGCTGAGCGGGCGCTCTACGAGGCGTTGGGGCAGGGCATCCGGCTCGTACGCTACGACCGCGCCGGATGTGGCATGTCGCCCGCCGTGGATCGCCCGGCGTCGCTGGCGTTCGAGCTCGAGCAGTTGGGCGCGATCGCGGCGGCGCTGGGCGAACCGTTCGATCTGATGGGCACGTCGATGGGGGCTCCGGTGGCCGTCGCGTGGGCGGCGGCGCATCCGGAAACCGTGCGGCGGCTGGTGCTCTACGGCGGGTGGGTGCGGGGGAGTGACGTGTCCGCTCCGGGCGTACGGAATCATGTTCTGGGGTTGGTGGAATCGCATTGGGGTCTGGGGTCCGATGTGCTGACCGACATTTTCGCCCCGGACGCCGACCGGTCGACGCGGGCCGAGCTCGCCCGCTATCAGCGTGCGTGCTCGAGCGCCGCGACGGCCCGGGAATTGCTGGCGTTGAGCTATGACATTGACGTCAGTGATTTGCTTGCGCAGGTGCGGGCACCGGCTCTCATCGTGCACCGTACGGGCGACCGCGCGGCACCTGTCGCCCAGGCCCACGCGCTCGCCGCCGGGATCAGCGGCGCTGAGCTGGTGTTGCTGGCGGGGCGGTCGCACCTGCCGTTCGCGGGGGACCGGGACGAGCTGGTGCGCGTGATCCGCCGGTTTCTCGGGCTGGGTGTCACCCGGCGGAGACCCGACGAGCTGACCCCTCGGCAGCGGGAGGTCGCCGACCTGGTGAGCCAGGGATGCACGAATCGCGAGATCGCGGTGCGGCTGGGCATCGACGAGCGTTCGGCCGAGGGGCACGTCGAGCGGATCCGGTTGCGGCTGGGATTCCGCTCCCGCGCCCAGATCGCCGCCTGGGTCAGCAGCCGGTAGCGTTTCCTCAGACCTGCGCGAAGCCGCCGGTCAGTCTTGCGCGAAGCGGTCGGTCAGACTTGTGCGAAGCCGCCGTCGACGAAGAGCTCGGTGCCGCGCACGAAGCTGGAGTCGTCGCTCGCCAGGAACAGCACTGCCGACGCGATCTCGGCGGGGCGTCCCATCCGGCCGGCCGGGACCATGCTCACGATGCGCTCCACGACCGGCGCCGGGATCTGCTCGACGATGGGCGTCGCGGTGGGGCCGGGATTGATCAGGTTCACCCGCAGGTCACGGGTGCCCCACTCCGCGGTCCAGACGCGCACGAACGAGCGCAGCGCCGCCTTGCTCGCCTGGTAAACGGTGGACCCCGGCACACCCCGGACCGAGCCCGCCGTGCCGTTCAGGATGATCGAACCGCCGTCGGCCATCAGCGGCAGCGCCTTCTGCACGGTCAGCAGCGTGCCGCGCACGTTGACGTCGAATACCGCGTCGAAGGACTCCTCGGTGACCGCTTCGAGGGGCTCGGCGAGGTTGCCGATGCCGGCGCAGGCGTAGAGCACGTCAACCCGGCCGTGCTCGCGTGCCACGGTCTCGAAGAGCCGGTCGAGGTCGGCCGGCACGCCCGAGTCGGCCTGCACCCCGGTGGCCGCGCCGGCCCCGATCGCGGCGACGGCCCGGTCGAGCCGTTCCTTGTCGCGCCCGGTGATGTAGACGTGCGCGCCTTCCTTGGCGAAGAGGAGCGCCGTTTCGAGGGCCATCCCCGACGTCGCCCCGGTGATGACAGCTACTTTTCCGTCGAGCTTTGCCACGATATTTCTCTCCTGCGATGAGTTACTTTCCTGAACCAACTCACCGTACGAAAGCCTCTCACCTGCCGGAAGTACGCACTTTTTCCTCCGGGCCTTACCGCATGGTTAGTGGGGTAGTTCCACGCCTGACACGTCACCGCGATCGGCGCAGAGTGGGTGCTGTGACCGACAACGACGTGGCAAGCGGCTATGAGGTGCACAGCGCGCGCGGAGCTTTCAACGCCGCTTTCTTCAGCGTGATGGGCCCCTACATCGAGTGGAACGTCCGCCGGCACAAGCGGCGTGTCTTCGCCGGTCTGCCGTCGACCGTCGTCGAGCTCGGCTCCGGAGTCGGCGCCAACCTCCGCTACCTCCAGCCGGGAACGACACTGGTCGCCATCGAGCCCAACCGCCCCATGCACCGGCGCCTGCGGGCTGCTGCTTCGCGTCGCGGCGTGCAGCTCGACCTTCACGAACGCCTCGCCGAGAGCACCGGGCTCCCGACCCGGAGCGCCGACGCGGTGATCTCGTCGCTGGTGCTCTGCACAGTGGCCGACCCCGCCGCGGTCCTGACCGAGGTCCGGCGCATCCTCCGGCCCGGCGGCACCTTCCGCTTCCTAGAACACGTCGCCGCCCCGGACGGTACACCCACCCGTGCCCTCCAACGCGCACTGCGCCGACCCTGGGCCTGGACCTTCGAAGGCTGCTCGTGCGAGCGCGACCTGGCCGGGCTGCTGCGAACCGCCGGCTTCACCCGCGTCGACATCACGGCCTACCGGCTGCACTCCCCGTTCATCCCGTTCAACACCCAGATCGCCGGCATCGCCCACACCGCCCCCGAAACCCAGCCACCCATCGCCCTGCGCGCGTCTGATTCATCTGGCGCCACCTAACGTTTCGTGGCGCGGTAGGTCCGGAGAAGCGCGGTGATCCTCCCGTAGTCGCGAGCGCCGTTCAGCTCGTCGAGCAGCTCGTCCGGGCACAGCTCGTATCGGTCGCCCCACCATCGGCGCGCCTTGTTGTCCCAGACCCGGTATCCACCGGGAACGCCCCGGGCCACATACCTCCGCCTGCTCATTGCCACGCCCTCCCGACCCGGCGGCACTCGCGCCGCCGAGATCCACCATCCCGTCTCCCCCAACGGGAGAGTCAAGCCCCCGAGCGACCCGATAATTGCGGACTATCCCTGATCGGCGAGGAGCCGGCTGCGGGTACGCATCAGGATCCGGCCGAGCATGTTCTTGCCGACCCCGGACCGGCCACGTCCCCAGTAGTGGTCGGTGTCGGTGTCCTCGACGAGCTCCTCGTGACCGGTGCCCAGCAGAACCGAGCGGATGTCGGCGTGGGTGGCGAACTTGGCCGCGACTGCCCGGCGCATCACGTCGTCCTTGACCCGGTCCCAGTCCCGGCGCAGCGGCCGGGACCGATCGCGACCCCACTGCGCGGCGCGCAGCGGTGTGGCCGCCCGGCGGATCAGGTCGGCATCGCGGGTGCCGGCGAACTTCTGCGCCTGGAAGTAGTGCTCCGACGTCGGCCACCAGCGGCCGTCCAGGTCGAAGCCGTGCGCGGAGAAGTTCGAGAAGCAGCCATACGGGACCTCGTCGGCACCGTAGAAGTAGATCGTCACCAGGGCCTCGGAGCAGAAAGGGGTAGGGACCCGCACCGTGCCACGGCCGCCGGCAACGCCGCAACCGAGTTGCTGCTCAGGGGATGTCGGCGAGGACCATGCCGGTGGTGCCGGTGGGGACCTGGCTGACCGTCTCGCCGGCGGGGTTGAGAAAGCCGGTTGGCCCCAGGCCGATCCGGTCGCTGTCGCGTTCGCCGGTGACGTCGGCGCTGACCAGCCACATACCGGTTTCTCGGACCCGGCGGGCGCGAATCTCGAAGTGCCGGGGCTGCCAGTGAAACGCGCTCTCCCGGCGCATCATGTTCTGCGCCGGCACCAGCAGGACCTGCGCCCCACGAGCGGCGACCGCGGCTGCGGCCTGCTCATGCTGGGTGTCGGAACAGATGTTGATCCCGAAACGTACGCCGCCCCGGTCGAACGCCGGATAGTCGTCGCCGGGCGTGAACACCTGTTCCCCGCTGGTCAGGAACGTCTTGCGGTAACGGCCGACGACCCGGCCGCCGACGACGACCACCGCGGTGTTGTAGAAGCCGTCGCCTGCACGTTCGATCATTCCCAGGACGAGCATCTGCTCAATTCCGGCCAGCCGCGCCAGCACGGAGTTGCACGCCGGTGAGCCGATCTCGAGCGCTTGACCGCGCACATGCTCATCGGTGACGAGGTACCCCTGCAGAAAGCACTCAGGAAACAGCAACAGGTCAGCCCCCGCGATGTCCGCCTCGCGCGCGAAGTCCTGCACGACCCCCACAGCCGCGTCCACGTCTGCGAGGATTTCCGGCGTCTGACAGGCACCGATCCGCATGGTCCCAAGTTAGCCACCCGTTGTCCGAGTGGACAAAGATGAGCGGATGGACGACCGCGAGCTTGTCAGCTATCTGCGCCGCTGCAACGAGGCGGACAACCATGCGTACGCTGAGGTGGCGGGGCGGTTCGGCGGGGACGCGCTGCTGGACAGCCACCTGCCGACGCTCGACCTGATCGACCAGCTCGCCCAGGAATGGCAGGTCATGGACCCCGCCGACGACCGCTACCCCGGTCTCACGTACGCGCTCCGCGTGCTCACCCAGGCCTACCAGCAACCCCAAGCCTGACGCCGAAAGGACCAGCCGTGCCGGTGATCGCAGACGTCCGGGACGTGGAGCAGATCGATGTCGTCGCGGTTGCCCCGCGCGAGGGCGGCGGTGACTGGGCCCGATGGGCTGTCGTGCCGGGCAAGGTGATCGGTACGTGGACGGGCGCGCGCGTTCGTGAAGTGCTCGACCTTGTCGCGGCGTTGCCCGAGGACGAACAGATGCGTTGCTTCAATCCTCGGTACGGCATTCGTGTTCGCTCCGAGGCGGCCGTTCTGTCCGAGGTGGCGCTCTGTTTCAGCTGCCACAACGCCCTGGTCATCCCGTCGGAGCACACCCCGGGCCTGCTGACCTGGTTCACGTTCGATCCGGAGAGTCCGCCTGCGCAGGAGCTGCTGCGGCTCTTTCGTGCCTGCGAGGCGTGAGGGCGCGGGGCGACCTTATTGTTGCCGGGTGGGGGAGATCGTCGGCCGGGAGCAGGAGCGGGAGCTGCTGCGTGGGCTGCTCGTGTCCGCGCGGCAAGGGCGCAGTGCGGTACTGGTCCTGCACGGTGAGCCCGGTGCGGGGAAGACGGCGCTGCTGGATGACGTGCAGGCTGAAGCGTACGGCTTCGATGTGCTGCGGTTCGACGCCGTGCAGAGTGAGGCGGCGCTGGGGTTCGGGGCGTTGCACCAGCTGCTCCGGCCCTGTCTGGGTGAGCTTGCGGGGTTGCCGGGGCCGCAGGGGGATGCATTGGCGGCGGCGTTCGGGCTCCGGGCGTACGCGGAGCCTCCTGATCTGTTCTTGATCGGTCTTGGTGCTTTGGGGTTGGTGTCCGCGCGGGCCGGTGATCGGCCGTTGTTGTGTGTGGTGGACGACGCGCAAAGGCTCGATCAGGAATCCGCCGCGGTTCTGGCGTTTGTCGCGCGTCGATTGGATGCCGACCCGATCGCCATGGTGTTCGCATTGCGCGAGAGTGACGCTTTCGACGGGCTTCCCCTGGCCCCGATTGCCGGGCTCGACCGGGCGGCCGCCGCTGAGTTGATCGAACGCGTCGCCGGAAATGGTGTGGACGCGCGCGTTCGCGATGCCGTAACTGCCGGAACGGGCGGGAACCCGCTTGCCCTCATCGAGCTTGCCCGCGAGCTGAGCCCGGCGCAGCTCTTCGGCGGTGCGCCTTTGCCGGACCCGATTCCGCCCGGGCCGGCGTTGGAACAGCGCTACCGCGACGCCATCCGCACGTTGCCCGGCGCCACACGTATCCTTTTGCTGACCGGCGCGGCCGACCCGAGTGGCGACCCGGAAGTGTTGTGGCGTGCGGGGAAAGAGCTCGGTTTCGGAGCCGAGGACGCCGCGCCCGCCGAGGAGCGCGAGCTGGTCGAGATTCGTGGATCGTTGCGATTCCGGCATCCGATGATTCGCTCAGCGGCGTATTACCAAGCGCCCCTTGCCGAACGGCAGCGCGTGCACGCCGCGCTCGCTGTGGTCAGTGCTGTGCTCGGCGAACCGGATCGGGAGGCGTGGCATCTCGCCGCGGCGACCAGCGATCCGGACGAGGCGGTGGCGGCGACGTTGCAGCGTGCGGCTGACCGTGAGCGGGGGCGTGGCGGGTGGGCGGCGGCTGCTGAGTTGCTGGCCAGGGCGGGGGCTTTGAGTCCCCGGCGGGCGGACCGGACTGTGCGGCTGTTGGCGGCGGCTGAGGCGGCGTGCGTTGCCGGTTCCGCATCCCGGGCACAGACGTTGCTGGACTCGCTGCACCCGATCGGCGCGCCGGAACTGCGGGTACAGGCCCGGATTCACCGGCTCCGCCGCGAACCGGTGGCCGCGACGACAACGCTGCTCGCCGCCGCGGTGGCACCAGGACAGCGGGGAGAGGTGGGGCTGCGGGCTGCGCGGGATGCGTTGCTGGAGGCGGTGGTGCAGGCGAAGATCAGTGATCGGCTGGCGCCGGCCGGGGCGACCGAGGCGGATGTCGCCAGGGTGGCGCGGTCGTTGCCGTTGCCGCGGGGGACGGCGCCGACCGTGGGTGATCTGCTGCTCGATGCGGACACCGCGCTGCACCTGGACGGGCTGACGATCGCCGCGCCGTTGCTCAGGCGTGCAATTGTGGCCACTCTGCAGGCTCCGCCGGATGCACCGGAACTGTTCGCGTGGCTGGCGGCGGCCTGCGCGCATGCGACCGTTCTCGCCGATGACGTGGCGCTGCACGAGGCGGCGTTCCGGTTGCGTGACGAGGCGACCAGGCGGGCCGCGGTGATCCCGATGGCGCTCGCGATGAGTCACACCGGCGCCGCCGAGCTGTGGGCGGGACATCTCCGTGAAGCCGAGCACTGTTTCAATCAGCGAACAGTGCTCAACCAGATGCTCGGGCCGGCGACCGGCGAGCAGGACTTGAGCGTGGGGTCGATGCTTGCCGCCGCGTGGTGTGGGCAGGGCGGGCTGTCGGTGCGGGTGCGGGCGGACGCCATCCGGCAGGGGCAGGGTTACCAGCTGGTCTTCGCCGACTACGCGGACTTCGTGGTGCGGTTGGGGAAAGGGCACTACGCCGACGCGTACGCCATCCTGGGCCCCCACGATTTCCGCACGTCACAGCTGAAGTTCGCGCTCGCCGACCTGGTCGAAGCGGCAGTGCGCAGCGGAGCCCCGGCGACCGCATTCGTCTCGCTTCTGAGCGAGTTGGCCGAAGCGTGTCCAGTTCCGCGCAATGTCGGCGACCTCGCCCGGGCCCGCGCGCTGCTCACCGATGACGAGGAGCAGTACCGCAGCGCCATCGAACTGCACGAACGAACACGAGGCCCGGCGTCCCGGGCGCGCAGCCATCAGGTGTACGGCGAATGGTTGCGGCGGGCGCGGCGGACCACGGAGGCGCGTACGCATCTGCGGACCGCGTACGAGTTGTTCGAGGACATGGGTGCCGGTGCTTTTGCTTCGCGGGCCGCTACGGAATTGGCTGCTGCGGGCGTACGGATAAAGGCGGCACGGACCGGTGATCAAGCCGCCGGCCTGACACCGCAGGAAGCGCGGATTGCGTGGCTCGCCGCTGCCGGCGCGACCAACACCGAGATCGCGGCGCAGCTCTACCTGAGCACCAACACGATCGAATACCACCTGCGGAAGGTGTTCCGGAAACTGGGTGTCTCCTCACGCCGCAAACTGCACGTGGAACTCGAAGGACTACGGACTTTCCGGGATGGCGAGCCGCACCCGGCACCCTAGCGTTGGCCTCATGCCGATGATCGACGTGTACGCCACCGAGGGAACGTTCCCGGACGTCAAAAAGCTCGCCCAGGACCTGGCCACCGCGGTCATGACCATCGAACAGGTCCCGCCGATCGCCATGTTCCGCAAGAACACGGCCGCGTTCGTGCACACGCTCCCCGCGGATTCCCTCAGCAACGTCGACGGGGACAGCGAATACGTGCGCGTCCAGGTCCTGACGAATGCGGGCGCCCTCGACCGGGAGAAACAGCTCGCGGTGGTCGCCGAACTGACCAGAATCGTCGCCGCGGCGGGCGGGGACCCGCAGCGCACCTGGGTGCTGCTCACCGAGGCACCGGAAGGTGGCTGGGGCCTGTGGGGCCACGCCCACACCAACGCCGAACTGGTAGCCGCCGCCCGGGCGGAACTGAGCAAGCCCACCGGCTAAAGTCGGCGCGTGTCGATTCCCTTGCGCTGGCGGCTGCTCGACGAGGAGACCGGTGCGACCGTCACCGAATGTGCGGACATCGACGGGCTTTTTGTCGACCGATTGTTTCCGGCCGAGCCGGTGTATGAGCGCTACACCCTGGTGAGTTGTGCGCCGTCCGGCCCTTTGCTCGCCGCGATCGACGGCACCGGGCCGGCCTGGTTCGGCAATTTCGGGGTGGTCGGCGCATGTGCCTCCGATCATCCGGGGACCGAGGTCTGCGGGAAGTGCTATCGGACCACGGAGGAACTGCTCGATATCCGGGTCGTCGGTCACCGGACCGCGGCGGACGGGTCCGGCCTGCTGGACATCGAGCTTGAGGGGCACCGCCGCGACGACGACAACAACGGTGGCGGAACGGTAGCGCCCGACGTTTCCGGCTATCTGTTGTTCGATTGGTCGGGCTCCGGCACACCGGTCGGTGAATGCCGGAAAACAGCGGGGCTGTTCCACGCACGACCGGACGGGTGGCCGCCGGGTCCGCCGCTCACTCTGCTGGGCTGCCGTCCCGGGCTGACCGGGTCGGTGCAGGCCGAGCTTGCCCACGTCCGCGTCGACGGCACGGTCAACAAGCTCGGCTGGGATTACCGGGTGCACGCACGTGTCGTTTCCACACGGCCGTCAACCCTCGGTGATGACCACATGGACATCGTCCTGGACGCTCCGATCCCCAGGCCGCTCGCCGCCAACGAGCGCCCGATCTGGGACATGTGGCGGGCCGGCGGCCCGGCCACGCCCAATCAGTGGGCGGAGCTTGATCGCAGCGGTCGCTTTCTGTGGGTGCAAGCCGCCGCGGCGCACCGGATCCATGCCCCGGACAAGCCGTCGGGCACCGTGTACACCATGGACGGGCGCTTCATAACCGACTACGACGGCTTCTTCTGCGCGATCGGTGAAGCGATCAACGGACCTGGCGGCTGGTTCGGTGGCGACTCGTTCTGGCTGCACGAGAACGCCGCGACCGGCGATGGCGGCGCAACTCCCGGGTTCCGGCTGATCTGGGAACACTCGCAGGTCGCGCGCGCCCATCTGGTCCCCGGCTACGACCGGACGAGCTGGGGACCTGCCACCACCTTCGACGACCTGGTCGATCAACTCATCCAGGAAGGCGTCCAGCTCGAACTGCGCTGACGCGTACGGGGATCTGGCCGGGTTGTCGCGGTGATCAGGGCCGCCTGCACGACTGCGGCCAGTTTCCAGCCGAGGTTCATGGCGTCCTGCAGTCCCAGCTTCAGGCCGACGCCGCCCGCCGGGAAGTGCATGTGCGTCGGCGCGGCAGGTTCGCGACGCATTGAGTGAAAGTCCGGGCGCCGAGATGCGGGATCAGCTGGTCTGCTGCGCGGCGGCCCAGGCCTGCCAGCCGGCGAGCCAGTCATCGTTGGCCGTCACCCGGGCGCGGACGGCTGAGCTGCTGGCCGAGAGACCGTAGGCCGAACGCCGCTGCCAGGCCTCCTGCGCGGACTGGCTGCGCAGCTTGGTACGCAGCTCGGTGCCGTAGAACAGCACCTCGTTGGTGGCCCGCCGGCGCAGGTCGTCGTCGGTGCGGAACCACGCGGCCTCGTGGTAGAGCGTCGCGAGCTGGGACATCGTGCTGCTCACGGCCTGGCTGGCCACCGGCTCCGCCTGCCCGCTCAGATCCATCTGGCGCTGCACCGCCGCCTGCCACAGCCCGGACCACGCGTCCGGCAGCTTCGGCTCCGTCCCGCCGTCGGCCAGCCATTCTGCCTGCTCAGCGGCGTTGCTCAGCACCGCCTCGGCCAGCGCCCGATGTGGCTCCCGGCGCGGGACATCCGGCTCGATGGACTCCTCGCGCTGGTTCGCTCCGCTGAACTCCATCGCCGCCTCCTCGTCATCCAGGATCGTGGGACAGTCCCAGTGTCGCAGCATCAGCAAAGCACCGCCGACAAGCGATCGGGCGATACCTTGATCGCCATGAGTCTGCGAGTGCTCACGGGACTGCTCGATCGCTCATTCGCGCGCATCGCGGAGTTGTCCGCCGATGGCCGTTTCTTCGACCGCACCGAGGTCGCCGGGATCGCCGATGTCTGGGACAACAACACGTTCCCCCTGTTCCGAGCAGCGCGTTTCCGCCCGGCCCGGGTCCGTGACCGGCACGCCGCGCAGGCCCTGCGATGGATGGCGGACCTGGGACCGTCACGCCACGCCTGGATGGTCCGGCACGGCGGTCAGCCCCTGGCGGCCCTGCTCGCGCCCGCAGCACCCGAGTCCCCTTACTACCGTGACTCCCTGGGCCGGATCCGCTTCAGCTCGGCGCCGCTGACCGTCGCGGCCGTTGCGAGCCTCACCCAGGACTACCGCCTGGACCAGGCCGAACTTCGCACCGTACGGGTGGAGCGCGCCGGAACCACCCTCGCCGGCTACCTGGCTGTCCAGACGACCACGGACGCCGTGGTGGAGCTGTACCTTCGCGACATTCAGGACGTACGTGTCGATACCTCCGACGTGACCGGCATCGTCCTCGCCGTGGCTGACCCGGGAGTGGAGATCCGGATCGGTGATCGCGGGCTGATCCGTTGCGCAGGAGCCGTGCTCGGACTGGATGACGATTCGTGGCATCTGACGCACGCGGGCCGGGCCGCCGACGCGATCACCCCCGCCCGGGAGCCGAGACCGCCGAAGCCACGCGTGAAAGAGAAATCGGTCGGCACGGCCGCGTATGTCCTGCACGAAGTGATGCTGCAGATCCGCACGGTCCGTTACGCAAAACAGGTCGGCAAGGTCCCGATCCGCGAATACTGCGCCGTGTTCGAGGGCGTAGGTGACGCCATTCTCAGTGCGGCGGGGCGGCCCTGGTGGTCGCGTGATGCCGCTTTCGGGCGGCTGACCGACGAATGGCTTGCGGTAAGCCCGCACCTGGCGACCCACATGGCGAAACGCTACAACTTCGGCACGCCGGCCGCACTCCCGGCCGAGCCCGTTCTGCCGGATCGCGGCGTGCTCACGCTGGCGAGCTGGACGGCATCGCAGGCAATCGTCAACTACGCGGTCGACGACGGCAGCTGGCGGCTCTGGTCCGCCGATTTCGAGCAGCCGCAACGGATGGTCCTGGAGACCTCGGCGTTCGGGGACGTCAGCCGCCTGCCGCAAAACTCGGGCGACATCGGGAAGCTTCGTTGCTAACTTCGTTCCTGCACCTCCCGGTGCGACGCGGGACGGCTACTTCATTGCATGGAAATCAATGCCGTTCTGCCCTTTGATCTCGGGAGGGGCAACAACTTCAGATGCGGTGGGTGCCCGGTGCGCAGGCAGCGGTTACTTCCACTCTTAATGGACAGGTCCCGGGTTCGAGTCCCGGTGCCGGCACCCAGGCCGGCATAGCTCAGGGGATAGAGCAGTTACGTTCCGAGGCCGACTTCGATCTCGGGCACCCCGCACTGAAGAATTGTTGCTCTCTTCCGGTCCGCGGAAGGAGTTCTTCTCGTCATGGCAAAGTTCAACACGACCACGGCGAAGCCCGCCGTGACCGGACCGATCACCAGCGCCGGCCCCGCCGTCACGTACGAGGGCGCCGCCGGAGTCGCCCGTGACGCCAGGTCTGAGCTTTTTCTTTTCGCCGTCGCCAACATGGTCGGCGAGGCCACGTTCTACGAGGCAGCAGGAGACCGTGACGCCCGTTACGCGCAGCTGGTCCGCCAGGTGGCGATCGCCGATCCGGAGTGGATCGCAGGATTTCTGACCTGGCTGCGCAGCCGTGCGAACATGCGCACCGCGTCCCTGGTCGGGGCGGCCGAGGCGACCCGTGCCCTGCTCACCGCGGGAAAGCCGGGCGGCCGTCAACTGATCGCTTCCGTGCTGCTGCGTGCCGACGAGCCCGGTGAAATGCTCGCCTATTGGACGGGCAAGTACGGCCGCGCGATCCCGAAGCCGGTCAAGCGCGGCATCGTTGACGCCGTTCAGCGCCTCTATACCGAGTTCTCACTGCTCAAGTACGACACGGCGGCGCACGGGTTCCGCTTCGCCGACGTCATCGACCTGACGCACCCGACTGCGGCCGCGGATTCGCCGTGGCAGGGCGACCTGTTCAAGGTGGCGCTCGACCGCCGGCACAAGCGCGACACGGCATTGCCCGCGTCGCTGCCGATGCTCGCCCGCAACGCCGAGCTGCGTGCGCGTGTTGCCGGAAATTCGTCGGCGTTGCTCGACGCCGACGCGTTGAAGGCCGCCGGCATGACGTGGGAGGACGCCCTCTCGCTCGCGGGTGCTCAGGTGGACAAGGCCGCGATGTGGAGCGCGCTCATCCCGAGCATGGGATATGCCGCTCTGCTGCGGAACCTGCGCAACTTCGATCAGGCCCAGGTGCCGGACGACGTCGCCACTGCGGTCGCCGAACGACTGTCCGATGCGGATCAGGTACGCCGCTCGCGTCAGTTCCCGTTCCGTTTCCTCGCCGCCTACCGGGCAGCACCGTCGCTGCGATGGGGTCACGCTCTCGACAAGGCGCTCAACCTGTCGCTGAGCAACGTGCCGAAGCTGCCGGGCCGCACGCTGGTCCTGGTGGACCGGTCCGGCTCGATGTTCGACACGATGTCGGCTCGCTCGGAGCTGACCCGCGCGGACGCCGCGGCGGTCTTCGGTGCGGCACTCGCGGCGCGAAACCCGGGCCAGGTCGACCTGGTGCAGTTCGGCACCCGCTCCCACTCCGTCGACGTACGCCCGGGGGAGTCGCTGCTACGTGTGATCGACCGCTTCAGCAACCTGGGCGGCACGAAGACCCGCACGGCGCTCCACAAGTGGTACGCCGGCCACGACCGCGTCCTCATCGTCACCGACGAGCAGGCCTGGGCGGGCGACGGCGACCCGGGCTCGGCCATCCCGCCGCACACCCCGCTATACACCTGGAACCTCGCCGGATACCAGGCGGGACACGGCGCGACCGGCCCCTACCGGCACACCTTCGGCGGCCTCACGGACGCCGCGTTCCGCATGGTCCCCCTGCTGGAATCGGGCCGGAACGGCACCTGGCCCTGGGAGTGAAGGGGCCCGTCGGCGTTTGTCGTCGGCGGGCTACCGTCGTACGCTCGGTTCAACTCCAACGATTACGTTGGAAATGAGCGCGGGAGGGTACGCCGGTGAAAGCAATCGGATTCATCGAGTTCGGGGGCCCGGAGGTGCTCGGCGTCCACGACCTCCCCGATCCGCATCCCGGCCCCGGCGAGGTCCGGGTCCGGGTCCGGGCAGCGGCCGTCAACCCGACCGACATCTCCCGGCGCACAGGCCTGCTCGGGGTCGGCGACGGACCCCCGCCGCACATCCCCGGCGCGGAAGCGGCCGGCGTGATCGACGAGCTCGGCGAGGGCAGCACGTGGCAGCTCGGCGACGAGGTCATGGCCCTGGCCATCCCGATGTCCGAGCACGGCGGCGCGTACGCCGAGTACCTCATCGCCCCGGACGACTCCATCGCCCGCATACCCGCGGGAACGTCGTTCGAGCAGGCCTGCACCCTGCCGATGAACGGCCTCACCGCGACCCAGATCCTGGAACTCGCCGCGCTGAAGCCCGGCCAGAGCATCGCTGTGACCGGAGCAGCGGGAATGGTCGGTACCTACCTGGTCCAGCTCGCCAAGATGCGGGGCCTGATCGTGATCGCGGACGCGGCACCCGAGGACATGGTCCTCAGGCCGGACCACCTCATCGAGCGGGGCGACAACGCTGCGGCCCGGATCCGCGCCGTCTTCCCCGACGGCGTGGACGCCCTGGCGGACACCGCTCTGCTGCACGAAACGGTGCTACCCGCCGTACGCGACGGTGGTGTGTTCGTCTCTCTGCGCCGCTGGAAAGGCGAGCCCACCCGGGGGATCCGCTACGAGGCCGCCTGGGTCTACGACGACTATCACTCGCAGGAAAAACTCGACGCACTGCGCCAGGCCGTCGAAGCCGGAGCGCTCACCCCGCGGGTCGCGGGTGTGCTCCCCGCTGAGGAAGCCGCCGAAGCACACCGCCGGGTCGAGGCAGGCGGATTCCGCGGCCGCCTGGTCCTGACGTTCTGAAAAGGACGCCCGGGACGCGCTCTAAAAAGAGGCCCGGAACGTACGCCGATAGGCGCCCGGCGTCGTCTGCAACGCATGACGGAAACGGCGGCGCAGGTTCACCGCGGAGGAGAGGCCGACCCGCTCGGCGATCGTCTCGACCGGTAGATCGGTCTCCTCCAGCAGGGCGCGGGTGCTCGCGATCCGCCGGTCGAGCAGCCACCGGCCCGGCGATGTGCCGAGCTGTTCGACGAAGTAGCGGTTCAGAGTGCGCGGTGAGACACCGGCCCTGGCGGACATGGCGTCGATGGTGAGCGGGGTGTGCAGGTTCGCGGCGATCCAGTCGAGCAGCGGAGCGATCGAATCGGGCACCGGGCCGGTTGTCGGCAGTGACGGAAACTGTCGCTGGTGGCCCTCCCGGTGCGGCGCGGCGGACAGTTGCCGTCCGATCCGCATGGCGAGCGCCGCGCCGTGGTCCCGCCGTACCTGGTTGAGGCACAGGTCGATGGTGGTGGCCGAGGCGCCGGCGGTCGCAACGTCGCCGTGGTCGGCGTACAAAATTGTCGCGTCGGCCTGGATCTTCGGGTATTGCCGCCCGAGCACACCCGTGAGCTCCCAATGGACCGCGGCCACACGCCCGTCGAGCAGTCCCAGGCTCGCCGGGACGTAGACACCCGAACAGACAGCGACAATCCGCGCGCCACGAGAATGAGCGTTTCTGACCGCATCGCCGACCGCCGCGGGCACTTCCGGTCCGGGACACCAACCCGCGATCAGGACGGTGTCGGCCTCGGCGAGCGCCTCCAGGCCGTCGTCCACCACGATGTCGAAGCCCATGGTGGTACGGACGGAGCCCGGCCGCTCGGTGCACAGCCGGAATCCGTACCGGTGGGCGATGTCGGGGCCGTGATAGCCGAACACCGCCGACGCACAGGTCACCGGGTACATCTCCAGCGTCGGCCCGACCAGGGCGACCACGCGTTCACGCATGGCAGGAATGTACCCAGCGATGTCCGGCAGGGCGCCTGCGGGCGGGTGGTGCGACGACCAGAATTGCTGATCATGCAGTCCGCTCTCGCCACCCGGCCAACGCTCTGGACCAGGGACTTCACCCTGTATTTCGCGGCCCGCGCGGTCTCGCTGCTCGGCGACGCCATGATGCCGGTGGCCACCGCGCTGGCCGTCGGCGCGGTCTACGGCGTTTCCGGCGTCGGGTACGTTCTTGCCGTCTGGACGACCCCGTTCGTCCTGCTCATCGTGTTCGGCGGAGTGTTCGCCGACCGGATCGGCGCCCGCACGATGATGGTCGGCGCCGACCTGGTCCGGGTGGTCACCCAGACGGTCGTCGCGGTCGCCTTCTTCACCGGAACGCCGCCGCTGTGGCTGCTCCTGCTCACGTCAGCGCTGGCCGGCACGGCCGCCGCGATGTTCCAGCCCGGCGTGAACGGCATGGTGCCCCTGGTCGCCCGGGACCCCCAGCGCGCCAACGGCACCCTGAAGATCGGCGACGCCGCCACCCAGCTGGGCGGCCCCGTCCTGGCCGGGCTGATGATGGCCCTCACCGGCCCCGGCACGGTCTACACCTTCGACGCCGCAACGTTTCTGGCCAGCGCCACCTGCCTGGCCCTGCTGCGCTACGCCCCGGTCGTCCTACCCCGCGACCACACCGCCACGGTGCTGCGGGACCTCCGCCGGGGGTGGGCTGAGTTCCGCTCCCGTACGTGGATGTGGTCGGTGATCGTGATCTGGGTGTTCTTCGGCCTGATCGTGTTCGGCCCGCTCATCCCGCTCGGCTCCCAGCAGATCGGCGACCGCCTCGGCGAGGCCGCATACGGCTGGGCCATGGCCGCCATGGGCACCGGCACGGTCTTCGGCGGCCTCATCGCGATCCGCTTCCGCCCGGCCCACCCCTTGGCCGCGGGGGCGATCGCGCTGACCGGGTTCGTCTGCCTGCCGTTGTCGATCGCGCTCGCCCTGCCGCTGCCAGGCCTGATGGCCGGCCACCTGATCGGCGGTACGGCATGGGCGTTCTGGTCGGTGATGTGGTCCACCAGCGTCCAGACCCTCGTCGCCCCGGACGTCCTCAACCGCGTCACGGCCTACGAAGTGGCGGGCTCGGTCTCCGGCGTCGCGGTCGGCCAGGCGCTCGCAGGCCCGGTGTCCTCCATCATCGCCCCACGCGACCTGCTCTTCCTCGCCACCGCCGTCACAGCCGCGGTATGCGCGTCGCTACTACTCATCCCCCCGATCCGCCGCCTGCGCCGCGCCTGAATTCGCCCTGCCGGTCCGCCGCCCGCCGGTGCAGTCGCGCGGCGACGGACGGCCAAACGCCCGCCGCCCGCCAGTGCGGTCACGCCGGGGACGGACAGGCCGATGGCCAGTTGCGGCCGCTGGCCGGCGGTACAGTCACGTAGGTGACGGACGGGCCGTGGGACACCTACGACCGCGACAGGTTGCAGGCCGGTTGGTCCTACCCGGTCGGGCGGACGGTCGTCGAGGCGGCACTGCGCGTCGCCGGTGTGCATCTGCTGTCGCTGGACTTCACGATGCAAGGAGGCTCCGCGACCGATCCGATTCTGCTGAGGGCTACCCGGTACCGCGACATGGGTAACACCTCCTACTACCGGACCCGCGGAACTCCCGAGCTTTCACGCTGCGTGCTCGCGCTCCACGCAGTGCCGAGCGGAGTCCGCGCCGAGGCACACGCCGCGCTCACCACCGGAGGTGGGCTGGATCGCGCCTTCGCCTGGCTTGCGGCCACCGAGTCCGCGGACCCGACGTGGCTCTACAAGTCACACAGCTGGACGGCTCGCTTGCTCAACGGCACCCTCCACGAGGCAGCAGAGGCAACCGACTGACCGCAGGGTCCCGCGTGGTCCTGCCGCTGACGGCCAGGGAGGAGAACCGGCGACCGACACAGGCCCACCCGGGGCGGCCGGTCCCGAAGTGCCCGAATCCGGTCGTGAGCAGGGCGATCAGGACCGCGCTGGTCAACCCCTCCGCGGCCGTCCGGTCATCGCTCGCCGGTGCAGCAGTCGTCGTCGCAGCCAGGCGCAGCGCTCTTCGTGGTGGCGGCAAGCGGGCCGGGTGCGCAGCAGGCGTCGCCGTGCCAGGCCTCACGGCCTTCCTTGATCGCGACGGCGGCGATGACCAGAGCGGCGATCGGGTCGGCCCAGCTCCACCCGAATAGGCCGTTGACCAGCAGCCCGATGAGCAGCACCGCGGACAGGTAAGTACAGAGCAGCGTCTGTTTCGAATCGGCGACCGCGGTGCGGGAGCCGAGCTCGCGGCCGGCGCGGCGCTGGGCGTATGACAGTCCGGGCATGACCGCCAACGACACCGCCGCGAGGACGATCCCGACGGTGGAGTGAGCGGCTTCGGCGCCGCCGAGCAGCGCACGCGCCGATTCGACGGTGACGTAGGCGGCGAGCGCGAAGAACGACATCGCGATGATCCGCAGCGCGGTCTTCTCTCGGCTCTCGGGGTCGGTGCCGGTGAACTGCCAGGCGACCGCGGCAGCCGAGGACACCTCGATGACCGAGTCGAGGCCGAACCCGATCAGCGCGGTCGAGCCCGCGGCGGTGCCGGCGCTGATCGCGATGGCGGCCTCGATCACGTTGTAGGTGATGGTCGCGGCGACCAGCAACCGAATCCGACGGGCGAGCTGGGACCGGCGCTGCGGGGCCGGCCCGGCGGGGGCCAGGGGGATCAGCGGCAGGCTCATCAGCAGCAATCCTTGTCGGCGGCGTCGGGGCAAGCAACCGGGTCGACGGCCAGGACGAGGCCCAGCAGGTCGTCGAGGGCATGCCGGATACGGGTATCGGTGAGCTCGTAGCGCGTCCGCCGGCCTTCCGGGACCGCGACGACCAGACCGCAGCCGCGCAGGCAGGCCAGGTGGTTGGACAGGTTCTGCCGGGTGACGCCGAGCAGGTCCGCCAGCTCGGCCGGGTAGCCGGGCGCCTCGCGCAGGGCGAGCAGCAACCGGGCCCGGGTGGCGTCCGACAGGGCGTGGCCGAAGCGGGCGAGGACCTGGCCGTGGGTCACTGTCTCCATGTCTCGGTCTCCATGTCTCGACGGTACATCCGATCCTGTATTCAGCGTCAAGTGAACCGTAGAGTGGGTCTGAATCCATCACGAAAAGTGGGCCGGAACCATCGGAGGCCGTCAGAATCACCCGCCTTCACTGCACAAATGTGTTCAGGAAGTCGGCGAAAGCTTTGTTCGTACGGACACTGTCGCCCGTGGCGTCGAGGTCCATGAGTAGTCCGCGGATGACCGCGAGGACCAGGGTGGCGCGCCCGGACTGATCGATACTGCGCAGGCCGTCCTCGAGCGGTCCGAGCCAGTCAGTCGTCGCGGCCCGGCGGAAGTCGGGTAGCAGTTGTTGTGCCGCGCCGTCGCGCCACTGCCCGAACATTCGGAGATAGGGCTGGCCCTCGGGACCGGTCATGAACGTCCAGGCATTCGCGAGCGTGACGGGGTACGGCTGACCGGGTCGCCCGCGTAACAGGTCACCGAACGTGGTGAGCTGGCGTTGCCTGGCGCGCTCTAGCACGGCGCGTAACAGGACGTCGCGGGTGGTGAAGTGGTAGATCAGCATGCGGGTCGAGGTGCCCGTGGCGGTGGCGAACGGTTCGAGCTTGTCGGGCAGGCCGTGGGCGAGGGCGTGGTCGGTGCACGCGTCGAGCAGCCGTTGCTTGATCTCGGGTTGTGGTTGACGGCCCATCGACGCACTTTTTCACGTAACTGCGAGTACGTCTACCGTTGAACTAAACGGCAGATGTGGAGGTCGCGATGAGAGTCGTATTCGTGCACGGGGCCTGCGTACGGGATGGGGCGTGGTGGTGGCACCGCGTGGCGGGGCTCCTGCGGGACGAGAGCGTGACGCCGGGGCTGCCGAGCTGTGGGGAGGCGGGTGTGCCGGGAGGCGCCGGTGGACCGGGGCTGGCCGAGGATGTCGCCGCGGTGCGTCAGGTGCTGGCGGACAGTGACGAGCCGACGATCGTGGTCGCGCACAGTTACGGGGGCATCGTCACGGCGGCGGCTGCTTCGGGCGTACCCTCCGTGCGGCATTTGCTGTTGATCTCCAGTTATCTGCCGGAGGTGGGGCAGAGTCTGTCCGATTTCGGTGATGGCGGCCCGGCTCCGTTCCTGGACGTCGATTCCGCGGCCGGGACGTTCGGGGTTCGCCCGGAGCTGCTGGTGGACTCTTTCCTGCAGGATTGCGACACCGACGTCCAGTCGCAGGCGGCGGATCATCTCGCGCGGCAGAGCGTGCAGGTGACCGGCCAGCCCGTGGGGGCCGCGGCCTGGCATGACATCCCCTCGACCTATCTGGTGTGCGCACAGGATCTGGGCACGCCCGCGCGCCTGCAACGCGAATACGCTCAGCGGGCCGGCCGGGTCCTCGAGCTCGACGCGGGCCACCACCCGTTCCTGTCCCAGCCCGCCGCGGTCCGGGATCTGCTGCTGTCCTTGTAGTTCGGCCTTGTAGTTCGGCCTTGTAGTTCGGCCTTGTAGCTTGGCCCAGTGCCAGGATCCTTGATCGTCCCGCCATTGTTCGCCGCCCTCGCCCCGGCACGCAACATTCTGATCGCCGGTGCGGGCGGCGGATTCGACGTGTACGCCGGACTGCCGCTCGCCCTCGCCCTGTCGGACAACGGCGCGCAGGTGCACCTCGCGAGCCTGTCCTTCTCCGAGCTCGTCCTGCTCGACCGCGCGGACTGGATCGCGGAGAACGTCGCCGCCGTCACCCCGGCCACGACCAGCACCGACTGGTACTTCCCCGAACGGACACTCGCCCGCTGGCTGGCATCCAAAAACCTGCCCTCCACGGTGTACGCGTTCCCGCCGCTGGGCGTCGAACGACTGCGCGACGCCTACCGCCACCTGATCGAAACGTTGCACATCGACGCGGTGGTCCTCGTCGACGGCGGCACCGACATCCTCCTGCGCGGCGACGAGAGCAACCTCGGCACCCCGGTCGAGGACATCACCAGCCTCGCCGCGGTCGCCGGCCTCGACGTCCCGGTAAAACTGGTCACCAGCCTGGGTTTCGGCATCGACGCCCACGACGGCGTCAACCACGTCGAGGTCCTGGAGAACCTCGCCGCCCTCGACCGCGACGGCGGCTACCTGGGCGCTCTGTCGATCCCGGGCGACAGTGGCGAGGCCGAGCTCTATCGGGAGGCGGTCGCCCACGCCCAGGCCGCGACCCCGGACCGCCCCAGCATCGTCCACGGCCAGATCGCCGCGGCCACCGCCGGCGCCTTCGGAGACATCAACTTCACCCGGCGTACCCACGGCAGCACTTTGTTCGTGAATCCGTTGATGGCGATGTACTTCACGGTCGACCTGGACAAACTCGCCGCCCGCTGCCTCTATCTCGACCGGATCGAGAACACATGGGGGCGGCCGCAGGTGACCCGGCGAATCACCGCGTTCCGCGAGGAGATCTCACCCCGCATCCCGCGCCAGTATCCCCATTGACCTCAATCAGGGTTCAACGAGGACAGTGGCCACCGGTCACGAGGAAGGAGCTGGTTGATGATCGACCCTGCGGCACCGATGCCGCTTGGCATCTGGAACTGGTCGGCGGCCCGCAGCTGACAGTCCCGCCCACACCGACCATTGAGGATCTGCTCGTGATCTACCTGGCCGGGCCGGTGGACGAATCCCTGATGGCCCGGCTCGAGGAGCACGGTGGCCGACGGGTTTCCCAAGGTCAGTACTGGGATCGATGGGGCGTCACCGTAGAGGACCCCGACGGGTACCGCCTGGTGCTGTCCACCCGATCCTGGAGCAGTGCCTGAGGGCGGTAGGCTTCCGCATGGTCGAGACGTACGCCCCGCCCCGGCTCAACGACATTCGTACGCCCGGCCGGTACCTCCTGTGGCTGGCGCGATGTCAGCCCGCACGCATTGTGGCGGGGGCGTTCCTCGGCACCACCTGGATGATCGGGTTGATCGTTCCGCCGTGGCTGTTGTCCGAGGCGGTTGATCAGGGCCTCATCCCCGGTGATTACGGGCGGCTGGTCGAATGGGTTGCCGCGCTGGTCGGGGTGGGCGTGCTCACCGCGTACCTGTCGATCATGCGGCATCGGACCATGACCCGTGTCCGGATGGATGGCGCCTTTCGCACCGTGACCGCGGTCAACCGGCATGCCACCGTGCTCGGGGCGACCCTGGCGCGGCAGGTGACCAGTGGTGAGGTGGTCACGATCGGGATCGGTGATGTCGGGGCGGTTGCCGGGGCGTTGACGATGACCGGTCCGGGTTTCGGGGCCCTGGTTGCGTACGGGGTCGTCGCGGTTCTGCTCTTCACGATCTCGCCGCTGCCGGCGGTCATCGTCCTGGCCGGCGTGCCGATCCTGGCGGGCGTGGTCGGGCCGCTGCTCAGACGGCTGAACCACACCGGGGCCGCGTACCGGCAGCAGCAGGGTGTCACGACCGCGCAGATCGTCGATGTCGTTGCCGGGTTGCGTGTGCTCAGCGGGCTCGGCGGCAAGGACGTCTTCGCGCGGCGCTATCGGGCGGGCTCGGCCGTGCTGCGGGCCGAGGGGTATCGCCTCGGCGCGGTGTCC
Source organism: Winogradskya consettensis (assembly GCF_018332715.1). GTDB lineage: Bacteria > Actinomycetota > Actinomycetes > Mycobacteriales > Micromonosporaceae > Actinoplanes > Actinoplanes consettensis. The sequence continues at coordinate 36,790 of NZ_BOQP01000036.1, read as the reverse complement.
AGCTGGATCGCGGCGTGTGGCGTCGGTCTGCCCGCGGTGTTCCTCGCGGTCGTGACGTGGATCGCGGCGCGGATGGCCGCGCAGGGGACGATCCAGCCGGGCGAACTGGTGGCCGTCTACGGGTACGCCGGGCTTCTGGTCATCCCTGTGTTCCAGTTCATCGAAGCAGGGGAGTCGCTCAGCCGGGCGCTGGTGGCGGCGAGCCGCATCGTGCGTTTCCTCAATCTGACACCGGGTCGTACGGCCGGCACCGGCACGGCACCGCTCGATCCGTCGGAGCTGCACGACCCGGTGTCCGGCGCCCGGATCGCGCCCGGGGAGTTCGTGGCACTCGTCGCCGCACGCACGGCCGAGCCCGCTGCCGTCATCGAGCGCCTCGGCGGATTCGCGAGCTCGGAGGCGACCTGGGGTGGCGTGCGGCTCGACGCGATCGACGGAGAGGAACTCCGGCGCCGGATCGTGGTCGCGGACAACGACGCGTACCTGTTCGCCGGGGTCTTCAGGGATGTCCTGGGTGGAGCTGATGATGATCGTGTGATGACCGCGGTGGATGCCGCGGCGGCGAGGGACGTGGTGGAGGGGCTGCACGATGGCCTGGACGCGCGGATCCGTGGCCAGGCCGTGAACCTTTCCGGCGGTCAACGGCAGCGGGTGCGCCTGGTCCGCGCACTGCTCGCCGATCCGGAGATACTGCTCGCGGTGGAACCGACGTCGGCCGTCGACGCGCACACCGAGGCCGCGATGATCGACGGGCTGCGACGTGCCCGTTCGGGTCGCACCACCGTGGTCACGACGACGTCGCCGCTGATCCTCGGGCGGGTCGACCGGGTGGTGTTCCTGGTCGACGGCGTGGTCGCCGCTGCCGGGACGCACTGCGATCTGCTTGCCGGCCACTCGGGCTACCGCACCGTGGTGGCGCGTACCGCCGGCGACGCCACGGAGGCGTTGCGATGACGATGCCGGTCGCCGATTCCCGTCAGGTGTGGCGCGCCGCCGGCCGGTTGGTCAGGCCGGAGCGTGGTCCGGTCGCCGTCGTGCTCGCGCTGAACGGGCTCGCCGCGAGCGCCGGTCTGCTCGGGCCGTGGCTGCTGGGGCGGATGCTCAACGCCATCACCGGCGCGCACGACACCGCACAACGGCACGCCGCGGTCGGGACCGTCGACCGGATCGCCGTGGTGATCCTCGCGATGGCGGCCGTGTCGATGGTGCTCACCCGCTACGCGCGGCTGGTGGCGTTCCGGTTCGGAGAGCGGACAGCGGCACGGGTCCGCGAGGAGTTTCTCGACCGTACGCTCGCGTTGCCCGCTGTCGCTGTCGAGCGGGCATCGGCCGGCGATCTGACCGCCCGCGCCACCACCGACGTCTCGACCGTGGCCTCCACGCTGCGCGACGCCATGCCCGACGTCCTGATCTCGTTGGTGCAGGTGCTGGTCATCATCGTCGCGGTGGTGCTGCTGGACCCGATTCTCGGGGCATGTGGCGTTGTCAGCCTCGCCGGCACCTGGGTGGCGGCCCGTTGGTATCTGCGGCGTGCCCGTGCGGCCTACCTCGACGAGGGTGCCGCCAGCTCGATTCTCGCCGAGGAGCTGACCGCGACCGCCGCCGGAGCCCGGACGGTGGAGACACTGTCGCTGGCACGGCGCCGCATCACCGCCGTCGACGAGGCGGTCGCCGGGTCACGGCGGGCACGGCTGCGGACGCTCGGGCTGCGTACCGTGCTGTATCCGGCGGTTGACATCTCCGCCATCCTCCCGGTCGCCGCCGTGCTGCTGATCGGTGGCGCCTTCTATCATCGATCGGATATCGGTACGGTCGTCGCGGCCGCGCTCTACCTGCGCCAACTGATCGCGCCGCTGGAAGTCGTGCTGATGTGGATCGAGGAGCTGCAGAGCAGCAGCGCCTCGTTCGCGCGCGTCGAAGGTCTGGCCGTTCTCGCCGAGCCCGGTCCGGTGACGGATGCCGAACCGGCCGACGACCGCATCGCCGTCACAGACGTCCGGTACGCCTATGACCAGGGCCGCCGACCTTCCCCGCGGTGGGAAAGCCAGGTAGAGGCAAGGGACGTGCTGCACGGCATCGACCTCACGGTGCGGCCCGGTGAGCGGCTCGCGGTCGTCGGCGCCTCCGGCGCGGGTAAGTCGACGCTCGGGCGTCTGCTTGCCGGCATCGACCGGCCGCGTACCGGTACGGTCACCGTCGGCGGCGTGCCGATCGCGGACCTCGGGCCCGAACGGCTGCGGGAGCAGGTCGTCCTCGTGACGCAGGAGTACCACGTCTTCCACGACTCGATCCGCGGCAATCTGCTCATCGCATGCCCCGGGGCAACCGATGCGCACCTGCGTGCGGCCCTCGACACGGTCGGAGCGCAGTGGGCCGGCGACCTCGACACCCTGGTCGGAGGTGACGCGCAGACTCTCGACGGCGCGCAGGCACAGCAGCTCGCGCTGGCCCGGGTCATCCTCGCCGACCCGCACACGGTCATCCTGGACGAGGCGACCGCGCTGCTGGACCCGGCGTCGGCACGTCACACCGAGCACGCGCTCGCCGCGGTGCTCGAAGGCCGTACCGTCATCGCGATCGCCCACCGCCTGCAGACCGCGCACGACGCCGACCGGGTCGCTGTGATGGATGCCGGCACGGTGAGCGAACTCGGCACGCACGACGAACTCGTCGCGGCCGGCGGCACGTACGCGGCCCTGTGGCGCTCCTGGCACCAGCAAGCCTAGGTATACCTAGACGCCTGCCGGCCCGGCCTAAACCTCGCTGACCAGCGAAGATAGGCAAACGCTTCCGATGTGACCGCCCCCCTCGCGGCAGAGGATCGATACATCACCTGCCGATGAGGGAGACACACAATGTTGCTTCACCCGGACATGATGCTGGCGCTGGCGAACGAGCACCACCGCGCGCTGATCGTCGAGGCCGACCAGCGCAGGCTGCTGAACCTGGCCCGGCGGGTGCGCCGGGCCGGGAAAGACCCGGCCGTTCGTCAGCAGCGCGCCGGTACCCTGGCGCCGTGCGAAACATCCGCGGCGGTGCCAGCCCGATGATGATCGGCCGCGAGAGCGAGCTGCGCCGGCTGACGCAGCTCGCCGCCTCGCACGAGCCCGCGGTGGCGATCATCGCGGGGGAGCCGGGGATCGGGAAGACGCGGCTGGTGCAGGAGTTGCTGGCGGGGCTGCCGGCCGAAACGGTGGTGCTGGTCGGGCGGGCGGAGCCCGGGTCGCTGTCGCGGCCGTACGAGGTGCTCCTCGACGCCGTCGACGGTCATCCTGAGGTCGACGACGCGCAGTTGGCGGCGCTCGCGGACCCGCAGCGCAGCCCGGTCGAGCGGTTGCACACCGGGCTCGCGATCCTGACCGAGCTGGTCGGCGACTCCCCGGCGGTGATCGTCTTCGAGGATCTGCACTGGGTCGACTCGGAGAGCGCGGCGCTGTTCGAGCGGATCGCTGACCGGCGGGGGCCGCGGCTGCTCGTCGGGACGTACCGATCGGACGAGGTTTCCCGACGCCGGCCGGTGGCCGGGCTGCTCGCCCAGATGGAGCGGCGGCATGCCGTCACCCACGTGCGCCTCGACCGGCTCACGCCTGCGCAGACCGCGGCCATGCTGGCGGCCGCGACCGGCGGTCCGGCGCCGTTGCGTGCGGCGACCGCGCTGCACCACCGCACCGGCGGCAACCCGTTCTTCCTGGAGGAACTGCTGCGGGCCCTTCCGGGGTACGACGTGGAGGCGCTCGTCGAGCAGCCGTTGCCGTGGAGCCTCGCGGACGTGCTGCGCCGGCAGGTCGACGATCTCGACCCCGTCAGCCACCGCATCGTCGAGGCGGCGACCGTGCTTGGCCATCGCATCCCGTTCGACCTGCTGGCCGAGGTGACCGGTGCGGGGGAGGACGAGCTGATCGCGGTGCTGCGCGACCTGGTGACCCGGGGTGTGCTGCTCGAGTCCGGTGAGGACGAGTTCGCGTTCCGGCACGCGCTGGTGCGCGAGGCGATCGCCGACCAGATGCTCGGACGCCAGCGCCGCAGGCTGCACGAGATCGCGCTCGACGTACTGCTGAAAAAGGACTCCGACCCGGCGATGGTCGCGCATCACGCGCGAGGCGCCGGACGGTACGACGACCTGGTCGCCGCCGCCCGCCGGGGTGCCGTGCTCTACCTGTCGATCGGCTCCGCGTACCAGGCCCTGCAGCTCGCCGAGATGGGCCTCGACGAGCAGCCCGACGACACCGGCCTGCTGGCCTCCGCGGCCCGCGCGGCGTGGCTGGCCGGGCTGCTGGACGACGCGCTGCGCTACGGCCGGCGCTGGCGGGACCTCGCCGGCACCACCACCGACCGCGCCGAGTCGCTGTACCTGCTGGTCCGCATCGCCTGGGAGTCCCGCGAGACCGGCGAGATGCAGACGCTGACGCAGGAGATCGAGACGCTGATCGCGCAGCTCCCGCCCGGCGCCGAGCAGGCCCGCGCGATGACCGCCATCGCCCAGTCGACCTACTTCCGCGACGAACCCGAGGCGTCGGTGCTCTGGTCCGACCGGGCTTTGGTGCTGGCTGAGAAGTTCAACCTGCCGTCCGTACGCCTGGCAGCGCTGGTCGAGAAGGGTTCCGCACTCATCGAGCGGCCGACCACCGCCGCCACGGGACGCACAATCCTCGCCGGCCTCGTCGACGAGGCCGAGGAGGCGGGGGAGTGGGTGCTGGCCGCCCGCGCCCTCAACGTCCTCGTGCACGGCGAGCCACCGACCTCGCAGGCCGAGCACGCCGAAACCCTGGAACGGATGCGCGTCGACGCCGAACGCGCAGGCTTCGAATCCCTCTCCGTGGCGACGTACTTCCAGGGCCGCGCCCGGCTCGCCATGTGGGCCGGCGACCTGCGCGCCGCGATCGCCGCCCTGGAGGAGGGACGCGAGCAGGACCGCAGCTACCGGCGACGCGGTCGCTGGGCCGACTACCACGGCTTCTTCCTGGCCGGGCTCTACCTGGAGGCCGGCGAGCTGGACCGCGTCGAACAGGTCATCGCCGACCTCGCGACACTGCCCCACAACCCGCCGAGCGCCATTCCCGGCCTCACGTTTCACCTCGCCTGCCGCCGCGGTGACCCCCCGCTCGCCGAGACGATCCTGGACGAGTTCCTCACCGCCCTGCAGGAGCAGACCTGGCGCGCCGGCGACCACGCCCACGACCTGATCTCCGCCGCGCTCGAGGCCGGCCTGCCCGCACACCGCCTCGACCAGATGGCCGCCGCACTGCTCGACCCACACACGTGGGACGCCTACCGGACGCTGGTCGAGGCCCAGCTCGCGTCGGCGCACGGCCGCCACGCCGAGGCGCTGACCGGGTACCTATCCATCGTGGACGCACATACCCTTGCCCCGGCGACGCGCGGCACGGCCCGGGTCGGTGCCGCCCACTGCCTGCTCGCCACCGACCGCCGCGAGGAAGCGGCCGCCCAGGCGGAAGCTGCCGGCTTGCTCCTGGCCGGGTGGCGCGGCTGGCGGGTGGCGCAACTCGACCACGTACGCGCCCGGCTCGGCATGGCTCCTGCCGACGCCGAACCCGCGGTCACCGGCCTGGCCGCGCTGACACCGCGCGAGCGCGAGGTCGCCGTACTGATCAGCGACGGCCTCACCAACACGGACCTGGCCCGCCGCCTCTACATCTCCCCCAAAACCGCCGCGGTCCACGTCTCGAACATCCTGCGCAAGCTCGGCGTCTCGTCGAGGACCGAGGTGGGCGACGCCGTCGGCCGGCACGGCGTACTTTGACCTCATGAGAAGCCCGGACCGGATGCTGTTCGGCGACGTCCTGGGGAGTCTCATGGCGATGAGTGGATCGAGGCCGGACGAAACACCCGGTCGAGGTGGGTATCGATGAGGGTCAGTGCCTCGGCCGGACTGTAGAGGCCGACGAGAATCGGCCCTACCAGGCCCTGGGTGAGGAAATAGAGCGTAGGTGCCGCCACGTCGGGATCGACTCCGTCGCGTAATTCGTTCAACCGGGACGCCTCGCGGAAGTTGGCGACCGACACCCTGAGGATGCGTCCGTATCCGTCGCGAAGCTGCTCGGCATACGTCGGCGTGACAGTCGCGGCGGAGAAGAACGCGATGTTCACACAGGCTTCTTCGCGGCCGGCCGGGTCGACCGGGAGCATCACCGCGGTGGCGGCACGCAGGAGATCGCGGCGGGTGGGCTCACGCAGAGCGGCGACGGCGGCCTGAAGCCGGTTCATGACGCGTTCGCGCATGTGAGCCAGCGCGAACGACAGCATCTGCTGCTTGGTGGGGAAGTAATGCTGCACGGTGCCCATCGAGACGCCGGCCTGCTCGGCGACGTCACGCAGGCTCACTGCTTCGAACCCTCGCGTGCTGATGACGGCGAAGACCGCTTCGGACAGGAGGCGGCGGCGCTGTTCGTGATCGACCTGCTTGGGCACCCGCCGAATCTATCTCATGCGAACGCATTGCCTCGGATGCGTGCTGAGCGTTACCATGCGATCGCATTATAAAATTTCCGGGAGGTCGGCATGGGCATCGAGTACGCCGTGAACGGGGACGTCAAGATCGCTTACGAGACCTTCGGCACGGCCGGTGAGCCGCTGCTGCTGGTTCTGGGACTGGACTATCAGATGGTCTGGTGGCCCGACGCGTTCTGCGAGCGCCTCGTCGAAGCGGGCTATCACGTAGTCCGCTACGACAACCGGGACACCGGCCTGTCCACCCATTACCCGCAGCCGGCGGACGGCAGCCCGTGGCGTGCGCTGCTCGGCGGCACCCGTCCCCTCTACACGATCGCCGACATGGCCGCCGACGGGCTCGCGGTGATGGACACCCTCGGCTGGCCCGGAGCTCACGTCCTGGGCGGCACGTCGGCGATCGCGCAGGCCATGGCGCTGCTGCACCCCGGGCGGGTCCGCGGACTCACGCTCTGCATGAGCAGCCCGGCCACCGCGGGAGTTCTGCGGAGCCTGAGCTATCTCAAGCTCGGCGTCTTCCGCGCATTCCGTAAGCTTCCCAAGGCGACCACGCCCGAGCAGGAGATCGACAATCTTGTCGCGATCAACCGGGTGCAGGCCTCGCCCGGGTACCCGTTCCCGGAGAATTGGATCCGCGAAGCGGCGACGCTCAGCCACACCCGCGCGCCACGTGACCCGCGCACCACCCAGCGGCACCTCGCCGCCGGCCGAGCCGTGAAGCTGCCGCCGCTGTCCGGTATAACCGCGCCCACCCTGGTCGTCTCAGGCGCCGACGATCCGATGCTCAAGCCGCGCGCCGGCCGTGACCTGGCCGCCCAGATCCCCGGCGCGCAGTTCGTGGAATACCCGGGCGTCGGCCACGACTGGCCCGAAGGCATTTGGGATGACGTCATCGCCCGCATGCCGCGCTGACACCGGATCGCTCTGCTGAGCCCCGGCGGCCTCATCCTGCCGGTCATAGCGGGATAGGTTGCTGGGATGAGTCTTCTTGATGATGTGGCTGTGCGTGACGGCTGGCGGTGCTGGGTCTGTGATGAGCCCGTTGACGCGGACATGTCGGTGAACGATCCGCGGGGGCCGAGCGTTGACAGCCGGACAGCGGACAAGAAGGCCAAGATCCCTGAGCGGCTCGCCCATCGGGCGTGCAACACGCGCAAGGGGGCGGTCAAGGTAGTGATCGCCTGGCCCGATCGGTTGAACGTCGTGGAGCCGGCGCCGCTGATCACCGTTGCCGATCGGCTCGAGCGTAAGGGCGGGCGTGAGCTGGTCGCACGGTGCCCGGGCAAGAAGGACGCGCAGGAGGCCGCGGACTGGCTGGTCGACCGGTTCTCGCGGCTGGCGCCCGGGCTGCCGGTCACCGCGAGCGTCGAACCGGGCGGTGGGCAGTTCCTCGTCGCCCTGGCCGCGGGCCGTAAACGCTAAGCAAGAAGCCGGCCGCGTACGGCCCGCAAGGTCTCGTCGGTCAGGCCCGCTTCCCGCAGGAGTTTCTCTATGTCGATGGTGGCGAGAAGCTCCTGCAGGACGGCGGTGATGGTGGTGCCGCGGGTGGCCAGGCGGGCGGCGATCGGGGCATCGTCGAAATGGCGGCGGAGGCGTTCCTCGCTCAGTTCGTAGTCGGCGGCGATCGACGGTGAGTCGACGCCGGCGAGGGCGAGGAGAAGGAGCGCGACCAGGCCCGTACGGTCACGGCCGATTCCGCAGTGGATGACCACACCGCCGGGCTCGGCCCGGGCGACCGCGGTGAGGGCCGCGGCGCAGCGCTCTGCCTTGTGCGTGAGGAACGGCCGGTAGTAGAGCGGGGTGCCGTCGATGTCGTCATCGATGCAGCGGTACCAGAAGCCGGTGTCCGCGTTGTCATCGAGCGGGACGTGAACGACGGTGACACCGGCCGGCCGGTCGGCCGTCAGCGAGCGTTCGTCATCCTCGCGCAGGTCGACCACGGTCCGGATGCCGTGGGCGTGCAGCGCGGCCCAGCCCTGCGGCGTGAGCCGGTCGAGGCTGTCCGCGCGCACCACCGCACCCCAACGGGTGACGCCTCCGTCCGCGGTCGGCAGGTTGCCGAGGTCGCGGATGTTGAGGCACCCTGCCCAGTCGAGATGCCGTTCGCCCGTCACCCGGCGAAGTCTATCGATGGCATGCTCTTTAGTCGTTCTTAAGCGCGGTCGGGTGCAGTGATGACATGAGAATTCGAGCTGTTGTGGTGGGTGTGACCGCGGTGGCGGCGCTGGCGTTGACCGGGTGCGGCACGGACGCCGGTGGCGGTGGCGCGGTGGCGGGGGACAAGGCCGCGGTGGCCAAGGACGACGGCGTTGACGTGGCGAACGCGCCCATTTCGGCTGACGAGCTCTGTGCGTACCTCAAGAAGGAACTTCCCGGGGTCAGGAAGCAGGGTTCCGAGATCGGGGCGATGGCGCAGCTGACCATGGGCATCGCCGACCTCTACGGCGACCATCTGGACCAGCTGGACGGCGACGTGCTCGACGCCCAGGCCGTGCAGACCTGCCCGGAGACCCGCGACGAGCTCGTCAAGGCAGCGGGGGTGAAGAGTCTCGGCGACCTCTGAGCGCTTGCTGCCATCCTCCGCGACCAGTGCCGCTCAGGGCGGGGAGCAACCGGCCGAACAGGAAAAAGTGACCGGATTGCTCCTCGCTGCTGTCGTGATCGTCCGGGACGAGGCGGAGATGCTCCCCGCCTGTCTGGATTCCCTTGCCGGTGTGGCGGATGTGATCCGGGTGCACGACACCGGCTCGCAGGACGGCACCCCGGAGATCGCCGCCCGCCACGGTGCCGTGGTCACCCACGGCGCGTGGACCGACGACTTCGCCGCCGCCCGCAACGAGGCCGTCCGGGGCGAGACCGCCGAGTGGGTCCTCGCCCTCGACGCGGACCACCGGGTCATCGCGGACCCGGGACGGCTGCGTGAACTGCTCGCCACCACCCGCGACGTGCTGCGGGTCGAGGTCGACGACGCGCATCACGCCAGCCCGTACCGGCAATTCGAGACCCGCCTCTATCGGCCGCGGGCCGTGCAATGGTCGGGCCGGGTTCATGAGCGACTGGTACGCCCGGACGGGACCCCGCCCCCGAAAGCGAAACTCCCCGCCGACGTGATCCAACTCCACCACCTCGGCCACGCGACCCACGCCGACCGCATCCGCCGAGCCGAGCGCAACCTCGCCCTGGCCCAGCGCACCCTCGACGAACTGGCCGCGCAGGGCCCGGCAGCCGATCGCAGGCGCATCGCCCGGACCCTGCTCGAAATCGGCCGCGACTGCGCCGCAGCCGAACACAAACAACAGGCCGTCGACACGTACGAAACGTTGCGCGAGCTGTTCCCGCAAACGCCCGAATGGTCGCAGGCCACCGACGGCCTAGCCCGGATCCTCCTGGCGAACGGCTACGACAAGGCCTGCCTCGTCCTGGTCGAGCAGCTGCGGCTGGCCGGCGTGCTCCCCGCGTACTGTGACTGGCTGGCAGCGCAGGCAATCACCCAGCTCGGCGATCCCCACCTGGCCGCCGAAATGCTCGCCGGCATCACCGACGTTATCGACACCGCCGGCCGCCGCAGCGACCCATCAGCCCTCCACGAGGTCCGCACCCTCGTCAACCGCCTGCGAACCCTGACCCCCGCCAGCGGCTGACCAGCCGGCGGTTCGGCTATTCGCCGGCCAGAGTCTCGAGGGCTGCCATGCTCGCGAGGGAGAGCAGACGAGCGTTCTCGAGGGCTGCGACCACCCAGCGGTCGTCCCGCCACACCACGACGAAGAGCTGCATGGAGAAGCGGGTGGACGGCGGTTCGTCCTCACCGGGCATGAGGATCCCGACGCGGCTGTGCACGACGCCGGTGCCGGGGCTGACGATCCGGGCGAAGTGCACCTCGCCCCGAACCAGCTGGGAGCCTTTCATCACCGTGCCGAGGAGCTCCTCGTGAGCCGCGATCGCATCCGCGCGGCTCCGGTAGATGGTTCCCTCGAGCTCCGCGAAAAGGACGTCCTCGGCCAAGTCGGCGAAGAAACCGGCGGTGTCCCCGCGGTTCCACGCTTCGTACATCCGGAAGGGGATGGCGCTAATCGCCTCGATCGACTGTTCCATGATCACCTTTCAGGGTTTCTGTGGCCTCCATCCTCACCAGCCCCGGCGGCGGGCGCCTTGACATCGGGCGCACGGTTACCGGACTTCAGCGCCATCGGGTTGTAGCCGTACGTCGCCGTGAAGAGCCGGCTGAAGTACGCCGGGTCAGCGAAGCCCCACCGCGCGGCGACAGCCGTGACCGTACGATCACCCCGCGCCAGATCAGCGCGGCACCGCTCCAGCCTGCGCCGGCGGATGAGGGCCGCCACCGACGCCGGCTGATCCTCGAAGAGCCGGTGCAGGCGGCGTACGGAAATGTGGTGTGCCGAGGCGAGCACGGCCGGGGCCAGCTCCCGGTCGGACAGCCGCGCCTCGATGTAACCGAGAATGCGGGCCCGCAGTTCCTCGTCGGGGCCCGGGCGTGCCTCGCCACCCAGCTGGGCTTCCAGCGTCACCGAGATCAGTTCGATGACCGCGGCGGCTGACCGCTCCGCCTGGCCGACCCGGAATCCACTCAGCGAGCGGACCATGTCTCGCGCCAGCGAGGACACCAGGGCCCCCGGACCACGATCACCCATGATGCGTACGCCGGCCAGGCGAGCAGCGTCGCCCGCGCGGAGCCGCAACTCCTTACGGGGCACCAGGATGCTCACGTGTGTGGAGGCGCTGCTGGCGAACCGGACCGGCCGCGCCGGATCGACGAGAACCAGATCGGTCGGCCCGAGATCGGCGGCGCCACGGCCCTGCTCGACCCGCGCCCGCCCCCGCACCATCAACTCGATCTGCCACCACTCCTCGTCAGCGGAGCGGCTGGACCGCGCGTCCCGGAAGCACTCACCCTCCGGCGTGACCAGCTCGATCACCTTGAGCGATCCGAGGTCACGCGACACGATGCCGGCCCGGAATTCCCCCTGGTCGTGCCGCCCGCTGCGCACCGGCGGCAGCCCGCTGGCCGTCAACGCCTCCTGAAAAGTTTCGATATCGGTGACCACACGCCGACGTTAGCGCCGCCTGGCGCGCACATCGAACGCAGAAGGAGACTCAACGGGTGACCCGGGCGAGCATGCCGATGCCATCGCACGTCAGCAGGCGGCCCGTCCGGAGGTTCCCGGCTGTGCGCACTGCCCAGTCGTAAGGCGTCGCGGGCAGATCGGGCTAGAGTTCGGTTATGGGTGGATTTATGGCGGTCTCGGCCTTCCGGACGCAGGATGCCGACGGCGTTCTGGCAGCTGCCGAGAGGTTCTTCATCGGCCGGGGTTGTTCGGTTGAACGGATCGGTCCAGCGACGCCGGAGAACGAAGCGCTGCAGGTCTTCCGCCCGGTGGACGGCTGGACGGTGGTGTTGTGGCCGAACTGGTTCAGCGCCACGGCCCTGGCCCAGGCGATCGCGGCCGACCTGCACTGCCTTGCCAGCGACATCGACGTCTACGACGGCGATCTCTGGAACCACAGGCTCGTGCGCGACGGAAAGATTCTGGACCAGTTCTGCTCCGTGCCGGACTACTTCACCGACGACCCCGCTGAGATCGAACGCTTCGCGGGTCGTCCGGATCTGGTCGCAGCGGAGGTCGGACGGCCGATCGAGCAGATTTCCCCATACTTCGTCCGCGTTGTCGAGGACGAGGACGAGGACGACGTGTCGCCGGTGGGGAAGGCGTTTCCCAATGATCAGAGCGAGATCGCGGACCCCGACGTGCTCTTCGATTTCTGGCGCCGCCTGGGTGTGCACTATCCGCACGATCTTCTTGCGGGGATCGGTGGTCTGCGCCTGGCCGGCGAATGGCGCCCGCGCTCGCAACCGATGACACCTGCCTGACCGAATCGACGTGCATGACGCGCTTTCCCCCTCTCGCGACCCTCACGAAGTGCGGGCTGGGTCAGCGCCGCCCGCAGCCCAGCTCAGCGGGTGACCGGGGCGAGGAGTATGCCGGTCAGGGCGTCGGTCAGGGCGTTCGCAGTGGAGGTCCAGACCGCGACCGGATCGCCGGGGCCGTCGCCTACGTCGTTTCCGTCGGCTTGATCGGCGAGAAGGCGTTCCTGTTCCGCGCAGGTGTGGACGAGCAGGTTGCGCAGCATGGGCATCCGGGTGGCGCGGGCGTCCTCGGGCAGGCCGGGCAGGCAGTGGAAGAGGTTGTCCACGACCGTGGTGATGGTGGGGGTGCTGAGGGCCTGGTCGACGATGACCGCTCGGTGCTGGGGGTCGGTCATGACCTGGGCGGCGAAGCGGGCGTACCAGGAGGGGTGGCCGAGGGTGGCCAGGTGGTCGGTGATGGGCTGGACCAGGCAGGTGACCCAGTCGCGGGGGTTCTGGCTGCCGTCGTAGCGGAAGGCGAGCTGGCGGCGGAGTTGTTCCACCGGTTCGAGGTGGCGGCGGACGATGGCGCCGATCAGGTCGGTCTTCGTGCCGAAGTGGTAGCCGACGGCGGCGTTGTTGCCCTGGCCGGCGGCCTCGCTGACCTGGCGGTTGGAGACGGTGAAGAGGCCCTGTTCGGCGAAGAGGCGCTCGGCTGCGGTCAGGATCTGCTCGCGGGTGTGCCCGGCCCGGTCTGTTCGCACCTCGCTCATGGCACCCCCAACACGCTGCCGAAACTGCGCGAACGATACCGCGCCCGGTCGAGGGGGTGCGGCCGCGTACGGGGTCAGGCGGCGGTGACCTGGCTACCCATGTACGCGTCGGCGCCGTGGTCTGTGGCCCAGGTGCGGAAGTCGTCGGCGGGTAGCGGGCGGGAGAGCAGGTAGCCCTGGGCGATCTCGCAGCCGAGTTCCTGTGCGATCGCGTACGTCTCCTGGTCCTCGACGCCCTCGACCACGACGTCGAGTTCCAGGGCGTGGGCGAGTTCGATGATCGCGCCGATGATGGCGCGGCCGCTCGGGGTGGTGGTGAGTTTGGTGGTGAACTGCCGGTCGATCTTCAGCTCGTCCAGCGGCATGGTCTGCAGATAGCTCATCGACGAGTAGCCGGTGCCGAAGTCGTCGATCGACAGTTTGATGCCGAGCGCGCGCAGCTCGCTCAGGACCGCAGTGGCCCGGGCGGGGTCGGCGATCATGGCGCTTTCGGTGATCTCGATGGTCAGGTCGGCGGCGTCGGCCCCGAAACGGTCCAGCAGCCGGGCGACGCGGGCGGGCAGGCCCAGGTCGAGCAGGCAGGCCGCGCCGACGTTGACGGCGATCGGCAGCGTCAGCCCGTCCGCACGCCACCTTGTCTGCTGGTCGAGGGCGGCGGTCAGGACGGCGTCGGTGAGCGGGTTCATCAGCCCGCTCTGCTCGGCGGCGGGGATGAACTTGTCCGGGGTGAGCAGGCCGCGGGTGGGGTGGCGCCAACGGACCAGGGACTCCGCGCCGCAGAGCCGGCCGTCGGACATCCGTACCTTGGGCTGGTAGTAGAGCTCCAGCTCGCCGACTTCGATGGCGTGGCGCAGCTCCCCGACGACGGAGAGCCGTTCGAAGCTGTGCTCGTCGGCTTCCGGGTCGTAGTAGCTGATGCCGAGGTGGCCGCGTTTGGCCGCGTACATGGCGACGTCGGCGTGCTGCAGCAGCGACGCCGCGGTGGTGCTGGAGTGCGGGTAGAGCGCGGCGCCGAGGCTGGCGCTGACGTCCACCGAGACGCCGTCGAGGTCGGCGACGCCGTTGAGGCCGGCCAGCACCCGGTCACCGATCGCGACCAGGTCCTCGGCGGAGGCGACACCGGGCAGCAGGACGGCGAATTCGTCGCCGCCGAGCCGGGCGACCAGGCTCTCCTTGCGTACGGACGCGGCGAGCCGGCGGGCGACCTCCTGCAGCAGCAGGTCCCCGGCGTGGTGCCCGAGGGTGTCGTTGACCTCCTTGAAGCGGTTGAGGTCGAGCAGGAAGAAGCCGACGCCCTCACCGGTACGGTCGGCGACGGTGATCTCCGCCTGGACGCGTTCGGTGAGCAGTTCGCGGTTGGCGATGCCGGTCAGCCCGTCGTGCGAGGCGCGGTAGCGGTTCTCGGCGGCCTGCCGTTCGGTGCTGTTCTGATAGGTGAGCAGCACGAATGCGCAGGCCAGGACGAGGACGAGGTCGACGGCGATGATGACCTCGACGGCGTGCAGCAGGCGCCGGCCGTCCGTTTTGCTGGCCGCCAGCACCTCGCTGATCTCGCGGTCGTTGCGCGTGACGTTCTCGGCGGCGAGTTTGCGCAGCGTGGTGGCGCTCTTGGCGGCCTGGGCCAGGTCCGCCTCCACCGGGGCGCTGTAGATCGTCCGATCAGAGCTGACGAGGTTGCGCAGGGTGTAGCTGTAGCCGTCGTAGGTGTTCTGCAACGCCTGCGCGCGGGGCGAGTCGGTGCTGCCGCCGTGGGCGTAGAGCCAGCGCAGGTCACCCGCCGCGGAGCCGATGACCGCGGTCAGCCGCATCTGGTTGGATTCGCTCTCGACCTGCAGGTAGTCGGTGAGCACGTCGTACTCGTCGCCGATGTGCAGGTTGGCGCTGCCCCAGTGCTGGCTGACCAGCTGGCGTTCGGCGACGGTCGTGGCGGTGCGGGCGGCGCTCTGGTTGCTCAGCACGGCGAGCCCGGCGAGCAGGGCGAGGCCCAGCAGCAGAGCAGCGATGGCGCAGCGGGCGACGGCCCGGCGTTTCATCCACTGCAACGACATCTGCTCTCCCGACTCTCTCCTCCTGGTGGTTGATCGGTTCGGGGCAGCCCGGTCTGAGAATTACTCAAGGTAGTTGCTAGTTGACGCCTTGTGAGGCTGCGTATGTGCGGGCGGCGGTCACCGCTGCCGCCCAGCCCTGGTCGCCGGTCCGGCTGCCCTTCTCCACCGCGTCGAGTTCCTTCAGATACAGCTTCTCGATGCCCGCGTCGGAGGGAGCCTCGTAGGCGCGTTGCAGCTTCTCGGCCGACGCCCCGAACACCCCGACCGTCACCTGCCCGCCGAAATAGGGGTCCGGTTCGGTCAGGGCAGGCATCGTGTACGCCGCCGGCGCGGCCGGGAACAGCGCCGCGTCGGTGAAATTGCGGGCCTGGTTGTCCACCGACAGCAGCCACTTGATGATCTCGAACGACAGCTCGTGGTCGGCACCCGCCGCCGGGATCGCCAGGAACGAACCGCCGGTGTTGGCGCCGGCGGCCGGCCCAGCGGCCACCCGCCACAGCCCGATCTGGGCAGGCGCGTCCTCCTCGATGTCCGCCGAGTGCCACGCCGCGCCGGTCTCGGTGGCAAGCTTCCCCGCGGTCAGCGCCGCGGCCCACTTGTCGTGCTCGTCGGGCGAGATCCCGGCGCTCAGCCCCCGCTCGATCAGTTCCACGGCGATCTGCCACGCGTCGCGTACGTGCTGCTGGTCCCCGACGAAGTGGTTGCTCTCGTCGACGAAGCGCTGCCGGGCCTGCCCGATAGCCGTGGAGAAGATCTCGGCGCCGTTGCGCAGCCAGTGCACGTCCGGCAGCGCCTTGTGCAGCTTCTCCCCGGCATCCAGGTACTTGTCCCACGTCGGCATGAGCGCGGTCACCGCATCCGGCTCCGTCGGCAGTCCCGCCCGGCCGAAGATGTCGGAGCGGTAGAACATCGCGGTCGGGCCGATGTCGATGGGCAGGCCGATCTGCTGCCCGTCGATGGTGCTGCCCTGCTGCATCTTCCAGCCGAGGTACGTGTCGGCGAGGTCCTGGGCGCCGAGGCTGTTCAGATCGACGAACCGGTCGGCGCGGGGCAGCAGCGAGGCGATGTCCTCACCCTTGATCCCGGCGATCGCCGGCACCCCGGAGCCCTTCTCCAGCGGCGGCCACATCTGGGACAGATAGTCACCGTCGAAGATTCTGGGGCTCAGATCGGTGCGGGAGGCGTACGTGGTGACCGCGTCCGCGACGACCTTCTCGCTCAGGCCACCGGGCCAGCACCACAGCGCGCTGAAGGCCTTCGACTCGGCCGGCTCGCCGGAGCACGCGGCACCCAGCCCGGCCAGCGGCACCACGGCGCCCGCACGCAGCAGCGCCCGACGACTGACCACCCATCGAACCTAAGCGAAACTCCGGTACCCCGGGGGGTAACACCAGAACCTCTCACCTGCCCGCGGGCCTGCTTAGGCTGGAGGACGTGGACAACCGCTCGGAGACACGTACGTTTCTCAGCTCGCGCCGTGCCCGGCTCACCCCGGAGCGGGCCGGGCTGCCCGCCTGGGGCACCAACCGCAGGGTGACCGGGCTGCGCCGGGGCGAGGTCGCGATGCTGGCCGGGGTCAGCGTCGAGTACTACACCCGCCTCGAGCGCGGCAACCTCAGCGGCGTCTCCGACAGCGTGCTCGACGCCGTCGCCCGCGCGCTGCAGCTCGACGAGACCGAGCACGCCCACCTGCTCGACCTGGCCCGCACCGCGAACACCACACCCGGGCGCGTGCGGCGGCGGCCCGCGCAGTCCGGCGTACGCCCCGGGGTGATCCGCATTCTGGAATCGATGGGTACGCCCGCTTACGTACGCAACAACCGCTTCGACGTGCTCGCCGCCAACCCCCTGGGCAGGGCGCTCTACGCCGAGGTCTGGGCCGCTGCGACCGGCGTGCCGAACACCGCACGCTCCGCGTTCCTCGACCCCCGCGCCCGCCAGTTCTGGGTCGACTGGGAACGTATCGCCCGCGACTGCGCCGGGGCGCTGCGCATCCAGGCCGGCAAGAACCCGTACGACCGGGAGCTCTCCAACCTCATCGGCGAGCTCTCCACCCGCAGCGACGAGTTCCGCACCTGGTGGGCCGAGCACGACGTGCATGTGCACAGCCATGGCGTGAAGCGGCTGCGGCACGCCGTGATCGGCACCCTCGACCTGTCGTTCGAGGCCATGGAGCTGCCCGAGGGCCTGACCCTGATCGCCTACAGCGCCGAGCCGGGCACCCCGTCGGCGGACGCGCTGAAACTGCTCGAGAGCTGGTCGGTCACCGAGCAGCCGTCGGTGGCAGGCTGAGCACCAGCTCCGGCAACACCTCGGCGGCCGGGCCGCGCAGGTTGACCGTGCAGATGTCGTCCAGCGGCGTCGGCAGCGGGTTGACCTGTATGACGGGCGCCCCGAACCGCGCCGCGACCTGCGGAATCTCGGCAGCCGGGTAGACCACCCCCGACGTGCCGACGGTGATCAGCAGATCGCAGTCGGCCGCCGCCGCGACGGCCGCCTCCAGCGCGTCCATCGGCAGAGCCTCCCCGAACCACACCACACCCGGACGCACCGGCGCGCCGCAGTGCTCGCATGCCGGCGGTGTCAGGCGCCGGCCGTCTGCGGGCTCGTCGCCGGGACCGTCCGGCGGCGTCGCGGGCTCGGCGCAGGACGAGCAGCGTGGCGCGTACAGGCTGCCGTGGAGGTGGATCGGGGACACCGACCCGGCCTGCTCGTGCAGCGCGTCGACGTTCTGCGTGACCACCACCGTGCCCGGGATCGCCGCCTCGATCTTCGCGATCGCGGTGTGCGCGGCGTTCGGGCGGGCGCGGCCCACGACGGTGCGGCGCCACTCGTACCAGCCGTAGACCAGCGCCGGATCCGCCTCGAACGCCTCCGGGGTCGCCAGCGCCTGCGCGTCGAACCGCGCCCAGAGCCCGGTGAGGGCATCCCGGAACGTGGGGATGCCGCTCTCCGCGGAGACGCCCGCGCCGGTGAAGACGACAACCTTGCGGGCCTTCAGGAGCAGGTCAGCTGCTTCGCGTACGGTCACCAGCCCATTGTCCGTACGCCGTCCAACGGTTTGTCAGTCGCCGATCTTGTCCAGCTCCGCCAGATCGTCGGCGCTCAGCGACAGCCCCGCGCCGGCGATGTTCTCCCGCAGGTGCGCCACGGACGACGTGCCGGGGATCAGCAGAATGTTCGGCGAACGCTGCAACAGCCACGCCAGCGCGACCGACATCGCCGTCGCGCCCAGCCGGGCCGCCACCGCGGACAACGCCTCGGACTGCAACGGGCTGAAACCGCCGAGCGGGAAGAACGGAACGTACGCGACACCCTGCGCGGCAAGCTTGTCGATCAGCTCGTCATCGTGCCGGAACGCCAGGTTGTACATGTTCTGCACGCACACGATCGGCGCGATGGCCTGCGCCTCGGCGATCTGGTCGACCGTCGCGTTGCTGACGCCCAGGTGCCGGATCAGGCCCTCGCGCTGCAGGTCGGCAAGCGTCCCGAACGCTTCGGCAACCGATTCGGGCTGGGGTCCCTGCGCGTTGCCCAGCCGCAGGTTGACCAGGTCGAGCGTCTCCAGGCCCAGACCCCTGAGGTTGCTCTCGATGGAGCGGCGCAAACTCTCCGGATCCCGCGCCGGGGGCCAGCCACCCTTCTCATCACGGTTCGCGCCGACCTTCGTCACGACGTGCAACGACTCCGGGTACGGGTGCAGGGCCTCACGGATGAGCTCGTTGGTGACGTGGGGACCGTACGCGTCGCTGGTGTCGATGTGGGTGATGCCTTGCGCGACCGCCTCCTTCAGGACGGCCAGCGCCCCGTCGCGATCAGCGGGCGGGCCCATCACCCAGGGGCCGGCGAGCTGCATCGCGCCGTAGCCGAAGCGGGTGACGCTCAGATCGCCCAGTGTCCAGGTGCCGCCGGGAAGGGACATTGTCGTACCTCTTTCGCTCTGATGGGTTCCTGCTTCACTATCGTTAGGTAACTTCCTGACGGGAAGTAGGCACCTGGGAGTGCGTAAGGTACCCACGGTTTGATTCCGGGAGGCGATCGATGGCGACGATGACGGCAGCCGAGAAGAAAGCGCAGGCCAAAGCGGAATACGACGCGTTCCTGGCAGTGTGTCCGAGCCGCAAGCTGCTCGACCGGATCTCGGACAAATGGGTAACGCTGATCCTGGCCGCGCTCGGTAGCGGCCCGCGGTGCGCCGGTGAGCCGCAGCCGATGCGTTACTCCGAGCTGGCGCGGCTGCTGGCCGGGGTCAGCCAGAAGATGCTCACGCAGACGCTGCGCGCTCTGGAACGTGACGGTCTTGTCGCCCGCACCGCGGTGCCTACCGTGCCGGTCACCGTCTCGTATGAGCTGACCGAGCTCGGGCTGTCGCTGTTCCAGCTGGTGCGCGGCATCAAGGGCTGGGCCGAGAACCACATGGACGACGTCCTCGCCCACCGGACGACGTACGACGACGCCCCCGCATGACCTCATCGGCGGAGGCAGCGTTGATGGGCGTCCATGCCGGTGTCACTGCCGCAGATAATGGTGACCACGTGCCGGCCGGCAAAGCGGCCGGGGCCCTCCAGCATCGCGGCCACACCCAACGCCGCGGAAGGTTCCACAGCGAGTCCAGCATGCTCCCAGAGCATCCGGATACCGGTGATGATGGACGTCTCGTCGACAAGAACGGCGTCGTCGCTGACCTGTGCGCCACCCACTGCGCCGAAGCCGGCTGTCCCGGCCCGCTACCTGTCCGAGAACGAGCGCACCACCATCGCCGACGAGCACCCGGCCAGCAGCTCGATCCGGTGACCGGCGACTACCATCCCTTCGCCGCCCACCAGCGTGCGGCTGGCCGCCGCTCACGACCGAAGCCGGCGAAGCTGCGAACCAACGCGGAGTTGCGCAGCCTGGTCCAGAGTTGCTGGATCAACGGTGGAGCCCGGAGCAGATCTGGCGGACCCCGCCGTGGCAGCATCCTGCCCGGCCGGAGCTGCGGCTAATGGCGGAAACGATCTACCAGGCGTTAAATCAACCTGACCGCGGCGGTCTGACGCGTAGTCACTTGCCGCTGCTGCGCACCGGTCGTACCTATCGCAAGCGTCGTCGCAGCCGCGAGCGGCGGACACCGCGCTTCACCGACCGCTCGAAGCATTCATGATCAGCCCGCCACCGCTGATGACCGTTTACTGATCTGCCGATGACAGCAAGAAGGTCAACGAACTCGTGGCGCGGTGAGCACGAGGATCGCCTCCCGGATCCATCCGCCACCACTTAGTGGCTATCCGAATACTCGCTATCTGCCATTCGAATGTGTGTGATCCCCCTCAACCCGACAATGGCACACCCGCCCTTCCGATCATGGAAATCCCTGAGAACAATAAAGGAATGAAATACGCTCAGCTGGAGATTTTCACGACCGTTGAACTGGCGTGGATGCGTGACCCTACACGGCGCCGGAACTACTCCGCGGCAACCGAAGAGTTCCGGCGTGAGCACAAGGTCCGGCGGGCTTTCGGAAAAGCTCTCGGCCACACCACCCGCTTGCGGCGCGACTCTCCCGAAGCCCGGACACCGGACGGCAAGCTGATGTGGATCGAGGCCGCACGAGCGTTGTTCCGTGAGGCGAACACCCACCGGGCACAGGCCGCCGCTGACCATGAACGTGACCGCAGACGCGCCGCCGGTGACCTGTTCGACTGGGGCCGGTTCACCAACCGCTGGCTGGTGAAGTACGCCGCCGCCTACTAACCCGCGAACACCGAACTCTGCGTCACACCCGGGGCGTGACACGACAAGCAACGCGCGCACGTGAAAGCACTCAACCAAATTCCACGACCGGTGGCGAGGCCCGCCCATGCCGTACTTTGCCTCGGCCATGGCAGCAACCCAGCGGCGATCGAGCAACAAACCGATCTTCGACCACTATTCCGGCGGCACGCTCCCATACCGCGATCCGCGCCCCTGGCGAGACGTGGCGGGTCGTCGCAACTGGCGCTGCTGCTGTACTCGCTAAGCTCGGCGTTGTAGTCGTTCACCAGCAGCGTTGCGATGACCGCCTGAATCCGCCGTTTGGTGCTGCGGCCTTTGAAGCTTCGAACCGGGTTGGCTGTCTCCAGCTTGATACTCACCATGCAGGCCAGAGCGCGGCCCAGTGCGTCGCATCGGTACAGCGGGGTGTCCAGGAATACGGGATCGATGACGTGCCGAGCCGTGCGTATCCGTTCGAGATCCAGGCGCGTTCTGACCATGCCCGGTCATGTTGCAGCGTTAGGTTGTGCACAACTAAATTGCACACAACCTAACGCTGCGCGTAACGGTCAGACGCGGAAGGTGGTAACCAGGCTCTGCAGCTCGGTGGACATGCGAGCAAGTTCGCTCGCCGCACGCTGCGTGTCGGCAACGCTCTCCGTGGTGAGGCGCGTGGCCGTGGCGAGGGTCTCGATGCCGGACGCGATTTGGTTGACGCCGCCGGCGGCCTCGGTGACGCCGCGGTTCATCTCGCCGGTTGTGGCGGTCTGCTCCTCGACGGCGGCGGCGATGGTGGTCTGGTAGTCGCTGATCCGGGCGATGATCTCGCTGATCTCACCGATGGCGGTGATCGCCGTGCCGGTGTCGGCCTGGATGGCGTTGACCCGGGCGCTGATGTCCTCGGTCGCCTTGGCGGTCTCCTGGGCGAGATCCTTGACCTCGGAGGCGACCACCGCGAAGCCCTTACCGGCGTCGCCGGCGCGGGCGGCCTCGATGGTGGCGTTCAGGGCGAGCAGGTTGGTCTGCTCGGCGATCGCGGTGATCAGCTTGATGACGTTGCCGATCTCCGCGGACGACGTGCCGAGCGCGGAGACCGTACGGTTCGTGGTCTCGGCCATGCTGACCGCCTGGGACGCCACCTCGGCGGCCTGGTTGGCGTTCTGGGCGATCTCCCGGATGGACGCGCCCATCTCCTCGGAGCCCGCGGAGACGGTGTCGACGTTGCGGCTGACCTCTTCGGCGGCCGCGGCGACGGTGTTGGCCTGGGCGCTGGAGTTCTCCGCGCTCTCGGCGATCTGCGAGCTGGTCGCGGACAGCTCCTCGGCCGCGGCGGCCAGCGAGGTGGAGGCCGAGCCCAGGGCCTGAACCGTCTGACGCATTGTGGCGATCGCGCTGTTGACCGACGTCGCCATCGTGCCGACCTCGTCCCTGCTGGTGACCGAGACCGTGCTGGTCAGGTCGCCGTTGACGACCTTCGCCAGGGCCTTGTTGACCTCGTCGAGGGGGCGCACGATCCGGCGTACGGTGAGGAAGCCGATCGCCGCGGCGATCAGGAAGCCGATCACCAGGCAGGCGATCATCAGGGTCCGGCTGCTGTGGTAGGCGTCGGTGTTCTGCTTGGCCATCGCTGCGCCGTTGGACGCCTCGAAGGCGCTGAGCGTGTCGAAGCCGCCGTTGATCTGGTCGATGACCGGCCCGGCGTCATTGGTGTAACCGTTCACGAACGCGTCGTTGTCGTTCGCCTCGGCGGCCGTGGCCAGCGTGCTGTTAATGATCGTCTTCAGCGCGTTCAGGCCGTTGGTGACGTTGGCCAGCGGTTCCGTCTGGGCCGGGTCGACCCCGAGCCCCGAATAGTTGCTGACCCCGCTCGCGGCGAGGTCGCCGGCGGCGATCGACTCCGTGACCAGCTTCTTGATGGTCGCGGCGTCGGTCGAGATGTACGCCTGGGTGATCAGCAGCAATTCGTCGTCGAACGAACCCTGTGCGCTCGCCAGCTGCTGCGACGGCTTCAGGTTCTCGTCGACGATCGAGGTCGAGTTCTTGTCGGCACTGCTCAGAGCGGTGAGCCCGGTCCCGGCGACGATGCCGCCGGCCAGCAACGCGGTGCCCAACGCGACGCTGATCTTCACGCCGACTTTGAGGTCGCCGAACCAGCCGGTCAGCCGGGGACGGGAATCTGTCATGGGGGATTCTTCCTCCTGAGTTGTAAAAGCCTCCTCTCTTCGGCACTGCGGTGACTCCGGTTGAGTGATGCAACCGAATCGCACCGTCCGGGACTAGAGTGGCGCTGTGATCAAGCTGTCGACTGGTTGGTGGCCCGCCCCGTAGGCGGCCCCTGCTTGTTCGATCCCACCCGGCCGCCTCGATGAGGCGGCCGTTGTCATGTGAGGCGCGCAGCCTCCATCGGGGCGTCCCCTTCGACGAGGACTCCCGTGACAACTGCTGCAACCCTCCTGAAAAGCCTGCTCAACGGTCGTGATCTCACCATCGCACAAGCGCGGTGGGCGATGGGCCGGATCGTCGCGGGAGAGGCCACCGACGTTCAGACCGCAGCGCTGCTCACCGCGCTACGGGCCAAGGGCGAGACCGCGGCTGAGGTCGCCGGGTTCGTCGAGGCCTTACAGATCAGCTGTGTACGCGTAGACGTGCCGGGCGTCACCGCCGACATCGCCGGAACCGGGGGCGACGGCACCGGCGCGGTCAACATCTCCACCATGGCAGCGATCGTCGCGGCCGCCACCGACGTGACAATGGTCAAACACGGCGGCCGCGCCTCGTCGTCGACCACCGCCGGCGCCGCGGACCTGGTCGAGGAGCTGGGCGTGACGCTCACGCCCGAGGATCCCGCGCGGGTCGCCGCCGAAGCGGGAATCACGTTCCTGTTCGCGCCCCGGCACAACCCGGGACTGCGGCACGCGGCAGCCGTACGGCGCGACCTGGGTGTGCCGACGGTCTTCAACATCCTCGGACCACTGATCAACCCGGCGCTGCCCCGCTTCCAGGTGGTCGGCGTCGCGGACGCCAGGATGGCGCCGGTGATCGCGGGCGCGCTGGCTGCGGGCGGGCGGAGCGCTTTCGTCGTACGCGGGGACGACGGCCTGGACAAGCTCACGACGACCACCACCTCGAAGGTGTGGACCGTGCGGGACGGCTCGGTCAGGACCTCGGTACTGGAGCCGCGTGCTCTGGGACTCGCACCGGCTTCGCCTGCTCAGTTGCGTGGGGGAGACGCGGCTGCGAACGCCCTCGTCCTGCATGCGCTGCTCGCCGGTCAGCGTGGGCCGGTCCGCGACGTGGTCCTGCTCAACGCCGCCGCGGTGCTGGTCGCGGTCGCCGGGTCGGACGATCCGCTGACCGGCCAGTTCGCGGCCGCTGTCGCGCGCTGCGCGGAGGCCGTCGACACCGGCGCAGCCCAGGCCACCCTCGACCGATGGATCAGGAGCTAGATCCGGTGAGGTGCTCTGCGAGGTTGGCCAGCGATGAGTTCAGCCCTGCGGCGTGGTCGGCGGGGGAGATGCCGGCGGGGACGTTCTCCGCGCGGAACTCGACACGTGTGCCGTGCTCGACCGCCGTGACCTCCCACGTCATCGTCATGATGCCCGCCTGGGCCGGGTCGTCGGAGACGAAGGTAACGGCCTGTACGACCCGGACACCGGGAACGATGTCCACGAACTCGGCCTCGACGATGTCGGTGTCCACGGTGGTCTTGCCCTGCGCTGCCGAGGCGTCGGCATAGGTCAGCACAAGCCGGTACGACCCACCCGGATACGCGTCGAACCGCTCGAACCGCCCGCTCATGCCATCGGGCGGCAACCAGCTCATCAACGCCTCAGGATCGACCAGAGCCGCGTAGACCCGATCGATCGAAGCCGCAATCACCCGGGAAGCCGCGTCAGTCCGAGCCATGCCCCGATCCTAGGGGTTTCGGCTAGAAGCAGTTCCAGTGCTTGATAGCTGCCGACACCCCGAGGTACGCGCGGACGGGCACCCGCCGTTCCAACCCCGCGACGAAGAGCCCGGTCATCCGCGCGTGACCTTCGAGCAGCACCAGTTCACCGAGATCGGGTGTCGCCATGACGATGAGGTCGTCGACCGTGTCGGCCGTGAAGTCGAAGCACCAATCGGTTCCGATCTCGCGTACCCAAGTGGGCAGCGTCCCCGACCGCAGGGTAGCCAGAACGTCCGTCGGCCGACGGGACCCTCTGGACAACTCCTTCCAGTACGAGTAGTCGATGTAACGCACCCGCGAAAGGACTTCAGGCGGCAGCACCCCGTGATACCAGTCCACTGTCGCGGGGAACCCCTCGAACAACTCGCGGTCACGCCAGCCTCGGGTGGTGGCGAGGGCGCGCTCGCGAGCGTGATTCTGCTCGGTGGAATCCAGATCGGGATCTCGGACGAGGTGAAGACCCCCGGCGTCGGCAACTGCTCGCCGAACATCGTCGCCGAACCGGGCCGACTCCAGCTCCCCGCGTAGAAACGCCAGCACGACCTCGGACTCGGCAGCGGGGCGAAAACCATCCATCCCGCCATGCTATCTTTCTGTTCCGGTCCGACCGGAACTTAATTACATGGAGGTTGCATCATGGGAAAGACAGCCGTTGTCACCGGTGGTAGCAGCGGGATCGGCCTGGCCGCAGCGGTACGGCTGGCCGCCGACGGCGCACACGTGTTCATCACCGGCCGCCGCAAAGCCGAACTCGACGCCGCCGTGGAAACCATCGGCTCGGCAACCGCCGTCCAGGGCGACATCGCGAACCTCGACGACCTCGACCGCCTCTACGCCGCCGTCCGCGAGCGCGGCCAGGGCCTCGACGTGCTGTTCGCCAACGCGGGCACCGCCGGCTTCGCCACCCTCGAACAGACCACCGAGGACCACCTCGACCGGATCTTCGCGGTCAACGTCCGAGGAACCCTGTTCACGGTCCAGAAGGCGCTACCCCTGCTCAACGACGGCGCCTCGATCATTCTGAACTCCTCGGTCCGCGCCGACGACGGCGTCGAGGCGTTCGGGGCATACGCTGCGTCGAAGGCGGCCCTCCGGTCGTACACGCGGACCTGGGCCAATGAACTGAAGGGTCGCAGCATCCGGGTCAACGCGATCGCGCCGGGCACCATCGACACCCCCGCCATCGCCGGCATGGTCGGCGAGGAACAGGCACCCGCCGTCATGGCCCAATTCGCTGCCGCCATCCCACTCGGCCGCGTGGGCCGCGCGGACGAGGTCGCCTCCGTCGTCTCCTTCCTCGCCTCCGCCGACAGCAGCTTCATCCTCGGCACCAACCTCCACATCGACGGTGGCGAGAACCAGATCTGATCACACCCGGAGTCGCCGCGAGCGTCGACGGCCAAGATCGTCCTCGTCCTGGGTCGGTTACGATTTGTGTCTTGGTTCTCTTTGAGAACCGTGACGGCAATCGGCCAGGTTCTGCGGAGGTAACGATGACCACGACGGATCAAGAGCGGCAGCCGGTTCCGCCGGAGGCGCGGCGTATCCGGGTGGTTCTCGGCATGGTCGGGGACAAGTGGTCGCTGCTGGTCGTGTGCCATCTGCGGCGGGGGCCGATGCGTTTCACCGAGCTCAAACGGGCCGTCGAGGACATCAGCCAGCGGATGCTGACCGTGACCCTGCGCGGCCTGGAGCGCGACGGCATCGTGACCCGGACCGTGCATGACGCCATGCCGCCACACGTGACCTATGAGCTCACCCCGATGGGTGTCACGCTGTGCGAGGCGACGACTCCGCTGTTGGGCTGGACGGTCGATCACCTGGCCCGCATCGACGAAGCCCGTGCCGTTTATGACGCCCGGTAGCACCTCAACGGCCCATTTTTATCGTTGGCAGGTAGCTGTACCGTCCAGGCATGGCCGGCATGATCGGGTTCACCGATAACTATCAGGACAGGTCGAACCGGGACGGGTTCCAGTTCGAGTTCTTCTGCGAGCGTTGTGGCAACGGTTACACGTCGTCGTTCAAGCGGTCGGTGACCGGGTTCGGCGGGAAGCTGCTGCGGATGGGTGGGGACCTGGTCGGCGGTGAGTGGGGCCAGAAGATGTCGTCGATCGGGTACGACTCGGCGTTGTTCTCCGACGGGGTGCGCGGGCCGGCGTGGGACAAGGCGATGCGGGAGGCCGTCGAGGAGATCAGCCCGAACTTTCACCAGTGTCACCGCTGCGGGCAGTGGGTCTGCGGGCCGGTCTGCTGGAACGGCGAGCGCGGTGTCTGCGCGGACTGTGCGCCGAAGCTCGACCAGGAGATCGCCGGCATGCAGGCCGAGGCGCAACGCCATCAGCTGCGGGAGAGCATCGCCCGGGTCGACTGGACGAACAACGTGCAACACCAGCACGAGGTCACCGCGCGCTGCCCGTCGTGCAGCAACGAGACCGGCGGCGGGAAGTACTGCCAGCACTGCGGCACGCCCCTGGCGGCAGCGCAGGAGGCCGCCCGGTTCTGCGGTCAGTGCGGCACGAAACTGAACCCGTCAGCCATGTTCTGCACCGGGTGCGGCACCACCACCTGAGGGTTCCTCGGACGTGGCGAGATCGGACGGGCTCCCGGCCGTACCCGTAGCGGTAAGGGCCGCGGCGAACAGCACCAGCTGGTTCACCGCGTTGAGGAACACGAGCAGCCCGACCGATCCGGCGACGAGCTTGTAGGTCGGGTTCGACTCGGTGGCCTGCACATACAGCCGCCCCAACGTCTTGAGCAGTTCCAACCCGACCGCTACGAGCAGGGCAGGACCGATCAAACGGCGCCATGGCATGCGTACGCGTGGCAGCCCGGTCAGTGCCCCACACGCCAGCGCCGTGTTCACGGCCAGCCCGACCACCAGCCCGACCCCGCTGAGCAGCCAGTGCGACGGCTCCGGATCGGTGTTCGCCACATCGACCGCCCGGTTGGCGACAGTGGTCGTCACGTAGGCGATCGCCAGCGACGTGGCGAGCAGCACTCCCAGCCCGGTCAGCACGAGCAGGTCGACGAGGATGCGGATGACGATTCTGCCCGGGTATTCCGCCAGCTGCCAGATCCGGCGGATCGACGAGCGCAGCACGTCGACCCAGAACCAGGCGGTGATCGGCAGCCCGAAGAACGCGATGACGCCGACGGTTCCGCGGGCGTTGCGCAGCGACTGCACGTCCACCCGGGGCAGGTCCTCCGCGAGGTAACGCTGCACCGAGCGCAGCACCGCCTGGTCGTCGAGGAAGAACCCGAACACCGCGAACCCGAGCAGGCCCAGCGCGAAGACGGCGAAGAACGCGTAGTACGTGACCGCGGCGGCGAGCCGGCCACCGTCGGCCTCGTCGTAGCGCACGCCGGCGCGGATCAGGTGATCGAGCCACCCGACCCGCCGCCGGAGCCGCCCCCAGGCGTCGGAGATCCGCATCTACAGAGTGTGGGCGAGGTGGGCCGCCGCAGCGATGGTCGCGGCGTACTGAACTGACACCAGCCGGCGGATCTCGATCGGTTCCAGCTCGCCACCGGCCGTGTCCTCGGCGAGCCAATCGGCATACTGCTGCTCGATCTCGCTGAGCGCCGCGCGTACCGAATGACGCACATTGCCCACCGCGGCCTCGCCCTGCAATGCACGCAGCAGGATGCCGCCGTAACGCAGTCGCCATTCATGCACGTGGGATTCGAGGGAAATCGCCTCGGCAACCGTCGCCGGACGGTCCGACGCGGGCAGTTCACTGCGCGTTCTACGCCCCGCCGCAGCATCGCGCACCAGGCTCGCGAAGAACCGCGCGGCCCGCCAGAACGGGGAGTCCGGCGCGAGCAACTGACCCTCGACAGCATCGACCGAGCGATTCAACAGCTCCGCCAATTCGCCCAATCCCGCTGCATTGGCCGCCAAGGCCTGTGCGTACGACACCCCGGCCGGACTTGTGTCGTCAACGCGCGGATCCAGCCAGTACGGCAACTCGCTGACCAGCATCAACGCGCCCCACCGATCGGCGTACCAGGTGGTGCTGCCGCCGCCCTCGAACCAGGGCGCACCGTCGGCGATGGTCTTCTCGTACACTTTTTCCAGCGCCGCGGCCTCGTAGATCGCCTCGTCGAGCATATTCAGCCCGGCCGCCTCGGGCTCCCCACGATCCAGGGGAATGCCGAGATGTCGCGGCACCTCTTTCAGCACGGGATGCAGGGCGGGCTCCGCCCGATTCAACCAGTAGTACGCGCCACCCAGCTCACTGTTGTGCAATGACGCCACCAACGCCGGCCGGTGCTCGTCGATGAGCCGCATCAGCGCCTGCGTCTCCGGCATCGGCGCGTCGAAATACGCGGTCTGATGGTTGATCGGGAAATTCCACTCCACCTGGTCACGCCCCGCCGGCCGGTAGAAATGCCGCGCATAGTTCGCCCGGGTGAACGGCCCCCGCAACCATCCCTCGTTGAGCCGCAACCCGTCCGGATCGGCGCAGTCGACAATCCGCCACCGGTGCCCGAGCCGTTCCCGCAACACGTCGTCGGCGCAGAGCCGTTCGGCCAGATGCAGCGCGGTCAGCCCGCCGATCGGCTCATTGGGATGCGGCAACCCGAACGCCAGCGCCTCGGGCGCCTCCCCGGGCCGTTCCCCGGGCCGCCGATCGATACTCAGGCACCACAACGGGTCACCCTGCCGCGACGACCCGCACCGGTGCAGGGTCGCAATGTCCGGATACCGCTCGGCGATCGCCCGCAACCCGGCATGCAACTCGTCCACCCCGGCAAACGCGTCATAATCCGGCACGGTGTCGAGCTCAGCCAGTAGCCAATCGGGAAGCATGACCATCATCTTGCGCAACGAGCGGCAGCCACCTATGTCCGGGGTGCCGATCAGCTGTGCTGCACCCAGAGGTTCTCCTCGACGTAGACACCCCGGTCCCCCTCCCGGTCGATCATTACGAGGTTCAGCGCGTCCGGGACGACATATTCGCCAGTGACGGGGAAGACCATCGCCGCCCAGGCCTCCCATTCGGCAACGGTCCCTTCAATCACCATCGATCTCGGAGCAGGGCACAGCACCCGGGCGCCCATCCGCTGATGGGTCCGGATCCACGGGTCGATCGACAGCCCGTCCGGACGGCTCCACCCGGCATACTTGGCCATCGTCACGGTCGGATACCGATGCTTACACGTCGGCCGTAGCGGGGCGATGACGTGCCCGAGACCGTCCTCATGGGCGCGCCGTGACAACTCCCCGAGCACGACCGCGGCCAGTCCCCGTTTGTCATGAGATGCACTGACCGCGGCCGCCATGAAACTCAGGGTCGTGGGCGCGACCTCGGCTTCCCGGCCCTCCACCGCCCGGACCAGGGCTTCGTCATAACCGGACGGCAGATCCTGCACTGTCCCGTCCCACGCCATCGGTACGCCCCACCCGCCGGCCAGCACAGCTCCGTCGTCGATGACCATCACGTCGTACCGTGCGAAGTACGTTCTGACCCGGCCCATGTGCTGCCTCGACACGTCATCATGAAAAATGAACTCCGGCCACCGTTCCCGGAACGCGACCGTGGCAGCTTCCTGTAGTTCCGGATGATCGGTACGCGTAACAATCTCCATGCGCTACTCGTACCGGTACTTCAGCGCATCCGCCTCCGTTTTTTGGATGTCGGCGATCGTCAGATCCGGCATCCGCAACTGCGCGAGCGTCACCTCGGCCGACGTCGGCTGGGCGTCCGCGGGCAGCCACTGCTCCGGTTTCCAGGCATTGCCGCGCAGGAACGCCTTGGGGCAGTGCGGATAGACCTCGTCGATTCCGACCACCAGCGCACTGGCCGGCGGCTTACCCACGGCGGTCAGTTGCGCCAGCAACTCGGGGCGCGTGGAGACACAGGCCCGCCCGTTGAGCCTCAGCGTCGTGGTGCGCCCCGGGACGACGAAGATCAGCCCGGCCCGCCCGGTGGCGACGACGTTCTGCAGGCTGTCCAGCCGCTTGTTGCCGGTCGCGTCCGGGATCGCCACCGTCCGGGAGTCCAGCACGGCGACGAACCCGGCCGGCCCGCCGCGCGGGGAGACATCACAGTTACCGTCGGCGTCCACGCTGGCGACCAGGACCAGCGACGAGCATGCGATCAACCGCCGGGTCTGCTCGGTGAGCTCGGTCATCTGCTTGCGCACGGCGGCGTCGCTGGGGAGGGCGTACACCTCGCGCAGCGCCTCCTGGTCGGGCACGGCGTCGAGGCTCAGTGAGTCGAACACGCTGACTGGCGTCATTCCTCCGACATTAATGGACCGGCCGAGCGCTGACCGACCCATTGCTCGGCATCCCAGGCATGGAACCGCTCCACTTCGACGAACCCCAGCTTCGCCGCGAGCCGCATCGAGGCAACGTTGGCGCTCTGCGTAATCAGCACCACCGGCTCCCCGGGAAGCACATGTTCAACCCAGTCGAGAGCCGCCGCGCAGGCCTCGGCGGCGTACCCGAATCCCCAGGCCCGCGGCAGAAACAGGTATCCGATGTCGACCTTCCCGGCAATGGCCGGGCGACGGTCCTGCGGTGCTCTCCTGATCATGATCTGCCCGATCATCGCCCCGTCGCGTTCGACGACAAAGCTCCCTGGCCACCGCTCAGGAACCGCAGGCAATTCCCGCTGCTGCGGCCCGCCGAGATAGGTATGCACCTCCTCCGACGCCAGCAGCTCGACGAACACCGGACGGTCCCGGCTATCGGACTCCCGGAGCACGAGCCTCGCGGTCCGGATCGGCTCCGGCGGCCAGGCAACGGGCCCGAGCTCAGTCATGCCGGCTACCCAACCAGCAAACTCCAGAGTGATCAAGGCTCTGAACCGGTCACCGTTCGCCCTGCAAAATGGCCAGCTTGGCCCGGACACCCCGTCTTGTGCAGAGTGAGCGCGTCGGGGAAGGCCGCCGATCCCGCCCCGGCGACCTGTGCCGCGCGTGCGGAATATCGCTGCGCCGACCGGGGGTGCGCAGGGGCGCCGTACTCCCATGTGGTCAGACGGTCAGGCAGGTTCCGTCGGGCAGTCGTCCCATGACCGTTCCGCTCTGGGATGCGTTCTGCTGGTACAGCAATACGCACGCCGGCCCCACACCGACCGCGGCGAGAAACGAACCCTCCGGCGCCGGATCGCCGGCGCGAGCCGTACGAGCGGCGACGTCGTCGAACCCCGCGTCGGAAAGGGCTTTGCGCGCCTGCTCGGCGGCTGGGGCGGTCGGTGCCACCAGGCAACCGTCATCGTCCGGTGCGCAGGACGGCGAGCTCGGTGTGGCAGCGGCCAATGCCTGGTCGATGCGGGCGATCGCTGTCTGCCCGGCCAGCGAGTCGGCCTCGGTGAGCGGCGCCCGCCGAGCAAGCTCCGAGGCCATCTGCATACACGTGTCCATGCCCCCGTTGCAGCTGAAACCGCCGGAGAATCCCGTCGGCGCGGGATCAGCCGCGGGCTGCCGGCGCACGATCAGCCCCGTCGCGCCGATGAGCGTCAGCACGCTCACCGCCGTGACGAGGGCCATCTGACTTTGATCACCGGCAGAGATTACGGCTGGATGTTCTCCAGGTCCTCGAGCAGGCTCGGGTGCTTGGGCTCCCAGCCGAGGGTCTTGCGGGTGTATTCGCTCGACGACGGCTGGTCGGCGGCGAAGATCGGGCCGAGGGGGCCGAAGTTCTCCGTGGGCACCGGCTCGACGGGGAGACTCAGCCGCCGGCCGATCACCGCGGCGATGTCGCGCACCGCGTCACCCTCGTCGGCCACCGCGTGCCACGCGGTACCCGCGGGGGCGCTCTCCAGGGCGAGCCGGAACAGCACCGCGGCGTCGAGCGCGTGCACAGCGGGCCAGCGCTGCGTACCGTCGCCCGGGTAGCCGGACACCCCGCTCTGGCGGGCGATCTGGGTGAGCAGCCCGCCGAATCCGCCCTCGCCGTTGTTGTGAACCGTGCGTGGCATGCGGATGGCGGTGGTCCGGACGCCCCGCGAGGCCAGTTCCAATGCTGCGTTGACCGTACGGCCGCGACCGCCGACCGGGCCTTCGAGGGGGAGCTGGTCGGTTTCGGTGGAGAGCCGGCCCGCGACCCACGGCGTGCCGGAAACGATCGCGAACGGGCGGTCGCTGCCGATGAGTTCCTCGCCGATGCCCATGATCGCGGCGGTTTCCTCGGCGACCGAGTTGGCAACCGCTTCGGCGCTGCTGAAGTCGTTGCCGAAGGCGAGGTGGATCACGCCATCGGCCTGGGCGGCGCCGGAGCGGATGACGTCGAGGTCGGCCAGGCCGCCGCGCAGGGTCTTGGCGCCGGCCTGCTCGGCGGCCTGGGTGGAGGCGTCGGAGCGGGTGAGCGCGAGGACGGTGTGGCCGTTGCCGAGCAGTTCGGCGACGACGGCGGAGCCGATCAGGCCGGTGCCGCCGGTGATGAAGACGTGCATGGATACTCCCGAGAAGTGATGGGACTCTTATCCCATGACACTACCAGGTGATGGGACATGTGTCCCGTCACTTATGATGGGAGCATGGCTCGATGGGAACCCGGTGCACGTGAGCGACTCGTCATGGCCGCCGTCGACCTGTTCACCGAGCAGGGCTACGACGCCACGACGGTCGCGCAGATCGCCGAGCGCGCCGGCGTCACCCGCAGCACGTTCTTCCGGCACTTCCCCGACAAGCGCGAGCTGCTCGTGGCCGGGCAGGAAACCCTGAGCCTGCTGCTGGCCGAGGGCATCGCCGAAGCCCCCGACGGTGTGACCCCCCTCGAGGCGGTGGCGGCCGGTCTCGTACGCGTATCGGGCGCCATGGGCCCCCTGAACCGTGACCTGGGCCCCCGCATCAAGGCCGCGGTCGCCGCCAGCACTGAGCTGCAGGAGCGCGACGCCCTCAAAACCGTCAGCCTCGCCGCAGCCATGACGGACGCCCTGGCCGCCCGGGGTG
Source organism: Winogradskya consettensis (assembly GCF_018332715.1). Classification (GTDB taxonomy): domain Bacteria; phylum Actinomycetota; class Actinomycetes; order Mycobacteriales; family Micromonosporaceae; genus Actinoplanes; species Actinoplanes consettensis. The sequence continues at coordinate 3,046 of NZ_BOQP01000036.1, read as the reverse complement.
TCCCCGGCCCGACCGCCGCGCTGGCGGGGGAGATGGGCGTCCTAGCGTTCAAGCGCGGCTACGCCCAGTGGTCCGAGGTCGACAAGAGCGCCGAGGGCACACTCGCCCCGCACACCCTCGCCGCATTGGAAGAGCTGCGGGCGGCGAGCGCCTCCCTGGGTTAATCGCTGGCGGCGGTGCCGGTGCCGGACGAGGATCCGGCTATGCCGCCACAGGTTCGGGTACGCAACGGGGCGTTGAGCGGGAGCTGGGAGTCGGACGTCGCGGTCTTCCGCGGGATTCCGTACTCAGCTCCGCCGGTCGGCGCGCATCGGTTCGGCGCACCACGACGCGCGGACGACTGGGACGGCGTACGCCCGGCGGTGGCATTCGGGCCACCGGTTCCGCAGAGCGACGCGTTCGGCAGGGGAGCGCCCCCAGCGACCAGCGACGACTGGCTGACCGTCAACGTCTGGTCGCCCGCCCCCGATCCCGCGGCGCGGCTCCCGGTGCTGGTGTGGATCTACGGTGGCGGCTACACGGTCGGCATGGCGAGCTGGCCGGAGTACGACGGCGGCCACCTCGCCCGCGACGGCAACCTGGTCCTGGTGACCTTCAACTACCGCCTCGGGCTGGAGGGCTTCGGCGCCCTGGCCGGCGCTCCCGCCAACCGCGGGCTGCTCGACCAGGTCGCCGCCCTGGAGTGGGTGCGCGACAACGTCACCGCGTTCGGCGGGGATCCCGACCGGGTGACTATCTTCGGCGAGTCCGCGGGCGGCGGATCGGTCGCCGCACTGCTCGCGATGCCCCGCGCCGCCGGACTGTTCCACGGAGCCATCGCGCAGAGCGTGCCGGGCGCCTACTTCACCCCGGAGCTCGCCTCCGCCATCGCCACCGCGTGCGCGGCCGAGATCGGCCTCGAACCGACCGTCACGGACCTCGCCGAGGTGGACCCGGGCCTCCTGGCGCGTACGGCCGACGCGGTCACGGCCGGCCCGGCGGCGTACGAGTCGATGCTGTTCGCCCCCGTGGTCGACGGCGACGTCCTGCCGGCGACCCCCTGGCAGGCCCTGGCCGCCGGTGCCGCGCACGACGTAGTGCTGCTGGCCGGGCACACCCGCCACGAACAGCGGCTGTTCAGCCTGATCAACGGCGAGCTCGGCCGGGTGACGCCGGAGCAGGCCGCCCATGCCCTCGACACGCTCGCGCCCGCACCCGACGGCGCCCAGCGCTACCGCGACGCCTTCCCGGACGCCGCCGCCGAAGAGCTCTACGAACTCGTCCACTCCGACTGGCTGTTCCGCATGCCCACGGTCCACCTCGCCGACGCGCACACCGGCCGCACCTATCTCTACGAGCTGACCTGGCCGGCACCCGGAATGGGCGGCATCCTCGGTGCCTGCCACGGCCTCGACGTCCCACTCGTCTTCGGCAACCTCACCGCCGGCGGGCCCGCCGCGCTGCTCGGCGACGAGCCCGGCCCCGACGCGGCCGACCTGTCCGCGCGGATGCGGGCCGCGTGGACCCGCTTCGCCACCGCCGGCGACCCAGGCTGGCCGGCCTACGATCCCGGCTCGCAGCTCACCCAGATCTTCGACGTCCCGGGCGACGTCGCCCCCTACCCCGAGCAGCACTCGCGTCAGATCTGGCAGCACCACGTCTTCGCACCCCTGGGCCAGTGAGCGGTCCGCAAGCCTGCATGACGTGCGCCGGTGTTGGCGCGGTGGTGCGCAGGTAAGGGCTGTTCAGGTCGGTTCGGTGCAGTGGGGAGCGGCGCGCTGCTTCCAGTTTGCTCGCCAGCGGGTGTGGCCATTGCGGGCGTCGGAGTTCGGATCTTGATCCTCCTACGGGCATGCTGCGTCCACCAGGCACACGCCGCCGGTAAGGGGGAAAGCGGCTGCGATCTGCCGTCCAGGTCGGACTCCGTGGCATCTATGCTGCCGCGTTGTGAACGACGAGACGGCCGTGACCTTCCAGGCCCGCACCGAAGAGTGGATGTATGCGGCGATTTTCACCCGCTTGTTCCGGGCGCGGGCCTGGGCCATGGCGGGGGTCGTGTCGCTGGTCTCGATCTTCTGGCTCGTGAAAGGTGAATGGACCGGTGTCGTGATCGGCGTGGTCCTTGCCGGTGGTTCGGTGTTGTGGCTACCCCGCTATGCGGCTTCGATGGTGGTCAAGCGGGACGCTGCCAATATCGGGCACGTCGTCGCGTACCGGGTCGATGCCGACGGGGTTCACACGACGACCGGGTTCGACACCACATCGTGGCCCTGGCCGGGTATCACCAAAGTCGAGCAGTGGCGTGGGCAGGTGGCTTGTTTCGTGGGTCGGAGCCGGATCATCACCCTCCCGACCGGCTCGCTGGAGGCTGAGGAGAAGGCCCGGCTCATCACCCTGCTGGACACTCGCGGTATGCCCGCTAGGCCAGCGCCGAGCGAGCTATGACAGCCAGGCGCGTCTCGGGGCTATCCGCTCGCAGCATGGCGGCGTTGCCGCAGCCCCGGTCCTACAGCTCCGACCGGCTTGCTGGTGAGTGAGTAGACGCCGGGCGGCGCCTTGAGCGACAGCCCCATCACGGCCTGTCGGAGGCCCGGATCGCGGCATGAGAGCGTGCGGCCGGAATAGTGGTCGAAGATCGGTTTTTTGCTCGATCGCGGCAGGGTTGCTGCCATTGCCGAGGGGGAGTGCGGCATGGGCGGGCCTCGCGAAGAAGACGCGCAGGATTTCCTCCGTTATGCAGGAATGCCTGCCTGCGTCCGGATCGTAGGCGTAGAGCCACCACGTCGCCCATGTCGCGTCTATTCCCGCCGGGCTCGCCACCGGTTGTGAATTTGGTCGAGTGATTTAAGCGCGCGCGTTGATTGTTGTGTCAAGCCCCGGGTGTGACGCAGATTTCGGTGTTCGTGGGTTAGTAGGCGGCGGCGTACTTTACAAGCCAGCGGTTGGTGAACCGGCCCCAGTCGAACAGGTCACCGGCGGCACGCCTGCGGTCACGTTCATGGTCAGCGGCGGCCTGTGCCCGGTGGGTGTTCGCCTCACGGAACAATGCTCGTGCGGCCTCGATCCA
>NZ_BOQP01000035.1 GCF_018332715.1 Winogradskya consettensis | reverse complement strand
CCATGCCAACCTGGCCATCGCCACCTTCGCCGTCGCCGCCCGGCCATCGCTACCCAGACCCCCGCCGCCCAGCCATGGCCACCCGCACCTGGGACCTCACCACCTGGGTCCCTCGCGACCCGGGCTTCCAGCCTCCAGCTGTCCAGCCGCTGGTCCAGGCATCGGTCCTGAGGTCGGGTGGAGCAGTGGGGCAATCTTTTTCAAGACGGCATTTTGGGGCTGAGGGGCACGATCTCGCCTCGGATGGCGTGGGATGTAAGCCTCAACAGGCGCTAAGTGCGTACAAAACACTTCGGGGTTCGAAGGGGTGCTGGGTGGGTGGGGTATCGGGGCGGGGGGTCGTTTGGCGTCACGTCGGTCACAATGATCTGGTGACCGATATCCCGCGTCGTGCGGCGTCCCGGACCGCCAAGCTTGCAGCGCTGCCTCTCGGCTTTGCCGGGCGGACGGTGCTCGGGTTTGGTAAGAGGGTTACGGGGATCGCCGGCGATGTCATCTCCGCGGACATCCAGCAGCGCACCGCCGAACAGCTTTTCAGCGTCCTTGGCCAGCTCAAGGGTGGGGCGATGAAGTTCGGGCAGGCGCTGTCGGTCTTTGAGGCCGCCATGCCCGAGGAGATGGCCGGGCCCTATCGGCAGGCGCTGACCAAGCTTCAGGAAGCTGCCCCGCCGATGCCGGTGGCGAGTGTGCACAAGGCGCTGGCCGAGCAGTTGGGGGCGGACTGGCGGGACAAGTTCGCTGAGTTCGATGACAGTCCGGCTGCGGCCGCGAGTATCGGGCAGGTGCACAAGGCAGTCTGGAAGTTGCCGCCTTCGCGTAAGGGTGCCAAGCCGAAGACGATCACCGTGGCGGTGAAGGTTCAGTATCCGGGGGCCGGTGAGGCGCTGATCTCCGATCTCAAACAACTCGGGCGGCTCGCCGGGATGTTCAAGGTCATTCAGCCGGGCATGGACATGAAGCCGCTGCTCACCGAGTTGCGTGAGCGGGTGATCGAAGAGCTTGACTACGCGATGGAGGCGGAGACTCAGACCGCGTTCGCGAACGCGTTCAGGGATGATGCGGAGATCTATGTGCCTCGGGTGCTGGCTTCGTCGCCTCGGGTGCTGGTAACCGAGTGGGTTGACGGAACGCCGCTGGCCAAGGTCATTACGGATGGCACCGAGGAGGAGCGGGACGAGGCTGGGCGGCTCATGGCGACGCTGCACTTCTCGGCGCCGGCTCGGGCCGGGTTGCTGCATGCCGACCCGCACCCCGGGAATTTCCGGATTCTTCCCGATGGCCGCCTGGGAGTCATCGACTTCGGGGCGGTGGCGCGGTTGCCGGAGGGGCACCCCGAGCCGATCGGACGACTGGTTCGGCTCGCTCTCGACGGTGACGCCGACGGTGTTGCGGACGGGCTCCGCGAAGAGGGCTTCATCAAACCGGATGACGAGCTTGACGCCCGGGCGGTTCTCGACTTCCTACGGCCGATGATCGAGCCGGTCGCTGTGGACGAGTTCCGGTTCACCCGTGCCTGGATCCGCGCCGAGGCCACCCGGCTCTCCAGCCCCCGGTCGCCGGGCTTCCAGCTGAGCCGCAAGCTGAACCTTCCGCCGTCCTACCTGCTGATCCACCGGGTGACGCTGGGCTCGATCGGGGTCCTGTGCCAGCTGGAGGCCAAGGCGCCGTATCGGACGATTCTCGAGAAATGGCTTCCCGGCTTCGCTCCGGTCGCTTGATTTCAGGCCAGCTGGACACTCGGCACGACGAGACGGGCCGCGGTGTTGCTGACGCCGGCCTCGCACAGCAATGAAGCGATCCGCCTGCCAACCGGGCCGCCTACCAACCGGGTCGCCGGCCAATGGGGGCGCCGGCCAATGGGGGCGCCGGCCAACCGGGTCGCCTGTCAATGGGGGCGCCGGCCAACCGGGTCGCCTGTCAATGGGGGCGCCGGCCAATGGGGGCGCTGGCCAATGGGGGCGGCTGTCAGATGGCTCGACCGTTAGACAGCCGGGCCACCTGGTAGCCGGATCAGCGCCGACCGGGACAGACTTCGGCGGAAAGCCGCCTCAAAGAGAGCCGCCTCACGCGGAAGCGGCAACCAAAGCGGAACGGGAACATTAGCGGCAGCGGAAACGGAAGCGCCCCGCTCGCAGGGTGAGCTGCGGGCGGGGCGGTTGGGAAGGGCACGATCAGAGGCGTCCACCCAGCTCGTTGGCGGCCCGGTGGCGGGCCTCCATGGCGATCTGACGTGCGGGGCGGTGGGCCTCAGGGGTGTGGATTTCCTGAGGCCTACGCATTCGGGCGCGTGATAGCGCTTCTTGGATGAGTCTTACCTTGGGGGTTCCGTTCGGGGTCATCGCTGCGTCTTCCGTCTTTCGGTAAGGGGTGGTGATGGTGGTCATTTCAGGCTGCCAGCCGGACCGAGTTGCGGGATTCGAGACCGACGGCCTCGAGACGCTCTTCGACCTCAACGGCGAGCTCGGCGTCGCGGGCGACGTCGACCTTGCGGGGACGGCCACGGGGCCGCTTGCGCGCGACGACTGCGCCGCGCTCGAAGATTTCGCCGCCCCAGACGCCCCAGGGCTCGTTCCGCTCGACCGCGCCGGCCAGGCATTCGACGCGCAGCGGGCAGTCCCCGCAGAGCGACTTTGCCAGTTCCAGCTGGGCCGGGGAGTCCGAGAACCAAAGGTCCGGGTCGAACTTCCGACAGGGCAGGTTTGCCTCGATCTCGACGCTCACGTCGAGGGGGGCCAGCGCCAGACTCATAAAGCCCGGTCACCTCTCTCTTCTTCTCGATCTTCTGGATCGTGGTGCTTCGTTTACACCGGCCGGTGAGCCGGCAAAAAATTAAGGCCGCGGATCCCGGTTAGGGGTTCCGCGGCCTCGAGGTGAGCCGGAGGTCTGTAGATCAGACCGGCCTTCCTCGAGGCGGGACGCCGCTGGCACCATTCCGACGCTTCATCGGGATATCCGTGCCGTTGCCGCCCGTGAACCCACTGGTCTCGTAGCTTCCATCGACGGACACCAGAACCTGGGCCAGCTCGGCCTGGACCTGGACCTGGTGCGCCTGCGAAACCGGGGCCCGCTCAGCAGCCAGGATCGCCACGGGGGCGGACTCCACCACAAGGGCGGATTCCAGCGCGAGGGCGGTCATGGGGAGCCAAGAAGCGGATGGAGTGCAGAACGCAGCAGGCAGCGTCGACGGACGCTCGATCGTGTAGTTGAGCCTCATCATTGCCACCTCCTCCATCGTGTTGCACTCGATCCGAAACCCTTTGCGAGCAGGTCGCTCGCCAAGGTGTGAACTGAGGCTATTCGCTCCCCCGCAGGGAGGGCAAACGAATTAACGGACTAACTTTCAAAGTTTTTTTCGGCCGTCTCGATGGGGTCGGCGCCCGCGACAAGAGCGAACACCGCGGCGCCGTACTGATTGAGCTTGCGGGGGCCGAGGCCGGCGATCGCCAGCAGCTCCGGCGGAGTGCCCGGCTGACGCTCGGCGATGGCCACGATCGTGGCGTCGGTGAAGACGACGTACGCAGGGACTTTCTGCTCCTTCGCGACCAGCGCACGCCAGGTCTGCAGCCGCTCGTAGAGCTCCTGGTCGAGGTCCGACGGGCAGGTGGCGCAGCGGCCCAGTTTGCGGTCGACACCGGCCGTCAGCGTTGCTCCGCAGATGCGGCACGAGGCCACGGGGGCATGCCTGCTGGCGGCTTTTCGGCTCGCTGTCGCCACGCCCGGTTTCTCGAAAGTGCGGTGGCGGGTGTCGGTGAGCTGCGGTAGGAAGCGGCACGGGCGTCGGGTGCGGCCGCCGGACGCGCGCATCTGGCCGTAGGAGAGCCACAGCCACTGCCGGGCCCGGGTCACCCCGACGTAGAGCAGCCGGCGTTCCTCCTCGAGCTGTTCGGTGGTCTTCGCGTACGTCGTGGGCAGGGTGCCGTCGGCGAGCCCGACCAGGAACACCGCGTCCCATTCGAGGCCCTTGGCGGAGTGCAGGGAGGCCAGCGTCACGCCTTCGACGGTCGGGGCGTGCTGCTGCTCGGCACGGCGGGCAAGCTCCTCGTTGAATTCGGACAACGAGACGTCGCGTTGCACGGCTCCCGCTTCGCCTATCGGAACCAGAGCGGGGCTCCGGGCGTACTCCTCGGAAAGGGCGACGATCGCGGCGAGTGCCTCCCACTGCTCACGCTGGGCGCCGCCTGCCGGGGGCCTGTCGCGGGCCCAGCCGGTCGCTGACAGTGCCTCGACGACGGCCTGGACCAGCGGGGTCTCGCCGGGGGTGGAGCGCACGGCGGCGCGCAGGGCGATCATGGCCTGGCGAACCTCGCTGCGTTCGAAGAACCGTTCGGCGCCCCGGACGACATAGGGGACGTGGGCCTCGGCGAGCGCTTCCTCGTAACCCTGCGACTGGGCGTTGGTGCGGAAGAGGATGGCGATCTCGCTGGCCGGGGTGCCCGCGGCGATCAGCTCGCGGCAGCGCTTGGCGACCGCGAGGGCTTCGGCGGGCTCATCCGGGAAGATCTTGAGATCGGGCTCGGCGCCGGGTGGGCGCTGACCGACGAGTTCGAGGCGCAGCCGGGCCTCGGTGCCGCGGGCCTGCTTGATCACGGCGTTGGCGAGACCGACGACCTGGGGGGTGGAGCGGTAGTCGCGGGTCAGCCGGACGACGACGGCCTCGCGGCGCTGGCGCGGAAAATCGACGAGGTACGACGAGGTCGCGCCGGTGAACGAGTAGATCGTCTGGCTGGCGTCGCCGACCACGGTGACGTCGTCCCGGCCGCCGAGCCAGGCGTCGAGCAGACGCTGCTGGAGCGGGTTGACGTCCTGGTACTCGTCGACCACGAAGTGCCTGTACTGCGAGCGGACCTGCTCGGCGACGTCGGAGTGCTCCTCGATGCCCCAGACGGCGGCGCGCAACATGTCCTCGAAGTCGATCACACCCTGACGGCGTTTGAGCGACTCGTACGCGGCGAACACGTCAGCGACCTTGCCCACCTCGTACGGCGGCTCGCGCAGCGCCTTGGTCGCGGCCACGACGTACCCCCCGGGCTCGACCAGCGACGACTTGGCCCATTCGATCTCGCTGGCGAGGTCACGGGCGGCGTTGCGGTCGGCGCGCACCCCGGCGTGGTTGGCGGCGAGGGTGACCAGGCGAGCCTTGCTCTCCACCAGCTCGGGCATGCCTCGGCCTTCGAGCAGCCGGGCCGCGAAATATCGCACTTGGCGCAATGCGGCCGCATGGAACGTGCGGGCCTGTACTTTTCCGGCGCCGAGCGCGGTCAGCCGGGCTCGCATCTCGGCGGCGGCCCGCGCGGTGAAGGTAACCGCGAGCACATGCCGCGGGCTGATTTCACCGGAAAGAGTTCGATATGCGATGCGGTGGGTAATGGCACGTGTCTTACCTGTTCCCGCACCGGCGAGGATGCAGACCGGGCCCGCCGGAGCGGTCACGGCCCTGCGCTGGTCGGGATCGAGCCCGGCAAGAACACGTTCGGCTGTCACAACCGGGAATCATGACACCCCGGTCCGACGTTTCATCGGATGGCGCTGTGCCATGTGACTTCTTCGAAGGGACCCAGACCGATGCTGACCATGTACTCGACGCCCTGGTGCGGCTACTGCCACCGGCTCAAGTCGCAGCTGGACCGGGAAGGCATCGCGTACGAGGTCGTCGACATCGAGCAGGACCCGGCCGCCGCTGACTTCGTGATGAGTGTCAACGGCGGTAACCAGACGGTTCCGACGATGCGTTTCGACGACGGCTCCGCGATGACCAATCCCTCGATCATCCAGGTCAAGGAACATCTGGCCGCGCTCTCCGCGTAAGCAACGACGAAAACGGCCGCCCCCCGGAAGATCCGAGGGGCGGTCGTTTTTCAGGCGTTGAGCCAGGTCTCGATCAGGTAGAGGGCGATCGAGGAGCGCATGGGCAACCCGAGGCGGACACCGGCGACCTCGAACTCGCCCGAGATCATCTGGGCGATCTCCGAGCGGGTCAGCCACAGCGCCTCGTCGATCTCCTCGGGGTCGACGACGATCGGCTGGGTGGGGTCGGCCTCGGCGAGGTAGCCGAGCATCAGGGAGCCCGGGTACGGCCAGGACTGGCTCCCTTCGTACTGCAGGCTCCGGAGTTTGATCCCGACCTCCTCGCGCACCTCGCGCACCACCGCGGCCTCGGTGGACTCGCCCGGCTCGACGTAGCCGGCGAGGCAGGAGAAGCGGCGCACCCCGTCGACGGTGGGCCAGGAGGCGTTGTGCCCGAGCAGGCAGCGGCCCTGCGGACCGGCGATGCCGTCGTGCACGAGCACGATCATCGCCGGGTCGGTGCGCGGCCACATGGCCTTGCCGTTCTCGTCGACGCGGGACCAGCCGGCCTCGATGACCGTGGTGGGCTGACCGTTGAGCGGCGAGAACCGGTGGGAGGCGTGCCAGTTGCCCAGGGCGGCGGCGGTGGTGAGGATCCCGGCGTCGCGCGAGTCGAGCCGGTGACCGATATCGCGCAGGGTGCGCGCCTCGGCGCCCGGATGCTCCGGGAGCGGTGTGTCGACGGCGAAGATCGGCACGCCCTCCGCGTCGATGCCGAGGAAGAGCCGCTCACCCTCGGGCGCCGCGTCCGCGCCGACCAGCACCAGGGAGGGTTCCCCCTGGTCCAGCCCGGTGATCAGGGCGCGGCCGCCCTTCGAGATGTCGATGAGCAGGACCAGGCCCGTTTTCCAGGCCTCGGCGATCCACTCGGCGTCCGTGCGGTGATGGGCAGCACGATCCAGGGTGGTACGCGCCAGAGGTGGCCCGCCCCACCCGGGCTGCTCGCCGACGTCGGGTTCGGAACTCCCGGGCCGCTCGCCGATGTCGGGTTCGGAACTCACTCGGCGGCCTCACGTTCCACGGCGGTGAGGGCGGTCAGGGGTCCCTCCACCTTGTCGGCGTCGCCGAGCACGACCGTGACGGCCCTGGCCGGGGCCAGGAAGCGCGACGCCACCTCGGCGACCTGCTCCCGGGTCGCGGACGCCAACGCCGCCGAGTGCTCGGTGAGGTAGTCGAGACGCAGCCCGAAGCTCGCATAGATGCTGGCCAGCCCGGCGAGCCCGGCCTGGGTGGACATGCCCAGGCGCAGGGTGCCGAGGGCGTACCGGCGGGCCTGCTCGAGCTCGTCCTCACCTGGTGCGAGGCTGGCGATCTTGCCGAGCTCGTAGAGCGTCTCCAGCATCGCCGGGCCGGTCACCTCGGTCGCCACCTCGGCGGCTACGACCAGCGACGAACCGGCGAGCAGGTGCTCGATCGAGGTGTGCGGGCCGTACGTGTAGCCCTTGTCCTCGCGGATGTTCTCGACCCAGCGTGACGAGAAGTAGCCGCCGAAGACCAGGTTCGCCAGCTGCAGCGCCGCGTAGTCGGGGTCGGTGCGGGGCAGCGCGGGCAGCGCCATCCGCAGCGAGGACTGCACGGAGCCCGGCCGGTCGACCAGCAGCAGCGGGCCCGGCTCGAGCGTGGGGGTGGGCGGCACGGTGGCGTCACGGCCGGCGCCGGCCCAGCTGCTGAGGGCCTTCTCCGCGGCGTCGATCGCCTTCTCCGGGTTGAGATCGCCGACGAGTACGAGCACGGAGCCGTCGGGCCGCACCCGGTCGGCGTGCAGCGCTCGCAGCTGCGCGGGGCGTACCCCCTTGATCTGCTCCGCCTCGGGGGTCTGCACGGCGTACGGGTGCCGGCCGTACACCCGCTTGAGCAGCGCCGTCCGGGCGAGATGCGCGGGCTGGCTCTGCGCGACCTGGATGTGGTCGACGAGGCGGTCACGCTCGACCGCGACCTCGTCGGACGGGTACGCGGGCTCGGTCAGCACCCCGGCAAGGATCTCCAGCATCCGGTCGAGACCGGCGGCGAGGGAATTCCCGGTGATGAGCAGCCGGTCGGGGTCGAGGCCGGCAGAGAGGCCACCGCCGACGGTCTGCAGCTCGGCGGCGATGTCGATGCTGCTCATCGTGGCCGTGCCGGTGAACAGCGTCTGCGAGAGCAGGGTCGCGCGGGGCAGCGGCGCACGCCCGAACGGCACGCGGAGCCGCAGCTCGACGAGGGGCACGGACGGGCGGCGCACGGCGATGACGGTGAGTCCGCTGCTGAGCGTACGTTCCAGCTGCTTGGGAAGTTTGATCTTGGAATCCGGAACGAGATCCGGCAGACGCTTGGTCATTTTGTTTTCCGCCGCGGGGAGACTCTGCAGGGTGTGGGTGCTCACTGGTTTGCTCCTGGGACGACCTCGACGGTGGCGCGGCTATCGGGCCGCAGGGCGGCAGCGGCCGCGACGATCTGGGTCTCGGTGACCTCGCCGATCAGCCGGGGCAGCTCGTTGAGCAGCTCCGGGCGCCCGCGCTGCAGCTCCAGCACGGCCATCGGCAGGGCGCGGCCCAGGACCGCGTCGGTGTCCCGCAGCAGGTGGGTGGCCATCCGGGCCTGGGTGCGGGCGAGTTCGCCGGCGGCGAGGCCCCCGGTGGCGAGCCGGTCGAGCTCCTCGTCGACCACGCGCAGCACCTTGCCGGAGTCGCCGCCCGGCGGCATGTGCGCCTGCAACAGGAACGCGGTGGGGTTGCGGACCTGGAACTCGTCGCCCATGAAGCCGATGTAGCCGCCGATGCTGGTGACGATGCGGTCGCGCTGCACCAGCCGCTCGACCAGGCGGGACGCGTCACCGTCGGTGAGCACCTCGGCCAGCACGACGAAAGGCAGGTAGTCGGTGAAGCTCCCGATCGGGTCGGGCACCCGCCAGCCGGCCGCGATCGCGGGCAACGGGGCGAGCCGGTCGACGTAACTCTCCCGGCGCTCGGAGGTGAGACCCGGCTCGTCGAAGGCGGGCAGCACCGGCTTGGGCCGCGCAGGCACATCACCGAAGTGCCGCTGGATCATCTCGGTCGCGACGGCCACGTCGAAGTCGCCGGCCACCGCGAGCGTCGCGTTGCCCGACGCGTAGTACTTCTCGAAGAACTCGGCCGCGTCGTCGACGGTGGCGCTCTCCAGATCGGTGAACGAGCCGTAGCCGTCGTGCGCGTTGGGGAACGTCTCGAACATCACCGGCGGGAGCTTCAACCAGGGGAAGCCGCCGTAGGGCCGGTTGAGGACGTTGACCCGGATCTCCTCCTTGACCACGTCGACCTGGTTGCGCAGGTTCTCCTCGGTCAGCCGGGGGCCGCGCATGCGGTCGGCCTCGAGGAACAGCGCCCGTTCGAGGGCGCCGGCGGGCAGGACCTCGAAGTAGTCGGTGTAGTCGAGGTGGGTCGAGCCGTTGAAGCTGCCGCCCGCACCCTGCACGTGCCGGAAGTGGGCGAGCTTCTCCAGGTTTTCCGAGCCCTGGAACATCAGGTGCTCAAAGAGGTGAGCGAAGCCGGTGCGTCCTTCCGGCTCGGAGCGGATGCCGACGTCGTAGACCACGGCCACACCGACGACGGGCGCGCTGCGATCGGGCGTGAGGACCACGCGCAGGCCGTTGTCGAGGGTGAACCGTTCGACCGGGTATTTCGTCGCGGGAATCTTCACTTTGCGAGCCACCCCAAGAATCTAGCCCCCCGGGAGGTCAGTCGGCCTGTCCGCCGCATCACGGCGGCTCTCCACTTAGGCTTCAGCCCTTGGTGACGCTGTCCAGCTGAAGCTGCGGGTTGAGTTTGGCCAGCTGTTCGACGGCTTCGGTACGAGCTTTTGAGAACCGCAGCGTGCCCCGGGTCACGTACGGCGTCCCCGTGGCCCGCGCGACCACGTCCGGGACCAGCCCGGTCAGGATCAGGACCACACCGACCACTCCGAAGATCGCGAAGAGTGCGCCCGGGGGCTTGAGGTCGCCGAACCTGCCCCAGAGCAGCAGTGCGTCCGCGACCACGAAGAGCAGGATGATCGCGGGCGCCACGCCGTACCCGAAGATCTTCCGCAGCCGGGTCACCCGCTCGATGCCACGGGCCGCGCTCTCGCCCATCGGCACCTCGACCGACGCGCTGGACCACGGCAACCGGGGCAGCGGTACAGCGACTTTGACCTGTTTACCATCGCCGACCAGGGTCTGGCGGGGCCAGCGCACGCGGGACACCTCGTGCAGGCCGATCTTGATCTGCGTACTCACGGCGGGTGACCTTACCTGCTCGTGGCGGTTCTCATGATGCGGTTGGGACTTGACGCTCCCCTCCTACCTCGTCCACTATTCCCATGCAACTGATAGAGATACCAGGGTTTAGCAGGAGACCGCAGGGGGATTTTCGTGTACGTCTCGGCACGAACCGACTATGCCGTCCGGGCCATGCTGGCAATCGCCGCCGACGACCACACGCTGGTCAAGGCCGCGACGCTCGCAGCCGCCCAGGACATCCCCCTGAGCTTTCTGCAGGGCATCCTGCTCGACCTGCGCCGCGCCGGCCTGCTGCACAGCCACCGCGGCGTCGACGGGGGATACGCCCTGGCCCGCCCCGCGGAGGACATCACCGTCGGCGATGTCGTCCGTGCGGTCGGCGGAGCGCTGACCACCGTTCGCGGCCTGCCCACCACCACCACGACGTACCACGGGGTCGCGACCGGCCTCAAGGACGTCTGGCTGGCGGTGGAGGAGGCCATCGAGGGCGTCGTCAACCACCGCACGCTCGCCCAGCTCACCATCGCCGCTGCCGCTTAAGTACCTAGGAGTTACGCATGCGCTCCCGCACTCTCCGTGCGCTAGCCGTCGCCGCTACCGCTCTTCTCTCCGCCGCCGCCCTCACCGCCTGCGGTGGCGACGACGACAAGGGCAGCGCCAGTGGCGAGGCCGGCGCGATCCGCCTCGGCTACTTCCCCAACATCACCCACGCCCCCGCCCTGATCGGCGTGAAGAACGGCCTCTTCCAGCAGGCACTCGGCAGCACCAAGCTCGAGACGAAGACCTTCAACGCCGGCCCCGCCGCGATCGAGGCGCTCTTCTCCGGCGCGATCGACGCGACGTACATCGGCCCGAACCCGGCCATCAACGGCTGGGCCACCTCCAAGGGCACCGCGCTGAAGATCATCGCGGGCAGCACCTCGGGCGGCGCCGGCCTGGTCGTGAGGCAGGGCATCAACAGCGTCGCCGACCTCAAGGGCAAGAAGATCGCCACGCCGCAGCTGGGCAACACCCAGGACGTGGCGCTGCGGGCCTACCTGAAGTCGAACGGCCTCAACGCCGACCAGCAGGGCGGCGGCGACGTCTCCGTGCTCCCGCAGGACAACGCGACCGCCGTGCAGGCGTTCGCGCAGGGCGCCATCGACGGCGCGTGGGTGCCCGAGCCCAACCTGAGCCGGATGGTCCTCGAGTCCAAGGGCAAGATCCTGGTCAACGAGAAGGACCTCTGGCCGAACGGGCAGTTCGTCACCACCCACCTGATCGTCACGCAGGAGTTCCTCAAGAAGTACCCGGCGACGGTCAAGAAGCTGCTGCAGGGTCACATCGCGGCGGTCAAGTACATCTCCACCGACAACGCGGGTGCCCAGAAGGCCGCCAACGAGCAGCTCGCCGCACTCTCGGGCAAGCCGCTCAAGGACGAGATCCTCGCCTCGGCGTTCAAGAACCTGCAGTTCACGAACGACCCGATCGCCTCGTCGCTGTACGCCAGCGCGCAGCACGCCGAGGACGTCGGCCTGCTCAAGCCGGTCGACCTCAAGGGCATCTACGACCTCGGGCCGCTCAACGAGCTGCTCAAGGCCGACGGCCAGCCCGCGGTCAGCGACGCCGCAGCCTCCTGATCCCCCTGTCAGCCTGGGAGTAAGACCATGACCACGGTGGAAGCCGACCCGGTACAGACCGGTCAAGCGGTCGTCAGCCTCGACAGCGTCTCCAAGCAGTACGGCAGCGGCAGCAACGCCCTGCTCGCACTCGACAAGGTGTCGCTGACCGTCCGCAAGGGCGAGTTCGTCTGCCTGCTCGGCGCGTCCGGCTGTGGCAAGAGCACGCTGCTCTCGCTGATCGCCGGGCTCGACAAGATAAGCGCGGGCACGCTCGACATCGGCGGCCGGCACGTCTCGCTGATGTTCCAGGAAGCGGCGCTCTTCCCGTGGTTGTCCGTCTCGGGCAACGTCGAGCTGCCCATGCGGCTGCGCGGCGTTGCCCGGGCCGAACGCAAGCAACGCGCCGAGGAGCTGCTGGACATCGTCCGGCTCAAGGGCTTCGGCGACAAGCGCCCGCACGAGCTCTCCGGCGGCATGCGCCAGCGGGTGGCCCTGGCCCGCGCGCTGGCCCAGAACGCCGACATCCTGCTGATGGACGAGCCGTTCGGCGCCCTCGACGCCATGACCCGCGACATCCTGCACGACGAGCTCGAGCGGATCTGGCGCGAGCAGGAGCTGACCGTCGTCTTCGTGACCCACAACGTGCGCGAGGCCGTCCGGCTCGGCGACCGGGTGATCCTGCTCAGCAGCCGCCCCGGCCGGGTCATCGAGGACTTCCCCGTCACCCACGAGCGGCCACGCCGCATCGACTCCCCCGAGGTGGCCGGACAGGCCGCCGAGATCACCGATCGGCTCCGCGCGGAGGTCGCCCGTCATGCCAATTAAGTACCCCTCGGCTCGCGCGGGCCTCGAAGGCGTCACCGGTAGCCTTCCCGCCCCCGTCGAGAAGCCGGACGCCGCCAAGGACCGGATCACCGGCCTCGACGCGCTCGAGCTCGGCGGTAAGAGCGAGAAGGGCTCGCTGGGCAAACGCTTCTGGCGCAGCGCCTGGCCCAAACTGCTGGCCATCGGCATCGTCGTGCTGGTCTGGCAGATCGTCGTCTGGGCCGAGTGGAAGCCGGTCTACGTCCTCCCCGGCCCGGCAACGGTCTTCGAGGACCTGGGCACCCTGATCAAAACCGGGGACTTCTGGGACGGCGTACGCGTGACCATGCTCCGCGCCGTGACCGGCTTCGGCCTCGCCGTGCTGATCGGCACCATCGTCGGCGCGGCGGTCTCCCGCTTCACGCCGCTCCGGGCCGCGATCGGCTCACTGATCACCGGCCTGCAGACGATGCCGTCGATCATGTGGTTCCCGCTGGCCATCCTGCTCTTCCAGCTCAGCGAGAGCGCCATCCTGTTCGTCGTCGTGATCGGCGCCGCCCCCTCCGTCGCGAACGGCCTGATCAGCGGCATCGACTACGTGCCCCGGACCTGGCTGCGGGTCGGTCAGGTTCTCGGCATGACCGGGTTCGCCAAATACCGGCACCTGATCCTGCCCGCCTCGCTGCCGTCGTTCATCTCCGGCCTGAAGCAGGGCTGGGCGTTCTCCTGGCGCAGCCTCATGGCCGGCGAGCTCCTGGTGATCGTGCCGGGCGCGCTCTCCATCGGCGTACGCATGCAGCAGGCCCGCGACCTCAACGAGTCGAGTCTGGTCATCAGCTTCATCATCGTCGTCCTGGTCATCGGCATCCTGATCGACGTCCTCTTCAACGCCGCCGACAACGCCCTCCGTAAACGCTGGGGCCTGACCGGTTCATGATCGACGGACTTCGGACGGCGGGGTTGTACTCCGTACTGCTGGTCGCCTCCGCGTACACGGTTGTCGACGTGGACGCCGGGGGCGACTGGGCGTTTCTGCCCGGGTTTGTCATTCAGCTGGCGCTGTGGGGTGCGGGTGTAATGGTGGCCGCCCTGCGGTTCCAGGAGGTGACCCTGTCGCGGACGGCTGTGTGGATCGCGATCTTCATGGGGTTGCCGATGATCGTCACGACCGTGGTCGGAGCCGGATGGTACGTGCGCTATGCCGGTGAGCGGACCGCTGTCGTGGTCACCGACACCCGGACGCACTGCACCGCGGAGAACGAGTGCGGCCGGGAATCCCGGATCACGGCGGTGGCCGACGGGCGCGATCTGGGGTGGATCTCGCCGTTCTGCGACTTCGGTGGTTCCGTCCGGCGCGGGCAGCAGGCCACGGTGTGGGCGTTGCCCGGGAATTCGCCGCAGCCCCGCTACACCCAGTGCTCCGGGCAGGCGATCACGGCGGCTGTCGCGGGTGGGGTGTGGGTTGTGATGGCCGGTGGGGTGATCGCTGCCCGGACGGTGACGTCCCCCGGCGGGGTGCCGGTGGGCCGCTGCGGGCCGGTCCGGTGATTGGGCTGCTGGTCAGAGCGGCCGGACGGATTTCAGCACGTCGTTGATGACGTAGTCGAACTGCTTGTGGGTGCCCGGGATCGAGATGTAGAGGACCGCGGCCGTGGTCTTGCCGACGTCGATCACGGCGACCGCGGAGCGCTCGTCCTTGGCGTTCAGCCCCGGGGAGTCGAAGTGCAGGCGGAACTCGCTGAGATAGGCGGGGCGGCCGCCCAGCGTGGTCATGCCGTCGCGCAGCGGCTCGAGCGTGTTGGGCTGCGGGTAATACTCGGCGCGGACGTCCGCGGTGACCTGGCGGCCCACGCAGTCCAGGTTGAGTGACACCGCGTCGTTGTCCGCCGCCGGGACCGCCGCTGACAGGATCGAGGCGTGGTAGCTGCCGCCCGAGTACTGCTCGGTGACGAAGTGCTGACCCACCCGGTAGGGGATCTCCAGCGTGCCGCCGCGCCAGACGGTGTTCCAGGCGACCCACGGGGCGCCGTACTTCTTGTAGGAGATCCCGGCCTCCTGGTCGACCGTGCGCTCCCCGGTCTCGGGCGGGAGCTGCTGCGCGGGGGCGCTGGGCTCCTCGCTGGGGATCGTGGTCGGCGCCGGGCACATCTGGGCGAGCGGCGGGCGGACATCGCTGGGGGCGGAAGCCTTGCTCCGGAACGCGTCGCCGTCCGAGCTCAGACCCACGATCAGGATGATCACCAGGCCGATCGCCACGATGCCGCCGGCGATGCCGCCGAAGATCAACATCTGCCGCCGGCGTCGCTGCGGCCCGTTGTCGTCGGGCGGCTCAGGCGGAGCGGGAGGCCCGGGCGGCACCACAGGGGGTACGCCAGGAGTGGTCACCACGCCGGACGACCACTGATTCCCCGGCCGTGACCAGGCGGGAGTGTTCGGCGGGCCCTCGGACATCATCCCAGTGAACACCACCACGGGCCGTGACGGCTCACCGCCCGGCCGGGCATCGCGTCGTCAACAAGTTGGCACGGGCTCAGAGCTGGCTACCAGGGGTTACCGTCTCCACCACCGTAGGTGCGGCCTTGTTGGCCGGCGTGTACCAGGGAGTGAACGCCACCGCCATCACCAGGCCGAGGCCGAACACGGCCAGGGCGAGCACAATTGCCAGCTCACGGCGCGCGGACACGGTCTTCATGCAAAGCCTCCTGGAGGTGCCGCGCCCCAGGTCTCCAGCAGGCTGGACCCGGGCACGGCTCGGCGCAGTCACTCTTAAAGACGCCGGAGTCCCCGAATCGGTTGCAGCTCTCACAGGAAAGCTTCATCGTTCGCCGGTACCGTAATCGAATGGAAATCGTGTATCCCCCCGTCATCGCCACGGCGAAGACGTTGTTCCGCTTGCTGGACATGCGGATTCAGGTCGACGGTGCCCAGCACATCCCCACGACCGGCGGGGCGGTGCTCGCGAGCAACCACGTCAGCTACCTCGACTTCATCTTCGCCGGTTTCGGTGCCCAGCCCTCCAAGCGGCTGGTGCGTTTCATGGCGAAGAAGTCCGTCTTCGACCACAAGATCAGTGGCCCGTTGATGCGCGGCATGCGCCACATCCCGGTCAACCGGGTCGCCGGCAGCGCCGCTTTCCTGGAGGCGGAGAACGCCCTGCGCAAGGGCGAAGTGGTGGGCGTCTTCCCCGAGGCGACGATCAGTGAGTCGTTCACCGTCAAGACCCTCAAGTCCGGCGCGGCCCGGCTGGCCCAGGCCGCAGGAGTGCCCCTGATCCCGAGCGTGGTCTGGGGCCCGCACCGCCTCTGGACCAAGGGCCGCCCGAAAGAACTGACCAAACGCCATGTCCCGGTCATCATCAAGATCGGTGAGCCGATCGTGGTGCCCGCGGACGCCACCACCGAGGCGACAACGCTGGTGCTGCACGAGCGGCTGAGCGCGCTGCTGGACGAAGCCCAGCGCGATTACCCCGAGCGCCCCTCCGGCCCGGACGAGACCTGGTGGCTGCCCGCCCACCTCGGCGGCACGGCCCCGCTCCCGCGAAAGGCCGGCGCGGTGGAGCCCCTCGAAGCCTGACGGATCCGCATCAAAACAATAGCGCCGGACCCCTTATCAGGGGGCCGGCGCTGTTGTCAGCTCTTGGCTGTGATCAGAGCGGGCGGATGTTAGCCGCCTGCGGGCCCTTCTGGCCCTGGGTCACCTCGAACTCGACCCGCTGGTTCTCGTCCAGGCTGCGGTAACCCGAGGTCTGGATTGCGGAGAAGTGGGCGAAGACGTCGGCGCCGCCGTCGTCCGGGGTGATGAACCCGAAGCCCTTGTCCGCGTTGAACCACTTCACAACGCCGGTAACCATGCTCGTCTCCTCGACGGTCGATCGCTTCTGCCCATTATGGACTGAAACGAAATAATAAGACCCGAAATTTGCGGGTCTCGTGTCGCCGTACTGATCGCCCGTCCCGGAGAAACCCGGGTTACGACAAAGAGCGCCTGGGGCAGACTTCCCCACAGGCGCTCCTGAGTACTTGGGAACCAAACTGACACAACGCAAGGCAGCGTAGCACGAAGAGAGGCGGTTTCACCGTGATCGGCGTGGACATGGCACAGGCTCTGAAGGACGCCGGACTGCTCTGGAAACCGGCCCCGGGCGACCGGTTCGCGATCCCCGATCGGGACCTGGACGAGGACGTTTTCGTCCTCAGCAATATGACCATTGAGGTGCACACACTCCCCGAAGGCCAGGTGATCGGGTTCAACGGAACCACGGAATGGGCGATGGACGACGTGGAGCTGGAGGAGGCTCTCTGGCTACCCCGCGAGGACCAGATGCGGGGGCTGCTCGGCGGCACGTTCCAGGCCCTGCGGCGCACCGGCGACCGATGGGATGTGGAGATCATCCTGCTGGGTGAAGAACGGACTTTCACGTCCGAAACGCCGTCGGCCGCTTACGCCGAGGCGCTACTCCATCTGCTCGCCGCCGCCTTGTAGGAGCGGCACCGCGGTGATCAGTGCGGCCAGGCCGTCCGCATCCAGCAGGTCGGCCGGGCGCACGGTCACACCCTCGCGGACATAGTGAAAACCGGCCCGCACCCGCGACACCGGCACGTCCGCCAAAGCCGCCCAAGCCATCCTGTACGCCGCGAGCTGCACCGTTGCAGCGTCAGCGGCCGGTCCGGTGGGGCGGCGACCCGTCTTCCAGTCGATGACGTCGTAACGGCCACCCACCTCCGTGAAGACGGCGTCCATCCGCCCTCGCAGCACGATGCCCGCCACCGTGGTCGCGAACGGGACCTCTACCTCGATCGGCGTGCGCTCGGCCCACTCACCGGCCAGGAAAGCCTGCTGAAGGGCGGCCAGCTCGTCGTCGCCGGCCGCGTCGTCGTCCGCGGCACCAGGGAGCTCATCCAGGTCGAGCAGCCGGACCGAGCCGTAACGCTGCTCCAGCCAGGAGTGGAACGCCGTACCGCGCCGGGCGTAGGGCGCCGGCCGTGCGGGCAGGGGCCGGCGCAGCGTACGGGCCAGATGTTGAGGGTCGTGGCGCAGGACAACGAGCTGAGACACCGACAGGTGCGGCGGGAGAGCCACGTCGAGGGGACCCTCGTGCCGGGCGCGCTCCTCACGCTCGGCGAGCAGGAGAGCCACCTCGGTCCGCCAGCGTTCGATGTCGGAGCGCTCAGCCGGGGTCGAGCCTCCTGCCGAGGCCACGGGCGGCAGTTCGTCGCCGTGCAGGGCCAGGCCGGTTACGTCGGCGGCGAGGCCTGCCCGGGCGGCGATCTCGTCGTCGGTTTCGGCCAGCTCCACGAACGCCACGGCGGTCTCCGGGTCGGGGGCGGCGATCATCCGGCGGATCAGGTCGGCGGCGGCGGCCATCGCCGGGCGGCGGGCGCCCAGCGGGTCCGACGGCCATTCCGCGGAGGCGACCAGCTCGGCGCTCGGATTCACCGCGTCGGCGGTGGGCTCGGGGGCCCAGCGGTCCACCACACCGGCACCGTCGTCGCAGGTCGCGCGGATCTCGTTCAGGAACACCGACGGGCCACGCGGGCGCTTCACGCCGTCGCCCCACCAGTAGCCCGAGGCCAGCAGCAGCCGCCGCGGCCGGGTGACCGCGACGTACGCGAGCCGCCGCTCCTCCCGCTCGTCATGCTCCCGCCACGCCCGCCCGAACGCCGTCACCGCCGTGGCGACATCCTTCTGGTCGACCGCCTCGCCGAGGTCCAGCACGGGCAGACCGTCGGAGTCGCCGCGCAGCGGGAACGGCAGCACGCCCATCCCGCCGAGATAGTTGTCCGAGCCGCGGGTCATGCCCGGCCACACGTTCTTGGCCAGCCCCGCGACGCTCACGACGTCCCACTCCAGGCCCTTCGCGGCGTGCGCGGTCAGGATCTGCACCGCGCCCTCGATAACGTCGACCTGCCCCGGGGCGAGACCCCGCTCCTCCTCCTCGGCGGCGACCAGGAACGCCAGGAAACCCGCGAGCGTGCCACCGTCGGTCTCCCCCGAATACCGGGCCGCGACGTCGCCCAGTGCGTCCAGGTGACCGCGCGCGAGACCGGCGTCGCCCGCACCCCAGCCCCGGACCGCGACCTCGACGTCCAGGCCGATGGTCCGCTCGATGTCGGCGATCAGGTCGGGCAGCGGTTGGTCCAGGCGGTGCCGCAGCTCAGCCAGCTCCCTGCTGTACGCCCGGAGCCGCGGATACCCCTCCTGCGAGTACTGCTGCGCCACCCCGAGATCCGCCATCGCCTCGACCAGTGACGCGTCGTCGAGCCGGTCCCCGACGATCTCGGCCAGCTCAGCCTCCTGGGCATCACCGGTGGTGTTCGCGACCCGCGCGGAGGCGATCGCCCGCGACCGCCGATGCAGCGCCACGAGGTCCCGGGGGCCGATCCGCCAGCGCGAGCCGGTCAGCAGCCGCAGCAGCGAGGCCCCGTCGGTCGGGTCGGCGAGCACCCGCAGCGTGCACACCACATCGCGTACCTCTGGCGTGTCGAGCAGACCGCCCAGACCGACCACCTCGACCGGCAGCCCGCGCGAGCGCAGCGCCTCCTCGATCGCGGGGATCTGACTGCGGACCCGGACCAGCACCGCGGTGGTCGGCCGCTTGTCCAGGGGGATGTCGCCGGCCAGCGCCTCCGGCAGCCCGGCCGCCAGCCGCCACGCGGTGAGCAGGGAGTCCGCGATCCATTCGGCCTCATCGGCGTACGTGTGCAGGAGCGCACAAGCGACCGTGCGCCCCCCGACGTGCTCAGCCACGCGCTGCGCCGGGATCAGCTCGGCCACCCGGGCCCCGGCGGCGCGCAACGGCCGGGACAGCGTGTTCGCCACCTGCAGGATCTCCGGCCTGTTCCGCCAGCTACGCGTCAGGTTGAGCACCCACGCCTCGCGCCCGCCCGGCCCGGTGAACTCCGTCGGGAACCGGTCCAGCGTCCCCGCCGACGCCCCCCGCCAGCCGTAGATCGACTGGCACGGGTCACCGACCGCGGTGACCGGATGCCCGCCGCCGAACAGCGCGTTCAGGAGCACCACCTGCGCGTGACTGGTGTCCTGGTACTCGTCGAGCAGCACGATCTTGTAGCGCCCCCGCTCGATCGCGCCGACCTCGGGGTGATCGCGGGCGACCAGCGCCGCCCGGGCCATCTGATCCCCGAAGTCCATCGCCTCCAGGTCGAGTTTGCGCTGGTCGTAGAGGCGGACCAGGGGCAGCAGGGTGAGCCGGTGCCGCTGGCGCATCAGCACGTCCGACACGTCCTTGTAGACCCGCCCCGGCAGCGACTGCACGTCGGCGAAGAACCGGCCGGTCCAGGCGGCCAGGTCGTCCGGCGTGACCAGGTGCTCGGCGAGCTCCCCGGAGAGCGCGAGCACATCGTCGGTCACCGTGCTGGGCGCGCGGTTCAGCCCGGTCATCTCACCGGTGTACGAGCGCACGATCGAATCCACGATCTGCCAGCGGGCCGCCTCGGTCAGCAGGCGGGCGGACGGCTCGTATCCGGCGCGCAGCCCGTGCTCGGTGACCACCCGGGCGGCGTACGAATGATAGGTCGAGATCGTCGCCTCGCCCGTGAACTGATCGTCGCGGCCCAGCCGGCGGACAAGCTGCCCGAGCCGGGTACGCACCCGGTGCGCGAGCTCGCCGGCCGCCTTACGTGTGAAGGTGAGACCCAGGATCTCGTCGGGGTGCGCGTACCCGTTCGCGACCAGCCAGAGCACCCGGGCCGCCATGGTCTCGGTCTTGCCCGACCCTGCCCCCGCCACCACCAGCACCGGCTCGATCGGCGCCGCGATGATCGCGGCCTGCTCGGGCGTGGGGCGGTGCAGGCGCAGCAGCTTGGCCAGCTCGTCCGGGGTGTAGCGGGGCCCGGAATCAGCACGGCGTCGCGGCTTGGGGGCGGCATCGGCGAAAAGCGACGGTTGAGTCACGGCTCCACTACCTGGCGGCCCTGGCCGCTGATCGGGCAACTCGTACGGACCGGGCACACCCGGCACTTCGCATTGGCCACCGCCGAGAACGTCGCCGCGGCCATGGTGTCCGCGGTCCGGCGCACCATGGCGTACGCCCACTGCGGATCCTCGGCCTCACTGAGCGGCACCTGCATCTGCTCGCGCGCTTCCTTGGTCGGCCCGAGCTGCACCAGCCCCGCCCCGCCACTCTCCGCGCCCACGCTGAAACTGTCGAACGCCCCCGCATCAACCGCCGCCTGGTAGCCCGCGAGCTGCGCATGCTCCTCGACCTCCGGCGCGGAAACGGTCGTACTCTTCCCCGTCTTCAAGTCGATGACCACCAACCGGCCCTGCTCGTCGACCTCCAGCCGGTCAACCCGCCCGGTCAGCTGGATGGGACGACTCGGATCATCCAGCCGTACGGTGAACTCGTGCTCGATCGCGAGCAACCGGCGCGGATTCTTCGCCAGCCAGCGCAGCAGCTTGTCCACCATCCCCTGGGCCCGCTCGTGCTCGGGGCCGGCCAGCCATCGAGCAGCGAGCTCAATCGCGTCGAACCGCGCCGACACGTACTCCACCAGCTGCTCCCGATCGGCGTTCGCATCCTCGGCGAGCATCGCAGCGGCATGGACCAGGTTGCCGACACCCTGCGCCGGACCCGCCGGCCCCGCACCACCGTGCCGTTCGAGCAGCCACCGCAGACTGCACCGCAGGGCGCTCTCCATGCTCGACGGCGTCACCTTGACCGGATCACCGTCGTCCACCAGCGGCCGATCATCGGAGAGCGGACGCAGACCCCACCACTCGTCCGGATGAGCCCCGGGAACACCCGCCCGAGCCAGCTTCGCCAACTCCCCCGCAGCGGCATGCCGCCGGCCCGGCGTGCTGCCCGGAGCAACAACAACCGTACGCAACTCAGCCACCAACGCCGAAAGCGTCAACGCCCGCGGCGGCCGGCCAACAGCCAACTCCTCATCGTCGGCCCCGCCATCCCCCACACCACTTCCCGGCATGTCTGACATGTCCGGCACGGCAGCAGCCGGGGCATCGCTCGGGCCGACGTCGTTCGAGCCCGGATCGCTCGGGCCGGCGTCGCTCGGTCCGTGGTCGCTCGGGCTGGGGTCGCTCGGGCCAGCATCGCTCGGGCCTGCGCCGCTCGGGCCAGCATCGCTCGGGCTGGCGTCGCTCGGGGTGGCATCGCTCGGGGTGGCATCGCTCGGGCCGGAGTCGTCCGGGTCCGGGGGTTGCGGGTCGTCGGGTTCGGGGGGGCCGGGGTCGTCGGGGTCGGGGCGGTGGGGGTCGGTCGGTGGGGGGCCGTCGCCGCGCCGGTCGGGCAGGCCGAGTTCGGTCAGGAAACGGCTCGGCTGTTCCTCGCCCTCGGAGCTGCCGACCCCCGCCGAAGCGACGGCGGTCACGATCAGCCGCTGCCGCGCCCGGGTGGCAGCCACATAGAACAACCGCCGCTCCTCGTCGAGCAGGGCCGAGGTCTGCCCCACGACCGCCGCAGCACCCGCGGCCGGCCGGCCGGCGATCAGGTCAACGAGCCGCTCCGACCCGAGCAGACTCCCCCGCAGCCGCAGGTCGGGCCAGATTCCCTCCTGCACCCCGGCCAGCACCACGACGTCCCACTCGAGCCCCTTCGCAGCGTGCGCGGTGAGCAGCCGCACGGCCTCGCCCCGGTCCGCGCTGGGTGCGATCGAGTCCGCGGGCAGATCCTGACCAAGCACATGATCGAGAAAGATCTCGGTACGCGCACCCGGCAGCCGGTCAACAAACCGCGCCGCCGCGTCGAACAGCACCACCATGGCGTCGAGATCCCGGTCAGCAGCTTCGGCCCGCCACTGCCGGGCCCGCCCCCCTTCGCCACCGGGTTCGACGGGCGCCCCGCGCGTACTCAATGCGTACCACCGGTCGGAAAGCCCGCTCGCCCGCCAGACATCCCACAGGACCTGCTCGGCGGTGGCCCCGGGAACAGCGGCGGCCGCCCGCGCAACGGCGATCAGCCGAGCGACGTTCTGCGCCGGAACCGCCCACCTGCGCTCCACGACATCCAGCCCGGCCGTATCCCGCAACGCGTCGACGAGCAGCTCCCCCGAGGGCCGCCGATCCCCCGCCGCCAGCGCCAACGCCCGTAGCCCCTGCCGCAGACGACGCTCGGCGAGCGGGTCCGCCCCACCCAGCGGCGAGTGCAGCAACGCGACCGACGACTCCTCGTCGAGCAGATCGGGCTCCAACGCGCACCGCAGCAGAAGCAGGAAGGGAGCAACCGCCGGTTGAAGATGCAGCGGAAGATCCTCGGCATGGGTGACGGTCGGCACCCCCGCGGCCACCAGCCCGCGCTGCAACGAGGGCAATTGGAGCGTCGTCGACCGAAGCACGACCGCCATCCGCGACCACGGAATGCCCTGCAGCAGATGAGCCTCCCGCAGCGCATGCGCAACGTACGCCGTCTCACTCGCCGCCGACCGAAACGTCCGCACCACAGCCGCAGCCACCTCGGCTCGCGGCAGCGAAACCGGCGGCCCAACAGGCGGCGAGACCGGTTGCCCAACAGGCAGCGGAACTGGCGGCCCAGCAGGCAGCGAGACCGGTTGCCCAGCAGGCGGCGAAGCCTGCTCACCGGTCCCCTGAGCGGGCACCCGCACAGCGGCCGATCCCCCGACCGGTCCGGCATCAGGCGAATCCGCCTCAATCCGGACCGCATCAGCAAGTGGAAGAGCCGGCTCGGGCAGCGCGGGCGGTGGATGCAGGGCGCGGTGCTTCATCCGCCCGCGCATGCGCCGGGCGACCCGTCCGGTAGAGGCGAGCAGCCCCGGCGTGACCCGATAGCTGGTGTGCAGCATGACGGTCTCGGCGAGCGCGCCGGAGGCCGTCCGGAATTTGGTGGCGAAGCCGTCCACAGCCTCCGGGTCGGCGCCCCGGAACCCGTAGATCGAGGAATCCGGGTCACCAAATGCGACCAGTGGCTTCCCGCCCCCGGCGACGAGCGCCAGCAGCTCGATCTGCGCCGGGTCGGTATCGGCCAGTTCATCCACATAGACGTAGTCGATGCGCCGACGCTCGGAGTCGAGCAGGACCGGATCGTCAGCCAGCAACCCCGTAGCGGCGCGGACCAGCTCGGCGGGGTCGTAGGCGGTCGAGCCGCGGGTGGTCACGTCGCGCAGGGCCAGGACGGAGACGTACTCCCGCAGGAAACGGGCGGCGGCCGGCCAGTCGTCGCGCCCGAGGCGTCTGCCGTGCTCGGCGAGGTCGACGGGGCCGATCCCCCGCTCGGCGGCACGCTGCATCAGGTCGCGGAGCTGCTGGGCGAAGGCCCGCGTCGGCAGCGCCGGCCGCAACGCGTCGGGCCACCCGATCGTGTCGGCGGCCTCCGCGTCGCTCACCACTTCGAGCAGCTCGCGGATGATCAGATCCTGTTCCGGGCCGGTCAGCAGCCGCGGCGAGGGCTCACCCCGCTCAGCGGCGGCACGGCGGAGCAGCCCGAACGCGTACGCATGGAAGCTGCGCACCAGGGGCTCGTGAAACGTCGGCCCCGCGATCCGGGCCTCGATCCGATCCCGCAGCGCCGTCGCCCCGCGCCGCCCGAACGTCAGCACCAGGATCCGCTCGGGATCCACCCCGGACGCCACCCGCGCGGCAACGGCCTCGACCAGCACCGTCGTCTTCCCCGTGCCCGGCCCCCCGACCACCAACAGCGGCCCCGACGTGTGCCCGATCACATACCGCTGCAACGGATCGTCACGCAACGACTCCGCAACCGCCGCAGGCCTGCGCACCAGCCGGTACGCAGGCCGCTGAACAGCACCAGGAGTCGAGGTCACGGCACCAATAAGACCACGCACCTACGACAAAATCCCAAGCGAGCCGACCGAGGCGCGGAGACGGACCGGCATCGTTATGCGGTGGGTTGCCGGGGGCTGGACCTGGTGGGTGAGGAGGAGTTCGACGGCTTTCCAGCCGAGTTGGTAGTAGGGGAGGGCAATGCTGGTCAGCTGCGGGCGGAGCCAGGCGGCCAGTTCGGAGTCGTCGAAGGACAGGACCGAGACGTCGGCCGGGATGGTGCGGCCTGCTTCCTGCAGTGCCTGGTACGCCCCCAGCGCGATCCGGTCGTTGAAGCACACCAGGGCCTTCGGGGCGGTTCCGGCGGCCAGGGCCTGACTGATCGCGTCGTGGGCCTGCTCGGGCTGCCAGTCGCAGCCGATGGTGCCGGCGAGTTTCGTGCCGGTGGCAGCGAGGCCTTCGCGCAGGCCGGCGAGGCGTTCGCGGCCGGCGAAGACGTGCTGGGCCGGGTGTCCGACGAGGTAGATGCCGTCCCGGTGGCCCGCCTCGGCGAGGGTCCGGGCCGCGCTCCAGCCGGCGGCCAGCTCGTCCGGGATGACCGCGTGGTGGGTCGGGGTGGCTGCTCGGGTGAGGCAGTTGAGCAGGACCACGGGGTGGCCTTTGAGGAGCTTGGGGACGCGGACGTGGCGGGTGGACATGCTGGCGTAGACGAAGGCGTCGACCTGGCGGTCGAGGAAGCCGGAGATGAGCCGTTCCTCGACGACCGGGTCGCCTTCGGTTTCGCCGATGAGCAGGAGGTGACCGTGGGCGACCGCGGCGGCGAGGCTGCCGTGGATGGCGCGGCCGGCGTACTGATCGGAGGCGAGGGTGTCGGAGAGCAGCGCGACCGTCTTGGTGACCTTGGTGCGCAGGCTGCGCGCCATCAGGTTGGGCCGGTAGTCCAGATCCTGGGCCGCCCGGAGGACCCGTTGCCGGGCGTCTTCGGAGATCCGCATGTCCAGGTGGCGTCCGGTGAGGACGAAGGACGCCGTGCTTCGGGACACCCCGGCCCGCTGTGCGACCTGGAGGAGGGTCGCCCTTTGCGGGGCCATGCGACGAGTCTTCCACGACCTGTCGAGAAATCGACAAACCTTGACTCCTTATCCAGGAAACGGCTGAATGCGTTCAGCGGGCACTTGATCCCCCTGTCGGGCCGGTAGCCATCAATCGCACCGGTCCGGCAGGGCCTGAAAGTGTCCGCCAAAGAGTGAAGGTCGCGAGCAGGGATGCCGCTCCGGCGACCGCGATGACCACGCCGGGCGACAGGATCTCGGCGAGTCCGCCCGCGCCGGTGATCGCCAGTCCCTGCACGACCATCGTGCCGGTGCCGACGAGTCCGAGGCTCTGTCCTCGCCATTGCGCCGGCACGGCGTCGAGGAATCGCTGGGCCAGTCCGAGCTGATACGAGAAGCCGGCGGCCGCGACGCCCAGCGCGATCGACGCCGGCACCACGCCGGGTCGCAGCACGAAGACCAGCAAAGGCGCCCCCAGAATGAGCGCCAGCCAGGGCGTGAGCCGCACGGGTGACAGGAAACGGGCCACCAGGAGATCACCCAGCAACATCCCCCCGGCCGCGGCGGCGAGCAGGATTCCGGCCAGCGAGGACGCGTACGGCACGACAACACCCTCGGACGCGACCATCAGCGATCCCGGCAACCACTGGGCCAGCAGCAACCGCCGAACGCCCCGGTCCCGCAGCAGAGCACCGTTGACCTGCCAGGTCTCCCGCACCGCGCTCCGGTCACCCGTACGGCGGGCCGGGTGGTCGGTCAGCCCGAAACGCACCACCAGCGCCGACGCCGCGCAGCCCCCGGCGGCGAGCCAGAGCGCCGAAGCCGGCCCGGTCACCGTCAGCAGCAGACCGCCCACGGCAGCCCCGACCACCTGCATCGCCCCGGACACAACGGTGAAGAGCGATCGACCCAATATGTACGCGTCCCCGTGCAGCAGGTCGGCCGTCAACGCCGTCCGGGCGGCCTGCGCCACCGGCGCGAAGCTGCCCACCACGAACACGACGAGCATCGCGCCGACCGGCGGCAGGACCGCGAGCGCTAGCACTACGGCGAGCGCCATCCGGACCAGGTCGTAGCCGACCATCAGCCGCCGCGGCCGCCACCTGTCGGCGAACGCGAGCAGCAGGGTCCCGCCGAGCACCTGGGGCAGGAACCCGGCCACGTAGGCGAGCGCGGCCAGCAAGGTCGAGCCCGTACTCGTGTAGACGAGCACCGACAGCGCCAGCATCTTGATGCTCTCGCTGATCAGCAGGAGGGCGAAGCTGCCGAGCACCGTGCGGAACTGGGTTACGGCGAACACGTCGCGATAGGTCACCGGTTCACGATCGGTGCGTGGCGGGCGTACGGCTAAAGTTTCGGTGGTGAGCGAAACATGCTGATCCAGGTCTCGCCCGCTGATCTTGCCGGGTGCCGGTATGCGATCTCGCCGCTGTTCGAGGTGGAGGGGGCGCTGTTCCTGCTGGCAGGCAACGCCGAGGCGGGCGTGCTGGCGTCGTGGGTGCGGCGGATGAAGCCGAAACTGGCGCAGTTGCGCCGGGAGGTGCCCGCGATCGGCGCGCTGACCAGCCTGTTCCGCCGTGACGACAACGCCGATTTCCTACATCCGGCGCCGGTCAGCTCGCGGCGGGAGATCGGCGAGGATCTGGCCGTCGTCCGGGCGACCCCGCTGGAGCGGGCGCGGGCCGAGCTGGAGCTGAATCTGCGCGGGCACCGCACCCCACCGGAGTACGCCCGCCACATCCTCGCCGCCGACGACGTGGTCGACCGGCTCGCCGACGCCCTGCAAGCGGCGTGGACGACGCTGATCGAGCCGGAGTGGCCACGGTTCCGCGCGGTGCTGGAGCGTGACATCGTGCAGCGGGCCGGTCGGATCGCGGCGTACGGCTGGACCGAGGGCCTGGCCGGGCTGCACCCCCGGGTGAGCTGGTCGGTGGAGAACGCCATCGCGATCGAGCATCGCGACAAGGGGACCTACGCGCTGACCGGCAACGGCCTGCTGCTCGTCCCGTCCGTCTTCGCCAACCTGGCGATCAGCACCGACCCGTCACGCCCCGTCACCATCGCCTACCGCGCGCGGGGAATCGCGGATCCGCCCGGAGCCGGGGCCGACCTGGCACCGCTGATCGGTGCGAAACGCGCCGCTATCCTACGGACGCTGCCCGCCACCACCAGCCAGCTCGCCGTCCATCTGGACCTGAGCCTGGCCGGCGTCAGCGAACACCTGAAGGTCCTGGAGAGAGCCGGCCTGATCACCCGGACCAGGACCGGCCGCTCGGTGCTCTACGCGACCACCCCGAAGGGCGAGACGTTACTGGGCTAGGTGCAGGTCGGAGTTGAGGGTGATGCCGGTGCCCTTGCGCGGCCGGGCCTCGAGGGCGCCGGTCACCGAGTTGCGCCAGAAGAGCAGGCCGTTGACGCCGGAGAGCTCGCGGGCCTTGACCACGCGGCCGTCCGGGAGGGTCAGCTTGGCGCCGCCGGTGATGTAGCAGCCCGCCTCGACCACGCAGTCGTCGCCGAGCGAGATGCCGATGCCGGCGTTGGCGCCGAGCAGGCTGCGCTCGCCGATGGTGACCTTCTCCTTGCCGCCGCCGGAGAGCGTCCCCATTATCGACGAGCCCGCGCCGATGTCGGAGTCGGCGCCGACGATGACGCCCTGCACGATGCGGCCCTCGACCATGGAGGTGCCGAGCGTGCCGGCGTTGAAGTTGCAGAAGCCCTCGTGCATGACGGTGGTGCCGGCGGCGAGGTGCGCGCCGAGGCGGACCCGGTCGGCGTCGGCGATCCGGACGCCGCTGGGCACTACGTAGTCGGTCATCCGCGGGAACTTGTCGACGCCGAAGACGGCGAGGTGACGGCCGGCGGCGCGCTCGATCAGGCGCAGCTCGTCGACGCGGTCGGCCGGGCACGGGCCGGCGGAGGTCCAGGCGACGTTGGCGAGCATGCCGAAGATGCCGTCGAGGTTCTGCGCGTTCGGCTTGACCAGGCGGTGCGAGAGCAGGTGCAGCCGCAGGTAGGCCTCGGAGGAGTCCTTGATCGGATCGGCGAGCGACGCGATCTCGACGCGGACCTCGACGGTCGACAGCCCGGCCAGCGCCTTCGGGCCGGTGAGACCGGCGGGCAGGGCGGGGGCGTCGGCGGGAACCTCCCCGAGACCGAGGTAACCGGCTGGGTACCAGGTGTCGAGCACCGTGCCGTCAGCGGTCACAGTTGCCAGGCCGATGCCCCAGGCGGGGGAGATCTCGCTACTCACGTCCGGAACCCTACCCGGTTCGGGGCAGCCGGACCGACCCAGGAGAACCATCGAGGAACTCGTCCTCGCTGATCCAGTAGGTGTAGCCCCATGGGTTGTAGACCTGCAGCTGGTCGTCGGTGTGGCCGGTCACCACGAGCTGGTGATCGTCGGTGATGAAGGGCACCGGATAGCCGTCGTCAGCGGCCCGCTCGACGTCGTCCAGGACGTCCCCGGTCAGCGCCACGTTGTCGTAGGTGACGCCGGCGCGCGGGCCGATCTCCTCGTTGGCGACCTGCTCCGACTGCCCGGCGGTCATCCCGTCGCGCCCGAGCGCGTCCTGGATCCAGCTGCGGCCGCCGTCGTACACCCGCAACTGCTCGGCCCGGAGCCGCTCGTCGAAGTCACCGTCGGTGATGCTCAGCGCGTAGATCGGATCGACCTCGGCACGGACGGTGACGGTCGAGGCCGCGACGCAGGTGGGCAACGGCCCCTGACTCCACGGCGTCCGGCTGCGACGCGCAGTGACCGGGCCGCGGTCGGGGTCGAGCGGGCTCAGGTGCCGGTCGAGCCATTCCGCATCGTGCGACGCGATCCGGGTCTCGAAAACAGCGAGATCGGCGGCGCCATAACCAGCCGCGAGACCTTTCATCAGGTACGCCCGGAGCTCCGCCGATTCCGCGCCCACAACAAGCTCCGGCGCCTTGAAAAGCGCCTCGGAAGCGCGCACCGCCATAGCGGGGGTGAGCACGCCGGTATCGGCCACGACAATGTCGTCCACGGGAGCCAGAAATGGCTCGTCGAGCAGATGTGCGCGGGCCTGGGTCGCCGCATCGTGCAGCCCCACCGCTAGATCCTCCCCGTGCGACCGCGCCGAGATGTGCGCTGCCACCCGCAGATCAACACCCTCGATCGGGCTCTCGCGCACCACGGCCTGGCCGGTCCGGTCACGCCACTGCTCGCTTTCAATCCCCTCTCCGTACGCCCGGAGCTGCCCAGAGACGTCCCGCAATGCTTGCGCCGCCCGGGCAACCTCATCGGCAAGCGCTCGTACGACCTCAGCCGCCGCGTTGTGCGCATTACCGGCCCACACCCCGGCGACCTCCGCGCCCTCGACCGTGGTCAGCGTCGCCAGCGCGACCTCCGCCGCCCCGGCCGCCTCGTCCCAGACCCGCGCGAGGCCCCGTACGCCATCCGGATCGCCCCCGAAGCCCGGCACCTCGATCGCGGCCCGCGCCCCAGCGCCCCAGCCCCCGCCGGCCGCGTGGATCTCGTCCTGCAGCGAGGTCAGCCGGTCCAGCGCGGAGTGGCTCATCGCGGCATCCCCTCAGCCGCCCGCTCGTCCGCGGCGTCGTAGTCATCAGCGGCCCTGATCAGCGCGTCGCTCAGCGCCGCGAGCGCTTCCTGCAGAACCCGCAACTCGCCCTGCCAGCTCGCGGCGACCTCGCGATAGGGCACAGCCGTGACGTAGTCGTCGAAGAGAGTGTCGATCACCACGCCGGACCCGGCCCGCGCGATCAGGCCGGCCGCCCGCGCGAGTGGATCTTCTGCCTGGTCACGTAACCGATCAGCGACCGCTCGCAGCTCTGCGGCATCGACGTGCATCAGCGTCA
Source organism: Winogradskya consettensis (assembly GCF_018332715.1). Taxonomy (GTDB): domain Bacteria; phylum Actinomycetota; class Actinomycetes; order Mycobacteriales; family Micromonosporaceae; genus Actinoplanes; species Actinoplanes consettensis. Next base: position 178,279 of record NZ_BOQP01000035.1, on the reverse strand, counting down.
CCTTCCGCTCGGGAACCGCCTTCGACGGTAGCTCCCGCGAGCACCCCGATCCGGTTCACGTTCGGGCGGTAATGTGCGGCCCATGGCCAACCCGCTTACCCCTGACGTGCTCGTCGACCCGGTGGAGCTGACCCGCACCCTGGTCGACATCGAGTCCGTCTCGCGCGACGAGAAGGTCATCGCCGACTGCGTCGAGGACGCGATGCGCAAGACCCCGCACCTGAGCACCGAGCGGCAGGGCAACACCGTCATGGCGCGCACCCAGCTCGGCCGGGAGCAGCGGATCGTGCTCGCCGGGCACCTGGACACCGTGCCGCTGAACGACAACTTCCCGTCGACCGTCGTCGACGACCTCATCTACGGCTGCGGCACCGCCGACATGAAGTCCGGCGTGGCGCTGGCCCTGCACCTGGCCGCGACGCTGCCCGACCCGCGCTACGACATCACCTACCTGTTCTACGAGTCGGAGGAGATCGACTCGCAGTTCAACGGGCTGCACCTGGCGGGCCAGGACCGGCCCGACTGGCTGCGCGCCGACTTCGCCGTGCTGCTCGAGCCGACGTACGGCGTGGTCGAGGCCGGCTGCCAGGGCACGATGACCGCCACCGTGCGGACCCACGGCCGCCGTGCGCACACGGCGCGGGCCTGGCGCGGTGTCAACGCGATCCACGCCGCGGGCGAGGTGCTGCGCCGGCTGGAGGACTACCAGCCGCGCCGGGTCACCATCGACGGCTGCAACTACCGCGAGGGGCTCAGCGCGGTGCGGATCTCCGGCGGGGTGGCCGGCAACGTGGTCCCCGACGAGTGCGAGATCGACGTCAACCTGCGGTTCGCCCCGGACCGCTCGGAAGAGCAGGCGCTCGCCCACCTGCGGGAGGTCTTCAAGGGCTTCGATCTGGAGGTGACCGACTCCGCGCCCGGCGCGCTGCCCGGGCTCGACGCCCCGGCCGCCCGGGATTTCCTGCTCGCGGTCGGCGAGGAGCCCGCGGCGAAGCTCGGCTGGACGGATGTGGCGCGGTTCGCGGCGCTGGGCATCCCCGCACTGAACTACGGGCCGGGCGATCCCCGGCTCGCGCACGCCCAGGACGAGCACGTGGAGATCGGCAAGATTCGCGACGGGGCAGCCACCCTGCACCGTTGGCTGGCTGCTGACGAGTAGGCGCGCGCTCCGGGCGTACGGTGCGAATCAGGTTTTTTCGGGTCTTGGGATCTCGACCGTGGCCTCGGGGTCGACGCCTTCGAAGCCCTGATCAACGGGCGGCCGATGGGCCAGCGTCATGCGCCGTTCCTCGACCACCATGCGGATGCGCCGCTGCATGCGGCGCTGCATCTTCATTCGCTCGTACCGGGTCATCACGGTGGCTCCTTCGCCCTGATGCCCGGCCGAAGCCGGACGCCGTGCATGCCGTGCGGGGTTTCGTAACTGTACAGACGTCGCAGAGCTACTTTGCGTTGCTTCAATCTGGCAAAAAGCCCGCGACGTCGCAATCCTCTTGGCAAAAGCCCACCGGATAGTTCACCGGCGCAGACGAGCAGCACTACCGTGGATGCCATGACGGACAGCTCCGATGATCGCGCTCGCCCACCTCACGAGCGTCATCGCGGCGCAGTCACGCTGCGTCGTGACTCGATTCCGCCCAGCACGGCCGATGAGAAGCTGCTTGATTCGCACCATCGCGGCGAGTGGAAGACCAAGGACGCCTGGCGGGCGCTGCGCATCCTCTCCGAATTCGTCGAGGGCTTCGATACCCTAGCCGACCTGCCGCCCGCGGTGAGCGTCTTCGGCTCGGCACGCAGCGGCCCCGACAGCCCCGAGTGCGAGATGGCAGCCGCTCTGGGCGCCGCCCTGGCCGAGGCCGGCTACGCCGTGATCACCGGCGGTGGCCCCGGTGTGATGGAGGCGGCCAACCGCGGCGCGACCGAGGCCGGCGGCATGTCCGTGGGCCTCGGCATCGAGCTCCCCTTCGAGCAGGGCCTCAACTCCTGGGTCGACATCGGCATCGACTTCCGCTACTTCTTCGTCCGCAAGACCATGTTCGTCAAGTACGCCCAGGCGTTCGTCGTGCTCCCCGGCGGCTTCGGCACCCTCGACGAATTGTTCGAGGCGGTCACCCTGGTGCAGACCCACAAGGTGACCCGCTTCCCGGTCATCCTCATGGGCACCGAATACTGGGGCGGCCTCGTCGACTGGATCAAGCAACGCCTGCTCGCCGAGGGCAAGGTGAGCCAGGACGACATGGAGCTGATCATGCTGACCGACGACGTGGAGGAAGCGGTGCAGTACATCGTGGAAGCCGACAAGGCCCTTTCCGGCAACGGAAATCGCTGACATGGCCGCGATCTGCGTCTTCTGCGCCTCCTCGACCCGCCTCGCCCCCGAGCACCTCGACCTCGCCACCACGGTCGGCAAGGCCCTCGGCCCCCGCGGCCACTCCCTGGTCTCGGGCGGCGGCTGCGTCGGCATGATGGGCGCAGTGGCCGACGGCGCCCGCGCCGGCGGAGCCCACACCCTCGGCATCATCCCCCAGTCCCTGGTCGACCTCGAGGTCGCCGACACCGCCTCGGACGAGCTGGTCGTCACCACCGACATGGGCGTCCGCAAGAACATCATGATCGAGCGCTCGGACGCCTTCATCACGCTGCCCGGCGGCCTCGGCACCCTCGACGAGCTCTTCGAGGTCTGGACCACCGCCACCCTCGACCTGCATCGCAAACCGATCGTCGTGCTCGACCCGGACGGCTTCTACACCGGCCTCTGGAAATGGCTCAACGACATCACCGACACGGCCTTCGTCCGCACCCAGGCCCTGGCCCAGGTCACCGTGGTCACCTCGATCGACGCCGCCCTCGACCACATCGAAGCGGCTCTGGCCTAGCGGAGTGCGGTCCTGGCCGCCTGCTTGACCGCGCTGGTCAGGGCGGCCAGGACCGTCGATTCCATGCGCCAGTACTGCCAGTACAGCGGGACGTCGAGGTGGCGGCCCGGGACGATCTCCACGAGGTCGCCGGTGACGGTCGGCTCGGGGAGCATTCCCCAGCCCAGGCCGAGCCGCACGGCCTGCTCGAACGCCGCCGACGCCGGGACGTAATGGATCGGCGGCGTCACGGCCGGGTCGTTCATGAAGCGGTGCTGGAGCCGGTCCTTGCGGTTGAGCAGGATCATCGGCGTGGTCGCGAAATCGGTGAAGACGCCGGGCGCGGCGACCGCCCGGTAACGCATCGAGCCCAGCGGCTCGACCCGGCAGCCCTGCACCGCGACGTCCTGCGCGGTCACCGCGGCCATCGCCGTGCCGCTGCGCAGCAGATCGGCGGTGTGGTCCTGGTCGTCCTGGTGGATGTCGAAGCTGAGCGCCGGCTCGGCGGGCAGGGCAGCCAGCGCCGGCAGAAACCACGTGAGCAGGGAATCCGCGTTCACCACCACCGAGATCCTGGTCCGCCCGCCGCCCGTCGGCGCGCCCCGGGCGGCGTCCAGCGCCTCGCGCTCCAGCAGGGCGATCTGGCCGGAGAGCCGGACGAGGGCCTGGCCCGCCTCGGTGGGTTCGGCGGGCTTGGTGCGGCGTACGAGAACCTGCCCGACGGCCTGCTCCAGCGCCTTGATCCGTTGACTGACCGCGGACGGCGTCACGTGCAGCGCACGCGCGGCCGCATCGAAACTGCCCTCGGTGATCACGGCCTCGAACGTGGCGAGCTGCTGGGCATCCATAAGTCTTCCTAATGTCCCTGAAGAATCTTTAGCTGGAGTACAGAAGATCTTCCTCCTACCGTCGAGCACGTGCTCGCCTCCACGCTCGCCGGCTTCGCCGCGGCCCTTGTCCTCATCGTCGCCATCGGCGCCCAGAACGCTTTCGTGCTCCGCCAGGGACTGCGCCGCGAACACGTCCTCCCGGTCGTCGCGATCTGCGCACTCTCCGACCTCCTGCTGATCATGGCCGGGATCGCAGGCCTGGGAGCCCTGGTGGCCGCGCATCCGGTGACGGTCACCGTCATCCGGTGGGCCGGGGCCGTCTTCCTCATCTCGTACGCCGTACTCGCCGCAAAACGAGCGCTGACGTCCTCGTCCCTCGTGGTGACCGGCCGCGCCCCCGCCACCCTGCGGACAACCGTGCTGACCTGTCTGGCCCTGACCTACCTGAACCCGCACGTCTACCTGGACACCGTGCTGCTCCTCGGCTCGGTCGCCCAGCAGCACCCACACCGCTGGCTCTTCGGCGCGGGCGCCTCGACGGCCAGCCTCCTCTGGTTCGGAACACTCGGCATCGGCGCGCGCCGGCTGGCGCCGGTACTCGAAAAGCCGAGCGCCTGGCGGATCCTCGACGGCGTCATCGCGGTCGTGATGGCCGCGCTCGGCATCGGGCTCGTCCTCTGAACCGTCTGGGAAAATCTGCGCTTCTCGCGCTTCTCGAAAGCTGACGGATTCGGGTCAGGTCCACAACGCTGCCCGGACGGCGGTCACCAGCTTCGGCATGTCCACCGGCCGGGAGGTGTCGACGCGGACCACCGGGCCGATCGCCAGCGGTTCGGCGACCGCTGCCCAGGTGGCCCAGTCGGTGGCGAGGCGCTCGGCATCCGCGTACACAGATGGCCTTTTGCGGGCGATGAAGCGGGACCGGGCGGTCTCGGCCGGGACGTCGCACCAGAGCTCCACCGTGGCCGCCGCGCCCGAGCGGGCAATGCCCCGCTGTGCGTGCTCCAGATCGCGCGGCTTGAACCACCACGAGTCGACCACGACCATGCCCGGCACCGCGGCGGCGAGCGCCCAGACGGTCTCCATGGCCACCGCGCCCAGCCCCGGCACCTCGGTCACCACGGCCTCCGCCAGCGACTCCTTGATCCGATCCTTGACCAGGCACGCGGCACCGAGCGCGGCGGCGAGGCGAGGAGCGAGGGTGCTCTTGCCCGAGCCGGGCAGCCCGTTCACCAGCACCACGTCATGCGCCACGCGCGTCCCCCTTGACTCTCCACCTGGTGGAGACACCAGGCTCTTCATCGTGGCAGCGATGAGAGGTATCGGCGAGGTGGCCAGGGCAAGCGGTCTGGCCGTGAGTGCCCTGCGGTTCTACGACAGCGCAGGGGTGCTCGTGCCCGCCGAGGTCGACCCGGCAACCGGCTACCGCCGCTACAGCGAGTCACAGCTCCTCGCTGCCCGCCTGATCGCGGGTCTGCGCCGGGTCGGCATGCCGGTCGCCGAGATAGCCCGCGCGGTCGCCCACCTCCCCGACCCACCCGCCGTCCGCGCCCTCCTGGACGACTACCAGCAGCGGCTGGAGGACGGCCTCACCGACGCCCGCCACGAGCTGACCCGCCTGCGCCACCTGCTCGCCCCCGGCCTCAACTCCCTGGAGATCACCATGACCAGCATCAGCCTCCCCGCCGACGCCCTGTCCGCCGCGCTGGACGCCGTCCGCTTCGCCGCCTCGATCGACCCCGACCTCCCCATGATCAACGGCGTCCTCCTCGAAACCCGCCCCGATTCCCTCACCCTGGTCGCCACCGACCGCTACCGCCTGGCCGTCGCCGAATCCGCCGCCACAATCACCGGCCCACCCACCCGGCTCGTCGCCCCGCTCCCCTTCATCGACGCCCTCCGCCCCCTGCTCAGCCCCGGCATCGTGACCCTCGACCTCACACCCGCCACCATCAGCGCCCAGACCCCGTCCGGCCGCCTCGACACCAGCCCCCTGGACGTCGACTTCCCCGACCACCGCGCCCTGACCTCCGCCGCCCCCTCCGCCGACGCCCGCAGCATCCAGGCCGACGCCCCCACCCTCCGCGCCGCGGTCCACGCAGCCACCCCGATCCACCGCGACCTGCAAGGCACCCCCTACGAGCTAGCCATCCTCACCCTCGACCCCACCGGCACCCTCCTGCGCACCGCCGACGAATCCGACTGGTCCGAGGACTCCCCCACCCACATCGCCGTGAACCGCGAATTCCTCCTCCAAGCCCTCGCCGCCACCGGCCCAGGCCAACTAACCCTCGAGCTCGACGGCCCCATCAAACCCCTCGCCGTCCGAACCCCCACGACCTACTCAATCCTCATGCCCGTCCGCCACTGACCACCCGCCCCCTCCCTGACCGCCGCTCCCTGACCGGCCCCTCTCTGACCGCCCGCTCCCTGACCGGCCTTTCCCTGGGCAGCCCTCGCTTGGGCGACCCCTCTGAGCAGGCACCTCTGGGCAGCCACGTCTGAGCAGCCACGTCTGAGCAGCCACGTCTGAGCAGCGTCTGGGCGGCCACGTCTGGGCGGCCACGTCTGGGCGGCCACGTCTGGGCGGCCACGTCTGGGCGGCCACGTCTGGGCGGCCACGTCTGGGCGGCCTCTCCGGGCGACCCGCTCCGGGCGTCTGTCTCTGGGCGAACCCTCTGGACGGCCCCACTGGGCGACCCCACTGGGAATCCCCGATTTGGGCGGCCTGATTTGGTGACTGGACGAGGCAGAGGACTGACAGATGACGGCAGGACAGACAGACTGGGCGCCGTGGATGAGGAAATTCGGGCCCGGCGGGCCGCTTGCACCGACACCCTTCTCGGCAATGGGCTGGGCCGCCCTCGGGAGCTGCTCGACTCCATCGACCCCGAGGTGGAAGCGGACGTCTACGGCGACGGCGGCGTCGTCGCCCAGCTCGAGGCCCGCATCGCCGAGCTGCTCGGCAAACCGGCCGCCGTGTTCCTGCCCAGCGGCACGATGGCCCAGCCCGCAGCACTTCGCGTCCACGCCGACCGGCGCAACACCCGCACGGTGGTCTGGCACCCCTACTGCCACGTCGAACGGCACGAACTGCAGGCCTACCAGCGCCTGCACCAGCTGGTCGGACGGGCCACCGGCGACTTCGACCGGCTCCTCGAGCTCAGCGACCTGGAAAAGGTGTCCGAGTCGATCGCCGCTCTCGTCATCGAGCTCCCCCAGCGTGACATCGGCGGCCAGATGCCCGCCTGGGAGGACCTGGTGGCCCAAACAACCTGGGCCCGCGAGCGCGGCGCCGCCACCCACCTCGACGGGGCACGACTCTGGGAGGCCAGCGCCGGCTACGGCCGGACCCACGCCGAGATCGCCGCGCTGTTCGACACGGTCTACGTCTCGTTCTACAAGGGAGTGGGAGCACTTCCCGGTTGCTGCGTGGCCGGCTCCGAGCAGGACATCGCCGAAATCCGCGAATGGCGCTCCCGCCTCGGCGGCACCCTCTACGGCCTGTGGCCCGCAGCGTCCTCAGCCCTCAGCCAGCTCGACGCGACCCTGGAGGAGATGCCCCTCCGGATGCAGCACGCCCAGGCGATCGCCGACGCCCTCCGGCCACTGCCCGAGGTCCGCGTGGTCCCCGACCCACCACAGTCACCGATGATGCACCTGCTCTTCGCCACCTCGCCGGAAACCTTCCGCGCCAACTCCCGACGCCTCGCCGAAGAAACAGGCCTCTGGGTCTGGCCCAGCGCCGTAGCCACCGGCGACCCCGCCACCCTCCGCACCGAACTCACCGTCGGCCGAGCCACCCTCCGCCACAAACCAGAAGCCATCGCCGAAATCCTCGCCGGCCTCTGCACCTGACCCAGGCCCCGACCCTGGCCGGGTAGCCCAGGTCGAGAGCCCTCACGTCGGGAGCCGTCGGCCGAAACCCCAGACCCGAAGCCCGGAAGCCCAAGACCGAAAGCCCGGGACCGAAAGCCCCAGGCCCGAAAGCCGCTGCTCGGTGGGCGTCCCACCGCAAACGCGCGCCGAGCAGCGGCGGTCTCTCTCGGATGAGGGGAGGTCAGCCCACGCTGACCAGGGCGGTCGTGTCGGTGTTGGTGTAGCGGGCGGTCGGGGCGAGGTAGAACTTGACGTCGCGCGGGCCGGTCGGGACGGAGAGGTGGAGTTGGAAGCTGTCCGTGGCTCCCTGGGCGAGGCCGGTGTTGCGGTAGACCTCGCACCACTGGCCGTCGTCTGAGGGCTTGCAGGCTGTGCTGGTGACCTTGACGCCGGTCGGGGTCAGGACGATGAGGGAGTAGGCGTCGAGGGGGATGCTGCCTGCGTTGGTGGCCTTGACCTGGACGGACTGCGGGTCGAGCGGGTCGCGTACCACGGTGAGCTTGAGGGTTGTCTTGGCCGGGTAGGTGGCTGCGAAATCCTGCGGGAGGCCGGTCCTGCCGTCCGGGGTGATGCCCTGGACGGTGCCGGCGTAGATCTTGATGCCGAAGACTGCTTCCGGCTGGGCGGCCACGATCGGTACGCCGACCGTGACCGACTTGCCGGGTGCCAGGTCCCAGCCGCCGCACGTCCATTTGTGGCCGGTGTCGCCGGTCGGCGCGCAGTCGGTGGACGACCCGAGCGTCAGGTTGGGCACCAGGCTGAGGGTGAAGCCGGCCCGCTCCGCCTGGGTGCTGTCATTGGTCACCGTGACCTTCGTGACCGCCGACGGCCGGCGTGGGTCGCCGGCCAGCACCACGTCGGTGAGTTTCATGCTGATCGGTTCGGGGTCCAGCGCGGCCACCCGCGTCACCGGCTGAACGGTCCCGCGAACGGCGGGCGACGATGCCGGCTGGACAGCCACGCGGCCGGGCGACGATGCCGGCTGGACAGCCACGCGGCCGGAGGGCGACGCCGGGCTGGAAGTGGACGGGGCGGGGGCCGAGGACGAGGCAGCCGCTGCGGCGGCGGGGATGGCGAGGGCGGTGAGGCTCGTGGCCAGGACCAGCAAGGTTTTCTTCATACCGTCGACACGCGCGAGCCTCCCTCCACAATGCAGTGAAGTTCAGAAAACTTTTCGCGGGACTGCGGCGAGCGTCAGAGCCGAGAGGGGAAGGCCAGGACCCCGCCGTTGGTGAACGTCAGCGAACGCCAAGCGGTCGGGAGAGCGGCCGCGACGTCTCAAATCGGCCGTTGAGCTGCAGCACCATCACCGGATGGTAACCGTCGTGCAACGGGAGGGCTGTGGTCCGGGATGCCCGGCTACGGTCGGCTCATGGGTTCCGGACCGCAGTATGACCAGCTTGTTCGTGACGCGGTGGGCGTACCCATGACGGGTTGGGAATTTGCCTGGCGGGATGGCCGGGCAGTGGGGCCTGATCCGTCCTGGTCGTTTCCCGGGCTGGCGCGGCCGTTGCTGCGCCGGGCCACGAGCATGCTCGATCTTGACACCGGCGGCGGGGAGTTGCTCGCTGAGCTGGCGCCGCTGCCGCCGCACACCGTCGCGGTGGAGGGCTGGGGGCCCAACGTCGCCGTTGCCCGTGACCGGCTGACGCCGTTCGGGGTCTCGGTGGTCACCGAGTTGCCGGGCGGTGAGGAGGAGTTCGACGTGGTGCTGAGCCGCCACGGCCGGCTGCCCGCCGACGACATCGCCCGGCTGCTCACCCGCGGCGGCACGGTGCTCAGCCAGCAGGTGGGCAGCGACGACCTGGCCGCCCTGAACGCCGAGCTCGGCGCGCCGCCGCCGCATCCCCGGGCCTGGACGGCTGCCACGGCGGTCACGGCTCTGGAGGCCGCGGGCCTGACCGTCACCGACGTCCGCGAGGAGCGGCTCCCGATGACGTTCCGCGATGTCGGCGCGGTGGTCTATCAGCTGCGCGCGGTGCCGTGGCAGATCCGCGACTTCACCGCCGAGCGCTACGACCGCACGCTGCGCCGCATGGATGCCCTGATCCGCACGCACGGCCACTTCACCGCCATGACCCACCGCTTCCTGGTGCAGGCATCCCGGTGGTGACTGAGCTCAGATTGGCTGTCGCACAACCGAAGTGCTCGGCGCTGGACGTGGAGGCGAACGCGCGGGAGCACGCTGCAGCGGTGCGGCAGACCGGGGCACGGGTCGTGGTGTTCCCGGAGCTGTCGCTGACCGGCTACGAGCTGGACGCCCCCGCGGTGGACCCCGCCGATCCCCGCCTGGCGCCCCTGATCGAGGCATGCGCCGAGACAGGCACTCTCGCGCTGGCAAGTGCACCCGTTGAGGACCGCTACCTGGCGATGCTGGCGATCGACGGCGAGGGTGCGCGGATCGCGTACCGAAAGGTGAATCTGGCCGGGCACGAGCCGGGCCATTTCGCACCCGGCCCGGGCCCCGCGGTGATCGAGGTGGATGGCTGGCGGCTGGGGCTCGCCCTGTGCAAGGACACCGGCATCCCACTGCACCAGGAGCAGACGGCAGACCTGGGGATCGACGCGTACGTCGCCGGCGTACTCGACCTCGCCCCCGACGCGGTGGTCCAGGAGGAACGCGCCCAGCGCATCTCGAAGCAGTACGGCGTCTGGGTGGCCTTCGCCAGCTTCGCGGGACCGACGGGCGACGGCTACGAGGACAACGCGGGCCGCTCCGGCATCTGGTCCCCGACCGGCGAGCTGATCGACCGCGCCGGCCCCGACCCGGACGACGTCGCCGTGGGAACGCTCAGTCGATGACCGCGCCGCAGGTGATGTTGATGGCCGTGCCGGTGATCGTGCGGGCCCAGTCGGAGGCCGCGAAGACCGCCACGTTGCCGACGTCCTCGAACGTCGCCGTGCGACCCAGCAACGTCTGACCCACGAGGTCGGCCTCGATCGCCGCGCGGCCCTCGAACGACTGCGGGATGGAGTCCGGGACGCCGCCGGTCTGCAGGGTGATGACGCGGATGCCGTACGCCCCGAGTTCGCTCGCGAGCTGGCGCCGCATCGCCTCGACCGCCTCGAACGCGGTCTGCAACCCACCGAGCCGGTAGCGGCGCGCGGCCGCCCAGTCGCCGGAGCCGCCGAACGTCAGGATGACCCCCGAGCCGCGCGGGCGCATATGGCGGGCGGCCGCGCGGGCGGTGAGGAACTTCGACCGGACAGACGTGGTCACCGGGCTGAGGTAGTCGTCGAGGGACATGTCGGCCATCGGGATGCCCTGAACATCGCTGTCGGCGATGACGTTGACCGAGATATCGATGCGCCCGGCCGTGGCCGCCACCGCATCGGCGTGGGCTTCGACCGCTTCCTCGTCCAGCGCGTCGACCGTGGCGGTCTGCGCGTCGCCGCCGGCCGCGCGGATGTCGGCCGCGACCGCCTCCAGGGTCACCGGGGTGCGGCCGGCGAGGAAGACCCGCGCGCCCTGCTGCCCGTACGCCCGGGCGATGGCCCCGCCGATCGAGCCCCCGCCGCCGTAGATGATCGCCGTCCTGCCGTCGAGCAACCGCATACCCGCCTCCTCACTGAAGAGCTTCAACGAACAATAGGCCCCGGAGGTCGTACGGAAATAGGCTAAATATTTTTGGTTCTTTCGACTATGACCGTGGACCGGTGCGGTGGCGAAGACTGGACGGGTGCCCGATCAACGATTCGACTGGGGCGGAAAGCAACCCCGGCGTATGACCCGACGCGACAAGACCCACTTCGCCGTCATTATCCTGCTCCTGATCGGCCTGCTCGGCGTACTCGCTGTGGGGGTGTCAGCCAAAGGGGCGTAGTGGAAGTGGACCGGGCTTGGCGAGGAAGTAGCCCTGGCCGAAGTCGACGCCGATCGTACGCAGCTTGTCGTGCTCGGCCCGGGTCTCGATGCCCTCGGCGACCAGACGAGCCCCGACCTCGGCCGCGAACGACACCAGCGAGCGGGCCAGCGCCGAGCGCACCGGGTCAGCGTCGATGTCGCGGGTCAGGCTGATGTCGAGCTTGATGATGTCCGGCCGCAGCTGGAGGATGTGCTGCAGGCTGGCGAACCCGGCGCCCGCGTCGTCGACCACGATCAGGACGTTCGCGGCGCGGAGCCGCCCGGTGACCTCGTTCAGCGCGGGATAGTCGGTGACCGCGGTGTGCTCGGTGACCTCCACGCAGATGTTGCCGCCGGCATGGGCCAGCACCGACGCCTGCACCGCGGGGGACATCAGCGCCTCGGCCGACAGGTTGATGCCCAGCGTCGTGTCGTACGGCATGTCGGGCAGCGCCTCGAACGCCCGCTCGATCGCGAGCAGTTCCAGGTCGACGCCGAGCCCGGCACGCCCGGCGGCGGCGAACGCGTGGGCCGGCGTCGGGAACGCGGTCAGGTCGAAACGGGCCAGCGACTCGTAGCCGACCGTCACGCCGTCACTCAGCCGCACGACGGGCTGGAAGACCATCCGGAGGGTCCGCTCGTCGAGGACGTCGCGGAGCATGCCGATGTCCTCGCGCTCGTGCTGCACCACGGGGCTGTTCACCTGGTCGCCGATCAGCTCGGCGAGCATCCCCAGGAAGAGGGCGGAGTCCTGGCCGAGCCGCGGGTCGGGCGTACGGCTGAGACAGCAGAGAATCCCCGCCCGCGAGCCGTCCGCCGTGCTCCACGGCACCCCGACGTACGAGCCGATCCCGTGCCGCTGGGTGAATCCGAGGTCACGCGTCGACACCTCGCGGCGGGCGTCGGGGATCACCGGGGAGAGCGTCCCCTCGGCCACCCGCAGGCAGTACGAATCGGTGAGCTCCACGCCCACCACCCAGGCACCGACATCACCGCTGACGGCCCGGACCACCTGGCGCCCGTCGCTGATGTCGGAGAGCACGGCGACCTCGGCACCGAGATGGGCGCGCGCGAGACCGAGCAGACGCTCGATCATCGGCCAGTCCATGCCCGCACCGATCGGCAGCACCTCCGCAGACTTGAGCCGAGCGGCGAATCAGCGGTCTGCAGCCCGGCTCGTCAGGCGGTTGAGGCCCGTCAGCACCGACTCGGCCGCCGCGGTCGCGTGGGACAGCTGACGGGTCACCTCGCCGAGCACGGCGGACTGCTCCTCGACCGAGGCGGCGATGTCGGTCTGCACGGTGTGGATGTCGGTGACCGCGGCGGTGGTGGACTGGAAGGTCTCCGACACGTCCCCGGTCTGGGCGACGATCGACTCGATGACCTGGTTGACCCGCTCGACGGAGCTGGCCGTCTGCTGGGCCAGTTCCTTCACCTCGTTGGCGACCACGGCGAAGCCACGACCGGCCTCCCCCGCCCGCGCCGCCTCGATGGTGGCGTTGAGCGCGAGCAGATTCGTCTGCGCGGCGAGCTGGGCGATCAGCGCGTTGACCTCGGCGATCTCGCTGACCGAGCGTTCGAGCCCCTGCACCTTCTCGACGGCCTGCATGGCGGTGTCCCGGCCACGCGAGGCATTGCTCGCCGCTTCCCCGGAGCGGGCCGCCACGTCCCGCACCGCCGTCGCCAGCGTGGCGAGCTCCGCGTCGACAGCCGCCACGGCCGCGATCGCCGCCTGGGCCTCGCCGCCGACCGCTTCGGCGTCCCCGGCGATCTGCGCTGCCCGCTCGGCCGTGGCCGCGAGGTTCTGCCGCTCCTCCGCGACCAGCCGGCCCTCGGATTCGCGCTGGACCCGCTCGTGGTCGAGCCGCTGTTCCTCGGTGGCCCGGTTGGCGGTCTCCGCTTCCTTCTCGGCGATCTCGGCGAAGTGCCAGAGCACGAGGATCCCGGCTACCTCGATCAGGGCGAGGCTCGCGTGCAGGACGACCTGGCGCAGCCCCTCCCAGTGCGTCATGCCGGGCATGCCGAAGACCCGGCCGGGTGCGACCAGCCCGAGGATGCCGTGGTGCACGACGACCACCAGCACGGCCCACGAGAGGGGCTCCCACTGCTGGTAGAGCGCGATGAAGACGAGAATCGCGTACAGGTGGATGTGCAGTGACATCTGCCCACCGGAGAGCTCGATCGCGACGAACGTGCAGGCGATGAGCCCGACGCTGGCGAGCGATGCCTGCGCCCGGGTGTTGCCGACGAACATGGCCGCGGCGGCGAGGACGGCGATCCCGCCGGGCAGCGCCAGGCCCTCCCACAGCGGCATCGGTCCGACAAATCCCAGCACGAGCAGCACCGGGAGATGCGCCCACAGCAGCGCCGTCACGATCCGGTGCCGGGACTGCCAGGATTCGGCCGAGAGGCGGGCACCGCGCGGCAGCCGGTTGGCGATCAGCGACATGCCTGAATCATGCCCTGGTAAAAGCCATGAAAGCGGCCAAATGCCTCAAGGCCGGGCCGCGAGCGCCTCGATCTCCACTCGGAAGGAGAGATGCACCAGACCGCTCACCTGCACCAGGGAGCTGGCCGAGGGCCGAGCGGCACCTGACCGGAGATCGCGACCATCGTGCCGGTGAAAGAGACAGCGTGGCTGTAACCGTTCGTGGGGGGCATGCCCTCGGGCATCACGTGGTGCTCCATCGCGGCAGCGTATTGCAGTTGGGGTGCCGCGCGTTAGGGCTCGGTTGCCAGTGCGCTCCGACTGCCGGGGCGCGCCGACAACACCGTCGTGAACAACTTCTCGACTAAGATCGCCGCAGCGGCCGCCGCCGCTATCGCCCTCTTCGCGTTCACCCCTGCCGAGGCTCAGGCCAGCGTGTCGACCACGACGAAGCTCGGCATCATCGGCAACTACTCCGACGCCGAGATGGCCGGCCTGCACAACGCGGGCGGGGCAGCGGACGTCCTGGTCGAGATGAACTGGTTCCAGGCCGAGCCCACCCAGGGCCAGTACGACGAGGCGTACCTGGACGGCATCGCCGCCCGGATCACCCGCCTCAGGTCGCTCGGCTACACGATCACCTTCAACGCGGGTGTCCACGAGGCCCCCGACTGGCTGCTCGCGCTGCCCGGCGCCCGCTACGTCGACCAGAACGGTGACACGTACACCGACTCGAAAGAGCCCAACCTCATCTTCGGTACGCAGTACCGCACCCTCGCCACGCGCTACCTGAAGAAGGTCTTCACGAAGGTCGGCCGGAACTTCTCCGTCGTGCGCACCGGCGGCGGCCACTGGGGCGAGCTGACCTATCCCTTCAAGCTCGACCCGGCCACCGGCAAGCTGCGCAACCTCTACTTCGCATTCGACGTCAACGCCCGCAAGGCCACGCCGACCCCCGGCTGGAAGCCCGGCATGTCCAGCACCAAGGGCCAGGCGGCCAAGTTCCTCAAGTGGTACCTGAACTCGCTCGCCGCGTACCAGAACTGGCAGATCGCCAGCCTGCGCTCCGCCGGCTACCAGGGCACGACCGCGGTTCTCTACCCCTCCTACGGCATGCGCGCCGGCGACTTCGACAGGGCCGTCGCGACCAACCTCGCCGGCACGTCCAGCCCGGAGATCAACGGCGAGGTCCAGCGCGGCTACGACGCCACCCGCCAGATCGCGGCCCTCAAGGACCCGAAGGTCGTCGTCTACGGCACCTGGGCCGAGAACGCCGACACCATCTCGTACCTCTCCGGCCTCGCCGCCGCCAAGGGCCTGCGCACGATGGCCGAGACCAGCCACGTCTGCCTCCCCAGCCAGCTCCCGGCCGTGATGGCCATCGCCCGGCGCAACAACCTGGCGGCGCTCTACATCGTCCGCCTCGCCCCGTCCGACATCATCGGCAACGCCCGTTACCTCTCGGCCGCGGCCGGATAACTCCCCGCCAGCTCCCGGCAGGCGGCGACGAGCCGCTCAGCGGCTCTGTCCCACGTGAACCCCGAGGCGTGCACGACGCCGGCAGCACCCAGCTGAGCCCGCAAATCATCATCGGCGAGCAGCCGGGAGATCGCAGCCGTCCACGCCTCGGCACACGTGGGCGCGGCGTAGAGCGCCGCACTGCCACCCACTTCCCGCAACACCGGCACGTCACTCGCGAGCACGGCGGTCCCGGCCACCATGGCCTCCAGCATGGGCAACCCAAACCCCTCAACCAGCGATGGGTACGCGAGGAGCGCCGCACCCGCGTAAAGACTCCCCAGCAGTTCCTCGGGTACGAAGGGAAGCCGCGTCACCCTTTCCCCGGCGCTCTTCTCCACCGGAAACCGCTCGTCCGCGGACCCGACCAGCACAAGCCTCGCCCCCGGAACCGCGGCGACCGCCTCCACCAGCAACCCGACGTTCTTGTGCGGCCGCTGAGCCCCGACGTGCAGCACGTACCCGGGCTCGAGCCCGAATTCCTCCCGCAGCCTGCGCGCCCCCTCGGCGCTGCCCCGCAACTCCTGATCAACCCCGTTGTGAATGACCCGCCCCGGATGAACCCGCCGCCCGTAGAACCGCTCGATCTCCTGCGCGGAAGCCGCACTCACCGTCGCCACGGTCAAGCTCCGAACCACCAGCCCGGTCATGACCCGGTACGCCCAACCGACCGCCCGCGACGGCGCAAAGCGAGCATCAGTCTCAAAAATGCAGTCGTGCACCAGCGCCACACCCGGTTTCCCCAGCACCGGCGAAGCCCCGAGGTGATAGGGAAAAAACATCACGTCAACGTCCCTGGCGGCAGCCCACCACCCCCACAGCTGCCGGACGTCAACTGCCTTCATCCCCACCCGCCGCACACTCACACCGGGCAGCGCCCCCAACGCCGCCACATCAAACCGCTCCGAGCGCTGGTCCCCCACGAACACAACAAGCTCCACCCCCGGCACCCGAGCCATCCCCCGGCAAAGCTCATAAGCCACCCGCCCGATCCCGTGATACCGCTCGTTGAGCACCCGCCCGTCAACCCCGATCCGCACGGCCATTCTCGGATCGTCGCACCACCGCCCCGCCCCGGCAGCCACTTCCCCTCCCCGTCACACTTCCCGCGCCCACCTCGTCCATGTGGCAACCAACCACATTGGAGCGCCCATGTACGCCGCTTACCTCACGCTCACCCTCATCACGGCCCTCTTCACCGCCATCGCCGCCACCTTCTACCTGATCGGCCACGACTACCCCAAAGCCCAAGCGGACATCAAACGAATCCCCCGCACCTGGGTCCCGATCCTCGGCGCATTCCTGGCAGCCGGCACCCTTGGCCTCCTGGCCGGCCTCGCCCTCCCCCTACTGGGCACCCTCGCCGCAATCGGCCTGGTCCTCTACTTCACCGGAGCCCTCATCGCCCACCTCCGAGTAGGCTCCCGCAACCTCACCGGCTGGGCGGTCTTCTTCACCACAGTCGTGGCCAACCTGGTCGTCAACCTGACCTACCACTGGTAACCAATCCCCTAGGACCGGAAGTAGGCGTACCCACCCCCGGCCGCCACCCGCTCCGCCGAGTCGAAGCCAACCTTCACCCGCTCCGGCTCAGGCCATCCCTCACCGGCAAAGCAGCCGACAACCTCCCACCTTCGTCGGATCCACCTCAACGGCGCCATACCAGAGCATTCCCACAAACCGTTCGTAACCAGAAAGCCTCCGACGCGCATGCTCCACGGCGTGGTCAGCGCAGGCCATCAAGTCCATCGACATGACGAGATCGTCGCAGATCAGCCTCGCTCCGCCGGCCCGTCCAGAGCGACCTGAGCGGTTCAGGACTGCCATCTGTGAAGCTCAGGACTCCACGACCCGGTGGCTGTCCCCGCCAGGACCGGGTTGAGAAAATACGCGACGAAGACGACGGCTTCGTCTGCCTCGGGAAGGAGGATCGCCTCTGGGACTCCCAGTTTGGCTGCTTCCCTGGCAACTTTGCGGTAGCCGGCACGCCAGGTCTCGGCAGGCAGTTGCAACGTGCTGACCCCCGCCGCCATCCCCGGACGCAAACGCCGCTGCGCGCATGCACGAATAACGTCGTCCGCCTCGATCACTTCGGAGTTCACGATCGTCACCAGATCGAGGAGGTCGCGAAAACGGCTCGAGGGGGTACCGTTCGGCTGCACTTCGGTCATGCCGGCCCATTTGTCCGCGACGTGGTCCGCCGGGTGCACAGTCCGATACGGCATCACCATCCAGCCGTGCGCGTCCGCAGCGGCCGGCGACGCTGGGGCGAGCACGGGTGAGCACGTCAGCTCCGTGTCCTGGACAACCTCGACCTTCACGGATTCCCATACACGCAGGCCGACGTACATGTCGTACTTGACCCGCACCGCCGTCTTCCCCTGCGCTTTGACGTGCTCGACCGTCTTTCGCCGGAAATCCACCCCGTCCTCGAGGTCCTTCGAGACCGCCGCGTCCAGCCCCACGATGATGTCCTCGACGTCCTCTGCATGTGTAGCAGCGTCGAGGTCTAGCGTTTTGCGAGCCGTGTATCCCAGAACCGCTCTGCGGCTCGCGAGCGCCGTACCACCCTTGAGAATCCAGTCGCGGCCCTGATCACTCATGAGTCGCTGCATCAGCCGGTCGATCGCGACGCTCCGCCTGACGTGGTCAAGCGGAAGCTTCCCTTCCCGAGCGATGCGCCGACTTCGGTCGGACAGCGACTTGGCGAGATCGCTCGACGGTTTGGAAATATCAGCCAACGGATGCTCGGGCGATACGGGCAGGTCACTCCATACCGCCAGCCCCTGCGACGAGGGGGGATCCGCAGCCCACGCCCTACCCAGAGAAAGAACAAGGCGTTCACCGTCAGGCCCAAACTCGGCTTCGCACACGGTCCGTTGCTCAGCGAGGAAATCGGCCACCCGCGGCCCTTCGGTGCCTGAAGTGCCTGACTCGAGAAGCCGCGCAAAGACCGTGCGCACCCGCGCTTGTGGCACTTTGGTCAGCACAGAGACGTAGGCCGCGGCGGCAAATTGTGCTCGACCCAGTGTCATGCAGCGTCCAGCCCTTCGTCTCCTTGAGAAGATTCGCCATAGCCGGCCGCAACAAGCAGCCCGTTGAGCACCGCGGATCCCCCTGCGGTGCTTCGCAGGCCGAGCCGCCTGCCGCGACCGGCGAGGTGACGGGCGAGGCCAGGGAAAGTGTCACGACGGCCGGTCAGCAGATCAGCAGCGACCTTGCCCACGTGAGCCGGATCGTGGCCGCCCATCCGGTCGTCCAGAAGATCCGCGACGGTGCGGGCGGGCGTGGTGATCGGCAGCCCGTTCATCACTGTGACATCACCAGGGTCGAGGCTTCGCACCCGGAAGCGGATGTCAGGCTGCCTACTCCAGCGCCGCTCCGGGATGGTGATGTCCATCGGCCATACCGAAAGGTCACCGGCCTCCCACACCTGAGCGGCGGCAGCATGCGAGAGCACCGGCCCGCTGATCAGCTCGGCGTCGGGATCGCGATCGGGATTGCTGGCAAGCCACGCGGCTCTCAGATCAGTCAGGTCCGACGTGCCACCGCGCATCAGGTAGATGCCGCGGCGCAGAGCGACGATTGCTTCGGCCTCCGCAAGTCTGCCCAGGGCAGCCCGACTGATCCCCTGTCCAGCGGCCTGGGCAGTGCTGATGAGCCCGCCCTGCCGCTCCGCCACTGCGGCCAGAGCCGCAAAACGCCGCGCATTCATACAGCGAATGTATCGCTCAGCGATACAAACGTCCACCAAGATTTGCTATAAACGGTGATTAAGGCCTAAAGCCTCAGAGAGATGACTTGAGGAAAGTAGTGACGGCGGTCAGGAACTCTGTGGGGTGGGTGGCGTGGACGTCGTGGCCGGCTTCGATGGTGGTGAGGGTGGCGTGGGGCATTTGGGCGACCATGTCCGCGAGGAGGGTCTGCGGGATGGTGCTGGGGGTGCCGCCGCCGATGACCAGGGTGGGAGTGGGCAGGGTGCGGGTGTGCTCCCACCAGGCCGGGTCGGGGTTGCTGAGCTGGGCGAAGAGTGGGTTGACCGCGGCGAAGTCGAATGGTGTGGGCTCGTCCGGTGGGTCCAGGGGCTCGCGGTGCAGGACGTTCAGGCGGGGTGCGGCCACGTCCTCCAGGATCAGGTGGGTGAGGCGGCTCGGGTCGAGCTCGGCGAGCAGCAGTGCCGTGAGGCCACCCATCGAGTGGCCGATCATCACGCAGGGGCCGATGGCGTGGGTGTCGAGAAAGGCGAGGACGTCGTCCCGCATCAGTTCGAACGAGTAGGTGCCCGGGTGGGGGCTGGAGCCGTGACCCCGCAGGTCCACCGCCCACACGTAATGATCAGCTGCCAGGTCGGGGAGGACGTTCTCCCAATCGTGTGTTGATTCGCCGAGGCCGTGAAGGAGAAGCATGGGAGGGTTTGTCGGGTCGCCCGCTACGCGGTAGGCAAGGTCCACCCAAATGACGATAATCAATGGTGAGAGCCGGGTGGTCCCGCAGAATCAGCGTTGAGCGAAACCCCGGCGCGGTGCGAATTCGGGGAAGGCGAGGGCCAGCACTGCCAGGCCGCCGATGGCAACGACGGCGAGCCAGAGGGCCGGGTTGGTCGCCAGGCCCAGGAGGCACATCAGGGCCAGGACGCCGCTCAGGTCGCGAAGGTTCCGGCGGCAACCGAGCAGAGCACGCCACCCTGGGCGTACAGACGAATGGAATGCCAGAGCTGCGACCGCGAGCAGCATGAACAAGGCCGACCCCCATGCGAGCCCGGCCACGCCGAAGGCCGCACCGCTCAGCGCGACCAGTCCCAGACAGGCCGCCGCGAGAATGACCACCGGCGCGGATGAGCCGGTGCCGGCCTGCAGGAAACTGACGCAGAGGTTGAGCAGCCCGATCGCCAGGCCGAGGATCGCGGCATACGGCAGCCATTCACCGATCGCGGCGAACGTCGCCGGGAAGAGCGCCGAGCGTAATGCCGCCGGCAAGGTGATCATCGCGCCGGTCAGAAAAAGCCCCACCAATAAGTACGACCGGAGCGCGGCAGCCTTCGACAACGGCGACCCGAGCAACGGAAATGCCGCCGTCGCCACCGCGTTGGAGGCGAACAACGGGACCCGGCCCAGAGCTGATGCCGCCTGGTAAGCGGGAGCGCCGAGCACAGCGGCGAGCACGGTGTCGGTCGCCGCGATGACAGCGACGGCTCCTTGCAGGCGGGTCTGGCGCAGGGCGCCGCGCAGGAACGAGGTATGGGCCACTGCCGGGCGCCCGACGAGGTGGCGGTAGAGCGGCAGCGGGGTGAGCAGGACCAGGCTGCCCGCGACGAAACCCGCAAGTGCTCCGGCCGAACCGAGGTGCGCGACGAAGACGAGGGCCGTGCCGACCGCCACCTTGGTCACGGCCTCGAGGGCGAAGAGGGCGGCCATCCGGGACATGCGGGCGGTGCCCTGCAGGAAGCCCATGCTGGTCGAGCCCACCGACATGACCAGTGAGGCGAGGGCGACCACCACGGCTTCCCGGAACCCTGCGAAGGTGAGGACGAGACCGCCGATGACCACGGTCAGGATGCCGCCGAGGGCGAGGTTGGCCCAGAACGCGAACGTCGTCACCAGAAAACGGTCGGTTCCGGGCTGGGCGAGCTCGCGGGCGAGGATCCACGGGATGCCGGCCGCCGAGATGGTCGCTCGGACGAGAAGGAGGGCCTGGCCGCCGGCGAAGGCCGCGTATTCGGCCGGGGTCAGGCCGCGCGTGAGGAGCAGGGCGTACGCGTAGTTGACCAGGCCGGAGGCGGTGGTGGCGAGCATCAGCCAGCCCGCGCCGGTGCGGACGGGTGGGGCTTCGGCCAGTGTGGTCATCGTTTGGCCCAATGGCGGGCCCACTCCCGGCGACGGATCGTCACGTGCCATGCGTACATGGAGAGGGCGATGACACCCATCGTGCCGCCGGCGATCGTCAGGAAGAGGCGTGCTGACGCGTGGGGTGAGGCGGCCGGGCGGGTGTTGCCGCATTCGCGGAAGGCCGGGGTCGCGGTGGGCAGCGTCCAGAGTTCGATGCGTTCGTAGCGGCGGCTCGGGTACGACTGGACGAGCGTCCCGTAGGCGCGGACGAAACCGTCGAGCGTCGGGGAGCTCACGCCGTACCTCATCCTGCTGTCTTTCGGGGAGAGCAGGAAGAGCCGGATGCCGGACCGCAACGCCAAACCGCCGTCGGTGAACGACTCGACGTGGTTCCGGGGCAGCGCCGGCGCCCAGCGCAGGGCGTTCCCGGTGACGTTGACCGGTGCGCAGGACATGGTCCGGGTCAGGTAGGCGCCCATCCGCGAGGTGCCGTCGTCATGAACGAAGACGACGTTCAGGACCCACAACACAATGCCTGCCAACGCGACGACCACGATCGTCAGGCGGGGCGCGGGACCCCGGGCCAGGACGGTGAGCAGGACCGAGGCGGTCACCGAGTAGACCGAGAGCTGCTCGTTCGCCTGACCGACCAGGACGCAGTACGCGAGGAACCCGTAACTGAGCGCCCCGAACGCGACCAGCGAGGCATCCCGGGAGTTCAGCCGTCGCTTGTGGAACAGGCCGCCGCGCCACACGAGGACGAGCAGGCCCACGGCACCGGTCGCGAAGATGAGATAGCCGCCGGCGTACGTCCGGAACGTGTCCCCGAAGACCCCGGTGGCGGACACACCGGTCCGGTTGAGCCCGCTGACCTGCAGGAATCCGGCGAGCCGGCTGAGGCTGGTGTCGTGCTCGGACCACCACCAGCCGGCGGCGCCGTTCAGTGTCGCCCATACCGGGAACGTGGCCCAGATCAGTCCGCCGGCGAGGGCGGCGGCGGTCGCGCGGCGGAAGAACACCCAGTCCCGTTCGAGGACCGCGGCGAGCAGCGGCACCCCGACCGTGAACAGCAGCGGCTCCTTGACCAGCAACGCGATCCCGGAGGCGAGGCCCACGACACCGATGTAGGCGGGGCTGCCCGCGTCCCGCAGCCGCACCGCGAGATAGACGACCAGCAGCCCGGCGAAGGCCGCGGTCGGTTCGATCATCCCGGTACGCCCGAAGCGCAGCAGGAACCCGTCGAACGTGGCGAGCAGCATCGCCGCCCCGACCAGCCACGCGTTACGCGTGTAGCGCCTGGCCATGAGCCCGACCAGAGCGACGGTCAGCACGCTGAACAGCGCCCCGAGGTACCGCGCGGTGTAGAGCGCCTCGGTGATGCTGCTGTGTTCCGTGCCGGTGAGCAGCAACCACCCACCGAGCAGCAGGAAATGCAGCGGCGGGTGCACGGCGGTGGGTTCGCTGGTCCACGAGACCGAGTCGGCGGTGGCGACGTTCTGCCCGGCGATCGTGTACATGACCTCGTCGAGGTCGAAGTCGAGCCCGCCCCGCAGATTGATCAGGTACGCGGCGGCAGCGACCACGAGCCCGAGCGCGAAGACCATGGGCGTTCTGTCGCGTCTGGAAGCCGCAACGCGTGGCCGCGCCAGCACCAGCGTCATGACGTCTCCACCAGCTCGAGCTGACGCAGGATGAGCCCCGCAACCCGGTCATGCCCCCGATCGTTCAGATGAGCGCCGTCCTCCAGAAAATCCCCCGCCCCCACCGCATCCCACGTGGGCACATGGATGACGTCGGCCCGGCCCGAGGCGATCGTGCGCAGGATCTCGTCGTTGTCGCGCAACCGGGCGTTGGACCGAGGGAACGCCCGATCATCGACCCGCCACAACCCCACGAGGATCTTGGGTACGCCCGGCTCGAGCGAAGCCAGCAACGCCAGCAGATGATCCTCGAACTCCGGCGACGGCAACCGCTGGAACCCACCACCCATAACGATGAGCGCCCGCTTGACCAGCACCTTCGCGCCGGACACCACCCGCTGACGCCACCGGCGTGCCCGCTTGCGCGAGTAGTACGGCCGCGGCTCGAGCCCGTGCCAGCTCCGCGGCGCGAACCGGTCGAGCAGCCGCTGCAGCACCCGGCTCGGATGCACGAAACCCTCGGCGGCCCCGAACGCGACGATCACCGCGGTAGGCGCGAAGGCACGCAACCGCAGCAGCTCGTCGCCGCCGATCTCGTCGACGGTCTGCGTGGTGCGGGCCAGCGGCAGCAGGTCGGCACCGAGGCGGTCGGCGAGACGTACGGCATACGACCGCCCGTAGACACCGAGCCCCGCCGCGTGACTGTCGCCCAGGACGGCCAGTCTCATACTCTCCCCATCCCCGTGCCGACCCCGGCCTGGTGCTTGAAGTAGGTGCGCAGATCGGCGGCGCGCTGCCCCGCGACGCGTTTCCAGCCGAGCAGGTCAGCTGGGCGCGCCACCCAGATCCAGGTGGTCGGCGGTTCGGTGTCGACGCCGGCGCGTTGCAGCAGCGCGGTCGCGTCGCACTCGTCGTATCCGGCTAGCAGCAGGCGTACCCGCATGGATCCGGCGTCGGCGGGGTCCGGCAGGTCCCAGTCGACCTGGTCGACGTCGCTGAGCCGGGTGTAGTCGATCCGGGCGGCGAGGTGGACGGGCAGGTCGACCACCGTGGAGAGGTCGCAGATCTCGCGCTGGTCCGGGTTCGCGCGCCGGGCGTCCTCCCCGGCGAGCAGCCCGATCAGCCGGTCGGTGGTGGCGTCCCAGGTGAAGCGGCCGGCCCAGGCCCGGCACCGGCGGGCCCAGAGCGCCGCGACCGCCGTGTCCTCCAGCTCGATCAGCGCGGACGTGATCTGCCCGGCGAGGTGCTGCGGCCGGGCGACGACCCAGCCGGTGAGCTGGTTACGTACGCAGTCGCGCAGGCCGGGAGAGGCGAGTACCACCGCGGGTACGCCCAGGCTCATCGCCTCGGTCACCGCCAGCCCCCAGCCCTCGACCTCCGACGTGCAGACGGTCAGCCAGCCCGCGGCGAGCAGCCGGTTGCGATGGCTGTTCTCGAGACGTCCGTGCAGGGTGACGCGGTCCCCGATGCCGAGCTCGGCGATCAGTGCGGTCAGCTCCGCGCGGCACGGGCCGTCACCGACCAGGTGCAGCTCGACGTCGGGGATCAGCTCGGCGATCCGGGGCAGGGCACGCAGCAGCAGGTCCCAGCGTTTGTGCGGCGCAAGCCGGCCGACACAGACGATCCGGGGCACCTCGCTGCGGGTGGCACCGGGCACGAGCAGCGGTTCCTGGCCGTTGGCGGCGACATGCACAGGACCGATCAGACCCAGGACCTTGCGCACCTCGGTACGCGAGGACGGCGAGACAACCGCAATCGTGCGTACGCCATAGACGACCCGGTTACCGACCCGCTCGATCCACCGCCCGATCTGCGCCACCGGAAACCGGAAATGCTGATGGAACATTGCCTGGTGCACGTGATGGATGAGCACGACGACGGGGACCCGCCGGCCGACCGCCAGCGGCGAGAAGAACGGAATGCCGTTGCAGGCGTCCACAATGGCGTCGATGGCCCGGCGGTTCCGCAGCAACCACAGCAGCGCCAGCGGATAGACGGTGTACGCGTTGCCCATCCGCCGCACGGCCGCCCCTCGGACGTGGGTGCGCCGAGCCGCCCCGCGCGGACGGGACGTGACGATGGTGACGCGCTGACCGGCGTCGACCATCCGGGCGGTCACCTGGTGCATGTACTCCTCGGCGCCGCCGCCGTACGGATGGCTCCCGTCCTTGAAGTTGAGCCAGACGACGTGCTCTCCGGGCGTACCCCGATATCGACGTTTCACGAAGTTACCGCGACCTGACCAGCGTGGCGTCCACGGCGGTGGCCCGGCTGCTGCCGTGCGCGGCCATCCTGATCCCGGCGTGCCGCGGAATGTCACGCAGCCGGGGCACGAAACCCGCGTCGTCGGGCAGCTCGTCGCTGAAGAGCAGTTCCGCGACGGCCCGCTGGAGCACTGTGAGCCGTCGGCCGGCAGGCCCGAGACACACGATGTGCTGACCACCGTCGAGCACCCGGACCGCGTGGTCGAGCTCCCGGATCCGGCCGGCGAGATCCGGCGTCTCGGTGAAGACCACGAACCGGGCCCGGCTGGTACGAACTCCACGTAGCGCGGCGGCCCCCCAGCCGGACGCCGAGCAGCCGAGGATCCGCACCGGCACCAGCGTCCGGACCGCGAACTCGTCAACGGCCTCGATGGTCCGGTCGCTGGACCCCCGGTCGACGACCGCCACCCCGGCGGCCACGCCGAGCGCCAGCAGCCACGTCGTCGCGGCGGCCAGCTGCTCGCGGATCGCGTCCTCGCCGTTGCAGACCGCCAGGATCAGTTCCAGGTCGACCGTCAGCGCTCTGAGCTGGGATCTCTGCTCAACAAGAGGCTGTCGCATGCCTCAACATTGCGGCAGGAGGGGGCGGTGGGGCCCGGGAAACCCGGAGGGAACCACCTGACCGGTTGTTATCGCGGAACCGGGCGGCGTAGCCGGGAAGTGTGCGCCATAATTTGCGAGAAACGGCTGTGAAAACCTGACCGAGCCACTGACCCCGTAGCGGTTAGCTGCGCAGTGCCACAGCGCGTTGTCCCGCATACGGTCGATGTGTGGACTTCACCCTCACCACCATCCTGGTCACGCTCTGGTCGGTCTTCGGGCTCACCGCCGTGGCGATCCTGACCGTGCTCTGGCGGGGCCGCCGGTCGCCCGCCCCGCTGGCCGCTCCCGCCGGGGTGAGCGCGCCGGTGCCGCTGTCGGACGTCGACCTCGAGGACGTCCACCGCCGGTGGCTCGACGGCCTGGCGGAGACGAACACGTGGGACGAGCTGACCGACAGCGGCCGGCATCATCTGCCACCGGACCTGCTGAACCTGCCTACCTACCAGCTGGGTCCGGACCGGCTCGCGCGGGCCAAGGTGCAGGACCAGGACTTCACTTCGTGACGCCGATCGTGCTCTTGAGGTCGTTCCAGCCGTGTTTGGCGTTCCAGGTGCCGTCGTTGGCGACCCGGATGGCGTACGCCGAATTGATCGCATCGCCGTTGACCAGGGGAAGCTCCCCGCCCAGCACCTTCGCCGGATCGGGCAGGTTCAGGTAGAGGTCGTAGTCCGCGACGCCGGACGGCGCGGTGAACGTCGCCACCAGTTCGATCATCCGGCCCGGCGTCCACGTGGTGACGTCCGCCGGGATGGCGATCTTGATCCGCCCGCCGTTGCCCTTGAGCACGAGCTGGACCGGGCGGTTGCCGATCGGGGCGGCGTACCCGTCGTTGATCAGCTTGATCTTGACCGTACCGGTGGCTCCGGTGCGGAGCTTGGCCGGCGCGGTTGTCTGGACCAGCCGGAGCCGGTAGCCGAGGCGGCGGTTGGCCTCCGCCAGCCCGGATGCGCCCCAGGAGTTCAGGACGTCCTTGTGGTAGTCGGCGTTGAGATACGTGAAGTGGTACCGCGACAACTCCGCCGCGGCGTTCGGCCACTGGGTGCGGGGAACGTTCACCACACAGGTCTCCCCACCGATCAGCACCGAGTTGCCCTGAGCCGCGAGCCAGTCCCGGTCAGCGCTGGTCTTGTAGGTGCCGTAATCCTCGGTGCCGGCCAGGAAGCAGTCGTTGTGGATGCCCACCCGCTTCGCCTGCGGGGTGTTCGAGTCGGGCAGCAGCTTCTGCTTGATGGACGGATACCGCACCTGAACCGGGATCGCTGCGTTCGTGGCATCGAGCAACGTATTCAGGACAGCGCCCCTGGCCTGCCAGTCCGCGGCGCTGGGTGTCGCGGGCTTCGACTTGTCGGTCAGGAAGTTGTCCGAGTAGTACCACTCACCCCAGCGGCCGACGAAGCCCGCCTGGAGTGCTGCGATGACGGCCTTGTTCTCGTTCAGTATCGGCGCCAGCTGCCGGATGTGGCTCTGCACCAGGGCCAGCGGGGCATCCGCGCTGGACGACTCGCTGTAGGCGAACCGAGCGATGATCTTCACCCCGGCCTGCCGGGCGGCGACCAGGTCGCTGCGGATCAGCCCGAGATCGCGCGACGAGATGGTCTCCTTGGCGCGGTATCCGTCGAGATAGAAATACCGCAGGATCAGCGTCGCGCCAGTGCGGACCCGCTGGTCCGCGAGCTTGTCCGCATCGAGCGGATCGTATTTCGCCGGGTCGCCGGTCAGATGGGTCTCGGTGTACTTGAAGAATCCCCGGCCGGGGTTGGGGATGTCGGTGGTGGTGACGAGAAAATTGTTCACCGTCTCGTCGCTCGCCGCCAGGGCCGGCGCGGCCGGTAAGGCAACCGCGCAGGTCAGCGCGGTCACGACGGCGGCTACGGTCCCCAGAAATCGGTGTGCGCGCATAAAATCAACGTAAGCGGAAACCGGCACTGTCGAAGGCATGTTTTGAATCGCCAACCTGTAAATTCAGGCCCGGCCTATGCGCGGCGAAGGAGCACGCCGCGGCGCGGGGCGAGCGTGATGACAGCGGGCGCGGGATGCCCGGTCTCGTCGACGAGACCGGCGGGGACGTCCACCGTCACCGAGGGCCCGTTGACCGGCCCGATGTGGGTCGCGGCCCAGCCGAAGGTGAATTCGCGGTACCGGACGTGATCATGCTGTTCGATGCCCGTGAGCGGGTCACCCAGATCCCAGTCCAGCGCACCGATGGTCGGCGTCCCGCTGTA
Organism: Winogradskya consettensis; assembly: GCF_018332715.1. Lineage (GTDB taxonomy): Bacteria > Actinomycetota > Actinomycetes > Mycobacteriales > Micromonosporaceae > Actinoplanes > Actinoplanes consettensis. The sequence goes on along the minus strand of NZ_BOQP01000035.1, from coordinate 150,371 downwards.
CTGGTCGTGCCCGGTGGCGGTGAAGCTCGTCCCGTTGCGTCCGGCTCCGAAGACCCAGAACGCGGCGAGGCCGTACAGGACGTTGGGGTGGTCGTCCGTCCCGTCCGTGGCGATCCGCACGATGCAGATGCCCGGGCCCTGCAGGCAGTCCATCTGCGCGAGCACGTCCGCCGTGTCGAGGTGCTGGTCCGGCTCCCACGCCAGCCATACCTCCTCGTACCCGCCACCGTGCGCGGCGTGGCGCTGCCAGCGGCCGGGCTCGCGCCGTGACTCGGCGATGTTCGGCACCAGGATCTTGCCGATGCCGTTCAGCGCCCGGCCCGCGTCGACGACCAGGGTGTCGAGGGCGCCGCGTACGTCCTCGAGCTCCTTGCCACCGGCCAGCGGGAATTCCAGCGCGTAATAGTCGTCGTACACGTCATTGTCGGCCATCACGCCGTCCCACACACTGCCGCGCAGTTCGTCGACCACATTCATGATCCAACGTTCGCGGTATTCGGGCTCCCACACCGCCATCTGCCAATGCCGCGGATAGTTCTTCCATTCAATTCGGGAGAAACCGTCGGCGCGGTGCGCGAATAGGTGTTCCCCGACCGCGATCGCCTCGGGGTAACTCCAGCCCGACGTGAAGTACGGGCCGGGCTCGTAACTACGCGTGGACGACAGGCACTTGTAGACGAGCACCGTCATGTCCGGCCGGGCGCGCTTCAGCGCGGCCGCGGCCTCATGTTCCCAGGGCTGCAGGATGGCTGTTGCGTAGTGCTGGATGGCGAATTCGACCTGACCGGGCAGCAGTGGATCTCCGTAGCGAATCCACGCGCCGAAGCGCCGTTGCATCACGAACGTCTCTCCAATATTCATTTGCCGGGCGGACATCATGTGACCAACCCGGGCCCGGCGCAGCGGGAAACGACGGGTCATCCATTGAGCCGGGAGTTTCATCCGTTTGTTTCACCCGCCCGGGGGGATTCGCCCGGGGTTTCCAAGACCATCGTTTCCCATAGAGCGTGGCCGCGTTCCCCCACGGGAGGTTTTATGAGATCTTCGGGAATTCAGATACGTCACGTCGCCGGCGCCGTGCTGGCGCTATCACTGGTCGGCGCCGCCGCCGCTCTGCCCTGGAGCAGCGCCCGTCCGGCCCTGCTGGACGCGATCGTGCGCAACAGCACGGTCCAGTACACCGCTGTCGGCATAGCCGTGTTCATGGTGGCCGCACTGGTCCTGCGGCGCAGCCGGCTCTCCAGATCCGGTCTGGGTCTCGCGGGCGGACGCGGTGCCAGCCTGCTGCTGCACCTGTGGCCGGTCGTCACGCTGACCGCGGTGTACCCGACGGCCGCGGGACGGATGGCCGGGTACGACGTCGGCGGCATCCCGCTGACCGAGTTCCTGCTCGCGGTCGCGCTGGTGCTGCCCTGGCTGCTGCAGGGCGTCTGCATGCCGCTCTACCGGGCCATCGGCGACCTCTCGCACGACGGGAACCTGCCGGCCCTGCGGCGCGGCTTCGTCGCGGCGATCCCGGGCACGATCGTCCAGGCCATCCCGGCGGTGATCATCTCTGCCGTACCGCTGGCCTTCCTGCTGCACTGGTCGCCGGAGGCGATCCTCACGTTCATCGGGCTGCTCCTGCTGGACGTGCTGTTCGCCCAGTCGCTGGTGCTGGCCAACGTGACCCGGTCGCGGTCGGACTGGGTGATCGGCTGGTCCGCGTACGCCGTGGCGGTGCTGATCGCGCCGACCTGGTGGTGGCTGCCGCCGCTCGTCGGCCTGGTCACCCAGGTCATCCCGCTGTGGCGGTACCTGAAGGTGCGGCCGACCTGGTTGAACAACCGCACGGTCAGCGGCGACATCCTGCAGGGCCTGCTGCTCGGCGCCGTCATGTGGGGCGACAAGGTCTTCTACTTCTACGCCACCGGCGGTGACTTCCCGGTCGTCACGCTGTTCCTCGCGTCGCTGCCGGCGGTCATCGCGTACAACTTCTATTTCATCTGCCGTACGCCGGAGTTCGACGCGTCCGTGAAGAACCTGCACTCGGCGATGTCCTCGGAGCCCATGAACAGGCTGGGCTCGCACTCGAAAGCGGTGTACAGCACCGCTGCCCGGTCCATTCAGGACTCCGCGTTCGTGGGCGCCATCCTGGTCGGGCTGACCGCGATCCTGCTGTGGTCGACGACGCCGAGATACGCGGCGCTCATCGGCGGGATCACGGCCGCCTGCTGGCTGTGCACGGTCATCTCGATCGCCTGCTACAAGCTCGAGTACGTCGGCGAGCGCCGCACCAGCCGGGCCATCGGCGCGTTCCACCTGCTGGTCTGCGCGATCGCGTTCGCGAGCTCGCTGCCCGACGCGACGGCTTACCTCGTCCTGGTGGCCGGCGACACCTTTGCCCTGGTGGTGGCCCTGGTGCTGTTCCGCCGCGCCTGGCGTACCCCGGAACACACGTTGTTCTGGCGTCGCGCGCTCACCTGGTAACCCCACCCTTCGCTTCGACGGAAGATTCGAGGATGTTGGATGTCCCATCCCGCTGACCTAGCCATGGTGGATGTCGCGATCGTCATGGAGTCGACGTACCCGTACCTCAAGGGTGGCGTCTCAGCCGTGGTCCACGACATCGTGACGAGCAACTCCAGCCTCACGTTCGGCATCATCCACATCACGTGGGACTCGAACTCGCCGAGCAAGGACCTGTACGGCATGCCGGACAACATCGCGTGGGTCCACCCGATATATCTGAGCATGCAGGAGCACCGGGACGGCTTCATGGAGCTCAGCCCGGACGTGCTGAACATGAGCGGTCGCGAGCGCGCCACGCTCACCAAGCGGCTGTTCGACGCGCTCGCGGCCATCCCCAAGGGCGACATGGCCCCGATGTGGAAGCTGTTCGACGAGGGCATGAACCCGGGCACCCGCCGTTACCCGATCTGGGCGCTGCTCGGTGCCAAGGAATTCCAGCAGCAACTGCCGAAGCGGTTCCCCGCTCTCGACATGCCGCTGTCGGACGCGTTCTGGCTGATGCGTGAGTTCTTCTCCCTCTCGTACGCCCTGCTCGCCCACGAGATCCCCAAGGCCGACGTCTACCACGCCCACACCACGGGGTACGCCTCCCTGGTCAGCGCCGCCGCGGCCCGCCGGCACCACGCCCGGTTCCTGCTCACCGAGCACAACCTGTACGTCCGGGACACGGTGAACACGCTGCTGGCCCGCAACATGGCGCTCAAGCTGACCGGCGACGACTGGCGCACCTTCGACGTCACGCCGGTCCAGCGGGCGTGGATGTGCTGGTGGATCGAGATGGGCCGGTTCTGCTATCCGAGCGCCTCGCACATCACGTACCTCTACCCCGACGCGGTCGCCGATGCCCGCGCGCTGGGTGCCCCGAAGCACGACGCGGTGTTCTCGATCGTCCCGAACGGCATGACGATCAGCAACTTCGAGGACGCGTACCGGCAGCGGCTCGAGGCTCTGGAACGCATCCTCGCCGAGGGGCTGCGGGTGTGGCGGTTCGCGTACATCGCCCGGGTCGTACCCATCAAGGGCCTGTTCGAGTTCATCGACTCGGCCCGGATCCTGGTCGAGCGGGGCATCAAGAACTGGACCCTCGACATCCTGGGCCCGACCGACCACGCCCAGGACGGCTATCTCGAGAAGTGCCTCAGCAAGATCGAGGAGTACGGGCTGGAGGACCACTTCGTCTTCCGCGGCACGGTCAACGTCCCCGCCGTCATCGGCGACTTCGACCTGCTCGTGCTGCCCAGCTACAACGAGGGCCAGCCGATGGTCGTGCTCGAGGCCATGACCGCCGCCGTCCCGACCGTCGGCACCGAGGTCGGCGGCATGCGCCAGCTGATCGGCGACAAACTCGTGCACTCCACCGGCCGCAGCTGGGAAGCGTGCGGTGTCCTGGTCGACCCGGTCGACATCGTCGGCGGCATGGCCGACGCGCTGGAAACCGTCATCACCGACTTCGAGCAGTACGAGAGCCTCGCGCGCAACGCCCGCGGCCGGGTCGAGGACTTCTTCCAGCTGCACGAGGCCATGGCCCTCTACCACCACCTCTACCGGCGTCTCCAGCAGCCGCGGGCCCAGCAGAACCCGGCGGCCGCGGCCAAGCAGAAGGTGCCGATGCCGGTGGTCGTCATCCCGTCCGACCCCGTCGACCCGGCCGAGCCGGGCCAGACCCGGGGGGTCGCGAAGGTGCACCCGCGCCTGCTCATGAGCCGGCCCCTGACCCGATCGACGCAGCAGTACTACCGCGACTGAGGAGCACGCATGAACGTCCTTGTCACAGGTGGCGCCGGCTTCATCGGCTCTCACCTCTGCGCGGAACTGGTATCGCGTGGCGTCAAGGTGTCCGTCCTTGACGACCTGTCGACCGGACGGCTGGAAAACATCATCGACCTGCCGGTGACCATCCACATAGCCAGCGTCACCGACGTCCACGCCGTCGAGAAGGCGGTCGAGGGGGTCGACGCGATCGTCCACCTCGCGGCCGTGGCGTCGGTGCCACAATCCATCGAAGAGCCGATGCGTACGCACGAGGTGAACGTCAACGGCACGCTCAACGTCCTCGAAGCCGCCCGCGCCGTGGGCGCCCACGTGGTCGTCGCCAGTTCGGCAGCGGTCTACGGCAACCAGTCGGAGTCGGTCAACGCCGAGTCCACGCCGCCGCAGCCGTTGTCGCCGTACGCCACGAGCAAACTGGCCACGGAGGCGTACGCCACGACCTGGCAGGAAGCTTTCGGCCTGCCGACCCTGGCCCTGCGCTTCTTCAACGTCTTCGGCCCCCGCCAGCACCCGGGCGACGCCTACGCCGCGGTCATCCCCGCCTTCGTCGCCGCGGCGGTGGCCGGCGAGCCCCTGAAGATCTACGGCGACGGCGAGCAGACCCGCGACTTCATCCCGGTCTTCACGGTGGCCAGCCTGCTGGCAGACGCGGTCGCCCGCCGGGTCACCCACCCCCGCCCGGTCAACGTCGCCTTCGGCCGCCGCACCAGCCTCCTGCAGGTCGCCGATCTCCTGGAAGGCATCATCGAACGCCCCCTGCCCCGCGAATTCGCCCCGGTCCGAGCCGGCGACATCCGCAATTCCTCCGCCGACGACACCCTGCTCCGCAGCCTCTTTCCCGACCTGCGCCGCACGGGCCTGACCGAATCCCTGCGCCGCACGGTCTCCTGGTGGCGCTCGGCGGACGGCCGCGCACCGGCCCTGCTGGGACGATCGGCCGACGCCGCCTGAGAAAAATCGGATGATCGACGCAGAGTACGACGAAGCTCCCGACCAAAAGCCCCGTTCGCCTCTCGTGACCCTTCACCACAGGTCAAGGTGGTTCCAACCACCGAAAACCGTACGAGAGGGACCCAAGCAATGCGAAACACCTTGGCGAGATGCGCAGCCGCCGCGGCCACAGCCGTCCTGGCCGCCACCGCGATGCCGGCGGCGGCCGCCCAGGCAGCTCCCTCCGGCAGCATCACCAAGGCAGCGAACCTGCATCTGCTCGGCAGCGCCACCGTCGACGGCAGAACCATCAGACTCACCAGCGACACCAAACGCCAGGCGGGCGCAGCCTGGTACAAATCCAGGCTCAACCCGAAACTCTCCTTCGAGACCGCCTTCACCGTCACCATGACGGGCGAGATCGGTCACGCCGACGGAGTGGCCCTGGTGCTGCAGAACGACGGCCCGAAATCCTACGGCGGCCACGGCGGCAGCCTCGGCTACGGCGGCATGACCCACAGCGTCGCCGTCGAGCTCGACACCTTCAAGAACCCGCTCGACGTGGACAACAACCACATCGCCATCGTCACCGGCGGTCTCTCGGACGCCGCCCAGCCCATGTCGGCCCCATCCCCGATCATGATGTTCGGCCAGACGCTGCGGGTCCGGATCACCTACCTCGCCGAGACGAAGACCCTCAAGGTCAGGCTCAAGGCGGCGGGCAGCACGACCGAGATCAAGGTCCTGCAGAAAACGATCGACCTGGCCGAGGCCCTCGGGAACAAGAAGGCCTTCATCGGCTTCACCGGAGGCACCGGCGAGGACGTCTCGGTCCAGGAGATCAGCAACTGGGTGGTCAAGCTCAAACCCTGACGCTCGTCAGCCCTCGCAAGACGGCCGCTGCCCTCACTCAGGCAGCGGCCGTTTCAGCTGCGGACCTGATCGTGTGATGCCGGAGAATCGGACGGCCCATCTAGAAATACGTCAAGCTGATGTTGAGTCTCCTGGACGATTCGGTCGCGTTCCTCAGGGTCGAGTTTGGTGAAGTAGCCAGCGAACTCGTTGAAGGCAGCGCCTATCTCGTCACCGTAGGCCTGCGACATGGCCGCTTGGCGCAGGTCGATCTGGTCGTTGAGTACGCCCTCAGCCATCTCTTTGAGGGGACCATCCGGACCATCGGCCAGCTTGCGAAGACTGGCACGGAGCACCTTGGCCAGGCGAGGGTCATCACCGGCAAGGTCGTACACGCTGTCATGCATGATCGATGGCCCCTCAGTTACCTGCGACGGGGTGCTGGTAGGCACCGTAACCGGACAGGTCCGGCAGGTCGGCGTGCTGCAGGAATGCCAACTGGGTCTGGATGACACCGAGCGCACCCTGCACGATTGCGTACAGGTTGTTCATCGCGGCTGTGGCCTGAGCCCACATATCGAGCAGCTCGCAGACCTCAATCGTGGCGAGCCCATAGCCGACGACCGCACCGACCCCGGTCTCTGCCGTGACCGTGCCCGCTGCGACGGCGATGCCAGCGATCATCGCAGCGTCCGCCATGCCCTTGACCCACCCAGTGACAGCCTCGGACGTGTTGTAGACGCCCTGAGCGATGGTGTCGAACTCAGCGGAGATCTTCTTCAACGGGTCAACAAGGCTCTCGACCCCGGCCGCGAGACCTGTGAAGTGCTGGTAGGCGGCGTCAGCCGCGAGGCCTTCCCAGGCACCTCCCAGAGCAATCGCACCACCCTGCACGTTGTAAGCAAGATCGTCATGGGCTTCTCCGGCATGCCCGAGGGCCTTACCCGCTTGGGCGACGGACTGCCACTCTCCAACGAAGAACTCCGACACCTTATCCAAGGGGTTGAAGCCGAAAACATAGTCGAACCCCTTCAGCGTCCAGTTCGACACACTGAGGTTGTCCAACAACGCCAAAGGGTGGCTGTATTCGACGTCGCCGACCGCCGCCAAATGCCCCGAAGGGTCGCGGGAGTCGGCATATCCTGGCCCGCAGACCTGGTCAGCCCACCGCTGCTCCAGCGTGGTCGGGTTGCTCGCACAACGGCCTGGCAGCGAGGCATCAATCTTCGCCGCGCTGGCAGTATCGGTCTCGCGGTAGTACTTCGCAGCCTCTGTCAGGCCGCTCCGGCTTTGGTCCAGGATCGTCGCGACCTTCCTCGACGTGTCGATGGCACCCTGCATCGAATCGAACGCCGTGTTGCCGATCAATTCAATGAGCACGCCATCCCACCCGGCGTCAACCGGATAGCCGCTCAGATAGCCGGTGATGGCCGTGCTGTCATCGCCTGCACGTCCGACCTGCTGTGCGTAGCCGTCCAGTGCCTCCGGCTGGACCGAGAACGACATGGTTATCCCCCGTTCAACTGCTGGTGAGCGCCAGCGCAACACAGACGCCGAGCAAACCGATGATCGTGCAAAGCGCCGCCGGCACGCCGGCCCGGCGCGATGCCCGGACGTCGTCACGCGTGCGCTGCACCACGAAGCCGTATAACCCGCCGACAACGAGCAGCAGGCTTCCAGGCGCCACGGCCCACGAAATGACGCCTCGCGCCATCGGCAGCAACGAGACCAACCCGACAAAACCGAACATCATCGAGAGTCCGGCTCCGAAGAACCTGAACCGCCAAACGGGTGGACTCTCCGTGTCCGCGTCCAGCTGCCTGCGTACATCGGCCATGAAGGTGTGGCGTAACGACACCCGCCCTCCCCCCTAAGCGAGTAAAGACTTGGAGGATAGAGGATCAAGCAGGGGACTGCTGCCCCGTCGTTATCCAGCGCGCTGCTCTACGGTGTTGGCCATGCAGATGGTCTTCGACGTGGGCTCCGATGAGCGTCATCAGGTGCGGTTCACGTTTAACAAGTTTTGGGGGAACCTGTCGATCGAGGTCGACGGCGTGAACGTCGTCAAGACGCTCCGAGTCGCCTCTGTCACCCTCGTGAAGAGCTACGACTTCGTCGTGGGACTGCAGGAGCAACACCACATTCACATCGAGAAGCATCGCAAGCAGCTTTTCGCCGGCTTCAGGCCACAACTTGTGTATGCCTACGTAGACGGGCAACTCGTCGCCCAGGGCACCGCCTGACAGCCTGGCCCGGCCAGCATGCGTGATCAGCACGATCCTCCGGCGCACCGAGAACCGCCTGAGATGGCGTCAGGTCCCTGACCGTTACGGCCCGCGGAAGACCTGGGCGGGGATCGATCGCCCTTTGCCGCTCACGAGGAGGCCTGACCAGCTGATCGGCACCGATCTTCGACTCAGATTCGCCTAGGTCCGGACCTTCACGCGGCCGTCCGGGTAGACCTTGTGGAATGTGATCAGCCACCGGATCTGCTCCTGTGGTGGCACACCACAGCCGCGCAGGAATCCGAGCAGGGTCGACTGCCGCGGGGTGCCTCCGGCGGTGATCAGGTTGTGGACCGTGGCGCGGGAGATAGGTGTTCCGGCGTCACGGCTCCGTTTGGCGATGCTGTCCAAAGATCGTTTACGCGTATGCATCAGCGCACGCAGACGTCCGGCGAACTCGACCGGCGTCGCGGCACCGGTGGGATCCGGCGGCGCGGCCGGCATGATGGGGACGCTCATCGGCCTCGTTCTCATCCTGGCTGGAATCGGCTCTGCCTGTCTCGACAGACGTCGATCATCGATCGCCACACCATGGGAAAACAAGAACGCAGCCGCGCACGACTTCTGCGTGCAGACGTCGCCGGCTCCGGCCTCTCGCACCTATCACGCTAACGCCGGGCGAACCGCCGAGTGGTTGCATATCACGTTGCGCATACTCGCGTAAGGTTTCCGAGGATCCTCGAATAGAGCGCGCGGTGTGCGGCTTATCGTGACCGAAGCGGTTTCGGCTCATAAAGCCGACCGGCAAACAGGTCTCATTGCTCCAGCGAATAAATAGAAGCGTGCCCATAAGGGACACGCCGGGTAGCTGTAGGACGTGAAAGATGGGCAACGAATTGACGCCAGCTGAGGATTCTTCGAGCTCTCATCATTGGGCACGGCTGGCCTTGGCCGTCGGGCTCGTCGCCGGGGCGGCCCTGATCGGTGGTGTGCAGCCGGCCGCCGCAGCCGTTCAGCCGAAGGACCCCCTGGGAAACGTTCTCTCGATTTTCGACCCGTCCGGGCAACCGATGCCCACCGGGGATGTTCCCGGCTGGAAGCAGGTGTTCGCGGATGACTTCAGGACGACGGTGCTGCTCGGCGACTTCCCGAACCTGGTGTCCGACAAGTGGGGAGCGTACGGCGACGGCTGGAAGGACACCACCGGGAACGGCATCAACTTCCCGTCCAAGGTGGTCAGCGTCGTGAACGGCGTGATGGACTTCCACCTGCGGTCCGAACAGGGACAGCGGCTGGTCTCAGCACCCGTTCCCAAGATCCCGGAGCCCGAGGGCGGACCCCAGCCCTACGGTCGCTACGTCGTACGGTTCCGGGCCGACCCCATGCCCGGATACAAGATCGCTTGGCTGCTCTGGCCGGACAGCAACGTTTGGGAAGAGGGAGAGATCGACTTTCCCGAAGGCGATCTCGACTCGGACATCTGGGCCTTCATGCATTTCCGTGACAGCCCCAAGGAGCAGGACTGGTTCAACACCAAAACTGCGTTCAAAGGCTGGCACACCGCCGAGATCGAGTGGACGCCGAACCTCGTGCAGTTCACGCTGGACGACAAGATCGTCGGCCGGTCGACCGACCCCAGCAGAATCCCGGACACCCCGATGCATTGGGTTCTGCAAACCGAATCGAATTCCACTACGACTTCGTCGATCCTCCAGATATCCGGGCACGTAAAGATCGACTGGGTAACCGCCTACCGCATGGCTGACACGAAGTAGGCACCTTCTGAACCGCAGGACGGCAACTGGCCGCATCGGAATCGATGCGGCCAGTTGTCTGCCCGTGCTCTACGGCGATCAGCGGGACTTGACGACCCCCAGGGTGGTCGGGGTGACGTTCGGGAAGACCGAGCCGACGTTGGTGAGGCCGCAGCGCTTCTGCAGGATCTCCGCGATGACCGCGCGGTAGTCGGTGGTGACCTTCAGGTCTCCGTCGACCAGGGACCGGTCGCCGAGGCCGGGCCAGGTGCCGTGGACCTGGCCGCCGTTGATGGAGCCGCCCAGCATCAGCATGGCGTTGCCGTAGCCGTGGTCGAGGCCGGCTGAGCCGTTCTCGGCTACCCGGCGGCCGAATTCGGAGACCGTGATCAGGGTTACGCGCTTCATCGCGTCGGGGCCGAGATCGGCGGCGAAGGCGGCCAGGGCGGCGGCCAGCTGGGTGAGGTTGTCGTACATCTTCTTGCCGGGGGCGGCTGTGCCCAGGTTCTCGTGCATGTCCCAGTCGCCGGAGTCGACGCAGGCTGACATCAGGCCGACGTCGGATTTGATCAGACGGGCGACGTCGCGCAGGGCCTTGCCCAGCGGGTTCGCCGGGTACTGCGTCGAGGAGGCGGGCTGGGCCGCGGTGGCCGTTTTCATCGTGCCGAGGGCGCTGGCCAGGCGGGTGGCCGTGTCGCCCATGATGCCGGGGACTCCTGCGTAGAGGCCGGTCATCGTGGCGGTCATCGGCTGGTATTTCGCCTCGCCCGCCAAGGCGAAGCCGTCTATCGAGCTCAGGTCCAGCTCGGGGCTGGGGCCGGCCATGACACGGGCGGGCATGAAGCTGCCCACGGCCATACCGTTCATCGGGGTGGTGGCGCCCAGGCCGCCGAGGACGCGGTTCAGCCAGCCCGTACGCACGGACGTGCCGGGCGCTGCTCGTTCCAGTTCCTCCATCGCGGCGAAGTGGGAGCGGTTCGGGGTCGGCTGGCCGGCTGCGTGGATGGCGCCGAACGTGCCGGCGTTCCAGAGGGGCAGCAACGGCTTGAGGGCCGGGTGGAGGCCGAAGCGGGGGTCGTCGCCGAGGAGCTGGGATCTGGGGACGGCGATGGTGGGGCGGGCGGCGTAGTAGTCGGCGTCGAAGGCGGGGACGATCGCGGAGAGTCCGTCGAAGCCGCCGCGCAGGGAGAGCAGGACGAAGACGTCGCCGGAGTACGGGCCGGCGGCGTACGCGAGCTGGGTCGAGATCTGGTCGGCACCGAAGCCGATCAGCGCGCCGGCTGCGGCGGCGGTGCCCAGAAAGCGGCGGCGGCTGGTGGTGGTGGTGGTGGTGGTGGTGCAGCAGGACGCGTCGGTCATGGTCATCACCGGATTCCGAAGTAGGGCGAGTTCAGCAGGCATGCGACGAGGTACGGGAACGCCCAGCCGACGGCGCTGTCCGTGGATTTCAGCGGGTCGGCCGGGGTCTTGCTGAAGTAGGCGGTGGCCGTCGCGCGGTGGGCGGTGGAGAGGTTCTGGCCGAAGAGGCGCTGGGCCAGGGTGTCGACGAGGGCGCCGTACGTTGCGGGTAGCGGGCCGATGAGTTCGGTGAACAGGTTGGCCGGGCGGGTGAGCTCGGTCGGCCAGTAGCCGGCGGCGAGGTTCAGGTGGGCGTTCCAGCGGGTCAGCAGGCCCGACGGGGAGGACCAGGCGGATTCCACGTCGGGGTAGCCGTCGGGGGTGGCCCAGGCCATGGGGCCCTGGCCCGCGTTGCTCGCGTAGTAGTAGAGCGCTTCCATGCCCTTGGTGCCCGAGGCGTCGGGGGCGAGGGCGAGGGCCCGGACGGAGGCGACGAGGTCCTCGTACGGTGTGCGCGACTTCTGGCCCCGGGAAGCGGCGAACTCCGTGGAGGTGAACAGCGCGCGGAGCACCGGCACGATCGCCGAGCCGTTGTCGAGGTAGACCTTCGCGAGCCGGGTGACCAGCGGATCGGGCGGCGTGTCGCTGACGAAGCGTACGCACAGCTTGGTGGCGATCCTGCGGGCTGTTGCCGGGTGCAGGGCGAGGTAGTCGAGGAACTGGAGCGACGCGGGTTCGCCGTCGGCGGCGGTCGCGTTGGGGTGCGAGAAGCCCAGGACGCTGACGGGGCCGGTGGCGTGGGTGGTCGCGGCGTACTTGTAGTTGCCGGTGTTCCAGTCGACGGTGAGCCCGGTCAGCAGGCGGGCCGCGTTCTTCACGTCCTGCTCGTTGTAGACCAGGCCTACGGTGTGGAGTTCGAGCAGCTCACGGCCGTAGTTCTCGTTCGGTGCCGTCTTCGTGGAGAACCGGTTGTCCAGGTACGTCAGCATCGCCGGGTGCCGCGCGCTCGCCTTGAGCATGTCCGCGAACCGGCCGAACGCGTAGGCGCGGATCACCGTACGGTCGTAGTCCGGGCGGCTGTCCCAGACGTCGCTCGACGGGCAGGTGACGTTGAGGTGGTTCGACCAGAAGTCGACCATCACCTCGAACAGCTGGCGCTCGCTCCAGATCGCCCGGCTCGTCGCGGCGTACGTGGTCTGGTACATCGCGTCCCAGGCGTACTGCTTGAGGGTTCCCGCCTTGACCCGGGCCTTGAGGGTGTCGTTCGACGCCCCGGCGAGGGGGAAGCGGGCGGCGATGTCCGCGCCGCGATCGTCCCGGATCGAGGCCGGGTCGAGCTGGCGGTCCAGCCACGCCGACCGGCCGATCCTGCGGATCTCCGCGACGGATGCCGCGGTCAGCCCGTAGGTGGCACGGCGCAGCAGGTGCAGGTCGGCGTCGGCCGGCACGAGCTCGGTCGCCGGTGCGGCCGAGGCCGCCGATGACGACACCACGGCGGGTACGACGAGGGCGGCACCGACGGCGGCGGTGCCACCGACGACTCGGCGGCGGGTGATCCGGGATGTTGCGGGTGAGAGCGTCACGCCTCGATGTTCGGCACCACCCCGGGATCACTTCGGCGCTAAAACCCCGTCGCAACCACGTGCACCCGAATCATCACATTGCGTAGTCGGGGACCCAGGGACGGGGAATCAGCTGGCGACGGCTCTCCGCGGGAGGAAGGACGGGTGCCAGTGCCGTACGCCCCATGCCCCGGTAACGCCACCCCGCCGCTGCCCACGCCCCGCCGTCGAGGCAGTTCCGGCCGTCGATGACCCGGCGTTCCCGCACGAGGGCTCCGATCCGCACCGGGTCGGCGGTGCGGAACTCGGCCCATTCCGTGAGGACGCAGGTGAGGACGGCGTCCTGCACGGCTTCGTCGAGCGATGCCGCGTACGACAGCTCGGGGTGGGCTGTTTTCGCATTGGCCATGCCCTCGGGGTCGTAGACGTGCACGTCCGCGCCGGCCCGCGCCAACGAGACCGCTGCGGCGAGTGCCGGGGCGTCGCGGATGTCGTCGGAGTCCGGCTTGAACGTGGCCCCGAGCACCGCGATGCGCGCGCCCGCGAAGTCGGGACCGGCCGGACCGGCGGGGCAGCCCAGCTCCTCGGCGGCCAGGTTGACCACGCGGGACCGGCGGCGCTGGTTGATCAGGTCCACCTCGTGCAGGAAACGCAGGGCCTCGCCGGCGCCGATCTCCTGCGCGCGGGCCTGGAACGCCCGGATGTCCTTCGGCAGGCAGCCCCCGCCGAACCCGATGCCCGCCTGCAGGAAACGGTGGCCGATGCGGGGGTCGTACCCGATGGCCTGGGAGAGCTGGGTGACGTCGGCGTCCGCCGCCTCGCAGACCTCGGCCATCGCGTTGATGAAGCTGATCTTCGTCGCGAGGTACGCGTTCGCGGCGACCTTGACCAGCTCGGCGGTGGCGTGATCGGTGACGACCACGGGCACCTCACGATCCTCGGACGCGGCGAGGTCGAAGAGGCCCTTGTGCGCGGAGTAGACCATCCGCGAGGCCCAGTCGCTGCGTACGCCGACGACGACCCGGCTGGGCCGGAGCACGTCCTCGACCGCGTAGCCCTCCTGCAGGAACTCCGGTGACCAGGCGACCTCCACGCCCAGCGCGGGGTCGCAATGGCGGTGGACGATCTGCTCGACCCACTGCGCGGTGCCGACCGGGACGGTCGACTTGCCGACGATCAGGGCCTTCCGGGTCAGGTACGGCGCGAGCCCGGTCACCGAGGCTTCGACGTAGCCGAGGTCGGCGCCGAGCCCGTCGTGGCGCTGCGGGGTGCCGACGCAGATGAAATGCACGTCCCCGAAGTCCGCGGCCTCCTGGTACGACGTGGTGAACCGCAGCCGCCCGGAGCCGAGGTTCTTGCGCAGCAACTCGTCCAGGCCCGGCTCGTGGAACGGGACGGTCCCACCGGCCAGCGTCGCGATCTTGACCGCGTCGACGTCGAGTCCCAGCACCTCGTAACCGAGCTCGGCGAAGCAGATCGCGTACGTCGCGCCGAGGTATCCGGTGCCGAGGAACGTCAGGCGCGGGCGGGCGGCACCGGAGGGCGGCGCGATCGCGGTCACGGCCGGCATGGCGGGTCCCGGCGGATAGGGGATGGTCACAGCACGCGCTCCATCATTCGGCGGAACCTGTCCCGGCTCTTCGGGAAGGGCGAGGTCGGCGACGAGAGGCGGTGCAGGTCCCCGTGCGCCGAGTCCGCGTCGAAGTAGAGGGCGAACGCCACCCCGTTACGCGGGTCCTGGATGAACTGGATCATGTTGGCGACGAACTCCGGGTTGTCGCCGCCGCCGCGACCGTCGAGCCGCTTCGACAGGCCCCACTCCGGGATGACGAGCCGCTTGCCGTGCGCGGCGGCGAAGTCGGCCCAGAAGCGCAGGCCGCTCCTGCCGTTCAGCTTGTTGGACCAGACCGTCGCGGACCGGGCCTGCCGATCGGCCTCGCTGGCCCCCGCCGGCACGGGATAGGTGTTCGACGCCCACGACACGTCATAGACATCGACCCCGACAAAATTCACATACCCATCCCCCGGGTACGCCTCCTCGGCCGCGAACTGGTTCACGCCGCCCGCCGGGTTCCACAGGAACTGGAACTTCTGGCCCGGGATCGAACGCATCGCGGTGACGATCCGGCGGAAGCAGTTGACGTAGCTCTGCTTGCGTCCGTGCGCCGCCCACGGGTACCACGAGCCGTCGAACTCCCAGCCCGGCCGCAGAATCGTGCGGGACATCCCCCGGCCCATGAGGTTGCGTCCCAGCTCGACCCAGCGCAGGTCGAACGCCCCGGTCGCGCACTGCGACAGCCGCAGCTCGGACACCGCCGGCGCGTCCGCGGGCTGGTGCGGGAACATCGCCAGCGAATAGATGAGCCGCCGGCCCGAACGCTGCCACGGCTTCAGCATCCATTCCGGGCCGGTGATGCTCTCCCACGAGTCACCGGCGGAGAAGTCGAGCGCGTAGGGCGCCGCCGTCAGCGAGAACTGCTGCCATGCGAGCAGGCCGTTCGCACCCTTGGCTGCAGGACCCAGGTAGGCGCCGAACACCGCGTCGGACGAGGGCAGGGCCACCGCCGTCAGACCACGCTTGTACGGCAAAGCGGTAACGGCGTTGAACACCGCGACCCCGGCCACCACGACCGCCAGGGTCGCCGCGACGATGCGGACGGAGTACCGCTTGAGCCCGGTCACCCGGCGGGTCACGCGTTCGTACTTCACAGTTGATCCTTGCGATTGAGAACGAAGACCCGGACGTGTTCGAAGTTCTTGAATTCGGTGAGGGTGTAGGCCGAGGTCAGGAACGCCTGCGTGGTTTCGGGCAGGCCGATCATCGGGTCCATGTAGAACTCGGTGGCGGAGACCAGCCACAGCCGCCGGGTCGTGCCGACGCAGGTGACCGGTTCGGTGCACTCCTGCGCGCCGAACCCGCCGAGCTGCTGCGACGTCTTCAGCACCAGAACGTCCTTCGGCAGCTTCGCGTCACGCCCCTCGAAGCCGAAGGCGCGGCGGCCGTTGCGCCCGGTGCCCGTGTAGACGACGCCGTCGCCGGGATGGGTCCGGGCCAGGACTGCTGCTGCGGCACCACGGAAGTCGGGTTCACCCAGTACGGGACTGCGGCGGGCTTCCTGCAGGGCGGGCAGCCCGACGTAGAAGACGCCGGCTACGACGGTCAGGGCGCTGAGCGAGAGGGCGATCGAGGTGCCGTCGCGGGTGAGGCGGACCAGGGCGTACCCGGCGGCGCCGGCCAGCAACGCCCAGGCCGGCAGGGTGAACAGCAGATAGCGGTGCAGGAAGAGGTGCAGGATCGGGAAGGTCAGGTAGCAGAACACCGGCGGCGCGATCGCCCAGGTCAGCAGCAGCAGGACCAGGCTCCGGTGCCGTTTCCACAGGAACGCGGCGGCGAGCACCGCGACGCCGGCCATCAGCGACGCCACCTGCCACGACCCGAACACCTTGTCCGGCATGTTGGCGACCGCCGAGCCGTCCGCCCTGATCCACGCGATGGCGCCCGACTGCTGCGAACCCTTCGCCGCGAGCGGCAGCCCGCCGGTGATCCCGATGACCACGCCGACGATCCAGCGCAGCTGACGGAAGTCGTCCTTCGCGCGGAGGACCCGCCACATGTAGACGGCGTGCGCCAGCAGGATCGTCAGGGTCACGATGTGCACCATGGCGGCCCCGACGAGGACCAGGCCGTAGCCGATCCACCGCAGCCAGGACGGCCGGTCCACGGCCCGCAGCATCAGCAGCGTGGACAGTACGGCGAACGTGATCGCGAAGGCGTACGGGCGGGCCTCCTGGCCGTACCGCGTGACCGAGGGGATGCCGGCGAACAGCAGCCCGGCCACGACGCCGGCCCCGGTGTCGAACATCCGCCGGCCCAGCAGCGCGACCAGGGCCGCCGCCGCCGCCATGAACAGCGCCGACGGGAGCCGCAGGGACAGCTCGGAGTCGCCGAACAGCGCGATCCAGCCGTGCATGAACAGGTAGTACGGCGCCACGACGGTGTCGACGTGCTGCAGGAGCCGGCCGAGATCGCCGAAGCTGAGCGTCGAGGCGTACCAGGTCGCGTACTCGTCGTTCCACATCGCCCGGGAGCCGATCCCCAGCAGTGTCATCACCAGCGTCAGCAGCGCTGCCGGCACCGCGACGAGCACGGCCGGCCAGCGGGGCAGCCGGCCGCCGCCCAGGCTGTCAATGGGAACGGCGGCGACGCTGCGCGGCTCGTCCACGTCCAACGGCGGCGACAATACTTGGATTTCTGCCATCACTTCCTCCTACGTACGCGGGCGGCGAGGCCCGGCCTCAGCCGGCCAGCGATTTGCCGAGCAAGCCACCGAGCAGCGTCGAATAGGTGGCGGTGATGTGGCTCTTGTCGCGATAGACGACGGTGTTCCCGATGATCGCCGGGCAGACGGTCGCGGTGCAGAACCACGGCGTGGTCTCCACGACCCGTACACCGTTGCGTTTTGCCATCGACCGGATGGCCCGTTGCCTGGTGACGCTCAACGCGTCGGCCGGTTTCAGGTTGCACAGGCGGATACGAGCGGGATGCCCGGAGAGGCACTCGGGCACGTTGTCCTTCGGCACCGGGGTGTCCTGGATGATGACCGGGACGGCACCGGAGCGCTTGAGCTTCTTCGCGGTGCTGAGCCACGCGTTCGCCCAGGCTGTCTCCGGATCCCCGGGGGCCCCCAGCGGGTTGTCCGAGCGCTGGATCGTCGACATCACCACCATTTCCGGGCGGAGCTTCCTGATCCGGCGTAGCGCGTCCGCACGCCATTGCTCGCACTCGGCGTACGGCGTGCGGCTGTCGCCCTTCATGAACTCGGCCTGGGCCGGGGTGCAGCCCGCCTTGGTGTAGACGACGAGTCGCCAATGACGTGCCTGTGCGACGACGTTCAGCGCGTCGTACCAGTGCTGGGCGTGCGAGTCGCCGAACAGCACCACCTGGGTCGTGCCCGCGGCGAACCCGCGCTTCTCGCAGCCGGCGCCGATGTTGTAGGAGATCGACCGGACCTCGGACTCGGCGATGCAGTTGCCGTCGTTCGGGAAGTCGGACTCCGAGGCGGTGAGGGACGGCTCCAGATTGGACGGGAGTTTCGTGGCGGCCGCGCTGGTGCGCACGAGCCGGACGAGCTGGTTCGCGGAAACGGTGCGTGACTCGAGCACGGTCGAGGTGACCGTCGCGGTCCGGACTCCCTTGACCACGGGCAGCGGCATCACCTGGGCGACCAGCGTGATGATCACCGCGCCGGCGGTCAGCGAGAAGCCGAGCGCGAGACCGAGGCTCGGGCGTACCCGGAAGACCCGGTGGAAGCGGATCTGGTTCTCCACCGCCGCCAGCGACATCGACGCCGGCACCAGGGTCGCGACCATGAGCCCCAGCCTGGTCAGCACATTCGGCTGGTGACCGAGCACGTACGGCGCGATGATCAGGACCGGCCAGTGCCACAGGTACCAGCTGTAGGAGAGCCGGCCCAGCTCCTGCATCGGCTTGAGACCGAGCAGCCGCTGCGCGCCCCAGGACGGATGTGCGCAGCCACCGGCGATCACCAGGCCGGCGGCGGCGACCGGCAGCAGCGCCGCGTACCCCGGGAACACGGTGTTGTCGGTGTACAGCAGCGCGGCCACGGCGATCCCGGCAAGGCCCGCCCAGGTCAGGGTCGCCGCGAACGACTTCCCGAGCCGGGCCAGTCCGTGCCCGCCCAGCGCGATGAGTGCCCCGACGCCGAGTTCCCACGCGCGGGTGTGGATGCCGAAATAGGCCCAGGGCAGGTTCCGGGTCGACTGCCAGATGCACAGCGCGAGCGAGACCCCGCTGAGCAGCACCAGGCTCGTCACGGCGGCCGCGATGCTCGGCTTGCCGCGGCGGGCCCACGCCAGCGAGAACACGATCAGCAGCAGCGGCCAGACGAGGTAGAACTGCTCCTCCACCGCGAGCGACCAGAAGTGCTGCAACGGTGACGGCTCCCGCAGCGCGCCCAGGTAGTCGGTGTTCTGGATGGCCAGCCGGTAGTTCAACGAGTAGGTCGCCGAGGACAGCGCGTCCTCCGCGATCGCCCGCAGGCTCAGCGGCGGCATCCAGTGCCAGGCGGCCGCGAGGGTGCCCAGCACCACGACGGTCGAGGCGGGGAGCAGCCGGGTCATCCGCCGGGAGTAGAACCGGCTCAGCGAGATGCGCCCGGTGGTCTCGAGCTCGCGGAACAGCAGGCCGGTGATCAGGAACCCGGAGATCACGAAGAAGATGTCGACGCCGACGTAGCCGCCACCGATCGCCCCGATGCCGGCGTGGTAACCGACGACCAGCACGACGGCGACGGCCCGCAGACCCTGGATATCGGCCCGGAACCCGGTGGCCCGCACGACGGGCCGCGGCGACGGGCGCCGCCCGCGCCGTCTGCGCCGTTTCGGTGCCGGGGCCTTGGTGACCTCGACGGCCTGTGCGGGAATGCTGACCGGGGCCTCGTAGGTCTTCAGCTTGATCATGACAGTGCGGCCGCGGTCGTTGTCGCGTTACGCGAGCCCGGGATCGTCGGCAGCACGGCGGGGAGCGCGGGACCGGCCGGGCGCCGCTCCGGTGTCGAACGATTGCCCATGAGCAGGGGGAAGACGAAATACAGCATGGGGAGCGCGAACATGACCGTGGCCCAGAAGAGCTCGGGACCGAAGCGCATGACGCCGAGCACGATGCCCGTCCAGGTGAGGAGCTGGGCCGAGATGAGCCAGACCCGCAGGACCCGCAGCACCCGCTTCGCCGTCGGGGTGCGCTTGGCGGCGCCGGTGGGCACCCACGCCGCCGTACGCCCGCGGAGGAAGTCGAACAGCGCCAGCGCGTGGCAGAAACCGATCAGCATCTGGACGCGTACGACGATCGGGGACCACCGGTAGTCGGTGACCCGGGGCATCAGGGTCGACCACACGAAGATGGTCCCGATCAGCGGCACGTAGTTCATCGGCCGGATCTGGTCGGGGAAGAACCAGAGCATCAGGATGCCCGGCACGGGACCGGCGAACGCCGCGATCGCCGTGGTGATGTAGTAGAGAAAACCGGTCCAGAAGCACAGTTTCTGCCTGATGGTCAGCGTCGAGCGGTGGAAGGTGTTGTCGGCCAGCAGGCTCATGCTGCCGGTGCACCAGCGGTACTGCTGGTTCGCGAAGCCGTCGAAGTTGTCCGGGCACACCCCTTTGGCCAGGTTGACCGGGACGTAGCGGGTCCGGAAGCCGACCTTCGCCAGGTTCACTCCGGTGTGGACGTCCTCGCTGTGCCCGATCTGCGCGAACCCCCCGGCCTTGACCAGCGCCGTGCGGCGGTACATGGCGTTCGTCCCCACGCAGATCGCGGCGTCGACCGCGTCCCGGGCCGGCTGGATCCAGCGGTAGAACATCTCCTGGGTCGCGCCCGCCGCGCGTTGCAGCCAGTTGAAGTGGTCCTGCTGGATGTCGAAGAACTGCGGCGACTGCACGATCCCGATCCCCGGGTCGTCGAAGTAGGGCGCCAGTTCCCTCGTCATGTCGGGGCGCGGTGCGAAGTCGGCGTCGAAGACGTGGATGAGGTCGCCGTCCGAGTTCTCGTATCCGTACCGCAGGTTGCCGGCCTTCTTCAGCTCTCCCCGGTTGGGCCGGCTGCGATACTCGAAGCCGAAGTGATGGGCCAGGCCCTCCACCGACTCGCGGGCGGAGTCGTCGAGCACGTGGACCGTGAGCCGGCCGGGCCAGTCGAGTTGGGCGACGTGGCGGTAGGTGTTCTCCAGGATGGAGAGCGGCTCACCGGCGGACGGCAGGAACACGTCCACGGACGGATACCGGGCGGGGGCGTAGGCGCGTACCTTCAGGTCGTGCTGGACCCGGCTGCTGCGGCGGCGACGGGTGCTCGACATCAGGCTGATGAAGACCGCGGCGATCTGCAGCGCGATGAGCTCGTACAGCAGGCTCGTCCACATCGAGTTGAGCGCCATGCGCATCATCCCGTACATCACGCCGACAAAGGCGAGCAGGAAGACGACGAAGATCCAGCGTCCCTGCCGCCCGTAGTACAGGTACTTCTCCTCATCGGTCGGCGGAAGTGGCACATAGTCGACGGCACCGGACGTCCCCGGCCCGAGGCGAGCAACGCCGCCGCGCTGAATCTCTGCAAGTGCCACCGAAGAGCCTTCCGGGAAGAACGACTGGGGCAAACCACCCAATTGATTGCATATGGCGGGTATCGGGCGGAACGCTAGCGTCGAGGCGCGACAGGCCGCTAGCCACGTGCGGGTTCCACCGATCGGGTGGAAACAAAGCACCGTTTCGCAACCCCCGGCCGCAACCCGGCAAAGCAGCCGGGGCCACCGTGCCATTTCGCCGGCAATCGCGTAACCACACCGCGCGAGGACGGCCCCGGCAGACCCTGCACGGGTCCAAATACGGAGACAGGGCAGCCATCTACGGTCCGGCACGGCAATTGCGCAGCCGAACTGGAAACGAAATCGAAACAGAATGCATTCGCGTGATGATCATCACACCGGCACAACCGGAACGGCGGGGCGTCGACTCTCGGTCGATGAATGCGGCAGCTGGTGACCCTATTCGGCGCTGGAACGCGATAGGACGCGAAGATCACTCGCGAATATCTGGGCCGGTGTCGTCACGGCCAGGTTTCACGACGCGTTCGCCGCCGTTCACTCCCACGGATTAAGCCGAAAGCACGGGACGGCGGGCCGGCATCAATGACGTCGGCCGATTATTGGCTTTTACCCGACCGGCCCGCGGTCTCGCGAGTTTGCGAAGCCACGGGCCGGCGGTTATCCGTCGACGGGATTCGTCAGGCGGTCAGGTCGAACTCGCAGTCCTTGGCACCGGCGATGAACGCGTCCCACTCGGCGCGGGTGAAGGTCAGGGCCGGGCCGGCCGGGTTCTTGGAGTCGCGGACCGCGATTCCTTCGGGCAGGAGGTTGGTGGCCACCTCCACACAATTGCCCTCGGGTCCGCTGCGGGTGCTCTTCTTCCAGATCGCACGGGTGAGGTCCATGGGACCTGCTCCTTTCGTCAGGCGGCCTGCGCCGCCGCATGAATGAATCGGAGGGTTTCGGCCGGACTCAGCGCCTGCGCCACCAGGTGCCGGTAGATGCCGCTGTGGCGGATGAGATCCGTCTCGGCCTCGAGAATGAGACCGCCGCCGATGGTTTCGGTGTAGATCAGAGCGGGGTCGTCGTTGGGAAACTCCATGACCATGAAGGAGCCCTGCATCCCCGGGTGCGCACCCGCGCTGTAGGGCAGGACCTGGATGGTGATGTTGGGGGACTCGCCGGCCCTGCCGAGGAAGAGCAGCTGCTCACGCATCACCTCAGCGGTGCCGATCGCCCGCCGGAGGGCGGGTTCGTCCATGACGACCCAGAGTTCGGTCCTCCTCTCTCTCAGCAGCGCGTTCTGGCGCTGCATCCGCACTCGCACCCGCTGCTCGACCTCGTCGTCGCTCAGCGCCGGCAGCACGCCGTGGATGACGGCCCTCGCGTAGGCCTCGACCTGAAGCAGGCCCGGCACGTACAGGCATTCGAAATTCCGCAGGCGGTCGGCCTCCGATTCGAAGCTGATGTACGACTGGTAGCCCACCGAAAGCCCCGGCCCGTAAGGCTGGAGCCAGTCCAGCTGCCCCACGTCGCGGGTCAGCTCCAGAAGCCGCGCACGGTCTGTCTTGTCAGCCACGCCGTAAAGGTTCAGCAAAGTGATGAGCGTCCGTTTCTGCGGACGCGCCCTGGCGCTTTCCAGACGGTAGAGGGTGGCCGTGTTGACGCCAGTTTTCTCCTCGATCGTCTCGCGGGTCAGTCCGGACGCGGCCCGCAACTGCCGAAGCTCTGCGGCCAATCGGCGCAGGCGAGCGGTCGGAGCCTGTTTGCGTCCCGACAAGATGTTCGACTCCCCTCTTTCTTCCCGGCGCGGCGTGCACCTTGCAGGTGCCTGCTGGGCGTTTGCATCTTTTGCTTTTTGGGGGTTGACTCATGACTACCCTCTAGAGAGTATCGCTACCGACATCGATTTGCGCAAGACAGGTACATGACAGAGATCGGAAGGGGCGAGCGGTGCAGAGCGGTCACGAGCCGGTTCGACCGAAGTGGAATTGCCGGGAGTGCGGGCTCGAGTGGCCCTGCGAGTATGCGAGACGCGAGCTCACCGCGGACTTCGTACGCTTCCCGACGTCATTCGCGATCTACATGGCGCACTGCTACAGCCAGGCGTTGCATGATTCGCCGAGCCTGGAGGCGTTGCCACCGGATCTGTGGACCCGGTTCATGGGCTGGCTGCCGAGATCGTGAGCGCCCGCTCACTCTTCCGGGCTCATCCGGTCGGATGCCGCTTGATGATCAAAACGCGGAATCGCCGAACGGACACCCGATCTCCGCGGGCCGCCGCGGCGCGTTTCTCTTCACGGGATACCGACCTCGCCGCCGCTGCCGCCTCCCTCCTGCCCCCGGGTGCGGCGCGCGGTGGGTCCGCCGTGGTGATCGGCGGGCTCGGGGTTCCCGCTGCCCTCCCCGGCAGCGGGAACCCCGCAGTGCTGGTTTGGGTTTTGCGCTAGGAAGGTGCTAAACGAATGTTTTGCCTGGTGGATGGCGGTGTCCTGCACGCTGCGGCCCGGGCGGGCATCGATGGGCGATGCAGCATGCCTCCGGCGATCCCCCTGCCGGGGTAGTCCGGCGGGCGCGGACCCGGGCCTTCATCCGGTGGTATTGCCGCACGGACATCCGATCACGCCCCCGCGCCCGGTCAGGGAATGTGGAGCTGTCCCCTTTTCGCCATTCTCAGGAGGAAATCCGCGTGCGCATGCTCAGCAAGCGGTCGGCTGCCGTCGGCGTCACCGGACTCGTCGTGCTCGGGGCCGGTGGAGCGGCCTGGGCGGCCTGGCATCTCACCGGCTCCGGGAACGCCGAGGCGAGGGCCGGCACCGTGGTGATGCTCACGATCACCGAGGCGGGGCTGGGCGGGGGCGGCCTGACGCCCGGGAATGCGAGCACCGTGCTGCTGACCGTGGAGAACAGCAACGCGTTTCCCGTACGAGTCACCGATATCGAACTGACAGGGCTGGACTCGCCCGCACCCGGCTGTGACGCCGCGGCCAATGTGGAAGTGCTGAACGCGGCACCCCTGCCCACCGGCGCCGACGCCGTGACCGTGCCGGCGGGCAGCGCGGAACGACCGGTCAGCGCGCGGATCGCATGGGACGGCCCGCTGCGGATGGTGGCGGACCCGGCAGATGCGTGCCAGGGCGCGGCGTTCACCTTCAGCGTCCACCTCGACGCCGTGAGTGCGGCCTCATGAGCGTTCTCTCCTCACCAGCGCCGACCGACTGCAAACCGAAAAGGATGGGCATGCGCAAGCTCGACCGTCGCGGCAAGGTGATCCTCGGTGTCGCCGCTGCCGCCGCTGTGCTCGCCAACGCGGGCGTCGCCTGGGCGTACTGGTCGCTGGAGGGCGCGGGCAGCGGGGTGGTCGTGGCCGGGTCCGCGGTGGCGCTCAAGCTGGAGGCGCACTCCGACGACAGCAGGCCGCTCTATCCGGGCGGGACGGCGAACCTGACGGTCACCGTGGCCAACCAGAACGACTTCCCGATCAGGATCACCGCGATCAGTCCGGGGCCCGCGGAGATCACGGCCGATACGGATCACCGGAAGAACGGGTGTCTGACGACGGGTGTCGTCGTTAGTGCAGACGTGCTCAATGTGTCCTGGCAGGTGCCGAAGAACACGATCGGTGTATTCACCGTGCCGAACGGGCTACGGATGACGAACGATTCCGACAGCGCCTGTCAGGGCGCGACCTTCACGATCCCGGTCCGTGCCGACGGCCAGAGCAGCGAATCCTGACGCCGTGCCCGCCCTGTATCGATGGCAGGTCCTGCTGGCCGGCACGGCTGCCGCCCTGACCGTGGGCAGCGGAGTCGCCGCGTACGCGAGCTGGAACGTCACGGCGACCTCACCGACCTTCAGGGTGCACGCCGTTCAGCTCCCCCGGGTGCCGCGGCCGGTCGCCGAGGTGACCCGCGCGGGGCTGCGCATCCGCTGGACACCGGTCGAACCCGCCTCCGGCTACGTCGTGACCCGGCACGCCGGAGGACGTAGCGAGGTCGCCTGCACCGTGGCGGCCGGGCTGCGCACCTGTATGGATCTACGGGCGCCGAAGGGATATCCGGTCAGCTACACGGTCGCGACGGCCTTCGGCAGGCACTGGGTCGGTACGCCGAGCGAACCGAGTGTCCCGGTGCCGCTGCCCCCTCCGGGGCGGACGCCGGCGACTACGGCTCCCGGCAGTACGCCTCAGCCGCCACCGCCGCCCTCGGCTCTCCCGATCGAGCCTGCTCTCACGGCGTCGGCGCCCACCCCGCCGCCGAGCGGGCCCAGCGCTTCACCACCGGCACCCACGCCGACGGAATCGGGCGGTGCCGGCACGACGTGAGACCCCGATTGCCGAAACCGGGATTTGAATAACTTTTTGTCGAGTAGAAACTCCGTGAACAAACAGCCAATTCGCGAACGACGTGCGTTTGTCACAACCGCCGTCACGGATGGGTTATTTGTCGTGCGGCAAAACTTAGGATCAGAGGCATGACACCGTCCGGCTCCATCGCCCTTCAGCTCGCGCTCTCCGTTGTCATGGTCATTTTCACGTCGTACGTCGCGGGCCGCGTGCATCAGTGGTACCGGCACGGTTTCGAGCGCGACGTCGCGTACCGCGAGGGTTACGACCAGGCCTCGCAGACGCTCTTCCAGCTGGCCGTGCGCACCCACCCGGCGCTGCCCACCGGCACCGAGCCGGCGCTGCGGGGCCACCCGGCGCTGCCGCCCAGCCCGGAGGTGGAGAACCACGTCCGCTCGGTGGCACCCACGCGGCACCGCAACGACCCGCCCACCGCCGCGGCGCGGGCCGGGTCGGCCGAGTTCGACCACATCCGCCTCATGCGGCAGTAGGCCTGGAACCAGGCACCACGGAAAGGTCCGCTCCTCATGACCGTGCCCGGTAACAACCTCATCCAGGCCGTCTTCGCGCTCGCCTTCGTCATCGCCAGCGGGTACGCGGCCGGCCGCATACACCAGTGGTACAAGCAGGGCCTCGACCGCGATCGGGCCTACCGCACCGGATACGACCGGGCGTCGCACTCCATGTTCGACATGGCGATCCGGAAACGGCGGCAGAACCCCGGTGCCGCCCCCGCCGAGGACACGCCACCGGTCGAACCGCCGGTCAAGTCGAGACGCTCGCATCTCGTCGGGCATGCGCGACGACAGATCTTCGCCGATCCCGCGCAGGGCGGCAGTGGCCGGCGGCGGCGGCGGGCCAGGGATCAGGATTGATTGTGTACTCCGGAGGAATTAGGCCGGAAAGGTAAATGCGCACGGTCGTTCGCGAGCCGATGGCGTACGTATCGCCGATCTCAGTTGCCGGGGACATCCGGCACGCTTGACGCATGCAGCGGGCGGTGATCAGTGAGAAATTCGTGGATGTGGCACCGGCGGAACCCGAGCCCGCCGGGCCACGACGACGTTCTCCCAGTGGGCGGACGCGGACAATTCTCATCGCCGCCTCGGCAGCCACCGTCATCGTGAACGCGTGTGCGGTCTGGGCGTACTGGAAAATAACCGACACCGGCGCATTTGTTCAGATGACGCTACGCGCGCAGTCGAGCCTCAATGTGCCATTGCGTCCCGGTACGACCGGCGACCTCATCGTGACCGTCACGAACGAGAACAACTTTCCCATTCGGCTGACCTCGCTCCGGCTGGGAAACGGCAGCATCGTGCCCGACGAGGAGAGCCAGGACAGCGGCTGCAGCGCCGCCGGTGTGGGCCTGACCAGCAGATCCACCTCGGTGAACTGGGAGGTGGACCACAACAACGTCGCGGCCTTCACCGTTCAGGACGGTGTGCGAATGACTCCCGGAGCCGGACAGAAATGCGTGAATACGGTATTCATCATTCCCGTGCAGGTCAGCGGTGAGATCGGCTGACATTGATCGGCGAACGGTAAACCATGACCTGCGACACGTCACCCTGACGAACTAATGGCGTGACCGTGCCCTGGCGTTTCGCGACGACGGACATCTACCGTCGAAAGACCGGATCGCCAGAGGCAGGGGAGGCATTCGTGGCACCCAGCACGATGGAAATGCTCGACAGGACCCGGCTCGACGAGGCTCACGACGCCCGCACCGACCCAGCGGCCCGGCAGCGTGCCATCGAGGCCTGGCTGCCCATGACCCGCCACCTGGCCCGCCGCTACGCCGGCCGCGGCGAGCCCCTCGACGACCTCGTCCAGGTCGCGGTGGTCGGGTTGATCAAGGCCATGGACCGCTACGAACCCCAGCGCGGCGCCGAGTTCAGCGCGTTCGCCATCCCGACGATCATCGGGGAGATCAAACGGCACTTCCGGGACCGGACCTGGTCGGTACGCGTGCCGCGCCGCCTGCAGGAGCTGAGACAGGCGATCAGCGGCGCGACCGGCACGCTGACCCACATTCTCGGCCGCTCCCCGACGCTGGCGGACGTCGCCGAGCACCTCGGGGTCAGCGAGGAAGACGTGATCGAAGGGCTCGAAGGGGCCCGCGCCTACCGCGCGACCTCGCTCTCGACACCGGTGGGCGCCGGGGACACCACCGAGCTCAGCGACATGCTGGGCGCCGAGGACGAGGGGTTCGCGCTGGTCGAGGCCCGGATGTCGCTCGGGCCGGCGCTGGCCGCCCTGGGCGAGCGCGAACGTACGATCCTGGTCCTGCGGTTCTTCGGCAACCTCACCCAGACGCAGATCGCCGAGCGGGTCGGCATCTCCCAGATGCACGTCTCGCGCCTGATCACCCGGTCACTCGAAGCGCTGCGAGCCCACCTCTGCGCGTAACGTGTCGCGACGCGTGGCGGCCGGGTGCCGTTCGATCAGCGGAATCGGCGGCAGGGGCGGCAGGGGCGCGTGCGTCACCGTTTCGAACAGCCGGGTCCGGGCACGCTCCAGGGCGATGTCATTGAGGTCGTGATCGCGGGAGGCCTTCCCGATGCTCTCGGCCATCACCCGCGACGTCGCCTCCACGAATCGGCGGGCGTCGCGCAGGCCCTGCTCGTAACCGATGGTGGCCTCGTGCTCGTGACCGCGGGCGATGCGGGCCTCGGTGCGCTCGTACGCGTTCCCGTGCGACACCACCTTCAACCCGACAGCGGCACAGTCCAGGGCTACGAGCAGCAACGCGATCCCGACGTAGAAGACGCCGATCCCCCAGAAGTCGGTGCTCACGAGGTACCACATGGCCTTCGTGCGGGCTCCGAAACCGGCGTCCGCGCGGATCGCGTTCGCGTTCGCCGTACGTTGCTCATTGATCTTGGCGGTGAGGTCCGTCTCCTCCGCCGTGCGTGCCGTGCGGGCCGCTTCCTGTGTCTTCTGCAGCGCCGCGGCCTGCTTGTCCAGCCGGGCGGCCTCGACGTCGAGCCCACGGGAACGCTTGACCAGCGTGTCGCAGAAACCGCCCGCCGGGCAGCCGGCCTTGCGGGACACGCCGTCACCCTCCGAGTCGGCGAGCGCCTGCGCGTAGAGCTTGCGGGCATCGGAGCGCTTCTCCGCGGCCCGCCTGTTGAGGGCCTGGACCGCGCCGTCCTCGGACTCGGACTGCTTCTTCAACTCCTGCAGGCGGGCGTCGTACGTGGCGATCGCACCGTTCTCCTCGATCTGGCTGATCTGCTGGTTGTGCACCTCGTTGAGCCGCGCGTCGATCTCGCCCTGATAGCGGGCCAGCATCAGCGGCTCGGTGATGATCACCGCGAAGAGCAGGGCCATGCAGACCCGGCCCGCGTAGAGGCCGAGCGTGGGGTGGCGCAGCAGGTCGTCCGGGTCCGCGGACTCGAGGCGGTTGTAGTTGATCGCGACCCGGCCGACGACCGCTCGGTCGTACGCGATGACACCGAACGCCACCAGCGGGCCGATCAGCCACTGCCACCACGGGTGGGTGTAGTTGGCGCTGGCGTCGACGAACGCGGCGCCGCCGGCTGTGGCGTACACGAAATAGAGCAGGATGAAGACCCCGATGGACCCGTAGAGCACCCGGTCGGAGTGCGTGGTCACGCTGTCCGGGTTCACGTTGGCGATCCGGAGCAACAAACGACGCATGAGGCGAGTCTCGCCCATCACAGCGTGGGACGCGGGGGAAACGACGGGATCGGGGTACACCCGAACCATGACTACAGAGATCCCCGCCATCACGCTGAATGACGGCCGTACCATTCCCCAGCTCGGCTTCGGGGTGTTCCAGGTGCCGCCGGAGGACACCCGAGCAGCCGTCGAGACCGCGATCGAGGTCGGTTACCGGCACATCGACACGGCCGAGATGTACCGCAACGAGAAGGGCGTCGGCGAGGCGATCGCCGCCTCCGGGCTGCCGCGCGAGGACTTCTTCATCACGAGCAAGCTGAACAACGGCGACCACCTGCTCAACGACGCCCGGCTGGCCTTCGACGCCACGCTCAAGGAGCTGGACACCGACTACGTGGACCTCTTCCTGATCCACTGGCCGCTGCCGACGCTCTACGGCGGCGACTTCGTGCAGACCTGGCGTGCGCTCGAGGAGTTCTACCACCAGGGGCGGGCCCGCTCGATCGGCGTCTCCAACTTCACGCCGCACCACCTGCGCCGGCTGCGCGCCGAGACCGAGGTCCGGCCGGCGGTCAACCAGGTCGAGATCCACCCGTACCTCACGAACGAGGAGATCCGCTCCTACGACCGGGAGAACGAGATCGCGACCGAGGCGTGGTCACCGATCGCGCAGGGCGCGGTGCTCGGCGACCCGGTGATCACCGAGATCGCCGAGCGGGCCGGGAAGACCCCGGCTCAGGTGGTGCTCCGCTGGCACATCCAGCGCGGCGACATCGTCTTCCCGAAGTCCAAGACACCTGAGCGCGTACGCGAGAACTTCGCGATCTTCGACTTCGAGCTCTCCGGCGGCGATGTGGCCTCGATCAGCGCCCTCGACCGCGGTGAGAAGGGGCGCACCGGCGCGCACCCGGAGACGATGGCCTGGGTCCCCGCTAAGTGATCTTCAGTGACTGCGGCTCGGTGATCGTCACCCGGACGGTCACCGAGGCGTGCACCGTCTGTGGCTGAGGGTCGACCTCCAGCTCAGGCTCGGCCATGTCGCCCTTGAACGCCATCGCGCGCATCATGGCGCCGCCCCCGCCGCCGGTGCCCTCGTCACCGATCTCCACGAGCCGGTCGACCTGGGCTCCGACGGCCTCGGCGTACTCGTGGGCACGGCCGAGCGCGTCGGCGATCGCGGCCCTGCGCACCTCGGCACCGGCCTTGCTACCCGGTCGCAGCTGCCACCACGGCCCGGAGATCGACGTCAGGTCCTGATTCGCCAGGCGCA
The DNA here is from genome assembly GCF_018332715.1 of Winogradskya consettensis. Classification (GTDB taxonomy): domain Bacteria; phylum Actinomycetota; class Actinomycetes; order Mycobacteriales; family Micromonosporaceae; genus Actinoplanes; species Actinoplanes consettensis. Next base: position 120,070 of record NZ_BOQP01000035.1, on the reverse strand, counting down.
GCAGCATGTCCCCCAGGCCGGCGAAATCGGTCACGGTCACCGTGACGCTGACACTCCCGACGTACGCCGAGACGCGCTCGCCGCCCTTCTTGAGCTCGGGCCGGATCTGCACCCCGCCGGTCTCGCGGCGCTCGATGGCGTCCGGGTATTCGTCGAGAGCGGACCGCAGCTCGGCGGTCCGTTCGGCGAGCCGGGTGATTGCGACCTCGCGATCCTTGTCGCGTGCGGACACGGTGACGGAGAAGAGCGCGATCTCGGGAGGAACCTCGCGCACTGCCTCGCCGCGGACGACGACCATCGGTTGCTCAGCCATCCCCCGACGCTACCCACCCCAGCGCGATCCGCACCCCGGGGCTGCCGGCCGAGCCGTGCAGGACGACGGCGTCGAGGTGGGAGGCGTCGGGGACGTCGAAGACGAGCGTTCCGCGTACGCGCCGTCCCGGTCCGATGGTCTCCAATAACGACCGGTTGCGGTCGTCGGCATAGAGTCCCGCCGCCCCGTCCGCCAGGAATGTGGCGCCCGCGGCGTCGAACGCTTTCTGCCCGGTCGCGTCGAACAGCCGCGCGGCGGTCCCGGAATTCAGGATCGAGAGCTCAACGAAACAGAATTCGCCGCGGGCCCGCTGACCCAGGTTCGCGGTGCCGACCTGATCGATTCCGCAATGCGCACCCCGCACGACAAAACGCAGGTCGCCGTCGTCCACCGCCTCGTTGAGCCGGGCGGGCACCGGATGAATGGTGGTCAGCAGTTCGGCGCCCGTGCGGATCAGATCGATCATTACGGTGCCCATCAGCAGCGACAACATCAGCAGGCCCCACCCGATCCAGAGCTTCACGTGGGGATCAACTGCGCGACTATTGATCGAGAAATGCCACAAAAGGGACTTATTATTGACATTGTCCATCGCCCATACCGCTGAACTGTCCCGGACCGTTATCTACCTGAATCCGTCAATCCCGGCGCGTTATCAGATGGAGGTCACCGTGGGCGAGAACCAGGCGGCGGAACGACTCAAGATCATCATGCAGGGCCGTTCCCCGGACAGCGCGACGACGGAACAGCCGGTGATCCTGCCGCCGAACCAGGCACTGCAGGTCCTCACCCTGGCCCAGCGCACGGCCGAGGAACACATCGGCATCGCCAACCGGCAGGCGGACAAGATCCGCACGGACGCCCAGGCCACCGCGGAGAAGATCGGCGAGGACGCCCAGGAGCATTCCCGCAACGTACGCAGCCAGGCCGACAAGGTGCTCGCCGACGCCCGCAAGGCCGCCGAGAAAACGACCCGCGAGGCGCGCGAGAAGACCGAGGAGGCCCGCCGCACCGCCGACAAGATCGTGGCGGAGGCGCGAGCGCAGGCCCGGACCATCACCGGGGACGCCCGCGACCAGGCCGGCCAGCTCAAGGTCCAGGCCCAGCAGCGCTACGACGACGTGGTCGGCAGCCTCGGCACCAAGCGCGAGGCGTTGCAGGCGCAGATCGAGAGCCTCGAGGTCTTCGATCGCGAATACCGGACGCGGCTGGCGTCCTTCATGCAGACACAGTTGCGGGCACTGTGGGTGGACGAGCCCTCGGTGGGCGAGCACGCGCTGGTGGAAGTCCAGTCCGGCGGGCCGCTCAAGGAGTGACGCGACGGGCGACGGGGGTGGCGCTTTCCCAGCGCCACCCCCGTTTTGTGTTCCCTTATCCGATGGTCACCCAGACGTCGTCGAGAGCGCCCTGGAACTGGTCGGCGTTCTCGGCCAGACCCTTACCGCCCAGCACCAGCGGCGCGGCGTTGGTCACCGACAGGGCTGCGGGGACGCCGATCGACCTCTGCACCACGTTGTCGACCACGATGCTCAGCTCGGTCTGCGTACGCCGGCACTCCAGGCTGTGCCACTTCCCGTCCGCGACCGAGACCTTGCTCTGCGCCAGGTAGATCCGGGAGCTCTGCGCATCGGTCAGCGCGCAGCTCGGGCGGCCCGGCTTCTTGTCGATCTGCAGCTTGTACTGGCCACCGCTCGACGAATAGCCCTTCTGCAGCACGTTCTGGCCGTCGCTGGTGTGGTCCGAGGACAAGTTCACCGACGCACCGAAGCGGACCGGCTTGTTCGCCGGGTTCAGCTTCGCGGTGCCCGGGGTCTGCAACACGAGCCTGGGACAGCCGATGGCGTCGCACGGGTCCGGGAAGACGATCGCCTGGCCGGTGCCGTGCGGTGCCGTACGCAGAAAGCCGCCCTTGCTCGCCGAGGCCCGCAGCACGTGCCCGTTGCCGGAACCGTCGTCGAAGACCCCGTCCTGCACGGTCGAATCGAAGTTGTAGGAGACCACCGGCACCGGACCCGCGGGAACCGGTGGCGAGGACGGTGTAACGGCGACCGGCTTGAACATCGCGAACCGCTTCTGCGTCCGGCCGCCGATCGTGGTGAACGCACCGCCCGTCGAGACCTGACCCAGTGCCGGGTTCGCGGCCAGCGTCCACACACCCGCGACACCGTTCGCCTGCGGCGCCCACGGCAACAGGCTGCCCACCGGGTCGACGGCCGCGAGCTTGATCCGCGACACCGAACCGTCGGTGCACGTGCCCTGCGCGCCGTTCGAGGTGGTGGTGCACGCCTTGTCGAAGTGCCCGCCGACGTACGTCACGCCGTCCAGCACCGTGATCGCCTGGGCGTCGCCGTCGAAGACCCGGGTCCAGCGGGTCGCGCCGGTCGTCGTGTAGGCGATCGCCCGGCCGCCCTGGCCGCCGAGGGCCGCGTACACGCCCTGCGCGTCGACGGCGAGCGCGAAGACCTGCGATACCGGCTTCGGAGCAAATCCCTTGTCCAGTTTGCCGTCCGTGGCGTTGACAGCGGTCAGCCGCAGCGTGGTACTCGCGCCGTTCGTCTTGTGGAAACTCCCGCCGAGATAGACCCGCGTCCCGGCGACGGCCAGCGCGTTGACCGGCGCATCGGTGGTGGGCGCCCAGCTCGCGAGTGCCCCGGTCGACAGCGTGAAGGCCGCCAGGTTCGCACGCGCGGCACTGTCCACCCCGGTGATGCGGCCACCCACGTAGAGGAGCCCGTTCCCGACGGCGAGCGTCCGAGGCTCCCCGATGAGGCTGTGCTTGAAGGCGCCCACCGCGCCCGTGGTGGCGTCCAGCTGCACCAGCGAGTCCCGCTTCATGCCACCCGCGTTGGCGAAGTCGCCGGCCGCGTAGACCGCGGTCCCGTCGACGGCCAGCGCCTTCACGGCGGCATCCGCCCCGGGATTCCAGTCGAGCAGTGCGCCCGTGGACGCGTCGAACGCTGCGAGCCGGTTTCGCGCGACGCTCTTGCCGGCCACGACCGCCCTGGTGAACGCCCCTCCTACGTAGATTGTGCTACCCCGGTAGGCCACGGCGTAGACCGCGCCGTCGAACGAGGGGGCGGCGGCGGGAGCGCTGTCGACGACCCCCGCGATGGCGACCCCCGCAGCGCCGATCATCGCGGCACTGACGACGGACAGGAGGCCCGTACGCCATGCCGATGTCCGACCTTTCCGAATTTTCAGCATGGAATGTCACGCTAAGCGGTGCCGGGGTTCGCGTCGCACTCCGCCGTTCAGCAGGTCGGCTCGGCCTTGCCGGCACGTTGTGCGGCGGCGACTCATCCGTTGGCGGACGGCCATCGGGCGCACAGCTCGACTTCCCTATGCGCTTCAGGAGTATTTATATACTAAGGGTCTTATGTGGCATTTAGGGGCCAATTACCCAGCGCGGCGTTCGCTACCTGCCGGAGATCTTCCCGGGTCGCGCCGCCGGACGCCTGGACCGCGATGCCGTTCGCCACGGTCATGATGTAGCGCGCGAGCATCGCCGGATCCGCATCCCCGGGCAGGTCACCGTCTTCGACGGCCCGCTGGAACCGGTCGCGGAGGTAGGCCTGGCCCTCGTTGCGCCAGTCGGCCAGGATGTCGCGGGCGATCCGGCTGGAATCCCCGGCTGTCAGCGCGCCCTGCACACCCAGGCAACCGGCGGGGCAGTCGGGCTGGGTGCTGGCCTGGACCGAGCCGGCGAGAAAGGCCGTCGCCACCTCGCGGGCGGTCGGCTCCGCCAGCGCCTTGGCGACGTAGGCGGCGGGGCCTTCGGCGTAGCGGACGAGGGCCTTACGGAACAGGTCCTCCTTGTTGCCGAAGGCGGCGTACATGCTCGTCTTCGTGATGCCCATGGCGGCGGTCAGGTCGGTCAGGCTGACACCGTCGTAGCCCTGCTCCCAGAAGACGACCATGGCCCGCTCGAGCGCCTTGTCGGCGTCGAACCCGCGCGGCCGACCGATCGGCGCCTTCCGGATGGCTTCCATGCTCACCATCGTACCCGTTCTGTACCGCACGGACCTGAAGTGCTAGCGTTCTGTTCCGTTCGGACCGGAACTAAACTGTTAGGGAGATCGATTCGTGAACAGGCTCGAGGGCAAGGTCGCAGTCATCACCGGTGGCGGCACCAGGGGAATCGGCCGGGCCACTGCGGCGCGGCTGGTCGCCGAGGGCGCGCGCGTCTTCATCACCGGGCGGCGCAAGGCCGAACTGGACGAGGCCGTGGAGATCATCGGCGCCGGGGGCACTGCGGTGTCCGGGGACAGTGGCGCCGGGGTCACTGCGGTGCCCGGGGACATCACCGACCCGGCTGACCTCGATCGGCTCTATGAGACGGTCCGCGCCTACGGCCGAGGGCTGGACGTGCTGTTCGCGAACGCGGCCACAGCCTCGTTCGCGACGGTCGAGCAGATCACCGCCGAGGACTACGACCGCGTCTTCGACGTCAACGTCAAGGGCACGCTGTTCACCGTGCAGAAGGCGTTGCCGCTGCTCAACGATGGTGCTTCGGTGATCCTGAACGCGTCCACCGCCGCCGAGAACGGCACGGCCGGCTTCGGGGCCTACTCCGCGTCCAAGGCTGCCATCCGATCCTTCGCCCGGACCTGGGCCCACGAACTCACCGGCCGGGGCATCCGGGTCAACGCGATCTCACCGGGGCCGATCGACACCTCCGGCATCACCGAACTCGTCGGCGAGGACAACGCCGACGCCTTCAAGGCCGGCGAGGCAGCCCGGATCGCCATCGGCCGGATGGGCCGCCCCGACGAGGTCGCCGCCGCCGTGGCCTTCCTCGCCTCCGCGGACAGCAGCTTCATGCTCGGCGCCAACCTGCACGTCGACGGCGGCGAGAACCAGATCTGAGCCCTTACCTCAAGCGGTTCGACGGCGTCGGCGGGCGAGCAGGACCACCGAGACGATCAGGGCGACGATGATGAGGAGCACGACGGCCACCGCGACCAGGAAAAGCCAGCCGGGCAGGCCCCGGTCGACCGGTTTCAAGGGTGTCGGGGCAGCGAAGGCGGAATGCTGCGCGGAGGCGGAGGGCTTGACCGGCTCGGCGGTTACCGGGGGCTGCGCGCCGGTCAGGGCTGCCATCAGGTTCAGCTGGCCAAGACCGTAGTGGTCGTCACGACCTTTGGCGCCACGGTCGGTCACGGTGCCGAGGAGGCGGGCTTCGACCTCGTCGACGGTCAGGTCCGGGTATTCGGACCAGATCAGGGCGGCCGCACCGGAGACGATGGCGGACGCGGAGCTGGTTCCGGTTTCGAGGCCGTACTTGTTGCCGGGGATCGGGCCGGGGATCTTGTCGCCGGGGGCGGACAGGTCGACCTGCGGGCCGTAGGTCGAGTTGCCCAGGACCTTGTTGTCACGGCCGAGCGAGGCGACGGCGAGCACTTCGGGGTACGCGGCCGGATATTCGGCGACGTTGCCGTTGGCTCCGTTACCGGCCGACGCCACGAGAAGCACACCGGCGGCGCGGGCGTCGCGGATGGCCGCATGCAGGGAGTCGGAGGGGCGGATCGCGAACGACATGTTGATGATCTTGGCGCCGTGAGCCGTTGCCCAGCGGATGGCCTGACCGGTGTAGAGCGGGTCGTCGATCGGGTTCAGCGGCATGACCTTGGCCTGGGGGGCGATGCCCACCACCCCGTCCAGGCCGTCGGCGCCGTGGCCACGGCCGGCGATGATGCCGGCCATGGCCGTGCCGTGGTGCACCTCGTCGAAGTTGTCGGGCGCCTTGTCCGAGACCGTGTCCTGGCCGGGCAACGTCGCACCTTTGAGATCGATGTTGGTGCGATCGAGGCCCGTGTCCAGCACGCCGACGACAACGCCGGAACCCTGGCTGATCCGGTGGGCCTGGTCGAGCTTCATCGGCTCCCAGAACCACTGCTGCTCACGCACACTCTCAGCGGCGTGCGCGGGCGCGGCCGTCAACGTCACCGCAAGAAGTGTGACGAGCGCGGCCGCGCCGCGCAGCCATGCGAGGCGCGGCAGGTGTTTCACGGACACTAACGCCAGCCGATCACGTTGGGGCCGGGGTCGTGGTAACCACCGTCGGAGCCGGGCGCGATGACCGGATCCACGCCCTCGGCCACCTGCCACGGGTTGTCGGGGTCGAACGGCTGCTCCGAGCTGTCACCGTTGGAGCGACGGCCTGCGCCACGCCCACCGGACATCATGGACGACGACTTGCCCTCCGGGTCCGGCGGGAGCCAGGACGGCCGCGCCGGGCGGGCGTTGCGGACCTGCTCGGGGGTCATGCCGCCGGCACCACGGGCACCAGCGCGGCCGTTCACCCCGCCGGCACCGCCACGGCCGCCGACACCACCGGCACGTTCGCCGGCAACGCCACGACCGGCGGCACCGCCGACACCACCACGGGCACCACCCGCGACACCACGGCCTGAGCCGCCGACGGACTCGCCGATGACCGCTCCCGAGGGCATCGCACGCGCTCCGCCGGGGCGGACACCGCCACGGCCCACGCCACCGACTCCACCTGCTCCTACCCCACCGACGCGTCCGGCGCCGCCGACACCTTCGCCGGTCAGGCCGGAACCGCCGATCGTGCCACCACCACGGATCGGGGTCCCCCTGCCGCCGGTGCCACCGGTGACCGGGCCTGCGCCGGGCAGGACACCCGGCGTGATCACGCCGCCACCACCGATGCCACCGCCACCGCCGATGACGCCCGTGCTGGGCGGCAGGGTGCCGCCGGGCGGGGCGACACCCGGGTTCGTGGCCGCGGGCGGTGTGATGACACCGGACAGCCCGGGCCCGGTGGTCGGCACCGTCCCGCCGCCTCCACCACCGCCGGGGCCGCCGTTGCCGCTGTCGATCGGCGTGGTGCTGCCGGGAGGGTTGCTCGAGCCGGGGGGATTTCCGCTGGTCGGCGGGTTGCTGCCGGGGCCGGTGCCGTCGGTCGGCTGGGACGGGTCGTCACCCGGGCCGCCGGGGGTCGGCGGCGGCGGGTTGTGCGGCACCTTGATCGAGGTAGGAGTGCCGATCCGGGTCGAGGTGCCGGTGCTGCTGCTGTCGCCGCCGTTACTCGTCTCGGTCTCCGTCTCACCGCCCCGGGGCGCCTGGATGTCCATCGAGTAGGGCTCGGGGATGCGGATCTTGCCGACGTTTTCCTGGACGATCGCCTCAGCGACCATCATGTGGGATCGCGCCTGCTGGTCGATCTCGTCCTCGGCGCTGTCCCACCAGGCCGGCACGATGTCGTGGCTCTTGTCGTAGTGCTGCTCGTAGAGCGGCTCGATGTTCTCTTTCGCATGGCGCAGCGCGTCGAGGATGTTGCCCATCCCGACGGCCGTGTCCATGGCCTCGGCCTTGGCGACGTCCATGCGGTCGAGCAGGCTGTTGAGCTTCTTCACGAAGGCCTCGGACGAGGCGTTCTCCTCCGGGGGCCAGATCGCGATGAGCTTCTCGCGGGCGTTGATGAGCAGGCCGCGCTGGTCCTTGACCGAGTCGGACATGTCGCCCCAGGCCGCGACCTGACGCCAGGCCTCGCTGTTGTCCTCGTTGGCGACCATCGACCACAGGCGAGGCGTGTTGTAGGAATTCCAGTCAGTCACATCATCACCGCCTGTCCACCATGGCGGCGGTACGCCTGAGCTGCTGCTTCGTCGATGCGACGGGCTTCTTCCGCGGCGTCCCACAGCGCCTGCTGCGCCAGGCTCACACCGTCGGCCGAGCGCGCGTCCGACTCCTCGAACGCGGCGGCTGCCTTCTCGGCGGCGTTCGCCATCAGCCTGGCCGCCTTGACGTACTGCTCGAGGTTCTGCAGCGAGATGCCCAGAGCCGTCGCGTAGTTCTCCTTGGCCAGCTTCACAGCGTCGCTGGCATTGCCCTGCCCGAAGAGGACACCCTCGCGGAACTGCACCTGAGCCCGGTCGGTAGCCGGCCCCAGGAAGACATCAGTATCCGCGTGCACCGCCCTCGAGAAGTCGGTCAACCCACCAGTCTCGACATTCATCCCGTCGCCCACGACAGCCTCCCCGTTCTCACGCCGTCACAGCTGCACCAACCAGGGTAGCGACAGGAAGCGATTTCCGGGTACCCCGTTCGGCCGGTCAGGGACGTAGATCTCCTGATCAGGCAGTGAGACGGGCAACAGCCGCGGCGACTCTTTCATCGGTGGCCGTCAACGCGATCCGTACGTGCTGGGCCGCGGACGGACCGTAGAAGGCACCCGGCGCCGCGAGGATCCCGCGCTCGGCGAGCCAGTCGACGGTCTTCCAGCAGTCCTCGCCGCGGGTCGACCACAGATAGAGCCCGGCAGTCGAGAACTCGATCGTGAAGCCGGCGGCCGTCAACGCCGCACGCAGCGACTCACGCCGTGCCGCATAGCGTTTGCGCTGCTCAACAACGTGATCCTCGTCGTCGAGCGCGGCGATCATCGCGGCCTGCACCGGCGCCGGCACGATCATCCCGGCGTGCTTGCGAACCGCCAGCAACTCCTTGATCACGGCCAGGTCGCCCGCCACGAACCCGGCCCGGTAACCGGCGAGGTTGGAGCGCTTGGAGAGCGAGTGCACCGCGATGACACCGGTGTAGTCGCCGCCGCAGACCTCGTCGGAGAGCACGGAGACCGGGGACTCGTCCCAGCCCAGGGAGAGGTAACACTCGTCGCTGACCACGACGGCGTTGCGCTCGCGGGCCCAGTCGACCACCTTGCGCAGGTGGGCCGCGGGCAGGACCTTGCCGGTCGGGTTGGACGGCGAGTTGATCCAGACGAGCTTCACCCGCGGGTCCGGGCCCAGCGCGGTCAGCGAGTCGGAGCGGACCACCTCGGCACCGGCCAGTTTCACGCCGACCTCGTACGTCGGGTAGCACACCTGGGGGATGACGACCACGTCACCGGGGCCGACGCCGAGCAGGGTGGGCAGCCAGGCGACGAGTTCCTTCGAGCCGATCGTGGGCAGCACCCCGGGAGTTCCCGAGATGGCACAGGAACGGGCCAGCCAGCCGGCTATCGCCGCACGCAGCGCCGGGGTCCCCGCGGTCAGCGGATAGCCCGGCGCGTCGGAAGCGGCAGTGAGAGCGGCCCGGACCGCCGCCGGCACCGGGTCGACGGGCGTGCCGACCGAGAGGTCGACGAGGCCGTCGGGGTGCGCGGCGGCAACGGCCTTGGCCGGCTCGAGCAGGTCCCAGGGGAAATCAGGCAGCGCCGCGGACAACACGGTCAGTGCGCATCCCCGCGCGGCGGCTGGGACAGCACGAACGGCGTGTCCTTGTCGATCTTGCCAACCTTCGAGGCGCCACCGGGCGAGCCCAGGTCCTCGAAGAACTCGTAGTTGGCGTTGGTGTAGTCCTTCCACTGCTCCGGGACGTCGTCTTCGTAGAAGATCGCCTCCACCGGGCAGACCGGCTCACACGCACCGCAGTCGACACACTCATCGGGGTGGATGTAGAGCATCCGATTGCCCTCGTAGATGCAGTCGACCGGGCACTCCTCGATGCATGCCTTGTCGAGCACATCGACGCAGGGCTCAGCGATGATGTAAGTCACTGGTCTTTCCCTTCCAGAGCCACGCCGCAGGAGAGCGCGACGTTACGGGCAGAGCCTAGTATCTCGCCGGAGGGGGGTGGCACGTGCTCCGACGGCAGGATGTGGGACACCGGGTTGTCGTTCGTCGAATTGTAGGTGTTTCCCAGGATCGCCCGCTCTTCACAGATGCGCTCGGCGAGCTGGTCGAACTAACCGAGACGGATCTCACTCTGGCGACGCCCAAGGGGACTCTGCGCGTACCGCTCAATGAGATTCACCGGGCAAAACGGGTGCCCGCCGCGCGCCGCCCGCCGGCCGCCGACGTCGTGGCCCTGGAACTGGCCGCCAACGAGGCCTGGCCCGCCCCGACGCAAGCCACCCTGGGCTCCTGGATCCTGCGCGCCGCCGACAACTGGACGGGCCGGGCAAACTCCGCCCTCCCGATCGGCGACCCCGACCGCACCCTCGAAGCAGCCATCGACGCGGTCGAGCAGTGGTACGCAGCCCACGGCCAGCGCGCAATGATCAACACCCCGATGCCCCTGGCCGCACCCGTGAACGCCGCCCTCGATTCCCGGGGCTGGACAGCCCGCCCCCTCACCCTCGTCCAGACCACCCGGGTCACCACCATGCTCGAAGCCACCACGGCCCGCCCCGACCTGCCCACCGTCGAACTGGCCGACACCCCCACCGACGCCTGGTACGCCATGGTCGCCGATCACAAAGGCGGCCTGCCCCCCACCGGCCGACGCATCATCACCGGCGTCCGGGAAGCGGTCTTCGCCTCGGTCCTCGACCCCGGCGGCACCCCCATCGCGGTCGCCCGCGGCGTCATCACCGGCCCCGACCGCTGGCTGGGCCTCTCCCTCATCCAGACAGCCCCCTCCGCCCGCCGCCGCGGACTGGCCGCCCACGTCATGCGCGCAGTCGGCCATTGGGCCCTCCAGCAACAAGCCCCCCGCACCTACCTCCAGGTCGAGGAACGCAACACCGCCGCCGTCGCCCTCTACCAGAAACTCACCTTCCGGACCCACCACACCTACCTGACCCGCGAAGCCCCCCTCTAATGGCCCCTGGCCGCCCGCCCCACCCTGACTGAAGTCCGCCCTGACCCTGAGCCGGCAACCCGAGCCACCGACCGCCGCACCCGCGAACGGCGTTGTATCGCGCGCCGCGAGACGAAAGCTGAACCCGGCGCAGGCCGTCGTGATCCCTCAGATGCGCCCTGGCAGGGCGCCCCGGACGATGGCCGGCCTACCCAGGGCCGGCCCCGGGCCTCGGTCACCGGCCCAGGAGTGGAGATCACAGCCTGAGAACGGTCCCACCCAGCCCCAGAAAAGCCAGATAAAAGGGCTAAAGACGGCGCCCCGAACGCGACCGATCCGAAACTTGTGGAATGGCCCTACGAGGCGCCGGCCTCACTGCGGCCGCGGACGGCACGCCCGGTTGGCCGGCCCTCTGACCGATCCACCAGCCAAGCCGCCTGCCCAGCAAAGTCGCGCGATCAACGAACGGGTACACGCGAGGCCGTAACGAGCAGACTCAGGCGGCCCAGAGAGTGACCGGTCGGTGAAAGAACGAGCACAACGGGCTTCCGAAAACTCATCGCCGAACAACCCGACGAGGCCTACCCGCCCGAGCCTGCGAGAAAGCTTTCAAGGACTTGGACCGGTAGTCCCGCCCCAGCATGGTGGCGACCCAGTAGCCGAGCAGGGTGCCCACGATGGCGAAGCCGCTGTAGAGCCAGATCTGGGAGAAGAAGTTGCCGGCGCCGGAGGAGAACGGGTAGTCACCGCTGGCGAAGGGCCCGATGAGGATCGTCAGGAGCATGCCGGCGACGGCGGCTGCGGCGAGGTCGGGGAGCCATTGGGCGGCGGGGAGGCGTTGGCTGCGGAGGTAGGTGAGGACGGCGAGGACGATGCCGATGACCGCGAACATGACGATGGAGATGCGGCTTTCGGCGGTGTCGTTGTCGGGGTAGCCGAAGTGGCTGATCAGCCTGGCGATCACGTTGATCGCGAAGAGGGCTGCCGCGATTGTTGCGATCGACACCCAGCGCTGCCTCATGCCGGTTCTCCTTCGGGGCTTACTCCGGCTCTTCGCCGCAGATGAATCGTGGTTCGGGATCGTAGCGCCAAGTGAACTTCTTGCGCTCGATCTCTTTGCCATCTTTGCGGATGACGCGCCATGCGTCCTGGGTGAAACCTGGGAGTCCGCTGCTAGTGATGCATTTGGGGCCCGGCTCGCGGTGGACCGTGGGCGGTGAGGTGGTGTTGCGACGGGGGCCGTAGACCGTTTTGACGCTGTCGTAGATCTTGGTGCTCCACATCGTCACCGTCACGGAGCTGCTGGTGTAGGACGTGTCGACGAAGATGCCGTACGGAGTGGTGTTCTTGAATTTGAGGTCGAGGGTCGGGTAGAAGATCGTCGACTCGATGACCGCGGGGTAACGGGAGAAGTAGAACGAGTGGGGTTTGTGCTCGACGTCCTGCAGGCCCGCGTAGTAGGCAGCGTTGAAGAGGGTGGTGGTGAACTGCGAGGCGCCACCGCCGACGCCCGGTTCGAGTTTGCCGCCGACGATGACCGGGGCGTCCTGGTAGCCCGCGGCGTAGTCGCGTTCGCCGGTGTGGCCGTTGAGGGAGAACGTCGCGCCGGGCTGGACGACCGCGCCGTCCACCGCACGGGCGACGGTCATGATGTTCTGGCTGCGGGGTGAACTGGCGCCGCCGGTGAAGTTCGTGGTGAACGTCGAGACTTTCTCCTTGACGCCCAGTTTGGTGAGGCTCGCGGCGGTGACGTCGGAATCCTGCTTGCTGAGGGTCGCGTCGAGCTCCCGGGGCGCCGGGTCGCGCAGGACGGCGAGCAGGGCCGGGGCGAGGGCGGTCAGGTCGACGAGGTCTCCGGGCGTACCCGCGGAGATCTTGGGTTTGCCCTTGACCAGTTTGATGGCGGCCTCGGTGGGGGCCTTCTCGACCTTGGCGAACTCCTTGGCCGCGGCGGTGTGCAGTTTTTTGGCGTCGATGGTGGGGGTCAGGAGGCCGGCGTCGTCCGACCTGAAGATCAGGCCCTTCGCGATCGCGGCCGGGGTCAGGGTGAACGACTTGCCGGCGACGTTGATCGTGACCGGCGCGGCGACCGCGGGCTCGGCCAGGTCCTTGGCGAGCGCGTCGAGCTGGGCCGCGTCGGTGGTGGCCGCGACCTGCACGAGCGGCACTTTCGCCGTCTCGCCGAGCGGCCACGCCGTGCTGACCGCGGTGGCCGCCTGGGCCGGATCGAGGCCTTCGCCGGGCGCGGGATAGGTGAGCTCGGGTTTGAGGCCGGCGTACGTGAGCGCGGGCTTCTTGAGCGTGACCTTTTCCGGGTCGAGCTGGTCGCGCAGGGCGGTCTCGAGTTTCGCCCGGTCGAGCTGCATCACGGGGTCGACGGAGCGCTCGCCGACGATCGTGGGGTGGCCCTTCATCGCCTTGCTGACCGTGCGGGTGACGTCGAGGCTGAGCCCGATCTCCGCGGGCTGCAGGGTGACCGGCTCGCCGTCGAGGTCGATCTTCGCCGGGGCGCTGACCTTGGCACCGAAGCCCTCGGCGAGCGCCCGCTCGGCCTCGGAGCGCGATTTGCCGCCCAGGTCCAGGCCCAGGACCCGGGTGCCGCGCGGCACGTCGCCGCCGTAGACCCAGGCGGTGACACCCGCCGCCGCGATCAGCACAGCGGCGACCGTGCCCACCACGATGATCCGTTTGCGGTTGAGCGGCGTGGAATCCTCAGTCACTTCGGCCGGGGCTTGCTCGGAAACGGCGGTCAACGTGGTCCTTTTCGTCGTCAGCGGCGAAAAGAACCAGTGTGCATGGGCTGGTCAGAGCGGCCAAGCGACGCGAGGGGTTGTCATTGGTTCGTGACGGGGGCGGGCTTCAAGATCGCCCGATAGACGTAGACCGCGAAGGTCAGGCTGCCGACGAGGATCATCACCAGCGCCACCCAGTCGTTGCCGCTGATGAGGTAGTCGCCCTCGGCGGTGCGGGTGCCGGCGGCGATGAACATGAGCACGGTCCAGAGCGCCCAGGCCGGGCCGACCGCCCAGCGGCGGCCGACCGTTTCGGTCGCGAACCAGGAGATCAGCCAGTTGGCTACGGCGGCGACCAGGACCGCAACCCCGATGGGTACGCCCCCGGCGCGCAGCGGCGTCAGATAGAGCTCGAGCGCGGCGGTCAGCACCACGAGTACCAGCGAGACGAGCACCCCGCCGACCTTGAACACGGACGTCACGGCGTGACCACGTTGCTGAACAGGTCGCTCTCCCACTTGTGCGGGCCGCTCACCTCGCCGCGCTCGCCCTTGACGATGGTGAAGTACTCGACGCCCATGAACTCACCGCCGAAGTCACCGGCGATGCCGTAGAGCCAGGAGTTGTCCGGGATCTGCGTGGCATGCGCGCGCATCGCCGCGACCTTCTGCTCGTAGTAGTCGGTGCCGTCGACGCGGGCGGCGATCTCGTCGTCCGGGTGACCGAACGGCAGGTCATCGACGCTCTCGACGTCGGCGAACGGGTTGTCTTCCATGCCCTTGAACGCCTCGATGCCGCCCTCGAGGACGCTGAGCGGCATGGCGGTCCAGTAGATCTTCTCGGGCCCGAAACCCTCGGCCTCGGCGAGCTCGGCCGCGCGCATGGCGACGCGGTGCGCCTGGATGTGGTCGGGGTGGCCGTAGAAACCGTTGTCGTCATAGGTGATCAGCACCTGGGGGCGTACCTCCCGCATGATCTCCAGGCAGAGCCGCGCGGCCTCCTCGAGATCGGCCTGCCAGAAGGCCCGGGGGTGGTTGTTGGTCTCCAGACCCATCATCCCGGAGTCGCGGTAACGGCCCGCGCCGCCGAGAAAGCGATGGTCGCTCACGCCGAGCGCGGCGCAGGCCCGTTCCAGCTCCACGACGCGCCAGCCGCCGAGCTGGTCGGCCTGCTTCGCCTCCAGCTGGGCCAGCGCGGGCACGTGGATCTCGCCCTCCTCACCCAAGGTGCAGGTCACGAGCGTTACCTGGGCGCCCTCGGCGACGTAGCGGGCCATGGTGGCGCCGGTGCCGGTCACCTCGTCGTCGGGGTGGGCGTGCACGAGCATGAGGCGGCGTGCGGGCTGGGCGTTCGTCACTCGCGCCACTTTACGCGGGGAGGCTCTCCCCGGTTTGGTGGGCGCGAGTGGCTGGTGATCAGGGATGCTAAGCGGCGTGGAGTATCCCGAACTCGCCGCCCGCACCGGCCGGTTCCGCTTCGGCGCACCCCACGCCGTGACGGTCGGCGGGGACGGCGCGCGGGTGGCTTTTCTGCGCTCGGCGGGGCCCTTCGACCCGGACCCGGCGTTGTGGGTCCGTACGGTTGATAGTGGCGACATCACCCGCATCGACCCCGGACCTGTGACGAGCTTCGCGGGCTCCAGTGATTTGTCCGTCCTGGCCTGGACGGTAGCGGGCGCGCTACGGTCCACCAGCGATTTCAGCGCTTCGGAGCCGGTCGTCGACCCCCAGCCCTCCCCCGACGGGGGACACATCGGGTATGTAACTCCGGCGGGTGCGCTGCGGGTGACCGGGCCCGAGGGTGATCAACTGCTCGCGGGGGAGCCGGGCGTCGCCTGGGGCTGCGCGGACGCCACTGCGGCGGAGTTCGGGCGTACCCGTGGCTGGTGGTGGTCTCCTGACGGCAGCCGCATCCTGGCCGTACGCAGCGCGAAGACGGTCAGCCTGCACCTGCTGGACCTCTACGGCGGCTGGGTCGACGTGCACTGGGACCGCGAGACCTACCCCTACCTGGCCGACGTGCGCTGGAGTTCCGGAAACCCGCTGATCACGGTGCTCCGCCGCAGCCAGCAGCACGGGCTCGTGCTCTCCGTCGACACGCGTACGGGCGAGACCCAGGTCCATGCCGAGCTGGCCGACGCGCGCTGGGTCGAACCGATCCCCGGCACTCCCCTGCTGCTGCCGGACGGTCGCGTCCTGGTCGGCGGCGAGCTCGCACACGACGGCTTCGACGCCCGCTGCCTCTTCGCCGACGGCAGCCTGCTCACCCCGCCCGGCCTCTACGTCCGGCGGGTCGCGGGGGTGCTCGGCGGCACCCAGGAACTGATCGTCGAGGGCACCGAGGGCGAACCAGCTGAACAGCACATCTATGCGATCCGCACGTCAATCGGCGGCAGCAGCGCGAAGTCCCGGCGGCTCACCACCGAGCCCGGCTGGCATCACGCGATCGTCGGCGGCGCCCTCCTGATGATCGACAACGAACTGCTCCCATCGGCCCCGGAGCCCTTTCCGTACGCGCCGAAGCCCGTCCTCGAACGCGTCACCGACCGCCGCCTGCCGTCAGCCGTGCTCTACCCCACGGGCCGGGTCGGCGGCACCCGCCTGCCCGTCCTCGTCGAGCTCGGCGACGGCCCCGGCCGCCAGCAGGTCATCCAGGACCCCGCCGCCTGGCAGGAAAGACAATGGTGGGCCGACGCCGGCTTCGTCGTGGTCAGTGTCGATTCCCGGGGTACGCCCGGAGTGGCCCCCAGTTTCGAAAAAGTCGTCTACCGCCGGCTGGCCGACGTCGCCCTGACCGACCAGATCGAGGGGCTGCACGCACTCACCGGCAAACACCCTGACCTCGACCTGGACCGTGTGGCGATCCGCGGCACCGGCCTCGGCGGGTGGCTCGCCGCCCTGGCCGTGCAGCGCCGCCCCGATGTCTTCCGCTGCGGCGTCGCCCGCGATCCGGTGCTCGACTGGGCCGACCTGCCGCCCGCGTACGCCGAGCGGTATCTCGGTTCGCGCACCGACAACCCCGAAATCTACGAGCATCACATCGCGGGGCCGACCGGTCCGGCGCTGCTCACCGTACCTAAATCTGGTGATTTGTCCGTGGAAGTTGAGTTCGTCACCCGGGAGTGCGCATGACGTCAGCCCTGATCGGCCGCAGCCTGCCCATGGAAGCCCTGCCGACGACCGAAGTCGACTACCTCCAGCTCGGCGAGACGTCGGCCATCTCGGAGCTGTGGGACGGCAACGTCCTCACCTGCCCCCGCGACACCCCCCGCCACCAGATGATCCTCCACGCCCTCTCCAACGCCCTCCGAGCCGGCCGAGCCGACCTCAACGTCATCACCGGCGTCCCCGTCCGCCTCGGCCCCGGCCGCATCGCCGTCCCCGACCTGATCATCGCCGGCACCATCGACCCGGACATCCCCCTGGTCGAGGCCACCTCGGTCCGCCTCGTCTGCGAAATCACCTCAGCCGCGAGCACCACGGTCGACTGGACCCTGAAGATGCACGCATACGCCCAGGCCCGCATCCCCTGCTACCTGGTCGCCGACCCCGAGCGAGGCCTCCTGCACAGCAACATGCTCTCCGCCCAGGGCTACGTCGAACAGTCCGTCATGCAACTCGTCCGCGTCACCGGCCTCAACCTTTAGCCTGGGGCGTGCTGCCTTTTCGCCTGCCACTCAGCGAGCACGAACATCTGCAACTGGGAGAGACACCCCAACGCGTCGAGCTGCTCGACGGGAGTGTGCTGATATCGCCCACGCCGACGCCGCGTCACCAGCACATCGCCGGGCTGAGTCAGGCGACGGCGACGCGGTTGCGGCCCGCGCGCTTTGCCGCGTACAGATTGGCGTCTGCTCTGGTGTAGAGGTCTTCGCTGGATTCGCCGGCTTGGCAGACGGCCAGGCCCATGCTGAGGGTGACGCGCAGGCCCGGGGCGATGGTGCTCCAGTCGCGGGCGAGGATGACCTTTCGGATTCGTTCCGCGGCCTGGCGGGACTCGGGTTCTTCCGTGGTGAGGAAGAGGGCGAATTCGTCGCCGCCGAAGCGGATGGCGATCTCGTCGTGGCGGCAGTGGGCGCGCAACACGGCGGCGATCTCGGCGAGGACGCGGTCGCCGATGCCGTGGGAGAAGTCGTCGTTGATGGATTTGAAGCGGTCGACGTCGATCAGTAGCAGGGCTCTGGTGCCGGCCATCGAGGCCATGCGGCGGTCGAACATGCGGCGGTTGCCCAGGCCGGTGAGGGCGTCCGAGGTCGCGTCGAGGTCCGCGGTGCTGCGGGCCGCCTCGAGCTCCACGCGGCGGTAGGCCTGTTGCAGCATCATGCGGCGGTCCAGCCGGAGGCGCCACAGCATCTCGACCTGGCCGCGCAGGGCCGCGAGCATGGATCGGGCGGCCGCGCCGGGGACCTCCAGCGTGGCCAGGACCGCCAGCTCGAAGCGGTAGATGAGCCGCTCGCCCGGGAGGACGGCCAGCTCGTCCGCCGCGACGAACTCCCGCCGGGCACCGGGCAGGTCGCCGGTGTCACGCAGCACCACGCCGTGCGCCAGGTGCAGCAGCCGGGCCTCGTGGTCCTGGCCGTCCAGGCGCATCGGCAGCAGGAGGGCGTGCACGATCTTCAGGGCTTCATCGTGGCGGCCGGTCTTGGCCAGACCGAGCGAGAGCAGGGCGTTCGAGAGCGGGGCGTCGGGCGCCGCCCAGCGTTCGAGCAGCGTCACCGCGGTCTCGTAGAGGCGGGTGGCCTCGTCCGGGCGGCCGACCTGTTCCAGTCGCAGGCCCCACTCCAGGCGCAGCTCGGCTCGCTGGAGGTCGGCGGAGGAGCGGTAGAGGTCGCTGAAGTCCAGGATGCCGTCGGGGATACGCAGGCACTCGTCGGCCAGCTCGAAGAGCTCGGCCACGCGGGCCGCATCACAGAGCGACGACATCGCCGACACGTAACGGACACTGCCACGCGGGGCGGTCTCGAGAACGACCATGGCGCGCGCCAGGTGATGCAGGCCCTCGTCGACACGGCCCATCCGGATCAGCACCTCGGCGGTATCGGCAAGGATCTTGGCGTCGGTGCTGCGCGGGCCGGCCATGGCGATGCTCTCGCCCACCGTGAGCGCTTCCTGGAGGCGGCCGAGGGCGATCAGGGCGTACATGCGGCCGAGTTTGATCGATTGGACCGTACGCAGATCGCCGAGCGCTGTCGCCACACCCTCGGCGGCGTCCGCGGCGCGCAACGTCTCCGCCTGGCGGCCCTGGATCGTCAGATCGTGCACGTGCAGCGCGAGCTGCACGTGCGGGCCGAAGGGCAGAATGAGCGCGGGCAGGTGGTCGGTCGCCATCCTCCCACCTCGATCCGGATGTCGATCTCCCCGTGACGGTACCGTTCGGCCGCCCCGCACCACATATGAGTCAAAAAATGTCCGACGCTTCCCCTACCCTTGGAACATGAGCGTGGATCACTTCGACGAAGCGGGGGCTGCCGTTCAGGCGGCACTCGACGCCGGTGCCCGATATGCAGACGCGCGGGTCATGCTGCGCCGCACCGAGACGATGAGTGCCCGCGACGGCGAGGTCGAGGATCTGAGTTCCGACGAGAGCGCCGGCATCGGGGTGCGCGCGCTGGTCGGCTCGAGCTGGGGTTTCTACGCCGTCCCCGACCTCTCCGACGCCGCGGCGCGCGCCGCGGGTCGCCGGGCCGCGGAGATCGCGGCCGCCAGCGCCCGGGTGCCCGGTCCGAAGATCGACCTGGTGCCGGCCGGCGCGGTGACGGCGAGCTGGGCCAGCGCCTGCGAGATCGATCCGCTGTCGGTGCCGCTCTCCACCAAGGGTGACCTGCTGGTGGCGGCGACGGCCACGGCCCGCGACGCCGGCGCCGACCTGGCGGAGGGCATCTATCAGATCTGGGACACCCGCAAGTGGTTCGCGTCCAGCGACGGCCACCGCATCGACCAGCACATCCGGGAGTGCGGCGCGGGCATCACCGCCAGCGCCTACGGCGACAACGAGATCCAGCGCCGGTCCTGGCCGTCCCACCGAGGTCAGTACGGCACCCGCGGCTGGGAGCTCGTCGACGAGCTGGCGCTGACCGACAACGCCGCCCGGATGGCGCAGGAGGCCCGCGAGCTGCTGACCGCGCCGCTCTGCCCCGCCGGCGAGACCACGTTGATCCTCGGCGGCGAGCAGCTCGCCCTGCAGATCCACGAGTCCGTCGGTCACGCCATCGAGCTCGACCGCATCCTCGGCTGGGAGGCCGCGTTCGCCGGCACCTCCTGGCTCGACCTCAACCAGCTCGGCAGCCTGCGCTACGGCTCCGAGCTGATGAACATCACCATCGACCCCACGATCCCGGGTGCGCTGGGCAGCTTCGGCTACGACGACGAGGGTTCCCCCGCGGCCCGGCGCGACGCGGTCCGCAACGGCATCTGGGTGGGTGTCCTCGCCGGCCGCGACTCGGCGGCGATGGCGGGCCTCGACTACGCGGGCAGCGTCCGCTCCGACGGCTGGGCCCGGCTGCCCATGGTCCGGATGACCAACGTCGGCCTCGAGCCCGGCCCGCACACTCTCGACGAGATCATCGCGGCCACCGACGACGGCATCCTCATGGACATCAACCGCTCCTGGTCCATCGACGACAAGCGGCTCAACTTCCAGTTCGGCTGCGAGATCGGCTACGAGATCAAGAACGGTAAGCGCGGCCGCATGCTGCGCAACCCCACCTACACCGGGATCGGCCCCAAGTTCTGGCAGTCGATGGACATGCTCTCCTCCGAGAGCATCGCCTGGGGCACCCCCAACTGCGGCAAGGGTCAGCCGGGCCAGATCGGGCACACCGGTCACCCCGCGGCCCCGGCCCGCTTCACCAACGTACGAGTAGGAGTCCGCGGATGAGCGCCGAGCTGGACCTGGCCGGACGCGTCGTCGAGCTGGTCCGGCGCGTCGCCGGCCCCGGCGCCGAGGCGGAGGTCGTCGCCGTGCACTCGGCCGACGCGCTGACCCGGTTCGCCAACTCGGCGATCCACCAGAACGTCGCCGAAGCCACCACGACGGTGCGGCTCCGGCTGCACCTCGACGGGCGGACGGCGGGCGGCTCCACCACGGTGACCGGAATCAACGGCCTCGAGTCCCTGGTGGAGCGCACGATCGCCGCGGCCCGCCTGTCGCCGCCCGACGTCACCTGGCCGGGCCTCACCCCACCGGCCGAGCTGCGCCCGGACGCCGGCTTCGACGAGGCCACCGCAGCGGCCTCCCCCCAGGAGCGCGCGGACCGGGTCCGGGACTTCGTCGACGCCGCCGACGGCCTGGAAACCGCCGGATTCTGCCGCACCAGCTACACCTCAGGTGGGTTCGCAAGCACCACCGGCCACTCCGCCCAGGGCCGCACAGCCGAGGCCGCCATGGACGGCATCGCCCGGCTCGACGGCGCCGACGGGGTGTCCCGGCACGCCAGCGGCCGCCTGTCCGACCTCCGGGGCGTCCCCATGGGCGCCCGCGCCGCTGCCAAGGCCCGCGCCGCCGGCCGCGCCATCGAGCTCCCGCCCGGCCGTTACGAGGTCGTACTCGAGCCCACCGCCGTCTCCGACCTGCTCAGCAACCTCGCGACGTTCGGTTTCAACGGCAAGGCCTTCGCGCAGCACCAGTCCTTCGCCCAGCTCGGCACCCAGCAGTTCGACGAGAAGATCACCATCACCGACGAGCCGCTCGGCGCGATCCTCCCGTTCGACCTGGAAGGCACCCCCCGCGACACGCTCACCCTGATCGACGGCGGCACCACCCGCGCGGTGAGCCACGACCGCACCTCAGCCGCCGAAGCCGGCACCACCTCCACGGGCCACGCCTCGGCCGCCTCCCGCTCCTGGGGCCCGATCGCCGTCAACCTCCAGCTCGCCGCCGGCTCCGGCTCCGGCTCCGGCTCCGGCGTTGATGATCCGGCGGCCGACGCAGGGACCGGTCCGACGGCGTCCAGCGCTCGGGCACTGGTCTCAGGGATGCGGCGCGGGCTGCTGATCACCGACTTCTGGTATACCCGCGTCCTCGACCAGAAGAGCCTCGTCATCACCGGCCTGACCCGCAACGGCGTCTGGCTCGTCGAGGACGGCCAGGTGACCACCGCGGTGGGCAACATGCGCTTCACCCAGTCCTACCCGCAGGCCCTCGGCCCCGGCGCCGTCATCGCGGTCGGCACGGAATCGGTCGCCCTGCCGGACCGCTGGTCAGGCGTCCGCTTCACGGCCCCCGCCCTCCACCTGTCCTCCTGGAACCTCACCGGCAACGCCTCCGGCTGACAGCACGCAGGACCCCGCGGCCGCCACACCGGGCAGGCATATCGATCAGGAGCCGGTAGCTCAAGAACCATTTCCGGCCGGCCGGGGGGCGGCTGTCAGTTCTGAACTCAATAGTTTCCAGCCGCTACCTGCTGCGGGTCGCCAGCCGCCACCGCGACGAGGGCGAGGCCCGGCTGCCCGATGCCCCGGTCGAGGACTACCTGCTGCAGATCCGGGCCGCGGCCCGGGACCGGCCGGATTGATCAAGGCCGATAACGCCCTGGGCGCTCGATGGCGCGCGTCCTAGCGGATCAGAAACCCAGAGTCACCGGAGATTCACGCAGACAAGTTCGTGACCTTCGTTGTAACGTGTGCCACACATTGCGGACGCAAACTTTGTGGACCGGTTCTTCGTGCGCGCCCGCCGGCAGAGTTACCTGTCAGGGAGACGTCAATGACGACGACCGTAAGCAGGCCTGGGGCGAAGCGTGCCGCCATCGCCGCCAGGACGTTGCGGACCGATCGGTGGTGGCTGGCGCCGCTGATCACTTTTGCGGGGCTGAGCGCGTGGGTGCTCTACGCGACCGTCCGGGTGTTCATGCACAAGTGGTATTACGTGCCGGACTACCACTATCTGACGCCGTTCTACTCTCCCTGCCTGACCGATCGGTGCATCGAGGGTTCCGCCGAGTTCGGGACCCCGTTGCCGAGTTTCTGGCTTATCCCCGAAGCCGCGTTCACGCTGCCGTTCCTGCTGCTCTTCCGGCTGACGTGTTACTACTACCGCAAGGCCTACTATCGAGCCTTCTGGCTGTCGCCACCGGCCTGCGCGGTCCCGGACGCGCACGCGAAATACACCGGTGAGACGCGGTTCCCGCTGGTCTTCCAGAACCTGCACCGGTATGCCTTCTACGCCGCCACGATCATCTCCGTCATCAACACCTGGGACGCGATCCGATCATTCGGCACCGGCTTCGGGCTCGGCAACGTCATCCTGAGCGCCAACGTCGTGATGCTGTGGGCGTACACATTGTCCTGTCACTCGTGCCGGCACATCGCCGGTGGGCGGTTGAAGCATTTCTCGAAGCATCCGGTCCGCTACCGGTTCTGGACGTTCGTCTCCAAACTCAACGCGCGGCACATGCTGCTGGCCTGGGTGACCCTCGGGACCCTGGCGCTGACCGATTTCTACGTCATGGCGCTCGCGGCCGGCTGGTGGCCCGACCTGCGCTTCATCAGTTAGGGAGCAAGGGGACATGAAAGAACGGATCGAACGGCACCTGTACGACGTCGTCGTCATCGGCGCGGGCGGAGCGGGACTGCGAGCGGCCATCGAGGCGCGGCTCGCCGGGAAGCGGACCGCGATCATCTCCAAGTCGCTGTTCGGCAAGGCGCACACGGTCATGGCCGAGGGCGGCGCCGCGGCGGCGATGGGTAACGCGAATTCGCGGGACAACTGGATGGTGCATTTCCGCGACACCATGCGGGGCGGCAAGTTCCTCAACAACTACCGGATGGCGGAGCTGCACGCGAAAGAGGCGCCGGAGCGGATCTGGGAGCTGGAGACGTACGGTGCGCTCTTCGACCGGACCCCGGACGGCAAGATCTCGCAGCGCAATTTCGGCGGCCACGAGTATCCGCGGCTCGCGCATGTCGGCGACCGCACCGGGCTGGAACTGATCCGGACCCTGCAGCAGAAGATCGTCTCGCTGCAGCAGGAGGATTTCGCTGAGACCGGCAACTATGAGTCGCGGATCCGCGTCTTCTCCGAGACCACGATCACCGAGCTGCTCCTGGACGGCGATCGGGTGGCCGCGGCGTTCGGCTATTACCGCGAGTCCGGCGAACTCATCCTGCTGGAAGCGCCGGCGATCGTGCTGGCCACCGGTGGTGTGGGGCGTTCCTACAAGGTGACCTCGAATTCGTGGGAGTACACCGGGGACGGTCACGCACTCGCGCTACGGGCCGGGGCGACGCTGATCAACATGGAATTCCTGCAGTTCCATCCGACCGGCATGGTCTGGCCGCCGAGCGTCAAGGGAATCCTGGTCACCGAATCGGTGCGCGGTGACGGCGGCGTGCTGCGCAATTCCGACCAGAAACGGTTCATGTTCGATTACGTCCCCGACGTGTTCCGCAAGCAGTACGCGGACACCGAGGAGGAGGCCGACCGCTGGTACACCGACCCGGACAACAACCGCCGCCCACCGGAGCTGCTGCCCCGCGACGAGGTGGCCCGGGCGATCAACAGCGAGGTCAAGGCGGGGCGGGGCACCAAATCCGGCGGCGTGTTCCTGGATGTGTCGACCCGGATGCCGGCGGAGACGATCACCCGGCGACTGCCGTCGATGTATCACCAGTTCAAGGAGCTGGCCGACGTCGACATCACCAAGGAACCGATGGAAGTCGGACCCACCTGCCACTACGTGATGGGTGGCGTCGAGGTCGATCCGGACACCGCGGCCGCCGCCGGTGTGGTGCGCGGGTTGTTCGCGGCCGGCGAGGTCTCCGGCGGAATGCACGGCTCCAATCGGCTGGGCGGTAACTCGCTCTCCGACCTGCTCGTCTTTGGCAAAAGGGCCGGGGAGCATGCTTCGGCGTACGCGGAGAGCCTCGACAAACGCCCGAAGGTCCGCACCGCCGACGTCGAAGCGGCGGCCGGCGCCGCCCTGGCGCCACTGCACCGGGAAAGCGGCGAGAACCCGTACACGCTCCAGCAGGATCTCCAGGCGGTCATGGGCGACCTCGTCGGCATCATCCGCCGCGAAGGCGAGCTGACGGACGCGCTGAAACGCCTGCACGAGCTGAAATTGCGCGTCGCGAACGTCGGGGCGACCGGCGGCCGCCGGTACAACCCGGGCTGGCATCTCGCCCTGGACCTACGCAACATGCTCGTGGTCTCGGAATGCACCGCGAAGGCCGCGCTGGAACGCGAGGAGTCGCGCGGCGGCCACACCCGTGAGGACTTCCCGACCATGAACCCGCAATGGCGCAAGGTCAACCTCGTCTGCTCGCTGGACGACATGGGTGAGGTGCACCTCGAACGCAAACCACTGCCCGCCATGCGGCCGGAATTGCTGGAGCTCTTCGAGTACGGCGAACTGACCAAGTACATGACCGACGAGGAGCTCTCATGAGCCGTCATTTCCGGGTCTGGCGGGGCGACTCCTCCGGCGGTGAGATCCGCGACTACGACGTCGACGTGAATGACGGCGAGGTCGTGCTCGACATCATCCACCGGATCCAGGCCACCCAGGCTCCGGATCTTGCCTGCCGGTGGAACTGCAAGGCCGGCAAGTGCGGTTCCTGCTCGATGGAGATCAACGGCAAGCCACGGCTGGGCTGCATGACGCGGATGTCGACGTTCGAGGAGAGCGAGACCGTCACGATCACGCCGCTGCGGGCCTTCCCGGTCATCCGCGATCTGGTCACCGATGTGTCCTTCAACTACACGAAAGCCCGCGAGACCCCGGCTTTCAGCCCACCGGAAGGATTGGCTCCGGGCGAGTACAGGATGCAGCAGATCGATGTGGAGCGGTCGCAGGAATTCCGCAAATGTATCGAGTGCTTCCTGTGCCAGAACACATGCCACGTCGTACGCGATCACGAGGAGAACAAGGAAGCGTTCAGCGGTCCCCGCTCCTTCATCCGCGCGGCCGAGCTGGACATGCACCCCCTGGACGCGCGTTCCGACCGCAAGGAGTACGCCCAGGCCAATCAGGGGCTCGGCTATTGCAACATCACCAAATGCTGCAGCGAGGTCTGCCCCGAACACATCAAGATCACGGACAACGCGATCATCCCGTTGAAGGAGCGCGTGGTGGACCGGCGCTACGACCCGCTGGTCTGGCTCGGCCGCAAGATCTTCCGCCGGGACCAGCTCGCCGAGGCCCCGCCGGCCGGTGTGGCTCCGGACGCCCACCTCGACGTCGGCGAGATGCTGTCCACGCAGTCCGGCGGGCCGTCCCCGTTCGGTGACGACCAGACGTTCCCGCTGACCGACATCACCTACCAGCATCCGGCCCCGGGATCGCCCTCAAGAGAGGGTTGAGGATCGCCCTCAAGAGAGGGTTGAGGATCGCCGACAGGGACAGCTGAACGACTCCGCGGGCGCCACCGTTGCGCGCGTGCGAGGATCAGGCGTGTTCCCTGACGACAACTGGAATGCGCGCGACCACCACCTGGATGAGCGGACGCGCGAGCTCGACGCCCGCGATCGCCTGCTCGACGCCCGCGAGCAGCGCCTCACCAGCCTCGAACGAGACCTGGTCAGCCGCAACGACACCACCGAGAACCGCGAACGCCTCGTCGCCGAACGCGAGGTCGCCGCGGAACGACGCGAGGAGCTCGCCGACCAGCGCGACTCGCTCGCCGACTCCCGCGAGCACGTCGCGACCGCCCGCGAGCGCGCCCTCGACCAGCAGCAAACCACCCCGGGGACGGACCCTGCCGATCCCGTCGACCGGATGGACGGCGCGTTCGCCCGCGAAGTGGCCCGGCTCGACCGCAGCGACGCGTTCCTGGAGCGCTCCCGGTCCGCGGTCAAGCGCGCCCAGGACCGCCTGGACTCGCTGCGCGCGGCACGCCAGGAGGATTAGCACGTACGTGCGAAGGCGGGTAGATTGGCCTGGTGAGCGCATACCAGCCGTCGATGCTCGACCTGATGGGCGGGCCTTCGCCCGTCCTCGAGCCGCTCGGCGATCGCATCGTCCGGCACCACCTGACCGCGGGCGCCTGGGTCGACGTGCTGCCGGGCTGGGTCCACGGCTCCGACGACATCTTCGAGACCCTGCTCGCCGACCGGATCGGGTGGCGGGCCGAGCGCCGGCAGATGTGGGACGACATGGTCGACGTGCCCCGGCTGCTGCGCTGGTTCGGCCGCGACGAGGAGCTCCCGCATCCGACGCTGACCGAGGCCCGGGAGCAGCTGTCCGCCCACTACGCGGCCGAGCTGGGCGAGCCTTTCGTTACGGCGGGCATGTGCCTCTATCGCGACGGCAAGGACAGCGTGGCCTGGCACGGCGACACCCTGGGCCGCTCGGCGCGCGAGGACACCATGGTGGCGATCGTGTCGTTCGGCTCGCCGCGCAACCTGATGCTGCGTCCCCGCGCGGGGCAGGCGGAGACGCTGCGCTTCCCCCAGGGGCACGGCGATCTGATCGTCATGGGCGGCACCTGCCAGCGCACCTGGGAGCACGCCATCCCCAAGACCGCCAGGCCGGTGGGCCCGCGGGTCAGCGTTCAGTTCCGCCCGATCAACGTGGCCTGACGGCTACTTCGTGAAGGTGAAGTATGCGTAGGAGCCGTAGGTCGTGTAGTTGACGTTGTCGCCCGCTGAGCCCGAGATGTAGGCCGAGCGGACGCGGTAACGGACGCCGATCTTGTGGGTCCCGGTCAGGGTGTAGGTCGAGTGGCCCGCCGAGTCGACGGCTACGTAGGTTTCCTTCCAGCTGTTCCACTTGCCGGAGGCGTAGTACTCGAACAGGACTTTCTGCTTGCGCTTCGGGTAGGCCGTCATCGTCGTCGTGAGGCGCGGGTTCTTCGTCGTGTGGAAGTAGTAGTACGACGTCGAGCCGATCTTCGCCGTCTTGTAGTGCGACGACACCGCCAGCGAGATGTTCGGCCGGGTGTAGACCGTGGACTTCACCGTGCGGGCAGCGTATTGGCCGTCTCCGGTGAAGACGGCGCTGACCGATGTGTTGCGCGTCAGGCGGTAGGCGACCGTGACGTTGCCCTTGGCGTCGATCGTGGCCTTTTTGAGCAGGCGGTTCGCGTCGGGGCCCCACGGGTCGGCCCAGATCTCGATCGTGCGGTTCTTGTACGCCGTACCCAGATGGGCGGTCAGGGAGTACGTGGAGGCGTACGCGTGGATGCTGCCGTTGCCGTTGAGGGTCAACGCCGGGGTGGCGAGCGAGACCGACACCGTTGCTGTCGCGGATGACGGGCGGCGGGTGGCGCTCCCGGCGTACGCAACGGTGTAGGTGACCTTGCCACCCACCGGCGGCTTGTCGATGATCGTGAAGGCCCCGGCCGTGCCGGCCTTCACCGGCGGTAGCGCTTTGCCTGCGGTCGACTCCAGGTCCTTGCGGGTCACCGAGAGGTCGGCCCCGGCCGGAATCCCGGTGGACAGTCCCGAGACGGTGAGGGTCGCCGCGCGGTTAGCGGCCGCCGGGGCGGTGAGCTTGATCCCGGTCGGGGTGGCCGCCGGGTCCTGGAGCGTCCAGAGCGTCTGCGTGCCGAGGCGCTCGCTGGTGATCGCGAAGGCGTGGCCGCCACCCGGTTCCCAGGCCACATCGGAGATCGACGGCAGCTCGGCGGCGCCGCTGAGCGGAACATCCCACTGCCGGACCGGGGTGGTGGTGCCGGGGGCATAGAGGGTGAGTTCGGGCAGGACGGCGTCCGGGCGCTCCGAGATCAGCAGGCCGGTTCCGCTGGTTACGTCCACGCCCTGGAAGCGGTATGTCCCGATGACGCCGATCGAGGAGAGGTCCGCGGCCGACACGATCTTCACGCCGCCGTAGCCGCCGATGACGAGCTGGCTGGCATCGGCGCTGAACAGCAGCTCGCGGTAGTTGATCACGGCGTCGTCGTAGTACTCGGCCTTCGCCAGCCGGCTCGCCGTGCCGCCGGAGACGTCGAAGAGGTACAGCGGGCCGCGGGTGCTGCCCCAGCCGCCCAGGACGGCGAGCCGGTCCGGGGCCGCCGGGCTCGAGGCGAGGATCGGCGCCGCATTCGTCAGGGTGCTGCCGTCCGGAGTCTCGTAGATCGAGACTGCGCCGTCGGCGAGATCGAGAGATCCGATATGACCGTTGTAGCCGAGATCCTGGTAGGAGAACCACAACCTGCCCCCGGCGAAGGCCAGTCGCTCGGGCGAGTGCCCGTAGCCGAGGGGATAGCGCGCGGTCTCGGTGAGCTTCGCGGCGTCGTACTCAACGATCTCGTTGCCGGCCGCCAATGCCACGTACAGCCTGGTGGAGTCCGCGGACAGCACCGGGGCCTGCACGCCGAGCCCGGGTCCCGGCTTCAGGGTCGCCGCGAGAGTGCCGTCGTATTTGAACACCTTGACCGTGTTGTCCGGTGTCTGGCTGCTCAGCAGGTGCTTGTGCAAGCCGTCGACGACGAGATCGTCCGACGCGTAACCGCTGATCGGATGCTGGTCGGCGGCAGCCAGCACGATCGTTTCGGGCTGAGTGCCGGCTGACGCCGACCCGGTCGAGAGGGCCCAGACCGCGGCGGTGCCGGTGAGGGCGACAGCTGCGATCGCAGACCGGACAATTTTGGTACGCACGACGTGCAGGACTCCCCCGTGATCGCCGCGCCGGGAGCACGACGATCAGCAGGCTACGACACCCCGGGAGCCGAGTTGATCATCCGAAGTGTCAGATCTGGTCGTCGGCCGGAGGACGCGGCCTCGGCACGGACGGCGACCACGGATCCGGCGCGGACGTGGGATCGGGCGCGGACGTGGGATCGGGCGCGGACGTGGGATCCGGCGCGGACGTGGGATCCGGCGCGGACGTGAGATCGGGCGGCGAGGGCGGCGGGGGAAAGGCCGGCGGCACGGGTGGCTGCTGGTAATGCGCGTAGGGGGCCGTCGGGTCCCAGGCGACGGGCGTAGCGCCGTGGGGGCCGGCGAGCCCGACGGAGATCCGGATATTTCCGGTCATCCGCCAGATCAGCAGTGCCGCGAAGACCGCCGCCGCGAGGTCGATCACCAGGATGAGGCCGAGCATAACCGCCACCACCTCGCTGGACAGGTAGTCGTCCCAGGCTGACGGGTCCAGGAACGGATCGCCCGCTGTCCACAGGATTGCCCACAGCAGGAAGACCCATCGACCCAGGCGCCTCGCGGCGGGGTCCACGCGCTGTTCGGCCGCGTGGTCCATCTCGCTGAGCATGAGCAGCGGGATGACCAGGTTCGCCAGCGGGATGAGCCAGGCGCCGATGGTCCAGCCGCGGGTCCAGCTCAGCTTGATGCCGAGCTCGCCGATGCTGTCGTGGGCGACGCGCAGCCAGCCGATGAACTCGATGCCCGCATAGAGGTAGAACACTCCCCAGACGGCGCCGAGCAGGTCGATCGTGTCCTGGTCGGCGTCGTACGAGGCGGGGTCGACGCCGAGCAGGATGAGCGAGCCGGCCCATTCGGCGATCGCCGCGGCGGAGACCAGCCCGAGCGCGATGCTCGCCCGGATGGCGGGCCTGCGGAGTCGCCGTGCCGCCGGGTAGTGATCGGGCGGCCCATAGCTGTTCGTCACTGCTTCCCCCGCGCTGTTTCAGCCCGGTCGATGTCGGGCGCGCGAAGGATATCGGTTACATGGCGGGGAAAGCAGCCCCGTATTGCGAGTTAACGGCAATGTTTCGTAGCCATTGACACCACGTCTCAAGAAATTACACTGCGAGTGTAAATATTGATCTCTAAAGAGGACGGTGCCGATGCCGCACCAGCCCCCTTCCGATGGCCTCACCCTCCATGACATAAGCGTCCGTTTCGGCGGCCTGACCGCGCTCGACGGCGTCTCCCTGCGCGTCCCGCCGGGCCGGACGGTCGGCGTGATCGGCCCCAACGGCGCCGGCAAGACAACCCTGTTCAACGTCGTCTGCGGGTTCGTCGCCCCGACCTCGGGGCAGCTCACGCTGGACGGCCGGCCGCTGCGCCCACGCCCGCACCAACTCAAGAAGCGCGGCATCGCCCGCACCCTGCAGGGCGTCGGGCTCTTCCCCAGCCTCACCGTCCTGGAGAACGTCCTGGTCGGCGAGAGCGACAGGGACAGGGCCGAGGCCGCCCTCGAACGCTGCGGCGCCGCTTCCTACCGCGACGAGAAACCGGCCTCCCTGCCGTACGCCATCCGCAAACGCGTCGCCCTCGCCCGCGCCCTGGTCTCCGATCCCCGGCTGCTCCTGCTGGACGAACCGGCCGGTGGGCTCGGCGTGCAGGAGATCGAGGAGCTGGGCGAGCTCATCACCGGGCTCTCCTGCTCGGTGCTGCTGGTCGAGCATCACATGGACCTCGTGATGACGGTCTGCGACGAGATCCTGGTCCTCGACTTCGGAAAGCCTGTCGCCCATGGGACTCCCGAGGAGATCCGCACGGATGAGGCCGTAGCTGACGCTTATCTGGGGGCGGCAGCATGAGCGATTGCACCGAGCCACACCACGCGCAACTTCCAGACGGCCACGACGGCGAGGGCCATGAGCACATGCACAAGGCAGGCCGAGCATGACGGCGTTGCTGCGGACGGAGAGTCTGACCGCGGGGTACGGCGCGGCGCCGGTGCTGCACGAGGTTGATCTCGATGTGGAGACCGGGTCGATCACCGCGGTGCTGGGGGCGAACGGGGCGGGGAAGACGACGCTGCTGCGTACCCTCTCGGGTCTGCTTCCGGCCACCCACGGCCGGGTCCTGCTCGACGGCAAGGACCTGCGCGGGGTCCGGGTCGAGGAGATGGTGCGCCGCGGGGTGGCGCACGTGCCCGAGGGGCGCGGGGTGGTCACCGAGCTGACCGTCGACGAGAACCTGCGGCTCGGCGGGCTGTGGCGCAAGGACCGGGCGGATGTCCGCAAGGCCACGGCCGAGGTGTACGAGCTGTTCGAGCCGCTCGCCCGGCGCCGCAAGTTCCCCGGTCATCAGCTCTCCGGCGGTGAGCGGCAACTGCTCGCGCTGGGTCGGGCGCTGGTCGGGCGGCCCCGGCTGCTGCTGCTGGACGAGCCGTCGCTCGGGCTCGCCCCGAAGATCACCGCGCAGATCATGACGCTGCTCGGCACCCTGCGCGACCGCTCCGGGCTGACCGTGCTGCTGGTCGAGCAGAACGTGCGCGGCGCCCTCGCGATCGCGGACGAGGCGGTGGTGCTGGCGCTGGGCCGGGTGGTCACCCGGGGCACCGACATCAACGACGAGATGCGGCACGCGTACCTAGGTTTCTGACTGGGGGAGTTCGCTTTGGATCGGTTCGTGTTCCTTACCTTCGACGGATTGAGCCGGGGCGCGGTCTACGCCGCGTTCGCCCTGGCACTCGTGCTGATCTGGCGCGCCACGCGCATCGTCAACTTCGCCCAGGGCGCGATGGCCGTGGCCACCGCGTACGCGGGCTTCGAGGTCTCGGCGGCGACCGGCTCCTACTGGCTCGGGTTCGCCGTGGCGATCGCCGCGGGCCTGATTCTCGGCGCGGTCACCGAGCGGGTGGTGATGCGGTTCGTCGACCACTCGTCGCCGCTCAACGGGGTGGTGGTCGCGCTCGGCCTGGTGCTGGTGATCCAGGGCGGGCTCGGCATGATCTTCGGCAGCGAGTTCCGGCCGGCCGAGGCACCGTTCAGCCGGGACGCGTTCACGGTGGGCGGGGTCGCGCTGCTGTCCCGCTTCGACCTGTTCGTCTTCGCGGCGGTGGGCATCGTGGTCGCGTTGCTCGCTCTTCTTTTCACGCGTACGCACACCGGCCTGCGAATGCGCGCCGCTGCGTTCGCCCCCGACGTGTCCCGGCTGCTCGGCGTGAATGTCAGCGGGATGCTGACCCTGGGCTGGGCGCTGGCCGCCGCGGTCGGTTCGCTCGCCGGGATGCTGGTGCTCCCGACCGAGCTGGGACTGCACCCGAACGCCATGGACATCGTCTTCGTGTCCTCGTTCACCGCGGCGGTGGTCGGCGGGCTGGACAGCGCGATCGGGTCGGTGCTGGGCGGGCTGATCGTGGGGCTGCTGCTGTCGTACGTCAGCGGTTATCTGGGGGCGACGGTCGCGCCGATCGCCGTACTGATCCTGCTGGTGGTGGTCCTGCTCGGCCGGCCCGGCGGGTTGTTCTCGCGGTCGGCGGCGAGAACCGTATGAGCGGCAAGATGAAGATCGCCACGATCGTCGCGGGTGTCGCCGTGGTCGTGGTGCTCACCCTGGTGTTCCCGCCGTTCCGGACGTACCAGCTCGCCACGGTCGGCGCGTACCTGTGTGTGACCGCGGGTCTGACCGTCCTGACCGGGCTCAACGGGCAGTTGTCGCTCGGCCATGGTGCCCTGATGGCGACCGGCGCGTACACGCTGGCGCTGAGCGTCAACGCCGGCTGGCCACTCACCGTCGCCTTCGCCGCCGCGCTCGTGGTGACCACGGTGATCGGCGGGGTCATCGGGCTCGCCGCCGCCCGGTTGCGCGGCCCCTACCTGGCCGGGCTCACCCTCGCCGTGGCAGTGGTCGTCCCGGCCGTCGCCAGCACGTTCGACGGCACGTTCAACAGCGATCAGGGCCTCTCGGTGGCTCTTGAGCCGCCACCCGAGACGGTGACCGTCGAGCAGTGGCAGGCGTGGCTCGCGTGGGGCGCCGCGCTGGTCGTGCTGGTGCTGCTGCAACTGCTGGTCGGCGGGCGGTTCGGGCGCGAGCTGAAGGCTGTCCGGGACGACGAGACCGCTGCGCGGCTCGCGGGGGTCAGCGTTGCGCGTACCCAGGTGCTGGCCTTTGTGGTCAGTGCGGCCTGTGCCGGTCTCGGCGGTGCCCTGTTCGCCGTGCTCGCCCAGAGCGTCTCCCCCGGCGCCTTCCCGCTGTCGCTGTCGCTGTTCCTGGTCATGGCCATCGTGATCGGTGGGCTCGGCAGTCTGGCCGGCGCGGCGTGGGGTGCGGTGCTCCTCGTCGCCCTTCCCGCCCTCGCCCACACGGCGACCGAGGGCATCGACGCCCAGCGACTCGAGGGCAACCTCCCGCTCGCGCTCTTCGGCGTCACCCTGATCGTCGTCATGCTCGCCGCCCCCGGCGGCATCGCCAATCTCCGCCCGTTCAGGAAAAGGAGCAAAGCGTGAAGCGTCTCTGGTCCGTTCTCACCGTCATAGCCCTGGCAGCCGCAACCACAGCCTGCAGTGAAAGCGGGGGCGGCGGCGGTTCCAGCACCCCCGGCGTCACCGATACCGACATTCTCATCGGTACGCACATGCCGCTCACCGGCCCCGCCGCAGCCGGCTACTCGAAGATCGCACCGGCCTCGAAGGCGTACTTCGACTACGTCAACGCGAACGGCGGCGTGCACGGCCGGAAGATCACCTACAAGATCATGGACGACACCTACAACCCGGCCACCACCCAGCAGGTCGTGCGCGAGCTGGTTCTGCAGGACAAGGTCTTCGCCGTGCTCAACGGGCTCGGCACGCCGACACACACCGGCGTGCTCGACTTCCTGAAGACCAACCGCGTGCCGGACCTCTTCGTCGCGTCGGGCAGCCGCAGCTGGAACCAGCCCGACAAGTACCCGGGCACGTTCGGGTTCAACGTCGACTACACCGTCGAGGGCAAGATCCTCGCCACGCACGTCAAGGAGACCCAGGCCGGCAAGAAGGTCTGCTTCCTCGGCCAGGACGACGACTTCGGGCAGGACAGCCTCGCCGGGATCGAGAAGGTCCTCGGACCGGTCGCGGCCAAGCAGTCGTACGTCACCAGCAACCCGAACGTCGGACCGCAGATGGGCGCGCTCAAGCAGGCCGGCTGTCAGGTGGTCATGCTGGCCACCGTGCCCGGCTTCACCGCGCTGAGCATCGGCACCGCCGCGAAGATCGGGTTCAAGCCGCAGTTCGTGGTCTCCCAGGTCGGCGCGGATCTGGGCACGCTGACCAAGTCGCTGGGCGCCGCGGCACCGCTGACCGAGGGGCTGATCTCGGCGAACTATCTGCCGCTCGCCACCGACACGGCGAACCCGTGGATCCAGCTCTTCACGAAGGTCAACACGCAGTACAACGCGGGCGCCGAGCTCGACAACAACGCCGTCTACGGCATGTCGGTGGCGTACCTGTTCGTGCAGAGCCTGCAGGCCGCGGGCAAGGACCTGACACGTGACGGGCTGATCGCGGCGGTCGAGAAGGGCGGGTTCCAGGGCCCCGGCCTGGTGCCGGTGCGGTTTGCCAAGGGCGATCACTCCGGGTACGCCGGGGAGCAGCTCAGCAAGGTCGAAGGCGGCAAGCAGATCTACTTCGGGACGCCGTTCACGACCGATGACGACGCGGGGGCTGTCACCGCGTACACCACCGCTCCTGTCGCCCCGCCGCAGAACGGTATCCCTGCCGCGTCGTAAGGCTTGCGGCCCGCCGCCAACCGTTGCAGGGTTGGCGGCGGGGTGCGTGCCCGATACTATTTGGCACGATAAGTGCAATATCTTTTGGGGGTTCGCGCGGATGACAATGTCGGGTGCCGTCGCCATCGTGACCGGCGCAAGCCGGGGGATCGGATTCGCCATCGCCCAGCGCTTCGTCGCGGAAGGCGCCAAGGTCTGCATCACCGGCCGCAACGCCGAGGCGCTGGAGAACGCGGTCAAGGACCTGGGCGGGGAGGACGTCGCGATCGGGGTGCCCGGCAAGGGCGACGACGCCGACCACCGGGCCGCGGTGATCGACACCGTGCTCGGGGCGTTCGGGCCGGTGTCCGTGCTGGTCAACAATGTCGGGATCAACCCGGCGTACGGTCCGCTGGGCAGCATCGACCTCGGCGCGGCCCGCAAGATGATCGACGTCAACGTGCTCGGCACGCTGGGCTGGGTGCAGGAGGCGCTGCGCGGCGGGCTGGCCGACAGCGGCGGGTCGATCGTCAACATCTCGTCGATCTCCGGCGTACGCCCCGCCCCCGGCATCGGCTTCTACGGCGTCACGAAGGCCGCGCTGATCCACCTCACCGAGGAGCTGGCCGTCGAGCTGGCCCCCTCGGTGCGTGTGAACGCGGTCGCTCCCGCCGTGGTCAAGACCCGTTTCGCCACCGCGCTCTACGAGGGCCGGGAGGAGCAGGTCGCGGCGACCTACCCGCTGGGCCGGCTCGGCGTGCCCGAGGACGTGGCCGGCGCGGTCGCCTTCCTCTGCTCCCCCGACGCGGCCTGGATCACCGGCCAGACCCTCGTCATCGACGGCGGCATCACCCTGACAGGAGCGGGACAGTGAACGTTGTGGTCACGGGTGCGGGCGGCGGCATCGGTCGCGCGCTGGCCCGGCGGTTCGCAGCCGACGGAGCCAAGGTTGTCGTCAACGACCTCGACGCGGCTGCCGCGCAGGCGGTGGCCGCCGAGATCAACGGCATCGCCGTGCCGGGCAACGTCGCGGACGAGGCGGACGTCCAGCGCCTGGTCGACACCGCCTACACCGAGCTGGGCGGCGTGGATCTGTTCTGTGCCAACGCGGGCATCCTCACCACCGGCGACGCGGACGCACCCGACGCCGACTGGGACAAGGCCTGGCAGGTCAACGTCATGTCCCATGTGTACGCCACCCGCGCGCTCCTGCCGCGATACCTCGAGAACGGCGGCGGCCGGATCATCTTCACCGTCTCCGCCGCCGGCCTGCTCACCCTGCTCGGCAGTGCCCCCTACTCCGTCACCAAGCACGCCGCGCTCGGCTACGCGGAATGGCTGCGCGCGACCTACTCCCACCGCGGCATCACCGTCCAGGCGCTCTGCCCGCAGGGTGTCAACACGGCGATGATGTCCGGCGACGGCGAGAGCGCCAGCCGGAGCCTGCTCGCCGCCGGTGCGCTGGAGCCCGAGGACGTCGCGGAGGTCGTGGCGAAAGCGCTCGACGGCGACAGCTTCCTGATCCTGCCGCATCCCGAGGTCGCGGAGTACTACCAGCGCCGCGCCACCGAGACCGACCGCTGGCTGGGCGGCATGAACAAGATCCAGCGCAACTTCTTCCCGGCCGGCTCCTGATGGCCTCGCCGCGCGGTCTCGACCTCGACCGGCTGCGCGACTACCTGGGCACCGGGGAGCTGACGGCGACGATGTTCGCCGGCGGCCGCTCCAACCTCACGTACGCCGTGACCGACGGCACCGACCGCTGGGTGCTGCGCCGCCCGCCACTCGGCCACGTGCTGCCCACCGCCCACGACATGTCCCGTGAGCACAAGGTCCTCGCCGCGCTCTCCGCCGCCGGTTTCCCCGCGCCTGCGCCGGTGCGGCTGTGCACCGACACCGACGTCATCGGCGCGCCGTTCTACCTGATGGAGCATGTCGACGGGACGATCCACCGCGACGCCGCCGTGCTCGACCAGCTCGGCCCCGACGCCGTGCGCGCCCTCGTCCTGTCGCTCGTGGACACGCTCGCCGATCTCCACGCACTCGAACCCGCGGCGATCGGCCTCGCCGACTTCGGCCGCCCCGAGGGCTTCAACGAACGCCAGGTACGCCGCTGGAAGAAGCAGCTCGACGCCTCGCACAGCCGCGAGGTCCCGGGCATCGAGGAGCTGCACGCCCGGCTCGCCGCGGAGATCCCCGCCGGCGGCCCGGGCACGGTGGTGCACGGCGACTACCGCCTCGACAACGTTTTGATCAGCGACGACCTGCGGGTCAACGCCGTGCTCGACTGGGAGATGTCCACCCTCGGCGACCCGCTCAGCGACGTCGCCCTGATGCTCGTCTACGCGGGCCGCCCGCTGCTCAGCGGTCGCACGATGCTCTCGGTCGACGGGCACCCCACCCTCGACGACCTGGCCGCGCA
Source organism: Winogradskya consettensis (assembly GCF_018332715.1). Taxonomy (GTDB): domain Bacteria; phylum Actinomycetota; class Actinomycetes; order Mycobacteriales; family Micromonosporaceae; genus Actinoplanes; species Actinoplanes consettensis. Next base: position 82,802 of record NZ_BOQP01000035.1, on the reverse strand, counting down.
CTACGCCAAACGCTCCGGTCGCGATGTCTCCGACCTCCACTGGTACGTAGCCTTCGCCGCGTTCAAGCTCGCCGTCATCCTCGAAGGCGTGCACTACCGCTACGTCCACGGTCAGACCCTGGGTGAAGGCTTCGACACCGTCGGGGAGATGGTCGGGCCACTCGTAGCCCAGGGACACGAATCGCTGGAAGGACACTGATGGACTTCGCGTTCGACGAGAAGACCGAGGACTACCGCAAGCGGCTGCTCGCCTTCATGGACGAGTACGTCTACCCCGCGGAGGCCGGGTACGAGCAGGCGTACCAGGGGGACTGGGCGCCGCCCGCCGAGCTGGAGCGGCTGAAGGCCCAGGCGAAGCTGGCCGGGCTGTGGAACCTCTTCCTCCCGGGTTCGCACGGCGCCGGCCTGACCAACCTGCAGTACGCCCCCCTCGCCGAGATCACCGGCCGCAGCCCGATCATCGCGCCGCCATCGCTGAACTGCGCCGCCCCGGACACTGGCAACATGGAGGTGCTCGCGGAGTTCGGCACCGAGGAGCAGCAGGACCGGTGGTTGCGGCCGCTGCTCGACGGCACGATCCGCTCGGCGTTCGCGATGACCGAACCGCAGGTCGCCTCGTCCGACGCGACCAACATCGGCACCCGCATCGCCCGCGACGGCGACGAATACGTCATCACCGGCCGGAAGTTCTACATCTCCGGCGCCATGAACCCCCGCTGCCAGATCTTCATCGTCATGGGCAAGACCGACCCCGAGGCCGCCCGCCACGTCCAGCAGAGCATGATCCTGGTCCCCCGCGACACCCCGGGCGTCACCGTGCAGCGTGGCATGACCGTCTTCGGCTACGACGACGGCGACCACGGCGGGCACGCCGAGGTGATTTTCGACGAGGTACGCGTACCCATCAGCAATCTCATCGGTTCTGAGGGCTCGGGCTTCGCCATCTCCCAGGCACGCCTCGGCCCCGGGCGCATCCACCACTGCATGCGGCTGATCGGGATGGCCGAGCGCGCGCTCGAGCTGATGTGCACCCGCGCGCTGACCCGTACCCCGTTCGGCAAGCCCCTCGCCGAGCAGGGCGTCGTCCAGGAATGGATCGCCGAGTCCCGGGTCCGCATCGAGCAGGCCCGGCTCCTCGTGCTCAAGGCCGCCTGGCTGATGGACACCGTCGGCAACAAGGGCGCCCACACCGAGATCCAGTCGATCAAAATCATCGTCCCGTCGACCACCGAGTGGATCATCGACAAGGCCATCCAGACGTACGGCGCGGCCGGCGTCGGCCAGGACACCCCGCTCGCCCGCCTCTGGGCGACAACCCGCACACTTCGTCTGGCGGACGGTCCGGACGAGGTCCACAAGCGCTCCCTGGCCCGCCGCGAACTCAATCGCTACCGGAGCGCCTGATGCCAGCAGCTTCACCCCGCCCCCCGCAGCGGATCGACGGCCGCACCGCCCGCTCGGAACGAACCCGCGCGGCCATCGTCGACGCCCACGTCACCCTGATCCGCGAAGGCGACCTGCGCCCCACCGCCGACCGCATCGCCAAACAGGCCGGTGTCTCCCTGCGCGCCCTGTGGAGCCACTTCGCCGACATGGAGGCCCTCTTCGCCGCCAGCGGCCAGCAGATCCTCGACCAACGCGACGAAGCCCACGAACCGATCCCGGCCGACCTGCCCCTCGACCGCCGCATCGACGCCTACTGCCACCAGCGCGCCCGTCTCCTCGAACAGATCGCCCCCGCCGCCAAGGCCTCCGCCCTGAAAGAACCGTTCTCCCAGACCCTCCAGTCCTACCGCCGCACCCACATCAACCGGGTCCGCGCCGAACTCCAGACGCTCTTCCCCGACGCGATCGGCACCGACGAAGACCTCCTCAACGCCCTCACCGCAGCAAGCATGTGGCCCTCCTGGGGCACCCTCCGCGACGGCATGGGCCTCGAACCCGAAGCCGCCCGCGCCGCCCTGACCCGCACGATCACCACACTGCTCACCCCCCGCTGAGTGAAGACAAGCACCCACCGGGAAGTGGAACAGCACCTGCTGCGTGACGGATGGACCCCGTGCGGCACCGGCGACTGGGCGATCGCCCTCCGCTCCCCCGACGGCACGGCCGCCGCACGGATCAGCCCGTTCGACCCCACCGGTCCGTATACAGCAGCCGTGTACTCGCAGGCCGCCCATACCCTCCAGGTCCCCGCGCTGTTCGAGCACCGCAGGCTGGCCGGCGGTGGCGATCTGCAACGGCCCGGACCTGTATGCGACCGCCAGGACGAATCCCGGCCTTGTCGTCGCGCTGATTGCGGAAGCCGAGCGGCGCTTCATGACCGAGATTCCGCTGACCGCCTCCGGGCCCTGGGATCCCGAGGCCCAGGAGGCGATGTGCGCAGGTCTGGCAGCAGCCGATGAACTCCTTACCGCCGCCTACCGCCAACGGATCAAGGACTAAGGGGCGCAGGGGCGCAGGTCACATGTTGCGCTGGGCGGCAGGATGCGACAACTTTATGCGGTGCTTTATGTCAAATTTGGGTAATCGTGTCTGACAGCAGAACATGTGTTTCCGGGCCGGACATGATTGGCCCGAGCTTGACACCTGACGCCGCAGGCGATTGCGGCATTGCGGGTTTCAACGCAATTTTGTGCCAGCGGCCAGGTTCTGCCGCACTCGTCACCCGCCGCGAACGGTTGAAAGACTCAGGGAACTAGGGCGAAGTAGGGCTCAGCTGCCTCCAGCCGCGGCACCGCTACGCCGAGCCGGCGGGCTTCTGCCAAGGTGTCGCGGCAGACCGCGCGCAGCTCCTCGGGGTTGGCGTGCGCCTCCATCACCCGGCGCATCGGTCCGAAGTGGCCGAACAGCCAGGCGAGTGCCGGTCCCGTGAGCCGGGCAGGCGCCCTGAACAGCAGTGCGTCGGGCCGATGCCGCCGCAGATCGACGCCGCGTGCTTCGACGAGCGGTAGCAGTTCGCGGGTGGCGAGCATCGCCTCGCGGACAGCGCCCGGCGATGCCGCGAGCTTGGCCAGCGAGCCGAGTTTCAGGCTCTGCGTGTGGAGGCCCGCGTTCTGGATGAAGTGGAGCATCAGCCAGCCACGGAAGTCGGCCTGCTCCTGGAAGCGGAAGCCGGCCCCGCGGAAGGCCGCACGCACGGCCCGCTCGCGCTCGGTCGGTGGTGAGCCGAGGGTGCCGAAGAAGACCATGGGCAGCAGGGAGCCGTGCAGCACGCCGTCGTCGCCGAAGCCGCCGCCGGCGCCGGGGAAGCCCCAGGCGACCTGGTCAGCGGGGAGGGCCTCGATCGCCGTCAGCGGTTCGACCCACAGGTTGTTGAAGACGAGCACCGTCGCCCTGCCCACGCGCGGGCCCAGGAAAGCCGCGGCCTCCGCGAAACCGTAGTGCTGCACGCTCACCACGATCAGATCGAAATCGTGTTCGGGTTCCAGTGTTTCGCGGTAGCGCACCGGCCATTTCTCGGTGACGGGCTGCCCCCAGAACCGGCGGCGGGCGTCGAGCAGGTCGAGGTCGATCGCGTCTCCGTAGGTCGCTGCGCGGCCCGGCCGGACGTAGAACTCGACCTCGTGGCCGGCGCGCTCCAGGGCCCAGCCGTACATCACGGTGATCACGCCTCGGCCGAACATCAGGATCTTCATGCCGCACCTCGTGGTCTACAATCGGAGATCGTCTCCATTTTCAAGATATGGAGATGACCTCCACTTGTCAACGTGAGGCCAGCATGACCACCGCGAGGCCAGCATGACCACCGCCAAGCCGCTCCGCGCCGACGCCCAGCGAAATCGCGACGCCCTGATCGCCAAGGCCCGCGAGGTTTTCGCCGCCGGCGACTTCGACCTGCGCTTCGACGACTTCGCCCAGCTGGCCGGCGTGGGCACGGGCACGCTCTACCGCCACTTTCCCACCCGCGAGGCGCTGGCCGAGGCGGTTTACCGCGAAGAACTCACCGCGATGTGCGACCGCACCCGCGACCTGCGGGCCACGCTGACCGCAGACGAGGCCTTGGCGGCGTTCCTGCGGGGTTTCGTGATCCACCTGCACACCCACAAGGGCCTGGCTCGCACGCTCGCCACGCTCATGGTCACGCGCTCGGGTGCGCTGGCTGAGGGCGGACAGGCGCTGGGCCAGGCCATCACCGACCTGCTGACCGCCGCCGTCGAGGACGGCTCCATCCGCGACGACGTGGGGATCGGGGCCGTAATGATGACCCTGCAGGGCATCTGTTCGGCCTTCGACCATCCGGGTTCCCAGGTCGACGCGGACGGCGCCGTCACTCTGCTGCTCGACGGCCTGCGCCGCCGCCCGGCGTGATTACCCGCTGACAGCCTGGGCCAGGGAGACGGCGAAGAGACCCTGGGGGTCCGTCCAGAAGTGGCGGAGGGTGAAGCTGGCTGCGGCGAGTTCGGTTTCGAGGCCGGGACGGCGGAACTTCGCGGAGATCTCGGTGCGCAGGTCCTCGCCCGCGGCGAAGTCGACCGTGAGGTCCAGGTCGTTGATGCGGACCTGCTGGGCCGTGGTGGCGCGCAGGCGCATCTCGATCCACTCCTTCTCCGCGTTCCAGAGGGCGACGTGGTCGAAGGCGTCCAGGTCGAAGTCGGCGTCGAGGCGGGCGTTGACCACGCGCAGGACGTTCTTGTTGAACTCGGCGGTGACGCCGGCCGCGTCGTCGTACGCGGGGACGATGATGGCCGGGTCCTTGACCAGGTCGGTGCCGAGCAGGAGCCACTCGCCCTCGCCGAGGACCGCGCGCAGACCGGTCAGGAAGGCGGCTCGTTCGGCGGGGATCAGGTTGCCGATCGTGCCGCCGAGGAACGCCACGAGACGGTTGTCGCCGTCCGGGATGTGGCGCAGGTCGTCGGTCATGTCGCCGACCACGCCGTGCACCGACAGGGTCGGGTAGTCGGTGGTCAGGCCCGCGACTGCTTCCGCCAACGCCGTACGCGAGACGTCAAGCGGAACGAACGCACCCAGCGTGCCCCGGGACAGCAGGGCGTCGAGCAGGAGCCGGGTCTTCTCCGAGGAGCCCGAGCCCAGCTCCACCAGGGTCTTGGCCTCGGTGATCGCGGCGATCCCGGCGGCCCGTTCGGCGAGGATCGTGCGCTCGGAGCGGGTCGGGTAGTACTCGGGGAGGCGGGTGATGTCCTCGAAGAGCTCGCTGCCCCGTGCGTCGTAGAACCACTTGGGGGGCAGCCACTTCGGTGTGGCGCTCAGGCCGAGTTGAACGTCGGCGCGCAGCTGGCGGTCGATGTCCTGCTCGTCGAGGTGGATCTCGAGCATGATCAGGCTCTCCCTAGCGGGGTGCGGGTGACTTCGGACGGGGTTGCGACGAGCAGATGCCGATCCGGCACGGGCTCCCAGCCCGGCTCGTCGTCGAGCGGCTCGGAGCTGACGAGGACGGAGCCCGCCCTCCTACCAAAGCTGAGGGAATGGCCGACCGTAGTCGCCACGATCTGCGAGCCGTCGGTCAGCAACAGGTTGAGCCGGGACTCCGGAGCGGCGGCCTCGACCTGCGCCACCACCTCCGTAGCCGCGGCGGCCAGGGAGACCCCGGCCCGCAGGCGGTCCCGGACCAGCGCCCAGAGCACGGCGCTGTCCGTCGGGGCGTCCAGCGTCATCAAATCCGTGGTCGGCAGCCGGCTCGCGAGCCCGGCGATGCTCCCGGGCCAGCCCCGCACCACGCCGTTATGGCTGAACAGCCAGTTCCCCTCCTGGAAGGGTGCGCAGGCGGTCTCGACCACGGGCATACCCTCGGTCGCGGACCGTACGGCGGCAAGCACCACCCCGCTCACGGTTGTCGCCGCGAGCCGGGGCAGTGCCGTGTCCGACCACATCGGCATCGCACTGCGGAACCGGGTGGTTCCCCATGCCACACCGAAACCGTCGGCGTTGATCGTGCCGCCGCCGCGCATGTCGCGCGGTGCCCAGGATTGGCGCACCAGGGCGTTCGGCGGATCGAACAACAGCTCCGAAAGCTTGATCGGGGTGCCGAGATAAGCCAGATGCCTACACATCGGCCGCATCACGGGCGCACCGGAAACCGCTGAAGATCTGCCGGCGGATCGGGTGGTCCCAGTTGCGGAACGTGCCCCGCACGGCTGCCGCGTCGGTGCCGAACGAGCCGCCCCGCAGGATCTTGTAGTCGCCGCCAAAGAAGACCTGCGAATACTCCTCGTACGGGAACATGCTGAACCCCGGATAGCCGTAGAAGTCGGAGTCGACCCACTCCCAGACGTCACCGATCAGCTGGTGCACACCGAGCGGTGAGGCCCCGTCCGGGTACGCCCCGACGGGTGCCGGGGCGAGGTGCCGCTGACCCAGGTTGGCGTGTCGCGTCTCCGGTGGCTCGTCCCCCCACGGGTAGCGGCGCGAGCGTCCGGTGGCCGGGTCGAACCGGGCAGCCTTCTCCCATTCCGGCTCGGTCGGGAGGCGTTTGCCCGCCCAGGTCGCGTACGCCTGGGCCTCGAAGAAACAGACGTGCACCACCGGCTCGTCGTCGATGATCCGCTGCGTGCGACCGAATTGGGTGTACGCCCACCCGTCGCCGTCACGCTGCCAGTGCTGAGGCGCGGTGAGGCCCGCCTCCTGGCGATGGGCCCAGCCCCGCTCGCTCCACCAGCGGGGCTCGTCGTATCCGCCCGCGGCGATGAACTGTGCGTACTCCCCGTTGGTCGTCGGGGCGGCGTCGATGTAGAACGCGTCGACGTGCACGGCGTGGGCGGGGCGCTCGTTGTCCAGCGCCCAGGGCTCGGTGTCCGTACCCATGGTGAAGGAACCGGCCGGAACCAGGACCTCACCGGTGATCTTGTTGATGGCCCGCGGGGGCGCGGGCGCTTCGAGAACGGGCGCGCCGAGCCGCAGCTGGTGGGTCGCGAGCATCGTCTCATCGTGTTGCTGCTCGTGCTGCACGATCATCCCGAACGCGAATCCGTCCGCGGCGAGCCGGCTTCCGTCCAGCCGGACCCGGTCGAGCACGTCCATGGCCTTGTCCCGGACCTGCCCCACGTATTTGCGTGCTTCCTGCGGGCTGAGCAGCGGCAACGCTGTCCGGTCACGGCGTGAGTGCTTGAAGGCGTCGTAGAGCTCGTCGATGTCGCGGCGCACCGGTTCCCGCCCGCCGACGTCACGGACGAGCCAGAGCTCCTCCTGGTTGCCCACGTGGGCGAGGTCCCAGACGAGCGGGGACATGATCGGCGAGTGCTGGCGTACGAGATCGGCGTCATCGACCGCCTCGGTGAGCAGGACGGTCCGCCGGCGCGCCCGCTCCAGCTCGGCGGCGACCTTGTTCTTGTCGGTCATCGGTGCAGGTCCTTCCGTGGGGAACCGACGCCGTGCAGGCGGCGATCCACGATGTCGGCGACCGTGTCCTGCAGCTCCCGGGACAGCCCGGTGCTGTCCAGACGACGGCAGGCGAGATCGGCGAGATCAAAAGCAGCGGCAGCCACCGCGGGGTCGGTCAGCCCGTCGCGAGCCGCCTCCACCCAGCGGCCCTCCGCGGGCGCGGCCAGGTCACGAGCGGCGTCCGTGACGGCATCGTCGGCGAACAACGCACAGAGCACCGCGGCGGGCGCGATCCACTCCAGCCCGGGTTGCGTGTCCAGATAGCGGACCTCCAGATACCCACGCGGGCGTACCGGCGGGAACAGGGTGGTCAGGTGATAGTCCAGGTCGTCGATCGTGGGCCGGCTGCTGCCGAGGGCACCGTTGATCCAGTCGGCGAACGTGACGCCCGCGGGTGCCTCCCAGCGACCGCTGTCCCTGCGTACGCAGAGAAGTGGTGCTTCGAGCGCATAACGCGGCCAGTCGTCCCTGCCCCCCACCGGACCGCTCCGACGAGGATCGATGCCGTACCACGCGGCCATCCGCCCGCTTGCCCAGCCGGTGTCCCGGCCGGCATGCACCCGGGACGTGGCAAAAGCGGCAACGAGCGCGGGCCCCACGGCGTGCACGGTGTCCCAGCGCGCGCCGACCTGGCTTTCCGTGCCCGCGTCCAGGCAGACCTGGAAGCCCGCGGTGCTGCCCATCATCGTGCGCCCGGCCTCGTCGAAGGCGTGCTCCATCGCCGCGTATCGAGGGGTGTCGAGGATTCGCTGTGGCGCGCGGTGCGGGTCGATACCGCGTTCACCGAGGGAGAGCCCGCCGCGGGCCAGCAACTCGACCAGATACTGCTGATCGTTGCCGACCACGTCGTACAGCGTGGCGAAGTCGTGGGCCGTCGCCGAGGAGATCTCGATCTGGCCGCCGGGCTCGAGGGTTACCGTGCCGCCGCCCGGGAGCGGCACAGGATCGGCATTGCCGAGCGTCGTGGGTGCGTGCGGCCCGAGCGCCCGCCGAAGATCGGAGAGCCGCAACGGCGCCGCGGGTTGGTCGCTGTAGTGGGTGGTCCATTCCAGTTCAACACCGACCCGCGATGGCGGCCCGGTCTTGAAACAGATCCCCGAGACGTGCTCCAGAGCGTCGGTTGTACGCCGCAGCACCGTCTCGTTACTTGAAGTAGTCATCACCCTCCTAGCGGTAGTGACCCCTTCGCGACGATACACACATGTTTCGATAGCCCGCATTACGAGCGCGGCTTCAGATTCGTAAGAACCGTCACGTCGGCGCACCTGGCTGACCAGGTGCGCCGACGGACAGTCAGAAAGTCACGACGGAGCGCGCGCCCTCTCCCCGGGACATCCGCTCGAACGCCGCGGGGACTTCGGCCAGGGTGATCCGGTCCGTGACCAGATGGTCCAGCTTCAGTGCCCCGGACAGCACATCCTGAGCCAGCTGCGGCACCTCGAGGTCCGGGTCGGAAGAGCCATAGACCGAGGCCCGCAACGTACGCGCGGAGCTGAAGATCTCCAGCGCGCTCAGCTGAACCATGTCATCGCCGCGGCCCATGCCGACGACCGTGACCTGACCCCCGCGCCGCGTAGCCCGCCACGCTGCCCGAATTGTCGCCGAACGCCCCACACACTCGAACGAATGGTCAGCGCCACGCCCACCGGTCAGCACGCGCACGTCCTTGGACAGCGTGTCGCCCGAGACGATGAAGTCCGTGGCACCCGCGGCCTCAGCCAGCGCCTTCTTAGCGGCGGACACGTCGACCGCGATCACCGACGAGGCTCCCGCAGCCCGCGCGGCCGCGACCACGGACAGTCCGACGCCGCCGAGCCCGATGACCAGCACCGAGTCCCCGGACCTGACACCGGCCGTGTTGCGCACGGCTCCCGTGCCGGTGAGAACCGCGCACCCCAGCAGCGCCGCGCTCTCCCAGGCGAGCGAGGACGGCACCTCGATCACCGCGTGAGCAGGCACCACGACCTCCTCCGCGAACGCACCCAGCCCCAGCGCGACCTGCAGCGGAGTCCCGTCGAGCGTGCTGCCGTTCTCCAGAGCGGCGATGTTCGCGGTGGCGCACAGCCACGGCTCGCCGTTCTCGCAGAACCAGCAGGTGCGACACGGCGGCGACCAGTTCAGCGCGACGTGCGAGCCCACCGGGACCCGGTTGACGTCGGGGCCGATCTCGACGACCTCGCCGGCGGCCTCATGCCCCAGGACCAGCGGGTACGGCGGGTTCAGGGTCCCGTTGACCATGGACAGGTCGGAGTGGCAGACGCCGGCCGCGCGGATGCGTACCCGGATCTGGCCCGGCCCCACCTCGGGCAGCCGGATGTCCTCGACCGAGGGTGCCAGGCCCGCGGCGCGTACGACCAGGGCCTTCATCGCTGGATCGCCTTGGTCTGCTGGAACTCGGCGAGGCCGTGGACACCCAGCTCGCGGCCGATGCCGGACTGTTTGTAGCCACCGAACGGGGCCACCGGGTTGAAGGACGCGCCGTTCACGTCGACCGCTCCGGTGCGCAGGCGGCGGGCCACGGCGAGGGCGCGGTCGGGCGTACCCCAGACTCCGCCGGCCAGGCCGTAGCGGGAGTTGTTCGCGATGCGTACGGCGTCCTCGTCGTCGTCGAACGGAATGATCGACAGGACCGGGCCGAAGATCTCCTCCTGCGCGAGCTCGCTGCCGGGGTCGACGTCGGCGAAGACCGTGGGTGCCACAAAATAACCCTTGCGCGGTACGCCGGAATCGCCCGCGACCATTCGGGCGCTCGCCCGCGAGATGAAGCCCTGAACCCGTTCGCGCTGCGCGGCCGAGACCAGCGGGCCCATCCGCGTGCCGGCGTCGAACGGGTCGCCCGTGGTGTAACCGGCGGCGGCGTCGGCTGCCAGCGAAACGGCGGAGTCGTAGAGGTCGCGGTGCACGAGCATGCGCGTCCACGCCGTACACGTCTGCCCGGAGTTGAGGAAAGCGTTGCCCACGCCCACCTTCACCGCCTTCGTGAGGTCGGCGTCCGCGAGGATGATGTTGGCGGATTTGCCGCCGAGCTCGAGCGAGACGCGGGCGATCCGGTCCGCCGCCGCGTGCGAGACGGCCCGGCCGGTCGCCGTGGAACCGGTGAAGGAGACCATGTCGACGCCCGGGTGCCCGGCGATCGCCGCGCCGACCTCAGCGCCGGTGCCGGTGACCAGGTTGAGCACCCCGTCGGGCAGGCCGGCCTCGTCCGCCGCGTCGAGGAGCAGGTAGGCAACGAGCGGCGTCAGCTCGCTCGGCTTCAGGACGACCGTGCAGCCCGCGGCGAGTGCGGCGGCCACCTTGGCGACGACCTGGTGCAGCGGGTAGTTCCAGGGCGTGATCGCGCCGACCACGCCGACCGGTTCCCGCGCGATGAGCGAGTGGCCGATCGTCTCCTCGGCGGCCGGATTCGCGGCCAGGTCGGCGTACCCACGAAGAACGGCGAGAGGAAGTCCTGCCTGGACCGCCTTCGCGACCTTGAGCGGCGTGCCGAGCTCGAGCCCGACGGTCCGGGCGATCTCGTCGGCGCGCGAGGCGAGTGCCTCGTGCAGCTTGCCGAGGATCGCGCCGCGCTCGGCCATCGGGGTGCGTGACCAGTCGTCGAAGGCGGCGGTCGCGGCGGTCACGGCGCGCTCCACGTCCTCGGCGTTACCGGCCGGCACGTGGGCGATGATCTCCTCGGTGGCGGGGTTCTCCACCGCGATGGTGGCCCCCGAGTTCGCGGAGACCCATCGGCCGCCGAGGTAAAGGCTGTCCCGGTTCATCGCAGCACTCCGTCCTTCATGGCTGTCAGCCCTGTGATCACGGTTTCCAGACCGAGCGCGAAGGCCCCCTCGTCCACGCTGCGGCGATGCTCGGCGAGCAGGTGGGCGTCGCGCAGGTGGGGGTAGCGCTCGGCGTACAACTGCGGGTCCTCGTCGAAGCCCAGGGCGAACGAGCCCAGGGCCGAGCCGGTGACCAGGTAACGCATCAGCGCGCCGATGTGGGTCGCCCGGGCGGGCGGCCAGCCGGCGGCGATGAGGCCGCCGTAGACGGTGTCGGCCATGGCCAGCGCGGCCGGGCGGCGCCCGGGACCCTGGGCGAGCACCGGCACGACGTTCGGGTGCGCGGAGAGCACCGCGTGGTACGAGTGTGCCCAGAGCCGAAGCGCGTCCTGCCACTCGTGGGTGGCGAAGAAGGACACGTCGACCTGGGCGACGACCGCGTCGGCCACCGCGTCGAGGATGTCGGCCTTGGTGGGGAAGTGGTTGTAGAGCGACGGGCCGGCCACACCCAGCTCGGTGGCGAGTCGGCGGACCGAGACGGCCTCCAGCCCTTCAGCGTCGACCAGCTTGCTCGCCACGTCGACAATGCGATCGCGGGAGAGCAGGGTGTGTCTCGGACGGGCCACCGTTTTAACACTCCTGAAACTCTTTACTCCGGAAAACTTACACCGCTAGTTTTAGCACGTGGACTTTTCACTCAGCGACGAAGAGCGGGCTGTCCGTGACACAGCTCGCCAGTTCATCACCCGCGAAGTCATGCCGCTCGAGCAGGAGGCGCTGCGCCGCGAGCGCAACCACCAGCCTGGCCTGGAGCTGAGCGAGCTGCGCGAACTGCAGCAGAAGGCGAAGAAGTTCGGCTTCTGGGGGCTGTCGACCCCGGAGGAATACGGCGGGATGAACCTGCCGGCGGTCATGCAGTCGCTGATCGTGACCGAGGTCGGCCGGACCTTCATCCAGTTCAAGTTCGGTGGCGACGCCGACAACATCCTGTACTACGCCAACGACGCGCAGAAGCAGGAATACCTGATCCCCACGATCGAGGGCGAGCGGATCTCCTGCTTCGCCATCACCGAGCCCGGCGCCGGGTCGGACGCGGCGAACATCAAGCTCAGCGCCCGCCAGGACGGCGACGACTGGGTGCTCAACGGCGAGAAGACGTTCATCACCAACGGCAACGACGCGGACTTCGTCATCGTCGTCGCGGTAACCGACCGGGAGAAGGGCGTGCGCGGCGGCGGCACCACGGCGTTCCTGGTCGACCGGGACATGGGCTGGCGTTCCGAGTTCATCCAGACCATGGGCGAAGGCGGCCCCGCCTCGTTGATCTTCGAGGACGTGCGGGTTCCGGCCCGCAACATTCTCGGCGAGATCGGGCAGGGCTTCGAGTTGGGCATGAAGTGGATCGGCAAGGGCCGCTACCTGATCCCGTCGCAGGCGCTCGGCATCGCCGAGCGGGCGCTGGGCATGGCGGTCGATTACGCGAACACCCGTGAGACGTTCGGCCGCAAGATCGGCGACAACCAGGCCATCCAGTGGATGATCGCGGACTCCGAGGTCGAGATCGAGGCGGCCCGCTGGCTGATCCTGCGCGCGGCCTGGACCGTCGACCAGGGCTGGGACATGCGGCACTCGTCCTCGATGGCCAAGCTCTTCGGCGCCCAGATGGTCAACAACGTGGTCGACCGGGTCATGCAGGTGCACGGCGGCATGGGCTACACCCGTGAGCTGCCGATCGAGCGCTGGTACCGCCAGGTCCGCCTGATGCGCATCTACGAAGGCACCGACGAGATGCAGCGACTCATCATTTCTCGCGACCTGCTGCGCGGGTACACCAAGATCGGAGGGCACTTAGCGTGACGATGTTGTCGTTGGCGGCTGTACTGGCCGAGGGTGCACGGAAGTATCCGGACAAGGTGGCGGTGGTCGACGGGCCGTTGCGCACCACGTATCGCGAGCTCTGGCAGCAGTCCCTGGCGTACGCCGCCGGCCTGCGCGAGCTCGGCATCGGCCCCGGCGACACCGTGGCGGTGCTCATCCCCAACCTCACCGACTTCCCCCGGGTCTACTACGCGGCCCTCGCGGTCGGCGCCCGCGTCGTGCCGGTGCACCTGCTGCTCACGGCCGAGGAGATGGCGTACGTCCTGCGCGACAGCGGCACCGACCTACTGGTGACGCACTCCAGTCAGCTGCAGACGGCCTCGACCGCCGCGCACAAGGCCGGCACCAAGCTGGCGAGCGTCGGCCCACTGCCCCCGGACCTGCCCGGGGCGCCGCAGCGGCTGGAGGACGCCGCCGCCGCGGTGCAGGCGTTGCCGACGTATGTGTCCCGCGAGGCCGAGGACATCGCGGTCGTCTTCTACACCAGCGGCACGACCGGGGAGCCGAAGGGCGCGCTGCTCACCCATCTCAACCTGGTCATGAACGCGACAGTGAACGTCTTCGACGCCAACGAGGTGCGCACCGACGACGTGGTGATGGGCTGTCTGCCACTGTTCCACACGTTCGGCCAGACCGTCGGCATGAACGGCACCTTCCGGTTCGGCGGGACGCTCGTGCTGCTCGCGCGGTTCACCGGGGAGGCCGCCGTCGACCTGATGGTGCGCGAGAACGTGACCGTCTTCCATGGCGTTCCGACGATGTACATCGCCCTGCTGGAGGCTGCCGCGAAGGCGGACAAGCTCCCGGCGCTGCGACTCTGCGTTTCGGGCGGTGCGTCACTGCCCGTGGCGGTCCTGGAGAAGTTCGGCGAGACGTTCAACGCGAAGATCTACGAGGGGTACGGCCTGTCGGAGACCTCGCCGACCGCCACCACCAACCAGCCGGCGTTCGGCACGCGACCCGGCACGATCGGCCACGCGATCTGGGGCGTCGAGGTGGAGATCGCCCGGCCGGAGCTCGAGGACCGGATCGAACTGCTGCCCACCGGCGCGCTCGGCGAGATCGTGATCCGCGGTCACAACGTCTTCGCCGGGTATCTGAACCGTCCCGAGGACACCGCGGAGGCGGTCGTCGACGGCTGGTTCCGCAGCGGTGACCTGGGCACCAAGGACGCCGAGGGCTTCATCACCATCGTCGACCGCAAGAAGGATCTGATCATCCGCGGCGGATTCAACGTCTACCCGCGCGAGGTCGAGGAGGCGCTGGCGCGACACCCCAGCGTGGTCCAGGTCGCGGTGATCGGCGTCGCCGACCCGGTGCACGGCGAGGAGATCATGGCGGTCATCGTGCCTGACCAGGGCGAGAACACCGCTCTCACCGCCGACGAGCTGATCGAGTGGGCCAAGGAGCGGCTCGGCAAGCACAAGTACCCGCGCAAGGTCCGCTTCGTCGAGCAGCTCCCGATGGGCCCGAGCTTCAAGGTCCTGAAGCGGGAGCTACGCCGGACGATCGGCGGCCAGTAGCGCCGGCAGCTCGGCCACGATCGGGCGGTCGGCGGGCAGCCACGGCACGCTGTCCAGCTCGTCCGCCGCCAGCCAGCGCATGGCTGTGTGCTCCAGGGCGCGCGGCTCGTCGCCGTCCAGCAGCGTCACCTCGAAGACGCGCAGGACGGCGCGGCCGTGCGCCAGCGGCACGTCCGGGCCCACCCTGGCCCCCACCTTCACCCGCACGCCCAGCTCCTCCGCGCACTCGCGGGCCAGCGCGACGGCGTCGCTCTCACCGGGCTCGACCTTGCCGCCCGGGAACTCCCACTTGCCTGCCGCCTCGGGCGGAGCTGAGCGCTCGCATGCCAGTACACGTCCGTCAGTGACGATCACCGCAGCCACAATTACTCTCGGTAGTTGGCGGCCGCCGGCAGGCTGTCCAAGGGGCATGAGCCAAGAGCGTGCCACAAAAGTTAACCGAACAGGTTGAACGATGCGTCCCGATCGTCACGCAAACACGGATATGTGGGCGTGGACATAGTTGACGACGAAGACAAGACTGAGAGCACCGACCATGACGACACGGCGACAGTTTGGCCACAAGCCTGCAACGACGCCAGGGAGGTGCGGTTCATGCGGAGCAGGAAATCACGGGGTGTCCGCTCCGATTACTTGAGCGACGCGCTCGCGGTGCTCGGCGGCTGGACGCAGGACGGCGTTCAGCTCAAACGCGAGCTCCCGTGCGACGACAGTCAGCACGCCGATCTGACGGAGAGAATAAAGGTAGCGGCGGACACGCTGCGCCTGCGGCCCCGGATCAACCGGACCGCCGGTCACACCCAGATCCTGCTGGGGCAACCCGACGGCGATGCGATCACCGACGGTGAGGTCACGCTCGCGGCCCGCATTGAGGACGCGTATCGCACCGTGGTGGGCCGGCAGTAGCGGTGGCTCAGTAATCTTGGTGGCCATGACGGCACCCGTGTACGACAGCAAGGGCCAGTTCGAGCAGATCGAGTCCGGTCTGCTCGAGGGCGAGCAGATCATCGCCGTGTACGACGCGGTCGGCGTCGGCACCGGCTTCCTCGGCCTCACCACCCGCCGGGTGATCATCCAGGACAAGTCCTTCGCCGGGAAGCGCTTCGCGATCACGAGCATCCCCTACTCGAAGATCAGCTCGGTGAGCGTGGTCAGCAACAAGAGCTTCGTCGGCCAGTACTTCTCCACCGGCACCATCGCGATCACGGTCGGCCAGCACACCTACGAGGTCGAGTTCCGCGGCTCGGAGAAGACCCACCACGCCCACAACGTGATCCTGCACTACGCATCCTGACCCATGAGGTGCGTCACCCCCACCGGGTGGCGCACCTTTTTGCTTCATAGACGAAAGTTGATGCTCTTCCGGCGAAAGCGCCCCTTCCGTTACTAGCGTCACACGCCTGTAACAAAGAGGAAGGGATCCCCGCCCATGCTCTCTTTTCCCGCGGCTGCCCTGCTGACCGCCGCCCTGCTCGTTGTTCCACACCACGCTCCCGACGCCGATCCCGCCGACTACCAGCAGGTCACCCTGGCCCGTGGAGTCGATGAGGTCGGCGAGCCGATGGCGATCGCGGTTCTCCCCGACCGCTCGGTGCTGCACACGGCACGTAACGGCGCGCTGCGGCGTACCGATGCGAACGGCACCACCACCCTCGTCGCCACCATCCCTGTCTACCAGCACGACGAGGAGGGTCTGCAGGGTGTCGGCGTCGATCCCGGGTTCGCCACGAACCGGCAGATCTACCTGTACTACGCCCCGCCGCTGACCACCCCCGGCGGCGACGCACCGGCCACCGGCAGCGACTGGTCGGCGTGGCAGGGCGTCAACCGGCTCTCCCGGTACGCGTTGAACCCCGACTTCACGCTGGACGCCGCGAGCAAGGTGGACGTGCTCGACGTACCCGCCGATCGGGGTCTGTGCTGCCACGTCGGCGGCGACATCGACTTCGACGCGGCCGGCAACCTCTATCTGTCCACCGGCGACGACTCCAACCCGTTCGACTCGGCCGGCTACGCACCGATCGACGAGCGGGCGGACCGCAATCCCGCGTACGACGCCCAGCGCAGCGCCGGCAACACCAACGACCTGCGGGGCAAGGTGCTGCGGATCAAGGTCGGGGCGGACGGGTCGTACACGATCCCCGACGGCAACCTGTTCGCCGAGGGCACCGCGAAGACCCGTCCCGAGATCTACGCGATGGGCTTCCGTAACCCGTTCCGGATGAGCGTCGACAAGGCGACCGGCGTCGTCTACCTGGGCGACTACGGGCCGGACGCGGGTGCGACGGATCCCGCGCGGGGCCCCGGCGGGCAGGTCGAGTTCAACCGGATCACGAGCGCCGGCAACTACGGCTGGCCGTACTGCACCGGCGCGAACACGAACTCGGAGACGTACAACGAATGGGACTTCGCCACCGGCACCAGCGGCGCGAAGTACGACTGCGCGGGCGGCCCCGCCAACAACTCGTTCCGTAACACCGGCCTGGCGACACTGCCCGCGGCCCGTCCGGCCTGGATCAAGTACGGCGGCGACAGCGGCACCCCACCCGAGTTCGGCGGCGGTTCCGAGTCACCGATGGGCGGTCCGGTCTACCACTTCGACCCGGCTCTCGACTCCCCCACGAAGTTCCCGCAGTCCTTCGACGGCCACTTCTTCGCCGCCGAGTTCGGCCGCGGCTGGATCAAGCCGATCGACGTCGCCGCGGACGGCTCGCCCGGCGAGATCTCGGCCTTCCCCTGGGTGGGCAAGCAGGTCATGGACATGGCCTTCGGCCCCGAGGGCTCGCTCTACGTCCTCGATTACGGCACCGGCTACTTCAACGGCGACGCGAACTCGGCGCTCTACCGCTTCGACTACCTGGCCGGCTCCAACCGGGCACCGACCGCGGCAGCGGCGGCGAACGTCACCAACGGCCAGGCCCCGCTGACCGTCGCCTTCTCCTCGGCCGGCTCGTCCGACCCCGAGGGCAGCCCGCTGACCTATTCCTGGGACTTCGGCGACGGCACCACTTCCACCGAAGCCAACCCTGCAAAGACCTACACAGCGGAGGGTACGCACACAGCCGCGCTCACCGTGACCGACGCCGAGGGTCTGACGGGCACGTCGAGCGTGACGATCACGGTCGGCAACACCGCGCCGACGGTCACCGTCAACGCCCCGGCGAACGGCGCACTCTTCTCCTACGGCGACACCGTCCCGTTCGACATCACCATCACCGACCCCGAGGACGACGCGGTCGACTGCACCAAGGTGACGATGACCTACGTGCTCGGCCACGACAGCCACGGCCACCAGATCACGTCGCAGAACGGGTGCACCGGCGAGATCACGATCCCGGTCGACGGCGAGCACGACTCGGCGGCCAACATCTTCGCGATCTTCGACGCGCAGTACACCGACTCCGGCGGCCTGACCACACACACCCAGCACACCCTGCAGCCCCGGCACCGCCAGGCCGAGCACTACAAGGCCGCCTCGGGTGTCGACCCGATCAGCAAGACCCAGGCCGAGGGTGGCAGGACGGTCGGCAATGTGGACAACGGGGACTGGATCTCGTTCGAGCCGTACCGGCTGGACACGGCCACGTCGTTCACCGCCCGGGTCTCCTCCGGTAGGGCCGGTGGCACGCTGCAGTTCCGCACCGGCTCGCCGACGGGCGCGATCATCGGCTCGGTGACGGTCCCGGTGACCGGCAGCTGGGAGACGTTCATCGACGTGACCGGCGCGATCAGTGGTGCGCCGGCGAGCACCGGGCCGCTCTACCTGACGTTCGCCGGGGGCAGCGGCGCCCTGTTCGACGTGGACTCGTTCACGCTCAACAGTGCCTCTCCGGCGTCGTCCGGCGTCCTCGTCTTTTCCAAGACGGCCGGCTTCCGGCACGACTCCATCGCGGCGGGTGTCCAGGCCATCAAGGAGCTCGGCTTCGAGGTGACCGCGACCGAGGACGCGGCAGCCTTCACGACGGCGAACCTCGCGAACTACGACGCCGTGGTCTTCCTCAACACCACCGGGGACGTGCTGAACGCCGAGCAGCAGACCGCGTTCGAGAGCTATGTCCGGGGCGGGGGTGGCTATGTGGGCGTACACGCGGCTGCCGACACCGAATACGACTGGCCGTTCTACGGTGACCTGGTCGGCGCCTGGTTCGACTCGCACCCGGCGATCCAGCCGGCCGACGTGGTCGTCGAGGACCGTGCGCACGCGGCTACCGCGCACCTGCCGCAGCGCTGGAACCGGACCGACGAGTGGTACAACTACCGCACCAACCCCCGGTCGACGGCGCACGTCCTCGCCTCGCTGGACGAGGGCACGTACACCGGCGGTGGCATGGGTGCCGACCATCCGCACGCCTGGTGCAAGACGCTCGGCGACGGCCGGTCCTTCTACACCGGCGGCGGGCACACCATCGAGTCGTACGCCGACCCGGCCTTCCGCACCCACCTGCTCGGCGGCATCCGCTACGCAGCCGGGCAGACCAACGCCGACTGCCGCCCCGAAACCGGCTACACCGCGCTCTACAACGGCACGACAACCGGCTGGTCGCAGGCGGGCCCGGGCGGCTTCACCAACACCGACGCGACCCTCAGCTCGACCGGCGGCCTCGGCCTCTACTGGTACGAGACGAAGGAATTCACGGACTACTCGCTCAAGCTGGACTGGAAGCTCGCCGGTGACGACAACTCCGGCGTCTTCGTGGGCTTCCCTGCCTCGGACGACCCGTGGTCCGCGGTGAACAACGGTTACGAGGTGCAGATCGACGCCACCGACGCCGACGACCGCACCACCGGCTCGGTCTACACGTTCAAGGCCGCCGACCTGGCCGCCCGCGACGCCGCGCTGAACCCGCCCGGTGAATGGAACACCTACGAGCTGCGCGTGGAAGGCGAGCACCTGCAGGTGTTCCTCAACGGCGCCAAGATCAACGACTTCACCAACACCGACCCGGCCCGCTCGCTCGCCGGCCACATCGGCCTGCAGAACCACGGCGACGGCGACAACGCCTCGTTCCGCAACGTGCGGATCAAGGAGCTCGGCGGTGGTGTCCCACCGGCCGCCGGCACCGGGCCGCTCGCCGGCCTCGCGGGCAAATGCCTAGACGTGGCCGGCGGGGCCACCGCCGACGGTACGAAGATCCAGCTCTACACGTGCAACGGCAGCGCGGCGCAGCAGTGGACCTTCACCCCGGGCAGCACGATCAAGGCCCTGGGCAAGTGCCTGGATGTCGCCGGCGGCGCGACCGCCAACGGCACCAAGGTGCAGCTCCACACCTGCAACGGCACCGCTGCCCAGAACTGGACCGCGGCGACCGACGGCAGCATCCGCAACCCGCAGTCCGGGCGCTGCCTGGACGTGAGCGAGAACAACCCCGCCAACGGCCAGCAGATCCACATCTGGGACTGCCTGGGCGCCGCCAACCAGCGATGGGAGCAGCGTATCTAGTACTTGAGGACGCGGGTGGGCAGCGGAGTCTCGGTCACTGAGCCGTCCGCTGCCCGCTTCAGCTCGTATGCCAAGGGGCCTTCCTTGTCCGCGACCGCCTCGGCCATCCGGGTGCCGCGGAAGACCAGGCCGGCGCCGTCGTCGGTCGCATAACCGTCGGGCAGCGTGCCGTCGGAGATGAACTCGTGCATCTTCGGGCGGCGCTGATCCTCGCTGTCGTAGTGCACGCCGTTGCTGTACGGCAGCCAGCCCAGCCCTTCGGTGAACGCGCGCAGGTCACGGCCGTAGCTGTCCGTGCTGCCGCCGGTGTGCCAGCAGATCGAGCCGGCCGAGACGCCGCCGAGCACGACCCCCGCCTGCCACGCCTCGTGCAGGATCTCGTCGAGGCCGTGCACCCGCCACACCGCGACGAGGTTCGCGACGCTGCCACCGTTGACCCAGATGACGTCCTGGTCGAGCAGGTGAGCGCGGATGTCGTCGTGATTCGGCATCGGGAAGAGCTGCAGATGCGACGCGCGGTAACCGGTGCGGGCGAACGCCGCATACGTCGCGCCGATCCAATCGGCGGGATCACCGAGCGCCTGGTGCAGGAAACAGAACTTGGCGGTGTCACCCGCCCCGGAGAGCTCGGCCGCGAAATGGTGGATCGCACCGGGTCGCATGTCGAAGGCTCCGTGCCTGCCGCGCTCGAAGCCGGCGCTGGTGGCGAGGATCGTGGGTTCCGCAGCAGTCATCGCGTCATCATGGCGCACGCGTCGGCCGTCTCCAGCACGAGGTCTGCGGCGGTGGCCAGCGCGGCGCTCAGATGCACCGGGTCCCCGTCGACACCGGCGAACAGCCCGTCGACCCGCTCCCTGAACTGCTCGGGGGCACCGGGCAGCGCCGCCGCCGACGCCACCGCGCCCTTCTCGTTGATCAACCAGCGCCCGGCTGCGCCGTGCAACGCGTGGACGCAGACACCGACGACCCGAAATAGACACCCGGCGATATAGGCGGAATCGCCGCGCGGTGCGGCCTTACCCGCCACACCGACCAGGAAGTCGGCCTCCCACAGGCCCTCCACGAGGGCCTCGCGCAGCGCGGGCGGATAGACCCGGGCACGTTCCCGCAGGTGGGCCAGCTCACCCGAGGGATCAGCCAGGATCCGGGCGAGGGCGATTTCCCCCGCGTACGCAAAATCGGCCACTCCCAGCGGATGTCCCACCTGAGCGTGGAACGCGTAGTGACCCCGTTCCGCCCGCGCCCAGCAGCCGGCGACCCGGTCGAGATCACGGTAGATCCAGTCCACCGCGCCGCCGTCGACGGTCAACCAGCCCCCGCCGTCGACCCACGGCCCCCACTCGCCCGGCGCGGTGACCCTTGCCGCCGGGCCACCCACCTCGCGCGCGAGGTGATTCAGCGCCTCGACGTCGACCGGCCCGCGGTAGTACAGGCCGAGATCGGTGTCGGAGTCCGCGGTGTGCGTGCCCCGGGCCCGGCTGCCACCCAGCACCACCCCGGCCACCCCCGGCACCGCCACCAGCCGTTCGGCGAGCCCGGCCAGCCGCACATCACTGATCATCACGCCATCATGCAGCCCTACGGCTTGTCGCACCGGGCGGTGAGCTGCTTCGCGTCGAGGCCGGCATCGCTGATCAGGTCGAGATCCCGCTCCTGCTGAGACTTCGTGGTGTCCGCACAGACCGCACTACGCCTCTCGTCGCTCCGGCGGCGGTCATCTTTGTTGCGGTCGGCGTTGTTGCGGTCGGCTTGGTTGTGACCGGCGTCGGGGCGGGAGACGTCGTGGTCGTTTTGGTCCTCTTTGTGACCGACATCGGGGCGGGCAGCGTTGTTCTGACCGGCGTCGGGGCGGACGGGGCGGCTGCCCACGGCGATCACGCGGTGCCGGGGGCGGAGCGTGACCGTGGAGTCGACCAGCCGGCGGCTCGTCTCGCGGTTGCCGATCAGGGTGACGAGGTAGTTCAGCACCCGTTCCCCGGGGGCGCCCTCGGCCTGGACGCGCTTGCTGCCGCGGGGCAGGGCCGGGTCGCCGACGGTCGTGGTGTCGAACGGGATGGGCTGGGCGACGCGCACCTGGCGTACCACCGCTTCCGGCGTCGCCGCTGCCGGTCGCTGCCCGGCTGCCGGCTGGGCCTGCTGCCCCTCGACCGATGCGCCTTGCTGCTCGCGCACCTCGACCGATACGTCCTGTTGGGCGGACTCCCCGGTTCCCCCGCCCTGCTGGGCGGATCCCTCGACCCCTCCAGCTTGTCGCGCGAACCCCTCAGCCCCCGCGGCTTGCCCCTCGGGCCCTGCGGCTTGTCCCTCGGTCCCGCCGGCCTGTTGCGCGAGTGTTCCGGCCGCGCCGATCGGTCCGGGGCCCGTGGTCACGGGCGTGGCCGGCGGCGTGGGCTGGCCTGTCTCTCCGGCCGCCCGCCCCGACAGCGCCCGGGCGGCTCGCGCAGTCGCCTCCTGGGCGGCGCGCTGGGCCGCAGTCTCCTGGGCCGCCGCCTCCCGGGCTGCGGTCTCCCGGGCGGCGGTCTCCTGGGCGGCGTGCTGGGCTGCCTGCTGGGCTGCGGTCTTCTGGGCCGGGTCGGCGCTGGTCAGCGCGACGACTCCGCCGGCCGTGCCCGACAACAGCGCGACGGCGGCGAGGGCCGCCGTGGCCATCCGGACCCCGAACGACAACCGAGCCCAGCGAGACTTCTGCGGCATTAGGAGTAAATGCTGCCAGGAATCACTAGATGTCTGGTTTAGCACCAGAGCATTGTGCGGGGGAACGCCACCGGCACCAACATCGCGGCACCCGAACGGATGACCAGAACCGGACTCTCCGGTAGCCGAGATCCACCCGACCCGCCGTCCGGCTCCGCTTCGCCGGAGGCCCTGACCGGGCCAGAATGCGGTCAACACATCGACAACACCCTGGAGGCACGGTGCGCAGAACGGTCAGCATCCTCGCTGCGGCAGTTATCGCCCTCGCCGGATCCGTCGCGGTCGGGGGCCCCGCCTCGGCCGCTACGCCGTCGCTGCGTTTCCACGGCGCCCAGTACGACTCGCCGGGCAAGGACACCCGCAGCAACGCGAGCCGCAACGCCGAGTGGATCTCGCTGGTCAACAGCGGGAAGAAGGCCGTGAACCTGAACGGCTACACGATCCGGGACGCGTCCAACCACGTCTACAAGTTCGGCAACGTCACCATCGCGGGCAATGGCGGCCGGATCTGGCTGCACACCGGCAGCGGCACGAACTCCGCCAAGAACCGGTACTGGGGCAGCGGGAACTACGTGTGGAACAACGACGGGGACAAGGCGACGCTCAGGAACAAATCAGGGAAGCAGCTCGACACGTGCTCGTACGCGTACAAGAAGAATCGGGTCTGGGTCGGCTGCTGAGCGCGTACTGATAAAAAGCGGCCGCCGGGGGCACTCTGCCTGCCCCGACGGCCGCCGTTTCTATGCTCGACGTCAGGCGACGGGGTTGCGGACCGGCTCGAGGGCCTTGCTCCACGCGACGGTCTGGTCGAGGACGGTGGCCAGGGCGCCGGCCTGGTGCGCACCCGGGGTGAACTGGCTGTAGTTCACGAAGTCGGTCGCGAGCGACAGGGTCACCGCGGCGCGGACGTCGGCCATCATGAGCTCGCCGACGATGAGGCGCAGGCTCTCAACGGCGCGCGCGCCACCGACCGAGCCGTAGCCGACGAAGCCGACGGCCTTGTTGTTCCACTCGGCGAACAGGAAGTCGATCGCGTTCTTCAGCGCACCCGAGGTGGAGTGGTTGTACTCCGGGGTCACGATGATGTAGCCGTCGAACGACGCGATCTTCTCGGCCCACGCGAGGGTGTGCGGCTGCTGGTACTGCGCCATCGAGGCGGGGATGGCCTCGTCGAGGTGCGGCAGCTTGTAGTCGAGCAGGTCGACCAGCTCGAACTCGGCATCGGTGCGCTGGGAGGCGAGCTCCAGCACCCACTTGGCCACGGCCTCGCCGTTACGGCCCGGGCGGGTGCTGCCGATGATGATGCCGATCTTCGTCATGAGAACTCCGTCGCGACAGAAAGTAATTTGCTTCGTCAAGGAAATACCTCTCGCGGCAGAGGTGTCAAGGTCGTAGGATCTTTGTCATGTCCGCGGCACCCCTTACCGATCCGCCTCTCGACCCCGATCCGCTCCTTCCGTTGAGCGACGACGAGATGGCGGTCATGCGGGCGTTCGGGCGGCTGATGCTGGTCATGCCCCGGATGCTCGACACCGACCTCGAGCGCGACCAGCGCATGTCGCTGAGCGAATACTCCGTGCTGCGCCACCTCTCCGAGTCCGAGGGCGGCATCATGCGGATGAGCGAGCTCGCCGCGGCGTGCGACATGTCCCTGAGCGGCATGACCCGCCTCGCCGGCAAGCTGGAGACGCTCGGTTACGTCCGGCGCACCCCCTGCGTGACGGACGGCCGCGGCTCC
Organism: Winogradskya consettensis; assembly: GCF_018332715.1. Lineage (GTDB taxonomy): Bacteria > Actinomycetota > Actinomycetes > Mycobacteriales > Micromonosporaceae > Actinoplanes > Actinoplanes consettensis. The sequence goes on along the minus strand of NZ_BOQP01000035.1, from coordinate 58,433 downwards.
AACGCCTTACTGACCGAAGCAGGTCTCGCCCGACTCCGGGAAGCCTGGCCGGCCCACCTATCCAGCGTGCGGCGCCGCATCTTCGACCACCTCGGCGACGTCGACCTCGTCGCGCTCGCCAAGGCCATGGAATCGATGGCCGGATAACTCCCTCGCATTCCGTTATGAGCATACGCTGCTACCCATGGCACGAGCAGCGACAACAACAGACGCGTTCAACGCGGTGGCCGAGCCCCGGCGACGGCAGATCCTCGACCTCCTGGCGGCCGGCGAACGTCCGGTCAACGACCTCGTGGAACGACTCGGCCTGGCCCAGCCCCAGGTCTCCAAGCATCTGCGGGTGCTGCGTGAGGTCGACCTCGTGCACGTCCGCGACGAGGGCCGGCAACGGCTCTACCGCCTCAACGCCGAGCCCCTGAAGCCGATCCACGACTGGCTCAGCGGCTACGAGCAGGCCTGGACCGACCGCCCCCCGGCCGAGCTGCCATGATCATCGGGTGACTGCCGACCGAGTAGCCCGGATCGCCACCGAAGTCCTGGCCCCGGCGGTCCTGGTGGCCCTGCTGCTGCTGGTGGTCGGCTGGCACGCCGGCGACACCCCTGGCGTGTCCCGCTGGTGGGGGCTCCCGGGAGCAGCCATCGCGGTCGGCATCCCGATGGCGTACATCCTCCGCGGCGTCCGAAAAGGTCACCTGACCAACCACCACATCCCGGAACGCGAACACCGCCGCGCCCCCTTGCTCTTCGGCATCGCCTCGGTCACCCTCGGCCTGGCGGTGCTCTTCCTGCTGGGCGCGCCCCGCGACGTCCTGGCCCTGCTGGGAGCCGGCGGCGCCGGCCTGCTCGTCTACACCGCGGTCACCCACTGGTGGAAGATGTCGATCCACGCAGGAGTCGCCGCCGGCACCGCAGCCACACTGATCGCCCTCTACGGCCCGATCGCCCTGCTCACGCTCCCCCTGGTCGCGCTCGCCTGCTGGTCCCGCATCCACCTCTCAGCCCACACCACAGCCCAGGTGATCGCCGGGGCACTCGTCGGGGCTGCCATCGCAGGCTCGGTCTTCCCCGCGCTGAGATAACCCCACCTGCTTCAATGTCCGAATGTCCAGCCACCCGGTCCCCCGCCGCAGCACCGGAGTGCTGATCGCGACACCGCTGCCCGACGACAACGCCTGCGGCGCGTTCGACAACATCAAGCACCGCAACTGCTACTACCACCAGGGCGGCGACACCAACAACAGCCTGCAGGTGACCGTGGGCCTCTCGACCGGCGGAATCATGCACGGTTCCCACGCGGAAGCCTTGACCGCCGTGCCGGATAACCCCCTGCAGTCCATCACCGACCAGGCCGTCGCCAACCTCGGCTAGACGCGGCTAGTGCTCTGTCCATGATTGTTGGCCGGGTCGGTCAGGCCGCTGTTCGGGCGGTGGTCTGACCCCAGCGGTGTTGGCGTTCGCTGCGGACGCGGGCTCGTTCCCGGCGTTGGGCGGCCAGGACATCGGGGTGGCGGGCGTTGGCGTTACGCCAGCGCAGGTAATCGTGCAGGGCCAGGGTCGCGACGACGTGGTTCGGGTGGTTCGAGCCGGCCACCACGAACATGCGTAGCGGCCCGAAGTGCGCCTCGATCGGGTTCGCCCACGACGAATACGTCGGGGTGAAGCACAACTCGACCCGGTTACGGGCCGCCCAGGCCCTGATCCGGATGCCTTTGTGCGCCGACAGGTTGTCCAAGATGATGTAGATCGGTGCCCCGTCCGGGCGGGCCTTACGGATCGATTTCAAGGCAGCGAGGCTGTTACCAGCGGATTTGCGGTGCCGGACGACACCGAAGAGGGTGTCGTCACCGACGGAGTAGCAGCCGTGGAACTGCCGGACACCATGGAGTTTGTGATAGTTCGCCGGTAGCCGGTCCGGGTGTCGCTGGTCTTTCCACGTGGCACCGAGGTGCGGGCGGATCGTGAGCGGGCCGAACTCGTCGAAGGCGAACACCCGGTCCGGGAAGGCGTTGGTGACTTCCTCGATGCGGGCGAGTTTCGCTTCGAGGCCCGGGTCGTTGGACTCTTTCCAGGTCTTGGTCCGTTGCAGGCTGATCTTGTGGTGGTGCAGGAACTGCCGTAATCGTTCCCGGCCGACGGTGACGCGGTGCGGGCCGTGGTTGAAGGCCAGATAGTCGACGAGTTTGCGCAGGCTCCACCGGGTGAAGGGCTGATCGAGGGCTTGGGGTCTGGTTCTGGCCGTCGCGACGATGAACGCTTCGTCGTGGTCACTGATGCGGCGGGGACGGCCACCCGCCCATCGAGGGTCCAGGCAGTCCAGCCCGATCTGGTTGAACCGGTGGATCACTTGACGGATGGCGTCTTCATCGCCTTGCACCAGCTGGGCGATCGCCGCGATGGTGTTTCCGCTGGCGGAGGCCATGATGACCATGGCTCTTCGTAATCGGATCGGGGAACCGGTGCCACGCCGCACGATCTGCTGCAACCGGCGGCCCTCGTCCGGCGTCAAGCGACGTGCCCGAACAGGATCTGCCATCCCGACAGCCTGCCCTGTTCCACCGCCACGGTCATGAACGTGGCCGGGCGTGTCCAACCCGGCCAACATTCATGGACAGAGCACTAGGCGGCGACCGGCATGGGGGCCATGACCCGGCGGCTGATCAGGATTGCCGCCAGGCCGAGCAGGGTGGTGAAGGCGAACGGGCCGATGAACGGGGCCGCTGAGAACAGCAGGCCGGCCACCGCCAGTGAAGCGCTGCCGCCGACCGCGTCGGTGATGCTCTTGGCGCCCGTGTTGAAGCCCTCCTCGCCCGGTTTCGAATAGGCGAGGACGAGCGTGCTGATCCGCGGGAACAGCGTCCCCATCCCCGCGCCCGCGACGAGCCACCCGGCAGCGGCAACAACCGGCGACAGATGCAGGATGACCGTGACCAGTTCCACCGCCGCGCCGCTCGCCAGCAGGACCGCGCCGAGGCGAACGCTGGCCCCCGGGTCGACCCGATCAGCCAGCCGGGCCTGGATCGCGGACGCTCCCGCCCATGCCAGCGCGCCGGTGGTCAGGGTGATGCCGGAGAGCCAGGTCGGCAGCCCGTACCTCTCCTGGAGCAGTAACGGCAGGTAGACGTCCGTGCCGTAGTAGATCCCGGCAGCGACCCCGACCAGCAGGACGCTCGCCGGCAGCCCCGGCTTGGCCCGGTAGGTGCCCTTCGGCAGCAGCCCCACCAGCGCAAACCCCGCAACCACCAGCACAATGGGGTACGAGCTGACCGCGACCACGCTCACCGCGACCACCACGGCACGGGCCAGCCGTCGCCAGTCGGCGGCGGACATCGGCGTACGTTCCGCGGGTGGTTTGTCCCTCCCCCGCACGGACGGCAGCACCATGATCGTGGCGATCGCGACGAGCAGCACCACCCCGAGGAAGACCCAGTGCCAGCTCAGCGCCGCGGCGACCAGGCCGGCGACGAACGGGCCGACCATCGACGGGATGACCCACGCGCCGGCGAACGCGCCGAAGATCTTGATGTGCAGCTCGGTCGGGTAGACGGCCGCGACCAGCACGTACAGCGCAACGGTGTCCCCGCCCGCGCCGAGGCCCTGCAGGAAGCGGCCCGCCACGAAGACCGGCATCGACGACGCGGTGCCGGCCACGATCAGGCCCGCGGCGAAGACGACGATCGAGACGAGCAGCGGGACCGTGGGGCCGCGCCGGTCCGCCCAGGAGCCGAACCCGACCATGCCGACCACACCGGCTGCGAGCGCCGCCGAGAACGCGACCGCGTACAGGTCGCGGCCGTTCAGATCGGCGGTGATCTGCGGCATCACGGTGGTGACGGCCATGGCCTCGAACGCGGCCAGGAAGACAAGACACCACGAGCCGACGGTGGTGAGCAGGAACGGGGGACGAAGGATCACCGTCGCACCCTAAAACTTAAACCCGGCTCGAGGTCAAAACCGGCGTCGCGCAGCCTTCCCGGCCAACGTCCCGGCGAAAGACAAAGCCCCCATACGTACGCCCAGAGCCCGGTAAGGATGCGCGTGCCCACCCCGCTCCAGCCGCCCCAACCACCGCCGCTCCAACCGCTTACGCCCCACAATGACCCCCACCGAAGCAGCAATCAGCACGCCACCCACCACCAGCCGCTTCACGTCGACCGACGCTTCCTCGTCCGGCTCCAGCCCGCTGACCTCACCCTCAACCGCAGCGACCTCTTCCTCCGCAGCCTCCTCCGTCTCGGGAAACGCCCAATCCCGAATCGAAGCAACCGCCGAAAGCCCCACCACCGAAGCAACCCGAACAGCCCGCCGCCTCCCAGGCGCCAACTCCCCGGCAGCAACCCACACCCCGGTCAGCACACCCTGCAAAGCAGCCGCCCCGACATCCCGCACATAACGCCGCATCGCCTCAGCCTCCATCCCCGGCAACATAGCCCCACGCGTCGACCTAAAGCTCCACGCAGAACTCATTACCCGCAGGATCCAGCATCACCGTGATCCCGCTTTCGTCGTGCACGGCGAACACGGTCGCCCCCAGCGCCACCAGCCTGGCAACCTCTTCCTCAACCGTCCGCGGCGCCCGCAGATCGAAGTGCATGCGATTCTTGGCGACCTTGGACTCCGGTACCCGCTGAAACCACACGTTCGGGCCGCCCCACCCCGGAGCCTCCACAAACGCCTTAGCCGCGGTGGCACCCTCATCCACCTCCCCACCAAGCGCCGCAGCCCAGAACCGAGCCACAACCAACGCATCAACACAATCAAAAGTCACACTCTTCACGTACGCAGCCATCCCGCGAGTATCGCGCCCACCCAGCCCCGCGTCACCGACTGCTACGGTCCAAAAGTGACCGAGCGCATGCGCCCACCTCGCCCCGAGGGCTGGCACGCCGACGACCTCGACCACCTCCCCCGACGCCCCGCCTCACATCGAGCTGATCGACGGCGCACTCATCTCCAGAGCATCGCCCCAGCGCCTATGGCATGCCCGTATCGTCACCGCACTGGAACTCGCCCTGAAAACACAATCCCCACCCGGCATCGAGGCCGACCGAGAGATCACCATCCGGCTCGACAAGCGAAATCGCGTCGAGCCAGACGTTCTCGCCACAACAGGGGACTACGACCCGGACCGCACATTCTTCACGCCCGACCAGGTTCTTCTGGTCGTCGAGGTGGAATCGCCGGAGTCCGCAAACCGCGATCGGACGGTCAAGCTCGTCAAATACGCGTGCGCTGGGATCCCGCATTACTGGAGGGTCGAGGAAGAGGACGGCCTGCCTGTCGTGCACGCCTACGAACTCGACCGGCTTACCCGGTCGTACGCATCGACCGGAATCCACCGCCGCGAGCTGCGCATCTCGGTACCGTTCGCGATCGAGCTCGACCTGGACGGCCTGGTCCCCGGCCGCAAAAGCTGAGCTCAGCCGGAGGGACTTACACCTCCTCGGCAAGCGCCTCGTCGAAGACCTGCCGCGCCCGCTGACGGGTCTGCTCAGACACCGGTCCATTGCGGCGCTCGTAGTCCGCCAGGTACTCGTCAAGGACCACGACCGGTTCCGGTCTCTCGGGTCCGGGTAGAAGGGCCCGGGCTCGGTTCTTCGCCATACCGCGACCGTACTGCGGTATGGCAATGCCCAAAAGGTGGCCGGTCAGACGTTGAAGCGGAATTCGACGACGTCGCCGTCCTTCATGATGTAGTCCTTGCCTTCGATGCGGACCTTGCCGGCGGCTTTGGCGGCGGACATGGAGCCGGCGGCCGTGAGGTCGTCGAAGCTGACGATTTCGGCCTTGATGAAGCCTCGCTGGAAGTCGGAGTGGATGACGCCGGCGGCTTCGGGGGCGGTGGCGCCGACGGGGACGGTCCAGGCTCGGGATTCTTTGGGGCCGGCGGTGAGGTAGGTCTGGAGGCCGAGGGTTTTGAAGCCGACGCGGATGAGCTGGTTGAGGCCCGGTTCGGTCTGGCCGGTGGACTCGAGGAGCTCCATGGCTTCGTCGTCGGGGAGGTCGATCAGCTCGGACTCGATTTTGGCGTCCATGAAGATGGCTTCGGCGGGGGCGACGAGGGCGCGCATCTCGTTGAGGAACGCTTCGTTGCCGAGTTCGGCTTCGTCGACGTTGAAGACGTAGATGAACGGCTTGATCGTGAGCAGGTGGAGCTCGGCGAGGAGTTCCAGGTCGATGCCGGCTGCTGCGGCGCCCGCGTAGAGCGTGGTGCCTTCGTCGAGCAGTTTGAACGCTGCCTCGGCGGCGGCCACGGCCGGCAGCTTGTCCTTCTTGAGCTTGGCTTCCTTCTGGAGGCGGGGCAGCGCCTTCTCGACCGTCTGCAGGTCGGCGAGGATCAGCTCGGTGTTGATGGTCTCGATGTCGTCGCCGGGTGCGACCTTGCCGTCGACGTGCAGGACGTTGGGGTCGGAGAACGCGCGGACGACCTGGCAGATGGCGGACGCGTCGCGGATGTTGGCGAGGAACGCGTTGCCGCGGCCCTGGCCCTTCGACGCGCCGCGGACCAGGCCGGCGATGTCGACGAACGAGACGGGTGCGGGGAGGATCTTCTCGCTGCCGAACATCTCCGCGAGCGCGGTGAGCCGCTCGTCGGGCAGGCCCACGACACCGACGTTCGGCTCGATCGTCGCGAACGGGTAGTTCGCGGCGAGAACGTCGTTCTTGGTCAGGGCGTTGAAAAGGGTGCTCTTGCCGACGTTGGGCAGGCCGACGATCCCGATGGTGAGGCTCACGACAAGCCAGTCTACGGGCGGCGCGAAAAAGCACGGCCGACGTACCTCCATGTCCGATTCCCGCCAGCCGAACCGAACCCTGTAAAGCAGACTTGAGCGCATGGAGCTGGACTTCGAGCGGTGTTACCGGGCCGTCGACAGCCGCGACCCGCGGTTCGACGGGTGGTTCTACACGGCTGTGCGGACGACCGGGATCTACTGCCGGCCGTCGTGTCCCGCCGTCACGCCGAAAGCGGAGAACGTCGCGTTCTTTCCCAGCTCCGCGGCCGCTCAGCGGGCCGGGTTCCGGGCCTGCAGGCGGTGCCGGCCGGATGCCGCGCCCGGGTCGCCCGAGTGGGACGTGCGGGCCGATGTGGTCGGGCGGGCGATGCGGCTCATCGGCGACGGTGTCGTCGATCGGGAGGGCGTGCCGGGGCTGGCCGGACGGCTCGGCTACACCGATCGTCATCTGAACCGGATCCTCACGGCCGAGCTCGGGGCCGGGCCGCTCGCGCTGGCCCGGGCGCAGCGGGCGCAGACCGCCCGGGTGCTGATCGAGACGACCGACGTCGGGCTCGCCGAGATCGCTTTCGCGGCGGGTTTCGGCAGTGTGCGGCAGTTCAACGACACGATTCAGGAGGTGTACGCGCGCTCGCCCAGCCAGTTGCGCGAGCACCGACCCGCAGCCGGTCGAGCAGAAGCGGGGACGATCACGTTGCGGCTCGCGTACCGGGCTCCGCTGAACTCGAAGGCGCTGCTCGAGTACTTCGCCGCGCGGGCGCTGCCGGGGGTGGAGGAGTGCGACGTCCCGGCGTACCGACGAGCATTGAATCTGCCGCACGGGAGCGCGACCGTCACGCTGAGCCCGGGTGATCGGTTTGTCTCCGCCACGCTGCGCCTCACTGACCTGCGGGATCTCGCCCCGGCCGTGGCCCGGTGCCGGCGGCTGTTCGACCTCGACGCGGATCCGGTCGCCGTCGATGGCACGCTGGCTGCCGATCCCGCGCTCTCCGCGCAGATCAACACCGATCCGGGGGTACGCGTACCGCGCGCGGCCGACGGCCTCGAACTCGCCGTGCGCGCGATCGTGGGCCAGCAGGTGTCGGTGTCCGGCGCGCGCACGACGCTGACCAGGCTCCTCCCGCCGGTCGAGGACGGGGAGCTGCGCCCGTTCCCCACCGCGGAGGCGATCGCGGAGCTGCCCGATGAGGCGTTCCGGATGCCGGTCGCGCGGCGGGAGAGCGTGCGTGCGCTGGCGGAAGCGGTCGCCGTCGGCAAGCTGACGCTGGACCCGGGCACCGACCGGGAGGAATCCGTCGCCCGCCTGCTGGAGCTGCCCGGGGTCGGGCCGTGGACGGCCGGTTACATCGCGATGCGGGCGATGGGTGACCCCGATGTGCTGCTCGAGACCGATCTGGCGGCCCGCCGTGGCGCGAAGGCGCTCGGCCTGCCGCACACCCCCACCGCGCTACGGGCGCACGCCGAACGCTGGCGGCCGTGGCGCTCCTACGCTCTGATGCGACTCTGGAGGTCCGCCTGATGCTTTCCACGACCCTCGAGACCCCCGCCGGTCCGTTCACGTACGTCGTCAGTGACGCCGGTGCGGTGCGGGCGTCCGGGTTCACCGCGGATGTCGAAAAGCTGCTGCCGCTCGTACACGAGAAATTGCGGGAGGAAACGCGGCCGGGAGCCGATCCCGGAGCGGTCGGCGAGGCGGTGCGTGCGTATTTCGCCGGTGATCTGACCGCGATCGACGCGGTAACGGTCGAACAGCACACTTCCGGGCCGTTCATGGCGCATGCCTGGCAGGTGATGCGCGACATCAAGCCGGGCGAGCCACTCACCTATCGCGGGTATGCCGAATTGGCGGGCCGGCCCGCGGCGATCCGGGCTGCAGCAGCCGCGTGCGCCCGCAATGCCGTGGCGTTGTTCGTGCCGTGCCATCGGGTCCTCGGAACGGACGGGACGTTGCGCGGATATCGCTGGGGCGTCGACGTGAAGGCGGCGCTGCTGGCTCTAGAGGCGCGCGATCAGCAGCGCTGAGATCCAGAGGCAGCCGTAGTGCAGGGCCTGGTCGGCGACGTACATACCGTTGACCGGGGTCTGCATGACGGCGAACGTCGGCGAGCCCAACCGCGTGAGCAGGAAGCGGACCGGCCAGCGGCGGTCCAGAAACGCGTGGCTGATCGCCGAGAACCCGATTCCGGCGACCATTCCGCGCACGGGAATGTCGATGCCGAGCCCGACGAACGCGATGAGCACCATGGCGATCGCGACCACGTGATAGATGCCGACGTGCTGCGCCATGAAGACCCAGCCGTGCAACCCCGGATCGGCCTTGTGCGCGGCCTGCTTGTCCGATTGCAGCACATGGTCGCCGATTTGATGCGCCGCCATCAGCGTGGTCACGGAAACCACAAAGACGAGAACCGCATCCGGCATGAAGGCCCCCACCCATTCGCTGCCCGCCCGCCCCGGCTGCGGGCGGAGATGGAGAGTATCGCGGCGCCCCGGCAATCCCGCTGGCAGACCGGCAATGACCGCTCTACTCTCGGCCACATGACTGATACGGGTAGGACCGCGCGCGCCGGTCTCCCCGAGCGACCGTCCCTGGACGGCCTCGAGGAGAAGTGGGCGAGCCGCTGGCAGGAGGAGGGCACGTATGCGTTCGACCGCTCCAAGGAGCGCGCCGACGTATACGCCATCGACACCCCTCCGCCCACCGTATCCGGCGAGCTGCACATGGGGCACGTCTTCTCCTATACGCACACCGACACGATCGCGCGCTTCCAGCGGATGCGCGGCAAGACCGTCTTCTACCCGATGGGCTGGGACGACAACGGCCTGCCCACCGAGCGCCGGGTGCAGAACGTCTACGGCGTCTACTGCGACCCGTCGCTGCCGTACGACCCGCAGTGGCAGGCCCCCGCGACGCCGCCCAAGCCGGCCGTGGCCGTGTCCCGCCGCAACTTCGTCGAGCTGTGCAACGTCCTGACCGTCGAGGACGAGAAGGTGTTCGAGGCGCTGTGGCGGCGCCTCGGGCTGTCCGTCGACTGGGCGATGACCTACACGACGATCGGGGCGAAGTCCCAGGCCGTCTCGCAGCGCGCGTTTCTGGACAACCTCGCGCGCGGGGAGGCGTACACCTCTGAGGCTCCGACGCTCTGGGATGTGGGTTTCCGCACGGCGGTGGCGCAGGCCGAGATCGAGGACCGGGAGCGGCCGGGTGCGTACCATCGGCTGCGTTTCCACGGCCCGGACGGGCCGGTCGAGATCGACACGACCCGGCCCGAGCTGCTTCCCGCCTGCGTGGCGCTGGTCACGGCGCCGGGACACCCGCTGGTGGGCAAGACCGTCCGCACGCCGTTCTTCGACGTCGAAGTCCCCGTGTACGCGCACCAGCTCGCCGATCCCGACAAGGGCACCGGCATCGCGATGGTCTGCACGTTCGGCGACCTGACCGACGTCATCTGGTGGCGTGACCTGCAGCTCGAGACGCGCGTGGTGCTCGGCCGCGACGGGCGTTTCCTGCCCGACCGCCCGGCCGGCGTCTCCGAGGCGTCCTACCGCGACTTCGCCGGGCTGACCGTCAACGCCGCCCGGCGCGAGATCGTCCGGATCCTCACCGAGACCGGCGACCTGCTCGGCGAGCCACGGCCGATCCAGCACCCGGTGAAGTTCTACGAGCGCGGCGACTCCCCGCTGGAGATCGTCACCAGCCGGCAGTGGTTCATCCGCAACGGCGGCCGTGACCAGGGACTGCGCGAGGAGCTGCTGCAGCGTGGCCGCGACCTGCGCTGGATCCCGGAGCACATGCGGCACCGCTACGACCACTGGGTCGGCGGGCTCACGGGCGACTGGCTGATCAGCCGGCAGCGGTTCTTCGGCGTGCCCGTCCCGGTGTGGTACCGGCTCGACAACGCTGGCGAGCCGGACTACGACAAGCTTCTCATACCGGACGTTTCTTCGCTGCCGGTCGACCCTTCCTCGCAGTGTCCCCCGGGCTTCGACGAGTCCCAGCGCGACGTCCCCGGTGGTTTCGCCGCCGACCCTGACGTCATGGACACCTGGGCCACGTCCTCGCTCACCCCGCAGATCGTCGGCGGCTGGGGCACCGACGAGGACCTGTTCAAGCGGGTCTTCCCGATGGACCTGCGCCCGCAGGGCCAGGAGATCATCCGCACCTGGCTGTTCTACTCGGTGGTCCGCTCCCACCTCGAACACGGCACGCTGCCCTGGTCGACCACGGTCCAGTCGGGCTGGATCCTCGACCCGGACCGCAAGAAGATGTCCAAGTCCAAGGGCAACGTCGTGACCCCGCTCGACCTGCTCGCGCAGAGCGGCTCCGACGCGGTGCGCTACTGGGCGGCGAACGGGCGGCCCGGCGCGGACCTGGCCTTCGACCCCGCGCAGATCAAGGTCGGGCGGCGGCTCGCGACGAAACTGCTCAACGCGTCGAAGTTCGCGCTCGGCCTGGGTGCCGCGGAGGCGCTGCGGCAGCCGGTCACGGTCGAGCTCGACAAGGCGATGCTCACCCGGCTCGCCACGGTCGTCACCGCTGCCACCGAGGCCTTCGACGCGTACGACCACACGACCGCGCTCACCACGACGGAGGCGTTCTTCTGGACGTTCTGCGACGACTACATCGAGCTGGTCAAGGATCGCGCCTACGCCACCGGCCCCGAGGGTGACTCCGCGCGGGCGGCGCTCGCGGCCGGGCTCTCGGTGCTGCTGCGGTTGTTCGCGCCGTTCCTGCCGTACGCCACCGAGGAGATCTGGTCGTGGTGGCGCTACGGCTCGGTGCACCGCGCGACCTGGCCGACGACGTACGAGCTGACCCGGGTGGCCCCCGAGGGTGACGCGGCCCTGCTCGACCTGGCCGGCGACGCGCTGCGCCAGGTCCGCCGCGCCAAGTCGGACCGCAAACTGTCGATGAAGGCGGAGGTGCCGCTCGCCGAGGCCCTCGGCCCAGCCGCCCTGCTCGAACGACTCGCCCTGGTCGAGCCCGACCTGCGCGCCGCCGGCCGGATCGGCAAACTCGACATGCTCCCGGACCGTACGCCCGAACTCGTCATCGCCTGCGCGTTCTGAACCGTCCAATGTGTAGTTGAATTTTCCGCGGGGTAGGTCCCGGTGATGACCGTCGACGACGTGATTCCCGACCGGGACCTGCTCCGCGCCCGCGCCACCCGCCGCCTGCGCCTGCTCGGCGTGGTGTTCGCGGTGCTCGCCGGGCTGGGGTGTGTGGCGCTGCTCGTCGGCGTCTTCCTGACGTCGTCACCCGTGCTCCTGGTCCCGCTGGCGTTTCTGCTGGCGCTCGCCCTGCTGCCCGTCTACACGTTCAGGCGCGTCGCCAGGAACCCGGCGCTGCTGCAGGGCGCGGATGTGACGACCCAGCGTGCCGTCTCCCGCGCCTTCAAGACCGGTCACGCCGCCGATCCCCGCGTCGACGCGCTGGCTCGTGACGCGGCCGCGCACAACCGGCGCAACTCCTGGGCGCCGTGGCTGCTGACCGTCGCGACGGCGCTCGTGGTGGGGAGTTTCGTTCTGAACATCATCGGCGGCGGCCTCGAACCGGCAGACTCCCTCCTGCTCGGCGGGGTGATCGCCTTCGGGTATGTCACCGTGGTCACGTGGCTCAGCACGGTGCGCAGCCGGCGCTACGGACTTGGCCAACCGGGACCTGCGGAGGGCGGGGACACGGCAGCATAGGGGGCATGTCGATGCCGCCGGAGGAGGTCGAGGCGCCTGCCGCCGACACGGTGCTGTTCCGTGCGTCGCCGTGGCGGACGTTCGGCGTGTTGTTCACGGTGTTGCTGGTCGCTTATGTGGCGGTGTCACCGGTTGTGGCGCTGCTGCTCGGGGCGCCGATGGATCCGTGGTGGTCGACGCTGGCACAGGCCGCGGTCATCGCGTTCCTGGCGGCCGGGGGTTATGCGCTGACAGCTCGCTCGGCGCAGCGGACCTGGATCCGGGCCTCGTCGGGCGGGCTGGAGCTGGCGGCCGAGGGCAGCGACCCGGTGCTGCTGGCCTGGCCCGACATCGATCACGTCACGTGGCGCCGCGACGGCCTGCGCACCCTGCTCGACGTCACCCCGGTCGACCTGGACCGGGTGCACCCCGTCGCCGGAGCGGACGAGGGCTGGCCGGTGCTGCACGACGAACCCGACGGCTCGCCCGCGTTCACCGCCGACCTGACCCAGGTGTGGCCCGGCCCGCGCGCGCTCCGCAAGGAACTCGCCCGGCACCTCCCCAACTGAGGCCTATCTTGCTGCGTCGTCCTCGAACAGTTTCGGGGCGTGGGGCCTCGGGCGCGGCGGGCGGTCGTCCTCGAACAGCTCGGGGGCCTGGGGCTGGCGGGGCGCGACCTCGACCTGGGCGGGGATCGGCAGCTCGTCGTCCGAGACGCCCATCTCGGCGAGCTTGCGGGCACTGACCAGCACGCGGGACTCCAGCGAACCCACAGCCTTGTTGTACGCGGTGACCGCCCCGCTCAGCGACGAGCCGAGCTTGCCCACGTGGTCGCCGAGCGTGGCCAGCCGCCCGTACAGCTCGCGGGCCAGGCTGTGCACCGCGACGGCGTTGCGGGCCAGCGCCTCCTGCCGCCAGGAATACGCCACCGTCCGCAGCAGCGCGATCAGCGTCGCCGGGGTGGCCAGCACGACGTTGCGGGTGAAGGCGTGCTCCATCAGCGTCGGGTCGCGCTGCAGGGCGGCGTCGAGGAACGGGTCGGCCGGCACGAACAGCACCACGAAATCGGGGGTCTGGTCGAACGCGGTCCAGTACGCCTTCGCGGACAACGCGTCGACGTGCCCGCGCAGGACCCGGGCATGCTGGTCGAGGTGGCCGTCGCGGGTGCGCTCGTCGCGGGCCTCCATCGCGGACAGGTACGAGTCGAACGGCGCCTTCGCGTCCACCACCACCGAGCGGCCGCCGTGCAGCCGGACGAGCATGTCGGGGCGTACCCCCTGCTTGTCGGTGGTTGACGTCACCTGCTCAGCAAAGTCACAGTGTTCGAGCAGACCCGCGGCCTCGACGATGCGGCGCAGCTGATGCTCACCCCACCGGCCACGCACCTGAGGCGCGCGCAGAGCGGCCACCAACTGCTTCGTCTCAGTACGCAGCTCGCCCGAGACAAGGCCCATCGCGCGCACCTGCTCGCGCAGCTCCGAATAGGCGTCGACGCGGTCCCGCTCCAGCTCGGCGACCCGCTGCTCGTAGTGCCGCAACACCTCGTGCAGCGGCGCGATCGCCCGCGCGACCGCCTCCTGGGACTGCGCGGTGGACTCATAGGAGAGTGCCCGCATGGACTGCTCCAGCCGCTGCTCACCGTCGCGACCGGCCTGGACCGTAGCCTCCAGCCGGGCGATGTCGGCGGCGGCGCGCAGCCGGGCGGCCAGCCACCCCAGCGCCGCACCCACCGCCAAGCACAGGATCACCACAGCGAGCGTCGAGAACGTCACGGTGCGAGCTTGCCAGAGGGGTACGACTTTCCCGGCACGGGTACCGTTTGATACATGAAGGCGTTTCTGCTGCTGGTATTCATCCTGATCGTGGTCGGTCTCGTCGTGGTCTGGCGCCGGGGCAGCGCCGCCCGCGAGCAGCGGCAGCTCGACGACGCCCGCGCCGAGGCCCAGCGCTGGTACGAAAGACTCGGCGGCCAGGTCCTCAACCTGCACGGCGACGACCCCGCGGCCCGGCAGGCACTGTCCGACGCCGGCGAGCGCTACAACGCCGCCGGCGGCCAGCTCCAGCAGGCCAAGACCGTCAAGCAGTTCGAGCTCGCCCGCGAGTCCGCCCTCGAAGGCCTCGCCTACGTCCGCGCCGCCCGCACCGCGATGGGCATCGACCCCGGCCCCGAGCTCCCCCCGCTGAGCAGCTCCCGCGGCGCCGGCCAGCTCACCACCGAGCGTGAGGTCACCGTCGAGGGCCACCAGTACAGGGCAGGCCCCCAGCCCGGCACCGACACGCCCTACTACTACCCCGGCGGCCGCGTCCAGGGCCGCCCGGTGCCCGCCGGCTGGTATTCCACACCCGTCTGGAAAACCGCTCTCGGCGCCGGAGCCGGCGTCCTCGGCGGCATGCTGATCTTCGACGCGCTCTTCTCCCCCAGCTTCGGCGACGTCGGCTATGGCGACGGCTACCAGGACGGCTTCCAGGACGCCGCGGGTGACTTCAACGGCGGCGGCGATCAGGGCGGCGTCGACCAGGCCGGCGACTTCAGCGGCGGCGGCGGGGACTTCGGCGGCGGTGGCGGCGACTGGGGCGGTGGCGGCGGGGACTTCGGCGGGGGCGACTTCGGCGGCGGAGACTTCTAGTCTCCTGAGTCGCTCGTTTCCTGTCTCCGGCCGCAGGGCTAGATGCACCTAACGCCGCAGAAGGTTGCGGAAATGCGGGGTTCAGCGCAACTTCGTGCCCGGTGCTAGATCCTGCTGCTGTCGCCGGCTACTGCGGTGAATCAAAGGCTCACGGCCACTGGAACGCCGGCACGAACAGACAAGAGCGCCGCCGAGGACAACCTCGGCGGCGCTTCTGCGTTCAGGGCATCCCCGGTCGACGAACTCACCAAGCAATAGCCGGCCAGACGCAGCCCGGGCCACGCCAGGCTGCCCGGCCAGATGCAGGCCCGGTCAGGCGCGGGCGGCTGCGGCGGCTGCCAGCTCGCGGGCTGCTGCGGCGGCCTTCATGTCGCGGCGGAGCTCCTGGGGGAGGGAGAAGGTGAGGCGTTCCTCGGCGGTGGTGTATTCGGTGACCTCGCCGAAGCCGCGCTCGGCGAGGAACGCGAGGACCTCCATCACCAGGTCGTCCGGGACGCTGGCGCCTGAGCTGACGCCGACCGTCGACGCGCCCTCGAGCCACTCGTCCTGGATCTCGGAGGCGTAGTCGACGAGGTGGCCCGCGCGGGCTCCGGCGCCGAGGGCGACCTCGACGAGGCGGACCGAGTTGGAGGAGTTGGTGGAACCGACCACGATGACGACGTCGCAGTCGGGGGCGATCTCCTTGACGACGTGCTGGCGGTTGGAGGTCGCGTAGCAGATGTCGTCGCTGGGCGGGGACTGCAGCAGCGGGAGCTTGGTCTTGAGCCGGGCGACGGTTTCCATGGTCTCGTCGACCGAGAGGGTCGTCTGGGAGAGCCAGACCACCTTCGACGGGTCACGGACCACGACGTTCTCGACGTCGTCGGGGCCGTCGACCAGCTGGATGTGGGCGGGGGCCTCGCCGGCCGTACCGATGACCTCCTCGTGGCCCTCGTGACCGATGAGCAGGATGTCGTAGTCCTCGCTCGCGAACCGCTTGGCCTCGTGGTGGACCTTGGTGACCAGCGGGCAGGTCGCGTCGATCGCCTTGAGGTTGCGCGCGCGGGCCTGCTCGTGGACCTCGGGGGCGACGCCGTGGGCGGAGAAGACGACGGTGGAGCCCTCGGGCACCTCCTCGTTCTCCTCGACGAAGATCGCGCCACGGGCTTCGAGCGTGCTCACCACGTGTTTGTTGTGCACGATCTGCTTGCGGACGTAGACGGGGGCGCCGTAGAGGGTGAGCGCCTCCTCCACGGTCTGGACCGCGCGGTCGACGCCGGCACAGTAGCCCCGGGGCTTGGCGAGGAGGACACGCTTCGCAGAAGTCACCCGGCAATGGTACGTGCAACCGGCCAGGAATCCGCGGGCAGCGATGAGCACCACAACCTGGTAGAAAGTCGCGATGCGCGCACTCCGGATCTTCCTCGGCGCCGTCACCCTGGTGCTCGGGCTGACCTGGCTGCTGCTCAACCTCACCCTCGACGGCTTCGTCCGCGACCTGATCGTCGGTGTGGTGCTGGCCGCCGCCGGGCTGGTGCTGCTCATGCCGCACCGGGTCGCGCTGCCGCTGGTCCCGACGGCGGTGATCACCACCGTGGTGACGCTGGTGGGCATGGCGGCCGGGCTGCTCGCCGTACGGTCCCAGTTGTCCGGGATGTGGGCTTTCAACACGTGGCGCGGCTGGCCGTACGAGTGGCTGAACAAGGGCGCGTCGGCCGAGATGTCGGATGCCGCCCAGGATCTCGCGGCGAAGGCCAGCTGGGAGGTGCCGGATTTCCTGCACGTCCTCGGCGACCTGTACTTCTGGGCCATGGCGGGACTGCTGGTCGCCGCAGTGATCAACAAGCGGCGTTTCCGCACGTGACCGGACTGCCGGGCGCGATACTCGGGCGATGAGCGCCGTTGGCAACGTGGGTCCCGCCACCGACCACCCGGCGGCGGAGCCCGAGGAGGACGAGGAAGGCCCCGGCCTGTGGGGATCCTTCGGCGCCGCGCTGCGGCTGATCGTCGGCTGGTTCTCGATCGCGATCGCCGTGCTCAACCTGCTCGTCGAGCTGGACCGCTCCGACGGCACGCCCGACGGCGCGTACGTCTTCTTCCATTTCATCGTCCTGGTCGGCGGGGTCCTGCTGGTCTCGCTCGCCTGGATCGGCGCCCGCCCGGGGATCCTGGGCTATGTCGTCGGGGCGGCCGTGATGGTCGCCGGGGTGGTGGTCAGCGCGATCCCCGCGAACGACACCGTCTGCTGCATGACGGCGTTCAGCGAGCGGCACGGATACCCGTTCACGATCCTGGCGCGCGACGCCGGCTCCCGATGGCACATCGACAGCCAGCACCTGATCGCCGACCTGCTCTTCTGGGGATACCTGGGCCTGGTCGTCCTGCTCACCGTCGCCCTCACCCGACGGGTGGCCGGCCTGGAGGACGACGGGGAGCACTGAGCCCGACAAGGTGGCCGGGTTGGGGGAGGGCGAGGGCTGAGCCCGTAGGGTGGTCCGGGTGACGGAGCCCGACGCCAAACCGACCGCCGACGAGCCGTGGCCCGTCCGGGTCGTGAGCCAGAAGGTCGGCGCCTGGGTGGCCCGCCTCGGCTGGGTGTGGGTGGACGGCCAGGTGGCCCAGATCAGCAGACGCCCCGGTGCCAGCGTGGTCTTCCTGACCCTGCGTGACCCCTCGGCCGACCTCAGCCTCACCGTCACCGCGCATCGCGACGTGCTCGACGCGGGAGCCCCGGGGCTCACCGAGGGTGCCCGGGTCACCATGCACGCCAAGCCCGAGTTCTATCCCGCACGTGGTTCGCTGAGCCTGCGCGCCGACGAGATCCGCCAGGTCGGCCTCGGTGAGCTGCTCGCCCGGCTGGAGCGGCTGAAGAAACTGCTCGCCGCCGAGGGGCTGTTCGCCCGGGACCGCAAGCGCCGGCTGCCGTTCCTGCCGCAGCGCATCGGGCTGATCACCGGCCGGGCCTCCGCCGCCGAGCGGGACGTCCTGATGAACACGCGCCGCCGCTGGCCGAGTGTGGAGTTCCGCACGATCAACGTGCCGGTGCAGGGGCCGACCGCGGTGCCCCAGATCATCGACGCGCTCAAGGTCCTGGACAACGACGACACCGTCGACGTCATCGTGCTCGCCCGCGGCGGGGGCAGCGTGGAGGACCTGCTGCCCTTCTCCGACGAGGCGCTCTGCCGGGCCGTGTTCGGCTGCCGCACCCCCGTCGTCAGCGCGATCGGGCACGAGACGGACGCGCCGCTGGTGGACTATGTCGCCGACCTGCGCGCCTCCACCCCCACCGACGCCGCGAAACGGATCGTGCCGGATCTCGACGAGGAGACCCAGCTGATCACCCAGGCGCGGCGGCGGCTGGACCGGGCGGTGATAACCCAGCTCGACCGGGAGAGGCACCGGCTGGAGGCGTGGCGCTCGCGGCCCGTCCTCGCCCGCCCCGAGACCCTCGTCGACCAGCGGGAACGCGAGGTCGGGCAGCTGCGTGACCGGGCCACGCGGAGCCTGGAGAACAGGCTGCGCCGGGCCGACGACGAGCTGCGGCACACGCTCGCCCGGCTGCGGGCGCTCTCCCCCAAGGCGACCCTCGAGCGGGGCTACTCGATCGTTCAGCGTGCCGACGGCCACGTGGTCCGGGCCGCGGACGAGGTCGCCGCGGGAGATGTTCTGCGCGTACGGCTGGCGGACGGCGAGCTGCGCACCGAAGTACAGGAGCACGGATGAGCGACGAGAAACTCAGCTACGAGCAGGCCCGCGGCGAGCTTGCCACGGTCGTCGAGAAGCTGGAGCAGGGCGGGGCCTCGCTGGAGGAGTCCCTGGCGCTGTGGGAGCGCGGCGAGAAGCTGGCCGACGTCTGCCAGCGCTGGCTGGACGGCGCCCGGGACCGCATCGAGACGGCCCGGGCAGCCCGCCCGGAACAGTGAGGCTCAGCCTTCGCCGTTGAGCATCTCGTAGGCCGAATCCGGCGCGTCGTCCACCTCGGCGGCCGGCGGGACCTCCGGCTTGGCCGAGGAGCCGTAACCGGTGAGGTCGACGGTCCACTTGCCGGCCGGCGTGTTCGTCACCTTCGGCATGTCCAGCACGAGCTTGGTGAGCCGGCCGTCCTTGTCGAGCGTGGCAACGTACGGAATCGCCTTGCCCTGGGTGGGGTCGAGTCCTTCGAAGGCGCTCTTGCCGAGGATCTGGGAGTCACCCTTGATCCCGGTGAGGTCGACGGTGCCGGTGATGCTCTTGTCATCGCCCTTCGTGGTGGTCGCACCGGCGAGCAGCGCGGCAACGCCCGCGACGTCCGGATCGTCGGCGTTGAGCTGCAGATCCTCCGCCTTGACCTTCGTCAGGTCGAGCTTGAGCCACTTCTTGCCGCTGAACATGTCGGCGGTGGCCTGCACGCCCTCGTTGAACTTCTCGGCGTCGGGGCCGGTGCCGCCGAGCGCCCTGAGCGCCTCCAGCTGCTCGTTGGCCTCGCTCGCGCCGGTGGTGATCTTCACGAAGCGGTCCGTGCCGACCACCCGGTAGCTGATCGTGGCCTTGGCGTCCTTGTCGACCAGCGTCTCGAAGTCGACCGACGCGGCGTGGCTCGGGGAGTCCACGACGCCCTTGGCGACGCTGTCGCCCGGCAGGGTGGTGGTGAACGTGTAGTTACCCGCCTTGATCCCCGAGGTCGACGACCCGATCGTCGGGGGGTCGTCGGTGCAGGCGGCGAGGCTGAGGCCGAGGAGGGGAACGAGAACGGCGGCGAACCGTCGATTCATGAAGGGTTACTCCGGAGGCAGTTCGAACGGGACTGCGGGAGCCTAAGGGATCGTCAATGGTCGCGCTGCCCCGTTACGGCAACGACGAGACCAGCTCCTCGAGGTGCTCCGAACGGTCCGAGCCGACCACGATGATGGTCCGGCCCTTCTCGATCAGCACCAGGGCGACCTCGCCCTTGCGGGCGTCGTACTTCTGCCAGGCGCGGGCGCCGGAGCGGATCGTGCCCGTCGCCTTGGGCGAGCTGCCCAGCTCGGCGGGGATCAGGGTCGCGGTGGCGACGCTGCTCTCGACCAGCTGCAGCGGCTTGTCGCCCGGGTCCACGTAGCCGAGGCGCAGGGTGCCCCCGCCATCCCCCCGGCGGAACAGGGCGGTCTGCAGGTGCCAGTCCTTGCCGAGCCCCTGCGGCTCCGCGACCTCGAACAACGCCGCGTTGCGGGCCTCCTGCAGGGCGGGCTTCGGATCGGCGGTCGCCGGCTTGTCGCCGTCCAGCACGAACCGGTAGAAGAGCAGCAGCAGCGCGATCGGGATCAGCAGGATGGCGAGCGAGAAGGCCATGTCGCGGGGCCTGCGGTCACCGCGCGTGCTCGGGGCCGGGGTTTCGGTGCTGGACACCTCTCCATTGTTAACCATGTCGCGTGCGCGGGACTTGGCGCAGGTCGACGTGTGAGGATCGGGACATCCGAATCCCCCGCACCGTCGCGAGGAGGCCCCCGCCATGCCCGCTGCAGCAAGCCCCCAGGACCTGGACCGCAATATCGCCCTCGATCTCGTCAGAGTCACCGAGGCCGCCGCCATGGCCGCCGGCCGCTGGGTCGGCCGCGGTGACAAGAACGGTGGCGACGGCGCCGCGGTCGATGCCATGCGCAAGCTGATCAACTCGATCCCGATGCAGGGCGTCGTGGTGATCGGCGAGGGCGAGAAGGACGAAGCGCCCATGCTGTTCAACGGCGAGCGCGTCGGTGACGGCACCGGTCCGGAGGTCGACGTCGCAGTAGACCCCGTCGACGGCACCACGCTGATGAGCAAGGGCATGCCGGGTGCGGTGGCCGTGCTCGCGGTCGCCGAGCGGGGTGCGATGTTCGACCCGAGCGCGGTCTTCTACATGGAGAAGATCGCGGTGGGCCCGGACTGCGCCGACGTGATCGACATCAACGCGGGGGCCACCGAGAACCTGCGCCGCATCGCCAAGGCCAAGCGCTCCGACGTCTCCGACGTCACCGTCTGCATCCTCGACCGACCCCGGCACCAGGCCCTGATCCAGGAGGTCCGGGCGGCCGGCGCCAACATCAGGTTCATCTCCGACGGCGACATCGCGGGTGCCATCGCCGCGGCCCGCGAGGAATCCGACGTCGACGTCCTGATGGGCATCGGTGGCACGCCCGAGGGCATCACCGCCGCGTGCGCCCTGAAGTGCCTCGGTGGGGCGATCCAGGCCAAGCTCTGGCCGCTGGACGACTCCGAGCGGGAGAAGGCGCTGGCCGGCGGGCACGACCTCGACCGCGTGCTCATGACCGACGACCTGGTCACCGGCGACAACTGCTTCTTCGTGGCGACCGGCGTGACCTCCGGCGACCTGCTCAAGGGCGTGCGTTACCGGGGCGGCGGCGCGCACACCCAGTCGATCGTCATGCGTTCCAAGAGCGGCACGATCCGCGTGATCGACTCGTACCACCGGCTGGAGAAGCTCAAGCTCTACTCCTCGGTCGACTTCGACGGTCACCTGCCGGCGGTCTGGCCGGAGTCCGTGTGACCCAGACCGTCTCGCCGCCGGCGGTCACCACCGGGCGGCGCGCGGCCGGCGTCGTGCTCGCGGTGGTCGCCGGGGTCGCGCTCAGCGTGCAGTCCAGGATCAACGGCGAGCTTTCCGTACGCCTGGACGACCCGATCGGCGCCGCCCTGATCTCGTTCGGCTCGGGGCTGGTGGTACTCGCGGTGCTGGTGCCGCTGCTCCCGGCGGGCCGGTCGGGGCTGCGAAGGCTGCGCGACGGCCTCCACGAGCAGCGCATCCGCCCGTGGCAGTGCATCGGCGGCATGTGCGGCGGTTTCCTGGTCGCCACCCAGGGTCTGACCGTGCCCACACTCGGCGTGGCGGTCTTCATCGTGGCCCTGGTGGCGGGCCAGTCGTCGAGCAGTCTGATGGTCGACCGGGCGGGTGCGGGCCCCGCGGGTCCACAGCCGTTGACCGTCCCGCGGCTGGCGGGGGCGGTCCTGACGGTCGTCGCCGTGCTGATCTCGGTGGCCGACCGGATCGGTCATCCGAGCGCCCTGGCCCTGGCCGTGCTGCCGCTGCTGGCCGGGATCGGCATCGCGTGGCAGCAGGCGGTCAACGGCCACGTGCGGGTGGTCTCGGGCAGTGCGCTGGTCGCGGGCCTGGTCAACTTCGTGATGGGTACGAGTGTCCTCGTCCTGGCATTCGCGGTGTCGGTGCTGTTCCGGGGCTTCCCGGCGCACCTGCCGCACGGGCCGTGGTGGCTCTACGTGGGCGGCAGCCTGGGCATCGTGTTCATCGCCGTCGGCGCGGCGGTCGTGCGCTACACGGGCGTCCTGCTGCTCGGGCTGGGCATGATCGCCGGCCAGGTCACCGGCGCGCTCCTGCTGGACGAGGTGGTCCCTGGCGACGCCGGCCGCCCCGGCTGGCACACGGTCGTGGGCACGGGCCTCACCCTGATCGCGGTGGGGGTGGCTGTGCTGCCTCGGAAGCTCAGATATCGGTGAGCGTGGTCGTGGTGGGGTCGTAGAGCGCCGGGACCGGCCGGGGCCGCCGGCGCCGGAACGCTACCGCCGCGACCACACCGGCGAGCAGGCCGAACAGGTGCCCCTGCCACGAGATCGCCTCGTTCGTGGGCAGGATGTTGTAGATCTGGTACCAGTAGAGCAGCCCGATGAAGGCCGCAACGGCGAGGTTCCACCAGCTGCGCTCGACGAAGCCGCGGGCGAAGAGCAGGCCGAGATAGCCGAAGACCACGCCGCTGGCGCCGACCACGACGCTGGACGGGTCGCCGACGAGCCACACCCCGAACCCGCTGACGAGCACGATCAGCAGGGTCGACCAGAGGAACCGGCGGGTGCCACCGGCGAGCACGAACGTCCCGACCAGGATCAGCGGGATGCTGTTGCCGTAGAGGTGGTCCCAGCCGGCGTGCAGGAACGGGCTGAAGATGACACCGTCGAGCCCGTCGATGCGGCGGGGGATGATCCCGCCGGCGATGTCGAGCGTGCCGGCGCCCAGCCCCCGGTCGATCGCCTCGATGAGGAAGAGCACGGGGACAACCGCGCACATCACCACGAAGGCTCGGCCGATCGAGGCGAAGAACGCCTCGGTGCCGAATTTGGTGCTCGCGTCGCTCTCGGGCCCCGGGTAACTCATCCTCCGATGGTTACCGATGGCCGCCACTGTCGCCAACTTCCCGTGCTCGATCAGGCACGCTCAGCCGATCCGACTACCCCGACCGCCACCCTAGGGTGCACTCATTTGTGCGGTCAGCTTCTTGATCGCCGGCCGGAACTTGGAGAGCTGGGTGTACACGCCCGGATACTCCTCGCGGGCACAGCCGAGTCCCCAGCTGACGATGCCCACCTGGATCCACCGGTGCCCGCTCACCCCCACGAGCGGGCCGCCGGAGTCGCCCTGGCAGGTGTCGACGCCCGGCTTACCGGCGCAGAGCGATTCGTCCCGGACCAGGGAAACACCGATCTTGCGGTACGCCTTGGCGCACGCGGCGTCGGGAATCATCGCCACGCTCGCGTACCGGAGGCGTTTCTCCTGCTTGACGGAGCTCTCGCTGGTCTGACCCCAGCCCACGATCGTGAACGGGCCCTTCTCGTTCGCGGCGCGCCCCAACTCGAGCGTGGGCAGGTCGAGTTCCCGGTCCAGTTTGATCAGTGCCCAGTCGTCGCCGCGGGTCTCGTCGCGAAAGTTCGGGGCCCGCACGACCTCGACCGAGTGGGCGGTGACCCGGTCGGCGGAGCGCAGGTCGGCGACGCCGGCGACGGCCTCGATGTGATCGTTCGGGCCGGTCTTGCCGACACAGTGCGCGGCGGTGAGGACGACCCGTGGCGCGGTCAGCGCGCCGCCGCACCCCACGGAGAGCCGGACCATCCAGGGGAACCGGCCGTCGGGCGCGAGGATGCCGCCGACGACGACGCGGGCTTTGTCCTGGGCGGACGCGCCGACCGGGCTCACCGCCAGGACGGTCCCGAGCACGAGCAGGAGGGCGACTTTCCGGAACATCCCGACATTTGACCACCACAAAAGACCGGAAAAAGGGGTACGCGCCGAAGCGCATACCCCTTTATCGCAAGTCTGTCAGTACCAGCCGACGCTCTCCGAGTGGTCCCAGGCGCCGCACGGGGTGTCGTAGCGGCCCTCGATGTAACCGAGGCCCCACTTGATCTGGGTGGCCGCGTTGGTCTCCCAGTCGGAGGCTACCGAGGCCATCTTGCTGCCGGGCAGGGCCTGCGGGATGCCGTACGCACCCGAGCTCGTGTTGCTGGCCTTCTCGTTCCAGCCGCTCTCCCGGTTGAACAGCTTGTTCAGGCAGGGGAACTGGTCGATCCCGAAGCCCGCGTCGAGCATCAGTGCGCAACCCGTGGCGCGGTTGCCGCTGAACTCGCTGCAGGAGGACGGGATCGGGCCCACCTCAGTCGTCGAGGAACCGGAGGAGGACGAGGACGACGACTTCGCGGCGGCTTCCTCCGCGGCCTTCTCCTCGGCTTCCTTCTTCTCGATCGCCTTGGTCTGCTGCGTGAGCGCCTTGCTGGCGGCGCTCTTGGCGTCGGTGGCGACCTTCGAGGCCGCGTCACCCTCCGCCGCACGCTGATATGCCCGAGCGGCCGCGTGCTGGCTGTGGCGCTCCTTGAGCAACGACATCTCGTCGAACTCCGTGCTCACGTCCGCCTGGACGACAAGCTGCGCCTGCGCCCCCTGCTGCTGGACATCCCGGCTCTGGCCGAGGTAGACCCCGCCGATCGTGCCCACAACGAGCAGTCCCACAGAGGCCACACGGATTCCGACCCGGCTCCAGAGCCGATTCACGAAGAGTTTCCCTTCGTAGGGGGCAAGGACGCGACCGGCCCGTCAAGCCGGTCAGCATGGCCCGCGATCGATCTCCGACCGGGCGGCCCACGCCATTCATGCTCGCCAGCCACCATGGCTCACCGTGAAGGCGATGTGAAATAAGAATGCAACCTTGTGAAATGAATCACAGGATGTTTAACATTAAAACGGGGTGAATCAACTCCATCCGACTCACCCGTACGATGTAGGCTGAGTGACTTTGAGTAATTGACTCTAAGCATGGCGTGAGGCGGGAACCCTGCCCGGGCGCCCGCCTCACGATGACTCAGGGTCAGAGCGGGATCTCCTCCAGCAGATCGGTGACGACCTCTGCGATGGGTGAACGCTCGGACCTCGTCAGGGTGACATGGGCGAAGATCGGGTGGCCCTTCAGCGCCTCGATCACCGCCGTCACGCCGTCGTGCCGGCCGACCCGCAGGTTGTCGCGCTGGGCGACGTCGTGGGTCAGCACGACCCGCGATCCCTGACCGATCCGGGAGAGGACGGTCAGCAGCACGTTGCGTTCCAGCGACTGCGCCTCGTCGACGATCACGAAGGCGTCGTGCAGGCTGCGGCCGCGGATGTGGGTCAGTGGCAGAACCTCGAGCAGCCCGCGCGCCATGACCTCCTCGACGACGTTGGCGTGCGCCACCGCCCCGAGCGTGTCGAAGACCGCCTGCGCCCAGGGCGACATCTTCTCCGATTCGCTGCCCGGCAGATAGCCGAGCTCCTGGCCGCCGACCGCGTACAGCGGACGGAAGACGATCACCTTCTTGTGGCGCTGACGCTCCATCGTCGCCTCCAGGCCGGCGCAGAGCGCGAGCGCCGACTTGCCGGTGCCCGCGCGGCCACCGAGCGAGACGATCCCGATCGAGTCATCCGTCAACAGGTCGAGGGCGATGCGCTGCTCCGCCGAGCGGCCCCGC
Source organism: Winogradskya consettensis (assembly GCF_018332715.1). Lineage (GTDB taxonomy): Bacteria > Actinomycetota > Actinomycetes > Mycobacteriales > Micromonosporaceae > Actinoplanes > Actinoplanes consettensis. Next base: position 32,692 of record NZ_BOQP01000035.1, on the reverse strand, counting down.
AGGCCGAACGCCTCCCGGTCGCCGCGGACCAGCTTGACCGACTTGTCGGGGGTGACCCGGCCCAGCGCCGAACCCCGGGCCGAATGGATGACCAGGCCGGTGTGGCTCGGCAGGTTCTCCGCGGCCTCCAGCTCGAGCTCGTCACCCGAATAGAGGCTGTTGACCTCCTCCTCGTCGAGGGTGAGGTCGGCCATGCCGGTCCAGGTCGGATCGCTGGCCTGGCCGTGCAGGTATTCGTCCGCGGTCAGACCCACCGCCGCGGCCTTGACCCGCAGCGGCATGTCCTTGCTGACCAGCGTGACGTCGCGACCTTCCGCGGCGAGCCCGAGAGCCACCGAGAGGATCCGGGTGTCGTTGGAATCGTTGCGGAACCCCTGCGGCAGCACGCTCTGGTCGGCGTGGTTGAGCTCCACCCGCAGCGTGCCGCCCTCGTCGTTGCAGAGCACGGGCTGGTCGAGCCGGCCGTGCTTGATCCGCAGCTCGTCGAGCATCCGCAGCGATTGACGGGCGAACCAGCCCAGCTCGGGATGGTTTCGCTTGCCCTCGAGCTCGGAGATGACCACCAGCGGCACGATCACCTCGTGATCGGTGAACCGCCGGAAGGCGCCCGGATCGGAGAGCAGGACCGAGGTGTCCAGCACGAAGACCTTGCCGGTTGGAGCGGGCTCCGCGTCGGCGTGCCGGTCTCGGGAACGCCGCCCCGAGGAGGCGCGGCTGCTGGAGTCTTTGGCGGCCGGGATCTTCTGCGTTTCCCCGGCGTCATTACGGCGAGATGTCACAGGCCTGCTCCAGCGGGCGTGCAACCCGGCCGCCCGCGGTCCGCCACGTCCGGCGCCCGTCACTTTCACGGGGTCGGGTGCTGGCCCCGTGGCGCACTTGTCGCAGGTCCGGGCTATCGGATGGCCCGGGAGAACCCCGTGCCATACCTAGAACGCTAGCGGTCAACTAGCCCCCGCGGTAGTACCCGCGACATACGCCAATTCCAGGAAGGTCGCGCCGGGATGCATCGCGCCGTACGGCGGGTACGCTGGGTTTCGTGCCTGAGACCTCGCGCCCCGCGCACCCCCTCAGCGCCGACGAGGCATTGCGTTTCACCGCCTCGCGCGCTACGGAGACAACGTTCTTCTTTGATTTCGACGGCGTTCTGTCGCCCGTCACCGACGATCCGGATGCCTCGCAGCCCGTCCCCTCCGTTCTGGGCGTGCTCGAGGAGCTGGCATCGCGGGTGGCCCGGGTGGCGATCGTGTCGGCCCGGCCGGTGAGCTTCCTGCGGTCCCGTTTCGGGTCGTTGGAGCATGTGGACCTCTATGGTCTCTACGGCCTGGAGGTCTGGCACGACGGCGACGTCGTCACCGAGCCTGCCGCGCTGCCGTGGGTGCCCGCGATGGCCGAGCTGGCCGAGCGGGCCAAGGCGGAGCTGCCGCAGGGCGTCTATGTGGAATACAAACGCCTCTCGGTCGCCCTGCACTACCGGACCGTGCCTCACCTGGGTGGGGAGGTCGAGCGCTGGGGTCACGAGCAGGCCGAACGCGTCGGCCTGCGGATCCAGGGCGGTCGCATGGTGGTGGAGCTCAAGCCCCCGGTCGACCAGGACAAGGGCATGGTCATCAGCGACGCGGTGCTGGGCGCGGGCTGCGCCTGGTATTTCGGCGACGACATGTCCGACATCAAGGCGTTCGACGCGCTGCGGGCCCGGGAGGCCGTCGATCCGGCATTCTTCGGCGTCGCCGTTGCGGTGGCCAACCCGGAAACGGGTGCCGAGGTCTCCAGCGCGGCCGACCTCACCCTGGACTCCCCCGAGGACGTCGCCCGTTTCCTGGCCGACGCTCTCCCCGTCCTCGCACGCTGACCAGCGCCTGCCCACGCCCGCCCGGCCCACGAGGGGCCGGCGGGCAAGCACGTCCCGGCGGTCAGCCTCAGGCGGCCGGGCCGGTCCAGAGCCGGCGGGCGAGCGTCAGCAGTTCGTCCAGATCGGCAGGCGGGTCGTCGCGCCACCACGCCAGGCGTACCGAGATCGGCGGGGCCTGACGCAGGGCCCGGTAGGCAACGCCTGGGCGGGGATACTGGTGCGCTGTCGCCTGGGCGGTGATCCCGACTGCCTGACCTGCGGCGATCAGCGTCAGCCATTCGTCGATGCCGAGGGTTTCCCGGATCGTGCCGGGCCGGGCGTCCTGCGGGAAAAGGTCCAGCGACGTCGTGCCGGTGCGCTGGTCGATCGCCACGGTGTAGCGGGCCAGGTCCTCGACGCGCAGGGTTCGGCGCCGGGCCAGGGAGCTGTCCGTGGCGACCGCGGCGTAACGGGCTTCCCTGCCGATCTCGGCGGTGGCGAAGCGGGGGTCGCCGAACGGGTGGCGAATCACCGCGACGTCGGCCTGGTCACTGCTCAGCCCCGCTGACACGTCGTTGACCTGCACGAACACCAGCGGATGAGCGGGATGCGCGGCGGCCCACTCCTTCTGCAGGCGGCGGGTGTGCCGGCCCAGGGCGGCCCAGGAGAAACCGACCCGGATCTCGCCACGATCGGCGACCAGGTGAGCCAGATGGGCCACCTCGCTCAGGATCCGGCGCGCCTGCGCGGCCACGCGCAGGCCGGTCGGTGTGAGCTCCACGTGCCGGGTCGTGCGCCGGACCAGCCGGGCGCCGAGCTCCCTCTCCAGTGCGGCGATCGTCCGGGACACCGAGGCCTGCGAGATGCCGAGCGGGATCGCGGCGTCGGTGAAGGTGCCCGCGTCGGCGACCGCCACCAGCGCTCGGAGCTGCCCCAGCCGTACATCCATACGTAGAGCGTATAAGTGCGGCGTGGGACGTATTTCTCTTCGGGAAGCCCGCGACCGAGGCTGAGAGCATGAGATCACGCCGGTTGACCGGCATCGCCACGATGCTCGCCAGCGCCTCGGCCAATCAGGCCGGCGCCGCGGCGGGTGCGCACGCCTTCGCCGCGGTCGGACCGGCGGGCGTCGTCGCCGTACGCCAGCTCGTCGCCGCCGCCGTGCTGTTGCCCATGGCCCGCCCCGATCCGCGCCGTTTCACCTGGTCACAGTGGTGGCCGACGCTGCTGCTCGCCGGTGTGTTCGCGGTGATGAACCTGAGCCTCTACTCGGCTGTCGAGCGGATCGGGCTGGGGCTGGCGGTGACGCTGGAGGTGCTCGGGCCGCTGGCGGTGGCACTGCTCGGGTCGCGTACGCGTAAAGATCTGGCCTGTGCCGTTGCCGCCGGGGCCGGGGTCTACGTCCTGGTGCTGCCCGGGGCGTCCAGCGACTACGTGGGAATCGCGTGCGGGCTGGTGGCGGCCGGTTGCTGGGCGGCGTACATCCTGCTCAATCGTTTGATCGGGGTTCGACTGCCGGGGGTGGAGGGGTTGGCCGTGGCAACGTCGCTCTCCGCGATGGGCTACCTACCCGTTGCAGTGATCCTTCTCATACAGGGCAGGATGACCGGGGCGGCGCTGGGGTGGGCGGCCGTCGCCGGTGTGCTGAGCGCGCTGCCCTATGCGGGGGACCTGATCGCGTTGCGTACCGTTCCCGCGCAGGTCTTCGGCATGTTCATGAGCGTGCATCCGGTTTTCGCCGCGGTCTTCGGGTTGCTGCTGCTCGGTCAGGACCTGCACGCGCACGAATGGGCCGGTATCGCCATCGTCATCAGCGTCCTGGGGGTGAGCAACCTGCCGTCGCGCCGGCGCGGGGAAGACCTCAGGCGCCGTAGCGACGCTGACGGCTCGCGTAGGAGCGCAGTGCCCGCAGGAAATCCGTCCGGCGGAAGTCGGGCCAGTTGGCGTCGTGGAAGTAGAACTCCGAGTGCGCCGACTGCCACAGCAGGAAGCCCGACAGCCGCTGCTCCCCGCTTGTCCGGATGACGAGGTCGGGGTCTGGCTGGCCGCGGGTGTAGAGGTGCTCGGCGATGTGCTCGACGTCGAGGATCTCGGCGAGCTCCTCCAGCGAGCGACCCGCAGCGGCCTGCTCGTGCAGCAGCGAGCGGACCGCGTCGGTGATCTCGCGCCGCCCGCCGTAGCCCACCGCTAGGTTGACCTCGACGCCCTCGGTGCGGTCGCGGGTCTTCTCCTGGGCGGCCTTGAGGACGGCGGCCGTGTGCGCGGGCAGCAGGTCGAGCGCGCCGACGATGCGCAGCCGCCAGGGGTTGCCCTCCTCGGCCAGCTCGGTCGCCAGGTCCTCGATGATCGTGACCAGCGGGTCGAGCTCGGCCGCCGGGCGCTGGAGGTTGTCGGTGGCGAGCAGGTAGAGCGTGACGTGCCCGATCCCCGCCTGGTCGCACCAGCCGAGCAGCTCTTTGATGCGCACCGCGCCGACGCGGTGGCCGTCGTTGGGGTCGACGAAACCCATCTCGCGGGCCCAGCGCCGGTTGCCGTCACACATGACACCGACGTGCTGAGGCACCGGCTTGCCGGCCAGCTTGCCGGCGAGTCGCCGCTCGTACAGGGAGTAGACCAGGGACCGCAGAGTCATCGCGGCCAAGCCTAGCGACCGGACGCTCAGGCTCAAGAGGGCGGCTGGGCGAAATGCAGCATCTCGGCCCCGATCCGGCCGATCGTCCGAAGATCGAAGACCCCGTCACCGAGGCCCAGATCCACCATCCGGCGGAAAACCCGGCCGTCCCGGCGGGCGGCGCGGACCGCGGCGTCGACCACCCGTGTCTGCCTGGTGAGCAGCGCCGCCGTTCCGGAGTGCCGCAGATGCCGGCCGAGGCGGGTCCGCAGCGCCCGGGTGTATCCCGCGGCGGCCCGCTCCGGACCGGTGGCCGCCGCGGTCCCGGCCAGCGAGCCGGAGAGCACGGCGTAGAAGATTCCCTCTCCGGTGAACGGGTTGATCAGGGAGAGTGCGTCACCGGCGAGCAGCACCGGGCCGCGGGCGGGCGCCGGGCGGTGGGTGGAAAGAGGCAGGTGGTGGGCCCGCATCCCGGTGGGGACGCTGCCGGGCAGCAGATCGGCAAGACGACCCGTCAGGTACGCCTTCGTGAGCGCACGCCCGCGCAGCACCTCGCCGTACCCGATGTTGGCGGTGCCGTCCCCGAGCGGAAACGACCACGCGTACGCGGGCCAGCGCGCACCCGTCGTCCGGATGAGTTGCTCGCCGCCCGTGGCGGGCCCGTAGCCCCGGATCGCGATCGCCAGATGCCCGGGCGGGTTGACCGGATGCCCGAGCCACCGCCGCACGACAGAGCCCGCGCCGTCCGCGCCGATGACGACCCGGGCCCTGATCCGCCCGTCGAGAACCACGTCGCCACGATCGTGTCGCAACTCACGAACCGAATGCCGGCCCAGCTCCACGCCGTGGGCGATCGCCGCCTCGACCAGGAGCTCGTCGAACACGAGACGCGGGATGGTGTGTGCCGGGCGGGGCAGCGGGCGGGCCACCTCGGCACCGCTCGGCGCGACCAGGCGCAGGGATCCGATCGGCGGGAAACCGTCGGCGATGCCGGTGACGCCGAGCTCGTCGAGCACGTCGAACGCCTCGGCCGCGATGCCGTCCCCGCACACCTTGTCGCGCGGGAACGCGGAACGGTCGAGCAGCAGCACCGAGGCTCCGGCCCGTCGCGCGGCGATCGCGGCGGCCGAGCCCGCGGGGCCCGCACCGACGATCACCACGTCATAGGTCATGCGGCTTTTTCGACCCGCGCCACGCGCCACAACGAATAGACGGTCAGCAGGGACGCGGCGACCAGCGGGGACCCGTCCCGGATCAGGCCGTCGGTGCCCAGCAACAGGTAGCAGAGCGGCAGGTCGATGACGAGGGACCCGATGGTGATCCAGATGAGGTGCGCGCGGGCCCACGGCTTGCCCTTGAGCAGGAAGTACGTCGCGAGGAGGACCGCGTAGCTGACGCCGATGCCGGCCGCGAACCAGAAGATGACCGCGAGCAGCCATTCGGGCCGGGAGCCGAGCTCGCTGACCGAGATCAGGGCGGGCACGAGCATCAGCGGGCTGTAGGTGAAGGACGAGACCCGCGCGGTGATCGCCCAGGCGGCGAGCGGCGGGCGTTTCGGGGTCGCCTCGCGCCATTCGAAGCCGTCGCGGGTCAGCACGATCTTGTTGGGATGCCGGACCAGGTGTTCCTGCACGGCCGGATGCCGGTAGAGCATCACCACCACGCTCACGCAGAGCACGGTCAGCGCGGCGAACCCGAGCACGCCGGCGGTCGGCGGGGTGCCTTCGCGCGGGACGAGCAGGCGCCCGACGGCGAAAATCGTGGTGACGGCGAGGATCAGACCGAGGGGACGGGCCGCTGCCCTGCCGCGGCGCACATGCCAGATCAGGATCAGCCAGCCGACCGTACGCAGCAGAGCCCAGCCTGTTCGGACGGCGAGCCCGAAGCCGTGCTCGGTGGCGTACCAGTAATTGAGGAGCTCGACCCCCGCGGTGGCCGCAGCCGTCGCGACCAGCAGCCCGGTCAGCACCCGGACAGCAACCGGTCGCCCGTAATCAACGGTCCCGGACACGGCGGCTGTCGTCATGGCCGTGAAGGTACCCAGACCGCGCCCGCCTCGAACGTTGTCGCGCGTGAGAGCGACGCAAGGCGGGCGCGGGGCATCACGCGGCGTTGAGGCGGGACTTGAGCGCGTCGAGCTCGGCCCAGAGCACGGCCGGGAGCTTGTCGCCGAACTTGGCGAACCACTCCTCGACCTGCGGGATCTCGGCGAGCCACTCGTCGGTGTCGACGCTCAGCACGGCCCGCACGTCGGCCTCGTCGAGATCCAGTCCGGTCAGGTCGAGCGCTTCGGGCGTCGGCACGTGCCCGATCGGCGTCTCGATCGCCTCGCCCTCGCCGTCCAGGCGTTCGACGATCCACTTGAGCACCCGGGAATTCTCGCCGAACCCGGGCCAGAGGAACCGGCCGTCGTCACCGCGGCGGAACCAGTTCACGTAGAAGATCTTCGGCAGCAGCTCCGCGTCGCCGGACGCCGCCTTGCCCATCTCGATCCAGTGGTTGAAGTAGTCGCCGGCGTTGTAGCCGATGAACGGCAGCATCGCCATCGGGTCGCGGCGCACCACCCCGACCTTGCCGACCGCCGCCGCAGTGGTCTCCGACGAGAGCGTCGCACCGAAGTAGACGCCGTGCACCCAGTCCCGGGCCTCGGTGACCAGGGGCACGGTCGTCCGGCGCCGGCCACCGAAGAGAATCGCATCGATGGGTACGCCGCGCGGGTCGTCGTATTCCGGCGCGAGGATCGGGCACTGGCTGATGGGCGTGCAGAAGCGGCTGTTGGGATGGCTGGACGGGCCGGGCGAATCGGGGGTCCAGTCCTCGCCCTTCCAGTCGGTCAGGTGCGCGGGCGGTTCACCCATGCCCTCCCACCAGATGTCGCCGTCGTCGGTCAGTGCGACGTTGGTGAACACCGAATTGCCACGGGCGAGCGTACGCATCGCATTGGGATTGGTGTGTTGATCCGTGCCCGGCGCGACGCCGAAGAGGCCGAACTCGGGGTTGGTGGCCCAGAGCCGCCCGTCCTCGCCGAACCGCATCCAGGCGATGTCGTCACCGACGGTCTCGACCTTCCAGCCCGGCAGCGTCGGCTGGAGCATCGCCAGGTTGGTCTTGCCGCACGCCGAGGGGAACGCGCCGGCCACGTAGCGGACCCGGCCCGCGGGTGAGGTCAGCTTCATGATCAGCATGTGTTCGGCGAGCCAGCCCTCGTCGCGGGCGGCGACGCTGGCGATCCGCAGGGCGAAGCACTTCTTGCCCAGCAGCGAGTTGCCGCCGTAGCCGGAGCCGTATGACCAGATCTCGCGGGTCTCCGGGAAGTGCGAGATGTACTTCGTCTCGTTGCACGGCCAGGAGACATCCTCCTGGCCCTCGGCGAGCGGCGCACCGACGGAGTGCAGGGCCGGGACGAAGTCGGCGTCGGCACCCATGGCGTTCAGCACCGTCGTACCCATCCGCGTCATGATCTTCATCGAGGCCACGACGTAGGCGCTGTCGGTCAGCTCCACGCCGAACATGGGGTTCGGCGCGTCGAGCGGGCCCATGCAGAACGGGACGACATACATCGTGCGTCCGCGCATGCAGCCCCCGTAGAGCCCGGTCATCGTCGCTTTCATCTCGGCCGGCGCCATCCAGTTGTTGGTGGGGCCGGCGTCGGCGGGATCGGCGGAACAGATGAACGTGCGTTCCTCGACCCGGGCGACGTCCCCGGGGTCGGTGCGGGCCCAGAACGAATTGGGGCGGCGGGCGCGGTCCAGTCGGACGAGGGAGCCGGCGGCCACGAGCTCGTCGGTGAGGCGCGTCCATTCCTTGTCGGAGCCGTCGCACCAGACGATGCGGTCGGGCCGGGTGAGCGCCGCGGTCTCGTCGACCCAGGCGCGCAGTCGGGCGTGCGGTGTGGGATGGCTGGACATGTGATTCCCTCCGGTCGGTATGACCTGTGACGAATCAGGCCGGTTGTCCGGCCCTCTCGTAACGGGGATCACGTCAGCCTAAGCCGATAAAACGTTGGTTTCGTCGGCCAATCCTGTGGAAGACCACACAATCTTCAGACGTCATGCTCATTAGCGACTGATTCTTCGCTTCCTAGCGCAGCTCTGAGCAGGGAGCGCTCCCACTTTCACAAAGTGGACAAAAGGGCATAAGCTGGCTGGTACTTGGGTCTTTCCTCTCGGTCCCCCCGCTTCAGGAGGCAGGAATGACGAACCCGGCAGGCTCGGGCTTGTCAGGCTCGTCGGCCGATGACGCTGACACCGAGTTGCTGGCTGCGGTGCGGGCGGGTAACACCGACGCCTACGGATTGCTCTACCAGCGGCACCGGTCGGCGGCGCGCGCGTTCGCCTACGGGCTGGTCACCGATCCCTCGGACGCCGATGACCTGGTCGCCGAGACGTTCGCCAAGGTGCTCGCCACGCTGCGGGCCGGGCGGGGTCCCATCGTGGCGTTCCGGGCCTACCTGCACACGACCCTGCGGCACGTCCTCTATCACCGGGCACGCCGGGACCGCCGGCTCGAGTTCACCGATGACCTGACCCGGTACGACGAGGGGCAGCCGTTTCTCGACCCCGCGCTGGAACGGCTCGAGCGGACGTACGCGGCTCGGGCGTACAACGCGTTGCCGGCCAGGTGGCGTGACGTGCTCTGGCGTACCGAAATAGAAGGCGCGAGCCCCGCCGAGGTGGCACCACAGCTCGGCCTGACCCCCAACGCCGTCGCCGTGCTCGCCCACCGCGCGCGTGAGGGTTTGCGCCGGCTCTACCTCCAGCAGCATGTCGCCGTGGCCGACCCGCCCGAGTGCCGCTGGGTCGGCGACCGGCTGGGCGGCCGGGTCCGGGGCCGGCTCGCGCATCGTGACTCGGTGCGCCTTGAGGCTCACGTGGCGTGGTGCGCGGAGTGCCGGGCCCGGCTGGCGGAGGTGACCGAAATCAACCAGCGTCACTACCGACCGTACAGACAACGGAACCATGCGACCCCCGCGGATTAAGAGTCGCTCACGAAAACAGCAGCGGGTGACTGACGCCGGTACTCTCGGGGCTGTGCCTGCTGCCACGATCCTGCCCGCTCTGCGGGCACGCTTCGGGGCTTTGGTGCGCGAGGTCGGCAAATTCGGCACCGTCGGCGGCATCGCGTTCGCCATCGACCTCGTCATCTTCAACGTGCTGCTGCAGACCGGCGCCGAGTCGCTGCTCGCCAAGACCGGCTCCACCCTGATCGCCACGTCCGTGGCCTTCGCCGGCAACCGATACTGGACCTGGCGGCACCGCGAGCACACCGGCATGGCCCGCCAGTACACCGTGTTCTTCCTGCTCAACGGCGTCGGCCTGGGCATCGGCCTGGCCTGCCTGGCGATCAGCCACTACGGGCTCGGCTCCATCTGGCCCGAGTTCCAGACCCCGCTCGCGGACAACATCTCCGGCCAGCTGGTCGGCACCGCCGTGGGCACCCTTTTCCGATTCTGGTCGTACCGCCGCTTCGTTTTCGGCGAGGCCCCGGTCCCGGCTCCGGCCCCCGCGGCCGCCCCTGCAGACCCGGCCCCGCCGGCCGCGAAGATGGCGACGCGCCCCACCCACAAGACGGCGCCGAGCGCCGTCCGGCGAATGTGACGACGAACCCCAGCTTCCGGTTCGGTTCGTCGTCTTATCCCTTCCCCCCTTAAGGTTGCCCAATGCCTTCAGCCCGCCCGCTGTCGGAACGCCTCCGCCACCTCGCCCCCGAGGCACTGGCGTTCGGCGTTATCGGTGCAGCGAACACGCTCCTCTACATGGCGATCACCTGGGCACTGCTGCCCATCGGCGCCGTGAAGGCGAGCATCATCGCCACCGTCGTCACGACAACGCTGGCCTACCTCGCCAACCGCTTCTGGACCTACCGCAACCACACCCGCACCGCGTTGCGCCGCGAATACACGCTGTTCTTCGGCTTCAACCTCGCGGGCATGGTGATCCAGTCAGGCGCCGTCGGCATCGGTAAGTACGGTTTCGGTCTCAGCGAGGAGAAGGACGCCGTCCTGTTCATGGGCGTCACCCTGCTCGGCATCGCGGTCGCCACGGTGTTCCGCTTCTGGGCCTACCGGACGTTCGTCTTCCTCAAGCCCGCGGTCGACGGTCACGAGGCCAGCGTCGCCGGCATGGACGTCGCAGCCGGTCTGGCCGAGCTCAGCGCCGAGTCGGAGGGCCGCTTGGACGCGGAGATCGCCCAGGAGATCGACGCGCAACGCCGCGCTGTGTGACCACCGGTTCCTCCCGCACTTCCGCTTCGTCGTCGTCGTCCGGCCGCAGCTCGCGGTCGGTCTCGATGAGTCCGTAGAGCGTCGTCTGCACCTGCTGCACCCGAGGCACCGACGCGAGCACGGCGGAGCGCTCCCCGATCGAATCCACGGTGAGCGTCCCGCACCCCAGCATCCGGTCCAGCAGGGACTGGGTGGCAACGTGGTCGTTGATCCGGTTGAGCGGCAGATCCCGCCGCTCCCGGGCCACGACCCCGTCCTGCAGCAGGATCCGCTCATCGGTGATCACGTAATGGGTCGTCCGCCACACCAGTAACGGCCACACCCCGCGCCGAACGGCCACGTAGAACGCCACCGCGCCGACCACGCAGACGCCGATCAGCCCACCGGTGTTCGGCGGCAACATCACCCACACCATGATCATCACGGCCAGGGCGGCGGCCAGCACCACGATCGGCAGCACCGCGGCCCGCGCATGCGGGTGAAGATGGAGGACGACCTCCTCCTCATCGGTCAGGACGTCGTCCGGAAAAGGCACGGCCTCAGCGTACGTGCAGGACGTCCCCAGCCGACACACGCCGCTCGGAGCCCGTAACCGTACGAACGATCAGTTGCCCGTCGGAATCGACATCCGCAGCCGTGCCGACCAGCTCGCCGCCATCCGGAAGCAGCACCCGGACCTCCCGGCCGATCGTGGCGCACCCCTCTCGATAAGCAGCGAGCAGCCCGCACATCTCCGCGTCGCCACCGGCCTCCCGCCAGCCCGTGTACCACTGGCCGAAACTACGCAGCAGGGCACGCAACAGCGGGTCACGGTCGGTGCTCTTCGCGCCGGACAGCAGCAACGAGGTCGCCGGCATCCCGTTGGTCTCCGGCAACTCCTCGGACCGGGTGCTGACATTCAGCCCGATCCCGACCACCACGGCATCCCCCGAGACCTCAGCCAGAATCCCGGCCGCTTTCCCCCACGCGGTGTCGCTTCTCGTCAGAAGATCGTTGGGCCATTTCAGGCCGGCGTCCACCTCGGCGACGCGCTGCACGGCCTCCCGCAGCGCCACCCCCGCGAGCAGCGGCAACCAGCCCCACGTGCGCTGCGGCGCGGCCGGCCAGTCTCTTTCCGCGACAGCGACCCCCGGCCGGAACACGACACTCAGCGTCAACCCCGCCCGAGCCGGCGAAACCCACTGCCTGTCCCGCCGCCCCCGCCCGGAAACCTGCTGCTCAGCAACAACAACAAGCCCCTCAGCCACCCCATCGAGCGCAGCCCGCGCAGCATCGGCATTGGTGGACCCGGTCTCCCCCACCACATCAAGGCGCTGCCAGACCCCACCCGGAACAACCAGAGCCCGTTGCAGAGCCCGGACGCCCAGAGGCGGCCGAGTAAGGTCGGAATAGGGCGAGGAAACCATTCCCTCACCCTATCCGGCCAGCACTTTCACTGAGCCCCGGCACCGGCCCCACTACTCGGATCAGCCGCATGCCGGCTCACATAAACCGTGCTCGACGAATCAGCCTGCCGCCGCCCCCGGTTCCCGATCTCCGGCAGCATCTGCGTGGGCGCATCGGTCGCACTCCGCTGGCGGCGAACCGGCGGCTCCCCCGGCGCCCAGCTCAAATCGGGAAGCACCGCATCAGGAAGATCCGGCACAGTCCAGATCGGCCCTTCCGCACTCTCCTCCCGCCCCGAATACGCCCCCCGGCCAGCACTGCGGCTCTCATCCCGATAGACGGCCGGATTGCCCCGGCCGGCGTCGTAAGCCGGCCTGTCGTAGTCCTGCCTGCCAAAGTCCTGCCTGCCATAGCCCGGCCTGTCGTAGCCAGGCCTGTCGTAGTCCCGCCTGTCGTAGCCTGGCTTGTCGTAGCCCTGTCCGTCGTGAGCCTGTTTGTCGTGAGCCTGTTTGTCGGGAGCCGGCCTTTCGTAGGGTGGCCGCTGCATCGGCCTGCCATTGGCGGGCTCGTGCATCGACCCGCCACCTGTCGGCGGGTGCTGGTCATGTCCCTCGGACGGTTCTACCGGGGCAGCCCAGGGTGCCGACGCGGTTGGTGCGTTCCTGAACGCCGGACCGGCCGGATTGGTCCGCGGCGACTGACCCGCCGGAATGTTCCGGTCAGCTTGGCCGGGTGGAATGTTCCGGGGTCCTTGACCGGTCGCATTGTTCCGCTGTCCTTGACCTGCCGGAGCGTTCCGCTGCGCTTGGCCTCCCTGGCCGGGTGGGCCGTTCCACTGTGCTTGGCCGCCCTGGCCGGGTGGAGCGTTCCGCGGCGCCTGACCAGCTGCCGGATTGTTCCTGAACGCTTGACCTGATGGAGCATTCCGGGGCGGCTGACCTACCGGATTGCTTCGGGGCGCCTGGCCGGGCGGGATGTTGCGGATGCCCTGGCCGGGCGGGGAGTTCCGGACGCCCTGGCCGGGCGGGGGGTTCCGGGGTGGGTGGGTTGGCGGGGTGGGGTGCTGGGGTGGCTGGGTGCCCTGGTGGGCGTCGGGGCGCTGGAGGGCTCGGCCGAGTTGGGCCGGGCTGATCTGGAGGCGCTGGGTTACGGCGGCCGGGGGGTGCTGACGCGCGGAACCCGTTCGAGGTTGCTGGAGCGGCGCGGGTGGTTGCTGGACCGCGTCGGGCTGGGGTGGGTGGGGGACGGCGGTGATCTGGCGGCGGTGCGGGGCTGATCCCGCTTGCGGGAGGTACAGGGCTGTTGCCGGTTGGGGCAGCAGGGACGCCGGGCCGGGCTGCTGCGCCGGGGAGGGGTCGGCGGGTGGTGTGGCCTGGGCTTCCTTTCGGGCTTGCTCCAGACGGGCGAAGCTCGGGGCGTGCCAGCCCTCGGTGGCCCACTGCGGGAGACCGCCCTTGACCGCCGGCGCGGCTGATTCGCTCTTCGGCTTCTCGGCTGCCACGTCTTCTGCGGGCTTTTTGTCCGTAGCGGCGTCCGGCTCGGTGGTGCTCTCGGCAGAAGGCGGCGTTGCCTCGGATGGTGTCACCGCAGAGGTCGGATCGACCTCCGGCGGTGAGTCCGGGATGGGCTTCGACCGAGCTGCCGCACCCAACGTACGCCGTACGAGCTGGCCTGCGATCGTTCGCGGCTTGGCCTTGGCGCCGCGGGGTCGTTGCTCCTCTTCGGAGCGCGGCTCGCCGGTCGGGTCCGGTTCGGTGGCGGACCCGGGTGCGGCGTTGCGGCCACGCTTACCGGCGTTGCCCTTACCGCGCTTGGGACGGTCGGCCCGGGTGGATCGCGATTTCGGCTCCTCGCCGGGTTGCGCGATCTCGTTCTCGACGGGTGAGAAGAAGCCGGACGACGGCGAGTTCTGCAGCGAGTCACCGGCGTACGGCGTAGCCGCGGGACGGTGGGAAACGGGAGGCGGCGCGACCGGGGCCCGGTTGACGGGAGCCGGGGCCATCGGGGGGCGGTTCATCGGCGGTGGCGCCACCGGTTGGCGATTGGTGGCCTGGGGGAATGCCGGACCTCGGTTCGCCGGCGGGTGGTCCATCGGTTGACGGATGCTGGACGTGGCCACCGGCGGACGGACGGCAGGCGGACGGGTACCGAAGGGTGGCGCGGACGGGTTCCGGCTGCCGGCGCGTGGCGCGGACGGGTTCCGGCTGCCGGTGGACGGTCCGGACAGGTTCTGGCTGGCGGTGGACGGTTCGGACGGGTGCCGGGGATCTGAGTAGGAGTCCGCCGGGAACCGGGAGTTTCCGGGGCCGGCCGGATAACCCGCGTCGTCTGATTGATCAGTGGGATAGCGGCTGGCCGAAGGGGAGCCGGGTGAGAATCCGGCGTCCGGGCGGTCCGGGTACCCGGCATCCGACAGCGGTCCCATCGGGTAGCCGGCCACCGAGGACGAGCCGGTCGGGAAGTCAGCCTCCGGGTACGAACCGGCGGTGAAGCCAGCCTCTGAGGACGAGCCCGGGGTGAAGCCAGCCTCTGAAGACGGGCTGGTCGGAGAGCCCGCCTCCCAGGATGAATCGGTCGGGGAGCTGGCCTCCCAGGACGAGCCGGGGGTGAAGCCGGCCGTTGAAGACGGACCTGCGCGGTAGCCGGCGTCGAAGGGCGAGCCGGGCGAGTAGGAGGTGGACGGAGAAGAGGGCGGTGGATGGTCGGTGGCCGGGGATGAGGCAGTGGGGTAGCGGGCGGGGGTGGTCGGGCTGGGTGGGAAGGCGGGGTCTGAGGGTGAGTCGGACGGGAAGTGGGAGGTCGCGGGTGAGGTGGGCGGGTAGCTGGAGGGTGGGGTGGCGGGGTGGCGGTGTTGGGGTAGGGGCTGGATGGGCGGGGTGGGGGTGGAGGACGGCGGGCGGGTGTGGGGGGTGGCTGTGGGGGTGTTGGGGGTTGTGGGGGGCCAGGAGGGGACTACGAGGGTTGGTTCGGATTCGTGGTCGGGGGTGGAGGGGGAGAGTTCGGGGAGGCGTTCTACCGGGGTTGGCCAGCCGTAGCTGGTTTCGGGGATCGGGGTCCAGTAGTCGCCGGATGGTGAGTCTTCGCGGTAGTGGGGTCGGATCCAGCCTTCGACTCGGTCGCCGTGGCGGGATTCGGTGCGCTCCGGGCGTACTGAAAAGGGATCTTGAGGGGTGACCGGTTCGGTCGCTGAGAGATTGACCGGTGAGGGGTCTGCCGGCCTGGTGCGGGCCGGCCACTGGGGGAAACGATCGGGTTCGATGTGTGGGGTTTCGAGGTGTTGGGGCTCGGTCCACGCCTCGTCGGGCTGCTCAGGCGGCCAGGTCTCGTCGGGGTGGTTGGTCCAGTGCTCGTCGGGTTGGCTCGCAGGCCACATCGGAGGCTGCCCTTCGGTGCGGTCGGTGGGATGGGAAGGGTGCTGAGCTGCTGATCGTTCGGATGATGCAGGGCCGGGGCTCGTGGTCGGCCAGAGTTCCCTGGAGGTGCGGGGGCCCGGGACGACCGGGCCGGCCATCGCGATTGCTGCGCGGCCGTTGCGCTGGCGGATGGGTGTGGCGACATGGTCCGGCCCGCTCACCGGTTCGGAACCTGCGCGTTTGTTCGCGGCTGAGCCTTCCGTGCGGCGGGCCGCACCCCGCGGATCGTCGGCCTTGCGGCGCCGGGCATGTTCTCCCAGCTCCGTGGGGCCGCCGGCCGCGTTTTCGGTGCGGCCGAGCCCGAAGAGAGCCCGGCGGAAAACGATGAGCGTGGTGATGCCACCGACGATCAACGCCACCCCGACGGGGGTCATCCATGTCGTCACGGGGGTTGTAACGAATGGTGCATTAGGAACGAAACGCACGCGTACCGACGACTGGCGGGAGCGCGGTGCCGCGCGGGGCTGGATACGATCATCAGCAGCGCCGCGACACGGAGCGTGACCTCAGGACTCGCTCCCGGCGCGGCGAGTGGTGAAGATGTGGCTACTGGAGGTGCTGGGCAGTGACGACCGACATTCACACCACGGCCGGGAAGCTCGCCGACCTGGCACTCCGGGCCGAGGCGGCCACCCATGCCGGTTCCGATCGGGCGATCGACAAGCAGCGCGCGAAGGGCAAAAAAACCGCGCGCGAAAGAATCGAGTTGCTGCTCGACGAGGGTTCCTTCGTGGAGCTGGACGAGCTCGCCCGGCACCGTTCGACAAACTTCGGGCTCGACCGCAACCGGCCGTACGGCGACGGCGTGGTCACCGGGCACGGGACGGTCGACGGGCGGCAGGTGTGCGTCTTCTCGCAGGACTTCACGGTGTTCGGCGGTTCGCTCGGTGAGGTGTTCGGCGAGAAGATCGTGAAGGTGCTCGACCTCGCCATGAAGATCGGGTGCCCCGTGATCGGCATCAACGACTCCGGCGGCGCGCGCATTCAGGAAGGTGTGGTCGCCCTCGGTCTCTACGCCGACATCTTCTTCCGAAACGTACGAGCAAGCGGCGTCATCCCGCAGATCTCGCTCATCATGGGCCCCTGCGCCGGGGGTGCCGTGTACTCCCCCGCGATCACCGACTTCACGGTCATGGTCGACCAGACGTCACACATGTTCATCACGGGGCCGGACGTCATCCGCACGGTCACCGGCGAGGACGTGGGGATGGAAGAGCTCGGCGGTGCGCGTACGCACAATTCCCGCAGTGGGAACGCGCACTATCTCGCCAGCGATGAGGAGGACGCGATCGACTACGTTCGCGCACTGCTCGCGTACCTCCCGAGCAACAACGTCGACGAACCGACCACCTTCGACCAGCCCGCCTCTCTTGTTGCGAACCAAGCGGACCTTGATCTGAACACGTTGATCCCGGACTCCGCGAACCAGCCCTACGACATCCACACCGTGGTCGAGGCTGTCGTCGAGGACTTTCTCGAGGTCCAGCCGCTGTACGCGCAGAACATCGTCATCGGTTTCGGCCGGGTCGAGGGGCGCCCCGTCGGTGTCGTCGCGAACCAGCCGATGCACTTCGCGGGCACTCTCGACATTGCGGCTTCGGAAAAGGCCGCGCGTTTCGTGCGTACCTGCGATGCCTTCAATCTGCCTGTGCTCACTTTCGTCGACGTCCCCGGCTTCCTGCCCGGCACCGGCCAGGAATGGGACGGCATCATCCGGCGCGGCGCCAAACTCATTTACGCGTACGCCGAAGCGACCGTCCCCAAAGTCACCGTGATCACGCGTAAGGCGTACGGCGGCGCGTATGACGTCATGGGGTCGAAGCACTTGGGCGCGGACATGAACTTCGCCTGGCCGACCGCGCAGATCGCCGTCATGGGCGCGCAGGGTGCCGTCAACATTCTCTACCGCGGCGAATTGGCCGCGGCGGAGGACCCGGCGGCGTTGCGGGCCTCGCTCATTCAGGAGTACGAGGACACGCTCGCCAATCCGTACATCGCCGCCGAGCGCGGTTATGTCGACGCGGTCATCAAACCGTCCGAGACGCGGGCGCAGGTCACGCGGGCTCTGCGGATGCTGCGGACCAAGCGTGAGACGTTGCCGCCCAAGAAGCACGGCAACATTCCGCTCTAGCCTTTTGCTGCTGCTTTATTTGTGGGGGTTGCCCTGGGCGGCCTTGCCCCTGGGCGGCCTTTTCCGGCGGCTTGGGTCGGGCGGCCTGGGTCGGGCGGCTTGGGTCGGGCGGCTTGGGTCGGGCGGCTTTGGTTTATGTGGCGCTGATGGTTGGCAACCACTGGCCGGCGAGCATGAACCCGCCCACGACCAGTGCCGCGAGGTCGACGACCAGGAACACCCCGACCCAGAACAGCGCCGGAATGCGCGTCACCCCGGCCAGCTGATCGGCGTCGGACTCCGGCATCCGCCCGCGGCTGCGCAACTTCTGCAACTCGAAAACCGGCCGAACCCCACCGAACAACAAGAACCAGACGCCGGCGTACGCGAAAGCCGCCTGAACCTGTGGCGTCGCGTACCAGGAAACCCCGAGCACGATCGCCCCGGTAACCACCAGCGACACCACACCGAACACATTCCGAATGTTGATCAGCATGAGCAGCAGCAGCACCACGACCAGCCACAACAGCAGCGTGATCCGGTTCCCCCCGAGCAACCACGCCCCGCCGAGCCCCACCAGCGAAGGCGCGATGTACCCACCCAGCAACGTGAACATCATCCCCGGCCCGGTAGGCCGCCCCGCCGAAAGCGTCAACCCCGACGTATCGAACTCCAGCCGGATCCCGCGCAACTTCCGCCCGGTCAGCAACGCCGCAAGCGCATGACCACCCTCATGAGCAATCGTCACGGCATTGCGAGCAACCCGCCACAACGGCCGGAAACTGGCAACAACCAGCCCGATCACCGCCGTAACGAGCACCAGCAGGCCAGGAGGATCAGGTTGGGCGCCCATCAGCGTGTCCCACAGGTCATTCACCGATTCGATCGCCACAGCGCGGAAGCGTAGCGGATCAGCTTGTGGACTTGCCCCACAACTGACCCACACTGACCTCGAACTTCATCAACAACCGCCGCAAAAGCGGCAACGACAACCCCACCACGTTCCCGTGATCCCCCTCGATCCGCTCCACGAAGAACCCACCACGCCCATCAATAGTGAAGGCTCCAGCAACATAAAGCGGCTCACCCGTGGCCACGTACGCCTCGATCTCGGCGTCACTCACATCCGCAAAATGGACGATGGTGCTCCCCACGGCCTCGGCATTTTGCCCACTGCCCTGGTCAATCAGGTGGTGACCGGTGTGCAGCACGCCGGCCCGCCCCCGCATGGCCCGCCAGCGCGCCTTGGCGTCATCCTCGCCTGAAGGCTTACCGAGGATCTCCCCGTCGAAGGCCAGGACCGAATCGCAGCCCAGGATCAGGGTGCCTTCTTCTTTGGGGAGGTCGGCGGCTACGGCTTGGGCTTTCATCCGCGCCAGGGTCAGACAGAGTTCTGCCGCGTCGTCGGTCTTCACCACCGACTCATCCACGCCGCTGACCTGAACTGAGGGATCCAGGCCGGCCGCTCTGAGCAGAGCAAGCCGCGCGGGGCTGGCGGAAGCTAGTACAAGACGAGGCATGAAGGGGAAGGTACCGGGCGCGACTAGGAAGTCGAGCGCGACCTGGCCCGAAGAACAAAGAAGAGAGCACCGGCGCCCAGCAGAATGACGAGCACCACACCGCCGATCAGCAGACCCGAACCACTGCCGCTGGAATTTTCCGCCTCCGGCAGAGCCGCAGATCCCGAGGCACCAGCGGAGGGGTCGCTCGCAGAAGTGGTCGCACTCGCGGACGGCGCACTCCCACCAGGCCCACCAGCTTCGAGCGCAGCAACGATGTCCAAAACCCCGTGCCCGTACTTGTCGTCTACACCAGGCGCACCCTTGTCGACTGCAGTCGACTCCAGCCGCTCGACAACTTCCTTGGCACTCATCTCCGGATACTTACTCCGCAGCAGAGCCGCAGCACCGGAAACAATCGCCGAGGAGTACGAGGTTCCGTCAGCGTTATCGATATAGATACCGTCATTGCTGATACTCGCGATATCTACACCAGGCGCAGCGATATCAACACCGCTTCCAGTGACCGACACCTTGGCAAGCTCTCCGGACTTATCGGTGGCGCCGACACCTACAACACCCGGCAGCTTCGCAGGCGCCATCACGCTTGTCGCCTCGGGCCTATTGCCTACGCCGGCAATGATTACGACATCAGCCTTCGCTGCTTTCGCGACAGCAGCAAGCGCCTTCGGGTCAACTCCATTAACAGC
The DNA here is from genome assembly GCF_018332715.1 of Winogradskya consettensis. GTDB lineage: Bacteria > Actinomycetota > Actinomycetes > Mycobacteriales > Micromonosporaceae > Actinoplanes > Actinoplanes consettensis. The sequence continues at coordinate 12,912 of NZ_BOQP01000035.1, read as the reverse complement.
CAACGATATATTGATTACCTTGGCGCCGTGAGAGATTGCATAATCAACACCGGAGCCGATGTCGATATAGTCTAGACCTTTTCGCATGACTCTGACTGGGAGGATCTCAGCATCAGGCGCAATCCCTAAAGCCCCATTTCCGCCTTTACCGTGCGCGGCTATTAACCCGGCGACAGCAGTACCATGGCCCTCTGGATCGTTCTGACCCGATCCGCCCCGAACAACAAAATCGGCGCCGTTGAGCAAACTGCCTGCCAGATCAGGATGATCATTGACTCCGGTATCAATAACGGCAACCACGACCCCCTTGCCCGAACTGATCCGCTGCGCTTCTGCGATCTTCAAGTAAGTGAGGTGCCACTGCTCATCTCGGATCCCTCCGGCGTAGGCAGGACTGCCGAAAACGGCGGCGCCAGCAAAAGCCAGCGCCACTGCAAGAGCAGCAGAAAGTCGTCGAATCATCTCCGGTAACCGATAGCCGGTCCAGGATCAACGGGACCCGCCTCGGCAGAGGGCATCAACACAGGATCAACGCCTTCGTCCGTGACCCACGGATTATCCGGGTCCCAATGGCTCATCTCATCATGATCATCGTTACGACGAGCCGACCGACCATGCTGGCCAAGCATGTTGCCTGAACCAGAACGGGTGGCTCCCTGGGGTCCTCCAGACCGAACCCCGCCCCCCTGCCGGCCGCCTGCAGCAGCGCCTGTCCGCCCATTAGCTCCAGCGCCAGGAGTCGAACCCTGCTGACCGATAACTCCGCCCACAGGGTTGACGCGCCCGGAACCCCCTAGGCGGGAAGGCGAACCTCCCGCACCTGGCATCTGGCCGATAACTCCGCTACCTGGCCTTGCGCCGATCACACCACCAGACGGCATTGCGGTGCGCGTAGCGGGCGCCCCGAGCGCGCCCGGCTTTACCAACCCACCAGGCGCAATAGCTCCGCCTCCGGGGAGAAAGCCACTGGTCGGGACGACTCCCGGCAAACCACCCACGGACACTCCGGGCAGTGCTCCAGACGCAGGCAGTCCGCCCGGCAAGGGCGCCGAGACACCGCCGGGAGGAGTCAGGACTGAACCTGGTCCAACGCCGCCAAGGACAGGACCTGAGCCCGGGGTCGTAACGACGGGATTGACTCCCGGCGTCGAAACAACGGGGTGCTGAGCCCCCGGCACGGTTGCCGTTGGCGAAACCGGCGAAACGGCATGGGACGAGTTCGGGGTAGAGCCGACCGAGCGGGGACTGTCTCCTGAACTCCCGCCGGTGGAAGAAACAAACGGTGCACCGAGTGTGGCGGTCCCATTGTTGTCTTCGCGCTTCTCGCCTGAATCACCAATGTCTACACCACTCCCGGGCATATAGGCCTTCGGTTCCTGCAGAGAGGCGTGGCTGCTCATTACCGTGCTGCTCAGGTTGAACATGATTGAGCGGGCTTGGTAATTCAGCTTCTCTTGCTCTGCTGATGAAACCGGCGGGGTGGGCTTGGCGCCTGAAGGAGAAGGTGAGGGGGTTGGGGTCGGGCTGGGTGAGTTTTGCTGTGATTGCCAGGCGAGGTTGAGCTTGTCGTTTGCTTCGTACTGCTCGAGGATCGGCTTCAGCTGGATTTGAGCGACGGCGAGGTCCTGCATCACCACTCGGACCGCTGTGATGTTTGTGGAGGTCGCGGTCAGCGTCTGGTCAAGGTGTTTGAGCAGTTCGTTGAGGCGTTCGATGTAGGCGGCTGAGGCCGCGCTTTTTGAAGGCGGCCAGGCTACGGCAAGGTTGTCGCGGTAATCCTGGACGTTGGAGATGTGCTGACCGATCAGTTCGGCGGTTGCCTGCCAGCCCTTGGTGACGACGTTGAAGTAGGCGTCGGTGTCGTGGCCCTCGATTGCGGACCACATGGCGCGGACGTCCTTGTCGTTCCAGTTCGTGCCGCCGTAGCCGCCGCTGCCGCCCTCAGCTGTGAGCATCAGTTTTCCTCATCCAGCAGTTGGGAGCCGGTTTCCGACTTGATGAAGGCGACTTGGACGTCCTTCACGGTTGCGTGCGCAAACGCGTCGGAGGAGCGATATTCCTCGCTGATCTTCGACGCTGCGGCTGCGGCTTGGCCGGTGCCGGTACCGAAGTTGAGGGTGTTTGCGAGCGTCACATTCTTGACCTTGTTGTGCTCGGCCATGAAGTCGCCCAGCTCGGTGAAGAGGGGAAGCGAATCAGGCAGGTCCTGCATCATCACTTCGGCGACCTGGTTGGCATGCGGGGCGTAGCCGTCCGCGACCTCTGCCTTGAGGCCCTTGGCGAAGTCTTCCATCTGTTGGATGTCGGCTTCGATGCTGCCGTAGTCGCTGAGCCAAGCCGGCCCGCGATCCTCCTCAGGAATCATCCGAGTCCCTCCCCCGAGCGTACGAATCTGCTTCGAGGGTAGACGGTGCGGCCTGCAAGTTTCGACCCCGTGTCCGGGGGTGGGGCAGGTGCGGCCGTACCGAGACCTGTCTATGCGGGAGGGGGAGTCAGAGGGGGAGGCCCGATTCGCGCCAGGAGTCCGATCTTGGGGTTGGGCGGGCTCGGCGGGTCCAGAGGCTGGGGGAATGGGGGTGGGTGGGGGGTGTTGTGCTGGTCAGGGCTATGACCAGGGCGGCGAGCTCTGCGGGGGTGGGATCTCCGTGTACGACGTTGACCAGCGGTTCCTCGTCCATTGATCAAGCGTACGGTCCTGAGACGGTTACGCGGTGACACGGATCCCACACTCGGCTGATCGATTCGCTGCGGCTCGACATGACCGGGTATTTTCTGCGTGATGTCTACTTCCCCCCCGCTTGTTGTCGCTGATCGTTACCGGCTCGTCGCGCCGCTCGGTCAGGGCGGGATGGGTCGTGTCTGGCGGGCGACCGATGTCGTCCTGCATCGTGATGTTGCGATCAAGGAACTCGTGCCGCCGCCCGGGCTGACGCCTGAGGAGCGGCAGGAGATGCGTGAGCGTTCGTTGCGTGAGGCTCGGGCGATTGCCCGGCTCAACAACGTGAACGTGGTGCGTGTCTTCGACGTCCTGCGTACGGATGCTGATCCGTGGATTGTGATGGAGTACGTCCCGTCGCGGTCTTTGCAGGACATTTTGGCTGCTGACGGGCCGTTCAATCCGATCCGGGCGGCGGAGATCGGGCTGGGTGTGCTCGGCGCGTTGCGGGCTGCTCACCGGGCCGGCGTCGTGCACCGTGATGTGAAGCCGGGCAATGTGCTGATCGGCGAGGACGGCCGCGTCGTGCTCACCGACTTCGGGCTCGCGACGGTGCCCGGTGACCCCAACGTCACTCGTACGGGACTGGTGCTGGGCTCCCCCGCGTACATTGCTCCGGAGCGTGCTCGGGACGGCACAGCCGGACCCGGCGCTGATCTTTGGTCTTTGGGGGCGACGCTCTACGCGGCGGTGGAGGGGGCTTCTCCCTTCGCGCGGCCGTCGGCGATCGCGACCCTTGCCGCACTGGCGACCGAGAACCCGCCGCCGGCCCGTAACGCAGGCCCGCTGAAGCCGGTGCTGAACGGCCTGTTGCGCAAGGATCCCTCGCATCGGATCAACGCCGAGGAAGCCGAGCGGCTGCTGCTGCGCGCCGCGGGCCGCCGGTCGAAGCTGAGCTTCCCGATGAGCCCGACGATGCGCCGCCCCGGTGTGGGCCGCGAACGTCCGCCGGTCGTGCCCGGTGCGGCGGCCAATGCGCCTGTCGTGCCCGGCCCGCGCCCGCCGGCGACTCCTCCGGTCACCCCGGGGCCTGTCACCCCGAGTCGTGGAACGGCTACGCCGCCTGGTCGCGCCGCTGCGACTCCTCCGGGTCATGTGGCAACTCCGCCGAGTCGTGGTTCGGCGTCGGCTCCGCAGGGACGTGCTGCGGCGACGCCACCGGCCGCCGAGAACCAGCAGGGCCGCCCGATCTTCGCGCCGGGCAAGGCCAGCGTCGGTCGCGCGCCGCGTCCGGCCGAAACCCGCATCGACAACCCCAAAACCCCGTTGGACGCGACCCGCCTGGATTCACCAGCGGTCGACCACACAGGTACGCCCAAAGCCAAGCGAACGCCCCCCGAATCCGGCCTCGACGCCACCATGCGCGGCGCCGGCCCGGCCCTGGGCTCGTTCACAGCCGCCGAGGTGGCAGCCGCCCGCAAACAGCCGACGCCACCCCAGCAGCCTGCGCCGCCCCAGCAGCCGAAGGCACCCCAGGCAGCGGCCTCCGCTCCAGCGCTAACTCCCGAGAGCACCCCCACAGCAATCACCCCGATCCCATCCACGGGTACGCCGTCAGCCCCGGATGCTGTCCCCGATGCGGACACGGTTCTCAAGGCTGGTCCGCAGGCAACTCCCGACGACGCTGAGAGCGTTCTCGTGGCGGATGCCGCGCCGGACAATGCTGCGGTCAAGCAGGACGCCGCCGGCCCGGACGCCGAAACCGCCACGCCGCCCGCCACCGAGCCCGCCGGGGACACCGAAACGCCGGGCAACATCCCGAGTTCCGAGCCGGCTGCGACCGCGGTGCGGGCAGGTGCGGGTAAGGCGTCCGGTAAGAAGGTTCGCGGGAGCCAGGCCGCTTCGGTCGCTGCGGTGACAAGCGCCGACCTGGACACATCGAGCGAGGCGGCGAACGCCACACCCGATACGGTCACCGGCACGGGTGACAAGACGCTTGCCGGTTCGGACGTCGAAGCTGAGCCAACCGACAGCGGAACCGATGCCGCGAGTGAGCCCGGCATCGCAGACAAAGCCGACGCCGCGGGCGAAGGCGGGGCCGAGCAGCAGCCCACCGACGGGTCAGGCGCCGAAGACAACCCGAGCGCCAGGACCGACCGGGTTGCCCACGAAGAACCCCTCGTCGACAACGACCTGAGCGCCAGGGACAAACTCGGCGAGCTCGGTGCTCAAAACAAGCTGGCTGCTCAGGACAGGCTGGGAACTCAGAACGACCCGGGTGCCGAGAACAAGGTAGGTGCTCAGGACCAGCTCGGCGCCAAGGACGAACTTGGTGCTCAGGACCAGGACGGTGCTCAGGACCGAGGCGGTGCTCAGGACCGGCTCGGCGCTCAGGACCAGGTCGATGCCAAGGGCCAAGGCGGTGCTCAGGGCGGGCTCGGCGCTGAGGACAAGCTGGGGGTCGGAGGGGAGCCGGGCGCCGAGGTGTTGCCAGGCACCCCGGGCAAGCCGGGTGATCGAGCCGTAGCTGAGGCGGGTAGCGAAGCCGCGGATGAATTGGGCGCCGAGGACGGGCCGACTGCGGTTGCGCCGCTGCGCACCACCGATGAGCCGACGATGGTCGACGCGTCAGGTGCTGCGGGCAAAGCCGACTTGGCAAGCCCTGCCGATGCAGCCAGCGCGGTTGGTATGGGTAGCGCGGCTACCACGGCAAGCAGTTCCAGCGCGCCAAGCAAGGCCGGTAATGCCAGCGACGCAGCCAACAAGGCCGGCGTGGCAAGTAACGCTGGCACGGTTAGCGAAGGCGGGGCCGCAGGCAAGGCCGGCACGGCGAACGACGGCAACCCGGCTAGTAAGGCCGACGTGGCAAACGACGGCAACCCGGCTAGCAAGGCCGGCGCGGCGAGCCAGAGCGACTCGGCTAGCAAGGCCGGCGCGGCGAGCCAGAGCGACTCGACTAGCAAGGCCGGCGCGGCGAGCCAGAGCGACTCGGCTAGCAAGGCTGGCGCGGCGAGCCAGGGGGATTCGGCGGGCAAGGGCGGGGCAGGGATCGGGTTCGGCGCTTCGTCCGGGGCGAGTGCGGTGGCCGGGGCGAGTGCTGCTGGGAGTGCGAGTGCTGCTGACCGGCGGGACGCGGCGGGGGAACCGACCGTGGTCAAGCCGGTGGATGAGTTCGGGGGGAATCGGACGAGGGTGCTTCCTCAGCCGAGCAACCTTCCTAGCCAGGCGAGTCGGGCGTCAGATGACTCGGTGGAAGGTAGTAAGCCGCCGCGTCGGACTGCGCCGGTTTCTGGGGCGCCTGTGTCGGGAGCTCCCGTGTCGGGGGCGCCGGGGATGCCGAGCCGGCCGGCGTGGCAGCCGATGATGTTGCGGGAGCCTTCGGCTGGGCGGCGGGGGGTGACGGTTTTCGGTATTACGTTCACTCGGCAGCAGACGGTTATCGGGGTGGGGATCCTTGCTGTTGTGGTGCTGCTTCTCATTTTGGTGATCCCGAAGGCTTTCGGGGGTGACGACGATGAGAAGGCCGCGGGTGGTGGCGGGGTCGCACCTGTGCCGACCGCTGCGGCTGTGTCGCCGCAGAAGTCCGGTGGGGCTTCGGCTCCTGGTGGGGCGGCGCCCACTTCGGCGGCTACCAGTGCTCCGGTTGCCGCGCCTGGGACCACTCCTACCAGTAAGGCGCCGACGTCGGCGCCGGCCAGCAGCAGTGGGACGTTCACGCTGCCGGCGGGATGGAAGACCTACGGGAACTCCGGTACCGGGTTCACTGTGCCGTTGCCCAGCGACTGGTCGGCTGAGGTTCGGGGGGACGAGATCTACTTCCGGGGCGACAACCGGCTGCTGATCATCGCGCAGACCGATCAGCCGAAGCCCGATCCGCTCGCGGACTGGCAGCAGCAGGAGGCGTCGCGGTCGAACGGGACGTACAAGAATTATTCGCGGGTGAAGCTGCAGTCGGTCGACTACTTCCAGAAGGCCGCGGACTGGGAGTTCTTCTACACGACGTCCAGCGGTAACAAGCAGCATGCCGTGAAGCGGAACTTCCTGACCAGCCCGAAGAAGGCGTACAGCATCAACTGGTACGTCACGCCCGGCGACTGGGCCGCCTCGCAGGCGGATCTGCAGAACATCTACAAGGGATTCAAGCCGCAGTCGTGACCCCATGCATGAGGTGAGCGATGAACGGGTAGTTCATCGCTCACCACGGATGGAGGTGCACGAATGTTTCGCCGACACGGAACCAAACCCGCGCTCGCCCTTTGGATGCTCGTCGCAATCGCCGACGTGGCTCTGCTCGCGGCCGCCGCCGGTCCCGTCCTTTTCCTGCTCACGCTGGCCGGAGCGGGCCTGCTCGCGGCCGCCGCGGTCCTCATCACCCAGCGCCGAGCCACCCCGCAACCCCAACCGGCCCGCCGCCGCGCCTGACCCGACTCAGCCCAGCCCGTCCGGCCCGGCCCGACTCAGCCCAGCCCGTCCGGCCCGGCCCGACTCAGCCCAGCCCGTCCGGCCCGGCCCGGCCCGACTCAGCCCAGCCCGACTCAGCCCAGCCCGACTCAGCCCAGCCCGACTCAGCCCAGCCCGACTCAGCCCAGCCCGGCCCGGCCCGACTCAGCCCAGCCCGGCCCGGCCCAAGCCCAGCCCGGTCCAAGCCCGGCCCGGCCCGGCCCGCACGCCCGCACGCAGGGTCACACGCCCGCACGCACGCAGGGTCAGCGGATGCTGCGGGCGAACAGCCGGGCGGCCCAGGCGACCGCGAGCGCGGCCAGGACCGCCATGATCGCCAGCCCCTGCCAGACCGCCGGCGCGCCCAGATCCCCTCGGAACAGCGCGCGCACCCCGTTGACCGCCCAGGAGAACGGGTTCCAGTCGGCAATGCCCTGCAGCCAGCCCGGGGCGTAGGTGAGCGGCAGCAGGATGCCCGACAGCAGCAGGACCGGCTGGGCGACCGTGTTCATCAGCGGGGCGAGTGCGTCCTCGCTCTTCACGGCGAGTGCGACCCCGTAGGAGACCGCTGAGGTCATCAGCGAGATCAGGGCGAGCATCAGGTAAGCCAGCAGCAGGTTGCCGATGAAGACCCGCAGGTCGAAGGCGAGCGCGAGCAGTGTGATGATCACTGCCTGGGCGAGCAGGGACACCGTGTCGCGCAGGGAGCGGCCGAGCAGCAGGGCGAGCCGGCTGACGGGGGTGACGCGGGATCGTTCGATGACGCCGGCGCGGAGTTCGGCGATCAGGCCGAAGCCCTGGAAGAGGCCGCCGAAGATCGCCAGGAGAACGAGCAGGCCCGGGACGAAGATCTCGTACGCCTCGGCGTTGGTCCGCACTCCCAGCGCGGGTTTCAGCAGTGGGGCGAAGAGCAGCAGGTACATCACCGGCTGGAAGACGCCGACGAGGATCCAGACCGGGTTGCGGAGCAGGGCCTTGAACTGGTGCTGGAAGATCAACCAGGTGTCGCGGAGCATCAGTTCTCCCGCAGGGATCGGCCGGTCTTGGTCAGGAAGACGTCGTCGAGGCTGGGGCGGTGCAGTTCGATCGTGCCGAGTGCGACCCCGGCGCTGTCCAGGGCGCGGATGACCAGCGGGATGGCTGTGGCGCCGTCCTCGACGTAGAGACGCACACTGTCGTCGTGAAGCTCGACGCGTGGAAAATCCGAGAGCGCGGCGGCGGCGGCAGCGGGTAGAGCCACTCCGACCCGTACGACATCTCCGGATATTTCTTTCTTGAGCGAGGCAGGCGTCCCGGAGGCCACGATCGCGCCGTTGTCCATGATGGAGATACGGTCGCAGAGGGCGTCGGCCTCGTCGAGGTAGTGCGTGGTGATGAAGATCGTCATGCCTTCGTCGCGCAGGCGGCGGACCTCGTCCCACATGTGGGCGCGGCTCTGCGGGTCGAGGCCGGTGGTCGGTTCGTCGAGGAAGACGATCTTGGGCTCGTGGATGATGCCGAGCGCGATGTCGACGCGGCGACGCTGGCCGCCCGAGTACGTCTTGCACTTGCGCTCGGCGTATTCGGTGAGCTGGAAGCTGTCGAGGATCCGTGCGGTGCGGGCGCGGGCCTCGGACTTGCTGACGCCGTAGAGGCGGGCTTGCAGGACGAGTTCCTCGCGAGCGGTGGAGTCGTCGAGGGTGCTGCCACCCTGCGCGACGTACCCGATGCGGCGCCGCACCTCGCCAGGGTCCTCGAGCAGGTCGACGCCCGCGATGGTCGCCTCGCCGCCGTCGGGTTTCATCAGGGTGGCGAGCATGCGCAGGGTGGTGGTCTTGCCTGCGCCGTTGGGGCCGAGGAAGCCGAAGATCTCGCCTTCGTCGACGGTGAGGTCGACGCCGCGGACAGCGTCGACGGTGCCGTGGCGGGTTGTGAACGACTTACGCAAACCTAGCGTTTTGATCACGCGGAGCAGCGTAGATTATTCAAGTCTTACTAGTCAAACTTGATTAACAGAGGACTCGAGGTGCCCGGCGATCCTTCTGCACCAGGCGACCTCCGCAGCGGCGCGCTCCATGGCCAGCTCCCACATCCACGTGACATGGATCGGCTTGTTCTTGGCCCAGTCGGCGTCGATGGCTGCCCGCAGCTGCTGATTGCCGGCCTCCAGCTGGATCGCCCGGTTACGCAGAGCCGCGACGGCTTCCTCGCGCGGCAGCGCGGGAAGGAACGAGAAACCGGCCAGGAACGGGTCGGGCGCGGCGGAGATGTTCCACCATGTGCCACGCAGCAGGGAGTCGAACTCGGCGACACCCTTGTCGGTGATCTCGTACGTCGTCCGCGCCGGCCGCGCCCCCACCTGCTCGGTCTTCACCTCGCGGAGCAACTCCTCCTCCGCCAGCTTGCGCAGCGCGTGGTAGATCGATCCGGGCTGGACGTTCGCCCATTTGTCGGCGCTCCAGCTCAGCAGCTCGCGGCGCACGTCGTAACCGTGCACGGGCTGCATCCACTGGACGACACCGAGAATCATCATGCGGGTAGCGGACATACGGGTCAGCGTAATAGGCAAGTTTGACTACCGCGCGAAGTGGGGCGCCTGAGGATAGGCTCAGGTCCGTGCTCAAGGTATTGATCGCCAACCGCGGCGAGATCGCCGTCCGTGTCCTCCGGGCGTGTGCCGATGCCGGCCTGGCCAGTGTCGCCGTCTACGCCGACAGCGACCGGGACGCCCCGCACGCCCGCCTCGCCGACGAGGCGTATGCGCTCGACGGGGAGACCGCTGCCGACACCTATCTGCGGATCGACAAACTGCTGGAAGTCGCCGCTCGGAGCGGGGCTGACGCGGTTCACCCCGGTTACGGGTTCCTCAGCGAGAACGCCGAGTTCGCTCAGGCCGTACTCGATGCGGGCCTGATCTGGATCGGTCCTTCACCGACGGCGATCCGTGACCTGGGTGACAAGGTCACCGCGCGGCACATCGCGCAGCGGGCCGGTGCACCGCTCGTGCCCGGTACGGCCGAGCCGGTGGGCGACGCGGAGGAGATCATCGCGTTCGCCCGGGAGCACGGGCTGCCGGTGGCGATCAAGGCGGCGTTCGGTGGCGGCGGTCGCGGGCTGAAGGTGGCACGCGAGTTCGAGGAGATCCCGGCGCTGTTCGAGTCGGCGACCCGGGAGGCGGTTGCGGCGTTCGGGCGCGGCGAGTGCTTCGTGGAGCGTTACCTGGACCGGCCGCGGCACGTCGAGGCGCAGGTCCTGGCCGACACGCACGGCAACGTCATCGTGGTCGGCACGCGGGACTGCTCCCTGCAGCGCCGGCACCAGAAGCTCGTCGAGGAGGCGCCCGCACCGTTCCTCACCGACGCACAGCGCGCCGAGATCCACCGCAGCGCGAAAGCCATCTGCCGCGAGGCGGGCTACCACGGCGCGGGGACGGTCGAGTATCTCGTCGGGCAGGAAGGCACGATCTCGTTCCTGGAGGTCAACACCCGGCTGCAGGTCGAGCACCCGGTCAGCGAGGAGACCACCGGGCTCGATCTGGTGCGCGAGCAGTTCCGGATCGCGGACGGCGAGGTGCTCCGGTTGACCGAGGACCCGACGCCACGTGGGCACGCCATCGAGTTCCGCATCAACGGCGAGGACGCCGGTCGCAACTTCCTGCCCGCGCCGGGCACGGTGACCACGCTGACCTGGCCCCACGGGCCGGGCGTCCGGGTGGACGCGGGGGTCGAGGCGGGCAGCGTGATCGGCGGCAACTTCGACTCCATGCTCGCGAAGATCATCGTCACGGGTGCCACCCGGCAGGAGGCGCTCGAACGGGCCCGGCGGGTGCTCGACGAGACGGTGATCGAGGGCATCGCCACGGTGCTGCCGTTCCACCGGCTGGTCGTGCGCGATCCCGCATTCACGGCCGAGCCGTTCACCGTCCACACCCGATGGATCGAGACGGAGTGGGCGGGCGGGGTCCCTGCTTTCACCGGCGCTTCCGCCCCGGTCGAGCCGGAAGCCCGGGAGACCATTGTGGTCGAGGTGGGCGGCAAGCGCTTGGAGGTGCGGCTTCCCACGAGGGGTACGCCCAAAGCAGCCCCCGCTCCCCGCCGCGCCCGAGCCGTCGCCCAGACCAAAGCCCCCGGAGGTGCGGCAGCGCTGACCGCTCCGATGCAGGGCACGATCGTCAAGGTCGCGGCGGCCAATGGCGACACCGTGGCCGAGGGTGACGTCATCGTCGTGGTCGAGGCGATGAAGATGGAGCAGCCGTTGCAGGCGCACCGCGCGGGCACCGTCAACGGACTGTCCGTCGAGGTCGGCGCGACGATCACCGCCGGGACGACCGTGTGCACGATCGATCAGGCCGGCGGCTGACCCGGGACGGCACTGAGATCAGGGCGACAGCTGACAGAGCACCTCACGGGCGGCCGCTTCGGGCGTACCCGTGAGGTGGGAAAGAGCGCCACTGTTCCAGAGCGTGGCGAAGCCGTGCGCGATGGACCACCCGCTCAGCCCGCCTTCCTTGAGCGCACCCCGCGCCTCGCCGCGCGCTGCGACCAGGCCGGCATCCTCGTCGTGGAAGAGGTCCGGGCGGAACATCACCTCGAAATGCGCCCGGTGGGTGACCGCGAAGTGGACATAGCTGACGCCCAACTCCAGGAGGCTGCCGTCGCGCTCCCACGAGGCGTTGAGCGCGGCCGACAACTCCTCGAAGCCCTCGGTCGCCAGGACGGTGAGCAGGCCTTTCTTGTCGCCGAAGTGGTGCGTCGGCGCGGCGTGCGAGACCCCCGCGCGCCGGGCCAGGTCCCGCAGGCTCAGCGCGGCCGGCCCGGACTCGACGATCGCCTCGGCCGCCGCGGTCAGCAACGCCCGCCGCAGATCGCCGTGGTGGTACGCCATCAGCGCAGCCGGGTGATGGTGACTTCCACGTCCTGCCCGGTGCTGCCGGGACCCGCGTAGACGCCCTTCAACGGCGGCACGTCGCCGTACTCGCGGCCGCGGCCGACCACGACGTGCCGCTCCCCCACCGGGATGCCGTTCGTCGGGTCGAACGCCGTCCAACGCCCCACCCACCACTGCACCCAGGCATGGCTCTGCCCGACGATGCTGTCCCCGATGGCCGCGGCCGACGACGGATGCAGATAGCCCGAGACGTAGCGCGCGGGCAGCCCCATCTCGCGCAGCAGCCCGACGGTCAGATGGCTGATGTCCTGACAGACGCCCTTGCGCTGCTTCCACGCGTGCACGGCGTCGCTCTGCACCCCGGTCGAGCCAGGCTGATAGGTCACCTCGCCGCGGACGAATTCACAGACCGCGAGCGCTGCGGCGTGCGGGGTGGCATGGGCGGCACGGATGTCCGCGGCGATCGAGCTCAGTTCCTCGTTCATCACCGTACGCGGTGAGCTCAGCAGCAGCTCATACCACCGATCCACGCTCTCGGGCCGCGCGAGATCCGCCCACGAGGCACCTTCACCGGGCTCGATCAGATCCCCGGGCGGCAACGTCTCCACCGTCGAGGTAGCCGTCACGGTCAGCGCCTCATGCCTCGCATGCACGTCGAACGCCGTAACCACGGTCCCCCAGTAGTCCTCGTACCGATACGTCCGCGCCGGCGGCCACACCTCCACCCGAGCATCCAGCACCGCCTGATGCGTCTCGTTACGCGGCCACATCCGAGCCTCGTTGTACGACGACGACACCGCCCCCGCGTAATCGAACCCACTCTTGTGCTGAACCCTCAACCGCCAACTATCAACAGTCATGCTGTGCCCTCTTCCGGCATGCCCTCATGGCCCTCGCCGTCACGGCCGTCCGCCACTTCCGGGCGGCGAAGCTCGGTGCAATCGGTCATG
>NZ_BOQP01000034.1 GCF_018332715.1 Winogradskya consettensis | reverse complement strand
CTCGGTGCAATCGGTCATGCCACGGCTCCCTTGACCCAGTTCACTGCCGTCGTCTGGCGGAAGTACCTGCGGGAGACGGCGTCGTTGACCTGGGAGCAGGTGTGTTCCAGGCTGGACAGTACGGCGGAGAGGTCGTCGATCAGCTCGTCGGCGCCCCGGAATTCCAGGTTGGTGCGGGCGCGGCCGACGATGCGCTGGGCGTCCGTGGCAACCCCGGCGCGGCCCGGGTCGGGCTCGAGGTCGGTCAGGCAGGACTCCGCGGTGGAGAGCGCGGCGAAGACCGAGCGTGGGAATAGCCTGTCCAGCAGCAGAAACTCGGCGGCGTGCCGATCGTCCAGCGACCCCCGGTAGGTGCGCAGGAACGTCTCCCACGCCCCGCTGGAACGCAGCAACGTCAGCCACGACGGGATGCTCCCGCCGGCCCGCTCGTGGGTGCGCAGCAGCCGCGCGGTCATGTCGACCCGCTCGATGCTGCGCCCGAGGACCAGGAACAGCCAGCCCTCGTCCCGGCTCATCGTGGCATCGGTCAGGCCAGCCATCACCGCGCAGCGCTCCCGCACCCAGCGGAAGAACGCGTGCACCCCCTGCTGCTCCACCCGTCGCCGGGCGCTGGGCAGGCCGTGCCAGGTCGAGTTGAGGCACTCCCACATCTCCGACGACACCGTCTCGCGGGCGCCGCGGGCGTTCTCCCGGGCGGCGGCCAGCGCCCCGACCACCGAGCTGGGGCTGTGCTCGTCCAGGCCGAGCAGGCCGATCACCTGGGCGGAGGTCAGCTGCTCTTCCTCCATCGGCATGCCCATCACCCCGAGCAGTGACCGGCAGGCCTGGTCCTCGTCGGTCCACGGGTCGGCGAGGATGCGCTGCAGGTGCACGTCGAGGATGCGCGCGGTGTCCTCGGCGCGCTCCACGTACCGCCCGATCCAGTAGAGAGACTCGGCGATCCGGCTCAGCATCGCGGGCCTTCCTGTTGCTGTTGTTGCTGTTGCTGTTGCTGTTGCTGGGACTCGCCGACTCCCGCGGCCGGGCCTGGGACCGGGCTGGCCGCCGGGGGCAGCGGGGCCGCGTCGGCGGGCAGGTGCGGCACCTCGAACGGCGTGGTGTCGTCGGGGTCGGCGAGCACCCAGGTGTCCTTGGAGCCGCCGCCCTGGCTGGAGTTGACCACCAGGGCGCCCTCGGGCAGCGCCACCCGGGTCAGCCCGCCCGGCAGCACCCAGATCTTCTCGCCGTCGTTGATCGCGAACGGGCGCAGGTCGACGTGCCGCCCGCGCAGCCGGTTGCCGATCAGCGTCGGCACCATCGAGAGCTTCACCTCCCGCTGGGCGATCCAGCCCCGCGGGTCGGCGACGATCGTCTCCTTGACCACGGCGAGCTCTTCGTCGGTGGCCTGCGAGCCGATGACGATGCCCGCGCCGCCGGCCCCGTCGACCGGTTTGATCACCAGCTCGTCCAGCCGCGGCAGCACGTGGTCGAGCACGCCGGGCTCGTCCAGCCGGTACGTGTCGACGTTCGGGAGCAGCGGCTCCTCGTTGAGGTAATAGCGGATCAGGTCCGGAACGTACGTGTAGAGCAGCTTGTCGTCCGCCACACCGTTACCGACCGCGTTGGCGATGGTGACCCGCCCCGCCCGTGCGGCGTTCAGCAGCCCGGCGACCCCGATGACCGAGTCCGCCCGGAAGTGCACGGGGTCGAGGAAGTCGTCGTCGATGCGCCGGTAGATGACGTCCACCCGCTGCTCGCCGGCGGTGGTGCGCATGGCCACGTCGTTGCCGACGCAGACCAGGTCCCGGCCCTCGACCAGCTCGACGCCCATTTCCCGGGCCAGCAGCGCGTGCTCGAAATACGCCGAGTTGAAGACTCCAGGGCTGAGCACCACCACGGTCGGATCACCGACACCGACGGGGGCGGCGGCGCGCAGGGCCCGCAGCAACATCCCCGGGTACGACTCGACCGGCAGGATCCGGGTCGCCGCGAACACCTCGGGCAGCACCTGGGCCATGGCCCGGCGGTTCTCCATCACGTAGCTGACCCCGGACGGGATCCGCACGTTGTCCTCCAGCACCCGGAAGGTGCCCTGCTCGTCGCGGATCAGGTCGACGCCGGCCACATGGATGCGCACGCCGTTGGGCGGGTTGATGCCCGCCGCCGCCCGCAGGAAGTGCGCGCTGGTCGCGATGATCCGCCGGGGCACCACGCCGTCGGCGAGCACCTGCCCGGGGCCGTACACATCGGCCAGGAACGCCTCGAGCGCGCGGATCCGCTGCGCGACACCGACCTCGACCGAGCGCCACTCCGCCGCGGCGATGATCCGGGGCACGATGTCGAGCGGGAACGGGCGCTCCACCCCCTTGAGGGCGAACGTGATGCCCTGATCGAGGAACGCACGGGCCAGCACCTCGGCTCGTACGCCCAGCTCACCGCTGGAAAGTGGCTGCAGCGTGGCATGCAGCGCCTCGTAGGTCTCCCGGGGCATGCCGGGCTCCGCGAACATCTCGTCCCAGCCGGGGCCGAGGCGGTATTCCTCAAAAAGATCCGCCATGGCCTGACCCTAAGGGCGGGTCATTGCGCACGGGTAACAAGAGTCACAGGCAGGATCTACGACTGGTCTATGGGCGGGCCGCCGGTACGGGACCTACCGACGGCCCGGGCGCAGCTCATCCGGCGAACCGGACGGGCGCCGCTGACCCGGCACACCAGGAACGGGGGACCCGGTGTTTCGGGACTGCTACCAAGGTACGCGTGTGACGACCGGACGAGTAGCTCACCATCGGGGCCCGGAACGGCCGGAAGGACGGATACCGGACGCGCGTCTTCGGCAGCGGGATCGCCGTCCAGCCCGTACCGTGTCGGGCATCACCGTCAGCGGAGCCCGACCAGGGCGCATGCTGAACTCAGCGCTTTCACAGCTGCGCTCACGGACAATCCCAAGGTGGCCGAGCTCATGACCGAACTGTTGACCGTCCTGT
This sequence comes from Winogradskya consettensis, assembly GCF_018332715.1. Lineage (GTDB taxonomy): Bacteria > Actinomycetota > Actinomycetes > Mycobacteriales > Micromonosporaceae > Actinoplanes > Actinoplanes consettensis. The sequence continues at coordinate 272,885 of NZ_BOQP01000034.1, read as the reverse complement.
CAACACCGGCATGGGCCTACCTTGCCATCTACGGGTTCCTGGCCGTCGACGCGCTGGTGCCGGTCGTCCCGATCCAGGCCATCATGATCACCTCTGGCGCGCTCACCGTCTACGGCAACCTCAGCCTGCCGCTGGTCATCCTCATCGGCGCGCTGGGCATGTTCACCGGCGACTCGATCGCGTTCGTCCTCGGCCGGTCCGCCGGGGGCCACTGGGTGAGCGGGCGGCTGACCGCGCTGCGCCGGCGGTTCATGCACAAGTCCGCCGACGACGCCGGTCCCAAGCAGCAGTCCAAGACCAAGCGCGCCGCCGAGCGCTTCACCCGCGGCCTGCGCAAACCCGGCCCGCTGGTGCTGCTGCTCTGCCGCTTCGTCCCGGGCGGCCGGATGGCCGCCGGCTACCACGCCGGCCGCACCGGATACCCGGTCAAACTCTTCGTCCTCTACGACGGCAGCGCCGCGCTCGCCTGGGCCATGTACGGCGGGCTAGTCGGCCATGTCGGCGGCACCGCCATCACCCAGTCCGCCTGGCGGTTGTTCGCCATCGCCGCCACCGCCGCGGTCATCTTCGGCACGGCCGGCTGGATCCTCGCCCTCTTCGGCGGCCGCAAGAACGCCGACGAGGAGATCGCCCCGGACGCCGCCGACGCCGCAGCCGAGGACGAGGTCGTGCCCAACGCCCCCACGGGCTCCCCCTCCACACCGGAGGAGCCCGCCCGCCGGGCCGCCTACTGAAACACCGGGCCGCCTACCGAGACACCGGGTCGCCTACTGGACTTCGTGCTGCATGAGCTGGCGGGCTGCTTCGGCGATCGAGCCTGACAGCGACGGGTAGATCGTGATGGTGTGGGCGAGCTGGTCGACCGTGAGGTTGTTCTCGATGGCCATCGTGATCGGCAGGATCAGCTCGCTGGCCTTGGGGGCGACGACGACGCCGCCGACGATCTGGCCGGTGGCGGGGCGGCAGAAGAGCTTGACGAAGCCGTCGCGCAGGCCGGACATCTTGGCACGGGCGTTGCCGGTGAGCGGGAGCATCACCTGCCGGGCGGGAATCTTGCCCTGGTCGACGTCGTTCTGGGAGACGCCTACCGTGGCGAGCTCCGGGTCGGTGAAGACGTTGGCGGAGACCGTGCGCAGGCGCAGCGGGGCGACGGCCTCACCCATGGCGTGCCAGACGGCGATGCGGCCCTGCATGGCGGCGACGCTGGCCAGGGGCAGGACGCCGGTGCAGTCGCCGGCGGCGTAGACGCCCGGGACGTTGGTGCGCGAGACCCGGTCGACCGTGATGTAGCCGCCCTGGGCGACGTCGACGCCGTACTCCCGCAGGCCCAGGCCCGCGGTGTTGGGGACCGCGCCGACCGCCATCAGGGCGTGGGAGCCGGTGACCACCCGGCCGTCCGCGAGGGTCACCACGACCTCGGAACCCGTGTTGACCACGGACTCCGCGCGGGACTGGTTGAGGATCGTCATGCCCCGATCGCGGAAGACGCGCTCGATGGCCATGGCCGCGTCGGCGTCCTCGTGCGGCATGACGCGCTCGCGGCTGGAGACCAGGGTCACGGCGACGCCCATCGCGAGGTAGGCGCTGGCGAACTCGGCGCCGGTGACGCCCGAGCCGATGACGATGAGGTGTTCGGGCAGCTCGGTGAGGTCGTAGACCTGGCGCCAGTCGAGGATGCGCTCGCCGTCGGGAACGGCGGTGGGAAGCACGCGCGGGGTGGCCCCGGTGGCCAGGAGGACGGTGTCGGCGTCGATCTCGTACATCTCGCCGCCGTGCGGGGTGATCAGCACGCGGTGGGTGTGGCCGAGGGTGTCCTCACCGAGCAGCGCGTGCCCGTGCACGACGTCCACGCCCGACTTGACGAGCTTGGCCTGGATGTCGGCGGACTGCGCGAGCGCGAGGCTCTTCACCCGCTCGTTGACCGCCTTGGCGTCGATAGAGACGCCGTCGAGCCCGGCGGAACGGATGCCGAAGCGCTCGTTGTGCCGGTAGCCGGTGACCACCTCCGAGCTGGCGATGAACGTCTTCGAGGGCACGCAGTCGAAGAGCACGCAGGCACCGCCGGCTCCGTCGGCCTCGACGAGAGTCACGTCCGCGTCGAGTTGCGCGGCGACCAGGGCCGCCTCGTACCCGCCCGGCCCACCGCCGATGATCACGATCCGGCTCACGACTTCCAACCTCCGTCAGGACGAGCGACATTGTCACGTTTCGTAGCGATGCGGCGGAACTATGCCGACACGCTCGCCTCCTATTCTCCCTCACTGCCGGACGGGGCTATGGTCATCGCCGTGGGTCATTACGCGGCGTACGGCTCGAACCTGGATCCTGCCCGAATGCGGGCGTATTGCCCGCATTCCCCGATGGTGGGGGTGGGCTGGGTCGAGGGTTGGCGCCTTACCTTCGCCGGCGAGGGCGACATGGGCTGGGAGGGCGCGGTCACCACGATCGTCGAGTCCCCCGGCGACCGGGTCTTCGTCTCGCTCTACGACGTGCACCCGTGGGACGCGTCCCAGCTCGACGAGGTCGAGGGCGTGGCGGCGGGCGCCTACCAGAAGGTCACCGTGCGGGTCTCGACGCTGGAGGGCGACCTCAGCGCGTGGGTCTACGTCTTCCACGGCTATGAGGGCGGCATGCCCACTGCGTGGTATCTCTCCGAGATCGCCAACGCCGCCGAGAAGGCCGGTGCCCCGGACGACTACGTGCACGACCTGCGCCAGCGCCCCACGCGTACCCAGGCCCCCGAGGTCTAGAGCTTGCTCTCCAGATAGCGCTTCTCCGCGGCACTGAGCGTGCCCCGGGCCGCGGCCGCGTAGTGCTCGCGGGCGGCGGGCAGGTCGCCGGCCAGTTCCAGCAGGTGGGCGCGCACCGCGTCGATCCGGTGATGCCCGGTGAGCGCGGCTTCGTCCAGGGCGGCCAGACCCGCTCGCGGGCCCCGCGTCATGGCCAGGGCGACGATCCGGTTCAGGGTGACCATCGGGCCCGGTTCCAGCAGCGCCAGCAGGTCGTAGAGGCGCAGGATCTGCGGCCAGTCGGTGTCCGCCGCCGTCGCGGCCTCGTCGTGCACGGCAGCGATCGCCGCCTGCACCTGATAGGGGCCGATCGGCGCGGAAGACAGAGTCCTGGTGATCAGGTCGATGCCGTCGGCGATCAGCGCGGCGTTCCAGGCCGTGCGGTCCTGCTCGGCCAGCGGCACCAGGCCACCGTCCGCACGGGTCCGGGCCGGGCGCCGGGCATCGGTGAGCAGCATCAATGCGAGCAGGCCCGCGACTTCACCGTCGCCGTCGTCGCCGGGCAGCCGGGCGTGCAGCTGCCGGGTCAGCCGGATGGCCTCCGTGGACAGCTCGACCCGGTGCAGCGATGGTCCCGAGCTGGCCGTGTAACCCTCGTTGAAGATCAGGTAGAGCACGCGGAGCACGGCGGCGAGCCGGGCGGAGCGCTCCGCGGGCGCCGGCAGCACGAACCGGGCGCCGGCCTCGCGGATCTTCTGCTTGGCCCGGCTGATCCGCTGACCGATGGTCGAGTCCGGGACCAGCAGGGCCCGGGCGATCTCGGCGGTGCTCAGCCCGCCGACCGCGCGCAGGGTCAGCGCCACCTGCGACGACGTGGTCAGCGCCGGATGACAGCAGAGGAACAGCAGCGTCAGCGAGTCATCGGTCTCCGGAACCGGCCCGGCCACGAAACCCGCCACGGCCTCCTCGCGCTGCCGCCGGGCCGTCTCGCTGCGCAGGACCTCGATCCGGCGACGGGCGGCCACGGTGATCAACCACGCCCTGGGATCGTCCGGTACGCCCTCAGCCGGCCACTGCCGCGCCGCCGCCAGCAACGCCTCCTGCACCGCGTCCTCGCACCGGTCGAAGTCGCCGTAGCGGCGCACCACCGCGCCCAGGACCTGCGGCGTGGCGGCACGCAGCAGGTCCTCCAGCCCAGGGACGCCCATCCCAGGAAGGCCCATCCCGGGGAGGCTCAGATCTCCCACCCGCTCATGTCCAGCACCGGGCGCACCTCCACGCCGATGGTCGCGGCGTCCGGCACCTTCGCGGCCCACTCGAACGCCTCCTGCGCCGAGTCGACGTCGATCAGGTAGAACCCGGCGAGATGCTCCTTGGCCTCAGCGAACGGGCCGTCCGACACAACCGCCTGCCCGTCGCGCACGAACACCCGGCTGGCCCGGGCGGGATCGGCGAGGCCTTCACTGCTGACGCGTACGCCGGCAGCCTCCATCTCTTCGCTGAGCTTGCGATGCCCGCGGCCGAAGTCGATGCGCTGCTGCTCGCTCAGCGTCTCCCAGACGGCGAGTGACTTTTCGTTCGACTGGATGAGAATGAGGTACTTCATCCCCGGCTCCTCTGCTCGTCAAGAAATCTTCTCCCGGGACGTCGAAGCGGGTACGGCGGCTTCGACGTCCCCGCGAGAGAAACTTCCACGACAGGAGCACGCCATGGACGAGCAAGCGATCCGCGAGGTCATCGAGGGCCACGCCGCCGCGCTGGGCACCGGGCAGGTCAAGGACATCCTGCGGTACTACGCGGACGATGCGGTGCAGTTCACGCTCGCCCCGCCGCTGCGTCAGCCGGCGAGCGCGCAGGACCCCGAGCCGCTGGAGCACTGGCTGGCGACGTTCGAGCAGCCGCCCACGCTCGAGGTGACCGCGCTGGAGATCACCGCGGGGCCGGAGGTGGCGTTCGCGAGCAGCCTCCACTGCATGCGCGGCATCCCGAAGGGCCAGAGCGAGGCGTTCGACCTCTGGCACCGGGTCACCCACGGCCTGCGCAAGATCGAGGGGACCTGGCTGATCACCCACGAGCACCAGTCCGTGCCGTTCGAGATGGACGGGTCGTTCCGGGCGTCGCTCGATCTCAAGCCGTGACGATCTCGCGCTCGTAGATGTCGGCCTCGTATTTCGGGTGCATGCCGACGGCCAGGTAGAGGCGCACGGCCGAGGTTGGATTGGCCATGTCGACCCCCAGACCCACTTCGGTCCGCCCTTTGCCGGCGTAGGTCGCGAAGGCTCGGCGCAGGAGCGCCTCACCCACACCCCTTTTCCGGTACGCCCGGAGCACAGCGAGCGCCCGCACCCAGCCCTGCCCATCCGCGATCGAGTTGTCCGAGGATTGCAGCACCCCCGCCCATTCGCCGTCCACGAACGCGACGAACCACTCGTCGTACGACACGCTCGACTCCCCGGCGATCCGCGCCTGCCAGGTCTCGAAGTCGGTGGCGTGGTGATCGGTGTCCTCGAACGCCTCGGCGATCGTGGCCTGGAAACGCCGCAGCTCGGTTTCGTCGTCCGGGTCGATCGCCCGGATCGTGATGCCGGCCGGCGGCTCGGGGGCGGTGTGCGGATGCCCGGTGAGCGCCATTGTCATCCGTGCGTGTTGCTTGAGGAACGTGAACCCGGCCTCGGTGAGCGCCTCGATCCACGGCTTCTCCGTCGGGATCGCACCAGCCCGCAGCTTGTAGTTCCGGTGCCCGAACTCGGCGCCACGCTCGGCGGCGCGGACCAGCAGCAGCTCCAGCAGCGGCCGGATCGTGGCTTCACCGCGCCCTGGCCACACGAACACCTCGACGAAGTCGTGGTCCCCGCGGTTGGTGTTGTGCGGGAACGCCCAGCCGACGATCGCGCCGTCCGTGTCGAGGGCCACCCAGCAATCCCGGGTCATGTCGGTGTTGGGCCCGGTGAGCGCGTCACGCACCTCGTCGGGGGTGAAGTCGGGCTCACCCACGGCGGCGATGTCGCACGCGTGCACCATGGCGAGGAGCTCGGCGGAGTCGTCGAGCGTAGGTCGGCGGATGTTCCCCATCGTCACCCGGTCAGAGTGCCCTATCGCGCCAGGCGGTGCGACAGACTTTGCAGCAGACCGATCAGCTCGATGCGCTCGGCGCGGTCCAGAGCCGCGTAGGCCTGCCCGGCCAGCGAATCGGCGACCGACTCGGCCCACATCAGCCGCCGCATGATCGGGCCCGCCTGCGGATAGGGCGGCTGCCAGCCGAACGCGACCGCGCCGGTCTCGCCCTCGGGCCCGGCGATGATCGCCTCCAGCGGGGTGAGGCCGCTGGCCCGCACCGCCACCACATGGATGCCTAGCCGGTGCTCGTGGAGCAGGTGCAGCATGAAGGCCGCCTGCGCTCCCGGCTCGCTCTCGGGCACCGGCATCGCCCGCCACGCCGCGAACAGCGGCAGCGCCGCGGCGTCCACCGCGGACACCACGCGTTTCGAGAGCTCCAGCAGGCGCGAGAGCCGGGGGAAGCCACCCAGCTGCTCGACGCCCCAGCGGCACATCTCGCGCAGATGCCAGCTGGCGACCTCGACCGGTGGGGTGATCTTGGCAGCGCCCTCCCAGCCGTCGGTCACGGCCTCGGACGCGATGAAGCCGATGGCTGCCGCCACCGTCTCGGGGCGCACGTCGCCGAGCGCACCGGCCCGCGCGGACACGTGATAGGCCCACCCGGACAGGCCCAGCACCCGCGCACGGCGCAGCGTCTGCGGAGACTCCGCGAACGCCCCGACGAGCGATGCGAGTCCCGGCCGGGCATTGGCGGCTGCCTGTTCGGGTGTCACCGCCCGATTCTGCTCTCCCTGACCGGTTCAGGAAAACCGACGACTAGCCCGGTTCCTCGGCGTCCAGGTCTTCGATGGCCGCCTCCACGTCGCCGACCTGTCGCCGAGCCGCCGATGCGTCGCGCTCGGCGGAGCGTCGTGCCAGCTTGCGCCGTGACAACTCAGCCTGCGCGTCGCCGCGCCGACGCTCCAGCTCCGCGATCTGTTCCTCAAGTTCATCAATGGAGTGGCCTGCGTCACTTTCCGCGGCCTCGGCCTTTTCCAGCACGGATTGCGTCTTTTCCCGGGCGCGCTGGGCGATGGTCAGATCCCGTTGCAGCTCCCTGCGCTTCGCCGCACGCTCCCGCTCCGCTGCGCGATCCCGCTCGGCAGGCTCGTTCTCCGAGGGCTTGCCCTCGGGCTCGGGGGAGGTGACCAGACGCAGGCGGGGGCGCGGGACCTCGCCGAAGCCCGCGTAGGTCGCCGCCTTCACCAACCGGCCACTGCGGACCTGCTCGGCGATGTCCGGCTCGGCCATCGCCGCGGTCAGCGTCGACTCGACCTCGGCCATCGGCAACTTCACCCTGCGCAGCGCCGGGTCGTCCGCGATCGCCAGCTTCTGCGCCGCGGCGACCAGCGCGGACACCACCTGCCGGCGCTGGGTGGACAACTCGCGGAGCTGCTCGCCCTGCAACCCCCGCTGAGCCTGCCGCAGTTCCTCCGCGAGCTCGACAAGATCGGCGATGAGCTCCGGGCGGCGCAGGGCGAGCAGGTTGACCAGCCACGCGGCGACGGTCGGCTTGCGCAGCGCGGCGAGCCGCTTGGCCAGGTCCTTGTCGCCGGCCTGCTTCGCCTCGGCCACGGCGGCGGCCCGGCCCGCGACGAAGCCGTCCGGCGGTTGTTCGTAGAGCCGCCGGATCAGCTCGTCGATGTCGTCCACGTCGCCCGCCTCAGGAGACGGTGGTGCCGGGGGCCAGCTGCGCGTACTTCGTACCGCCGAACCGCTCCAGGTGACCGTTGGAGATGCTCGCGCCGGTCTCGGTGAGCAGGGAGTCGTGCAGTGCGTACGCCCGCCCCGGCCGGACCGCCCGCACGAAGTCGATCGCCTCGCTGAGCTTCATCCACGGCGCGTTCAGCGGCACGAACAGCGTGTCCACGGACTCCTCCGGGACGGTGAACGAGTCGCCGGGCGTGTAGACCGAGCCGGCGCCGTCCGAGATCAGGAAGCCCAGGTTCGCGATGCGCGGGAGCTCCGGGTGGATGACGGCGTGCTGGCCGCCGTACGCGCGGATCCTGAAGCCCGCGGCCTCGAACTCCGCGCCGGGCTCCACGGCAGTGACCACATCGGCGAACGCCGTGAGTTTCGGCAGCACGTCGGGGTGGGCGTAGATCCTCAGCCCCGGCCGCCGGGCCAGAGCGTCGGCGAGCGCATCCGGGTCCAGATGATCGAAATGCTCATGCGTGATCAGTACGGCGTCCGCGCCCGTGAGCGCCGACCGCTCGCTGAACGCCCCGGGATCGGCGACCAGAACGCCGTCGCCCTCGAGCCGCAGACAGGCATGGGTGAACTTGGTGATACGCACGTGTCGCCTCCGCTGCCGAATCGTGACCGCTACCGAACAGTCTGTCGGAACCGGGAGCAGCCCGCCGTACGTCCCAGCCGGGCAGACCGGAACGGGGAACGGGAGGATCCATGCGCACAGCAAGATCCAGGACATACGGATGGTGGGCGGCCGCCGGGCTCGCCTCGGTGATAGCGCTGGCGGGTTGCGGCAGCGGCGACAGCAGCAACACGGCGAGCGACTCGGCGGCCGCACCGGCGGTGGGCCAGGCCGGCGCCGGAATCGCGGAGAAGCAGGTCGAGCAGGACAGCACCGCCGAGGACAAGCAGAAATCGCCCGATCTGGCAGTCGACCAGCGGGCGATCGTCTACACCGGGTCCATCACCGTGCGGGTCGACGACGTCAACACCAAAGCCGCGCAGGTGACGGCCATCGTCACCGGGGCGGGTGGTTTCATCGGCGGCGACGATCGCAGCAGCAGCGGTGACAAGGGCTCGGCGCAGGCCACCCTGACGCTGCGGGTGCCCGCGGCGAAGTTCTCGAACGTCATCGACCAGCTCGCCGGGCTCGGCAAGGAGGAGCAGCGCGGGATCAGCACCGAGGACGTCACCGAGGAGACCGTGGATCTGGACGCCCGGATCCTCACCCAGACGGCCCGGGTGGACAGCGGGCGCAAACTGCTCGGCCAGGCGAAGTCCCTCAACGACCTGGTGATGCTCGAGCGCGAGGTCGCCACCCGCGAGGCGGATCTCGCGTCGTTGCAGGCCAAGAAGCGCCGGCTGGCCGACCTCACCGCACTCTCCACGATCACGGCGGTGCTGCTCGACCCGCAGGCCGACGTGACACCCGTCGATGACGGCGACCCGGGCTTCCTCGACGGGCTGACCGCCGGCTGGCACGGTCTGCTCACGTCGCTGGGTGTGGCGTTGACAGTGCTGGGGTTCCTGCTGCCGTGGCTGCTCATCATCGGCGTACCCGTCGGCTTCTGGCTCGTGCGCCGTAGGCGGCGCCGCAAGCCCGCGCCGGTGGCCCTAGAAAGCGCCGGTGGCTAGCGCGGCCAGGGCGGTGTGCACCATGACGCGGACGCCGTAGCCGATGCAGCGCTCGTCCACGTCGAAGTTGGCCTGGTGCAGGTCGTAGCGGACCTCGGAGCCGGGCGTGCCTGTTCCCAACCGGATCATCGCGCCCGGCACGTGCTCCAGGTAGAACGCGAAGTCCTCGCCGCCCATGCTGATCTCGGCCTCGACCACCCGGTCGGCGCCGAGCGCGGCACCGGCGGCACCGGCGATGACGGCGGCGGCCATCCGGTCGTTGATCACGGGCGGGACGCCGCGGGTGTAGGTGACCTCCGCCTCGGCGCCGGTCGCCGCCACCACGTCGCGGATCAACCTGGTGACCAGCTCGGGGGCTTCCCGCCAGGCCTCGCGGTTGAGGATGCGGACGGTGCCGAGCGCCTCGCCCTCGCCGGGGATCGCGTTGAACGCCTTGCCCGCGTGCACGGCACCCCAGACCATGGAGACGCCCGCGCGCGGGTCGACCCGGCGGTCCAGCAGTGCGGGGACGTCCACGATCACCCGGCCGAGTGCGTGCACCAGGTCGGCGGTGAGATGTGGCCGGGCGGTGTGACCGCCGGGGCCGGTCAGGCGCACCCGGATCGTGTCGGCGGCGGCGGTGAACGGGCCGGAGCGGACCCCGACCAGCCCGGCGGGCAGCTGCGGGTAGCAGTGCAGGGCGTAGATCGCGGCGACGTCCTTGAGCGCACCGGCGGCGATGACCCCGGGCGCGCCGGAGGGCACCGCCTCCTCGGCGGGCTGGAAGATCAGCCGGACCCGGCCGGGCAGCTCACCGAGATCGTTCAGCTGGGCCAGCGCGAGACCGAGGCCGAGCAGGACGGTGGTGTGCACGTCGTGGCCGCAGGCGTGCGCGACCTTGGCGACCGTCGAGCGGTAGGGCACGTCCTTGGTGTCCTGCAGCGGCAGTGCGTCCAGGTCGGCGCGGAACGCGATAACCCGGTCGCCCTCGCCGATGTCACAGATCAGACCGTTGCCCTTGGGCAGCAGCTGCGGGGTCAGCCCGGCGACGGCGAGCTCGCGGGCGATCAGTGCGGCGGTCTCGAACTCCGAGTACGACGGCTCCGGGTGCGAGTGGATGTGACGGCGGATGGCCACCAACTCGGCGCCCCGCGCACCCAGCCAGCGGTCGAGCTGACCGGGCAGGGGTTCGGCTCCGGGTGGCGGGCCCGGGAACGTCGCCGTCTGGGCGCCCTCGGACGCCGTCGCTGCACTCGTCACGTTCGGTATCGCTCTCGTCCTTGAGTCCGGTGTCCGCAATCGCGAAAGCCTAGACCCCCGCCACCGGTTCCACCGGGATTAGAAATACACGCCCGGGTGATACGAGCCCCGGCGTCCGAAAAGTGCCACCGAAAGCGATGGTACGGCTACGTACCGTCGAGAGAACGAGAACACTCGGCGACCGACTTCCGGAAACCGGGTCGGACCGGGCAAGATAGCGGGGTTGGCCGACCGCCCCCTAGACCCCCTTCGGTGGCATCTCTGTGACTCAGATCCCGACGTGGAGCAGTGGCAACACCGCTTCGACCAGCGGACGCGCAGCCCCGGGCACGCTCATCGGTGGGCGTTACACGCTGCGCTCGGCCGTGGGTCACGGCGGTATGGGCACGGTGTGGCGCGCCGCCGACACGCTGCTTCGCCGCGACGTGGCCATCAAGGAGGTCATCCTCCCGCCCGGCCTGGCGCCCAGCGACCGTGACTCGATGTATGAGCGGACGATGCGCGAGGCCCGCGCCGCCGCTGCTCTGCAGCACCCGGCCGTTGTCCAGGTCTATGACGTCGTGCACGAGAACGGCCGTCCCTGGATCGTCATGGAGCTGCTCGAAGCGCGCAGCCTCGCCGACATGGTGATCGAGGACGGCCCGGTCGCCGCCCGCGCGGTCGCCAAGATCGGCATCGCGCTGCTGGGTGCGCTCGAGGTGGCCCACGCGCACGGCGTGCTGCACCGTGACGTCAAGCCCGCCAACGTGCTCATCTGCAACGACGGGCGCTGCGTGCTCACCGACTTCGGTGTCGCCCGGATGCCCACCGACGTGCAGCTCACCACGCCCGGCATGGTGCTCGGCTCACCGCACTTCATCTCCCCCGAGCGGGCGATGGGCAGCGACTTCGGCCCGCCGAGCGACCTGTTCTCGCTAGGTGTGACGCTCTTCACCGCGATCGAGGGCCGGCCGCCGTTCGACAAGGGTGACCCGATCGAGACGATGCACGCCGTCGTCGAGGACCCGCCGACCCCCGCCGTGCGCGCCGGCTCGCTCACGCCGGTCCTGATGGGCCTGCTCGAGAAGGACCCCGCCCGCCGCTTCGACGTGACGACCGCCCGCACGATGCTGCGCCAGCAGCTCGCCGGGCCGCTGGCCAGCAAGGCCCCGCCGCACATGATGACGGACCCCTACTCGGTGGTCCCGTCGCAGCGCCCGCCGGCGGCCGAGACCCAGCAGATCCCGCCGCCCCAGCAGCCGAAGCCTTCCGGGCAGATCGGCGGCCGGGCCATGCTCGCCCCCGGCGAGTCGCTCTCCGGGCATCTGGCCAAGCTCAACAAGGACAACGCGCCGGGCCAGCAGCGGCGTGGTGCCGCGCCCGGCGCCGACCAGCCCACGGGCGCCTACCCGCCGCCTCCGCCGATGCCCGGCGGGGCTCGCGGCGGCGACCGCACGAGCGTGCTCCCATCCGCCGGGGGCAGCCACGGCGACCGGACCAGCGTCATCCCGCCCGGCAACCACGGCGACCGCACCAGCGTCATCGCCAACGGCAACCACGGCGACACGACGAGCGTTATTCCGCCGCGCCGGCAGTGGGACGGCAACCGCGCCGCCCGCGAGCCGATGAACTACGGCGGCGGCACGGTCACCATGAGCCCCGGTGCCAAGCGCAAGCAGATGATCGACAAGACGGTCACCACCGTCCGGCAGACCACCGACAAGGCGGTCACCACGGTCAAGGGCTGGCCGCGCAACACCCAGCTCGCCGCCGCCGGCGGTGCCGCGCTCGTGCTGATCCTCGTCGTGGTGCTGATCTTCAGCGGCAGTGGCAACGACGACAAGGCCACGACGACGGCCGCGCTGCCGCAGGCGTCAGAGCCTGCCGGTGCCAACTTCCCGACGGTCGCCTACAAGGGCCGCGGGACCAGCGTCTCGGTGCCCGAGGGCTGGACCAAGAAGAGCGGCGGCAGCTGGGTCGACTATGTGGACCCCGACTCCGACCGCAAGGTCCGGCTGCTGGTCGAGCCGGGCAAGGGTGAGGCGCAGGCCTTCCTGAAGATCGCCGAGAGCAATCTGAAGAAGAAGGGCTCCAGCTGCCCCAAGCCGTACAAGCAGGTCGGCCTCACCGAGCAGGAGATCGACGGCAAGCAGGGCGCGGTCCTCGAATACACCTGCGACGGCACCCGGCACGGGCTCTGGGGCGCGCTGATCGAGGGCGGCAAGGCGTATTCGTTCTACATGACCAGCACCGAGGAGCAGTTCGCCGACAGCAAGCCGATCTTCGACGAGTTGGTCAAGAGCTTCGCCCTCGACGGCTAGCTCTGTTTCCCGCGGCGGAAAACCCAGGTGAAACCATAAACAGGGGCCATGCTACGAACTGTGCATGGCAACAACTGACGAGCTACGAGAGCTGGCCGAGACCTGGCTGGCGGACGACCCGGACCCGGCGGGCCGCGAAGAGATCCGCGACCTGCTGGACCGGCTCCCGCAGACCGGGGAGGAGCTGGCCGACCGGTTCGCCGGCCCACTCACCTTCGGCACCGCGGGGCTGCGCGGCCGGTTGCGGGCAGGTCCCAACGGCATGAACCTGGCCGTGGTCACCCGCGCCGCCGCCGGGCTGGTCACCTGGCTCGCCGAGCAGGGCGGCACCGGCCCCCTGGTCATCGGCTACGACGCCCGGCACGGCTCGAAGGACTTCGCCGAACGCACCGCCCGGGTCGCCACCGCGGCCGGGCGCGAGGCCCTGGTGCTCCCCCGGCCGCTGCCGACCCCGGTCCTGGCCTACGCGGTCCGCAAACTCGACGCGGTCGCCGGCGTGATGGTCACCGCCAGCCACAACCCGCCCCAGGACAACGGCTACAAGGTCTATCTGGGCGCCCAGCTCGGTGGTCCGGCCGGCGCCGGCGCGCAGATCGTCCCGCCCGCCGACACCGGCATCGAGGCCGCGATCCGCGCGATCGAGAAGGTCACCGCGGTCCCGCTGGGCGGGCCCGGCACGCTCCTCGACGAACAGATCATCGACGGGTACGCCCGGAGCGCCGCCGCCGTAGTCGCCGAAGGCCCGCGTGACCTGAGAGTCGCGTACACACCCCTGCACGGTGTGGGTGGCCAGGTCCTCGCCGCAGCCTTCGCCGAAGCCGGTTTCGCCGCCCCGGCCATCGTCGCCGAACAGGCCGAGCCGGACCCGGACTTCCCCACGGTCGCGTTCCCCAACCCGGAGGAGAAGGGCGCGATGGACCTGCTCCTCGCGCTCGCCGAGGCGACCGGAGCCGACCTAGCCATCGCCAACGACCCCGACGCCGACCGGTGCGCGGTGGCCATCCCGCTACGCCCCGATGGCGGCTGGCGGGCGCTGCGCGGCGACGAGCTCGGCGTACTGCTCGCCGACCACCTGATCCGGCGCGGCACCCCCGGCACGTACGCCACCACGATCGTGTCGTCCAGCCAGCTCGGTGCGCTCTGCGAGGCGCGGGGCGTGCCCTACGCGGAGACGCTGACCGGCTTCAAGTGGATCGTCCGGGCCGCCGACGAACTGGCCTACGGCTACGAGGAGGCGCTCGGCTACTGCGTGGCCCCCGACATGGTCCGCGACAAGGACGGCATCACCGCCGCCCTCACCGTGGCGGAACTGGCCGCGTCACTGAAGGCGGAGGGCAGGACCATCCGCGACCGCCTCGACGAGCTGGACACCGAGTTCGGCGTCCACCGCACCGACCAGCTCTCCGTCCGCGTCGACGAACTCAGCGAAATCACCCGCATGATGACCCACGTACGGACGAACCCGCCGACCGAGCTCCTCGGCGTACCCATCACCGAGGTCGACGACCGCGCCCCCGACGCCGACGTCCTCACCCTGCGCACCGCCCAGGCCCGCGTGGTCATCCGCCCCTCGGGCACCGAACCGAAGCTCAAGGCCTACCTGGAGGTCGTCGAACCCCTCGGCACCGGCAAACTGGTCAACGCCCAGTTCCGCTCCGGCACCTCCATGGCCACCCTCCGCCGCGAAATCAGCGATGCCCTCGGCCTGCCGTCCTCACTCTGACGCTCGTCACGGAGAGTACTTACAATCTTGACCCGAGATTGTAAGTACTTCCGGATCGGCTTACAAACTCGCTTCGTGCCAACGTCCAGACTTGCAATCTAATCGCTGGATTGTAAGCGAATCGACCGTTACTTTAGATCGGGTGCAGTACCCAGATTTCGAAACATCCCCTGTTGGCTCACTTGTCCGTATCGGCGGCTGGGACCCTCGTTACGGTGAGCAATATAACGAGCGCGCATTTCTTCCCGATCCGCTTCCCTGGAAGCTGAACCTCAGCCAGGAGACCTACGTCGCAGTAGCCAACGCGACTGCGGCGGTCGCGCGTCTGGATCAAGCCGCCTTCCGGCTGCCGAACCCGACTTTGCTGGCCCGCCCGGCGATTCGACGCGAGGCTGTCAGCACCTCGGCCCTGGAAGGTACGTACACGACGCTTGACGACGTGCTGGAAGCCGACTTTCTCGACCGGGATCAACTGACGGCGTCTGTCGCCGAAGTCGTCAACTACGTCGAAGCAGCGGAGCTGGCATTCGACTGGATCAAAGACAAACCGATCACGGTCAGCATGCTCGAACAGCTGCAGAAACGACTTGTTCGTGGCACTCGGGGGGACTCCGGCGAG
Source organism: Winogradskya consettensis (assembly GCF_018332715.1). Taxonomy (GTDB): domain Bacteria; phylum Actinomycetota; class Actinomycetes; order Mycobacteriales; family Micromonosporaceae; genus Actinoplanes; species Actinoplanes consettensis. The sequence continues at coordinate 257,852 of NZ_BOQP01000034.1, read as the reverse complement.
GCGGGTCACGTCCGTACGACCCAGGTTTTCATCGGTAGTGGTGGCGGACGAGTGGGCGACGCTCGGTTCATCCCGTGCCCACCCGGCGACCAACTGCAGGCCGGAGTCCAAGCCTGGGCGTCATGGATCAACGGTGAGGATGTCTTTCCCCTGGTGGTCAAGATGGCTCTGGGCCACTACCAATTTGAGACTCTGCACCCGTTCAACGACGGCAACGGCCGGCTCGGCAGACTGGTATGTGTTCTTCAGTTGGCCTGTCGCGGTGAGTTGAGAGTCCCGGTTCTGAACCTGTCTCCTTGGCTGGAGTCACGGCGCCGCGAGTATCAGGATCATTTGCTCCGGTGCAGTGCCACGGGCGAGTTCGACCCCTGGATCCAGTTCTTCTCCGAGGCGGTCAGGGCACAGGCCGTCAGGGCAGTCGAAAAGATCGATGCCCTGCACGACTGGCGGGACGAAGCAATGAACCGCCTGATGAAGGCCAGTATCCGGGGTGTCGCCACCCGGATCACCGAAGATCTCATCGGATATCCGATGATCACTCCCACCACGGCATCACAACGTCATGGCGTCAGTTACCCTGCCGCCAACACGGCCGTGAATCGGCTGGTCAGCCTCGGCATCCTCGAGGAACGCACCGGTCGGCAGTATGGCCGGGTCTTCGCCAACCGCAACATTCTGAACATCATCAACGCGATCTGAGCCGTTGCGCCTCCTCGGCGCAACGGTGCTCTCTGCTCAGACGACGCGGGGGGCGCCCAGGGCGGCTCGGATGGCGTTGCCGAGGGTGGCGACGACCAGGGCGACGCTGGGGCGGACGATGGAGTTCTCGAGGTTGGCGTCGCCGGAGAAGCCGGCTCCGCTGGCGATCTTCTCGAGGCGTTCGTGGGCGCGGGCGGCTTCCTCCGGGGGCAGGCGCAGGGCCGGCTCCATGCGGGTGGCGACCAGCAGGGTGCAGAGGGCGGCGGTGCGCTCGTCCGGGACGGCGTCGGTGATGAGGGCTTCGGCGAGGCGCTTGCGGATCTCGGCTTCGAAGGCCGGGTCGGTGGTCGGGTAGCGGTGCAGGTGGATGACGCCGCCCATCTGGGTCTCGTCCTCGTCGCGGATGACGCCGCGGGTGATGAGATCGTCGAGGACGTGCTGGCGCAGGCGGTGACGCAGGCGCTGGACCCATTGTGCGGGGGTGTGCGGGTCGTCGTCGGCGGCCTTCGCGAGGATCCGGTCGGCGATCGGGTCCCCGGTCGGCGTGGGGTCGTTGACGACCAGGTTCCCGGCGACGTACGCGATCCGCCCGGCCAGCGCGAGGTCGACCAGCACCGCAGCGGCCATGCCGAGGTCGAGCCCGATGCGGGAACCGGTCGCCTTGCCGGTCTGGTCGTCGTACGCGAGGAGGAGGAGCTCCTCAGCAAGGGCGATGGAGGTCATGAGGCAAACGATAGTGGCCGGTGTCACCGATGCAACGCCCGGAGGGCCGCCTGGGGGAAAGTCTTAAGTCTGGTCGAGGGCGGCGGTGGGGTGGTTGGATGGGTACTTCTTGACAACGTTGAGGGACTCCGGCCAGGCGCCGTCGGCGAAGACGTTCGCCCAGCTCTCGCTGATGTGGCCCATGTCGATGGCCCATCGGCCGCGCTGCGAGAGCCACGCGGCGACGAGAGTTCCGCACGGTCCGAGAGCAAGCAGGTACAACTTGTCAGCGTCCCGTCTTTCCAATTCATTCTTCAGGCGGGAGAGATCGGCGTAGGCATCCCGCGGCGTCGAGTAGAGAAACTCGACTGACTTCGCGTTGTCGAACAGCGCCGGTTCCAGCTTGAAGCGGGACCCCTGCCCGGTGACGACGCAGATCCGCTGACCGTCCCAGACGTCGCGCCACAGCTGTACCCCGCGCTCGCCGAGCTGGGCGAAGAAGACGGGCCGGGTGACGTGCGCGGAGCCATAGTGCACATCGGGGTTGAGCAGGGGTTTCACCTCGGGCCAGAGGTCCAGCCAGACGCCGGTCCAGTGCACGTCGCGAATCGTGTAAGGGAAGGCGACCAGCAGGCGGTCCGGGTCGTAGCCGTCCATCTCCAGCACCGCTCGAAGCTCCCCGGCGAGGGCGGCGGACCAGGGCTGGAACTTCAGGCCGAACTGCGGGCGCAGCATGATCTTGAGTTCGCCGTCGCCGAACCGGGCGAGGCTGAGCCGCTCCTGGGCGACCCGGCGCATGGTCTCCTCGAAGGTGTATTGCCGGGCTTCGGTGAATTCGCGGATCTCGGCGTAGATGGGCGTCGACGCCAGCGCGCGGAAGCCTTCGAGATACTTGCGCTGCTGTTTGAGCTCCCAGCGGATGTCCACGAGCAGCGCGTTGGTCTCGGTGAGCCGCGGGTCGGCGAGACGGCGCCTGATGGCACCCCAGGCTCGCTTGATCATGACAGCATCCGGTCGGCCAGCCGGGCAGCCGCGTGGCCGTCGTCGAGGTCGCAGGCTTTACCGGCGAACGCGCGGTAACGGTCGGCGTAGCGCTCGGCGATCGCGTCGACGTCCCGGACCGCGTCGATCACCTCGGCTGACGTGGCGAGCAGCGGGCCGGGCGCCTCCGCCTCGAAGTCGAAGTAGAACCCGCGCAGTTCGTCGCGGTAGTGCGCCAGGTCGTACGTGAAGAACAGGATCGGCCTGCCGGTGGCCGCGAAATCGAACATGACCGAGGAGTAGTCGGTGATCAGGATGTCGGCAGCGGCGAGCAGGTCGGCCATGTCCGGGTACGCGGAGACGTCGTGCACGAACCCGTCGCCGGGCAGCTCGTCGATCACGTTGGGGTGACGCCGGACCAGCAGCACATGGTCGGCGCCGAGCCGGTCCGCGGCCAGCCGGGTGTCGAGCCGCATGGACATCCGGTACGCGCCGCCGCTGTGCTCGTCGTCGCGCCACGTGGGCGCGTACAGGATGATCTTGCGTCCGGGCGGGACCCCGACCGCCGCCCGGACCCGCTCGGTGATCTCGGTGCGGTCCTGAAGAAGCACGTCGTTGCGGGGGTAACCGATCTCCAGCAGCTCCCCGCCGAAGCGGAAGGCGCGGCGCAGCAGCGGCGAACTGAACGTGTTCGGCGAGACGAGGAAGCTCCAGTTGGGGGTCTCCAGCGCGAGTTTCTCCAGGTAGCGCTTGTCGGTGAACTGCACGTCGGCGATGTCGAAGCCGATCCGCTTGAGCGGCGTACCGTGCCAGGTCTGCACGACGACCTGGCCCTCGCGGCGGCGGAACCATTCCGGCAGGTGCTGATTGGTGACGATGTAACGGGCCGTGGCCAGCGCCTCGTGCCATTCCCGGCTCCACAACGGCACCGGCTCGGCGGAGTGCGGCAACGGTGCCTGACCGTCCACGGAGACCCACTGGTGTTCCAGCGGCAGGCCACGGGCGAGCAGCTCCTCGTGCACGGCCCGGGGGCTGTCGGAGTACTGGCGGCCGGTGAAGCTGTTGTAGAGCACCACGTCACGCAGCGGCGTCTCGCGCATCGCCGGGTAGTGGCGTTCCCGCAGCCTGGTCTGGTTACGCCGGCCACGGTCCTCGTCGGGCAGCGCGGAGCGGACCCGCAGCACCATCCGCTCGTCGGCCAGCCACTCCAGCGAGACCCGGGGTGCGTCGCCTGCCAGCGGCAACGGCAGGACGTTCAGGGCGGCGGGGGCTGCGGGCAGGGGCTCGACCGGGCCGGTTCCGCTGCGGCACAGGACGTGCCAGGTGCCGGCGCGCATGCGTACGGTGCTGCCGAAGTTCTCGACCGCGACCGGGTCGACCTCGACGGACCAGGTGTCGCCGGTCGCGCGTACCGGAAAAGTCCTGGTCTCCCGCGCACCGGTCGCGCGCAGCACCAGGCTGAGAGCCGCGGACCGGCCGTGCAGTCGCCCCGAGAAGCGGAAACGCCGGTCGGCGGTGCTGACCTCGGTGAGTACCGGGCCGGTCGGGAGCGCGACCAGGACCGGGTCGCCGTCGGCCCGGGGATGCACGTGGACCGTCCGGGGCCCGAGCTCGACCGGATCCCATTGCCCGTCCATGAGCGAGACGCAGTTGATCTCGCCGCTGCGTTTGGTGCCGGTCGCCAGCCGGATCCGCCAGCGTTCCGAGGGCTCCCCGATCTTCAGCGGCGGGTACGCGGCCTCGTCCCGGCGCAGGTCGCAGACGGGGACGCGGAAGCTGAACCGCTCCCCCTCGACCCGCAGCGGATAGCGGCGCCAGGGTAGCCCCGGCACCCGGGACAGCGTCGCGGACGTGGGTCGCACGCCCTCGACCAGGCCCTCCACCACCAGGCTGTCGTCGTCGCCGTACATGCCGGTCAGGACCGCCGGCACCCGCTCCACGCGCAGCCGCAGCCGGCCCGCGTCGATGTACGGCACGATCCGGACGTCATCCAGGTACAGCGGCGTCAACCGGACCGGGGTCGCGGGCTGGCCGATCTCCAGCGAACCCTTGCTCCGGCTGCCCAGGCCGACCACCCCGACCACCACGGACCAGTCGTTGTCGCGCCAGCCCCCGTTCGGGGCACGCAACGACAACGGATCGATCAACACCTCGAAACCCGACCAGTCGTACGCCGTACGCGTCGACCCGTGATCCCCCGTCGCGTCCGCACACCGGCGGTTCACCATCGGCGTACGCCGGGTCCGCCGCCCCCCGCTCTCCTTGAGCCAGATCAGCCGTGACGTGCTCCACGGATGCGCCGCGGACTGCCCCGGGATGAACGCGTGACCCCGGATCCGCAGCTTCCCGTCGACCCACTCGACCTCGTGCACCTTCGTGCGCGGGCGCGGCGTGCCCGCCGTGAACAGCTCGGCGGGCAGCTCCGGCAGCTTCTCGTGGTAGAGATCCATGTCGTGATAGCGGCGCAACCCGCGACGGGCGATCCGGCGCTGGCGGCGCAGCGCCGGCACCAGCTCCAGGATCTCCGGCAGCATCCGGTTCCGGACCAGCGTCCAGAGCACCCGCTGGGTGGCCGGCAGCTCCAGGATCGCTTCCGGCTCCACGGTGTCCAGGTAGGCGTTGGTGCGCTCCAGGAACACCGACCGGTAATCCGCGTCGACCCGGGGCAGCACCCGCAGGAAGAGCATCAGGTCGTCCTTGAGCACGGACTCGTCGTACAGCCGTTTGATCGCGGGCTGGCTGGTCAGCATCCGGCTCACGCCCCAGCAGCTCTCCAGCCGGTCGAGGAAGGCCGGCAGCTCCTCGCGACGCTGGGTGATCGACTTGTCCGGACCCTCGCGCTCCCGCCAGTAGTAGACCGGCGTCTCGAGCACGTCGACCGCCGTGGCGAGCACGTGCGCTGGGACGGTGACCAGGGCGTCCTCGTAGAGCACACCCTCCGGGAACGCCAGCTCGTGGGTGTCGTAGAAACTGCGCCTGAAGACCTTGTTCCAGGCGGTCCGGTCACCCAGCAGGACAGGACGGCGACTGACATGGGTACGCAGAAACGTGCCGGCGAACGCTCCCCGGTGCATCGGTGACTGGTGCAGGCCCCGCGTGTTCAGGCGCAGCACGTTCCCGCACGAGAAGTCGGAGCCGGTCTTCTCCAGGCTCGCGACCAGAAGCTCGGCGGCGTACGGCGCCAGCACGTCATCGCTGTCGACGAACATCAGGTATTCCCCGGTCGCGTGGCCGACCCCGGTGTTGCGGGCCGCGCCCAGCCCGCCGTTCTCCTTGCGGATCAGCCGGAAGCGGGAATCCTTCTCCACGAACCGCTCGGCGATCGCGGCGCTGTCATCGGTCGACCCGTCGTCGACCATGATCACTTCGAGCGCGTCGCGGTACTGCCCGGCGAGCGATTCCAGGCACTCGCCGAGATACGGCGCGACGTTGTAGACGGGCACGACGATGCTGAGGACCGGACTCGCCATTTCGGCAGAATAGGCAGCGAACCGGCTGCCCCGGGCGTACATCGGTCGATTCGCACGCCTAGGGTGACCGGCGTGCAGGCCATTATCGCGACGCTGGGTTATGTGCTTTCGGCCGACGGCCGGGAGGTGTTGATGATCCGGCGCGACACCCGCCCGGACGACATGCACTTCGGCTATTACAACGGGCTCGGCGGCAAGCTGGAGCCGGACGAGGACGTGGTCTCCGGCCTGCGGCGCGAGGTACGCGAGGAGGCCGGGATCGAATGCGACGCCGTCGACCTGTCCGGCACGATCTCATGGCCCGGTTTCGGCCGTGCCGGGGAGAACTGGTTCGGTTTCCTCTTCCGCGTCCCGTCCTGGAGCGGAACGCCGCTCCAGGGCAACGATGAGGGCAGCCTGCACTGGATGCCGGTGGCGGACGTGCTGGCGGGCAGACTCCCGATGTGGGAGTCCGACCGCCATTTCCTGCCGCTCGTCTTCGCCGCTTCCCCGAGCGTCTTCCACGGGGTCATGCCGTTCTCGAACGGTCGAGCGCTCAGCTGGTCCGTTTCTTAGAAGCGGGGCATTCCGCCGAACTGGCGGTCGCCCGCGTCGCCGAGGCCCGGGACGATGTACATCTTCTCGTTCAGGCCCTCGTCGATGCTGGCGGTGATCAGGCGCACCGGCAGGCCCGAGGTCCGCAGCCGCTCGACACCCTCCGGGGCGGCCAGCACGCAGCAGATGGTGATGTCGGTGGCACCACGGTCGACGAGCAGCTGCACGCAGTGCACCAGCGAGCCACCGGTCGCCAGCATCGGGTCGAGCACCAGCACCGGCAGGCCGGCGAGGTCGCCCGGCAGCGACTCCATGTACGCCCGCGGCTCGTAGGTCGCCTCGTCACGCGCCAGGCCCACGAACCCCATCGACGACTCCGGCAGCAGCGCCAGCGCGGAGTCGGCCATGCCGAGGCCCGCGCGGAGCACCGGCACGATCAGCGGCGGGTTGGCAAGCCGGGTGCCCATCGTCGGCGCCACCGGGGTGGTGATCGGGTACTGCTCGGTGGCGAACGCGCGCGCCGCCTCGTAGACCACCATGGTGGTGAGTTCGTGCAGGGCCGCGCGGAAGACACCGGAGTCGGTCTCGGCGTTCCGCATAGCGGTGAGTCGGGTCTGGGCCAGCGGGTGATCAACGACGAGTACGTCCACGCCGATCAACCTACCGGGGTTCATCAAGATCAACTGCTGGTGGGCTGCGTAGAATCGATTTCATGACTGCGACGCTCGACCTCCGAGCCTCTCTCCACGGCCTGCCCGGGGTCGACAAGGTGGGCGTCGAGGCGCGGGCCGCCGCCCTCGCGACCCGATCGGTGAAGACGACCGCCAAGGCCGCCGCCATCGACCTGGCCATCCGGATGGTCGACCTGACCACGCTGGAGGGCGCCGACACCCCCGGCAAGGTCCGCGCGCTGGCCGCCAAGGCGCTGCGCCCCGACCCCGCCGACTCTTCGTGCCCGCATGTCGGAGCCGTCTGCGTCTACCCCGCGATGGTTCCGTACGTCGCCGAGGTGCTGGCCGGTTCGGGCGTCCACCTCGCCAGCGTGGCGACGGCCTTCCCCTCGGGGCAGGCACCGCTCGACGTCAAGCTCGCCGACACCCGCGACGCGGTGGCCGCCGGCGCCGACGAGATCGACATGGTGATCAGCCGGGGCGCGTTCCTCGCCGGCCGCTACGACCACGTCTTCGAGGAGATCGTCGCCGTCAAGCAGGCGTGCGGCGACGCGCACCTCAAGGTGATCCTGGAGACCGGCGAGCTCGCGACGTACGACAACGTGCGCCGCGCGTCCTGGCTGGCGATGCTGGCCGGTGCCGACTTCATCAAGACCTCCACCGGCAAGGTCCCGGTCGCGGCGACGCTGCCCGTGACGCTGGTGATGCTCGAAGCGGTCCGCGACTTCCGCGCCCGCACCGGCCGCCAGGTCGGGGTCAAACCGGCCGGTGGCATCAAGACCACCAAGGACGCCATCAAGTACCTGGTGATGATCAACGAGACGGTCGGCGACGACTGGCTCGACCCGGCCTGGTTCCGGTTCGGTGCCTCCTCGCTGCTGAACGACCTGCTGATGCAGCGGACCAAGCTCACGACCGGCCACTACGCCGGCCCGGACTACTTCACCCTGGACTGATCAGAATGTTCGAGTACGCCCCAGCTCCGGAGTCCCGGTCGGTCGTCGACATCGCGCCGTCCTACGGGCTCTTCATCAACGGCACCTTCGAGGCCCCCGGCTCCACCGGCGGCGTCTTCAAGACCGTCAACCCGGCGACCGAGGAGGTCCTCGCGGAGGTCTCCGCCGCCGGCCCGGAGGACGTCGACCGTGCCGTCGCCGCCGCCCGCAGCGCCTTCGGGCCCTGGTCGGCGCTGCCCGGAGCCGAGCGCGCCAAATACCTCTTCCGCATCGCCCGGATCATCCAGGAGCGCTCCCGCGAGCTCGCCGTGCTCGAGTCGCTCGACAACGGCAAGCCGATCAAGGAGTCCCGCGACGTCGACCTGCCGCTGGTCGCCGCGCACTTCTTCTACTACGCGGGCTGGGCCGACAAGCTCGAGTACGCGGGTTTCGGGGAGAACCCGCGGCCGATCGGCGTGGCCGCCCAGGTCATCCCGTGGAACTTCCCGCTGCTGATGCTCGCGTGGAAGATCGCCCCGGCCCTGGCCACGGGCAACACCGTCGTGCTCAAGCCGGCCGAGACGACCCCGCTCTCCGCGCTGTTCTTCGCCGACATCTGCCGCCAGGCCGATCTGCCCCCGGGCGTCGTCAACATCATCACCGGCGCCGGCGAGACCGGCCGCACCCTGGTCGAGCACCCCGGCGTCGACAAGGTCGCCTTCACCGGCTCCACCGAGGTCGGCCGGCAGATCGCCCGCTCGGTGGCCGGCACCGGCAAGCGCCTCACCCTCGAGCTCGGCGGCAAGGCCGCCAACATCGTCTTCGACGACGCCCCGATCGACCAGGCCGTCGAGGGCATCGTCAACGGCATCTTCTTCAACCAGGGCCACGTCTGCTGCGCGGGCTCGCGCCTGCTGGTCCAGGAGTCGGCCTACGACGAGGTCATGGAGTCGCTCAAGCGCCGGATGGCGACGCTGCGCCTCGGCGACCCGCTCGACAAGAACACCGACATCGGCGCGATCAACTCGGCCGAGCAGCTCGAACGCATCCGGGTCCTCACCGACGCCGGCTCGCAGGAGGGCCCCGAGCGCTGGTCCCCGCCGTGTGAGCTGCCCGCGCAGGGCTTCTGGTTCGCCCCCACGATCTTCACCGGCGTGACCCAGGCGCACCGCATCGCCCGCGAGGAGATCTTCGGCCCGGTGCTCTCGGTACTGACGTTCCGCACCCCCGCCGAGGCGATCGAGAAGGCCAACAACACGCCGTACGGGCTCTCCGCGGGCATCTGGTCGGAGAAGGGCTCGCTGATCCTGGCGGTCGCCGACAAGCTGCGCGCCGGGGTGATCTGGGCCAACACGTTCAACAAGTTCGACCCGACGTCACCGTTCGGCGGTTACAAGGAATCCGGATACGGCCGTGAAGGCGGCCGACACGGCCTGGAGGCATACCTTGGCTAAGAAGCCGCCCGTCGTGACCGCCCCCGCCGCCCCCACGCGGCTGGGCGTCCGGAAGACCTACAAGCTGTTCATCGGCGGGAAGTTCCCCCGCAGCGAGTCAGGACGGACCTATCTCGTGAACGGCGACAACGTCGCGCTCGCCTCGCGCAAGGACGCCCGGGACGCCGTCGTCGCGGCCCGCGCCGCCCAGCCGAAATGGGCCGGGGCCACCGCGTACAACCGGGGGCAGGTGCTCTACCGCATCGCCGAGATGCTCGAGAGCCGTCGGGATGAGTTCGCTGCTCAGGGCGTACCCGTGGCAGAGGTTGAAGCCGCGGTGGACCGCTGGGTCTGGTATGCGGGGTGGGCCGACAAGATCGCCCAGGTCCACGGCGGCGCCAACCCCGTCGCCGGCCCGTTCTTCAACATCTCGGCGCCCGAGCCGACCGGCGTCGTCGCCGTCGTCGCCCCGGCCTCGTTCCTCGGGCTGGTCAGCGTCATCGCCCCGGCGATCGTCACCGGCAACACCGTGGTCGTCCTCGCCGCGGGCCCGCAGGCCGCCGTCACCCTCGCCGAGGTGCTCGCCACCTCCGACGTCCCGGGCGGCGTCGTGAACATTCTCACCGGCAACGCCGCCGAGACCGCGCCCTGGCTCGCCTCGCACGACGACGTCAACGCCATCGACCTGGCCGGGGTCACGGACCTCGATCTCGCCACCGAGCTGGAACGCGCCGCAGCAGGCAACCTCAAGCGGGTTTTGCGCCCCGGTGATCCGGAGAATGACTTCGCGGGTGATCCCGGGCTGAAGCCCATGGTCGCGCTGCTGGAGACTAAGACCGTGTGGCACCCGAAGGGTTTCTGACCGCGGTCGGGCCGTTCCCAGGAGCGACCACTAAGGTGTGTGCCCAGACTCACCCCGTCCGAACAGCTCGAGAGAACCAACCCGGAGGTCAGAGTGGCCAGCCAGTCGCCCGAAGAGGAACTTGCGACGGCCCAAGAGGGCCTCTCGGGCCGTGAGCTCTGGGACGAGGTCCGGATCCGGCCGGTCGAGATCGCCATGCCCGGCGGAGTCGGCCTGACGCTGCGTGCATACCGGAAGGCCTCCGAGCTGACCCCCACCGAGGTGGAGGTCGACGAGGACGACCCGTTCGACGCACGTGAGCGGGCCCGCGAGGCGCGCGAGGCCGTCGAGGCGGACGCCATCGTCGACGACGAATTCGCAGCGCTCGTGACCGAGGGTGATCCCGACCCGAAGGACAGCAAGGACAGCAAGGCCGGCACGATCCGCGACGAGAACGGCGATCTGGTCGCCGAGCCCGACCCGGAAGACTTCAAGGACGACGAAGCAGAGGACGCTGCCGCGGAGGCGGAGGACGAGGAAGTGCCCGTCTTCCTCAGCAACCGCGGCAAACTGCTGGCGTTCAAGACGCCCGAGTCGCTGGTCTCCTTCATTCAATCGGGTGCTCCGCACGACCTCGCGCAGCTCGACACCTGGGCCACCGTCGCCGAGCGGGTAGAGTCTTCGGACGTCGACCCGCTGCCGGACGACCGCTACGAGCTCGACCTCGTGGTGGAGAACCTGCGCGGCGGTCACGACACGTGGGATCTCTCGTTGCTCATCGCGGCGGGAGAGGTGGCCCGAGACCTGGGCCACGCGTTGCGTCTGAAGCCGGTCATCCTGGCACTGTCGCCCGGATCGCCGCTCGACGACCTCGACGAGTCCCTGCGGTCGGCCGAGAGTGGCGGAATGGGCGGTTTCTTCGGACGCCGCAAGCTCCGTAAAATCGGGGCACAGCAGGCGAGTCTGGGGTGGCGTTCGGTAATCGGCAAGATCTCTGCCGCCGTGGACTGGCGCGACTGACCCCTCACCAGGGACCATCAGTCCTTGGCCGAAAACAGAAGTCCCGGGGAGGAGGACGACGCCGTGGCGCTCGTGCGCGTGTACTGCGGTCTGGCGTCGGCTGATGAGAAGGTGCATTCGGCTTCGGCCGGAGCAGCACTGACCATCGCCGTGGTGGACGACGCAGGCCGGCTGCTCGGAGTCCATGAGATCAGCGACGACCCGTCGGGCTATGCCCAGCTGGGGACGCTGCTCGTGGAACGGACGAGTGGATTCGCCGAGGCCGCGGTGGCTGCGGACAGCGATGACCACATGGTCACCTCGCTGCTGACCGCCGCTGGTCGTCCCCTGGTCGTAGCCGACGATGACTCCGCCGACAACTTCGCGAAGCGTTTCGGCGACGACAGCTCCCTGGGAGAGCTGAACGCACCGCCGGCCGCCCGCCGCGCCGTGGGCCTGGCCCGCGCGCTGCAGGCGGGGGCGATCGCCGCCGTCACCATCCCCGCCCCGCGCGAGCTCGTCACCTACAAGCCGGTGCTCGCTGCGCACGTCACGATGCTCAAGGGCCGTTTCGCCGCGGCGTCCGCCCTGCAGGAAGTGCTGCGCGAGCTGTATCCCGCGGCGCTGAGGGCCTATCCCGACCCGGCCCACCCGCTCGCCCTGGCCGTGCTCGACGCCCTGCCCGAGCCCGGCCGCCTCACGGCGCGCGGCGGCTCCCCGGAGCAGATGGCCGAGGAGATCGCCCGCGAGCTGACCCGCGCCGGAGCGGGCACCGAGGACCAGGTCGTCTCCGCCGTCACCGCCCTGGTCGTGGCCATCAACGAGTCGCCCCGCCGCGGCGGCGTCAACAAGTCGCTCGCAGCGGCCGCCGCCGACACCGTGCGGCACGCGATCGGCGCCGTGAAATCCTGCGACGCCGCCTGCGAAGCCCTCGTCGGCACCCTCGCCGAGCGCGCGAGTCAGGTCACCGGCGTCGCGGGTGGCCGCCGTCAGGCAGGTTCCCGCCGCGCCCCCGAGTCGGCCGCGTCCTCCGTCTCCGCGATGCCCGCCCCCGGCGGCATGGGCTCCCTGCGCCCCTCCGACACCGGCGTGGGTCTCGGCTCTTCGCGTCCCTCCGACACCGGCGTGGGCCTCGGCTCTTCGCGCCCGTCCAGCACCGGTGGTGGCCTCGGCCGCCGCGGTCGCCCCGAGCCCGCCGTCGCCGGCAACGGCCCGGCCATGCCCCGCCCGCTCACCAGCCCTCCGGTGGCGCCCAACCCGCTGATGCCGCCGCCGCTGGCGCCCAGCCCCATGAGCTCCCCGCCGATGGCACCGGCCGCCAGCCTCCCGACCCGCACCTCGGGCTCGTCGAGCCGCCCGGTCTCCGTGCCGCCGCCCCCGCCGGGCATGACGCCGATCACCCCCGGCTCCCGGCCCTCCTCGGTGCCGCCGGCCGACTCGGGACAACCGTTCCGCCCAACCCTGACGACCGCGGCCATGAGCAGCGCCCGCGCAGAACGCCAGCGCACGGTCATCCCACCGCGCCCGAGCACACCCCGCAACGGCAACAGCGCCCCGGCCGCCACCGACTTCTCCCTGCCGATGCCGACGGCACCGCGCACGAACGGCGACCTGCCGGAGCCCGGTTCCCGAGCCAACTGGCCCCTGCTCAACACCGGTGACGACCCGCTCACCTCCGGCGCGGTCAGCAGCCCGCCGGCGGACGGCCGGGTCCGCCCCCCGTGGCAGGACATGCCCAAGGAGCCCCCGTCGCTGCGCCTGGTGGACGGTCTCGGCGCCCTCGACAAGCCCGCGGACCCGTCCGACCCGCCGTCGCTGCGCCTGGTCGAAGGACGCAACGGCCGAGCGGCAGCCCGCCGCGCCCCGGCGCTGACAGCCCTCGACCGCAGCAGCACCCCGCCAGTCCCCGCCGAGGGCGACGGCGACCTGCTGATCTTCGCCGCGGCCCGCTCAGCGTGGTTCACCGGTCACAGCGACGCCGAGACCGCCACCTCCGACCTCGACTGGACCAGCCCGATGGACACCGGCTGGCGCGCAGCCGAAAAGGCATCGGCCCCCGAGGTCTCCGCGTCGACCACCGCCGGCCTGCCCAAGCGCGTCCCCCAGGCCAACCTGGTGCCAGGCTCCCCGCTGCGCGAGGAACGCCCGAGCCGCATCGTCCGCGACGCCGCCAGCATCGCCGCCCACACCACGGGCTACTTCCGCGGTTGGCGCCGAGGCCAGGAAATCGGCGGCTACGCCATCGGCGGTCGCCCGGGCCGCGAATCCGCCGGCGGCTGGGACTTCAGCCGCGAGGGCCAGCCCGAGGACGACTTCCGCAACGCGGGCTACCCCAGCCGCTGACAGCACCGCAGGCCGGCCCAGCCGCTGACAGCACCGCTGGCCGGCCCAGCCGCGCTGACAGCAACGGGCCTCAACCCAGCCGCTGACAGCAGCGCTGGTCGGATCAGCCGCTGTGCCCGCTCAGAGCAACGCTGCTCGCCCCGGCCGGGCGGTCGCTTCCGCGAAGGTCGCCCGGCCGGGGCGACTGCTTGTGCGGGCTCCTGGGCGGTTCAGGCCCCCGCGGTCAGCAACCGCTCGACGACGTCGGCCAGGTCTTCAACAGCGCGCCGCCCGTCGAGCTCCAAGGTGGCGCCGGGACGCAGCAGCGGCTCGACCTCGGCCACCCAACGCCTGATCTCCGCCCGCTGCGCGGCAGTTCTGCCATACGGATTGTTCGTACGCCGCGCGACACGCTCGAGAAGAACCTCCAGCGGCGCACTGAGCAGAACGACCTCGTCGAAACGGTCGTAGAACCGGCCCTGGTTCTCGGCCGTGCCCGACACCGCGACATCGCCGGGCCCGGCGAGCAGGGCAGTCATGCGGGGCTCGTCCCAGGTCCCGTCGGGCAGCGTCCAACCGCCGTAGTCGGTGTCGACGGTGGTGACACCTCGCCGGGCCAGCTCGTCGAGCAGCCTGGTCTTGCCCGCGCCCGACATGCCCGTCACCAGCACCCGCGTCACGCCGAACCCCTCAGGCCCGTCGGCGGGCCCAGGGGTTCCTGACCGCGAGCAGCCCGAAGACGATTCCGACGGCGGCGGGAGTGCCGATCATCACCGCGGTCTCCCCGTCATGGTCGAGGAAGGGCTCGTCGAGGACCAGGGTGTAGAGCAGCCAGCCGCTGATGATCACCAGGGCAGCTGCCAGGCCGATCAGGGTGCCGCGCCGCGCGGCCAGCATGCCCCAGACGACTACGGCGATTACGGCGGCGACCACCCCGACATGCCAGTACTGGAAGACCATGTGCGGCACTCTAACAACGGCACGCCCACGACCTCAGTACTCGCCGAGTTCCGCGGCAAGTGTGAGCTGCTCGGCGGGTGTGAGCACGACCGCGTGGGCCCGTTCGAGCAGCTCCGCCGCCGGTTCACCGAGTCCCTCGGCGAGCTCGGCCCGGTAGACCAGCGCCCGTACGAGAGTGACCGGATCCTCCGAGCCCCGGCGCAGCGCACCGTCGAGAATCTTCGCGGCCTGGCCGGGTTCACCCCTGCCGTCGCCCTGCACCACCGCATTGTCCAGCGCAACGGCAAGCCGATCGCCAACGGCTGCCCGGGCGGGAGGCGGCTCCGCCAAGCGGGCAGGATCCGATTGTGCCGAGCGGGCGGGAGGCAGCTCTGCCGAGCGGGCGGGAGGCAGCTCTGCCGAGCGGGCGGGAGCCGATTGTGCTGAGGGCGCCGCCGTGACGCGGATCCAGTTGCCGCCCGGGTCGACGAGGCTGAAGCCGGTCACGCCGTCCATGTTCTTCCTGGGCCGGGGCCGGGTCATCCGCGGCAGGCCGGCGACGGGCACCTTGCCGAAGCGTGCCCGCAGCCCCGCCGCGAACGCCGCGTGCAGCCCGGCGACGTCCTGGCTCAGGACCAGACAGGTGCCGTACGACGTCGCCGCGTCGAAGTCGGGCATGCCGAAGAAGTGCAGGTGCAGATCCTCGCGGCGGACCGCGACGTAGGGATTCGGCTTCGTCTGCCGGTAGGTGACCTCGAAGCCGAGGGCCTGGTAGAAGTCGGCGATGTCGTCGATCGAGCCGCAGGGCAGTAACGGGACGGTGACCTCGTTTGCCATCCGTACTGTCTAGCGCAGAATCTGGGCACGCAAAAGTCCCGCTCTGTCGAACAGAGCGGGACTTGAACGACCTGTCAGGCCGGCGCTACCGCGCGCGAGCGACGCATGGTCAGAACGTACTCGACCAGAGAGATCAAGACGTTCTTCGTCGACTCGCGGTTACGGGCGTCACAGCTCACCACGGGCACGTCGGACGAGATCGCAAGCGCGTCCCGCACGTCCTGAGCGTTGTGATACTGCATGCCATCGAAGCAGTTTATGGCGACCAGGTACGGCAGCCTTCGGTGCTCGAAGAAGTCGATGGCGGCGAAGCAGTCGGCGAGCCGACGCGTATCCACCATGACTACCGCACCGATGGCACCTCGTACGAGCTCGTCCCACATGAACCAGAAACGTGTCTGGCCCGGTGTTCCGAACAGGTACAGGATGAGGTCCCTGTCGATGCTGATGCGGCCGAAGTCCATCGCCACCGTGGTCGTCGTCTTACCCGGCACCTGCCGGTTATCGTCGACACCCACGCCGGCGGAAGTCATGATCGCCTCAGTGGTCAGTGGGGTGATCTCCGAGACGGACCCCACCAGCGTCGTTTTACCGACGCCGAACCCACCGGCGATAACAATCTTCGCCGATGTAACGCGCCCGGCCGTTGGCCGCCGCGACATGTCAGAGCCTGCGAAGTCCACTCAGCACCCTTTCCAGCAGATCCGTACCCACCGCGTCGGTTTCATCTTCAAGCGATGTCGGCTCGTAGACCGCCACCAGCCCGTCGTGGGCCATGTCGGCGACGATCACTCGGGCCACCCCGAGCGGTAGTTGCATGCGTGCTGCGATTTCTGCCAGCGACTGGACTCTGCCGCCGTCACACATCGCCGCGATGTACTGGTGTTCGCTGCCGCCCCTGCCCGGCCCCGTACTTCGGCCACGAACGGTGGTCTCGACAAGCGCTTCCAGCGCTATCTCCAGCTTGGGCCGAGTCCGGCCACGGGTCACGGCATATGGTCTGACCAACGCGCCGGTCGGCTCATCGCGTTCAGGCATCGTCACCGCTCGCCCCATCCCTCGGCCCATAGAAGTTTCTCTCGTCATAAAGCATTTGGACAGATACCGGACGGATCCGGTCCACCATCCGTTCAGCCGAGGACCCCGGCCGCGGAGCGCGGTGCCGGCGTCAGCGCCTCACCCACGCGGTCCACCAGGAGGGCCATCTCGTAGCCCACCTGACCGACGTCACAGCTGCGAGCGGCGAGCACGGCGAACGACGAACCGTCGGAGATCGACATCAGGAAGAGGAACCCGTTGTCCATCTCGACGACCGTCTGCAGCACTGCACCACCCTCGAAGCACCGTGCGGCGCCCTGAGTCAGGCTGACCAGGCCGGAGGCGATGGCCGCCAGCTGGTCGGCACGGTCGCGGGGAAGGTCCCGCGAGGCCGCGAGCAGCAGACCGTCGGCGGAGACCGCGATCGCGTGCGCCACCCCGGGAACGCGGTCGGCAAAGTTGGCGAGGAGCCAACCCAGATCCTGCGTACTTGTCATGCCTCATGCTCCTTGCCAGCCTGCGAGGACAGCTGCCCTCCCGGAGTCTCCTCCGGGTTGGTCGAATTTTCCTTCGTGCGACCCCGGTGCACACCGCGGTGGTACGCGGACAGAAGCCCACGGACCGACTCAGGAGTGCGGCGTTGTACGGAGGTCTCGGCGCGGTCGACGCCACCCGGGACCAGCTGGGCCATCGGCGTACGGCGCGGAAGACCGGCCGTCGTCGTCAGGTCCACCGGGGCCTCGGCAGCCTTGCGGGCTGCCTGCCAGCCGTCGTCGGCCGCCGTCTGCCACGGGTGGTTCCCGTTGCCGTTGGCCGCGCCGTTAGACGCTACCGCGCCGACGGGCTCCGGCTCCCGCTCCACGATGAGTCGTTCCGTCGGGGCGGCCTGCTGGGGCACGCTGGCCGTTCGGATCGGCTCGCCGGTCGGGATGCGCTGAGAAACCACTGCGTCGTCATTCTGCACGACGGGCGTCGGCTTCGGCTCGGCCACAGGTGCCGGCTTGGTCTCAGCCGGACGGGCGGTCATGAACCAGGCCGACTCGAGCTCCCGGAAGATCGGCAGCTCCATCGTCTCGTCGGCGAACTGGGACTGACCGTCACCGGCCCGCTGACGTGCGGCGGACTGCGCTGCGGCGATCTGCGCGGCTGCGGTCGCCTGGGCGACTGCGGCCTGCTTGGTGGCCACCTCGTGGGCTGCCTCGGCGGCCGCCGCGGAACGCTCGGCCTCCCGGCTGGGAGTCCCGTTCTGCGGGTTGGTCGGCGGGGCGACCTGCGGCTGCGGACCTGTGCCGTTGGGCCGGTAGCGCGGCAGCTCTGCGGTCATGTCCAGGGCAGCCGCGAGGCTCTCCGGGACGTGCGGGGCGGCCTGCTCCCGGTCCGCCGACACCGGCGGCCAGGCCGGCGGTGCGGACGGAGCGGACTGAGGCTGCACGAACGCGTTCGGAGCGTAACTCGGCTGACCGTTGGGCTGACCGTTCGCCGGCGGAGCCGACTGCGGCCGGGCCGGGGGTGCCGAAGCCGGCTGACTCCCGAAGGGCGGCGCCGAAACCGGGCGACCGTACGACGGCGGAGCGGAGGTCGGCGGCACCGGGGGTGCCGAGACCGGCGGCACGAACGACGTGCGGTTCTGCGGCTCCGGGCTCGGCGGCAGCTGCCGCGGAATCGTGGCCCCGAAGGCTGCCGTCTCGTCCGGGCGAACGTTCTCGCCGTTGCGACGCTGCGGCAGGTTCTCGTTGCCACCACCGAAGTTCTGCTGACCCGGCTGCGGGATCGGCGGGATCGGCTCGTTGCTGCGCGGGCCGTGGAAGCCGTTGGGGCCACCGCTGCCGTTGCTGCCGTTGCTGAAGCCGTTGGAGGGCCCGCCAAAACCGTTGGAGGGTCCACCGAAGCCGTTGGAACCGCCGCCGTTGAAGCCGTTGGCGCCGTTGGCGGGCTCGAAGCCGTTGGTCGACTCGAAACCGTTGGTCGGCGCACCGGTCAGGTCGGACCAGGCAGGCGCCTGGCGGCCGTTACCGGCGCCGAGCATGCCACCGTTGGGCATCGGCGGGTTCGGGTCGAACGGGCGGCTGCCGCCGAACACGTTGGCGGAGCTGCTCTCGAGCGCCAGCGGGGGCTCGGTGAACTGCGGCCGGGCCTGGTGGTCCTGCCCGTACGCCGAGATACCGGCCTGCTGGCGGCCCGCGATGCTGTTGTTGGCGACCATGACGCCCACGGGCAGCCCGACATCGGCAACCGTGCCGCGTTCGCTGTCGGCCGGCCGGAGCTCGACCCGCACACCGTGCCGGTTCGCCAGCCGGGCGACCACGACCAGGCCCATCATCCGGGAGACGGCGACGTCCACCATCGGCGGGTTGGCAAGGCGCTCGTTGAGGTCGCGCAGCTGCTCGCGGCTGATGCCGATGCCGCGGTCCTCGACCGAGAGCACCGCACCGTCGCCGAGGCGGCGAGCCTCGACCACGACGTGGCTGTTCGGCGGCGAGAACGCGGTCGCGTTGTCGAAGAGCTCGGCGACCAGGTGGACCATGTCGTTGACCGCGTGGGCGGACACCTCGATGTCCCGGTCGATGACGCCGAACTCGATGCGGGTGTAGTGCTCGACCTCGGACTGGGCGGCGCGGAGCACGTCGATCAGAGCGGCGGGCTCGCGCTGCACACGGGTCGAGTCGGCGCCGGCGAGAACCAGGAGGTTTTCGTCGTTCCGGCGCATTCGGGTCGCGAGGTGGTCGAGCTGGAAGAGCTCGGCCAGCCGGTCCGGGTCCTCCTCGCCGCGCTCCAGGCGGTCCAGGTGACCGATGAGGCGGTCGACCAGGATCTGGGAACGACGGGCGAGGTTGACGAACATCGTCGCGACCGAGGCACGCAGGGCGGCCTGCTCGGCAGCCGTACGCACAGCCTCGAGGTGAACCGCGTTGAACGCCTCGGTCACCTGCCCGAACTCGTCCCGGCTGCGCACCGGCAGCGGCTCGGCGATCTGATCGGCTACCTGGGCCGGGGTCAGCGAGCCGGACACCGCCGGGTCACGCAGCCGCTCGACCGCCTGGGGCAGGCCGAACTGGGCGACGTTGAGCGCACCCTGGCGCAGCTCACGCAGCGAGCGGGCCATCGACCGGGCGACGAGCCAGGCGAAGACGATCGCGAGCAGCAGGAGGCTGAGCAGCAGGCTGGTCTGGATGAAGACGTCACGCTGCACGTCGTCGCGGATGCTGGTGGCCTGGGCCACGATCTCGACGTCGAGCTTGTTCTCCACGGAGCGGAACAGGTCGTTGTAGCCGACCATGGCGGTTTCCCACGTGTCCCGGGTGAAGGGGATCGTCTTGGTGTTGGCGCCACTCAGGGAGTTCAACGGCTCGGTCAGGTTGGTCGCGGCCCGCTTGGCGGGGCCGTTGACCACCTTGTCGACCAGCGCGCGGTCCTCGGGGGTGCCGACCTGACGCATCGTGGAGTCGGCGATGTCGTAGCCCGCCTCCGTGGTCAGGAAGGACTTGCGCAGCGCCTCGGTGAACTCACCGGCGCCGAGCACCTCGTGACCGACGTCGCGCTGCTGGGAGATGTAGTCCTTGGCCCGGGCGACGGAGGCGACCACGCGCAGCCGGTCGCTCAGGTCGGTGTTCGTGGCGAGCTGAGCAGAGACGTCCCGCACGTTGAGCAGGTCGTTGATCAGCAGGTCATAGGCGTCTTCGACGTCACCTGACTTGAACTTGCCGTTCGCGGTCTGGCTGCGGATCGACGGCAGTTCTTCGAGGTTCCGGTCGAGCCGCACGAGCAGCGTGGTGACCGTGTCGGGAACGTCCTCGAGTGCGGACTTCTGCTGCGAGTAGGGCAGCTTCGCAGTGTCGACCTTGGGGTGCTCGCGGCTGTAGGCCGTCTCGCCGGCCTCGCGGTCGGGAGTGTTCGGCTTGGTCGTCGCGATCATCACGCCGTAGGCGCGTTCGTTCTGCAAGTGGTCTACGAGTCCACCGGCGGCCTGGGAAAGCACGGACAGCGTACGGGCACGTTCGGCGTTGCTCGCCTGGCCGATCTGGTCGATGAGGCTGCTTGTTCCGACGACGATCGTCGCCAGCGTCGGCACGAGCATGATCAGCCCGAGCTTCGACCAGATCGGCATATCCCGCAGCCGGCTTGCCGGCCGGCGGAGACGCGACATGACCGCGTTCGCCGTCTGGGGGCGCTTGCTCACGTCACCGTCCTCCTGATTCGGACCCGGCGTTCGGATCGCCGGGCACCGCACACGGCCGACACACCGGGTCGGGCCCCCGAGATTCCATCACGACGAGTGTCAAAGAGAAAGAGCAGCCTGACCCGGACCGTTTGTGTGATGCGAAGTCGCGTCCTAAGACGGGAGCCTCGTCGGTCGGCCATCACTGCTCGTATATGGATACATCTCTTAACGTCACTCACTCCGGTCGGCGCGACGGGGTCTCCGTGCTTGCCGATCCGACCGGACCAACCTGCGATCTCGGCAGCACAGACGATTGCTCGCACGCGGCCCTACGGCAAGGCAAGATGCCGGATTGTGCAGTGTTTGTAGAGAGGAGACTGTCCGAACGGCTGAGTCGCCTAGCCGAATCGGCAGTTTCGGCGGCCGAAAGTACGCACGTGTCCTACATGACGGTCAAAAAGGGATTTCTCTACAGCAACTTCGCGTACGCCGGCTTGATCACGTCGTTGATGAGCGCCAGCCGCTCGTCGTACGGGATGAACGCGGATTTCATCGCGTTGATCGTCAGCCACTGCAGTTCACTCCAGCCCCAGCCGAAGTTCTCGGCGAGCAGCGCCATCTCCCGGGACATGGAAGTTCCGCTCATGAGCCGGTTGTCCGTATTGACCGTGACCCGGAACCGGAGGTCGCGGAGCAGCCCGATGGGGTGCTCGGCGATCGAGGGGGCCGCGCCGGTCTGCACGTTCGACGAGGGGCACAGCTCCAGCGGGATCCGCTTGTCCCGGACGTACGACGCGAGCCGGCCGAGCTCCGAGCCGTTGATGTCGTCCACGATCCGGACGCCGTGCCCGAGCCGGTCGGCCCCGCACCACTGGATCGCCTGCCAGATCGAGGGCAGCCCGAACGCCTCGCCCGCGTGGATCGTGAAGTGGAAATTCTCACGCTGCAGGTACTCGAACGCGTCGAGGTGCCGGGTGGGCGGGAAGCCCGCCTCCGCCCCGGCGATGTCGAAGCCCACCACGCCCTGGTCGCGGTAGCGGACGGCCAGCTCGGCGATCTCCTGCGAGCGCGCGGCGTGGCGCATCGCGGTCATCAGGGTGCCGATCCGGATGACGTTGCCCTGGCTCGCCGCCTCGGCACAGCCCTCCCGGAAACCCGCGTGCACCGCGTCGACCACGGCGTCGAGGGTCAGACCGCGCTCGAGGTGCTGCTCGGGGGCATACCGCACCTCGGCGTAGACCACGCCGTCGGCGGCCAGATCGAGCGCGCACTCCCGGGCGACGCGGCGCAGCCCCTCCTCGGTCTGCATGACCGCGACGGTGTGCGCGAACGTCTCCAGGTAGCGTTCCAGCGACCCCGAATCGGCGGCCGCCACGAACCACGCACCGAGCCGTTCCGGATCTGTCTCGGGCAGCACGTGCCCGATCGCGCCGGCCAGCTCCACGATCGTCGCGGGGCGCAGGCCGCCGTCGAGGTGATCATGGAGCAGCGCTTTGGGGGCCCTGACGATGTCGGCGTGGGAGATGGCGACCATCAGCAGATGCTAGAGGGAAGCAGCTAATGATCGACGGAGCACTGCCGTACCTGACATGCCCAGTGTGTGGCGAAACACTGTCGATGCCCGATGAGCGCTCGCTGCGCTGCCCCCGGGGTCATGCCTTCGATGTCGCCCGGCAGGGATACGTGAACCTCACCACAGGCCGCTCGCCTCATTCCGGCGACACCGCCGAGATGATCGCGGATCGCGACGCCTTCCTGGAGAAGGGCCACTACGACTTCATCACAGAGGCACTTCAGGAGGGGGTACGCCCGGAGCCCGGCCTGATCCTCGACGCCGGCACGGGAACCGGCCGCTACCTCGCGAAGGTCCTCGACACCCTGTCGGACGCCGCCGGTCTCGGCATCGACGTCTCCAAGCCCGCCCTGCGCCGAGCCGCCCGCGCCCACCCGCGGGCCGGGGCTGCCCTGGCCGACCTGTGGGGCCCGCTCCCCCTCGCCGACGCGTCGGTCGCGCTGATCCTCAACGTCTTCGCCCCACGTAACGGCCCGGAGTTCCGCCGGGTCCTGCGCCCCGGTGGCCTGCTGGCGGTCGTCACCCCCGCCCCGGATCACCTGGCGGAGCTGATCGCCGCCCACAACCTGCTCCGGGTGGACCCGGGGAAGGCCGACCGGGTCGCCGAGTCACTGGGGGCAGCGTTCACCGTCGTCGGCGGTGCGACCCATCGCCGTACGCTCGATCTGACGGCTGCCGAGACCCGCACCCTGGTCGGGATGACCCCGAGCGCGCGACACGTACCCCTGGAAGGCATGACGGCCCGGAAAGTGACCGCTGCAGTCGATGTAACGCTCTATCAGTCTGCCTAGACCGAAAGGTCTACTTCTTCCCATTCGGGAGGGTCCTCGTGATAGGGCCCCGTGAAGGTGACCGCCCATTCGAGGGCCCAGCGGCGCTGCCCGATCGCGTTGCTGTCGACCTCGCCGGGCAGCTCCACGCCCAGCTTCTCGGCTTCCTGGAAGGCCCAGTCGAGGCAGTAGTAGAGATCGAGCAGCACCACGGCGTCCGTGGCGTCGCGGGGTGCGACCAGTGCCCGCGACCGCCAGGCGTTGAACAGCTCGCCGGCCGGCAGATCCGGCATCTGGCTCATCATCCGTTCCTCCGGCGGCGCGGTCGCGTCGAGGTGACCGCTGAGCCCGAGCAGCCAGGAGAGCGCGAAGACGGCGTCGTGGTGCAGCACGAACGAGCGATGGTCACCCTTGGCCCCGGCGACGAACTGCCACTCGGGCGGGGTGACGAAGTCGACCAGCTTGGAGTTGAGCAGCCAGCTCATCGCGGCCTCGGTCGGCATGCCGAAGCAGCGGGCGACGACCACGTGCAGGACGGCCGCCCGCGCCTCGAGCTCGCCCGTCGGGCGCAGCTCCACCTCGTCACCGGGCTCCCAGACGAGCGGGAACGACGGCGGTGGCAACGGCAGTGCGAGGCGTTCCAGCTCGTCGAGGCTGGCGTCGCGCACCGCCCTGGGGTCGGGGGCGGCCTTCATGACCGCTCAGGCTATGCGGTCGATCAGCAACCGCCCATGGGTGGGCACGCCCTGCGAGATCGTCACGGCCCGCTGCGCGTCCGCCAGGGCCGCGGGGATCCTGCTTTCATCATCGGTACGCAGCTCGAGCAGCACGTCACCAGCGCGCACCGCATCGCCGGGCCGCTTCTTGAGGAGCACACCGGCGCCGAAGCTCACCGGATCCTCCTTACGGGCCCGTCCGGCACCGAGACGCCACGCGGCCAGTCCGATGCCGAGCGCGTCCAGCGAGCCGACCACGCCGTCCTCCGTGGCCCGCAGCACCTCGGTCTCACGGGCGCCGGGCAGCGGCGCGTCCGGGTCGCCGCCCTGCGCCCGGATCATCGCGCGCCACGTGTCCATGGCAGCGCCCGACTCGAGGACCTTGGCCGGGTCGGCGTCGATGCCCGCGGCGTCGAGCATCTCCCGGGCCAGCGCCACGGTCAGCGCGACCACGTCGGAGGGGCCGCCGCCGGCGAGCACCTCCAGCGACTCGGCCACCTCGATGGCGTTGCCGACGGCCAGGCCGAGCGGGGTGTTCATGTCGGTGAGCAGGGCGACGGTCTTCACGCCGTGTGCCTTGCCGAGCTCGACCATGGTCCGGGCGAGCTCCCGGGCGTCGTTCTCGTCCTTCATGAAGGCGCCGGTGCCGACCTTCACGTCGAGGATCAGCGCGCCGGTGCCCTCGGCGATCTTCTTGCTCATGATCGAGCTGGCGATCAGCGGGATGGCCTCGACGGTGCCGGTGACGTCGCGCAGGGCGTACAGCTTGCGGTCGGCCGGGGCCAGGCCCTCGCCGGCCGCGCAGATCACCGCGCCGACGTCGCTGAGCTGGCGCACGAACTCGTCGTTGCTGAGCTTGGCGCGCCAGCCGGGGATCGACTCGAGCTTGTCGAGCGTGCCGCCGGTGTGGCCGAGCCCGCGGCCGGACAGCTGCGGGACGGCGGCGCCGCACGCGGCGACCAGCGGGGTCAGCGGCAGGGTGATCTTGTCGCCGACACCGCCGGTGGAGTGCTTGTCCACGGTCGGGCGCGGCACGGCGGACAGGTCCAGCCGCTCGCCGCTGGCGATCATGGCCGCCGTCCAGCGGGCGATCTCACCGGGCGTCATGCCGCGCAACAGGATGGCCATGGCCAGCGCGGACATCTGCTCGTCGGCGACGACACCCTTCGTATAGGCGTCGAGCACCCAGTCGATCTGCGCGTCGGACAGCACGTGCCCGTCCCGCTTCGCCCGGATGACGTCGACGGCCGCGAACTCGCTCATGAGGACTGCTCTTCCCACTTGGTACCGATGCCTTCCGGCGGTTCTCCCTCGCCGGCCCAGGACAGCGCGCCGGCTGCGTCGACCACGACGATCCGGGAGGTACGCGTACGCCCCCAGGTCACCGCCGCGGTCGCGGTCGCGAAGTTGGGGCCCTCCTCGAGGACGCCCTTGTCCGCGTCGGTCTCGTCCGGGCTGCCACCGGAGCGTTCCCAGTAACCCGTCCAGACCTGCTCGCCACCGGAGAGGTCCGGGTGCACGAACACGGTGCCGCGCCCGCGCCACTTGGCGAGCTGGGCGGGCACGGCCGGCACGGCGGACGGCCCGGTGACCTTCTCGATGTCAGCGGGGCCGAACGCGTGCGGCAGCAGCTCAGCCATGGTCAGCGGCCGGGGCAGCAGCTCGACGAGGCACTCGGGGCCGCCGTGCTCGTAGAGCAGCTGACGGCAGCGCCCGCACGGCATCAGCGGCTGCCCGTTGGCGTCGACGCAGGAGACGGCCACGAGCCGGCCCCCGCCCGTCGCGTGCAACGAGCTGACCAGCCCGCACTCGGCGCACAGCCCGATGCCGTAGGACGCGTTCTCGACGTTGCAGCCGACGATCACCCGGCCGTCGTCCACCAGTGCGGCCACCCCGACGGGAAAGTCGGAGTAGGGCGCGTACGCGTGACGCATGGCCTCGATGGCCGCGGCCCGCAGTGATCCCCAGTCGATCTCCATGCGCCGATTGTGCCTGACCGCCCGTCCGGACCGGACGGGCTCCCCTTAACGGCTACTAGCTCTTCACGTAGGGCTGCCCGGCAGCAGCCGGGCCACGGACCCGGCCGACGAGCCCGGCCACTGCCACGATCGTCGCGAGGTACGGCAGCATGTTCAGGAACTGGCTCGGCACCGGGCTCCCGGCGACGCTGAGGTAGGTCGCGAGTTTCTGCGCGAACCCGAAGAACAGGGCCGCGCCGAGCGCACCGAACGGCGTCCACCGGCCGAAAATGAGGGCGGCCAGGGCGATGAAGCCCGCGCCCGCCGTCATGTTCTTGTTGAAGCTGCCCGTGGAGACCAGCGTGAAGTACGCCCCACCGGCACCGGCGATGACCCCGCCGATCAGGACGTTCAGGTAACGCAGGCCGCGGACCCGGATGCCCACCGTGTCGGCGGCGGTGGGGTGCTCGCCGACAGCCCGGGTGCGCAGGCCCCAGCGGGAGCGGGTCAGGCCGAAGTGCAGCGCGAAGACCAGGATCAGCGCGAGCCAGACCAGCAGGTTGGTGTCGAAGAGCACCGGGCCGACCACGGGGATGTCGGCGAGGCCCGGAATGCGCCACTCGGGCATCTTCGGGGGCTCGTTGTACGACTGCGCGTCGGGCTGCATCAGCCGCTCGTAGAGGAACCCCGTGATGCCGAGCGCGAGCAGGTTGAGCACGATGCCGACGACCACCTGGTCGACGAGGAACCGGATCGCGAGCACGGCCAGGATCGCCGCGATGAGCACGCCGCCGAGGGCCGCGCTGAACAGCCCGGCCCAGACGCTGGTGGCCATCGTGCCGACCAGCGCCGCGAAGAACGCGCCCATCAGGAACTGGCCCTCGATCGCGACGTTGACCACGCCGGAGCGTTCCCCGAGCACACCCGCGAGCGCGCCCAGGATCAGCGGCACGGCGAGCTCGAGGCTGCCGCTGACCGTGTCGACCAGCGGCAGGAACTTCCCGGCCACCTGCCAGCACAGGAACGACAGGACGAACGCGAGGATGCCCAGCACCAGGATCGTGGTCTGGTACCGCCGCAGCAGCCCGGCGAGCAGCACCGCGCCGGCTGCGATCGCGATGACGCCGAACAGGATCGCGCCGAACTGCCCGTTGATGGACAGCGCGGCACCCTGCGCGTCCTCGCTGAGCGTGAAGCGTGCGGTCTGCGAGGGGGCCAGCGCTCCGAAGAGGATCGCCGCCACCAGGCCGATCAGGGTCACGCCGACGCCCAGGCGCCGCTGGCGGTCCATGAACCTGGCCGGCGCCACGGTCACGGGCGCTTCCTGCACTGTCGCCGTGGACACCCCGGTCACCAGCCCTTCGCCATCGAGGCACCGAGCCGCGCGGTGCGGGCTGCCCGGAGGTGGAAGATCGTCTTCACCAGCGCCGGGGCGGCGATGAAGATGACGATGAGTGCCTGGAGCACGGTTACCAGCTCCAGGGAGATACCGGAGTACGACTGCATACGGTTACCGCCGGCGCGCAGTGCGCCGAAGAGCAGAGCAGCCGCCAGCGTGCCCCACGGGCGGTTGCGCCCCAGCAGGGCGACCAGCAGGCCGTCGAAGCCGATGTTGCCGGCCACCTGGGTGGTCAGCGCGTGCGCGGTGCCGAGGACCTGGGTGGCGCCACCGAGCCCGGCCAGGCCACCCGCGGTCATCATCAGAAGCGTGTACGTCTTGGCGACGCTCATACCGGCCGTACGCGCGGCAGGCGGGTTGGCGCCGACCGCACGCAGCTCGAACCCGAACGCCGAGCGGTTGAGCAGCCACGCGACCCCGGCGGTGGCGAGCACGGCGAGCACGATGCCGAGGTTGGCCCGCAGCTCACCGCCGAACGACGGGAGCGTCGCCGAGCTGTCCACGGTCTTGCTGATCGCGTCGCTGCGGCCGGGCTGCTGGATGCCCTTCTGCAGGATCAGCCAGCTCAGGAACAGGTTGGCCGTGTAGTTCAGCATGATCGTCACGATGACCTCGTGGGCACCGGTGCGGGCCTTGAGAATGCCCGGCACGAAGCCCCAGAGCATGCCGCCGAGCGCGCCCGCCGCCAGCGCGGCGATCAGGTGGATCACCGGCGGCAGCGGCAGCAGGAAGCCCGCCAGCCCGGCCGTGATCGTGCCGATGATCGCCTGGCCCTGGCCGCCGATGTTGAACAGGCCGCCGCGGAACGCCAGCGCCACCGACAGGCCGGTGAAGACCAGCGGGGCGGCGTACGTGAGGGTCTCGGAGATCGGGAAGAACACCTGCCGCCAGGTGCCGCTGCCGTTCGCCCAGGCCGTGATCGTGGAGGGGTCGACGATCGCGCCCTTGAACAGGTCGGCGTACGCGTTGCTGACCACCGTCCAGCTGCTGGTGAACGCGTCGCTGGGACGGGCGGTGATGTAGCTGAACGTGTCCAGCACCGCCGGGTCGGACAGGACGATCAGGACCGCGCCGACGATCGCGGCGAGCACGATCGAGAGCAGCGTCACAGTGACCGTGTTGGCCGCCCACAGGTTGTGCAGGAAGTGGCTCAGGAAGGAATCGGATTCTTCCTTGGGCGGCGCCGCGGGGGGCGGAGGTGCGGCCTCTGCGACTGGCGCGTCGACCGGTCCGTCGGTGCTCACTTCGTCCCCTTGTCTTCAGAACCGGCCGCGGGCGCCACAGACGCAGCGTTCGGCCCGGTGATGCCGGCCATCAGCAGGCCCAGCTCCTCGCGCGGCGTCGTAGGCGGGACGATCGCCAGGATCCGGCCGCGGTACATGACCGCGATCCGGTCGGCGAGCGCGACCACCTCGTCCAGCTCGCTCGAGACCACGAGAACCGCGGTGCCGACGTCGCGCTCGTGCACGATGCGGCCGTGGATGAACTCGATCGAGCCGACGTCCACGCCCCGGGTCGGCTGGGCGGCGATGAACAGCCGCAGCGGCCGCGACATCTCCCGCGCCACGACGACCTTCTGCTGGTTGCCGCCCGAGAGCGTGCTCACCGCGGAGCCGGGTGAGGACGTACGGATGTCGAACTGCTCGACGCGCTCGCGGGCGGCGGCGTCGATGGCGGCCGGGTTGAGCCGGAACGCGTTGCCGTACGGCGGCCGGTCGTACTGGTCGAGGACGAGGTTCTCGGCGACGGAGAACTCCTTGACCACGCCGTCGAGGCTGCGGTCCTCGGGCACGTAGCCGATGCCGGAGCGCAGGATCTGCTTGGTGGTCATGCCGGTCAGGTCCTCGTTGTCGACCTTGATCGTGCCGGTGAGCGCCTCGCGCAGCCCCATCACGGCCTCGACCAGCTCGGTCTGCCCGTTGCCCTGCACACCCGCGATGCCGAGCACCTCACCGGCGCGGATCTCCAGGTCGACGCCGTCCACGGCGCGCACGCCCCGGTCGTCGTCCACGCACAGGCCGGCGATCGTGAGCACCTCGCGACCGGGCTTGGCGTGCTCCTTGCTGACCTCGAGGGTGACCGCGCGGCCGACCATGAGGGCGGCCAGCTCGTCCTCGGGGGTGTCCGGGCTCGCCGTGCCGACGGTCTGCCCGCGCCGGATGACCGTGATCCGGTCGGCGATGGCCTTGACCTCTTTGAGCTTGTGGGTGATGAAGACGATGGACTTGCCCGCGTCGCAGAGCCCCCGCATGACGGCGAGCAGTTCCTCGGTCTCCTGCGGGGTGAGCACCGCGGTCGGCTCGTCCAGGATCAGCAGGTCGACGTCGCGGGTGAGCGCCTTGACGATCTCGACCCGCTGCTGGGCGCCGACGGGCAGGTTCTCGACGACGGCGTCCGGGTCGACCGGCAGCCCGTACCGTGCGGAGACCTCGAGAACCTCGCGGCGGGCCCGGCGGCGGTCGAGGAAGCCGGCGCGGGTCTTCTCGGCACCGAGCGCGATGTTCTCCGCGACGGTGAAGACGGGCACGAGCATGAAATGCTGGTGGACCATGCCGATGCCGGCGGCGATCGCGTCGCGGGGGCTGCGGAAGGTGCGCGCCTCACCGTCGACGAGGATCTCGCCCTCGTCCGGCTGGAGCAGGCCGTAGAGCTGGTTCATGAGGGTGGACTTGCCGGCCCCGTTCTCGCCGAGCAGGGCGTGGACCTCACCCGGTTCGACGGTGAGGTCGATGTGGTCGTTGGCCACCAGGTCGCCGAAGCGCTTGGTGATGCCGCGCAGCTCGAGTCTCAGCGGAATCTCCTGCAGACGAGATGGTGGATAACGCGAGGGACGTTATAACAGCCCGGAGCAGAGCCGCCGCGCAGGTCACGACGTGACTGCGCGGCGGCCGGAAACTACTCGGTCTCCCGGTGGGTCACTTCGGCGCGTTGGCCGACTCGACCTTCACGGTGCCCGCGATGATGTCCGCCTTCAGCTTGTCGATCTCGGCCTTGAGACCGGCGTCGACCTTGCTGTCGAACTGGTTGTACGGCGCGAGCGAGACGCCGTCGTTCTCCAGCGTGCCCAGGTAGCCCGGGGTCGAGCCCAGGGTCTTGCCCTGCGCGCCGTCGGTGACGGCCTGCTTCACGGCGTCGGTGATGTTCTTGACGACCGTGGTCAGGAACACGTCGCAGTACTGCTCGGCACTCTTGCAGCCGTCCTGGTCGACCCAGATGACCGAGACCTTGCCGCCGGACGCCTTGGCGACGTCCGCGGTGCCCAGGCCGGTGCCGCCGGCGACCGGCATGATCACGTCGGCGCCCTGGGCGACGAACGTGCTCGTGATCGACTTGCCCTTGGCCTGGTCGCCGAAGTTGCCGGCGATGGTGCCGTTCTGCTTGGCCTTGTCCCAGCCGAGCACCTGGACGTTCTTGCTCTTCTGGGTGTTGTAGTAGGCCACACCGTCGGCGAAGCCGTCCATGAAGACGGTGACCGGCGGGATCGCCAGGCCGCCGTACGTGGCGACCTTGCCCGTCTTGGAGTAGCCCGCGGCGAGGTAGCCCGCGAGGAACGCGGCCTCGTCGGTGGCGAACTGCATCGGGTAGACGTTCTTGGCGTCCGCGATGCTGCTGTCGACGATGCCGAACTGCGAGTCCGTGGCGGTCGCCGCGACAGCCTTCGTCGCGTCACCCATGAGGCCACCGACCGCGAGGATGAAGTTGCACTTCTGCGTCACGAACTGGCGCAGGTTGGGCTCGTAGTCAGCCTCGGCGGTCGACGCCACGTACTTCGGGTCGACGTTGCTGGCGGCTTCCTTGGCAGCCTGCATGCCCGCCCACGCGGAGGCGTTGAACGACCGGTCGTCGATGCCGCCGGTGTCCGTGACCATGCATGCCTTGTATGCCGCCGCAGCGCTCGCGCCGGAACCACTCGGAGTGTCCTCAGGGGCGTCGCCACAGGCCGCGGCGGCGAGCGTCAGCCCACCCGCCGCGAGAATCGCAACGATTCGCTGACCAGTTACTGGGCGCAACACGCCCTCCTTCCACAGCGCACCGACTACGCGCGGTGCATCACAGCCGGGAGCGTAGCCGCAGGCCACGGCGGCGTCCGGAAATCGCGCCGGACCGTTGGCGCACTGTTATCTGGCCGCAACCGCACGACACGCTGAACGATGGGTAACCGGGAGAAGGTAGGGAATTGCCCGTTTCTCGCGTAACGCGCCGTTAATCTTTCGGCGAACCCGCGCCGACAGCCGCTGAATCTTCGGTAACACGGCGTGTCGTCGCCGCGGCCCGCCACCCGCGCACGCCGAGCACCCCCACGACCGTGCCGATGACCAGCGACGCCGTGATCAACAACGCGTGCACCCAGAGGAACGCGGTCGGGGCCCCGTCGCTGAACGCGCGGTCGTCCTTCCAGATGGCCAGCCCGAAGCGGGGCCAGATCAGCCAGCTCCACACGCCGACCGCGATCAGGAAGGCGGACCACCGCCGGTTGAGCACCACAGGCCCAGTATGCCCGTCACGATTCCGCGGAGCCGGTCCGGCTCAGACCGCCCCTACCGCTCAGGACAAGGATCAGACCCACGATGGCGTACGCCGAGAGCACAGCAACCTGCATCCCGGCACCCCGCCCGCCGAAGTACGCATCGGAGCGCAGCACCGTGGCCCCCGCCCCGATCGGCAGGAACTGCCCGACGGCACCCCACGGCTGCGGCAGCAACTCCGGCGCCGCATTGACCCCGGAGAGCGCGTTGCCCACGAGGAAGAACGTCACCGCGCCGACCCCGAGCCCGGCCCGCCCGATCAGCGCCCCGAGCCCCGCAACCGCGGCGGACAAAGCCAGCGCGAAGAGCCCGATCCCGGCGGCGACCGCCAGATAGTCACCGGGCAGCGTCCCCAGCCAGAACCGCTGCACGGCCGCACCCGCGAACCCGCCGAGCACCGCGAACGCCCCGATCGCCAGCACCCGCGCCGCCGCCCGCCTGACCAGGAAGAACGTCAGTACCCCGGCGAGCATCGCGGTGATCGCCATGGGCAGGAACGCCGCGCCGAAGGCGGCACCGCGCGGGTCGTCCGGGTCGGTCGGGACGACGTCCACGACGGGCACGGGTGCGCCCTGGCCGAGCTCGGCGGTGGCCTGGGTGAGCAGCGTCGCCACGGTCGGGCTCGCCGCGGTGGCGATGTGCAGCGAGGGGCCGGCGTCGCCGAGCACCACGGCGCCGTACACGTCGCGGTCGCGGATCGCGGCGTCGGCATCGGCGACCACCCGCACGTCGAAGGCGCCGGGCCGCGCAGCCGTCAGCTTGGCGGCCAGTTGACCGGCCGCGGGTTGGGGGCCGGCCACGGCGATGGGCAGGTCGCGGGGCTCGATGTGGGACGCGGGTCCGACGAAGAGGGGGACGAGCAGCACCTGCAGTGCCACGGCAGCGAGCGCGACGAGCAAGGCGAGCCGCACCGGGTGGAGCCTCGACATCATGTACTCCTAAAACGAACACTCGTTCTTTATTGGTTTCAGGGTCCACGCCGCGACCGATACTGTCAAGAACGAGCGTTCGTTTTAGAGTGGTGACGTGCCCCGCGTCTCGGAAGACCACCTGAATGCCCGCCGGGAGCAGATCCTGGTCGCCGCCCGCGCCTGCTTCATGCGCAAGGGCGTGCACAACACGACCATGCAGGACCTGATCCAGGAGGCCGGGCTGTCGGTCGGCGCGGTCTACCGCTACTTCAGATCCAAGGACGAGATCATCAACGCGATCTCCGAGACCGTCGCGGGCAGCCTGGTCCTGCGGCTGCACGCGGTCGCCGAGGACGAGACGCTGAGCCTGATCGAGGCGATGGGCCGGGTGGTCGACGTGATCGACGAGCAGGCGCGGCCCGGCGGCAACTTCCCCATGGGCCTGCAGGTCTGGTCCGAGGCAACGCTCGACCCGGGTATCGGCGCAATCGTGCGCGACCGCTTCCACGAGATGCGCGCGTTGTTCACGAAGCTGGCCGAGCGGGCCGTCGTGCGGGGCGAGGTGGCGGCCGGCTCCGATCCGGACGCCGTGGCCGCCGTACTGTTCGCCCTCATGCCCGGCTATGCGGTGCAGGTGGTCCTGACAGGCTCCCCCGACAAGGAGGCCTACCTCGCGGGCCTGCGGGCGCTACTGGTCCGCTGAGGTCAGCTCGCGGGCCGCAGGACTCATTGGTCCGCTGAGGTCAGTTTCGCGGCGATCCGGGCGAAGCCGGCGCGCACCTCGTCGCCGGTGGGCGGGCGGCCCGGGGTCGTGTGGCGCGGTCCGTCGTCGAAGTGCTCGGCTTCCAGGTCGTCGGTGCTCGCGCCGTCGTCCAGGCCTGATTTCGCGAGCTCGACCTCGGCGCGGATCGCGGCGGCGTCGGCGAGCGGCAGCAGCGGCTCGACCACCGCCATGAGGTCCTCGTCCGCGACGACCGCCTGCGCCAGGGCGAGCGCGTGCGGGCGCTCGTAGGGGCCGCAGACCAGCGGCTCCCAGTCCTCGTCGTCGTTCAGCGCGCCGATGGTGATGATCCACGGCAGGTTCTCCACCGGGGAGTCCGGCGGCAGGTGCAGCGTCACGAGAGTGCCCACGGCCTCATCATTCCGGGCGGTCGTGCCGGATCCAGGTGTTTTGTCCGACCGGGGCGGTTTTATCGTCGGCGGACAGGTCCACGACCCGGCCGTGCGGGCTCGTCGCCGCCCATGCCGCCCCGAACAGCAGCAACTGGTTGAAGACATAGAGGTAGAACAATACGCCTACGGCGCTGGCGACCAGCCCGTACGCGGGATTGCGCTCGATCAGCCCGACGAACGACTTGCCCACGGTGTTGAGCAGGTAGATGCCGATGCCGACCTGCAGGACCGGGGGCACCATCCGGCGTACGGTCATCCGCAGCCGGGGCACCGCGGCCAGTAACGCCGCCGCCAGGAGCATGTCCAGGCCCAGCGTGAGGATCGTGCTGACCAGCGAGAGCAGGAACCCGGCCCGGCCGTCGGTGAGCCACTCCAGCAGCGTCTCCAGCCCGTAGACGGCGGCCACCGTGACGATCAGCAGCAACAGGATGCCGATCAGTACGAGCAGATCCACGACCTGACGGATGCCGATGTACCCGGGCTGCTCGTTGAGCCGCCAGATCAGCCGCTGCGACGAGCGGATCGCCTCGATCCAGCCGATGCCGGTGAAGACCAGGCCGACGATGCCCACGATCCCGACGGTCTTGCCGCTGGTGAGGATGGCCTCCACGTCGAGGAACGGCAGGTTATCGCCGAGGAACTCCTGGACGATGTCGAAAAGCGCGGTGTTCGACTTGAGCAGGAACCCGAAGATCGAGTAGCCGATCAGGACGAGTGCGAAGATCGCGAAGAAGCCGTAGTACGCGATCGCGGCCGCGAGCCGGCCACCGAGGACCTGCTCGTAGCGCAGCCAGGCACGGGCGAAATGGTCGAAATACTTGGAGCGAACTCGCAGCGCCAGAATCCGGGACTCGACCGCCGCGTACGCCCGGTCGATGGCGTTCACGCCGCAGACCGTACCCAATTACGTTCTGTGTTTAGCGCAGGCCGCCCAGGCGGTAGTCACGGCGGCGGCGCCACGGGCCCTCCCCCGCCCCCGCAACGTCGTGCGAGAACAGGGTGAAGGCGGGCACGTGGAAGCGCGCGTCGAACTCGGACAGGTCTTCGAAGACCGCGTCCAGGGCATCGCCGGGCACGTCCTGGGCAACGGTCACGTGCGGGTGGTACGGGAACCGGGTGTCGCGGTGGACCCCGTCTGTGGCCGTGATCGCGGCGGCGAGCAGCTCGCACTCGCTGATCCCCACGGCCAGCGTCACGAAGACCACCTCGGTGATCGGCCGGAACGTGCCCGTGCCACGCAGGTGGATCGTGAAGGGATCCTGCGCCGACGCGACCGACTCCAGGTGCTTCTCGATCTCCGGCAGCGCCGCGCTCGCGACCTCGGTCGGGCCGAGCAGGGTCACGTGCGCGGGCGTGTATGCCGCCTGCGGGTCGCCGGCGTCGGCCCGGCGCCGGGTGAGCAGGGCTCCCCACGGCTCCGGGATGTCGATCGCGACCCCGATGCGCGTGGTGGCCTCGCCCGTCTGAGCCGCCACCGGTGTCAGGCCCCGCGGGAGGGGCTGAGGAAACCGATGTTCTGGTAGGCCTGGGCCAGGGTCACCGCCGACACGGCGCGGGCCTTGTCGGCCCCGATCGCGAGGATCTTGTCGAGGTGCGCCGGATCCTCCAGATAGCCGCGGGTGCGCTCCTGGATCGGCTTGACGAACTCCACCACGATCTCGGCAAGGTCCTTCTTGAGGTCGCCGTAGCCGTGGCCGTCGTACTGCTCGAGCAGCTCGTCTATGGTCCGCCCGGTCAGCGCCGCGTAGATGGTCAGCAGGTTGCTGATGCCGGGCTTGTTCACCTCGTCGTAGAGGATCTCGCGGCCGGTGTCGGTGACCGCGGACTTGATCTTCTTGGCCGAGCGCGCGGGCTCCTCGAGCAGCTCGATGATGCCGCCGGGCGAGGACGCCGACTTACTCATCTTCGAGGTCGGGTCCTGCAGGTCGGTGATCTTGGCCGTGTCCTTCACGATGTACGCGGAGGGCACGGTGAACGTCTGCCCGAAGCGCGAGTTGTAGCGCTGCGCCAGGTCACGGGTGAGCTCGAGGTGCTGGCGCTGGTCCTCGCCGACCGGCACCGCGTCGGCCTGATAGAGCAGGATGTCGGCGGCCTGCAGGATCGGGTAGGTGAACAGCCCGACGCTGGTGCTGTCGGAACCCTGCTTGGCCGACTTGTCCTTGAACTGCACCATGCGCCCGGCCTCGCCGAAGCCGGTGATGCAGCTGAGCACCCAGGCGAGCTGGGCGTGCTCGGGGACGTGCGACTGGACGAACAGCGTGCAGCGCTCCGGGTCGAGCCCGAGCGCGAGCAGCTGCGCGACGGAGAGCCTGGTCCTGTTCCGCAGGGCCACCGGGTCGTGCCCCGCCGTGATGGCGTGCAGGTCCACGACGCAGTAGAACGCGTCGGCGGTGTCCTGCATGGCGACCCAGTTGCGAACCGCGCCGAGATAGTTGCCGAGATGGAACGAATCGGCGGTCGGCTGGATGCCGGAGAGCACCCGGGGGCGGCGAGCGGCGTCGGACATGAGCGCCATTCTGTCAGGAATACGGACCGGTAGGCCAAGCCGCCCCCGCCCCCTTCCTCTCGCTCACCCCGATGGACACCACTTTCAGGGACGCCCAAATGTTCGACCATGTTGACTTGTGAGTGATTCTGGTGGAATCTAACTGCACAGGCAGGCCGCCTAGGCTGGCGGTGGTAGGTGCCCGCGCAACGGAGGTCTTGACCGTGAAACTGCTCGTCACCGGAGGTGCCGGCTACGTCGGCAGCGTCACCAGCAGGCTGTTGCTCGACGCCGGGCACGAGGTCGTCGTGCTCGACAACCTCAGCACCGGCTTCCGGGAAGCGATCGCCCCCGACGCGACCTTCGTGCAGGCCGACATCGCCGACGCCGGGACCGTGCTGACCCCGGACGCCGGGTTCGACGCGGTGCTGCACTTCGCCGGTCTGATCGCCGCCGGCGAGTCGATGCACAAGCCGGAGCTCTACTGGGACCACAACGTGCAGCGCTCACTCGCGCTGCTCAACGCGGTAAGGGCCGCCGGGGTTCCGCGCATGGTGTTCTCGTCCACCGCGGCGGTCTACGGCAACCCCACCGAGCTGCCGATCACCGAGACGGCGACGAAGGCCCCGACCAATACGTACGGTGCGACAAAGCTCACTTTCGACTTCGCGCTCACCTCCGAGGCGTTCGCGCACGGGCTGGCCGCCGTCTCCCTGCGCTACTTCAACGTGGCCGGCGCGCTGATCCGCGAGGACGGCACCGCCATCGGTGAGCGGCACGACCCGGAGACCCACCTCATCCCGATCACGCTGCAGGTCGCCGCGGGCAAGCGCGAGAAGCTGCAGATCTTCGGCGACGACTACCCGACCGCCGACGGCACCTGCGTGCGTGACTACATCCACGTGCAGGACCTCGCCCGCGCCCACCTGCTGGCGCTGGACGTGGCCGCCCCCGGCGAGCACAAGATCTTCAACCTGGGCAACGGCAACGGCTTCTCCAACCTCGAGGTCGTCGAGGCGGCCCGCCAGGTCACCGGTGCCGAGCTGCCCGTCGAGATCGCCCCGCAGCGCCAGGGCGACCCGGCCACGCTGGTCGCCGGTTCGCAGAAGGCCCGTGACGAGCTGGGCTGGATCCCGGAGAAGAACACCCTGACCGACATGATCGGGGACGCCTGGGCGTTCTACCGGTCGCACGTGGCGTGATCTGATCATCGTCATGAGTGTCGCCACCTCGGCCGCTGCGGCCTTCCAAAGCAATTACGGCTCCGACCCCGCCGGCCTCTGGGCGGCACCCGGGCGGGTCAACCTGATCGGTGAGCACACCGACTACAACGACGGCTTCGTGCTGCCCTTCGCGATCCCCCAGCACACCGTGGCGGCCGTGGCGCCGTCCACCGAGCCGGGCTGGACGGTCTGCTCGGACCTCGTCAACGAGTCGGTGAGCTTCGGCACCACCGGCCCCGGCGAGCTCGACGGCTGGGCCGGATACGTCGCCGGCATCGTCTGGGCCCTGCAGGACGCGGGCTTCGACGTGCCGCCCGCCCGCATCGCGCTGTCCTCGGACGTCCCGCTCGGCTCAGGGCTGTCGTCCTCGGCCGCCCTGGAGTCGGCCGTGCTGACCGCCCTGGTCGAGCTCGGCGACATC
This sequence comes from Winogradskya consettensis, assembly GCF_018332715.1. Classification (GTDB taxonomy): domain Bacteria; phylum Actinomycetota; class Actinomycetes; order Mycobacteriales; family Micromonosporaceae; genus Actinoplanes; species Actinoplanes consettensis. The sequence continues at coordinate 220,137 of NZ_BOQP01000034.1, read as the reverse complement.
GACCTGCCCGTCGCGAAACGCCCCGGGCTGGCCCAGCGCGCCGAGAACGTCTACGTGGGCGCGCCCACCGGGATCATGGACCAGTCGGCGTCGATCCGCTGCGAGCAGGGCCGGGCGCTGTTCCTCGACTGCCGGTCGCTGGAGGTCGAGCAGATCCCGTTCGACCTGGCCGCCGAGGGCCTGGCCATCCTGATCATCAACAGCAACGCCCCGCACCAGCACGTCGACGGCGAGTACGGCGCCCGGCGCAAGTCCTGCGAGGAGGCCGCCCGGATCCTGGGTGTGCCGGCCCTGCGCGACGTGTCGGTCGACGAGCTCGACGCGGCGCTGGCCAAGATCGACGACGAGGTGACCCGGCGGCGGGTGCGCCACATCGTGACGGAGAACCAGCGGGTGCTCGACACGGTGGCGCTGCTGCGCGCCGGGCAGGTCCGCGAGATCGGCCCGCTGCTGACCGCGTCGCACGTCTCGATGCGCGACGACTTCGAGATCACCGTCGCGCAGGTCGACATCGCCGTCGAGGCGGCGCTGGCGGCCGGGGCCTACGGCGCGCGGATGACCGGTGGCGGGTTCGGGGGCTGCGTGCTCGCGCTCGTCGACGCCGGCAGGGCTGACGAGACCACGGCTGCTGTGCTCCGGGCGTACGAGGACAAGGGTTTCACCGCTCCCACGATCTGGCCGGCGACGGCCGCTCAGGGTGCCCGGAAGCTGTGATCGCCCGCCGCATATCCGCGTGCTCGCGCGGGTATGCGGCATGGCATGACTACGGAATCTTCTGAAGAGGACCGGCCCAACGAGTTCGGGTTCTCCGGCGCGGCCACCGCTCCCCAGCCCGAGCCGGAGCGCGAGCCGGCAGAACAGGTGGACGCCGAGAACATCGCGATCCCGGCCGGCGACCTCACCGGCGCGATCAGCGAGGCGATCGAGGAAGCCACCGAACGCCGCTAGAAACGTCACAGCCCGCCTGGCTCTCGCCGGGCGGGCTGTTCGCTTGGCTGGGTGCTACGAGGCTTCGATGATCATGCCGGCGCCGACCGTGCGGTTGGTCGACTCGTCGATCAGGATGAAGCCGCCGGTGGTGCGGTTGCGGCGGTACTCGTCGGCCAGCAGCGGGATCGTGGTGCGCAGCCGCACCCGGCCGATCTCGTTGAGGCCCAGTTCCGGGGCGCCCTCGTCGCGGTGCAGCGTGTTCACGTCGAGGCGGTACTGCAGGCCGCGGACGACCGCCCGGGCCGTACGCGTGGTGTGCTTGATGGTGTATTTCGTGCCGACCCGCAGCGGGGCGGTCTCGTCCATCCAGCAGATCATCGCCTCGACGTCCTGGGCGACCGCCGGGGCGTTGTGCGGCCGGCAGATCATGTCACCGCGCGAGATGTCGATCTCGTCGGTCAGCCGGACCGTCACCGACATCGGCGGGAACGCCTCGTCGACCGGGCCGTCCGCGGTGTCGATCGCCGCGATCTTGCTGGTCAGGCCCGAGGGCAGCACCAGCACCTCGTCACCGGGCTTGAGCACCCCCGAGGCGACCTGGCCCGCGTAGCCGCGGTAGTCGGTGACCGTGGTCGACTGCGGCCGGATCACGTACTGGACCGGGAACCGTACGTCGACCAGGTTGCGGTCCGACGCGATGTGCACGTGCTCGAGGTGGTGCAGCAGCGACGGGCCCTCGTACCACGGGGACTTCTCGGAGCGGGTGGCGATGTTGTCGCCCTCCAGCGCCGAGACCGGGATGATCGTGAGGTCGGTGATGTCGAGTTTCGCGGCGAACGACGTGAACTCGTCGGCGATCTTGTCGTAGACCGCCTTGTCCCAGCCGACGAGGTCCATCTTGTTGACGCACAGCACCAGGTGCGGCACCCGCAGCAGACTCGTCAGGAACGCGTGCCGGCGGGACTGCTCGACCAGGCCCTTGCGCGCGTCGACCAGGATCAGCGCCAGGTCGGCCGTGGAGGCGCCGGTGACCATGTTCCGGGTGTACTGGATGTGCCCCGGGGTGTCCGCGATGATGAACTTGCGCCGCGGCGTGGCGAAGTAGCGGTACGCCACGTCGATGGTGATGCCCTGCTCCCGCTCGGCGCGCAGGCCGTCGGTGAGCAGCGCGAGGTTGGTGTACTCGTCGCCCCGCGCGGCGCTGACCGCCTCGACCGCTTCGAGCTGGTCGGAGAAGAGCGACTTGGTGTCGAACAGCAGCCGCCCGATCAGGGTCGACTTGCCGTCGTCCACGCTGCCCGCGGTGGCGAACCTCAGCAGGTCCATCTGCCGGGCCGGGGGTGCCTCGGGTTCCACAACTGCCTGGCTCATCAGAAATAACCTTCCCGCTTGCGGTCTTCCATCGCGGCCTCGCTGACCTTGTCGTCGCCCCGGGTCGCACCACGCTCGGTGATCCGGGTGGCGGCCACCTCGTCGATGACCTTGTCGACGGTGTCCGCCTCGGAGAGCACGGCGGCGGTCTGCGAGGCGTCACCCACCGTGCGGTAGCGCACCGTGCGGGTCTCGACGGTCTCGCCGGCCTTCGGGACGATGAACTCGTTGACCGCGTAGAACATCCCGGCGCGCTCCACGACCTCGCGCTCGTGTGCGTAGTAGATGCTCGGCAGCGGGATCTGCTCCTTGGCGATGTAGTGCCACACGTCCAGCTCGGTCCAGTTGGACAGCGGGAACACGCGGATCGACTCGCCCGGGTGGTGCCGGCCGTTGTAGAGCGACCACAGCTCGGGGCGCTGGTTCTTGGGGTCCCACTGGCCGAACTCATCGCGGAAGCTGAACATCCGCTCCTTGGCGCGGGCCTTCTCCTCGTCGCGGCGCGCGCCGCCGAAGAGGGCGTCGAAGCGGTACTTCTCGACCGCGGCGAGCAGCACCGGCGTCTGGATGCGGTTACGGGTGCCGTCGGGCAGCTCGCGCACCGTCCCGGAGTCGATCGCCTCCTGCACGCTGGCGATCACCAGGTTGAGCCCGAGCTCGGCCACCCGCGAGTCGCGGTATTCGAGGACCTCGGGGAAGTTGTGACCGGTGTCGACATGCATGACCGGGAACGGCACGCGCGCGGGTGCGAAGGCCTTCTCGGCCAGCCGCAGCATGACGATCGAGTCCTTGCCGCCGGAGAAGAGCAGCACAGGGCGCTCGAACTCGGCCATGACCTCACGCATGACGAAGATGCTCTCGGCTTCGAGCGCATCGAGATGGGAGACCCGGTAGGGCTTCGTCTGGCTCACGGAATCCCAGACCTTTCGGTATCGCTGGTGCAGGGGGTCAGATTAGGGGAGGTGACGCTGCAACGCTGCAAGCAACCGAGGTGCGAGATCCTTACGACAGACCACCAGGTCAGGCAACTTGGGATCCGCCTGGTTGTATTTCAACTCACTTCCGTCGATGCGGGAAGCATGCAGACCTGTGGCCAGGGCCACAGCCACGGGAGCCGCGCTGTCCCATTCGTACTGCCCTCCGGCGTGGATGTAGGCGTCGGTCTCGCCGCTGATGACCGAGGCGATCTTTACTCCGGCGGATCCCATGGGAACCAATTCTGCCCCGATGCCCTGTGACAATTCTGTGACGAAGGCGGGCGGGCGGGTGCGGCTCGCCGCGATCCGGATCGGCCCGCCGGTCGCGGCGGCAAGCGGCAGCGGAGGGTACGCGGGGACGTGATCGGTGGCCATCGTCCGGTGCTGAGCCGGCATCGCCACCGCGCCGGCCGCGAGACAGCTCGGGCTCGAGCAATCGGCGGTCCAGAGCGCCACGTGCACGGCCCAGTCAGCACGGCCCTCCTCGGAGAATTCCCGGGTGCCGTCCAGCGGGTCGATGATCCACACCCGCGACGCGTCGAGCCGGTCCGGACGCAACGTGTCACGCTCGCCGTCCTGCCACGCGACCCGCGAATGGTCGTCCTCCTCCGACAGCACGGCGTCGACCGGGCGCCAGCGGGCCAGCTCGGCGCGCAGCAACTCGTGCGCGGCCTGGTCACCGGCGGCCTTGAGCGCCTTGCCGTCGGCGTAGCCCATGTCCTGGCGAACCTGGAGCAGCACCTGGCCGGCGCGGTCGGCCAGCCAGCGGGCGAACGCGGAGTCGTTCACCGGCGGGGTGCCGCCGGCCTCCGGCTCCCGCTGACCCGCAACCCGCGCCGACGTCCCTGTCTGCTCGCTCATCGCCTCGCCTCTCCTCACTCAGTAAGCCCCCGACGACCGGACCACCGCGGTCATGGTCCGCAAAAGGATCACCAGGTCCAAACTCAGCGACCAGTTCTCCACATAGCGAAGGTCGAGCCGGACCGCTTCCTCCCAGGGGAGATCCGAACGTCCGGATACCTGCCACAGGCCCGTCATGCCGGGTTTGACGGCCAGCCGACGGCGGACGTCATCGGCGTAGACGGCAACCTCCGACGGCAGTGGCGGACGTGGCCCGACCAGCGACATCTGGCCCAGCAGGACGTTGAGCAGCTGCGGCAGCTCATCCAGCGAGAGCCTGCGCAGCCACCGTCCGACCGGGGTGACTCGCGGGTCGTCGCGGATTTTGAAGAGCACACCGTCGTGCTCGTTGAGATGACCGAGCTCGGCAAGCCGGGCCTCGGCATCGACAAACATGCTGCGGAACTTGAAGATGCGGAACTCGGACCCGTCCCGCCCCACCCGAACCTGACGAAAGAGTACCGGTCCGGCGGAGGTGCCCCGGACCGAGAGTGCGACGCCCAGCAGCAACGGCCCGCAGAGAACCAGCAACGCCAGCGCGCCGCACCGGTCGAAGAGATCCTTGACGAACCGCGCACCACCGTGCAGCCGGGGATGCTCGACCTGCATCATCGGCAGGCCGTCGAACGGGCGGATCGTCGTCCGCGCCCCCGCGACGTCGATCAACGCGCTGGCCACGATCAGGTCGACCTCGTCGCGCTCCAGCCGCCACGCCAGCCGCCGCAGCGCCACCCCGTCCAGCTCCGGGCAGCCCAGCACCACCACGGTGTCCGCGTCCGCCGCGTCGACCGCGTTGGCCACGTCGTCGAACGTCCCGAAGACCGGAAGATCCACTGCGCCGTCGTGCTGAGCGGGCAGGCACGCCCCGACGACCTCCAGGCCGTGGTAACGCTCCCGGCGCAGCTGCCGGGTGATCCCGATGACCGACAACTCGTGACCGACCACCAGCACCCGGCGCAGGCTCTCCCCGCGGGCCCGGCGCAGATGCAACTGCTTGCGCAGCCCGAACCGCAGGACCACCGCCACGGCGAAAGCGGTCGGCAGCGCCGCCAGGACATAGGAGCGGGCCAGATCCAGATCCAGCGCGTACGACACCAGCGCCGCCCCCGCGATCAGTCCGACGCCGCCCCGGAAGACCCGCTGGTACTCGTCCGTACCGACGAACAGGAAACGACGCTCATACGCGCGGCTCACCACCAGCACCGCCAGCACCGCCACCGGCAGCAGGGCGGACAGAACCAGATACCAGAGGTTGTACGCCGTCACCTCGTCGCCGAACCGCAGGCCGAACGTCGCCCCGCCCGCGACCGCACCGGCCAGCAGATCACTGCCGATCAGCGCGCGTACGTAGCGGCGCTCCCACCGTTGACGCCGGGACATCGCGGCGTGCTTACCGCGTACCCGCCGGGTTGAAGGGGTGGGCTTCTGCTCCAGTGACCGGTAGCGATCGTTCGTGCGCGGCCGCGGCGGCGCCGGGCTCTTGTTGTTGCGGGCCCGCTCGCGAAAAGGTGCCGGCCTGGTCGGCCGCGGACCGTGGTTCGTCGGCGGATACGTCGCCGGCCCCTCGACGACGCGCCGGGGAATGCTCAGGGTCACCGTCGTCTCGTCCAGCTTCGCCTGATGGCTCCTGGACAGGTCCTGTGTCACCCGGCCTCCCCATGCCGCTGAGTACCGCACCATTTCGGCGCGCTACGTGACCAACGGACTAATGGGGGAGGTCGTCACGGGACCGATAGACGGACAAAAGGAGATATAAGAGATCCATCCATTTGCCTGCCAAACATTAATTACCGTGGTATTTGTTCTGCGCCCATTCGACACCCTCGCCGACCACAGCTTCGACCACATCCGCGGCCCGATCCACAAGAAACTCCAGCTCCTTGCGCTCCGCCCCGGAAAAATCAGCGAGTACATAATCCGCCGGATCCTGACGGCCCGGCGGACGCCCGATCCCGAACCGGACCCGCGCGTACTCCTTCGACGCCAGCGATTTCGACATCGAACGCAGCCCGTTGTGGCCACCCTCACCACCGCCGCGCTTCACCCGCACCTCGCCGTACGGCACATCCAGCTCGTCATGCACGGCGATGACGTGCTCCACCGGCACCTTGAAGAACTGGCAGAGCGCCACCACCGGAGCCCCCGACAGGTTCATGAAAGTCAACGGCTTCACCAGGATCAGCTTCGGGCCACCGAACCCCATCCGCCCCTCGGCGACCTCGGCCACCGCGCGCTTCTGCCGCCCGAACTTGCCGCTGACCCGCTTCGCCAGCAGATCAGCCACCATGAACCCGACATTGTGCCGGTTGGCCGCATGCTCCCGGCCCGGATTGCCCAGGCCGACGACCAGCCAGGGAGCGTCCTCGGTCATCGCCACTCGTCTCCTACGAAAAAACTCGTCCCTTACGAAAAAACAGGGAAAGCGCCACCGGCGCTCTCCCTGTTTCGGTTGGTACCTGGCTTTAGCTGGCGGCAGCCTCGGTCGACTCGCCCTCGGTCTCGGCGGCGTCGCCCTCGCCACCCTCCATCTGCTCAGCGGTCTGCGCCTGAGTGATGAACGCGATGACGAAGTCGGCGTCGACGGCGAGCTCGCTGCCCTCGGGCAGGACCACGTCGCCGGCGGTGATCTGCGCGCCGGCCTCGAGGCCCTCGATCGACACGTCGATGCTCGACGGCAGGTGCATCGCCTCGGCGGTGATCGACAGCGTGGTGCTGTCGTTCTGCACCAGCGTGTTGCGGGCGGCCTCGCCGACCAGGTTGATCGGGACGTCGACCTGGACCTTCTCGCCACGCTTGACGATGATCAGGTCGACGTGCTCGTAGGTGTCCTTGATCGGGTCACGCTGGATCGCCTTCGGCAGCGCCAGCGTCGCACCGGTGCCACCGGCGACGTCGATCGTGAAAACCTGGTTGAGCCCACCATGGCGAATCGCGGCGGCGAACTCACGCGCGGGCAGCGCGATGTGGACGGGGGCCTCGCCGTGACCGTAAAGCACGGCGGGCACGAGGCCGGCCCGGCGCGTGCGGCGGGCACCACCCTTGCCGAACTCGGTACGGGGCTCGGCGCTGATCTTTACCTCGGACACGGGGAAACTCCTGAAACTCTGATCGGGCTGCGTCTAAGTCTGCGGGCTACGAGCTGTGCGATCGGCGGAGCCGAGCGGTCTGTGGTGCACAATCTGCTCGGCTAGGGGCGCGCGGGCACAAGCCCGGAGCACCGCGTCGATCACGGTGCCTCAAGCGAACTCCGCAAACCTGCAGCAGACCGCGTGGCACCCTCGCCGTGGCAACCCCACCAGCTTACCTGCTCAGCGCACGCGCCCACCGGCGGGTCCCACCAGCTCACCCTCAACGCCAGAAATCAACCCGAACGATGCAACTTGCATCACCCCGCTCAGGGCCGGCCAATACAGCCCGTGAGCGGTTTTGAGCACAGCCCGTGAGCGGTTTTCAGCTCAGGCCGCCGAACAGCGTCGTCACCGAACCGTCGTCGAAGACCTCGCGGATGGCGCGGGCCAGCAGCGGAGCGATCGACAACACAGTGATCTTGTCGAGCTGCTTCTCCGGCGGGAGCGGCAACGTGTTCGTCACCACAAGCTCCGAGATGCGGCTGTTCTTCAACCGCTCGGTGGCCGGGTCGGACAGCAACGCGTGGGTCGAGGCCACGATCACATCCGCCGCACCGGCATCGAACAGGATGTCCGCGGCCTTCGTGATGGTGCCACCGGTGTCGATCATGTCGTCGACGATCAGGCAGACCCGGCCCTCGACCTCGCCGACCACCCGGTTGGCGACAACCTGGTTGGGCTTCAACGGGTCACGGGTCTTGTGGATGAAAGCCAGCGGACAACCACCGAGACGGTCCGTCCAGCGCTCCGCCACCCGCACCCGGCCCGAGTCGGGCGCCACCACGGTCAGCGGGCGACCCTCGAACTTGCGCTCGACATGCTCCGCCAGGATGTCCATGGCGAACAGGTGATCAACCGGGCCGTCGAAGAAGCCCTGGATCTGCGCGGTGTGCAGATCCACCGTCAGAATGCGGTTCGCACCCGCCGTCTTCAACAGGTCAGCGATCAGGCGCGCCGAGATCGGCTCACGACCGCGGTGCTTCTTGTCCTGCCGCGAATACGGGTAGAACGGCAGCACCACCGTGATGCGCTTCGCCGAACCACGCTTCAGCGCATCCACCATGATCAGCGTTTCCATGATCCAGCGGTTGACGCCTTCGGTGACCGACTGCACCACAAACGCGTCGGAACCACGCACCGAGTCCTTGAAGCGGACAAAAATCTCACCATTGGCGAACTCGAACGAGTCGGAATCCGTCGGCGCGACGCCGAGAACCTGACCGATCTCCTCCGCCAGCTCCGGGAAACCTCGCCCGGAGAAAAGCATCAAACTCTTACGGTTCTCCGCGACGATGCTGCCCATGGGCTCGTCCGCTCCCGTGTGATCGAGGGGGTGTGTCACCTGAAGTATTACCCGCGGCCCACCGCAGGCCACGTGTCGGATCCCCGTCGTGGGATGCCTCACCCCAGCTTGCGCCCTCGCGCACGGGTTGACCTCAGTTCACTCAGCTTCAGGTAGACCGGCAGCATCGGCCTCGGCACGCTCAGCAGCCTCGGCGGACACCGTCCCCGAACGCTTACGCGCCACCCAGCCCTCGATGTTGCGCTGCGGCGCCCGGACCACCCCGAGATTCCCCGCCGGCACGTCCTTGCTCACCGCGCTACCGGCCGCGACGTACGCCCCCGGCCCGATCTCCACCGGCGCGATCAACACGGAGTCACTACCGACGAACGCAGCCTCACCGACAGTCGTGTGACTCTTCCGCACCCCGTCGTAGTTCGCGAAAATCGTCCCCGCACCGATGTTCGACTTCGGCCCGATCGTCGCATCACCCACATACGAGAGATGCGGCACCTTCGCCCCGGCACCCAGCTCGGCGTTCTTCGTCTCCACGAACCCGCCGACCTTCGACTTACGGCCCAGCCGGGTCCCCGGCCGCAGGTACGAGTAGGGACCCACCGACGCGTCCGGCCCGATCTCCGCCCCGATCGAATGCACCCGTAGCACCGTCGCGCCCTCAGCCACCACCGTGTCCACCAGCGTGGTATCCGGACCCACCACGGCACCCGCAGCCACCGTCGTCACGCCCTGGAGCTGCGAATTCTGATCAATGACACAATCCGGCTCCAGCGTCACCGTCACATCGATCCACGTGGTCGCCGGATCCAGGATCGAAACCCCGGACCGCATCCAGGCCGTATTGACCCGCTCACGCAACAACCCCCGCAGATGCGCGAGCTCAGCCCGATCGTTGCAGCCGAGAGTCTCCCGGGCATCCCCCGCCACGTGTACGCCCACCGCGTGCCCATCCGTCGCCAGCAACGCGAACACGTCCGTGAGGTACTCCTCACCCTGATCGTTGTCGGTCGTCAGCTTCCCGAGCGCCCCCCGCAGCAGCGCCGCGTCGAACACGTAGATCCCGGCATTGATCTCCCGGATCGCCCGCACCTCCGCCGAGGCATCCCGCTGCTCCACGATCCGCTCGAGGTTCCCGGCGGCATCCCGCACGATCCGCCCCAACCCCGTCGGATCAGGAACCTCAGCAGCCAGCACCGTCGCGCCCCGGCTCCCGGACTCATGCGCGGCCACCAACGCCTCAACGGTCTCCGGCCGCAACAACGGAACGTCCGCATTCAGCACCACCACGGTGCCGACCGCCTCCGGAATCGCATCCAGAGCGATCCGCACGGCATGCCCAGTGCCGTTCTGCTCGGCCTGCAACACCGGCATCGCCCCGGGAGAGATCTCCGCGAGATGCGCGCGAACCTGGTCAGCCTTGTGCCCCACGACCACAACCGTCCGCACAGCCTGAACAGCCTCAGCCGCATGCAGCACATGCCCGAGCAACGTCCGCCCCAGCAACGGATGCAGCATCTTCGGGATCGCGGACCGCATCCGCTTGCCCTCACCGGCGGCAAGAACGACGACGGTACGACTCGGGGCAGGGCTCACGCGGGACTCCATTGTTCGCAGTGTTGCGTGCTAGAGCGCGGTGCCACTTCAACCGCTGGGCCCCCGCAAGGGGTGGGCCTATATCACAAAAATTGCTCGGCTGCCAGGGTTCGAACCTGAAATAGAGGAGTCAAAGTCCACCGTGTTGCCAATTACACCACAGCCGATCGGTCCGATGGCCACACTATCGCTTGGCGCAGAACCGGCACGAACCACTATCTCAACTCACTATCCCAGCCGCGTCAACGCCGCCCTCAAGCCCTCCACCCTCCAGTACAGATCTCGCGATCGTGGCACCACGATGACAAGGCACCCGTGATAGCGGGCGCCAGTGTTCAGCCGTTTGGTGGCCGGCACATGACGCTTGATCGTCGGTCGCTGAAACAGATCGCGCGGCAGGTCAAGCTCGCGGGCCCACCAGCCCGGCGGCCGCTCCGCGTCAGCCGTCTCACGGATGTGCATGCGATAGCGCATGGCGTCCCGCTCCCGCCCGCATACGGCGAGGAACCGCAGAAACAGTCTCAGGAACCCCGGGTCACTGTGATGATTGTCAGCCGATCGAGTCGGCGCCACGGCTTCGACTTGGAGCCCTCCCGCCAGTAGATAGCGCACCCACCAGCTGAAGGCCTCGCTCCGACAGATCACCGACAGTGATCGAGGCGGCACCGTGAACTTCAGCGCGCAACCGGTCGCGTTCGGCGTTCTTGCCCTCCCACCGCCCGGCTGCCATTACCGCGGCGTGATCCTGCTCCTGCCGGGCCCGTTCGCTGCCCCAGGCGTAGGCCATCGACTTCGCAGCACCCAACCTCATGGAGAGGTAGTTGACCGCCCACCCCTGGGCACGAAGCTCCACGGCGCGCTCGCGGATGTCGTCCTTGGCGTGGGCCGCTTGGTCCAACCAGGGGGCGCGATGCCCGCAACCCGTCGGTCAGCGTGGAACTGCCGACTCCGAAGTGCTTCATCAGTTGGGCGAACGAGAGCGGCGCCGAGGGCCGGGGAGGGGCGTCGAGGTAGAAGAAGCGTTCGACGGCGGGTTGGGGTTAGGCCCGGCCATTGGTGGCCGGGCCTTCCCTGTGATGAGTTGGACCGCTCGGCCGGGGGCAGGCCGCTGAGACCGTCGAGACCGTGCCCGATGTCGCGGTGTTGCGGTGTTGCGGTGTCCCGGTGTCGGGGGGTGGGCAGTGGGCTGTCCGACGCCAGGTGGCGAGCAGGCGGGTGCGGGGAGGCGGGTGGTGCGTTTGCCGGGGCCTCCGGCGTACGGATGGTCGGGTCGGTGGTGCCGTGAATGTGGATTATGGAGATCGGGGCGGGGCGGGGCGCCGAACGAGGCGATGCTACCGCCGCCGTCGGTCGCGGAGACGACGATGGTTCCGGCGTGGAGGGTCAGGTCGGCGGCCTGGACGGGCAGGGTCGCGACGGTCCGAGGTATTTCTGGGTGGTGGCGTCGAACGCGAATGTGTTCAGCGTGTTCTCAAGGGCGGGGCCGCCGAGCAGGACGACGTTGTCGTAGCTGCCCGCCGCGCGCAGGCCGACGGTGTGGGCGAGGCGGGTCTCGTCGCTGGGGGATTCGCGGGTTCCCGACAGCAATCACGCCCCGGACGAAGTCACGGGGCGTGGCGGAGCTACATGACAGTGAGCGGGGCGGTGGTCAGCCCCGGTTGCCTGCGGTGCGCACCTGGCCGTAGAGGCCGGCGGTGAGCACGAACAGGCCGAGCAGCGCCAGGACGATGACGTTCACCATCGAGACGTTCAGGAAATTCGCGTCGGTCTGGATGGCGGCCAGCACCACCATCGCCACCGCCATGAGGGCCCAGCCGAGGACCATGCTGACCCGGTGATGCACGTTGCCGCCGAGCGCTGCCGCGGCCAGCACCGCGAGGCCAGCCAGCGTCGACAGCCAGGCGCCCGCGGGATTGAAGCGCAGCCCCAGCGCCCAGTCGGAGCCGTGACCGAAGAACGACTCGCCCCAGGAGGCGGCGACACCGAGCAGGCCGGCCACGGTCATGTAGAGGCCCGAGGCCGCGGCGAGCAGGCGGTAGGGCTGGCGCAGGTGATGATCGAGCGGGTAGTGGGCCATCAGGCGTGCTGCGACTCGCGCACCTGACGCGGAGCGCCGGTCTGCGAAGGCGACACGACCTTGCTGTAGAGGCTCACCGTGATCAGGATCGTGCCGATCAGGTAGGTCACGATGACGGTCGCGATGCTCCAGTCGAGGAAGTTGGCGTCCGTGCGGCTGGCGGCGAGCGAGTAGCTGCCGACCACGAGCAGGCCCCAGCCGAAGTACTTGTCGACCTCGACGTCGGAGTTGCGCCCGATGACGGTGGCGATCAACACGATCGCGCCGACGAGCACTGAGACGATCGCCCAGAACAGGTTGGTGCCCTGGCCGAGCACCCGGTCACCCGACGTGCCGAAGAGGCCGTCACCGGCGGTGACGATGACGCCCACGATCCCGAACACGACCAGATACAACCCGGCCAGCGCGCCCAGGGCGCGGTAGATCGGCCGCAGCGGGTGATTGACCGGGGTGTGCGCCATGGTTCGTCTCCAAGCTCGATTTGTGTCACGAAGATTCTCGCGCATCGCGGGAGAGCCCGCAGGAGCACCCCCGGATCAGACGTCCGGGACCTGCTCCGCCAGCTCCAGCCAGGCCTCCTCGACCTGGGCCCGCTCCGTCTGCGCCGCCTTGAGCTGCGAGTCCAGCTCGACGAGCTTGTCGTAGTTGCTGCCGTTGACGGCCAGGCTCTCGTTGATCTTGACGATCTTGTCGTCAAGCTTGCTGAGCTGCCGTTCCATCCGCGTCAGGTCCTTCTTCGCCTGCCGCAGATCGGTCGACGACATCGCCGGGCCCGATCTGCCCGCCGCCGACGCGCTCCCGGCCTCGGCCGACAGGGACGCCACCCGCCGCGCTCCGGAGATCTTGGCCCCGCGTTCCAGGTATTCGTCGATGCCGCCGGGCAGGTGCACCAGCCGGCCGTCGCCGAACATCCCGAAGGCCGTGTCGGTCACCCGCTCGACCAGGTAACGGTCGTGGCTGGCGACGATCATCGTGCCCGGCCACGAGTCGAGCAGATCCTCCAGCGACGCGAGGGTGTCGGTGTCCAGGTCGTTGGTGGGTTCGTCGAGCAGCAGCACGTTGGGCTCGGCGGCGAGCAGGCGCAGCATCTGCAGCCGCCGGCGCTCACCACCGGAAAGGTCGCTGACCGGCGTCCAGATGCGCTTGTCCGTGAAGCCGAACACCTCGGCGAGCTGCCCCGCCGAGAGCTCGCGGTCGCCGAGCCGGACCCGCCGGGCCACGTCCTCGACCGCCTCCAGCAGTCGCATGTGCCCGGGCAGCTCCCGCAGCTCCTGCGACAGGAACGCCGCCTTCACCGTCGAACCGGTGACCAGCCGGCCGCCGTCCGGCTTGGTGATGCCGGCGAGCAGTCGCAGCAGCGTGGTCTTGCCGGCACCGTTGGCGCCCAGAATCGCGATCCGGTCACCGGGGCCGACCTGCCAGGTGAGGTTGCCGAGGATCGGCTTCTCCCCCGCGCGCAGGGTGACATCCTCGAGGTCGAAGACCTGCTTGCCGAGCCGGGTGGTGGCGAGCCGCTGCAGGCTGACCGTGTCACGCACCGGCGGCACATCCGCGATCAGCGCGTTGGCCGCGTCGATCCGGAACTGCGGTTTGGACGTCCGCGCCGGCGGCCCGCGCCGCAGCCAGGCGATCTCCTTGCGGAGCAGGTTCTGCCGGCGGGCCTCCATGGTCGCGGCGACCCGCTGACGCTCGGCCCGCGCGAGGGTCCAGGCCGCGTAGCCGCCCTCGTACGTGTGGACCTGCTCGTCCACGACCTCCCAGGTCGCGGTGCAGACGGCGTCGAGGAACCAGCGGTCGTGCGTGACGACCACCAGCGAGCCACGCCGGCCGAGCAGATAACGGGCCAGCCAGTCCACGCCGGCCACGTCGAGATGGTTGGTGGGCTCGTCGAGGATCAGCAGGTCGGACTCGCGCACGAGCAGCGCGGCGAGGGCGACCCGGCGGCGCTCACCACCGGACATCGGCCCCACCGGCGTCTCGAGCCCCAGGTGCCCCATGCCGAGGCCGTCCAGGATCTCGCGCACCCCCGCGTCGCCGGCCCACTCGTGCTCGGCGCCCATCCCCTCGGCGAGCCAGGCGGTGCCCAGCACGACATCACGCACGGTGGCCTCGGCCGCCAGCGTGAACGTCTGCGGAAGGGTGGCGACCCGCAGGTCACGACGGAGAGTGACCCGACCGGAGTCGGGCTCCTCGATCTTGGCAAGCATGCGCAGGAGCGTCGACTTCCCGGCGCCGTTGAGGCCGACAATGCCGACCCTGGCGTCGTCGTCGAGCCCGAGAGAAACGTCGGTGAGCAATTGACCGGCTGCGCCGTATCCCTTGCTGACCCGGTCCAGATTGACGATATTGGCCACGATGAGGTCCAGCCTAGCCGGGCCCCGCCGGGTCAGACCGCCCGGGCGCCCGGCATCGGACCACGAGCGGCAACGGCGTCCCGGCACACGCCCGAGTCCCGCAGGCCCACGGCCACCTTATCGGCATGCGCGGCGTCGCTGGTCAGGAAGACGCAGGTAGGCCCCGACCCGGAGACGATCCCGGCCAGCGCACCCGCGTCGTACCCCGCCTTGAGCACCTCCGCCAACGCCGGCCGCAACGACAACGCCGCAGGCTGCAGGTCATTGGCCAGCGCCGCGCCCAACACCTCGGGCCTCCGCTGGCGTAGCGCTGCCATCAACTGCCCCGGGCTCTCCAACGGCTCCGGCGACCAGGTACTCCCCCGCAACCGGTCCAGCTCGCGATAGACCTCCGGCGTCGACAACCCGCCCTCGGCGATCGCCACCACCCAGTGCCACGTGGTCGGCCGGGCAAGAATCGGACTGACCGCCTCCCCGTGCCCGGTGCCCAGCGCCGTGCCACCCTGCAACAGGAACGGAATGTCGGAGCCCAGCTCGGCACCGATCTCCGCCAGCTCATCCTTGCCGTACCCGGTGCCCCAGAGCAGATCACAGGCCAGCAGCGTCGCCGCGGCGTCCGCACTGCCCCCGGCCAGCCCTCCGGCCAGCGGAATCGTCTTCCGCAGGTGCAGGCGGGCATGAGCGGGCACCCGCGCCTTCTGCGCCAGCGCCCGGGCCGCCCGGATGATCAGGTTGCTGTCGTCCAGCTCCAGCTCCCCGGTGCCCTCACCCTCCATGGTCAGCGTGAGAGTGTCCCCGGGCCGCGCCGTCAGCTCATCGAACAGGCTGATCGCGTGATAGACGGTGTTGAGCTCGTGGAACCCGTCCGGCCGCACCGGCCCCACGCCCAGATGCAGATTGATCTTCGCAGGCACCCGGACCTTCACCGGTCCGGCGAACCGGCGCGGCTTGTCGTCGTCCGGCCCCCAAGCCTCCGTCACGGAGTAATTTCCCGGATCGGCAGCTTGATCTCAAACGGCGCCGTCAGCTCCAGGTCGCTCTCCGAGTTGCCTTCGCCTGCCAACTGATACTGCCCATCCACCAGGTCATACGCGAAAATCCGAAGCGGACCCTGCTCGATACGCCAGAAGTGGGGGATGCCGACCGCCGCATATTCCGCAGGCTTCTCGAGCCGGTCACGCCGTTTTGTACCTGGCGACACAATCTCTACGGCAACGGCGACCTGTGAGGGAAGGACGTAGTGGTTGCTGTCAGGAACAGGCCGGTGGAGAAGCAACACGTCCGGCTCGAGGCTGTCCCTGAATCCCATCGCCACACCAACTGCGGTAACAGCGAGGAAAGAATCCGGCGCGTGCTGACGAAGCCAAAGCCAGAGCAGGTTGCCGATGTTCTGGTGGCCGATCGTCGGTGAGGGGACCACAATCATGACTCCGTCGCGGAGTTCGACGCGGGGGGCGTCATCGGGAAGATTGAGAACGTCTTCGATCGAGTGATCTGCGGCGCGCTGGCGGATGGGGTCGGGGCTCCACATGGCGGGGCCTGTCGGTTCTGCCGTCATGAGTCCACCTCCTCGTGCTGCCTGCCGGTCGGGCTGAGCTTACCGCCGTGGCCGAGGGCGGTGGCGGCTGTGGCGATGGCGGCGAATTCGGTGACGGTGAGGGCTTCGCCGCGGGTCTGGGGGCTGATGCCTGCCGCGAGCAGGACCTTCTCTGCGTTGTCCGCGCCGCCCGCCCAGCCGGCGAGGGCTGCGCGCAGGGTTTTGCGGCGCTGGGCGAAGGCGGCGTCGATGATGCGGAAGACCAGGGCGCGGGAGACGTCGGCGACCGGGGTGGCGTGGCGGGAGAAGTGGACCAGGCCGGAGTCGACGTTGGGGACGGGCCAGAAGACCGCGGGGGGTACGCGGCCGGCGGCGCGGGAATCGGCGTACCAGGCGAGTTTGACCGAGGGGACGCCGTAGATCTTGGAGCCGGGACCCGCGACCAGCCGGTCGGCGACCTCCTTCTGCACCATGACGAGGCCGCCGCGCAGCGTAGGGAGCACGCTCAGCAGGTGCAGGACCACGGGCACCGCGACGTTGTACGGGAGGTTCGCCACGAGCATCGTCGGCGGCGGCGTGAGCTGGCCCGCGGTGACCTTGAGTGCGTCGCCCGCGTGCACGGTCAGTTTCGTGACGTCGGCGCGGGCGGTGACCGTCTCGGGGAGGGCCGCGGCCAGGACCGGGTCGAGCTCGACGGCGTGGACGTGGGCAGCGGTGCCGAGCAGGCCCAGGGTGAGGGAGCCGAGACCGGGGCCGACCTCGAGCACCACGTCGTCGGGGGTGAGCCCGGCCGCGGTGACGATGCGCCGCACGGTGTTGGGGTCGTGCACGAAGTTCTGGCCGAGCTTCTTCGTCGGCGCCACCCCGAGCCGGCCCGCCAGTTCCCGGATCTCCGCCGGGCCGAGGAGTGCGTCAGCCATGACGTCACAGCCTACGCAGTGCGGCGCGGGGACATCCCCGCAGGCGTGACGGTCGGTCACGGGGCAGCGGCAGTGGTGCCGGGGGAGTACAACGATGGGCATGACGGAGCTGCTGCAGCTGCGAGGCGTAGTCGAAGCGACACCGGACGAGGTTGCCGCCGTGCTGCTCGACGCGCGGCCGGGCGGGCGGTCACCGATCGCGGCAACCGGCACGGCGAGGCCCGCGAAGGGCGACGAGTTCACCGTCACCCGCGACGGCAGCACGCTCACCGTGGTCGTCGACCGCGCCGCCCGTTCGATCTCCCAGCAGGGCGAATGGTGGTACAGAGGCGTCACCAGCGTGGAGCTGGACGAGCGCGGCGCCCTGGTCGTCCATCGCATCCTCAACATTGCCACGGGTAACCGCTGGGCGGTCCGCTTCGTCTCCCGCGGCCCGATCAACTCCGCACCGACCAGCTTCGCCAAGCTCCTCGGTGGCCTCGGCGAGCAGCTGGACTGCGCGGCGTACCCGCTCGATTGAGGAGCTAGCTCCAGGGACCGAAGACGCGCTCACCGTTGGCCGAGATCGCCGCGCAGAGCGTGTCGAGGTCCTGGCCTGTGGTCTCGGCGAGCGCCCGCACCGTGACCGGGATCAGGTACGAAGCGTTGGGACGCCCGCGGTACGGCATCGGCGTCAGGTAGGGCGCATCCGTCTCGACCAGCATCTGCGACGGTGGCGTCAGGGCGGCGGCCTCGCGCAGGTAACCCGCGTTCTTGAACGTCATCGTGCCGGCGAAGCTCAGCAGGAAACCCCGGCGGACGCACTCGGTCGCGAAGCCCGCGTCGCCCGAGAAGCAGTGCAGCACCACGACGTCCGGGGCGCCTTCCTCGTCGAGGACCCGCAGCACGTCCTGGTGGGCCTCGCGGTCGTGGATGATCAACGGCTTCGCGTACCGCTTGGCGATGGCGATGTGGGCGCGGAAGCTCTGCTCCTGCGCGGCCCGGCCCTCCTCGCTGGTACGGAACGTGTCGAGGCCGGTTTCGCCCAGGCCGCGTACGCGGGGCTGGGCCGCCAGCGCCTCGATCTGCCGCAGCGCCTCGTCGAGGTCGTCGAGCCGCGGCGCCTCGTTGGGGTGCAGGGCGACGGCGGCGAGCACGCTGGGGTGCCGCGCGGCCAGCTCCGCGCCCCACCGCGACGAGTCGAGGTCGACGCCGACCTGCACCAACCGGTCCACGCCGACCTTCGCGGCGGCGGAGACAAGGGCCTCGACGGGATCGTTGTCGGCGGGCATCCCGGCTTCGTGGACGGTGATGTCGAGATGGGTGTGACTGTCGAAGACCGGGACGGCCAGCGGCTCCGGCGGCGGCGGGAACTCGCCCCGGCGACGGGCCTCACGCTGCTTGCGATTCTCGGTGGGCGGGTTGCTGTTCATCGCCGACCAGCATCACACATGACCTCGCGAGACTTTTTTCACGGCAAGCCTGAGTAACCTTCCGTTCACCCTGTGTCCACCCGCGACCCCTAGGTTGCTGCGAGTGACCGTGACCGGTGAGGAATCCGAAGTCGGCACCGACCCTCTAGAGCCCGCCCTGATGGCGCCCCTGCGACGCGACCTCACGTGGGGCCGGGTCCAGGAGATGAGCCAGTCGTTCGGCCATCATCAGGATTCCCTGCTGCAGGGCATCCGCGCGACCGCGGCGGTGGTCCGTGGCACCCGCATGGTCAAGGTTCTCTCCGCGGCCCAGCTCGCCGGGCACCTGGCAGGCTGGCTGCCCTACGGCTTCTGTTACCGCGCCTGCGACATCGCCCACCTGCGCACCCCCGCCGAACTCGCTTTCCTGCGCACCGACGGCGCCCCGGACGACGGCGTGACCTTCGCCCTGCGCTGGCGCGCCACCGACCCGATCGACTTCGAGATCCCGATGGGCCGCGTCCAGGCCGGACTGCCCGCCGTGCCCGCGCACTCCCGGATCGGCTCGATGGTGCTGGGCACCGGCTTCACGCCCAGCACCGACGACCTGATCCCGGAATTCGTCACCGCGGGCTTCGCCGACCTGCCGATGCCCGCGAACGCCCAGCTCCTGGCATATCCGGGGACCGGCGACGAGGTGGTGCTGTACACGTACCAGCCGGAGCAGCACGGCTGGCTGCGGCTGGCCGGACCGCGATGGCGGCACCTGCTGGAGGGGCTCCCCGGGGTCAGCCCGGACCGCGAGTACGTGCCCTGTACCGATGCCGGCTCGGCGCGGCTCGTCGGGCGCATAAAGGATCAGGAATACCAGGCCGTCGCGGACCCGCCCGAGGAGTTCCGGGTCCGGGCGCTCACCCGGGCCGCGCGCTACCAGGTCGAGACGCTGTCCCGGCGGGCCGAGCAGGCACTGTGGCGGGACGTGCCGGTCTGGGTCCTGCAACGCGACGAGACCTGGGCCCGCCTGCGACTGGTCCGCCCGGACTCCGACTCCATCAACAAGGTCGGTGCCCGCTGCTACGAACGCGGCGTCTACGAGGTGTGGGCCCCGGTCCGGGAGCTCGCCGATCACCACATCGCCGAGTTGCCGTACGTTCTCTGATCCGGACAGCAAGAAGCCCCGGTCCGCGTACGCAGACCGGGGCTTTCCTGTGTCAGATGCTTACTTGACCTTCGACTGGATCGAGGCCCACTTGCTGGCGTTGTCGGCCCAGTCCCACGCGCGAGCGTCGACGTAGACCGTGCCCTTGCCCAGGCCGTTGATCTTCAGCGACCACTTGCCCTTGGAAGGAGTGATGGCGACCGGGGCGCAGTTGTTGTACTGCTCCTCCGAGTAGACGCGCTTCCACTTCTTCGCCGGGGTGTAGCAGTAGACGGCGCTGCCGTTGATCCGCGTGACCCAGACGTACACGTAGGGTGCGCCGGAACCCTTGTCCGACACCGTGCCGGTGACGGTCTTCCACGACTTGATCTTCGTGGGGTTCTTCGGCTTCTTGACCTTGACGACGGGCTTCCACGAGTCGGTCTTGACGTTGACCACACCGACGTAGACCGCGGAGGACGCGCCGAACTTGTTGTAGAACGTGGCCCGCAGGGTGACCTTGCCCTTGATCAGGCCGCCGTTCTTGCGGTGGTAGTAGAAGACCTTGATCGCCTGGTTCTTCGGCTTGATCTCCTGGACGTAGCCGTCACCGTTGTCGAAGCGGATCCGCGTGGTGCCGGCGGGGACGCTGCTGAACGTGGTGGTGACGCGCTCACCGGGCCAGATGCCGTACTTGCTGATCTTGAACTTGCCCGGCACGGTCACGTTCAGAACCTTCGTGACCTTGGCGGTCTTACCGGCCTGGTCCTTGACGGTCAGCGTGATCGTGAACTTGCCGTTCCTGAGGTACTGCTTGTTGACCGGCGCCTGGCCCGTGGCCTTGAGCGTCGTCGACGTACCGTCGCCCCAGCTCACGACGCGGCCGATCGCGCTCGCCGGGCTCAGGTCGTCGCTCACCGCACCCTGGGTGAAGGTGACCTTCTGGCCCACCCAGAGCGAGGTCGTGTTGAGGGTGAAGGCGCCCTTCGGCGCGGCCGTGTCAACCGGGGTGGTCGGCGGCGGCGAGGTCGGGGGCTCCGTGGGCGGAGTGGTGGTCTCCGACGGCTCGGGGTCCGAGGTGGTGGGGGTGTCGGAGGGCTCCGGCGCCGAGGTGGTGGGCGTGTCGGTGGGCTCGGGAGCCGGGGTCGTCTCCGAGGGGTCCGGAGCCGGGGTCGTCTCGGAGGGCTCCGGGGTCGGAGTCGTCTCGGACGGGTCCGGGGTCGGCTCGTCGGCCAGGACCGCACCCGCGTCCGCGGTGGCGGAACGGCCGGAGTCGGAGGCTAGGGCCGGCGAGGCGGCAAAAGCGCCGCCGGCCAGCAGGGCACTGCTGACAACAACGGCCAGGATCGGCCGCTTGAGGCGTGCGTTCAAGGAAACTCCTTTGAGGGGGGTGACCCTGACGAAGGAGACATGTCGATACGGCACGGGCCGCAACGATAGAACGGCGCCGTACCGATGAAACGCAAGCGTTTCCCCCGTGGTCGGGCATGAAAGTACCCGACGGCAGCCAGCCTGATCAATCCGATTCCCAGCCAAAATTGAGGAAAGCCCGCCGTGAGAATGCACACGACGGGCTGACCTGCATAAATGTGTCAGGAGGCGAGACGCTCCAGCTCTTCCTCGATCACCGAGACGTCGAGTTTGCGGAAAATCGGCGTCGGCGCGGCGAGCGGCGTGCCGGCCACCAGCGGCACCGACTCCCACTTGGCACCCACGGTGTAGTCGCCGGTGAGCACCGGATAGGACGGTCCGCCGTCGAGGTCCTCGACCTCCACGACCGACGGCATCGGCGCGTGCACCCCGACGCCGCCGAGCAGCTCGAACACCTTCTGCGCGGAGTGCGGCAGGAACGGCGTCAGCAACGTGTTGGCATCGCTGATTACCTGCAGCGCCACGTGCAGGATGGTGCCCATCCGGGGCTTGGTGGCCTCGTCCTTGAGCTTCCAGGGCGCCTGGTCGGAGAGGTACTTGTTGGCCTCGGCGACCACCCGCATGGCCTCGCCGATCGCCGCCTTCTGCCGGTGCTTGCCGAGCAGCTCGCCGACGGTGTCGAAGCCCTTGCGAACGACGTCGAGCAGCGCCTTGTCGTCCTCGGTCAGCTCACCGGCCTCGGGGATCGCGCCGAAGTTCTTGGCCGCCATCGAGACCGACCGGTTGACGAGGTTGCCCCAGCCGGCCACCAGCTCGTCGTTGTTGCGCCGGACGAACTCGGCCCAGGTGAAGTCGGTGTCGTTGGACTCCGGGCCCGCGGCGGCGATGAAATACCGCAGCGCGTCGGCGTCGTAACGCTCGAGGAAGTCGCGGACGTAGATGACCACCTTGTGCGACGAGGAGAACTTGCGGCCCTCCATCGTCAGGTACTCGCTCGAGACCACCTCGGTGGGTAGGTTGAGCGCGCCCAGCGAGCCCGGCCGGCCACCCTTGTCGCCCTCACCCGAGTAACCGAGCAGCAGCGACGGCCAGATCACCGAGTGGAAGACGATGTTGTCCTTGCCCATGAAGTAGTAACCGAGCGCGCCGGAATCCTGCCACCACTTGCGCCAGGCCTCGGGGTCGCCGGAGCGCCGCGCCCACTCGATGGACGCCGACAGATAACCGATGACCGCGTCGAACCACACGTAGATGCGCTTGTCGTTGCGGTCCTCCCAGCCCTCCAGCGGGATCGGGACGCCCCACTCGAGGTCGCGGGTGATCGCGCGGGGCTGCAGGTCCTCCACCAGGTTCTTGGAGAACTTCAGCACGTTGGGACGCCAGTCGCTGCGGGTGTCGAGCCACTTGCCCAGCGCCCCGGCGAACGCCGGCAGGTCGAGGAAGAAGTGCTCGGTCTCGACGAACTCCGGGACCTCGCCGTTGATCCGCGACTTCGGGTTGATCAGCTGCTCGGGGTCGAGCTGGTTGCCGCAGTTGTCGCACTGGTCGCCGCGGGCGCTGCCGTAACCGCAGATCGGGCAGGTGCCCTCGATGTAGCGGTCGGGCAGGGTGCGCCCGGTCGACGGCGAGATCGCCCCGAGCGTGGTCTTGGCGATGATGTAGCCGTTGTCGTACAGGCCCTTGAAGAGCTCCTGCACGACGGAGTAGTGGTTACGCGTCGTGGTCCGGGTGAACAGGTCGTACGACAGGCCGAGCCCGTGCAGGTCGTCGACGATGACCCGGTTGTAGCGGTCGGCCAGCTCGCGCGGCGTGACCCCCTCGGCGTCGGCCTGGACCTGGATCGGGGTGCCGTGCTCGTCGGTGCCCGAGACCATGAGCACGTCGTGGCCGGACATCCGCATGTACCGGCTGAAAACGTCGGAGGGCACCCCGAAGCCGGAGACATGACCGATGTGACGCGGGCCGTTGGCGTAGGGCCAGGCGACCGCGGCTAGAACGTGACTCATAAACAGCAAGCGTAGTGACCCCGCCCCGGATCGCGCGAACGGACGGGTCACCAACCCTTTTGACCGACACATGGCTTATCTGCCCTGTTTGCCGTCGCGACCCGTAGTCCAATGGGACCCATGAGCGGAGACGCACCCCAGCCTGGGCAAACGCCACGCCACGAGGGCGAGCCGTGGACCTGGACGGATCGGGGGACCGGCACCTGGTGGTCCGGCGACCTCGGCCCGCAGGAGACCACGCGGAGCCGGTCACGGCGAGGGGCGGCCGAGACCCTGGAAGCGCCGAAGCAGGCAGAGCACACGGGCGAGGCCGCGACGGCGCACGAGGCCGGGATGCAGGACACGACCACCGCGCTGACCGGCGAGGCCCCGACTGAACGCGCCGCGCTGAAGCCCGCTCCCGCCCGCAAGCGGGATCGGGCCAGGAAGACCGAGAGGACCGAGGGCGTCGAGCAGGCACACGACCAGGTGGGCAACGAGCGCTTCAACCCGCAGGGCACGAGTACGGCGTACACGTCGAAACCCGTACCCGAGGCAGCCCCGATCGACCCGGATCACGAGCCCACGATCGTCGACCTGCTCGCCGCGCTCCCGCTCAACGACCCGATCCAGCCGCTCTTGACCCAGCCGCCATTGACCCAGCCGCCCATCTCCCAGCCGCCCGTAGGCCGGTCGCCCGGTGCCCGGACGGGTGGTCCGATGACCCTGGAGGGCGAAACCGTTGCTCCGGGCGTACCCGAGGAATTGACTGTGCCTGAGCAGGACCGCAACCGGCCCACCGTTGCCCTGCCCAAACCGCCGGCCCGGTCGCGGCTCGGTCGCGCGAGGGAGGACCGGGCCCGTGCCGACCGGGCCCTTCAGGATCGGGTACGCGCGGAGCGCACCGCCGCCCTGCTGGAGACCTCGCCGTTCTGGCGCACCGAGGAGGAGCGCGCCGCCAATGCGGCGTGGCCGCCCGCCGAGACCCGGGAGAAGCTCGGCGCGGGACGACCCCCGAAGCGCCCACCGCGTGATCCCCGGCACCCCGTCGGCGGACTTGTCGCCCTGCTGGCACTCGGACTCGTCGCCGCGTTCTTCTCCTGGGTCAGCGCCGAACCGTTCTGGCTGGCGGTCGGGCACGGCCGCGAAGGCACTGCCACCGTCTCCCAATGCACCGGATCAGGCGTCACCCAGCGGTGCACCGGCTCCTTCACCGCTGCCAACGGGTCCTACAAGGCCGAGAACATCGCCCTGCTCGGCGTGAAAGCCGGCCAGCGGACCGTCGGCTCCGTCGGCCAGGCCCGGATGGTGAGCATGACCAGTCGGCAGGCGTACGTCGGCGAGACGAGCCTGCTGGTCCACCTGCGCTGGACCCTCGCCTTCGTGCTGGTGATGCTCTGCGGGCTCGGCATCGCCGCGCTGACCGGTGCCCGGCGGCTGGAGACCGCCCAGGCCCGGCGCGGCGCGGTGCTCCTCAGCCTCACCGGGCCGCTGCTGCTGCTCGCCGGCTTCCTCATCGCGACCTACTGAGCGTGCCTCTCGGTACTTTCGGCCGCGGCCCGCTGGGCGTGCTTCTCGGCACTTTCGGCCGCGGCCCGCTGGGCGTGCTTCTCGGCCGCGGCCTATTGGGCGTGGACCAGGGCGTAGACCTCGCGTTTGCGCAGGCCGTAGGCGTCGGCGACGGCCTGGATGGCGTCCCGCCGGGTGGCGCCGCCGGCCTCCCGCTCGGCGACCGCCGCGCGCAGGTCCTCGTCGGCCGGGCGCTCGGCGGGCCCGGCCGGCGCACCCGCGACCACGACCGTGATCTCGCCGCGCGGCTCGCTCTCGGCCGACCAGACGGCCAGCTCACCGAGGGGACCGCGGCGGATCTCCTCGTACGTCTTGGTCAGTTCCCGGCACACCGCGGCTTCCCGGTCGGCGCCGAAGACGCTCGCAAAGTCCTGCAACGACGCGGTGATGCGGTGCGGAGCCTCGAAGAAGACCAGCGTGCGGGGCTCCGCGACGAGCTCACGCAGCCGGGACCGCCGGTGCGACCCCGTGCGCGGCAGGAACCCCTCGAAACAGAACCGGTCGCTGGGCAGGCCGGACAGCGCCAGCGCGGTGGTCACCGCACTCGGGCCGGGCGCCGCGGTCACCGGGAAACCTGCGTCCAGCGCTGCCCGGACCAGGCGGTACCCGGGGTCGGAGACGCTCGGCATGCCGCCGTCCGTGACAACGGCCACCACCGCGCCGCCACGCAGAGCTTCGACGAGATCCGGCGTACGCCGCTCCTCGTTACCCTCGAAATACGACGTGATCCGGCCGTTGACGGTGATCCCGAGATCCCTGGCCAGCCGGATCAGCCGCCGGGTGTCCTCGGCCGCCACCACGTCCGCCGTCGTCAGAACCTCGCGCAGCCGGGTGGAGGCGTCCCCGGTGTTGCCCAGCGGGGCACCGACCAGCACGACCCGGCCCGTACCGCTCTCCTGCACGCCATCTTCCACGCGCCGAGTTCATCACACGCCGTACACGTGGGCGTCCCGGGCACCGGGCTGGACGAACGGCCTACGATCGCGTGGTGACTTCGGCGACAGCTGAGACTGACACCACGAGCCCGACGCCCGCCGACGAGACCCCGGAGGCGCCGGCGGCCGTCGGCGTGCGCGGCGTCCCCGACGCGGTGCGGCGCCGCCTCAACACGCTCGAGAACTGGCTGAACCCGTACTCCTGGTTGGTCACGATGATCATCGTGGCGATCGCGGCGGTGCTCCGGCTGGTCGGGATCACCCACCCGAAGAGCTACATCTTCGACGAGGTGTACTACCCGACCGACGCCTGGGACATGCTCCAGCACGGCGTCGAGTGGGACGAGAAGAGCAACGGGCCCGCGTACGTGGTGCATCCGCCGTTGGGCAAATGGCTGATCGCCCTCGGCGAGAAGGCCTACGGCAACAACGAGCTGGGCTGGCGCCTACCCGCGGCGATCGCCGGCACGCTCATGATCCTGATCCTGATCCGGGTCGCCTACCGGCTGTTCCACTCGATCGTGCTCGCCGGCACCGCGGGCCTGCTGATGACGCTCGACGGCTTCCAGCTCGTGCTCTCCCGCACCTCGCTGCTGGACATCTTCCTCGGCCTGTTCATCCTGATGACCTTCGCCGCCCTGGTCCTCGACCGCGACCACTACCGCCGCCGCTGGCTGAATCGCCTGGAAGACGGCTTCGACCCGGCCACCACCCACAGCCAGCCCCGCATCTTCCCCTGGTGGCTGATGGTCGCGGGCATCACCTTCGGCCTCGCCTGCGGCGTAAAATGGAGCGCACTCTTCTTCGCCCCGTTCTTCGGCCTGCTCGTCGTCGTCTGGCGCATCCAGGCCCGCCGCTCCGCAGGAGTACGCCGCCCGGTCGTCTTCGGCCTGCTCGGCGATCTCGGCTACCTGATCCTCAGCTTCGTCCTGTCGATCATCTTCTACCTCGCCACCTGGACAGGCTGGTTCGTCACCAACGACGGCTACTTCCGCCATTATCGAGAGGCCAACGGCCTGAGCGAGCCCCCGATCCTGGGCGCCCTCCTCAACCTCATGCACTACCACCACGAGGCCTACAACTTTCACAGCGGCCTGACCGACCGCCACGTCTACCAGTCCTGGCCCTGGCAGTGGCTCCTCCTCGGCCGCCCCGTCGCCTTCTACTGGAACGGCAACGGCAACTGCGGAGCCCCCAGCTGCGCCGCCGAGGTCCTGCTCCTGGGCACCCCGCTGCTGTGGTGGTCCTTCCTGCCGGCCCTGGCCGCCCTGGTGTGGTTCGGCATCGCCCGCCGCGACTGGCGAGCCTTCGCCATCGGCACCGGCGTAGTCGCAGGCCTACTCCCCTGGTTCTACTTCGCAGTCGCCGACGGCCGCACCATGTTCTCCTTCTACGCCCTCCCCGCCCTGCCCTTCCTCATCCTGGCCGTCGTCTACACCCTCGGCGCCATCATGACCCCACCAACAGGCACCCTCGCCGGCCCCGCCCGAACAGACAGACAACTCATCGGCACCATCGTGGCCGGCGTCTACGTCATCCTCGTAGCCCTCTGCTTCGCCTACTTCTACCCGATCTTCGTAGGCCAGCTCATCCCCTACGACGACTGGTCAGCCCGAATGTGGCTCGGCGGCCGCTGGATCTGACCAGCCCCGAGCCGGCCCGCTCTCCGGGCCAGACATTCGTTGCGGCGGGCGCTCTCTGCGCCAGGCGCCCTCTGCGGGGCGCTCTTGGGGCGGGCACTCTCTCTGCGGGGCGGACGCCTCGTCGGGGCAACCGCTGCTCTGGAGCCGCCCTGCGGGATCGCCCTGTGAGCATCCACTTGCGGGTTGTCCCGAGATAGCCCTACGGGCAGTTTCGAGCGATGGCCTCGAGCGATGGCCCTGAGCGATGGCACTGAGCGATGGCACTGAGCGATGGCACTGAGCGATCTGGCGGCATGGGGTCGGGCTACCGCTATCTGAGCGACAGGTCGGCAGCTTGCGACCGCGCTATTTCGAGGGCGTTGCGATCACGTCCGAGCGTGAGGGACCGCGAGCTCAGGGTGACGCTGGCAAAAGTAATGTATTACCACGCAAGACTCGATGTTGCGCCGGACTCCACTACGGAGCAACATCATGCGGCACCGACCCACAAGCGCACACTTATATTTCGCTGCGTAGGACATCCGAAGTCGCAGCCTTACCCTGCGTTACCCAGAGACGTCCAGGGAATGCACCGACTTCCTGGCTCAGATACCTACGCCAGCCCCCTCATCGACATCCGATCAGCCCGGCGCGCACTTCGACCCGTGCGGCATAGACCCGTGCGACATCAACCGGCGCGACTTGAGCCCGGGCGGCTTCAGCATGCGCGGCTTCAACCGGTGCGACTTGAGCCCGGGCGGCTTCAGCATGCGCGGCTTCAACCGGTGCGACTTCAGCCCAGGCGACTTCAACACGCGCGGCTTCAACCGGTGCGGCTTCAGCCCAGGCGACTTCAACACGCGCGGCTTCAACCGGCAAGAACTCGACTGGACAATGACCCGACCCGATCTCGATCGACCCAATTTCGATCGGGAGGAGGTCGATCGGGAGGGCTCGACCTGGCAGGAGTTCGATCGGTAAGAGGTCGATGGCGCGAGTGAGATCCGGCGGAAAGCCGGACCAGTGCGAGCGAGAACCTGCAGAAGACCAACCAGCGGGAGCGAGAACCGGCAGGAGGCCGGCTCGGCGCGGGGGCTCGGCACGGCGAGGCTTGGGCTGGCGGCGAGGGCCTGGATTTCGGGGAAATAGGCAACGCCCCGATCGCCTGCCACGGGGGAAGCGGGCGATAGGGGCGTGCGAATACGAGCTTAACGAGCGGCCTTGTCGGACACAATGGGTCGACTTACTAAATTGTTGTCGATTCCGGTCTGGCGGGGCGGCTGAAGGTGATCGGGTGGCCACTTGCAGCTACGGGCGCTGGGGCGGGTGCGACCAAACGGACATAATGCTATATTGCCTTCTTATGCCGCATAACAGTTTGTGAATGGCGTTCGTGAATGGCGTGTCGGGTAGTCGAGAATATGACACCGACATTTTGCCGATAATCACGTAACCGCGGCTTGCGAAATCATTTGTTGCAGGTCAGTGCCGTCGGCGTGAAGAGCGACTCACACTTCGTTGATCAGGTCAAATGCGGGACATCACCGATTCGGTTGATTTCATCGACACTTATGGTGGTCAGTCGAACAGGTGAAGACAATCGTGATCTTCCTAGATGTTCCTAAGCTCGCCGCGTGACATTGCAGGAGCCCCAGAACCCGATTTCCGCCGACGCCGATGTGTCCGACACCGAGGTGATCGAGGTCGCGCACCCCTCGCCGGTGTTCGTGGACTCGACCGGACGCCGGCGGCGCGTGCTGACGCGCGTCGCGTACGGCTTCGGTGCCCTGTGTATGACCTACGGGGGGTTGATCGGTGTCAGTCTTGCCGGTGGCCCGGTCAGCTCCAATGCTGTCCTGCCGCTGCCGGATCTTGTCAACGGCGATGACAAGGACGTCGCCGCGCCCCGGCCGAGCCCGACCCCGGCGCCGCAGACCAGTGTGACGGCGAGTGCGCAGCCGATACTCGAGGTCTTTCCCAACCGCGATGCGTCCCCCGCACGCACGGTCACAGCCAGACAGCCGGCGCGTACGACTCCGGCGGCCCGCAGGTCCACCTCGGCCACCGTCCCGAGGCCGACCACGGTCAAGCCGCGCCCGACGCCGACCGGGTCCCGCACCCCGGAGTCGGCGACGACCACCAAGCCCACCACACCGGCGACCACCCCGCCGGCCAGCACCGGGACGCCCAGCGCTCCGGTCGTACCGGCGCCGCCCGGGGGCACGGGCGGCGAGGGCGGTGGCGACGGTGATTCCGGCACCGACTTCCCCGTGGAGGAAACCACCACCCCCGCCGCGGAGGACGGCGACGAGGACGGCACCGGTGGTGAGGGCGGCGGCTCCCCCACCCCGGCGACCAGCCAGACCAACGAGGACGACAGCAGCACGGACGAAGACGAAGGCGCGAGCGAGGACGAAAGCACGAGCGAGGACGACAGCGACAGCCAGGACGACGGCGCCAGCCAGGACCGAAGCCCGAACGAGAGCGAGGGCCAAGAAGCAGACCAGAGCCCGAGCAGCGAGCCGGCCGAGGACGAGCCGGCCAGGGACGAGCCGGATGCTGATCCCGAACCCGCCCCGTCCGTGAAGGTGAAGATCGAGGCGGAGTGCGAGACCGAGGCCGAGGCAAAGCCCGTGGCCGGTGTCGAGGTGAGCGCGTGACGGCCCGCCGCAACCGTAATCGCAGCCGGTCGCGGCGGCGCATTCTCCCGCAGCCCAGGGTGATGCTCGGCGTGCTGCTGATCGTGCTCTTCGTGGGTGTGCTCGTCGTGCAGGCGTACATCAATTCTGAATTCACGTCGGATCACAAGGATTCCGAGGTCGGGGATCAGACCGGGGTGCCGCTGGCGATCCGCGGTGGCGGGCCGATCATCAACACCACGGGCGGGCAGGAGAGCTCGAACCGGCTGCCGCCCCGGACCATCGCGCTGACGTTCGACGACGGACCCGATCCGGAGTGGACGCCGAAGGTGCTCGAGGTGCTCAAGGAGAACGATGCGCACGGTACGTTCTTCGTGATCGGTTCCGAGGTCGCGCGTCACCCGGAGCTGACCAGGAGGATCGCCGACGAGGGCCACGAGCTGGGGCTGCACACCTTCACGCATCCGAACCTGCAGCGCGTGGCACCGTGGCGGCGCAGCCTGGAGCTGTCCCAGACACAGGTGGCCATCGCCCGGGCGGCGAACGTACGGACAAATCTTGCGCGGTTCCCGTACTCATCAAAACCGCAGGCGATCGACGAGACCAACTGGAAGATCGTCAAAGAGGCCGGCCGGGACGGCTATCTGGTCGTGGTCAACGACATGGACAGCGAGGACTGGCAGCGGCCGGGTGTCGGACAGATCGTCAGGAACGCGTCGCCGCCCGGGGATGTCGGCGCGGTGATCCTCTTCCATGACGCCGGCGGGAACCGCGCGCAGACCGTCGAGGCGCTGCGAACGTTCATCCCGATGATGAAGCAGCGCGGGTATCGCTTCACGACGGTGACCGAGGGGCTGAATCTCGCCATCGAGCAGCAGCCCGACGCGGCCGCGCTGCCCCTGCTGCCGGTCAACCCCGCGGCGGCCCCGACGGATCGACTGCGCGGGTCGGGGCTCATCTGGACCGTACGCGTAGCCGATGGTCTGGTGTGGTTGATCGCCGGGCTGTTCCTCGTGGTCGGGCTGCTCACGATCGCGCGTACCGGCCTGCTCCTGGTGCTCGCGACCCGGCATGCCCGGCAGCGCCGCAAGCGGGGCTTCAGCTGGGGTCCGCCGGTGACCGATCCGGTGTCGGTGATCGTGCCCGCCTACAACGAGAAGGAGGGCATCGAGGCGGCCGTGCGCTCGCTGGCCGGCGGCGACTACCCGGCGATCGAGGTGGTGGTCGTCGACGACGGTTCGACCGACGGCACCGCGGCGCTCGTCGAACGCATGCACCTGCCGAACGTACGCGTGATCCGTGTCCCGAACGGCGGTAAGGCGAACGCCCTCAACACCGGTGTCGCGCTGGCCCGCCACGACCTGATCGTGACCGTCGACGGCGATACCGTTTTCGAGCCGGACTCGGTACGGATGCTGGTGCAGCCGTTCGCCGACCCGACCGTGGGCGCCGTGGCGGGCAACGTCAAGGTCGGCAACCGCAACAGCCTGGTCGCGGGCTGGCAGCACATCGAGTACGTGATCGGGTTCAACCTCGACCGCCGCCTCTACGAGATGCTGAACTGCATGCCGACCGTGCCGGGCGCGATCGGGGCGTTCCGGCGGGAGGCGCTGGCCCGGGTCGGCGGGATCAGCGACGAGACGCTGGCCGAGGACACCGACGTGACGATGGCGCTGTGCCGCGACGGCTGGCGGGTCGTCTACGCCGAGCACGCCAAGGCCTGGACCGAGGCGCCGGCGACGCTGGAACAGCTCTACCGCCAGCGTTACCGGTGGAGCTACGGGACCATGCAGGCGATGTGGAAGCACCGCAGGGCGCTGACGGATTCGGGTCCGTCGGGTCGCTTCGGCCGGGTCGGGCTGCCGTTCCTCGCGCTGTTCGGGGTGGCGCTGCCGATGCTCGCCCCGGTCGTCGACATCATGCTCGTGTACGGGCTGGTCTTCTGGGAGCTCACCGACACCGTCGTCGCCTGGCTGATGATGCTCGTGCTGCAGCTCGTGACCGCGGCGGTGGCGTTCCGTTTCGACCGCGAGTCGCTCCTCCCGCTGTGGCGGCTGCCGTTGCAGCAGTTCGCGTACCGGCAGCTCATGTATCTGGTTTTGATCCAGTCCGCGGTGACCGCGCTGACCGGGGGCCGGCTGCGCTGGCACAAGTTGCACCGCGCCGGGCTGTCCGGGGTGAAGTCGGTGCCCGCCGCCGAACGGCCGCTGGTCCTGCCGAAGCAGGGGGTCGCACCGGCCGTCGACACGTGGCCGCCGAGTCTCGACCAGGTTCCGGTGGTGGGTCACCCCGCCGCGGGCCGGGCCACCGCGCGCCCGGCAGTGCCGTCCCAGACGCCGTCCCACGGGGCCTGAACGGACCCGCCCCGCTCGAACTGCAGCCGAGCGGGGCGGGTCTGGCTCTCAGAATCATCAGACGAGCTGGAGCTCACGCTCGTTCTCGTGCTCGGCGAAGGGGAACACCAGGTGCAGGGACGTGCCGTCGCCGGGACGGTCGGACAGGGCGACGGTGGCGTGATGTGCGTCGAGGATCCGCTTGGCGACCGCGATGCCCTTGTCCGGGCCGGGCACCACCGTCGGGCTGGCGATCGCTCCGTAGTACAGGTGCGGGAACAGGTCGGGGCGGATTCCGTCGGGCATGTCCATGTCGTCGAGGCGTACCGTCGGACCGCTCTCGATGTCCGTGCCGACACGGACCCGGCCACCGGACGGCGTGTACTTGATCGCCGCGAAGAGCAGATGCATGAGGACCTGTTCGAGGCGTACGGGGTCCGCGATGATCGGCAGCGTCGGGCCCCCGCTCTGGTTGAGGATCCAGATCTGCTTCGTCGCCGCGATCGGCCGCACCGCCTCGACCGCCCGCTGGGTGAGCCGGGTCAGATCGATCTCCCGCATATGCAGGCTGTCGCTGCCGCTTCCCGCCTCGGCCATCGAGTTCAGGTGGTCGAGCAGCTCCGAGAAGCCCCGTACGTGCGCGGACGTCGCCCGGCCGAGCAGATCGGCGAGTTCCAGGTCGTGCGTACCCTTGTCGCCCAGGTCTGCCAGGTAGGACCGCATCAGCCGCAGCGAGGAGCGGAGTTCGCCGCCGACCAGGTAGGCGAGCTCGTCCTTGTGCCGTTCGAGGACCTGCAGCCGGGCCGTGGTGTTGGCCAGCGCCGACGCGTACCGACGCAGTTCCAGCTGCGAGGTGACCTGCCGGGCCAGTGCGCGCAGGGCCTGCAGTTGCTCGAGGTCCAGCCGGCGGGGCTGCGAGTCGACGACGCAGAGCGAGCCCAGTGCGTACCCGTCGGTGGTGAGCAGCGGGGCACCCGCATAGAACCTGATTCCCCCGTCCTCGGCGACCGTGGGGTTGTCCGCGAACCGCGGGTCCTGGGTGGCGTCGGGCACCACCAGCAGGTCCTTGCCGAGGATCGCGTGGGAACAGAACGAGATGTCCCGCGCGGTCTCGGTCAGATCGGTGCCGACGCTTGCCTTGAACCACTGCCGGTCGGCATCGAGCAGGCTGACGAGGGACATCGGTACGCCGCACACGGTCGACGCCAGCGCCACGATGTCATCGAAGTCCTTCTCCGGTTCGGAGTCGAGGATGTCGAGTTCGTAGAGCGCGGCGAGCCGGTCGGTTTCGTTCGCGGGCAGGGGTGCTTGCATGGTGGTCACCTCCGAGGCTGTCTCAAGAGATACCACCCAAAAGTTGCGATGCTCACATACCCGGCTTTTCACCGGCCCCGCTTTTACGCGGGCCTCTGGCACACCGCTTCGATGTTGTTCCCGTCCGCGTCGAAGGCGAAGGCCGCGTAGTAGTTCTCGTGGTTGTCCGGCCGGAGCCCCGGCGGCCCGTTGTCCACTCCACCGGCATGCAGCGCGGCAGCGTGGAAGGCGTCCACCGCGGCCCGGTCGGCCGCGGTGAAGGCGACGTGTACGCGGTGGGTCGGCTCCCGAACCGCCAGCCAGAAGAACGGGCGCCCGCTGTCATCGCCGAAGCCCACCATTTCGGGCTCCTCGGCGACCACCTTGACACCCAGCGGGCGCAGCGCGTTCTCGTAGAAGTGCCGGCTCTCGTCGAGGTGGTGCACCCCGAGAAGGACATGGTCGATCATTCGGTCTTCCCTTCCCGCGTCGAGTACCGACCGTATAGCGGGAGCGGCGAACTTCGATGATCTCTGCGCCGAGCGGCGCTCAGGGTGCGCCGTCTGGTTTCAGTAGGCACCGAGCAGGGCCGCCGCGTGGCTGACCTGAACCGTGTGCGTGATGCAGTCCGGGCCGTCGACGAGGTGCAGCAGGAAGCCGGTGGGTTCGGCGACATAGCCGGGCGGCGCATCAGAGCCGAGCAGCAGCCCGGACTGGCGCCACGTGCTCGGCGCGACGGTCATCACGGTGCCCGCGAACGCCGCGGTGATCGGCCGGTGCACGTGCCCCGCCATGATCCGCGCGACGTTGTCGTGGCCGGCGACCACGTCCCGCAACTCCTCGCCGTCGAGCAGCCGCATCCCGTCGAGGAACGGGATGCCGACCGCCATCGGCGGGTGGTGCAGGCCGATGAGCGCGGGCACGCCGGGGCGCGCGGCCAGCGTACGGTCCAGCCACGCCAACTGCTCGCCACCGAGCCGCCCGGCCGGCGAACCGGGAATCAGCGAGTCCAGGGCCACGATGGTGAACCCGGGGTAGTCCACGCAGTAGTAGGGATCCCCGCCGAAGGCTTTCACCATGGCGTCCCGGTCGTCATGGTTGCCCGTGGTCAGGTGCAGGGGCAGCGGGAAGTCACCGATGACCTCCTGGAGGGCTGCGTACTCCTCCTCCAGGCCGTGATCGGTGAGATCGCCGGTGACCACGACACAGTCGGGGCGCGGGTCGAGCGCCATGACCCGGGCAAGGGCGAGCTGGAGCCCGGCGGCGGGTCCGCCACCCAACGGCCCGGTGGTCAGGTGCGAGTCGCTGAGCTGAGCGATGAAGGAGGTCATTCCGTCATGATCCGACGCCGCGGGTCCCGGTCAACCAAATGGTCGTAACCACTACAACGACAACATCAAGACATTGACATCCTCCTACCCCGCGTTGATCACCTTCCGGCGCTCGATGACCTGTTGGAGCTCGGCGACCAGTCGGCGCGGCGACAGCGGCTTGGGCAGATATCCGTCAGCCCCGGAGCTCAGCCCCGCATTGATGTCGTGCAAGTGCGCATTCGCCGACACCATGAGTACGGCGGCATTGCTCACCTCCGGGTTGCTGCGCACCAACTGGCACAGTTCCATCCCGTTGAGCGCCGGCATGCGTACGTCGGTAACGATGCCCACCGGCCGCGCCACCTGCAGAATCCGCGCCGCGGTGTTCCCGTCCTTGGCACCCACAGCGGTGTAACCGGCGCGCTCCAGCGCATAGGTGAGCATGTCCCGCAGGTCGGCGTCGTCCTCGGCCACGAGGATCAGTTTCTCGTTCATGCGCGCGAACATCGGCCCGCCAACCCGATCCCCCAGCAAGATCGCAGTTGCATCCCGGGTGCGGAACGTATCGGCTGCGAGCAGCCCTACGTCAACACCGCTCCGGCCTAGCTCTTTGCCCTTTGGGATCTCTGCACCGCAAAGACGATCAAAACGATCAGGCCAGCAACAAGGAGACCCACGGGCAGCGCGATGAGCAGCAAAAACATCACATTCACCTCCGCACCGTAGATCATCCGCGCCCACCGGTGTGCCCCGTGATCATTGCCGGGCACTGCAACCGGGCATGCAAAAAGCCGCTTCCGAAATCGGAAGCGGCTTCTTTATGGGTGGAGCTGTGGGGATTTGAACCCCAGACCCCCTCGATGCGAACGAGGTGCGCTACCAGACTGCGCCACAGCCCCCCGGCCCCGTAGGACCGACAAAAGGCTAACAGGTCCCCCACCCGCCTCGCGAACCCCCCTCCCGTGTCGCGGGAGACGATCTCTACGCCGGGTACGCGTTACCTCTGCCGCCGGCCTCGTAGGCGCGACCGCGCAGGCCGCCCCCGCGCCGATAGGAGACCGAGGCCCCGTTGACCGCCGCGGGCAGGTCGGAGGGGTCGCGGTCCAGGCCCATGGCCGTACGCCGGACCGCCTCTTTCTGCGCGGCGAGGCGGCGCTGGGCTTCGCGGCGGGCTGCCGCGCGGCGGGCCTGTTCGCGGCGGACCTCCGCTTGGCGGGCTGCGAGCCAGGCGGCTTCCCGGGCTTCGATGCGGCGGCGACGGCGGTCCACCATCGCGCGGTTGCGCAGGTGGACCAGGTAGCTGCCGAGCAGGGCACCGGTGACCGTGAAGCTGATCCAGAAGCCCGGGCTGACCGCGAGCACGCCGATGAGTTCGATCACATTCAGCAGGAGCAGGGCGGCGAAGACGCGGCGGCGGCGGACCACAGCGGGCGTCTGCCTCCGCACGGGCGCGCGTCGGCGGGCTGGACGCCGTGAGCTGACCACCCGCAGGCGCCGGGCGGGCGGCCCGGAGACCGGCGAGACGTCCTCGGAGGCCGGGGTGGGGTCGGCGGAACCCTCCGCTTGATCACCCGTTAGGGTCCGCGACGTAACCATGTACTGGCGGCCGGGGTTGACCGGTCGTCGTCCGGGCACGGTTCGGAGCCGACGGCGGCGCTGAAGCACCCGAGCCGTCGACGACGCCCGCTCCGCCGCCAGACGCTCGGTCGCGTCGTACCGGCGGACGAGAGCCGGCGCGAGGGCGAGCAGCCCGGCCGCGGCGAGGACGGCGAGGAGCACCGAGGTCGGCACCCTCACCCCTCCCGTCAGCCATGGAGCGTGCGCAGGCGGTGGGGCGCCCGGCACGAAAAAGTCGCAATCTCCCCGAGATTACGGGCGAGACCTGCCGATATCTGTACGCCGCGCCGGACGGTAACGAGCCGATGATCACTTTGTCGTGGTACGCAACCTCCGCCAGCGCGCGAGCAGGCCACCTTCCGCGGCGACTTCCTCGTTCGTCATCGCGTACCCGAGATGATCTCGCCACGCTCCGTCGATGTGCATGTACCGCGGGTGGTAAGCCTCCTCCCGGAAGCCCAGCTTTTCCACCACCCGGCGGCTCGGGACGTTCTCCGGTCGGATGTTGACTTCCACCCGATGCAACCCGCCCGGCCCGAACGCGTGGTCAACGGCGAGTGCCAGCGCGGTCGGGACCACCCCACGACCCGCAACCCGGGAATCAACCCAATATCCGGCGTACGCGGAACTGAACGCCCGCCGCACGATGCTGCCCAGGTTGAGATGTCCGACCAGCTGTTCCTTGCCGTCGTCCCCCCGGAGGCAGACAGCGAACGGCATGCTGTCGCCGCGGCTGGCGGCACGTTTCATGTCCCGGTAGACGTAGAGGTACGCACGCGCCGAGTTCATCTCGGCCCAGGGGCCGGGCGGCGCCGACTCCCAGGGGCTGAGCCAGGCCTGGTTCGCGATGCGAACCTCCGACCACGCTCGGGCGTCACTTCGCCGATAGGGCCTGAGCAGCACGGCTCCGTCCGCCAGGACGGCAGGCCATCCGGGCGTGGAGCCCAGCATCATCGCCTCCGGTCAAGCAGCAACACATCCACGGTCGATCCGGCGGCAGCCGCGGTGACCCGCTCGCCGAGCACCAAGAGACCGTTGGCCTCCGCGAGGCCGGACAGAGTGTAAGGCCCACCGGCGAGTGGCTGCACTGTGTAGCCCCCGCCGCGCCGTTCCGCTACATGAGCCGGCCGGAATTCCCGCAGGCCACCCGGCGACGACACGGTTTCCAGCAGGTGCGCCTTGACGCCGGGCCGGAAGACCGGTTCCGCCCCGGCAAGCAGCTGAATGACCGGCCGCGCCAGCACCTCGAAGCCGATCAGCGCGGCGCCGGGCTCACCGGGCAGGCAAACCACCGGAACTTCCTCGCCGCCCACGGTGCCGAACCCGAGCGTCGCACCCGGGCAGAGCGCGACATCGGTGAACTCCACCACGCCTCGGCCATGGTCACGCCGCGACAGCACCCGGCGCAGCATGTCACCGGGACCCGTACCCGTACCGCCGGTCGTGATGATCAGATCCGCCCGCAACGTCTGGTCTTCCAACAGCCCCCGGAGGCCCTCCGGGTCGTCATCACAGATCCCTATCCGGTACGCGAGAGCTCCCGCTTCCACCGCGGCGGCCGTCAGCGCATGAGAGTTCGCGTCCACCACCTGTCCGGGCTGACTCGGACGCCCCACGTCGACCAGCTCGTCACCCGTGGCCACGACCACCACCCGGGGACTGGGCCGCACCACGACATGACCGATGCCGGAAGCAGCGAAAACCGCCACCATCGCCGGGGTGACGTACGCCCCCGCGGACGCCAGCACCCGCCCGACGGGCAGCTCATCGCCCGCCCGGCGGACACCGGAGCCCCGCTTCGGCGCGTGCATGATCTCCACGGCCGCCATGCCCTGATCCGTCCAGTGGATCGGCACCACAACATCGGCCCCGATCGGCAACGGCGCCCCGGCCGCCACGGAGAAGCACGTCCCCGGGGTGAGCCGCACCGGACGCCAGCTGGCCGCCCCCAGGTCACCGACGACGTTCAGCCGGACCGGGCGCAGTCCCGCCTCGAACGCCCCGAACGAGGGGTGCGAGCCGATCCGCCCGGCCGCGGCAAGGTCCTCCCAGCGGGCCGCGTACCCGTCGATCGCGGCCTGGTCGAAGGCCGGATACGGGTGCGGGGCCAGCACGTCATGGGCGAGGACGTTGCCGTGGGCCTGGGTGAGGTCGAGGTCGAGCGGAGGCAGCGCCCGCAACCTGCGCAGCACGCTGCCCAGGTATTCGGCGAGAGGCATCAGCTCGTTGGCGGCCGCCTCGGCATCGGCCGTCGCGGTCATCCCCGCGCACCGCCGGCTATCGCCGCCCGGCCGCTGATCTCCGCCGCCCTGCCGCCGGGGCGTATCACTTGTCGCCGGCCTTGGTCATCTTGTCGCTGGCGACGAAGTCGGTGAGCCACGAGCTGAACTCGGCGCCCAGGTCGGAGCGCTTGACCGCAAGCTCGACAACCGCCTGCAGATACCCCAGCGGCATCCCCGTGTCGTACCGGTGTCCGCGGTAGACGATGCCGTGCACCGGCGTCCCCTCCGCGAGCAGCTGAGCCATCGCGTCCGTCAGCTGGATCTCGCCGCCGCTGCCGGGCTTCGTGTTGTGGATCGCCTCGAAGATCGTGGCAGGCAGGATGTAGCGGCCGACAACGGCGAGGTTGCTCGGCGCCTCCTCCGGTTTCGGCTTCTCGACCAGCCCGGTCACCTCGACGATGTCCTCACCGAACGAGGAGGGCTTGACCGAGGCGATGCCGTAACGGCTGGTCTCCTCCGGGGACACCTCGATGAACGCGAGCACGATGCCGCCGGTCTGCGCCTGCAGGTCCAGCATGGCGGGCAGCAGCGGCTGGTCCTCCTCGACGAACTCGTCGCCCAGCAGGACGGCGAATGCGTTGTCGCCGATGTGGGAACCGGCCACGCCTACGGCATGACCGAGACCGAGCGGCTCACCCTGGCGGCAGGTGTAGATGTCCGCCAAGTCGCTCGTACGGCGTACGGCGGCGAGCCGTTCGAGGTCGCCCTTCTTCTCGAGGCGTGCCTCGATGTCGGGCCGGCGGTCGAAGTGATCGACCATGGAGGTCTTGCCCCGGCCGGTCACCAGCAGCACATCGGTGATGCCGGCAGCCGCGGCCTCTTCCACGATGTACTGGAGCACCGGACGGTCTACAACGGGCAGGAGTTCTTTGGGGACAGCCTTGGTAGCAGGGAGAAATCGGGTGGCGAGCCCGGCGGCCGGAATGACGGCCTTGACGGCTCGACGGCCGGTCGCATGCGCCTGCGTGGTCATCTGAGGAGTCACCGCACCTTTGCTGAGTTCGTGCCCGGACATGCCGCGAGACTAGCGGCCACGAGCCTGTCGCGGCGGTTGTGGCCCACCGGACGCGCCCGCCACTGGTCCCTGTTGATCGGTTTTCCCATCCGCCACCCCTCTCGAAACCGACGGGTCAGTCACATCCACAGCGGGTAGCGGAATGCTCTCGGCGAGACGGTACGTGTCACGCCCTGCGTTCTTAGCCGCATACAGCGCGTCATCAGCGGCATCAAGCACTTGCTGAGCGGTCGCACCGTGCTCCGGATATACAGCAATCCCGATCGACACACTGATCGCAACCCGGTCCACAGCGACCCCGGCGCCCCCGCTCATCCGCCGCGGATCGATAGGAACCGGAATGTCGCGAACCGCAGACCCCAACCGCTCCGCGACAATAATTCCCCCGTACGCGTCAGTCTCCGGCAGAAGCACGACAAACTCTTCACCTCCCTGACGGAACGCAACGTCGACTTCCCGGAGCCCTATCCGGATCCGCCGCGCGAACTCACCCAGCACGACATCCCCCGCGGCATGCCCGTACGTGTCGTTCACGTCCTTGAAGTGGTCGAGGTCGAGCACCAGCACGGTCAGCATCCGCCCGAACCGCGTGGCCCGCTCCACCTCCCGCCGCAACGATTCCCGCAGGCAGCGATAGTTCCAGAGCCCCGTGAGCGGGTCGGTGAGCGACAACCGCTGCGCCTCCTCGTGCACCCGCACGTTGTGCACAGCAACCCCGGCCTGCCCCGCGAAGGTGCGCAAGGTGTGCAGGTCGGTGTCATCGAACTCGTCCGCACCGAGCCGGTCGTAGAGAGCCAGCACGCCGAGAATCGCCGGCTGCCCGCTCTCGGTCATCAACCCACCGGGAACCAGCGGATCCCCGACCGTCGCGGGCGCACAGATAGGAACAGCCACATAGGTACGCCCCGCCGGCTCGTCCATCGGACCGCCTCCGAGATCACAGAACCCCCGCCTCGCCTCGCCCCCAGCAGCGACAACACCGAGAATCCCGTGCCCCACCGGAATCCGCAGAGAGGGAAGATCGCCCTCCGGAACGTCCCACCGGCCCGTCAGCCCCTCCGCGCACCGCGCGACCAGGACAGCCTCACCCGGATCGATGAGCAACACGACACCAGCCCTGGCCCCTGTCGCCGACAACGCGGTCTGAAGAATTACCTGAAGAATCCGATGTACGTCGTGAGTGCTCGACAGCGTGTCGCCAAGGATCGCAAGATGCCCCCGCAACTGGTCCCGGCTGGCAGTCAGAGCCTGCACGTACGCCTGAAGCTCCCGGGTCATCCGGTTGAACGTCCCCGCCAGCTGCCCGATCTCATCCCCCCGCCCCACCGGCACCCGCACACCCAGCTCCCCGTCAGCCACCTTGCCCGCAGCCCAGGCAAGCTCCTCCAGCGGACGCGTAGTCGAGCGAGCCAGCCACCGCGCGGCAAGAACCGCCAGCCCCGCCACCGCAAAAACGGCTACGGCAAGAAACACGTACAGAACCGCCGGCTCCTCGGACCGCACCTCCACGCTGACCGGAAGCGGCTGACCAGGCTCAACGGGTATCCGCCTCCCCGCCGCACCGGAAACCTCCCCGACAGCGACCTCAACACGCGCCGCGCTGCTGTCACCAAGGCGCCGGATGAAAAGCCCATCGATCCGCTCCAGAGCCACCACAACAACGTCGTCCTGCACCGCCCTCGCCCCGACCGCGGTAACCGCCTCCCCCACACCGCTGCCCTGACCTGCGCCAACCTGGCCCGGACTGCCCTGCGCTGGGCCACCCTGCACTGGGCCACCCTGCACTGGGCCACCCTGCACTGGGCCACCCTGCACTGGGCCACCCTCGGCCGGGACGGCTGGCTGCCCGGGGTCGGCTGCCCCCGCCTGTCCTCGTTGATCCGCAGCCGCACAGTCGCGTTCACCGATGGCCCCACCCGTCGTGGTGGTGGTGGTGCTGCCAGCTGGCGCGATGCGAACCTCGGACGCCAGCCCGCGGGTAACCATCTGGTCGGCAGCGGTCCGTTGATCGGCCACGGGCAGCACGGCAACCGCGTCCGCGACAGCTTGGAGTTGTCGGCACATCGCTCCGATCGCCGTCCGCACCGTCGTTACGGCATGATCAAGTCGCTCTGCGGTCCGGTCCCGGCTCACCGTGGCAACGGTCATCCCGACAAAGAAGGATCCGAGCAGGACAGGACCGAGCACGACCGCGAGGAAGGCAGCAGTGAGTCGGCCACGCAGAGTCACATATCCTCCTGGAAGTGGCCTTCTTTGGAGCGATGCTGACATAGTGCGCACCGTTTGCCGGTTTTCAGAAGGGGGTGTTGCATGCCCGATTTCGCCAGTGATGCCGAAAGTTCACGCGCCGCAAAGGTTGCCCTCCGCACACGTCTCCTAGCAGCCCGTAGATCGAAATCCCCGGAAAACCTCAGCTCCGCCGCCCTTGCCACCCGATCAACCCTCCTGACCGCGATACGCACCCAATCACCGACAGTGATTGCCGCCTATGTCCCCCTCGGTCCGGAGCCCGGCGGCCCCGAACTGCCCGAAGCACTACGCAGCGTCTACGCCGCTCCTGCTCCCCTGCCCGACCCGTTCCACTCAGTGCCCTCCCCGGTGATCCTGCTTCCGGTACTGCTGCCCGACGGCGACCTCGACTGGGCGCTCTACGAAGGCCCGTCCAGCCTTCAACCAGGAGCGCGCGGCCTCCTGGAGCCCATCGGCCGGCGCCTCGGTGTCGCGGCGGTGTCCGAGGCCTCGTTCGTGGTGGTCCCGGCCCTCGCCGTCGACCGCCGAGGCGTCCGCATGGGCCGAGGCGGCGGCTCCTACGACCGCGCCCTGGCCCGAGTCGCCCCCACGGCGTTCACCGTGGCCCTCCTGCACGACGGAGAACGGGTCGACACCGTGCCCGCCGAACTCCACGACCGGCGCGTAGGGGCGACGATCACTCCGACGGAGGGCCTCAGTGCGCCACCCGACTGGACGAAATAAACTCCGATGACGGAGCATTGGCACTCCTGGACGATGAGTGCCAGCCATCGAGTAGCGACGCGGAGGACCAGTGCCCACGTACCAGTACGCCTGCACAGAGTGTGGAGAGCAGATCGAGCGGGTGCAGTCTTTCTCGGACCCCGCTCTGACGGAGTGCCCCAACTGCAGCGGCAAGCTCCGCAAGGTCTTCAACTCAGTCGGCATCGTCTTCAAGGGCTCCGGCTTCTACCGCAACGACTCCCGCTCCGGCAACGTGAGCGCCGAGAAGCCTGCGGCGGCCTCGACCTCGGACAGCAAGTCGTCGGACAGCAAGTCGTCGGACAGCAAGTCCTCCGACTCGTCCTCATCTCCCAGCACGACGTCGTCGACACCGGCCTCAACCCCCTCGTCCTCGTCGTCCACTTCCTCGTCGTCAACGTCCTCAGCCTCGACGTCCTCCTCCTGACGCAGGCTCCACCCCGCCACGGCCACTCGCCCCGACCATCGGCGACGCTTCTGGCTGCCTAGATCCGGCACTCGACCCAGCTGGCTGCACCCGTCCCTTCCCGGCGCAGCCAGCTGAGACCCGCCTACTTCTCCCGGTAGCGGCGATCAGCCCGTACGCCCCTGCGGAGACACACGTTTCTCCTGGTGACGGGAAGCCAGCAGGCACGATCCCAACGCCTGGCCCCACCATGTAGGCCCGATCCGGATCTCAGCCGTGCTCACGGCCTGCTGCGCCCGGGCCGCAGCCACCACAGCGCGGGCCAGCTCAGCGCTCGCTCGTCTGTTTTGAGGTCCACGCGCTGCGCCGCACCACGCGGCGCTCGATGCGATCAAAGCAGCGGCCGCCTGCGCCGTGCCGTCAACCACAGCCGGTGCGCACTCCGAGAGGCAGATCTCGTCCCGCGCACGGGCTCGCCAGCTCACGCCGCGAACCCGCCGTCGATGGAGATGACCCGCCCCGGGCCGTCGACCTGGCCCCTCATTTCTACCGCGCCGCAAGCCCCGACCCTGAGTTATCCACAATGCGCGGCTGTCCACAGGGCCACCGGCACCGCCCCCGCGATTTCCCTACCTTCATCGCGTGCGAACGAACCGAACGACACCATCAGAGCCTTCGCTGGACACGGTCCGCTGGCGCAGGCCCCGGAGAAATTTCCTGCTGAAGCTGTCCACGATGGCGATCCTGCTTGCCTCAGCAACCTTCCTGATCTGGTCGGGAACGACCGGCTGTGGCTCACCCCTGAACACACCCCACCTACGAGCCCCCTCGGCCCGTCAGGCTGCAACCAGCCCTGCTGACCTTTCAGCAAATAGCGCGGGCAGCGATGGAACCTCCCTTGCCGCTGGCGGGCCGGTGAGTACCCATGCGACCGGTACCCAAGCAACCCAACCCAGCAGGCCATCGACGCTCGGTCCAACCAGCCAACCCCACTCGTCGACAGGCATTCCGCCCAGCCCAGGTGCTGCCGGATCCGTGCCAGGAGTTGTCAGTACCGGTAGCGGCGCCGGGACAACGACAGCGTCCGGCGACGCATACGGAGCTGCACCGCTACGACCCCCGATCGGAACGGTCGGCGTTCCGATCCGCCTTGCTGAGCCGGCAGGACTGCGCTTGGTCCAGGTCGGCAACCGCATCGACCTCTTTCGCCCCAACGACGGCACCCACCCGATCGCCACCGCTGCCACGGTCTTAGGAGTGACAGGCATCGACGACCCACTCGCGGGCGGCCTCCTGCTCGCCCTCCCACCCGAAGCGGCGAAGGCGGCGATCAAACAACCCCCCGAGGGCTACGCGATAACCGTGCGCCCTGCCTGACGCCCGCCGGTCAACCAGCCGGGGTTGCCGAGCCGGACCGGACCGGGCCCGGCCAGGCTCGGGCCGGAGCCAGGCTCGGGCCGGAGCCAGGGCCGGGCCGGAGCCAGGGCCGGGCCGGAGCCAGGGCCGGGCCGGAGCCAGGGCCGGGCCGGAGCCAGGGCCGGGCCGGAGCCAGGGCCGGGCATTCAGCGGACCGGCGCAGACACGATGCGTCCTCAACGTTGCAGAGCTTGCGGA
Organism: Winogradskya consettensis; assembly: GCF_018332715.1. GTDB lineage: Bacteria > Actinomycetota > Actinomycetes > Mycobacteriales > Micromonosporaceae > Actinoplanes > Actinoplanes consettensis. The sequence goes on along the minus strand of NZ_BOQP01000034.1, from coordinate 175,536 downwards.
GCGCGCTGTGACGCTGCCGGGGATCGCAAGGACGTTAGGTTCGTGGGTGCTGCGTCCATGACCCCGGGCCGAGCCGCTCGGCGTGTACGGGCGATGCCCTCCGGCCAGGGCCGAGCGGGCTCGGAGACGGGGCGGACGATCAGCCCCAGTGGGGTGGGCGGTCTTCGAGGAGGCGTTCGTCGTTCGAGTCCTCGGTGCTCGTGTAGCCCCAGCCGCGGGCGGTGTCATCGCGGGTCTGGTCGGGGAGAACGGGGGTGTCTTCCGACTCGAAGTCGACGGTCCTCTCGGCGTCCACGTCGCGGTCGGGTTCGTCAAGGATGTCCACGCTTCAAGGGTAAGCCGCGTCGCGTGCGCTGTCGGCACCCGATAGATGTAGCGTCGATGAACGTGACCGCCCCGACCGGACCTGACGACGACGCGTACTGGAAACGCCCGGATTCTGCCGCTGGGCAGTTCGGGGCTGACCGTCCGGTGCCGGCCCCGAAACCGAAGCCCGTGTACGAGGGACCGCCTCGGCAGGCTCCGGCTTCACCGCACTGGCGACCCCCGGTGGTTTCCCACCCACCGCCGCCTCGATCGATGCCGGCTCAGAACCTGAGTTCGGTGGACGAGTCCGAGGGCGCCGCTCGCACGATGACCTACGGCGTGGGCCTGGTCGCCGGGGCGATCGCGCTGGTACTGATGTGCCTGCTCTGCGCCCGAGTCATCTTCTGACCCGACGCCGGGAGATCTGCTGGGCCGACGGCAGGCAGATGGGCCGAACAGCAGGCGAAGCTGATGGCCGTCCCGGTCGCCACCCCACATGGCGGCCGGGACGGGGATTCATCAGGACGAAGTGCCCCAGACTGCTTGCGCGCCCGAGTCACCGGTCTTGAAGACGTAGTAGCCCGAGAGTGCGGCCAGCGCCACCATGATGACGGCCAGGCCGATGTCGGCAGGCAGGGGGAGGCGGCGGTTGGGCGTGCGGAGGGTGAGGATGACCATGATCAGGGTCACAATGCCCAGGCCGAGCGAGAAGTAGAACGTCAGGGTTCCGAAGCCCATGTGGTCGTCGATCTGCTCGAGCGGCGGGCCGCTCATGCCGTTCGCGACCAGGCGGTCGCGCAGTTTGGAGCCCGATGCCATGGCTACGTAGGTAGCGGCCGGCGCGGCGATGGACAGCAGTAGTGCCGCCCATCCGATCTTTGATCGCCAGCGCGGCAGGACCGCGTAGACGATGGCCAACAGCGCCAGGAGCGGCACGAACACAACCGCAGCGTGGAGCACCAGGGCGTGTACGGGCATGCCGTTAATCTGGTCGAACACGGTCACCCTCCTTGAAGGTTGAAGTATCGGGCCGCCCGCCGAAACTATCTGACGATGCAAACATCCACTTGTTTGCGGTTACGCGCGCAGGGGCGATCCGGTTCACCATTGGCCAAAGCGTGCCCCAAACCGGTGCCTATCCAGGCCGGAACGGCCCCAGACCTGAGCCCCGGCAAGCGATCGGGTACGCACAGCCCGCGCCCGATGCCCTGAAATACCAAAAGGCGTGCACGCTCAGATCATTGTTGAGCCGTCACGTTCCGCGTGCTGTCATTGTGGGATGGCGACCGGTGAAGAGCTGCTGCGTAACCATGGTCTGCGGGTGACGCGGCCGCGGCTCGCGGTGCTTGATGTGCTGACGCAGGGTGGTCACCTGGAGGTCGACGACATCACCCGGCAGGTTCGCGAACGTCTCGACTCGGTCTCCACCCAGGCTGTGTACGACGTTCTGGGCGCGCTCTCCCGTGCCGGGCTGGCCCGCCGGATCGAGCCGGCCGGCAGCGCGGCCCGCTTCGAGGCCCGGGTGGGTGACAACCATCACCACCTCGTGTGCCGGAGCTGCGGCGCGATCGAGGACGTCGACTGTGACGTGAGCGAACGCCCCTGCATCGACCCGGGGACAGGGCACGGCTTCGAGGTCGACGAGGCAGAGGTGACCTTCTGGGGGCTTTGCCCGGCCTGCCAGCAGGAACGCCACGCGGACCGCGTCGCCTGATCTCGCCGGCACGGAGCTGCAAGACGCACAACCCCCGGACGCGCAGTAGAAAGCACGCAGTCAAGGGACACGCAGCCCCGAAACACACAATCAAGGGACGCTCAGTCGTGGGAAACGCAGCTGAGGAGCGCGCAGCGAAGGGACGCAGGAGCGGCCGTACATCTGGCCTGCTCGATCGGCGATCTGCGTGGCACGCTGGAGGTATGAACAGCGTGGGCGACCTCGGACTCTTCGGCCCCGACTCGATCACCTGGAAGGTGCACAAAGAGCCCATCGTCACGATGGGCGGCCTGCGTTCGCTCTACCTGCAGGCGCTGCATCCCCGTGCGGTCGCCGCCATCGCGCAGAATTCCGGCTACAAGGCAGACCCCTGGGGCCGCTTCGAGCGAACCTCCGCATACGTGGGAACGATTCTCTACGGCACCATGGCCGAGGTCGAGCTGGCCGCGAGCCGGGTCCGGCGGATGCATTCACAGATGCGGGCGACCGATCCGCGTACGGGTGAGACGTTCCGGATCGACGAGCCGGAGTTGCTTCGGTGGGTGCATGTCGCCGAGGTGGAGTCGTTCCTCACCACGGCCCGGCGCGCGGGTCTCGAGCTGACCGATGCCGAGGTTGACGGCTACTACACCGAGCAGCTGCGCGCCGCCGAGATGATCGGGCTCAACCCCGGCACGGTGCCGGGGACGGCCGCGGAGGTGGCTGCCTACTACGCGGAGATCCGGCCTGAGCTGGCGATGACGAAGGAGAGCGCGGAGACCGCTTTCTTCCTCACTGTCCCGCCTGTCCCGGGGAACTGGGGCAGCCGGTCGCTGCGTCTCGGTCTCACGCTGGGCCCGACCCGGTGGGCCTACTTCGGCATCGCGGGGACGGCGCTCGCCCTGCTGCCGCCCTGGGCCCGCAAAATGTACGGCGGCCTGGGCTGGCCGACGACAGACAAGTCAGCGGATCTTTCTGTACGCGGACTGCGCCTGCTCATCAAAGCCACTCTCCCCGCCGTCCCGGCCCAGTACCGCGTCGCCCCCATGCGCCAAGCCGCCCTGGAACGCGTCGGCATCGCCTAACCCGCCCACCACGGCTACGTCGTGCGCTCCAAGTGCTCTATGGCGGCCCAGGGCTCCTTGGCCTGCACCTCGGCGCCCGCCGGGCAGCTCTTTCGGAAGTCACACCACGCGCACAAAGACCCTGGGTTCGTCGGGAACTCGTCGTCCGGGTCGGCGCCCGCTGCCATCGATTTCTCGGCGGCGATGATGTCGCGGGCGGTGGCTTCGGCGCGGGCCAGCTGGCGGTTGAGGGATTCCTCGGTGTGCTCGTGCGTCGCTACCGTGCCGGTTGGCAGATGGTGCAACTCGACCTTGTGGCACGGTCGGCGGAAGACGCGCTGGGCGGCGTACGCATAGAGGGCCAGAGCTTGTGAGCCGCGGGCGTCGTCGGCGTCGAGGCCGGTGCGGCCGGTTTTGTAATCGACGATCACCGCCTCGCCGTCGCGGGCGTCGATGCGGTCGGCCCGGCCGTTGAAGGCGAGCACCGCGGTCTTGGTGGCGACGACGCGCTCGACGCCGAGGGGTTCTTCCTGCGGGTCGAGACCGGCCACGTAGGTGTCGAGCCAGCCCAGCGCCTTGCGGTAGGCGATGCGCTCCTGATCAACGTCGCGGTAGCCCTCGCGCACCCAGGTCGATTTGAGCAGGCTGGCGACGGGTGCGGTGCCGCGACGGTCGACCGGCAAGGCGTACCAATTCTTGAGGGCTGTGTGCACGCTCGCGCCCAGCGAGTTGTGCGCCCACGGCGGGCCCTTCTGCGGGCTGGGGCGGTCGATGTAGGTGTATCGGTAGCGACGGGGGCAGTCCGCATACGAGCCGAGCTTGCTGGGTGTGCAGACGAAGAGACGTTCGGGCATGCCGTCGAAGCCCAGCTGTTGGTGGGGAACGGCGGCCGATCGCGGCGGGGTCCTGGGCACGAACCAATCCTGCCAGGGCCCTACGACAAAAATTGCGACCAGGGGTCCGACTTCGACGAGGTCTCAGAAGGACGCGGCGTAGAGCTCCACGAACGCGAAGGCCGCATCGGCGATGAGCTGGACCGCGATGGCTGCCAGGAGCAGGCCGGCGATGCGGGTGAGGACCTCGATGCCGGCCGGGCGCAGCAGCTTGACGATGACGCCGGAGAAACGCAGCACCAGCCACACCGAGGCCATGACAGCGATGATGCCGAGACCGATGATCGAGTAGTCCGAGAAGCCGTCCGCACGCTGCACGAAAAGCATGGTCGCGACGATCGCGCCGGGGCCGGCCAGCAGCGGGGTGCCGATCGGGACCAGGGCCACGTTGGTGGTGCCGCCCTGCTCCGACGGTTCGTCCGTCTTGCCTGTGAGCAGCTGCAACGCGACCAGAAGCAGGAGCAGACCGCCGGCACCCTGGAGGGCGGGGAGTTGCACGTGCAGGTAGTCGAGCAGGGTCTGCCCGGCGACCGCGAAGATGACGATGACGCCGAGCGCGAGCAGCACGGCCTGGGTGCCCGCGCGGGTGCGTTCCTTGGCCGGCAGGGTGCCGGTCAGAGCGAGGAAGACGGGGACCATGCCCGGCGGGTCCACGATCACCAGCAAGGTCACGAAGAACTCACCGAACAGTTTCAGATCCACGCGATCAACCTAGGTGGCGGCCACGTTCGGTGCCCTGAACTGCGAGGACCGTCACCCCAAGATCGGGACGCCGGTGGCGGCGGCGACAATTTTCTCGTACGCCGCGAGCTCGGTCGTGAACGCACCCAGCTGGACCGTCTTGTGGGTGCCGTGGAAGTCGGACGATCCCGTCACGATGAGCCCGAGGTCCGCGGCGAGCGCGCGCACGTGGGCCCGTTGCTCGATCGAGTGGTCCTCGTGGTCGGCTTCGAGTCCGAAAAGGCCCGCTTCGGCGAGGTCGACGATCAACTTGTCGGGCACGATCCGCCCGCGGACCGTGGCGTTCGGGTGCGCGAAAACCGGCACTCCCCCAGCGGCCCGGACGGCACGCACTGCCTCAAAAACATCAAGATCTGCTTTGGGTACGAAGTAACGCGCGCCGAGCCACCGGGAAGCGAACGCCTCGCTGGTGGTGCGCACGAGCCCGGCCCGGATCAGCGCCTGGGCGATGTGCGGGCGTCCCACCGAGCCGCCGGCCGCATATCCGTGCACCTCGGGCCAGCTGATGTCGACGCCGTCCGCCCGCAGGAGCTCGACTATCTTCTCGCCGCGCCGTTCGCGATCGGTGCGCATCCGCAGCAGGTCGGCGGCGAGATGTGGCTCGGCGGGGTCGAACAGGTAGGCGAGCAGGTGCAGGGGGATCGCCGGCTCGACGCCGTACCACCGGCACGAGAGCTCGGCCCCGCGCACGAGCGTGAGGTTGGCGGGCCGCGCTGCCGCGGCCTCGTCCCAGCCACCGGTGGTGTCGTGGTCGGTGATGGCCATCACGTCGAGGCCTGCGGCCACGCCCGCACGCATCAGCTCGGACGGGGTCAGCGTGCCGTCACTGGCCCTCGAGTGACAGTGCAGGTCGATTCTGGTCACTCGAAAAAGCTACCGGTTGCTCGCAAAGAACCACGTACGGACGTCAGGCGTCGTCGCCCCCGTCACCATCCTTGCCGAGTCGCGCCTCGACCGCCTGAGGCTCATACATCTCCTCGACGACGCGCAGGTACAACTCGTTGGGGTTGGGCAGGTGCTTGACCTCACGCAGGGCCTGGTCCTGACCGGCCGACTCGAGGACGAACGTGCCGTAGCTCAGCATGCGGCCGAGCGCGGACTGCTCGTACTTCATGTCGGTGACCCGCAGCAGCGGCATCATCGCGACCTTTCGGGTGACGATGCCGTTGACGACCATCACCCGTTTGTTGGTCAGAATGAACCGATCGAAGTACCAGTCGCCGACCTTCCACGCGACCCAGCCCATCACCCCGAGCCAGACCAGCACCGCGGCCGTGACGAGGCCGTCGATGCTCTGCTGGGTGAGGAAGCCCGCGAGATAGCCGAGCACCACAGTGGCGCCGATACCGACCGCGAGCGGCGTGGACAGATGGATCCAGTGCCGCTTCCACTCGCCCCGGTAACGCTCGGTCGGGAAGAGGTATCGCGAGACCAGAGTGGTCGGCTCGTCCTCCAGCGGAAGCACGCGCCGTGGTCCACCCGGGACACCCGAACCGTCACCGCCGAGCCCCTTGAGCTCGTCCTCGGTGAAGACCGGCGCCTCGTACTCGAGCGGCTCATCGCGGTAGCGAGGCTGCTCACGAGTCTCGTAGTCGTCGGCATAGCCGGCACTCGGGGCGTAGGCCGTACTGTCCGAATAAGCCGGACCGTCGGCCTGCGCCGTGCCTCGTGCGTACTCCGGACCATCGTCCCTGACTACGGGATCGTTGTGGCCGAAGTACTCATCGTCGTCCCGAGGGCGGCGCGCACCCTCACCCTCAGGCTGTCGCGGCTCACCAGGACCCATACGCAGATGTTAAGCGACGAGGTTGGTGAAGAAGGTTCCGAATCCGCGAGCTATGTCGCCGATGGTGGAACCGAGCGACGAGAACACGGCCGCGGCCGAGTTCGGGTTGAACGCAATGAAGAAGATCAAGAATGCGATGCCAAGCCAGGTGAGTACCTTCTTGATCATGGCGGGCCTGCTCCTCCGTTGCGGGTACGGTCGACGCCGTCAACACTCACGGTATCATTTTCGCTGCGCTGTGTGAACTTAGTGCCCGAAAAGCCGATACCGTTCCCGCAGGTCACGCAGCCTCGATCAGGCACGACCATGCAGGTACGGAGATGGCGCCCCGTACACGAGCTCGGGAACCACCTCAACGGACAGGTCGTGAAGCACGACATGTTCGGCGAGGAAGTATCCCGCGCTTGCCGGCCACGCTACCGCATAGAGCCACATTCCTTTGGCTTCACTCACATAGGCGCTGCGGTCCTCAGGGGCCTTTACGCACCACAATGGAGTGGGATGTCCACCTGCCTTGATCTTGGCATGTGGACCACAGTGCTGGGACGGGTCGCTGAGCGCCTCCGCGATCAGGTAACCCGGATCGATGCCCGGAATGCCGGCGAAGCGGGTGCCCAGGCCGACCCCGGGCTGCTCGGCGATGAGGACGAGGTCGGCAGGACCACCACCGAGCGGGTCCGGGCCGCTGCAGGACAGCGCGGTCGCCCGTACGCCCGAACGCTCGTCACCCGCCCAGCCCACGCCGGTCACCATCCACCCGGGCGGGAGCGGCCACGGACACCAGAGCGGCACCCGGCGCTCGGCCGAGGGCTGCCGCACGACGCTGTCGATGATCTCGGAGCTGATGTGCTCGGCGACGTGGAAGGGATAGACGTCGCCACAGTTGTCGCAACGCCAATCGCTGTGCATCAGGTCCGGCGGCCGGACCTGCGCGGCACAACGGGGGCAACTCACTGTGACACCCACCCCTCAACGGTGGGGGTCACGACGGCGTGCGTCAAGCGAATCGCCAGAACCCGGGCAGTTCGACCTTTCCGAATCAGCCGGGCCTTTCGCCTCAGTCGGGCTTTCGCTTCAGTCAGGCGGGGGACCGGCGTGTGCGCGTACCCATGAATGCATGGCGATGCCGCTGGCCACCCCGGCGTTGATCGATCGCGTGGACCCGTACTGAGCGATGGAGAAGAGCTCACTGCAGGCGGCGCGCGCCGCATCGGAGAGCCCGGGACCCTCCTGGCCGAAAATCAGCACGCATTCACGCGGAAGGGTGACCGTCTCCATCGGGCGCGACCCGGGAAGATTGTCGATTCCGATGATCGGCAGATCGGCCGTGGCGGCCCAGCCCGTGAAGTCGTCGATCGTGGGGTGATGCCGGACATGCTGGTAACGATCGGTGACCATCGCGCCACGGCGATTCCAGCGGCGCAGGCCGACGATGTGAACCTCAGCAGCGAGGAAGGCGTTGGCGTTGCGGACAACCGTGCCGATGTTGAAGTCGTGCTGCCAGTTCTCGATCGCGACATGGAAGGTGTGCCGGCGCTGATCGAGGTCGGCCACCACGGCCTCGCGTCTCCAGTAGCGATACCGGTCGACGACGTTGCGCCGATCACCTTCGACGAGGAGCTCGGGGTCGAAGTGCGCTCCGGTCGGCAGGGGTCCCACCCAGGGGCCGACGCCCACATCCTGTGCATGGGCCGGCTCATCGGAGGCGGGCAGCTGATCGGGAATCATGGCCGCTGAGGCTAGTCGCTGCCGCCGCTCACCCGTACCCAGACGCAATGAACGGCGGGGCCCTCCCCGGCACCCGCCGCCCACGCTCTGATGCGGGAAATTTTGCCTCACCCTGCGTACACATGTGAAGGGCTTTGAAGGGTGACCCGAGTCACAATTAACTTTGTTGCCTATTAGCGATGCGATAGATCAAGAGGTTTTTCACCTGCGATGAACGCAAGATCCATGAATCCGCTTTCTCGTGACATCCGAGAGCGGCGTCCTCACTTTCGGTTACCATGGGACGCCGATGCAGCCTCGAAAGGTGCCGCAGGCCACGTGTCACGAGGCCCCGCGGCGGGAATCATCGAGGCGGAAGACGGGTTTACCAGCACGTAAGCCAATTCCCGTGGACGGAGAGATCATGGCGACCGTTGCGCTGACCACAGAGAACTTCGACGAGGTGACCGGCAAGGACGGCATCGTGCTTGTCGACTTCTGGGCAAGCTGGTGCGGGCCGTGTGTGCGCTTCGCTCCCACCTACGAGCGCTCCTCGGAGAAGCACACCGAAATCACCTTCGGCAAGGTCGACACCGAGGCCCAGCAGGAGCTCGCCGCGAAGTTCGGCATCAGCTCCATCCCGACGATCATGGCTGTCCGCGACGGCGTTCTCGTCTTCTCGCAGCCCGGCGCCCTCCCCGAGTCGGCGCTCGAGTCGCTGATCGAGCAGGTCGAGAAGCTCGACATGGACGAGGTCAAGCAGAAGATCGCCGAGCACGAGCACGGCGACGCCAAGGCGGAGCACGCGCACAGCTGAGCACCCGCTTCACCCGACCGCGCCGCGGACCTCCCAGAGGTTCGCGGCGCGGTCTTTTTCTTTCGTGGGAACGGGTGGACAGCCGTGTCGAACATGTGTTCGAATCTTGGCTATGCGATGGTCTCACCTGTCGGCACGGACCGACGACGCCTCGCTCCTGGACGCAGCGCCGGTGGCCTCACCCCTGCCGCTGGCGCTGCCCGGAGCGGTCGTCCGCACGTTCGACACACCCGGCTTCAGCGGCATGACGTTCTACGAGATCCGGGCCAGATCAATCATCAACCGGGTCCCGGGCGCCTCCCGCGTGCCGTTCCAATACACGATCAATCCCTACCGTGGCTGCTCGCACGCCTGCTCCTACTGCCTCGGCGGCGATACCCCTATTCTCCTGGCCGACGGATCCACGCGGCCGCTGTCGCAGCTCCAGGTGGGTGACGCGGTGCTCGGCACGACCGGCGCCGGCCCCCACCGGAGGTACGAGACAACGACGGTGCTCGACCACTGGAGCACGTCGAAGCCGGCCTTCCGGGTCACGCTCGCCGACGGCACCCGGCTCGTGGCCAGCGGTGACCACCGTTTCCTGACCGACCGCGGGTGGCGGCACGTCAGCCCCGCCGAGCCGCACCTGCCCGCCCTGGCCGTCGGCGACCGCATGTCCGGCGTCGGGCACTTCGCCGACCCGCCCAAGGAGTCACCCGACTACCAGGCCGGCTACCTGTGCGGCCTGATCCGCGGCGACGCCGGCGCCCCGCTCACGGCCAGCCCGCGCGAGGGCGACGCCTGGATCCGCGCCGACGGTTACCTCGAGGACGTCCCGATGCACGAGGCACTCCGCTGGCCGGAGATGCCGACCAGCGGGTGGTACAGAGGCTTCCTGGCGGGGGCCTTCGGCGCGACCGGTGTCGCGGACCGCCTCGCGATCGTCTTCACCAGCCGGGACCAGGGCTTCCTCTCCCGGGTCACCGAGGCGCTGACCTACCTCGGCCTGCCCAGCCGCCGCCCGCCGCACCCCCAGCTCGGCGGTGTCGGCTCGGTGGAGATCACCCGCGACCTGTGGGCCGCGCTCCGGTTCCGCCACCTCACCGGGACCGTCGAGGCGCCGCTCGACGCCTCCGGGGTCGGGGTCCGCAGCGACCCCCAGCTGACCGTGGCCGACATCGAGGAGCTCGGCCTGACCCTGCCGCTCTACGACATCACCACGGGCACCGGCGACTTCATCGCCGACGGAGTCGTCAGCCACAACTGCTTCGCCCGCAACACCCACACCTACCTCGACCTCGACGCCGGCCACGACTTCGACTCCAAGGTCATCGTCAAGGTCAACGCCGGTGAACTCGTCCGCCGCGAGCTGTCCTCCCCACACTGGACGGGCAGCCCGGTCGCGATGGGCACCAACGTCGACGTCTACCAGCGCGCCGAGGGCCGTTACCGCCTGATGCCGGAGATCCTGACGGCACTGCGCGACCACGCCAACCCGTTCTCGATCCTCACCAAGGGCACGCTCATCCTGCGCGACCTCGAGCTGCTCCGACAGGCCGCTACCGTCACCGACGTCGGCCTGTCCTTCTCCGTCGGCTTCCTCGACGAGGCCATGTGGCGCGCCGTCGAATCAGGCACCCCGAGCCCCCGACGCCGCCTCGACGCGGTGCGGCGCCTCACCGACGCGGGCTTCGCGGTCACCGTCCTGATGGCACCGATCCTCCCGGGCCTCACCGACACGGACGAATCCATCGAAGAAACCGTCGCCGCGATCGCCGCCGCGGGCGCATCCGGCGTAACCGCGCTCGCCCTCCACCTGCGCCCCGGCGCCCGCGAGTGGTACGCCGCCTGGCTCACCCGCGAACACCCCGCCCTGGCCCCGCGCTACCGCGACCTCTACCGCGACGGCTCCTACCTGCCGCAGACCTACCAGAACGAAATCGGCGCCCGCGTCCGCCTGGCCGCCCGCCGCCACAACCTGCACCGAGCCACCCCCGGCGAAGCCCGCCAGGCCTCCCCCACCACCCCGGCCCGCTCCGACACCGAACAGCTCACGCTGCTCTAGAACGACTTATCCCCAGGGTTATCCACAGCCAGCAAACTTGGCCTGGCCAACGCCCCCGGCATCGATAAAGTCGACCCATGCGAACAACAACGCAAATCCTCGCAGAATCCCAGGTCATCGCCGTTGTCGGAGCCTCCGGCAACCCCGCCAAGCCCGCCCACACCGTCCCATTCCAAATGCTGCGCCACGGCTGGAAAATCATCCCGGTCAACCCGTTCACCGACGAGATCTACGGCCTCAAAACAGTCCCCACCCTCGCCGACCTCCCCGAACCAGTCGACCTCGTCAACATCTTCCGCCCCTCCGCCGACGCCCTGGAGGTAATCCGCCAAGCCATCGCCACCAAGGCCGCCCCAGCCATCTGGCTCCAATCCGGCATCACCTCCCCCGAAGGCCGCCGCCTCGCAACAGAAGCCGGCCTGGACTACGTCGAAGACCGCTGCCTGGCCGTCGAACGAGCAGTAGCCAACCTGTCGAAACTGCCCTGACGCTCGCTCTTGGCCGCGGGACCGGCTTGCCCTCGCCGTCAGCCCTCGCTCTCCGCGCTGCTCTCAGCCCTCGGCCCCTCGGCCGTCCACCCTGAGCCGTGCTTACTCGCCGTTGCGCGGGGCCGGGTGATGGGAGGTATCCGTCGGGCGGTGGTCCGCGAGTGCTTTGGCGCCTGACGGGCTGATGAATCGGACTTCGTCATCCGTTTTGGTCTGCAGGGCAAGATCCGGCGTGGACCAGACCAGGCAAGGCCAGCGCAAGGCGGGCCAGACCCGTGCGGCCAGACCAGGGCGGCCAGACCAGGCAGGTTGGGCGCGGCGTAATAGGCCTGGGCGGACCGGGTGGGCCAGACCGGAGCGGGCTGGAACCGGCAGTGGTGGGCTCGGTTAGAGGACGACGGCCGAAGTCGGTCCAGGTCCGACCCTGCGCCACGTTTTGACCAGATCTGCGTCCAGCTTGGGGCTAATCCCAGCCGTGGAACAACCACGGCTTGGGCCCAAACTCCGGGCCCGGGCCGATCACAGCTTTGGGCTGAACCTGAGGCCCCGGGCCTACTCCAGCTCCGGGCCGGGCTTCAAGCCCCCTGCCTACTCCTGCTTTAGACCGGACTTCAGGCCCGAGGCCTACTCCAGCTTTGGACGGGGTTTCAGCTTTCGGCTTACCCCAGCTTCGGGCTTACCCCAGCTTCGGGCCTACCCCAGCTTCGGGCCTACCCCAGCGCGGGGCCGCGTTCAGCTTTGGGCCATGTCCGGTTCCTGGCGCGGAAGGGCTGGAGCGTGATCCGGCGGGTTCTGGGCCACCCTTGATTTCGAGCCGGGCCCAGCTCAGGTCGCCGCCGGGAGGCGAACTCAGACTTGCCGAGCTTGGTGGCGGCGCTGGCACTCGGGGCGGCGCTTGGCGGTCGGGGCGGCGCTTGGCGGTCGGGGCGGCGCTTGGCGGTTGGGGCGGCGTTGGCGGTCGGAGCGGCGTGGGCAGGTCTCTCGGTGCGGGCGGGCAGTTTTGGCAGGTCCGGGCCCGTGGACGGGGGGCGGGATGCGGGGAGACGCCGGTGACGGAATATGGGGGTTGAGTGGGTTTTGGGCGGTTGATTTGATCGTTGTGATGGACTTGGGATCTTCTGGGGACGGCTGGGGGTGGATGGAGGTTGTCCTGATCCGCGACTATGAATCCGTTCGGGGGAATCCAGCGGTTCGGGTCGTGCTCTTCGGGGGGACGGGCGGGCTGGGTGTTGGGGCTGTTCCAGGCGGCGTGACGTGCGATGGGGTGGCTAGACACGCTGTATCGGGGTGCCCCTATTTTCTTCCCGGCTAGTACGGTGCCGGGTGAACGAGGAGGACCTTGAGATGACATACCCGCCATCGGGTGGTTCGCAGGACCCATATCAGCCCCAGCAGCCTTACGGGCAGCAGCCGTCGTTTGACCCGACGACGCCGTACACGCAGGACCCGTACGGTGCTCCGCAGAGTGGGGCGCCGGCGAGTGGGCAGCCTTCGTACGGGCAGCAGCCACCGCCGTACGGGGCTCCGGCCAGCGGGGGACCGGCTAGTGACCCTTACGGCCAGTCGCCTTACGGCGCGCCGACGAGCGGCCAGCCTTACGGGCAGCCGGGCTATGGACAGCCGGGCTACGGGCAACCGTACGCACAGCCGGGTTACCAGGCCGCGGCGCCGACCAACACGATGGCGATCCTGAGTCTGGTGTTCGCCTTTGTGTTCGCGCCGGCGGCGATCGTGATGGGTCACGTGGCGAAGAAGCAGATCCGGCAGACCCACGAGTCCGGTGACGGGCTGGCGACGGCGGGGCTGTGGCTGGGTTACATCTTCACCAGCGTCTACTTGCTGATCTGTGCGTTCTACGTGGTGGCCGTGGTGTTCGCGATCAACTCCGGCGGCACCTCGAGCTACTGACGCTCACGGACAACGCCCGGTGGACACCGTTCCACCGGGCAGCGGCCTAACGCGCCGGAAGCAACCCGGCCGACGGCCCAGCGGCCTGGAATCATCCCGACCGGCGCCCCAAAGGCCCGGAAGCATCCCGGCCAGCGGTCCAACAGCCCGGAAGATCAAACCAACGGACCCAAAGGCTCCGGAACGCATATACGACCTCAAGCGCTGCAAACCGCCCAGAGGCTCGGCGCCCCAAAGCTGCCAGCACCAAAGACCGCAAAGTCCTTGGGCAGGTCGGAGATGAAGACGACGCCCATCTCGGGGCGCAACCCGGAGACCGCCAGCACTCCAAAGCCGCCAGACCCAAAGACCACCAGACCCAAAAGGCCACCGCGCCCAAAGCTGGCGACAAAAGCCGAGCAGGCTCAGCGGAATTCGGCCTCGCGGACGCTGTTGCCGCCGTCGACGACCAGCATCTGGCCGGTGATGTACGACGCGGCCGGGGAGCACAGGAAGGCGATGGCGGCGGCGACCTCGTCGGGGGTGCCGGGGCGGCCGATCGGGGTGCCGAGGCCCTGTTTGATCTCGGTGACCGTGGAGGCGGCGGTGTAGATCGTGCCGGGGGCGACGCAGTTGACGTTGATGCCGTCGGCGACGAGTTCCATGGCGAGTGCTCTGGTGAGGCCGACGACGCCGGATTTGGCGGCGGCGTAGGCGGCTTCGGTGGGGAGGGCGTTGATCGGGCCGGCGGTGGCGGCGAGGTTGACGATGCGGCCCCAGCCTCCCTCGGACATGCCGCCGACGAAGGCTCGACTGCACAGGAAGGCCGTGCTCAGGTTGCGGTCGATTTCGGCGCGCCACTCGTCATAGGTGAGCTGGGCGACCGGGCGGAGGACCTCGGGGCTGGTGCGGCTGGCGAGGCCGGCGTTGTTGACCAGGACCTGGACGTCGCCGAGCTGGTCGACGATGGCGTCCGCGAGGGCGCCGACCTCGGCTTCGTCGGTGAGGTCGGCCACAAAGCCGGTGACGCCGAGCTCGGTGGCGCGTTCGTGGATGCGGCGGGTCGTGGAGACGATGGCGACCCGGGCGCCCAGATCGCGCAGGCGGCGCGCGGTTGCGTACCCGATGCCGTCCGGGCTGCCCGCACCCGTGACCAGGGCGACCTTTCCGTCCAAGCGCAACGTGACGGGCGCTTCCTCGGGGCCGGGTGTGGCCGCCAATTCCAGGTGCACCGCCTCGGCGATGGCAGAGGGCTCACCGGGAACGAACTCGGGCTGGGCGTCGTAGGCCATGCGGCGATCCTGCCCGCTCCCGCGCACGGGGGCAAACATCGGTCCGATCGTGGCGAAATCTCAAACCGTTTTTCGGTACGCCCGGAGCGCGGAGCCGCAAAACCACAGCGACCCGGCCACAGAGCAGTAACGGGGCTGCGCCGGGGTGACAGACCCTTCTACGCTGGTCCCAGACATCGAGCAGCGCAGGCGCCGGACGGAGGCAGTTCCTTGACCTACCCACCGACGCAGAACCCCGACGGCACCAACCCGCCGCCCCCGGACCCACCGGTCCAGCCCTACCAGCAGTACCAGCCGGGGGCCCAGTACCAGCCAGGGGCCCAGTATCAGCCAGGGGCCCAGTATCAGCCAGGGGCCCAGTACCAGCCGCCGGCGCAATACCAACCCGCGCCGCAGCAGCAGCCACTCCCCTCGCCATACGAGATCCCGCCGGTCCAGCAGCCACCGGTCTACGACCCGTACGGTCCGACGACGAACCCGTACGCCCAGCCGGCGAACCCATACGCGCAGCAGCCCTACGACTACGGCAACCCGGGCAGCCCGTATGCGTACTCGCCGTACACCGCGATGCGCCGCCCGACGGACGGCCTCGCGATCGCCTCCCTGGTGATCTCCTGCGTCGCGGTTCCGGGCCTGTGCGGGTTCTATGTCGGTGGGCTGCTGGGCATTCTCGGCGCGATCTTCGGACACGTCGCCCGCCGTCGCATCCGCAGGTCGGGGGCGAGCGGCAACGGCATGGCGCTCGCGGGCATCATCACCGGCTGGGTCGTCGCCGGCATCGCCATCATCGCTGCGATCGCGATCGGCGTTTCGATGGCGAACACCCCCGACAGCACCGGCACGTTCTAGAACGCAGGCACGGCTCAGAACGAGGGCCGACACGTCCTAGAACGAAGGCGCCGTTCAGAAACGAGGGTCAGCCGCCGGGTTGGGGCGCGGTGGGGATCCCGGTTCCTGCCAGCGGCATGACGGGGCCCTCCTCGATGAAGATCAGGGGGGCCTTGCGGCCGTACTGCCGAGGCAGCTGCTCCCGGGCCTGGTCGACGTCCGGGGTGCCGATCTCCAGGCCGACCCCGTCGTGCCGCGCGGAGATCGTCGAGATGAAGATGCCGCGGGCCTGCCAGGCGGGGATGTCCGCTCGCAACCTGTCGTGCCAGGTGGCCAGTTCGTGCATGCCGTAACGGGCGTCGCGGACGAAGATGCAGGTGTTCTCGGCGGCGTTGCGGATGAAGTCGTCGAAGGCCGCTGACGGGACGCGGTAGACGATGGCTCGTACCCGTTGCTGGTCGACCTCGATGCCCGCGTAGCTGGATTTGTGCTGTGTGCGGCCGGCCTCGTCGATGCGGCCGATGGCCGCTTCCAGCGGCTTTGGGGTGACCGGCCAGGTGCGGCCGCCGACATCGACGCTTTCCGGGGTACGCGAGAACTCGCAGCCCGCCGTGGTCCAGCCCCCGATGATCCCCACCTCGGGAATCTCGGGTTCTCCGCAGGCGCCGGTCATGAGGAGCACCGCCAGGCAGAGGAACAGACATCGATATCGACGCATCGCATCCACCCTCTCTACCGCGCCGGACCGCCGTACGCCAGGGATCAACGAGATCGGCAGCTGTCAGGGCGCGTCGACGGGCACCTGAGCGGGGGTCGTACGAGCACCGAGGATGACAACTGCGACGCCTGCGACCAGGACGGCAAGGCCCGGCAGGGCTGCCGTGGAGGGTGTCTGACCGAGCCAGAGCCAGGCCAGCAGCGCGGCGCCGGGGACTTCGAGCAGGATGAGCACGCTGACCGTGGTGGCGGGGACCTTCTGCAACGCGTAGTTGAACATCGAATGCCCGAGCAGCTGGGCGCCGACCACGAGGGCCAGGATCGCCAGCCAGGTCTGCTTGTCGTAGCCGGTCATCGGGACCCGGGCGATCAGGCACACCGCGAGAAGCAGGACCGCGCAGGTTCCATAACAGGTCCATGTGTACGTCGTGGTGCTGATCCGGACCCGGGCCCGTTCACCGAACGCCGTGTAGACCGCGGCCGCGATCGCGCCGATCACCGCGAGGACGTCGGAGAGGACCGCCTGGCTGGAGACGCCGATGTCGACCCCGGTGGCCCAGGCGACGCCGACCACCGCGAGGGCGATGCCCGCCCAGCTGAGCCGGGACGGACCGGTCTGCCCCGGGAGCGCGGCGGCCAGCAGGCCCTGCCAGACCGGCTGGGTGGCGACCAGCGCGGTCGCGGTGGCCACCGAGCCGAGCTTGACCGCCGGCATCCAGGTCGCGAAGTGCACGGCGAGTGCGATTCCGGCGAGTACGCAAAAGATGCCACCGGTCGCCGGCAGTGACCGGACCTCCGCCCGGCGCGGGCCGGCGCTGATCGGGGTGAGCGCCGCGAAGGCCAGGCCGTTGCGCCAGAAGGCCACGGCCAGGGCGGGTGCCGCCGCGAAGGCGATCAGCGGCGCCGAGGAGGAGACCGCGAGAACGGCGAGGATCAATGCGGCCGTGGTGAACGCCATGCCGTCACTTCTTGCCGATGGGCGGGTCACAGTTTGTCGACCAAAGTTGAGCGGAAAGTAAGACTGTCGTTACGCTCACCGCGTTTAGCCATCGGTCAATGCCCCTGGAGAGTGGTTTTCCATGCCCGCGTATCAAGCGGTGCTATTCGATTTCTTCGGCACGCTGACCCGCTCCGTGCAGCGCGGTCCGCAACATGCCGCCATCGCCCGGGCGCTGGGCTGCGACCCCGACGCCGTCCTGAGCGTCCTGGACCGGACCTTCCAGGTACGGGCCCGGGGCCAGTTCGGCTCCGCCGAGGCCACCCTACGGTGGGTCACCGAGCAGGCCGGCGGCAGCCCGCGACAGGCCCAGCTGCAGGCCGCGGTGCCCGCGCGGGTCGACGCGCTGCGGGCCGACACCGAGCTCCGGACCGATGCCGAGAGTGTGCTGCGCGCGCTCAAACAGCGCGGGATGCGTACCGGACTGATCAGCGACTGCACCCACGAGCTGCCGGCCTTCCTGCCGAGCATGCCCATCGCACCCCTGCTGGATGTCAGTGTCTTCTCGGTCGAGGTCGGCCGGTGCAAGCCGGACCCGATGATCTACCTGGAGGCCTGCTGGCGGCTGCGGGTCGCGCCGGAGGACTGCCTTTACATCGGCGACGGCGGCAGCCGCGAGCTCACCGGCGCCGCGTCGGTGGGTATGACCGCGGTCCGGCTCAACGCCCCCGACCTGGCCGATCACCTCGTCTTCGACCGCGACGACGACTTCGCCGGGCGCAGCATCACCTCACTCTCCGCGGTGCTCGGCCTCGTCGACCGGGTCCCCGCCCTCAATTGAGGCCGAATGGCTGAGAGGATGTCCCGGTGACGACGGAGCTGGTGGCCGAGGCCATCAAGAAGGCCGGCATCGCGTGGATCAGCGCCGACGGCGGCCCCGCCCGCGGCCTGTGGGTCATGCCGCTCGACGGGACGCTGATCGTGCTGAGCGGCCCCGGCGAGCAGGTCTCGCCCGGCCTCGCGGAGGCCAGCACCGCCCAGGTACGCCTGCGGGGCGACAACGGCGGACTCATTCTCGTGGTCGAGACGCGGGTCGAACGGATCACGCCCGGCAGCGAAGCCTGGGACGAGGTCGCGCTGCCGCTGGCCAACAAGCGGCTCAACGCCTCGGGCACCGCCGACGAGGTCGTGGCGCGATGGGCACAGACCGGCTGCGTCGTGGCCCGGCTCACCCCGGCGGAAACCGCACCCGTCGCCGCTCCGGACCTTCCGGACGATTCAGGTGCGGCTCCGACTCGGGAGACCCCGGCGAAGGTCGCGGTGCGTCGACCGTTCCGCCTTCATCGCGTACGCAAGAAGCGCTGATCTTTTGCCTTCGAGTCACCCCACGAAGGGTGGAACCGCGATCTCGCCCTTCGCCACCGGCACCACGTGGCCGGACACCGTTGCCGAGGTCGCCACGCCCTTCGAGGCAGTGACGGTGCAGGTCAACAGCGACGGGCGATGCATTTCAAAACCCTGATGCACGGTGTACGCGGAAGTGCCGTCACCCGGCAGCCAACCGTTCGCGACCAGCCACACACCCAGCCCCAGCGCCGCCGAACCGGTCGCCGGATCCTCGGGCACCGACACCCCCGGGCAGAAGACCCGCGAGAACGCCGTGTTCGTGTCGCTGTCCCACGCGAAGACGTCGATCTGCGAGACACCCGCCGCGGCCGCCCGCGCCGGATCGGCCCACGCCCGCACCAGCGCGCGACGCTCGACCGGCAGGAACACGAACTCCAGCCCGCACCCGGCCGCCGACGGCGTGGTCTTCGGCCCGGCGAAGTCATCCCCGGCCAGCCCGGTCACGTCCAGCAGCACCGCAGGGTCGAACGCGTCCCCCAGCGTGGGAGTGCCCCCGGTCAGGGTCGCCGAGTCCTTGTCCGAAACCACGATCGGCAGCAGTCCCGCGCCGCACTCCTGCACCAGGTGACCCGAGGCCGCGAGCCCACGGCGTACTGAGACAACTGCCGCACCGACGCTGGGGTGACCGGCGAACGGCAGCTCGGTCTCCGGGGTGAAGATCCGGGCCCGGTACGTCGCCTCGATCTCCGTCGGCGGCAGCACGAACACCGTCTCCGACAGGTTGAACTCACGGGCCAGCGCCTGCATCTGATCGCCCGCGAGCGCCTCGGCCCCGAAGACGACCGCAAGCGGGTTTCCCGCGAAAGGACGGTCCGTGAACACGTCGACGATCTCGTACGCCAGAGTAGACATGACTCGACGCTAACCTAGGCTTAGTTGGTGACCATGGGGACGAAGGTTTATCTGGCGCGCCTTGCCGCGCTCCCCGTGTTCGACCCCAACGGAGACCGGGTGGGGCGGGTGCGGGACGCCGTCGTGCGGCTGCGCACGACGAACCGGCCGCCGCAGGTCGTGGGGCTGGTTGCCGAGATGGCGCTGCGCCGGCGGATCTTCCTGCCGATCGGCCGGGTCACGTCGATGGACGCGGATGCCGTCGTGCTCAGCACCGGCACGCTCAACCTGCGCCGCTTCGAGAAACGCCCCAACGAGCTGCTCGTGCTCGAAGACCTGCTCGACCGGCGGGTCACCATCACCCCGGAGAGCGGCGACGGGCCGGCGGACAACGCCATCGTCGTCGACCTGGGCATGGAGCTCAACCGCAACAACGAATGGCTGATCACCCGGGTCGCCGTGCGGCAGAACACCGGAAGGCTGACCCGGCGCGGGCACACGTACCAGGTCGAATATGACCGGGTGAAGGGCCTGGTCGGGCCCACCGACACGCAGGGCAGTGCCAACCTGGTCGCCCTGCTGGAACAGATGCGCCCGGCCGACATGGCGAACGCCCTGCAGGACCTGCCGGACGAACGGCGCAACGAGGTCGCCGCGGCGCTCAGCGACCGTACGCTCGCCGACGTGCTCGAGGAGCTGCCCGAGCACGACCAGGTCGAGATCCTGATCCGGCTCGACCGGGAACGCGCCGCCGACGTGCTCGAACGGATGGACCCGGACGACGCCGCCGACCTGCTCGCCGAGCTGCCGAAGGCGGAACAGACGATCCTGCTCGACCTGATGGAGCCCGAGGAAGCGGCCCCGGTCCGGCAGCTCATGAGCTACACCCCGGGCACCGCCGGCTCGGTGATGACCTCGGAACCGGTGATCATGCCGCCGGACGCCACGGTCGCCGAGGCGCTGGCCCGGATCCGCGAGCCGGAGCTGTCCCCCGTCGTCGCCGCCCAGGTCTTTGTCGCCCGGGCACCTTCGGCAACGCCCAGTGGGAAGTATCTGGGCATGGTCCACTTCCAGCGCCTGCTCCGCGAGCCGCCCGCCGCGATCCTCGGGGGCCTGATCGAGAAGGACCTCGACCCGCTGCGACCCGAGACCGGCCTCACCGAGATCACCCGGCGGATGGCTACGTACGACATGGTGGCCATGCCCGTCGTCGACAGCACCTACCGGCTGGTGGGCGCGGTGACCGTCGACGACGTCCTGGATCACTCCCTGCCCCGCGACTGGCGTGACCGGGACGCCTCCGACGATGCCGCGGACGACGCCGCCGGTGACGCCCTGCGCGACGAGGACGGCTACGCGCTCGAGCCGGCCCCGGCCCCGGCCCCGATCATGCCCGGCCCGAACGGTGGTTCCCGCCGATGAGCGATCTGCGCCGCCCCCCGCTGGACCGTCTCGACCAGCCCGTCGAGCCCGGCCGGGTCCGCCTGCCCCGCTTCGACCCCGAAGCCTTCGGCCAATGGTCGGAGAACATCGCCCGCTACATGGGCACCGCCAAGTTCATCGTCTACATGACGATCGTCATCGCCGCCTGGTTCGGGTGGAACACCCTGGCGCCGGCGAGCATGCGCTTCGATCCGTACACCTTCACGTTCCTGACCTTGATCCTGTCCCTGCAGGCCTCCTATGCCGCGCCGCTGATCCTGCTCGCCCAGAACAGGCAGACCGACCGCGACCGCCTCGCCATGGACGAGGATCGTCGCCGCGCCGCCATGCAGAAGGCCGACACGGAGTACCTGGCCAGGGAAATCGCCTCCCTGCGTATCGCACTCGGCGAAGTAGCCACCCGCGACTTCCTGCGCTCCGAACTCACCCGGCTCGCCGACGAGCTGGACGAGGCGGCAACCCGTCGGCAGAAGCTCGACCGCAAGGAGTGGGAGGAAGAGCACTCCTGACACCGACGTAAGCTGGTGCCCATGTCCGCACCCGCCCCCACCATCGAGGACGCCATTCAGGCAGCCCTCGCCACGGTTGACGACCCCGAGATCCGCAAGCCGATCACCGAGCTCGGCATGGTCAAGGGATTCACCGTCGCGGCCGGCAAGGTCACCGTCGAGCTGCTGCTCACCGTGGCCGGTTGCCCGCTGCGGGACAAGCTCACCACCGACATCACCGGTGCCCTCACCCGCATCCCGGGCATCGAAACCGTCGACATCGACTTCGGCGTCATGACCGAGGAACAGCGCAAGGCCCTCCAGGTCCAGCTGCGCGGCGGCGCCGCCGGCCAGGCCGCCGAACCCGTCATCCCGTTCGCCCAGCCCGGCTCCAAAACCCGCGTCTACGCGGTCGCCAGCGGCAAGGGCGGCGTCGGCAAATCCAGCGTCACGGTCAACCTCGCCGCCTCCCTCGCCAAACGCGGCCTCAACGTCGGCGTGGTCGACGCGGACATCTACGGCCACTCCATCCCCCGCATGCTCGGCGTAGAAGGCCGCCCCACCCGAGTCGAAGAAATGATCATGCCGCCCCAGTCCCACGGCGTAAAGGTCATCTCCATCGGCATGTTCACCTCGGGCAACGCCGCAGTGGTCTGGCGCGGCCCCATGCTGCACCGAGCCCTGCAGCAGTTCCTCGCCGACGTCTTCTGGGGAGACCTCGACGTCCTCCTCCTGGACCTGCCGCCGGGCACCGGAGACGTCGCCATCTCACTCGCCCAGCTCCTGCCCAACGCCGAAATCCTCGTCGTCACCACGCCCCAGATGGCTGCCGCTGAGGTCGCCGAGCGAGCCGGCGCCATCGCCCTCCAGACCCACCAGCGCCTCGTCGGCGTCGTCGAAAACATGTCCTGGCTCGAACTCCCGGACGGCTCCCGCATGGAGGTCTTCGGCTCCGGCGGCGGCCAAACCGTCGCATCATCACTGACCACCACCGTCGGCGCCTCGGTGCCACTGCTGGGGCAGATTCCGTTGGACACCCGGGTTCGCGAGGCTGGGGACGCCGGGGTTCCCATCGTGCTGGCAGATCCGACTTCGCCTGCTGCTGTCGCTCTGGACGCTGTCGCTGATCGGTTGGCTATTCGACGGGAGTCACTGGTGGGGAAGCCGCTGGGGTTGATGGTCAACGCTCGGCGGTGATTTTTTGGCGGGGGATGTCGCCCTTGGGGCATTCTCGGCCTGAAGCAGCTGTGGTTGGAGGGGGCCTTTGCGGCCCCCTTTTGCTGTTGAGGCTTCAGGCTGTCAAGAGGGCGGGTCGGTCGCGCCGCGCGAAGACGGAGCGGTCGCGGCGCACGAAGACTTCGCAGTCGCGAAGGTTCGGTTACACGAGTTGAACGACGCGAGCTGAGGGCCGGCCACTCCCCGGCTGTGGGCAGGCGGCCGTGAGCAGGCGGCTTTGTAATGACGGCTGCCGGAGTGCAGCGGTTGGAATCGGCTGTGGAAGGCCCGGCTCGTGGCATGCGGCGCTGGTCGACGTACCGGGTACAGGAGCCCGTGGAGGAGATCGTGTCGTCGGAGCGTGCCGAGGCGGAGCAGCGGGCGGAGCGGTCGCGGGCAGAGCGGTCGCGGGCAGAGCGGTCGCGGGCAGAGCGGTCGCGGTATGCGAAGACGGGCCACAATTGAGCCGAAAGCCAACGTGGGATCCCGCGGGCGGCGTCAGGGCGGCGGAGACAAGCGACATTCTCGTCATAAGCGGCAAGACGCGACCGGCGGCGGGAGCGTGGCGATAGGCAAGGCGCGCGGCTTGCGGTAAGACGTACAGCCCGGCAGGGCCACAGCTTACGGCTGGACGTGCGACCTACGGACAACGCCAAGCTGAACCGGGCGGTCGCAAAGCGCAGCAGCCTGCGGGCACGCACGGCCGAAGGCAAGGCGCGGCAGAAAGCAAGACGCGGCAGGTCCTTCGCCCACGAGGCCCGTCTGGACTGGCAGCTGGTGCTGAAAAGCAAGGCGCGGGGGCCTGCGGACAACGCCGAGCTGAACAAGTTGGTGGCAACGCGCGATTGAGCTGAGCAAACGATGCCCGGTCCGCAAACACCCGCCCGGCAGGCCGATCCGGCAGCGGAACATACGCAGACCGGACCGGACCGGACCGGGCACGGCCGCCGCTGCACACAATCCGTCGCCGCCGTCCTCGACATCCCCGCCCGACGACCCGCACTCGAGCGCGGATGAGCGAAACCAGCATCCCACCCACCAGGCCGACCGTCGACAACCACTGCGCCCCGACCTGAAGCAGTTGCGGCCGACCAAGGCCAGGTGCGGGTCGGGCCGGGACGGGCCGTGCCCGCACGATCCACCGAGATCAGGCGACGCGGTCGAGGCCGGCCCACAGATCAGGCCGGGCCACGGGTGAGCACTATGTGGCGTCGATGTCGAAGGCGGCGGGGGCGACGGCCGGTTTGGGGGTGGCAGGGGCCATGGAGGCGGATTGGGGCTTGGCGGCTTCGCTGATGTTGGACTTCACGGCGGTGAGGTCGTCCTTGACGCCGTTGAGGTCTGTTTTTACGTCGTTGAAGAGGCCTTGAAGAGGCTGGCGGATGGCGGCCTCGTCCTCTTCGCTGAGGAGGTGTTTGCGGATGAAGGCTTTGGGGTGGAGGTCCTGGAGCTGGATGTCGGTGCCCAGCTCGCGGCTGAGGTCCGTGGTGGCGTTCTGGGCCATGTTGCGCAGGCCTCGGAGCATTTTGAGGCCGTCGCCGATGACCTTGGGTAGCCGCTCGCCGAAGATGAGGAGGGCGAGCATCAGTAGTGCGCCTATTTCCCACCAGTTCAGGTTCTCGAACATGGCGGCCGCCTTCCTTGCCCGTGCGGGCCTCTCAATTCGCGTCGGCTGCCAAGGTTACTGACGCTGTCTGTGTTGTGGTGCCCCGGCGGTACTCGATGGGGACGGTGGCTCCGGGGGCGTACTTGCGGACCATGGCGATCAGGTCGACGCCGTCGTCGAGGGGGTGGCCGCCCAGTTTGGTGATGACGTCGCCGGATTTGAGGCCGGCGACGGCGGCGGGGCCGGCTGGTTCGACGGAGCGCAGGCGGGCTCCGGCGGCGCTGCTGGAGCTCGTGGAGCCGCTGGTGGCGACCTCCGCGCCGATAACCGTACGCCGGGCCTTGCCGGTGTCGATGATGTCCTCGGCCAGGCGGCGGGCCTGGTTGAAGGGGATGGCGAAGGCGAGGCCGATGTTGCCGGCGCCTTCTTCGGTGTTGCCGACCGATCGGATCACCGAGTTGACGCCGATGACCCGGCCGGCCGCGTCGACCAGGGGGCCGCCTGAGTTGCCCTGGTTGACGGCGGCGTCGGTCTGGATGGCGGCGTAGTAGCGGGTGGGGCCGCCCGACTCGCTCTGTTGCAGGGTGCGGTCGAGGGAGCTGACGATGCCCTGGGTCACCGTGTTGTTGAGGGCGAACGGGGAGCCGAAGGCGAAGACCGGATCGCCGATCGCGATGGAGTCCGAGTCGCCGAACTGGATCGGTGTGAGGTTGGTCCTGGAGATCTTGATCACTGCGATGTCGGACTCGGGATCGCGGCCCACGAGCTTCGCGTCGGCCGTGGAGCCGTCGCTGAAGAGGACCGACATGGTCCCGTCGGAACCCTCGACGACGTGGTCGTTGGTGATCGCGTAGCCGTCCGCGCTGATCACGAAGCCGGAGCCGATGGCGCCGGTGACCCGGACCGTGACCACGCTGGGCAGGACCTTGGCGACCACGCCCGCGCTCGATTCGGGGGCGCGCTGGGCCGCGCTCGGGGCCGCGAGCGGGGTGCCACCGAGCTGGGTGCCGCCGCCGACGCCGTTCCGGACGGCGAAGACATAGCCGAGCGTGCCGCCCAGACCGCCCGCCAGCAGCGCTGTGACCAGGCAGATCATCAGGATCCGGGTCATCGGGGGCTTGGGCGCGGCCGGGTCGGTGACCGGCTCGGGTGCGGGGCCGGTGCCCACCGGGGCGCTCGGGATGACGACTGCCGAGGGCGAGTAAGGATCACGCCACGGGTCGGAGAGAGCATCGGACCACCACGGCGAACCTTGCGACGCGGGAGGCGTCGGGGCCGGCGGTGTCTGAGGCTGGCGCCAGTTCCAGCCGTCGGTCACGTCGGGGCCTCCACTCGTCGTCCAGCGTGCCCCTCCAGGATGACACGGATCGGCGGGGATCATCCGCTCAGTGGGAGGCTCGAAGGTCTGCCCGGCGCTTTCCGGGGGCGAGCGGTCGCTCTACGCTCATACCCGATGTGCACCGGTTCCGGTACGCGCGTCCCTTGAGCACGGAGGTCGTCATCGTCACCGCAGCCCGCCAGCTCGGCACACCCACCTCTCAGTCGATCCAGTTCACGGAGGCGTACGCCGCCGAGGACGTCGTGCTCCAGACCGCTCGCAGCCTGGCCCAGGAGGTCGGCCTGACCTCCGTGACCCCGGGTGCGGGTTCCGTGCTGAGCCTGCTCGCCGCCGCCGGCAGCGCCAAGGCCGTCGTCGAGATCGGCACCGGCACGGGCGTGAGCGGTGTCTGGTTGCTGCGCGGCATGCGCGCCGACGGGGTCCTGACCACCATCGACGTCGAGAACGAGCACCAGCGCATCGCCCGGCGCATCTTCCAGGAGGCGGGCTTCGCGGCGTCCCGGACCCGGATCATCACGGGCCGGGCGCTGGACGTGCTGCCCCGGCTCGCGGACGGCGTCTACGACCTGGTTTTCGTCGACGCGGACGCCACTGAGTTCGGGGCGTGTGCGGAGGCGGCGCTACGGCTGCTGCGTACGGGTGGGGTGCTGATCGTCAACGGTGCGCTCGCGGGCGGCCGGATCAGCGACCCGGCGGCCCGTGACGTCGACACCATCACCATCCGCGAGACCGTGAAGGCGGTGCGGGAGTCCGAGGACTGGACCCCCGCGCTCATCCCCGCGGGCTCCGGGATGCTGGTCGCCGTCAAGCGCTGAGGTATCGCACCAGCGTCCGCACGCCCCAGCCGGTCGCGCCCTTCGTGAGCTCCGCCTCGTGCTTCTCGATCCAGCTCGGAGCCGACATGTCGAGGTGGGCCCAGCTGCCCACCTTGCCGCCCAGGAACTCGGCGAGGAACAGGGCTGCCACCACCGAGCCCGCTCCCTTGGTCGGGGAGCTGTGCCGGTCGGCGATGTCGCTGTCGAGGTACTCCACGTAGTCGGTGGGCAGCGGCAGCCGCCACATCCTTTCACCGGCCGCGTCGCCGGCCCGTGCGAGATCGCCCGCGAGCGCGTCGTCGTGGCTGTAGAGCGCCGCCATCCGCTTGCCCAGGGCGACGGCGTTCGCGCCGGTCAGCGTGGCCAGGTCGATCACCACATCGGGTGCGAGCCGGGCCACGGCGTAGGCCAGGACGTCGGCGAGGACCAGTCGCCCCTCCGCGTCGGAGTTCGTGGTCTCGGTCGTCGTGCCGTCCCACTGGGTGATCACGTCGCCCGGGCGGTAGGCCGAGCCGCTCACGGCGTTCTCAGCGAGCGGCGCCAGCGCGGTGATGCGTACGGGAAGATTCAGGTCTGCTGCGGCCAGCGTGGCCGCGACGATCGCAGCGGCCCCGCCCATGTCCTTCTTCATCAGCTTCATGCCGTCGCGGGTCTTGATCGACAGACCGCCGGTGTCGAAGGTGATGCCCTTACCGACCAGGACGACGTGCCGGGTGGCGCCATCGGGGTTCCAGCTCAGCTCGACCAGGCGCGGCG
Organism: Winogradskya consettensis; assembly: GCF_018332715.1. Taxonomy (GTDB): domain Bacteria; phylum Actinomycetota; class Actinomycetes; order Mycobacteriales; family Micromonosporaceae; genus Actinoplanes; species Actinoplanes consettensis. Next base: position 148,436 of record NZ_BOQP01000034.1, on the reverse strand, counting down.
GGGTCGCGGAACCGCCGCCGACGGCCAGGATGCCGCCGAAGCCCTCCGCGCGCAGCTGCTCCGGCTCGCGTACACCAACGGTAATTCCCGGGCGTGTCGCGGCCTCGGCGAGCACCTGCGCGGCGAACCATTCGGGGTTTTTGAGCGACGAAGGGGTATTTGTGAGGTCGCGGGCCAGCCAGGTTGCCCCGGCGGTCGCGCGCGCTTCGGCGACGCTCCGGGCGTACCCATCAGGGTTGGCTGTCTGGAGCGTGACCTCGACGGACCTGGGGCCCTCGACGGCCTCGCGGAACCGGTAGGCCGCGAGCCAGATGCCCTCGGCCAGGCCACGGACAGCAGCCGGCTCGACCCCTTCGGGCAGCACGACGGTGAACGGCTCGTCGGTTTTCACGGCTCGGACGGCGGCGGCACCGGCAGCACGCCAGCCCGCCTCACCACCGGAGCCGACCCCGACGATCAAAATCTTGGCGGGGGTACGCAGTGGGCGCGGCAGAACCTGCACCGCACCCGCGGCACCGGGCTCGTCGGCGCTCCGGACCAGCTCAGTGGTCTCGTCGTCACCGCCGGCCAGAACCCCGGAATTGTCTGTCGGCAGCACGTGCGTGCCGGCGCCCGGAACGTCTACCAGGCGAATCGCGAACACTGGAGGATGACCTTTCCTGGAGACGTGGAAAGCCCGCCGGTACGGCAGGTACCGTACCGGCGGGCCACGTGAAACGTCAGCCGGCGATCGCCTTCAACGCGTCACCCAGCGCGTTGGCCTCGTCCGGAGTCATCTCAACGACGAGACGGCCACCACCCTCCAGCGGGACGCGCATGACGATGCCGCGCCCTTCCTTGGTGACCTCCAGCGGACCATCGCCCGTCCGCGGCTTCATCGCCGCCATCTTGTCTCCCCTCAGACCTACATCAGGGTCGGTGGGTTACCCCACAGCCACTTGCATTTCGAACAGCCCAGCGTCAACGCTCCGTGCTCAGCCCCACGGCGCGCCGTGCCTCGTTTCCGACCGGCGGAGTCGCCCCCACTGGACCGACCCGAGACCGCAGCGTTGCGGACCGCGTCAAGGTCACCCGACGTGGACCACCGTGCCGATCAAACATTTTCCCTGATGAACACCGGCGAACCCAAACCCAGCCCGGACGGATGTGACAGCGTCTAGCATAACGTCTTTTGGGCTGTCACAATGTGCGGTCATGCAGGCGCGGTCGGCACTCTTCGACCTCTACGGCGACTATCTTCGCCCGAGAGGCGGCCGTGCGCCCGTTGCAGCCCTGGTCAAACTGCTTGCGCCGCTGGGAATCGCACCGCCCGCCGTGCGTACGGCAATCTCCCGAATGGTCCGTCAGGGATGGCTGCATCCGCTGCGTCTGATGTCAGGTCCCGGCTATCTGCTCACTCCGAAAGCTGCCCGCAGACTCGACGACGCTGCCGCCCGGGTCTACCGCACCGGGCGCATTAGTTGGGACGGCCGGTTCGATCTGGTCATGCTCAGCGCCCCGCTCGCGCGCCGGGAGAGCCAGAAACTGACCTTCCTGGGGTACGGGATGCTGGGCGAACAGACCTGGGTAGCGCCCCGGGCAGCCGAGGAGATCGACGCGGTACTGCTCGAGGCCGCCGTCCCCTACGAGCGGTTCAGCGCCAGTCACGCCGCCGGTTCCCGGGGCGCCGCGGACGTGGTCGGGCGAGCCTGGAATTTGACGGCGATCGCGTCCGCCTATGAGGAATTCATCGCTGAACAGCGCCCGGCAGTGACCGCTATCACCGTGCGAAGTTCGGACGAGGAGGCGTACGCCGCCCGTTTTCAGCTGGTTCACGCCTGGAGATCGTTTCTCTTCCGTGACCCGCAGCTGCCCCCGTCGCTGCTTCCGGCGCGCTGGCCGGGGGTGACCGCCGCGAACTTCTTCGACCGGCATTCCACCCGCCTGCGCCCGGCCGCCGACCGATTCGTCGAACGCTGCCTCACGTCGGCCTCCCGGAGCGCACGTGTGGGATTCTCGGAGCCATGACCGACTCGCTGCTCGTCGACCGCACCGACGCCGTCGTCACGCTGACCCTCAACCGCCCCGACGCCATGAACGCTCTCGATGTCGAGCTCAAGGAAGCCCTGCGCGACCAGCTCGCGCAGATCGAGAGCGACCGGTCGATCCGGGCGGTGGTGCTCGCGGGGGCGGGCCGGGCATTCTGCGTCGGCCAGGATCTGCGCGAGCACGCCAAGATCCTCGGCGGTGGCTCCACCGAGCTCGACACGGTCCGGCAGCACTACAACCCGATCGCGCTGCGGCTGGCGAGCCTGCCGAAGCCGGTGGTCGCAGCCGTGCGCGGGAATGCGGCCGGCGCCGGGGCATCGCTGGCACTGCTCGCCGACTTCCGGGTCGGCGGCCCGTCGACGATGTTCCTGATGGCGTTCGCCAACGTCGCGCTGGCCGGTGACTCGGGCATCTCGTGGTCACTGCCGCACATCGTCGGCCGCGCCCGGGCCCTGGAGCTGCTGCTGCTGGCCCAGCCGGTGCGCGCCCAGCAGTCGCTCGAATACGGGCTGCTCACCGAGCTGGCGGACGACGACGAGCAGGTCCTGCCCAGGGCCCAGGAATTCGCGGCACGGCTCGCCGCCGGCCCGACGGTGGCCTATGCCGCGATCAAGCGGGAGCTCTCCATCGGCACGGCGGGGTCGCTCTCCGACGCGCTGGCCGCGGAGGCCCAGGCGCAGGCGATCTGCGGTGCCACCGCCGACCACAAGAACGCGGTGGAGTCCTTCGTCGCCAAGCAGAAGCCGGTCTACGAGGGCCGCTGATATGAGCATTCCGGGATAGTAGAATCCACCCTGATCAATGTTTAACTCCCTGTAAAGCTTCAGTCAGGGAGGTCTGGATGGTCAGGTTCCGGTTCCGCAGAGTCCTGGGTACGGTCGCCGCCGCGATCACGGTCGCCTCGATGGGCGCCGTGCTCAACGCACAACCGGCGGCGGCCGCCGACCCGGGTCCGCAGCGCGTCGTCGGTGGCAGCACCGCCACGCAGGGCGAATTCCCGTTCATGGTCCGCCTGTCGATGGGTTGCGGCGGCGCGCTCTACAGCCCGAACCTGGTGCTCACCGCCGCGCACTGCGTCGGCAGCACCGGCACCAACACGTCCATCACCGCCACCCTCGGCGTCGTGGACCTCAACTCCACGAGCAAGATCACGCGGAAGTCCAACTACGTCTACCGGGCACCGGGCTACACCGGCGCGGGCAAGGACTGGGCGCTGATCCGCCTCGCCAGCCCGGTGACCACCCTCGCGACCCTGCCGATCGCGACCACCTCGACCTACGACACCGGCACCTTCACCATCGCAGGCTGGGGCGCGGCCACCGAGGGCGGCGCGCAGCAGCGCTACCTGCGCAAGGCCACGGTCCCGTTCGTCAGCGACACCACCTGCAACTCGTCGGCCATGTACGGCGGCGAGGTCATCGCCACCGACGAGATCTGCGCCGGCTACACCGCCGGTGGCGTCGACACCTGCCAGGGCGACTCCGGCGGCCCGATGTTCCGCCGCGACTCCGCCAACGCCTGGATCCAGGTCGGCATCGTCAGCTGGGGCGACGGCTGTGCCCGTCCGAACAAGCCGGGCGTCTACAGCCAGGTCAGCTACTTCTCCGCGAACATCCGCTCGGCTGCGACCTCGCTGGGCGGCTAGTTTCTGAACTTCTGGCCCCGGAGTCCTCGACTCCGGGGCCTGTTTTCAGTCTTCCTCGTCTTCCTCGGGGTCCAGGTTGGCCTCTTCGCCGAGGACGAAAGCCTGCATCGCCAGCTCGTCACCGGACGGCGACACGAAGGTGGGCAGCTCCGAAGGGCCGAGCTCCAGCACGTACGACCAGAACTGGCGCACCGCCTCCGCGGGGCTCGCCGCCTCGATGGGCAGATCCAGGCTGACCAGCCACGTCTGCTTGTCCCGGTCGCCACCGAGCTTGGCCGCCAGCCCACGGAACACGTCCTCGCCGATCGCAGCCACGGCCTCGTCCAGGGTCAGCCCCTCGGCGGGCACCGGCTCATCGAAGGAACGCCGCGAGTAGACGATCTCCACCTCGGGAACCCCGTGCGCGCCCCGCCGCCGCGTCTCCTGCTCCGCCACGACGCCGAGCCCCACCACGTGCGGCACCTCGTCACCGGCGACCAGCAGCACCTCGTCACCGGCCGCGGGTTTGACCCCTGCCGACCCCGCCACCGTCAAGGTGTCGTGATGGAACAACCGCTCGGTCGCCCATCGATCCGCCGGAATAATCACCGCCCAGTGAGCCATGCGCACTATGACATCACGAGCCGGATCGGGGCTTCTTCCCGGGCGGCGGTGGGCCGGTTTCCCGGCGGCGGGCGGTCGTTCTTCCGGGCGGCTGGCGGCTGGTTTCTGGCGTGGGTCAGTTGGCGAGGGGTGGGACGAAGCAGCCGGCGAGGTGGTCGTCGACCATGCCGGTTGCCTGCATGAGGGCGTAGGCAGTCGTGGGGCCGATGAACTTGAAGCCGCGCTTCTTCATGTCCTTGGCCATGGCGATGGATTCGGGGGTCGTGGCGGGCACCTCCGCGCGGGTTGCGGGCCGGGGGCGGGGTGGAGGTGCGTAGGACCACAACAGGTCGCTCAGGCCCGTCTGGAGGTCGATGGCGACGCGGGCGTTGTGCAGGGCGGCGTCGACCTTCATGCGATTGCGGACGATGCCCGGGTCGGCCATGAGGCGGGTGGCGTCGGTCTCGCCGAAGGTCGCCACCTCTTTGATCGCGAAACCTGCGAAGGCGGCGCGGAAGGCCGGACGTTTGCGCAGGATGGTGATCCAGGAGAGGCCCGACTGGAACGCCTCGAGGCACATCCGCTCGAAGAGGGCGTCGTCGCCGTGGAGCGGGCGGCCCCACTCGGTGTCGTGGTAGACCGCGTAGTCAGGGGTGCTCGCACCCCAGGAGCAGCGGGCCAGCCCGTCCTCACCGATCACGATGTCTTGCGTCATGGCACCACGGTAGGCGCCACCTCTGACACAAAATCAGGGGAGCTTGCCCTCTTCGACCAGCCGGCCGAACTTCTTCAGCGCACCCTTGAAACTGAGTTTGGAACCCGGCCACATGACCGGCCACGCGAGCTTCCCCGCGGCGCCCCCGGGCAGGTGGAACCACTCGTGCAGGACCACCTGGGTCCGGTCGCCGCCCATCGCCGTGCAGCGCATCGAGCCGGGACCGCGCAGGACCTTGCCGCAGTGCACGACCCGGACCTCGTAGGGCGCGTCGACGCGGACCACGCGGAGCTCGTCGCGCAGGGCCGCCGGGCCGATCGCGGTGATCGCCTCGACCAGGCTGCCCTCCCCGCCGTCGCCCTCGACCACGCGCACCTTGGTGAACGGAATCCAGTCGCCCTGGCGCTCCCACGACATGAACGCCGCGAAGACCCGGGCAGCGGGGGCGTTGACGATGACCGTCGCCGTCACCTCGCCGGTCCCGGGCTGGGCGGCGTCGCCCAGGCCACCCTGCGGGCCGGTCTGGCTCATCGGCGTTCCGCCGACGCTCCGTCTTCGGCCGGGTCATCCGGGCCGGAATCAGCCTTGGCGGTGGTATCTCCGGCTCGCTTCGCACCCGACGTCGCATCCGACTTCAGGTCGGGCTCCGGGCCAGCCATCGCGTCAACCTTGAGGCCGGACTTCGGGTCGGACGTCGCGTCAGACTTAGGGTCGGACGTCGCGTCGGGCTTCAGGCCGGCCTTGGGGTCGGACGTCGCGTCGGGCTCTGCGGTCGTTGTGGGCTCGGGCCGATCGGATGACCCGGCAGGCTTGGCGACGGCAGGCTGGTCTGCGGCGGCCTGGTCAGGCGCGGGCAGGTCAGCAGGCTCAGCAGCGGGCGCGGTGGGTGCCGTCGCCACGTCGGACCGCACAGCCTCAGGAGCGTGCCCAGCCACCGCGGGACCGTCCGATGCCACCGCAGGGCCGTCTGATGTCACCGTAGGGCCGTGCGATGTCACCGTAGGGCCGTGCGATGCCACCCCGGGACCGTCTGATGTCGCCGTGGGGCCGTCTGATGTCGCCGTGGGGCCGTCTGATGTCGCCGTGGTGCCGGTTGAGGCGGCGGGACTCGCGGCGAACGCGGATGGCACTCCGCCGGCCGCGACCGGGACCTGCTGGGCGGCGGGGATCTGCTGGGCGATCGGCGCGGATTCTGTGGCGGGTGGCGGGGCTACGGCGGCCTCGCGGGCGCGGCGGAGGACGTCGGCGTCTTCGGTGCGGCCGTCGCGCAGGGCGGTGACCTCGGCTTCGAGGACGCCGATCAGTTCGGATTTGTAGCCGATGTCGTACGCGGCGCGCTGCAGGGCCTGGTCGACCTGGCCCATGCGGTAGCCGCGGAAGGCCATGTCGAAGCGGGTCCGGAAGATGTCCTCCTCGCCCAGGGGCCGGTCGCTCGGCAGCGGGAGTGATTTTCCGTCGGGTTCGACCGGCGTCAATCCGGTGTCGCTGCCGCTGACCATGACGGTCACGCCGAAGACGATCGCCGCGACCACCAGTGCCACGACGATGAAGAGGAGAAGCTGACCCATGCGCACGATCGTGGCACGCGCGCTGCGGCCTGGCGAGCCCGCCACCCCGGCTCTGGGGAAACGCTCAGGCGTCGATCTTGTGAGCTGGGCCGATGAGGCGGATCACGTCCAGGTCAGAATCTTCTTGCGCCAGGCGTAGACGATGCCCAGCGCGAGGACGGCGACGAAGATGCCCATCTCGGCGATGCTCACCGCTCCGAAGCCGGGCCGGTCGAAGATGACGGCCCACGGAAAGAGAAATACTGCCTCTACCGCGAAAAGTACATATAGGTACGCATAGACATAATACCGGATCTGTGCCTGCGCCCAGTCCCCGCCGACCGGGTCGATGCCGCTCTCGTAGGCGATCCGTTTGCCCGCAGGTTCGGCGGGATTCGCGGGCCGGAGCAGCCTGTTCGCCCCGAACGCGAGCACGAAGACCAGAGCTCCCGCCGCCAGCACGAGGCCCAGCAGTGCGTAAGAACCCAGATACCCGTCCACGGGCGCAGCCTAGCGAACCTCGAGCCGAACTTGAGTGGCCCAGGCTGGACTCGCCTGGCAAGGTGGTTCTGGACCGGCAGAGCCCAGCAGCGACAGCACCGAAACGCGACGGCACCGGGCAGAAATGTAAGGGGCACCGTCGTAGTCTGGAAGTGACGAACGCGGGTCGCCTCAGCGACGTGCGTACCCGCCGACCTGCACACTCAGGAGGTTGGACACGTGACGGTTCCCGCTAAGCCTGTCGAGCAGCTCGATCGCGTTGTCATCCGGTTCGCGGGCGACTCCGGGGACGGCATGCAGCTGACCGGTGACCGTTTCACCTCGGAGACAGCCCAGCTCGGCAACGACATCTCGACGTTGCCCAACTTTCCCGCCGAGATCCGTGCGCCCGCGGGGACGCTGCCCGGTGTGTCGAGTTTTCAGGTCCATTTTGCTGACTTCGACATCCTGACCCCCGGCGACTCCCCCAATGTGCTGGTGGCGATGAATCCGGCCGCGCTCAAGGCCAACCTCGCCGATCTGCCGCCCGGCGCGGACATCATCGTCAACACCGACGAGTTCACCAAACGAAACCTGGCCAAAGTGGGGTGGGCGGTCAGCCCCCTCGACGACGGCACCCTGTCGCAATGGGCGGTGCATCCGGTCGCGCTGACGTCGATGACCGTGGGGGCGCTGGCCGGCTCCGGGCTGTCGAAGAAGGACGCCGAGCGTGCGAAGAACATGTTCGCCCTCGGCCTGCTGAGCTGGATGTATTCGCGGCCCTACGAGTCGACGCTGCGCTTTCTGGAGCGCAAGTTCGCCAAGCGTCCCGAGCTGGTGGCGGCGAACAAGGCCGCGTTCCTCGCGGGCTGGAATTTCGGCGAGACAACCGAGGACTTCGCCGTCCGTTACGAGGTCAAGCCGGCCAGGATGGCGGCGGGCACCTATCGCAACATCACCGGCAACGCAGCGCTGGCGCTCGGCCTGGTCGCCGCGGGAGTCCGGGCGAAGCTGCCGGTGTTTCTGGGCGCCTATCCGATCACGCCGGCGTCGGACATCCTGCACGAGCTGAGCAAGCACAAACGGTTCGGTGTCACGACGTTGCAGGCCGAGGATGAGATCGCGGCGATCGGCGCCGCGCTCGGAGCCTCGTACGGTGGGGCGCTCGGGGTCACCACCACCTCAGGCCCGGGTGTGGCACTCAAGGGCGAGACGATCTCCCTCGCGATCGCCCTGGAGCTGCCGCTGGTGATCATCGATGTGCAGCGGGCCGGGCCGTCCACGGGCATGCCGACCAAGACCGAACAGGCCGATCTGAACATGGCTCTGTACGGCCGGCACGGCGAGGCGCCACTGGCCGTGATCGCGCCGAGGTCGCCGTCCGACTGTTTCCACGCGGCGATCGAAGCGGCCCGGATAGCCCTGAAATACCGGACCCCGGTCATCCTGCTCTCCGACAACTACGTGGCGAACGGGTCCGAGCCGTGGCTGCTTCCCGAGGTTGCCGACCTGCCCGACATCTCGGTCGCCTTCACCACCGAGCCGAACGGTGACGACGGCCGGTTCCTGCCCTACCTGCGCGATCCCCAGACCATGGCGCGGCCGTGGGCGATCCCGGGCACCGCGGGCCTCGAGCACCGCATCGGCGGTCTGGAAAAAGCCGACAAGACCGGGGACATCTCGTACGACCCGGCGAACCACGAATTCATGGTCCGCACCCGCGCGGCACGGATCGAGAACATCCCGGTGCCCGATGTCGAGGTCGAGGATCCGGACGAGAACGCGCGCGTGCTCGTTCTCGGCTGGGGCTCCACGTACGGACCGATCGGGGCGGCGTGCCGGGCCTTGCGTCAGCGCGGACTACCGATCGCCCAGGCCCATCTCCGCCACCTCGCACCATTGCCGGCGAACCTGGGTGCCGTGCTTTCCGCGTACGACAAGGTAGTTGTTCCGGAAATGAATCTGGGTCAGCTCGCGCATGTCATCCGGGCCCGATATCTGATCGACGCGGTCGCATTCAACCAGGTCAGCGGTCTTCCGTTCACGGCCGCGACGTTGGAGAACACGCTCGAGGACGTGGTCAAAAATGGTTAGCATCCCGCTCACCCCGGTCAAGCTGACGACCAAGGACTTCAAGTCCGATCAGGAGGTCCGCTGGTGTCCCGGCTGCGGTGACTACGCGATCCTGGCCGCGGTGCAGAGCTTCATGCCGGAGCTGGGCATCGCGCGGGAGAACACCGTCTTCGTCTCGGGGATCGGCTGCTCGTCGCGCTTCCCGTATTACATGAACACGTACGGTCTGCATTCGATCCACGGGCGGGCCCCGGCGATCGCGACCGGCCTGTCCGTGTCCCGCCCGGACCTGTCGGTGTGGGTCGTGACCGGCGACGGTGACGCGCTGTCGATCGGCGGGAACCATCTGATCCACGCGCTGCGCCGCAACGTCAACCTGAAGATCCTGCTGTTCAACAACCGGATCTACGGCCTGACCAAGGGGCAGTACTCACCCACCTCGGAGATCGGCAAGGTCACCAAGTCGACGCCCGTGGGTTCGGCCGACGCGCCGTTCAACCCGCTGTCTCTCGCGCTGGGTGCCGAAGCGACGTTCGTGGCCCGCACGATCGACTCCGATCGCAAGCACCTGCAGTCCGTGCTGCGCGCGGCGGCCGAGCACGAGGGTTCGGCGTTCGTGGAGATCTACCAGAACTGCAACATCTTCAACGACGGCGCCTTCGACCTCATCAAGGACCCCGGCACCCGCGACGAGCACCTGATCCGGCTCGAGCAGGGCCAGCCGATCACCTTCGGCACCGACCAGCAGTTCTCGGTGGTGCACCCCGGCGGAAGCTTCGGCCTTTCGGTCCTTCCGTCAGCCGACCTCGGCACCGAGACCCCGGTGGTGCACGACGCGACGGTCGACGATCCGGCCTATGCCTTCGCGCTCAGCCGGCTGTCCGGTTCCGATCTCAACACGACCCCGATCGGCATCTTCCGCAACGTCCAGCGACCGTCCTACGACGAGCTCATCCAGAAACAACTTCTCGACGCCAAAGCCCAATCCACGGGTACGCCCGAAGCCATGCTCAGCGACCTCCTCACCTCCGGCGACACCTGGACAATCCTCTGACCAGCCCACCGTTGACCCGGCCCGCCGTTCACCCGGCGGCTTTTGACCTGGCCCTGTTTTGACCTGGCCCGCTTTTGACCTGGTGCTCTTGACCTTGCGCGCACGCAGAATGAAGGGTCCGGAGATCCGTTCTGGAGCGCCAGCTCCTGGAGCTCCGGGCCCGGCCTCGGCGGGAGCGACGGTCAGTTATCGGCAACCAGCTACGACAGCCAGATCTTGATCTTGCTTTTGATTACGCCTGCTCACGCCCCGACGACGGCGCTGTTGTCCTCGTCGCGGATGTAGATGAGCATGTCGCCGGTTTCGATGGTGAGGGCCTGCTCGCCGCCGAGCGGGACGACCTTGCCGCGGCGGATCAGGGCGACGACCAGGGTCTGGAGCGACCGGGGGTTCTGGCCGACCTCGGCGCGTTCGGCCGAGCGCATCGCGAGGGCCATGCCCTGACCGGGGGTGAGCAGATCCTCGACCACGTCGATCAGCGGTGGCGTGGTGGTGGTGAGGCCGAGCAGGCGGCCGGCCGTGGCCGACGAGACAATGACGTGATGGGCGCCGCTCTGCTTGAGCAGTGCGGCGTTCTCCTGCTCGCGGACCGAGGCGATGATCCGCACCTGCCCGGCGGTCAACTGCCTGACCGTCAACGAGATGAGTACGGAGGCCTCGTCGCTGTCCGTCGCGATGATCACGGCTTTGCAGTTCTTGACGTCGGCCTCGAGTAGCACGGCCGAGCGGGTCGCATTGCCCTCGACCGCGACCAGACCGTTCGCGGCGGCCTGGCGCAATGCCTCGTCCCGGCTCTCCACGACGATGATCCGGGTCTTGTCGTAGCCGGTCTCCAATAGAGCGGCGACCGCGGCCCGGCCCTTGGTGCCGTAGCCGCAGACGATGATGTGGTCCTTCAACTTTCGCCTCCACCGGTTCACCCGGAGGCTGTTCCGGTACTGGTCGGTCAGCACCTCGAGGGTCGTGCCGACCAGGATGATCAGGAAGAGCACCCGCGCTGGGGTGATGAACAGGATGTTGACCAGCCGGGCGTGCGCCGTCACCGGGGTGATGTCGCCGTAACCGGTGGTCGAGAGCGACACGACCGCGTAGTAGAAGCAGTCGAGCAGCGTCAGGCCATCCTCGTTGATGTCCCGGTAACCGTCCCGATCCACGTAGATGACCGTGACGGTGAGGAGCACGAGCACCACCGCGGCCAGGACCCGAACAGCCAGAGCCTTCAACGGTCCCTGTCGGACCAGCGGTAATCGGATCATGGAGCGGTCGCCTGCACGATCACACCATAGCTGCCCGATCCCACACCGCTTTTCATGACAGCACGGCGCGCGGGAGCGAAGGAATACCGCGCACCGAGTTGAGACATCGTTAAGGGAAAATCCATTGATCGCCTTGTATTTTGCAACCCGTCTCTCCAAGACTGTTGACCGTAAACGTTCTCGCTTGGAGGCCCCGCATGGTTCGGTTGCTCCGCCGCTCGCTCATCGTCACGTTCACGGCCTTCGCCCTACTCGCCCCAGCGGCCGTCGCCGCTCAGGCCGCCGCCCCGACCAAGGCCGAGGTCCTGTCGACGTGGACCCAGACCACCGAGGCAAGCACCGCAAGCTGGAATTCCGCCCGCCTCAACCAGGCCGCGTGGACGTCGTACGGTTTCAACTGGACGACCGACTACTGCTCATCGAGCCCGGACAATCCCCTCGGCTTCGATTTCACCCTCGCCTGCTGGCACCACGACTTCGGCTACCGCAACTACAAAGAAATCGGGACCTTCGACGCGAACAAGGCCCGCCTGGACAACATGTTTTACGCCGAACTGAAGCGAAAGTGCGCCACGTATTCCAGCCTCGTCCGGCCGGCGTGCCTCTCCCTCGCCTGGACCTACTACCAGGCGGTCAGCATCTTCGGCTCCCTCGAGGCGGTCAACCCCTCGGATGTGGACCGCGCCGAGGCCCTCATCGGGTAGCCGGCCTTTTCTCGCGGCGCCCGGCTTCCCTGAGGAGCCGGGCGCCTTCTTCCTGCGCCCTTTTGTGAGGTGCGCCCCGGACTTGCCTTGCCGGGCCTTTGTCAGCGCAGGGTCTGGGCGAAGCGGGCGGCGGGGTGTTCCATGTCGGGGTGTTCGACCGCGAGGGCGGTGGCGACCGCTGTGGTGAAGCCGCTGTCCGCGCCGTCCGCGTAGGCCGCGTCGAAGGCGGCGTCGCCGAGGGTTCGCCGCAGGGCTGCCTGCTGCGCGGCCCAGAAGCTCCCGAACTGGGTTGCCCGCCGAGCCCCGCGAACGGATTCCGCACCACCGAACAGCAGAGTCGCGGTCGTCGCATCGCCGCCGAGCGCGCACCGGACAGCGATAGCCGCCACAGCGTCCGCCGCCGCGCCCCGGAACCCGTGCCGCAGCCGCGATCGGAGCGCCACCACGAGATGATCGTGCGCGGCGACCAGGTCACCGCGGCGCAACGCGACCATGCCCAGAAGCCAGTCGACCGTACGCCGTCCGCGGTCCTCGGGCCGCCCAGCCTCCAGCACCCGGGCGCCGCCGAGCGTCTCCGCGGCCCCGTCCAGGGCGTCCCGGCGCCAGAGCAGCTCAGCGAGCGCGACCACCACGGGCAGGGCCGCGCCGGCCACCCCGGACCGTTCGGCGTGCGCGATGACGTCACGGCACAGTTGCTCGGCTTCGTCGACCAGTCCCGCTTCGAGGAGCGAGACGTGGTGACCGGCCATCGCGCGTACGAGCAGAGCAGAATTGCCTGCCTGCCGCGCAAGAGCCTCGGCCCGTTTCAGAAATCGGGTCCGTTCCTCCCGGTCGGCTGCCAGACCCGCATGCATGAGGTACGCGGAAGCCAGCTCGTCAGCACTGATGCCATCGGGGTCGTCATCGGTGAACGGCTGACCGGGGTCGCCACTGATCCGCCGGGGCGCGCCACTGCCGTGGGGCACCCGGCCGTACAGGCGGTAGAGCAGGTCCCGTCCGTCGCGGGCACCACCGTGTTCACGCCACCACGGGTCGAGGGCACCAACAAGCCGCAGTCCCGCCCGCACACTGCCCGCGGTGACCGACCACCGGAGCGCAGCCTCCCACTCCTTCACGTACGGCGACAGCTCCGTCAACGAAACCGTCCGCGGCTGCCCATCCGTGTCAACCACAACCCCGTCAAGGATGTGCAGCGACCACAACACATGACGCTCCCGCGCAGCCCGCTCCTCCCCCGCACCGCTGAGCCGCCGGGAAGCGTACGACCTCACCTGCTCCGACAACCGATACCGAGGCCCGCTGACAATGTCGACGAACGACCGATCAGCCAACTCCGAAAGCGCCCCGAACCCATCGTCCCCGGACCACTCGACAGTGGAAAGCTCAACCGGATTCGCAAACACCGCCAACCGCCGGAGCAACGCAGCAGCCGGCCCCGAAAGCCCCCGATACGACCAATCAAGGTTCGCGGTCAAACTGTCGTGACGAGCCCGCGCATCCCACACGCCCACCACATCAGCCCTCGCCCGCTCAATCCCGAGCCGCCCACCCGAACCAAGCCACCCATCCGAAGCCGCTCGCCCTTCAGTCGCCGCTTGCCCTTCAGCCGCCGCTCGCCCTTCAGCCGCCGCTCGCCCTTTAGCCGCTACTCGGACTTCTGCCGCTTCTCGGATTTCTGCTCGCCCCTCGGCCGCCGCTCGCCCCTCGGCCGCTGCTGGGCCCTCGGCCGCCGCTGGGCCCTCCGCTCGTCCCTCGGCAGCCGCTCGCCGAGTGCCCGCGCCGGACATTCGCGCCAAGGCCCTGCCGCCGACCGATTCCGTATCGGCAACACCCGGCCGGCCGATACCAAGAGCAGAGCCAGAACCTCCGCCATCCAGAGCCGCACCCGAACGCCTCAGATCAAAGGACGCCCCCGCACGATCAACGTCAACAACCGCACCGGAACGCCGGGAATCAAGAACCCCACCGACTCGCCCGACATGAAACCCCGCATCGGCACGCCCGGCCTCCAAAACCACATCGCCGCGGCTGGCGCCCAGAACCGCATCGCCGCGGCCAGCGTCCAGAACCGCATCACCGCGGCCAGCGCCGAGAACCGCATCGCCGCGGCCGGCGTCCAGAACCGCATCAGCGTGGCCGGCGTCAAAACCCGCGTCGGTGCGGCCGGCGTCAAGTGCCCGACCGAATCGTCCGCTGCCAAGGCCCGCACCAGGGCGGCCGGCGTCCAGAGCTGCGATCGGATCATCCAAGCGGGGCGCAAGCTGCGCCGCCGAAAACAGCCGGAGCCGGTCAGCAGCAAGCTCGATGGCCAGCGGATGCCCGTCCAGCTTCGAGGCGACCCGTGCCAGATCGGCAGGCTCGTCGTGCGGTCCGGGCCGGCCACCGCGTGCCGTCTCGGCGCGCTCCGCGAGCAGGGCATAGGCATCGGCCGGCGCCAACCCGGGAAGACGCCAGATCATTTCGCCTGGTACGCCAACCGGCGCCCGCGACGTCGCCAGCACATCGAGGCGCGGGCAGGCCGCAAGTAACCGTCGCACCAGCCGCTTCGCCTCGGCCGGCTGAGCATCACAAGTGTCGAGAACAACGAGAATCCGCCCGTTCCCGCACCGCTCGACAATCGACTCGATGATCGGCCGCGCCGGCTCGGAGCGAACCCCCATCGCAGCAGCGAGCGCCCGCTCCGGACTCCCATCAACAAGATCGACAACCCAGACCCCATCCGGGTACGCCGTCAGCACGTCCCGAGCAGCCTCAAGCGCAACCCGAGTCTTCCCCGCCCCGCCACTCCCCGCGACAGTGACGATCCGGTGCCGCCCGATCACCCCACGAAGCTCAGCCACCTCCGGCTGCCGCCCGATGAACGGAGTAACCGCCGAAGGAATGTTGTGCACCGGCGCCCCCGGCGTCCTGGGCCGCGGAAAAGAACGCTCGAGTCCCGGCGCGACGACCTGAAAGAGCCGCTCGGAGTCGTCGAACCCGCGAAGCACGTGCAGCCCGAGGTCAAGCAGGTCGAGCGAGACCAGAATGTCGTCCCGCTCGCCGCGCCCGACGACCGGAACATCGGTCATGACGGTCCCTGCCGCACGCGCCCCGTCGAAGGTTCCGGTTCCGGGCTCGTCCTGCGCATCCAGCGCCTTCGCAGATTCAGCGCGCACATCGGACGCCTTCGCGGATTCGGCGTGCCTGTCGGGCTGGAGTGTCTCCGACCACGTTGTCACCGCGAGGGCCGTCGGTTCCGAGCACAGAATCTGGCCGCCATGGGCCGCCGCCGCCACCCGAGCGGCACGGTGCACTTCGGTGCTCGTGTATTCGCCGGCACGCGGTGTCGCCCACCCCGTATGGATACCCATGCGCACCCGAGGCGCCGCATCAGGACTAGGCCACGGGTACGCGTCGAGCACCCGTTGTGACGCTACGCAAGCAGCAACCGCGTCTGTGGCATCGCCGAAGGCCACAAAGAAGGAGTCACCCTCCGTAAAAAGCTCCACACCGGAGTGATTACGCAGAGCTTCTCGAAGCAGCTCTCGATGAGCATTGAGCACGCTGCCGTACCCCTCGCCGAGCATCCGGGCCAAACGCGTCGAGCCCTCGATATCGGTGAACACGAAGGTCACCAGCCCACTCGGCAGCTCGGTCCGTCCCAACACGGTATGAACCTCCGCCCCCTCGGGAAGTCGCGTTTCATGCTGCCGCACCGCAATCACGCCGGACATCGTAGAAACGTTCGGTAACCATCAACCCACCACAGCCACCCCGTGAAGGCCGACCTGCGGACGAGCTGTCGATACCTCGTACGGCACTACGAGTGACGTAACGACGCGGTTCATATTCCAGTCACGCGGTAGTCGGCCACTTCCGCCGACCCGAACGTACGTCCCCACAAGGGTCGCCCAGTGCGATTACCTGTGCGACTCCACATGGTCACCACCCGATCACCAAAGAGATCGCCCTCGCTGGACAGCCCCACCACAGGGCCCGCCCCAAGCCGAACGCAGAGCAAGCCCCAAAGGTTGCGGCAACCAACCCAACCCCCACCGGCCGCCCCCAACTCGAACCCGCCCAGTTCAGACCACATTCACCACAGCCGTCAACCAGATCCGACCGTATCGATCTTGCGACCCGCCTGCTCACCGCGCACCCATGCCACTTCTCTGCAACAAGCCGATGCAGCCTCGCCTTGCCCGCCCAACAGCTGCCCGTCAACCACAAGCGCCACCCATTAGGTGGACCCTTCCGTGCCCGCCACCCCACCCCGCCCACCCCACATCACCACCGCAAGAACACCGAACCAACCACCCATCACCCCGGTAACGCCGCGCAACATCAGCCATCCGCGTCGTAGATCCGTAACCCAACGCAACGAAGCCCTCCGCCCCAAACAGCCACAGCAATCCCCGCAACACAAAAACCCGAGAACAGTCACGCGACCCCCCGAATGCAACCCAGGCCATTCCGCCGACGTGACCCTGCCCATGCCCCCACGCCCAAGCCATGCCCCCGCCCCACGCCCCGGTCCATGCCCCCGCCCCCACGCCCGTGCCACGGCCCTGGCCCATGCCCCCGGTGCCGGTGCGGCTTCCGGAGACCAGGCTCACCAGTCTTGGTACGGACCAGGGACTAGCGCCCGAGGTCGGTGCGGACCAGGGACCAGGGCCCAAGGTTGGTACGGACCAGGGACTAGCGCCCGAGGTTGGTACGGCACAGGGGCCAGGCCCAGTCCTGGTGAGGCCCGGAGATCAGGCCCGTCTCGTCGTGGGCCAGAGACCAAGCCCGGTCTGTGAGCGGCTCCGGAGACCAAGCCACCCGCCCCATGCGGCCCCCGGTGACCAAGCCCATCCCTCGGTGCAGCCCCGGACAGAAAGCCCATCGAGGCGCCCCGGACACCGAGCCCAAGCCCCGGTGCACCCCCGGAGACCAGCCCGAGCGTCAGCGCAGCCTCGGAGCCCAGACTCGAGCCTCGACGCGGCCCCGAAGACCGAGTCAGGATCTCGCGGCAGAACCAGACCCAGTTCCATGTTCAGGATCAAGCCCAAGGGTTGCTCAGGGACAAGCACCGCACCGGACACAAAGGCCAGCAGCGCACCGTCAGCAGCCCGGCGAGACGCCGCCCGGCGAGACGCGTTGACAGTAGGAAAGCAGTCTGGCTTCGCCTGCCGCGCAGACGAGATATCCGCGGTGCGCGGTCCGATGGCAATGCGCCGCGCGAGATGAGGTGGTGACCTTGGTCCCGGAGGCCTGTCAACCGGAGGCAAGGTCATGGCCGGAGCCCACAGGGTTAACAGCCGCAGGCGCCGCCGCAACAGCCACCGCCGCCGGTGGCTCCCGCCATCGGGGTCGGCGAAGTTCCGCCACCTCGGCCTGTGACGGCGACGGTGGAGAGGAGCTTGACAGTGTCGGCGTGGCCCTGCGGGCAGGTTGCCGGCGCGGCGGACTCTGCCATCGGTCGATTGATCTCGAACGTGTCGCCGCAGGCGCGGCACCGGAAGTCGTATCGCGGCATCCGCACAGGGTAGGGGCTCGACGCGGTGATCCGCTGCAACGCAGTTGCGCGGTTGTCGGAAACCTCCATCGAGTCTGATCCATAACCTGCGTCCAAGCGTTCGCCCGGTACTCTCTTGCGGGTGGCTGACGGGCAGAAAAAACCTCCTCATCGTCCGGCGGCACCGCACCTCGGAGGCCCCCTCGGCAGCTCCGGCGCGGCGCCCGAGGAAGACACGATGTCCGCGGGCGGAACGATGCCTGTGGGCGAGACCGGATCTACGAGCGAGACAGGATCTACGGGCGGGACCGGATCTACGGGCGGAACGGTGCCCGCAGGTGAAACGGTGCCGAGTTCTCGTGAGACCCCTGAGCCCAAGCCCACCCAAGACGTAACGGCCACAGCTACAGAGCCCGCGACCCCGAGTCGCTCCGCCCCGGAGCCGAAGCGTGAGGGCCTCGAAGCGAGCGAACCCAAAGCGACCGAAAAGACCGGAGCTGACGAGCCCAAGGAAGAAGCACCTGCCAAGCAGGCTGCCTCCCCAGCTACAAAACCCGGAGCCGACGCCACCGCCACCGATGCCCCCCTGACGGCAGCCAAGGCCACGCCGACCGACAAGACGACCCCGAGAAAGAGCGACGCAAGCAAGAGCGACGCAAGCAAGAGCGACGCAGGCAAGGATGCCAAGTCGGCTGCTGGGGAGAAGGCTGGCAAGGGCGGCCCGAACAAGGGCTCGTATGTCGGAAGCATGGCTCCGCCCTCGGTGACCGCTCTCGCGCTCGCCTCCCGGGCGCCGTCCTCCCGTGGGTCCGCCTCTCGGGGCCTGCGGAAGGCCAACCCTGCTCGGATGGCCCGTAGTACCTCCGAGTGGGCGAAGCGTCCTACCGGCAGGTTCATTCTCCCGGCCGTCGTCACTGTGCTGTTGCTCGGCGCCGCGGGGACAGCCGGGGCGTACCTCGTTCCGCAGGCTCTGGAGTCGGCGCCCACGCCCAGCGTGACCCCAGGCTTCGGTCAGGATGCGGGAGTGCCGGCGACATCGGCTTCCGCCGCGCCGTTGCCCAGCCTGAGCACCGGCGCCGGGGTGATTACTCCGCCCGCACTGCCGACGGGGGTCCCCACGGCCACAACCCCGGGCGCAGTGACCGGGGCACGGCCCGCCGATGCCCTCGCCGGGTGGGCTCAGGAGACCGGCACTCGCGCCGGCATCCCGGTCGTCGCCGTCCAGGCGTACGGCTACGCCCAGCTTGTCGCTGCTCGTCGGACACCGACCTGCAATCTCAGTTGGACCACGGTCGCCGCGATCGGCAAGGTCGAGTCGGATCATGGCAGCACCGGGAACTCGGTGCTCAACACCGACGGCACGGTGTCCCCGGACATCTTCGGCCTGCAGCTCAACGGTGAAGGCGGCCGACAGGCCATCCGGGACACCGATCAGGGCCTGCTCGACAAGGACACAACGTGGGATCGGGCGGTCGGGCCGATGCAGTTCATCCCACAGACCTGGAACGAGCTCGCAGTGGGTAACGCTGTGGACGCCGACAATGACGGAATTTCGAACCCGAACGACATTGACGACGCGGCACTCGCGACAGCCACCTACCTGTGCAAGGGCGGACGCGACATGTCCAAGCCGGACGCCTGGTGGGAGGCCATTTTGACCTACAACGCGGTCCGCCCGTACGCCCAGGAGGTCTACCGGATGGCCAACCAATATGGGCAGCTGAGCCGGGGCTAATCCGCAACCGACAGTGATGGTTCGCGTACATTTGCCGGGCTGGCACTTCCCTGATGGTCGAGATACCGGCAAGCTGTACTCGTGAGGGTGCGTGAATGGGATCCCCGGTCTGCGTCGGACGAGGAGATCCGATCGCTCGTGGAGACGTTGAACAAGGTGCTGGCCACAGACCTTCCGGAAGATCCACCATGGCAGGAGATCCAGGTCAGGGAATACCTGGCCGAGACGATGCCAGGCGAGCGCCGGATCAGCTGGGTAGCTGAGGACGACCGTCTCCCCGAGGGTGAGAGCCAGGTTTTCGGGCATGTGACGCTGCTGCTGCTCGGCAACGACGGCGTGCTCGAGGTGCTCGTGCACCCGAATCTGCGTCGCCGTGGCCTCGGCCAGCAGTTGGTGGCGGTCGCCGCGCGCCGTGCCTACCTCGAGGGCTTCTCCACTATCAGCGTCGAGGCGATCGGTGGCACGTCCGCGATCGCTTTCTACGAGTCGATGAGCTTCTCGAAGGACTATGTCGAGACACGCAGCGTGCTCAACCTGTCCAGCGTGGATTGGAGCTCGCTGAGCGCCATGGCGAGCGGGATCAGCCCGGGTTACCGGGTCGAGTATCACCCGGGCGGCCCGTCGCAGCCGCTGCTGGAGGCATACGCCCAGGCCAAGCTCGAGGCACAGGACGGCGACGAGAACGATCCCGACAGCCGCCCGAGCTCCGCGGACCCGCAGCGTCTGCGGGACAGCCTCGACACGCTGCACCGCAGGGGCCTCAAGCCCTACGTCGTGCTGGCGATCCACGAGGAGACCGGCGAGGTCGCGGGTCTCACCGAGCTGGTCGTGCCGGCGCAGCACCCGGAGCGCGCCGACCAGTACGACACCATCGTCGTGCGCAAGCACCGCGGTTACGGCATCGACCGGGCTATCAAGGCCCGGATGCTCTTCGAGCTGCGGACGGCCGAGCCCACCCTGCGGCAGGTGCAGACGTGGAATGCGCAGCACAACGAGTCGATGCTGAAGGTCAACGCTGAGCTGGGATTCCAGTCGGACCGCGACTGGTACGAATACGCGGCCGACGTCGCGCAACTGGTGCAGCGGTTGGAGCCCACGGACTGACGGCCGCGGGCCGGATCCGTGGGCTCCTTCGTTCAGTACGCCTCTGAGCACCCGGCCAGAGTGCACGAATCAGCGGATCGACACTGCGCACCCTGTGGACAGAGGCGCGTTGTGGATAACCCGAATCCGGGCTCGACAGCCGAGTACGTTGGCTGCATGAAACCCGGCACACGGGCCGCAGTGAATGGCTCAGTAACGATCGCGGAGGAGCTGGGCCGCCTCGGTGGCCCAGTAGGTGAGCATGATCTGAGCACCCGCACGCTTGATCGACGTGAGGGTCTCCAGCATCACGCCCTGGCGGTCGATCCAGCCGTTCGCGGCGGCGGCTTCGACCATCGCGTACTCACCGGAGACCTGGTAGGCCGCGACCGGGACGTCTACGCGGTCACGGACGGCTGCCACCACGTCGAGGTAGGGCAGCGCGGGCTTGACCATGACCATGTCCGCGCCCTCGGCGACATCGAGGTCGACCTCGCGCAGAGCTTCACGGATGTTGCCGGGGCTCTGCTGGTAGGTACGGCGGTCGCCCTGCAGGGTCGACTCCACGGCCTCACGGAAGGGGCCGTAGAAGGCACCCGCGTACTTCACCGCGTAGGCGAGGACAGCAGTGTCCTGGTGACCTGCCTTGTCGAGGGCTCGGCGGATCACGCCGACCTGGCCATCCATCATTCCGGAGGGGCCGACCACATGGGCGCCGGCCTCGGCCTGGGCGATGCCCATCTGGGCGTAAAGATCAAGGGTGGCGTCGTTGTCCACCGTGCCGTCAGCGGTGAGCACGCCGCAGTGACCGTGGGAGGTGAACTCATCAAGACACAGATCGCCCATGACGATCGTGGAATCGCCGACCTCGGCCACAACGTCGCGGATGGCCACGTTGAGAATGCCGTCCGGGTCGATGCCACCCGAGCCGGTCTCGTCCTTGTTCTCGTTCTTCGGCACGCCGAAAAGCATGATCCCGCCGACACCGGCCCGGACGGCCTCGTGCGCGGCCTTGCGCAACGAATCACGCGAGTGCTGCACGACGCCGGGCATGGAGGAGATCGGGCGGGGCTCGGCGAGACCTTCCTTGATGAAGACCGGGAGCACCAGTTCGGCGGGCGAGACGCGGGTCTCTTCCACCAGGCGGCGCATGGCAGCCGAACGCCGAAGCCGGCGCGGGCGAATGTCGGGGTACGACATGCTCTCTCCCTCAGCCAGGTCGGCCGCAGTGGGCCGGCGAAGCATCAAACCGGCCCCAGCAGGTCGGCGATAAACCAAACCGGCCCCAGCAGGTCGGCGACAAACCAGGTCGCCAGTGAAGGCTGACGACCGGACCAGCAAAGTCTGCCGCGCGCAAGGCCGGCAGACCAGCGAGCTCACCCGAAGAAACCGAAGAACCCGGCGAGCTGCCCGACGGGCCGGGCCGGTGCGAAGAACACCAGCCCGGGGATGGGTTGGCACGAAGAGCGCCAGCCCGGGCCGAGCTGGCGCGAACAGACACCAGCCCGGGAATGGGCCGGTGCGAACAGACACCAGCCCGGGAATGGGCCGGTGCGAACAGACACCAGCCCGGTTCAGCCGTTCAGCGGCCCGCCGAGGCGGGACCGCAGATCATGCCATCGCCCGATCGCCCAGCGGACGACGATCAGACGAAACGGTCAGGCGAAACGATCAGACGAAACGGTCAGGCGAAACCGTCAGCGGAAGCGGAGGGCTGTGGGGCCCTGGACCTTTGAGCCGCGGCGCTGCTTGGCGGGCATTGCTGCGAGCTTCTCGCGGAGCTCCACCGCGTACGAAGCGAGGGCTTCGACGAGGTCGGGGACCGAGGCGTGCTGAGGCTGGACGTCGACGCGGAGGCCGAATTCTGTGGCTGTTTCGGCCGTTTTCGGGCCGATGACCGCGACGACGGTGCGGGCGTGGGGCTTGCCTGCGATGCCGACGAGGTTGCGGACCGTGGAGGATGAGGTGAAGAGGACCGCGTCGAAGCCGCCTGACTTGATGGCGTCGCGGATGTCGGCCGGCGGCGGGGCGGCGCGGACGGTGCGGTAGGCCGTGACGTCGTCGACTTCCCAGCCTCGTTCGATGAGGCCGGCGGCGAGGGTTTCGGTGGCGATGTCGGCTCGGGGGAGCAGGACGCGGCCTACCGGGTCGAGGATCTCGTCGTGGGGCGAGAACTCGGCGAGGAGGCCTTCGCTGGACTGGTCGTCGGCGGGGATGAGTTCGGGCTGGATGCCGAAGTCGCGGACGGCGTCGGCGGTGGCTTCGCCGATGCAGGCGATCTTGACGCCGCCGAAGTGGCGGGCGTCGAGGCCGTGCTCGGCGAACTTCTCCCAGACTGCGCGAACGGCGTTGACCGAGGTGAAGACGACCCAGGCGTAGCGGCCGTCGACGAGGCCCTTGACCGCTCGTTCCATCTGCGCGGGGGTGCGCGGGGGTTCGACGGCGATGGTGGGGACCTCGCACGGGATGGCGCCGTACGCGCGGAGCCGGGCGCTCATCGCGCCTGCCTGCTCCTTGGTGCGCGGGACGAGGACCTTCCAGCCGTAGAGCGGGCGGTTCTCCCACCAGCTGAGCTTGTCGCGCTCGGCGACGTCGCCGCCGACGGTGAGGACGACGCGGCCGGTGAAGCCGAGGGCTGCGGCGACGAAGCTGTCGACCGTGGAGGTGGTGGTGTACTGCGTTTCGCCGGTGCCGTCGCCGGTGACGCCGACGGGGGTGCCCGGCTCGACGCCCGAGGCGAGGAGGCCGTCGCGGACGGCGGCGAGGTCGCCGGCGTCCACGGCTACCGCGAAGGAGCCCTTGAGGGCGGCCGCGGCGAGGGCGTCGAAGTCGAGGGCGGTGACGTCGTCGACGTCGGCGACGGTGCGCACGGCCGGCAGCGGGACGCCCGCGTAGGTGGCGACGCCCTCCGCCTGGCCGAGGCCCGGCACGACCTCGAAGTGCACCGCGGTGCGGGCGACGGCCTGCACCTCGTGGACCACGGACTCGTGGCCGAAGGGGTCGCCGGCCACGAGGTGGACGGCGGACAGCCCGGACTTCGCGGCTGAGAGGAGCACCTTGGCGACGTCGCCGGGTGCCCCTTCGGCCGGGCTGAACTGGGTGTCGTCCTTGGCCTCCGCCTTGATCGCCGCGAGCAGCGACTCGGGCACACCTCGGTCGTACACGACCTGGTCGGCCTCGGCGAGGGTGTCGTGGGCCCGGCGCGTCAGCAGCCCCGGGTCGCCGGGTCCGGCGCCGACGAACGCGATGCGTCCGGCGCGGTTGCGGGCGGTGCGGGTGGTCATTCTGTGCTCCCCATCAGGGTGTCGGCGCCGGCCTCGAGGAGATCGGCGGCGAGCGCCTTGCCGATCTCCGCCGCGGCGGCGGGCGTACCGGTGCGCGACAACCGGACAGCTCGGGTCCCGTCCGGGCTGATCACCGCACCGCGCAGGTAGATCTCGTCGCCTTGCTCACCTTCGGCGAGCTCGGCGTGTGCCGCGACCGGGGCGGAGCACCCGGCCTCGAGCTTGGCGAGCATCGCCCGTTCCGCCGTGACGGCGAAGCGGGACGGTGCGTGGTCGAGTGCCCCCAGCAGCTCGACCAGGTCAGTGTTGCCGGACAGGCACTCGACGGCCAACGCACCCTGGGCGGGTGCGGGCAGCATGAGCATCGGATCCAGCGTCTCTGTGATCTCGGCGGCCCTGCCGAGACGCATCACGCCGGCCCTCGCCAGGACGACCGCGTCGAGGTCGGCCTCAGGGCCGAGCACCCGCGCGATTCGGCTGTCGATGTTGCCGCGAATCGGCGTGACCTGCAACTGTAGGCCCAAGGCATGCAATTGCGCGATTCGGCGCACCGCACCCGTGCCGATGGTCGACCCCGCGAAGAGCTCCGTGAGGGTCTTGCCGTCACGGGCGACGAGCGCGTCGCGCGGGTCCTCCCGCTCGGGCACAGCCGCGATGTGCAGGCTGGGCAGTAACGCGGTCGGCAGGTCCTTGTACGAGTGGACCGCGAAGTCGATTTCATTGTTGAGCAGCGCGTCGCGCAGCGCGGAGACGAACACTCCGACGCCCAGCTCCGCAACCGGAGCGGCCGAGCGGTCACCGGCGGTGATGATGCGGACCAGCTCGACCGGGGTGCCGGTGCGCTTGGTCAGCTCGTCGGCCACCATCTGGCTCTGGGCGAGTGCGAGCTTGCTGCCACGGGTGCCGAGACGTAGCGGGGTGGTCACGCTTTCCCTCCGATCTCCGGCACGGCGTCCGCCTGGGTCGCATGCGGGACGTCGAGGTCGAACAACTCACGCAACAGGGCCGCATACTGGTCGCCGCCGGGCTCCGCCGCAAGTTGCCGGACCCGGACGGTGGGCGAATGCAGCAGTTGCTGGACGACGCGGTGCAGGGTGCGGGCCACGTCGGAGCGCTGCTCGTCGGTGAACTCCGGACGGCGCGAGGACAGCTTGCGCAGCTCGGCGCTGACGACCTCGTCGGCGCGGGTGCGCAGGGCGGCGACGGTCGGCGCGATCTCGGCACCGCGCAGCCAGCCCAGGAACTGATCTACCTCGGAACTCACGATCTGTTCGACCGCGGCGGTGTCAGCGGCGGCCGGCAGCGCGCGGCGGCTGGCGGCGAGCCCGTCCATGTCGACGACGGTCACATTGGGCAGCGCGGCGACCTCTGGTGAGACGTCGCGCGGCACCGCCAGGTCGAGCACGACGAGCTGCCGTGAGCGGCCCGCGAGGCGCTCCGCGGTGAGCACCGGCTCGGTCGACGCTGTGGCGCAAACCACCAGGTCGGCCTCGTCCAGCGCCTCGTCGAGGGAGTCGAAGGGGACCGCGGTGGCGCCATATGCCTCGGCGAGCCGGGCGGCGCGGTCGGCGCCGCGGTTGGTGATCTTCAGCGGGCCGACGCCGGAGCGGGTGAGGGTCGCCACGGAGAGGGCACCCATCGCGCCGGCACCGATCACGAGACCCTTGCGACCGCTCAGGTCACCGCCGAACGCGTCGGCCGCGACCTCGAGGGCAGCGCTGACCACGCTCTGACCGGCCTTGTCGATGCCGGTCTCGGCGTGTGCGCGCTTGCCGACCCGCAGCGTCTGCTGCATGAGCTCGTGCAGGAGCCTGCCGGCGGAGTCGGCCTCGGTCGCCGCGTGGTAGGCGTCACGCAGCTGGCCGAGGATCTGTGCCTCGCCGACGACCATCGAGTCGAGCCCGGAGGAGACCCGGAACGAGTGGCGCACGGCCGCCTCGTCGTAGTGCACGTAGAGATGGCTCGCGAGCTCGTTGGCCCCGATGCCGGACTCCTCGGCGAGCACATTGCAGACGTCGCCGAGACCGCCGTGGAAGCCGGTGACCGCCGCGTAGACCTCCACCCGGTTGCAGGTGGAGAGGACGACCGCCTCGCCGACATACGGCTGGGCGACGAGTTTCTGCAGGATGGCGGGAATGTCCGGGCCGGCTATCGAGAGACGCTCGAGGGTGCCGACTCCGGCTGTCTTGTGGGACGCGCCGACGCTGAGCAGGTTCACGATCCGACCGCCTCCTGGTTACCGCCCTCGCCGACCAGCCCGCCAGGCAGGGCGGTCAGCGAGGCCTTGCGGTGTTCGTGGAACGACAGGATCTGCAGCTCGATGGCGAGATCCACCTTGCGGACGTCGACACCGGCCGGGACCGACAGCACGCAGGGTGCGAAGTTGAGGATGCTGGTGACCCCCGCGGCCACCAGATCGTCGGCGACGCCCTGCGCGGCGCTCGGCGGGGTCGAGATGACCCCGATGGTGATGCCGTCCTCGACGACGGCACGGCGCAGCTCGCCGACGTGCCGCACGGTCAGCCCGTTGATCGCTTTGCCGACCTGCTCGAGATCGGCGTCGAAGAGAGCGACTATGCGGAACCCGCGACTGGCGAAACCGTCGTAGCCGGCCAGCGCGTGGCCCAGGTTTCCGACGCCCACGAGGGCGACGGCGCGGCGCTGGTCGAGGCCGAGGATGTATTCGATCTGGTCGATCAGCAGGGTGACGTCGTAACCGACGCCACGGGTGCCATAGGACCCGAGGTGGGACAGGTCTTTGCGGAGCTTGGCCGAGTTGACTCCCGCCGCGGCGGCGAGACCCTCGCTGGAGATCGTGTCGGAGCCGGCTTCCGCGAGGTTGTGCAGAGCGCGAAGGTACTCCGGCAGTCGCGCGATCGTCGCTTCCGGCAGATCCGGGAAGGCGGGCACTGCGCCGGCGTTGCCGGGCGTGTTTCCATGACGCTGCTGACTCATCTGACTCCGTGCCGACAAGGTGGCGAACCTGCGGTGAGCCCTCTGTGGCCCGGATTGACCGGCTGTGGTAGCGGGGCTCGTCGGAGTCACAGAGTAGGCGCTTGTGAAGGCGTGCACAAATCGCGATCTTGATAGCGGAACTGGACAAAGATCGAGTCAGCGTGCTACTCGCACGCCGACATCCCTCCGAGTATTACCGCTTCCGAGGCCCCACTGCCAACAACGTCGCGATGCCGACGACGAGTATCACAGTGCCTTGGCGATCAACACCGCTTCCATTAACGAGTCCGCGACCGGAACGCCCGATGCGCGCAGCCGATTCGGGTCGGTGAAACCGCCGGTATAGAGCACGGCGGCCGCGCCGACCGATACCGCGGCGTCCGCGTCATCGATGGAATCCCCGATCAGCACACAATCCGGGCCCTGGATCTTCAGCTCGGCGAGGTGCCGGGCCAGATGGGCCGCCTTGAGACCGCCGTCGACCTCGGTGGGGCGGCCGTCGATGCGGGCGAAGACGCCGGCCAGGCCACGGGACTCGACCGCCGGGATCAGCTCGCTGTGGAACCACATCGACAGCAGCGACTGGGTGCCCTCCCAGGCCTTGATCGCCGCCTCGGCGTCGGCCGCGAGCGGGATGGTGGTCAGGCCGAGCCGGTAGGCGTCGTGGAAGATCCGGTCGAGCTCCTCGAACTCGTCGTCGCTGATCGCCCGCTCGAGGATCTCGGCGTAGAACTCGGCGACCGGGCGACGGAACCGCGAGCGATGCTCGTCGGAGTCCACGCTGCGGCCGCCGACTCTGGCGAACGTCTCATTGGTGGAGGCGACGACCAGCGAGAGGTCGTCGAGCAGGGTGCCGTTCCAGTCCCAGACAAGATGATTTCGAGCCACGGCCGTGACGTTACAGCCGAGGGGCACCCGGAGGTCTAGCCATATCCCGGAGCAACCGCTCCTCCTCGACCCGCCAGTAGCCGTGCTCCTTGCCGTCGAGGATCACCACCGGCACCCGGTCGCCGTAGTCACGCTCCAGCTCGATCGAGCCTTCGACCTCCACCCTAGTCCAGCCCTCGGGCGCGATCCGGTCGAGCACCTGCTCGGCCTCCTCGCAGAGGTGACAGCCGGCGCGGCTGATCAAGGTAAGACGAGGGGGCGCTTCAGTCCGGTCAAGGGCGGTGGCGGGGTGGTCGGACGGGGTCATCGGAGGGCTCCTTTGCGTACTTTGCCGATCGCGGAGTGCGGCAACTCACTCACCAGCTCGATGCCGGCCGGCAGTTTGAACCGGGCCAGCTGCGTCCCGAGGTAGGCGTGCAGCTCGGCCGGGGTGGGTGCGGGGTCGAGAGCGGGCACTACATATGCGTACGGCGCCTGGCCGGTGCGCTCGTCGGGCACGGCGATCACCGCGGCTTCGAGCACTCCGGGATGGGCGTCGAGGACGCGCTCGATCTCGGCCGGATACACGTTGAAGCCGTTGATCAGGATCAGCTCGCCGATCCGGTCGACCAGGACGAGGTCACCGCCGGCGTCCGCATAGGCGATATCACCGGTCCCCCACCAGCCGTCGGAGGAAGGACCGTCCTCGCCGCCGGGCCAGTAACCCGAGAAGAGATTCGCGCCACGCACCACGATCTCGCCGGGATCGGTGCCCTCCGAAGCCAGGTCGAGCTCCAGTTCGTCGTCCTCCGCCGGGGTGGTGACGCCGTCGCGCCACAGAACCGCACCGTCCGCCGATCGGAGAAGCAGCGAAATGCCCGGCAACGGACGCCCGATCGAACCGACTTTCGCCCGGTCGCTCACTGCCGTGGTCGTCAGGACCGGCGCCGCTTCGGTCAAGCCGTACCCGATGAGAATGCCCTTGCCCGTCGCCAGAGTGAAGCGCGCCGCCACGGCCGGGTCCAACGGCGCCGCGCCACAGACAGCGGTGCGCACAGAACTGAGGTCGACATCGGGCATCAACGACCAGGCCGCATACATGGAAGGAACCCCGATAACTGCTGTGACCTGGTGTTCTGCGATCAGCGCGAGCGTTTCGGCGGGATCGAAACGCTCCGCCAGAACACCGCAGGCGCCATGCTGGGCAACGGCGCCGAGCCCGGTATTGAGGCCGTAGGCATGAAAGAACGGAATGGCGAGCAGCACCACGTCGTCGGCTCCGATAACCGGCGGCTCGATACGCGATAATTGCTCGTTGTTCGCGGAAAGTGCCCGGTGCGTGAGCATGGCACCCTTCGGCCGCCCACTGGTCCCGGACGTATAGAGCAGAACCGCGAGATCATCGGTGGCCGGCCCGGGCGTCGCGAGTGGCGGTCCGCCCCGCTCCAGCGATTCTTCTCGTACGCGCTCCACATCCGACAAACGCACAAAATCCCGTCCTGCGTTCGCCACGACAACGCGAACCGCCCCGCTGTCGGCAAGCGCGAATGCGAGCTCGTCATCGGCGTACGCGGGATTCAAAGGAACCGCCACCCGCCCGGCCCTGAGCGTGCCGAAGTAGGCGATGGCGAAGCCGAGCGTGTTGCCCAGAACGATCGCGATCCGATCGCCGGGCACACTGCCCACGGCCAGGTGCCGCGCCGCACTTTCGACGCGTTCGTCCAGCTCGGACCAGGTCAGAACGGTGTCACCGGCGATGAGTGCGGGCCGGTCGGGCGTCTGTCGTGCGGCGGCCCGGACCGGATCGGGTGCCGGGCTCGCGGAGAGGTCTCCCACGACGCCCGAGTCTGGCACATGTCCCGGACGCCGGCTGTGACGCAGATCCGGCCGGCGGCCGCCGCCAGTGCGTCGTTCATCGTGACAGACGGACACTCCGCCCGGTCTGCGCCACTTCGTACTATTTTCGGCCAACGCACACACTGTGCGACTTGGTGTGCACAGATGCGGCAATACTTCGCCCCTGTGTAACGGAGTCCACATCCGTGGGTGAGGTCGGCCTGCCAAGTTCCTGGCCGCTTCACCCCGTTTTGTTGTGGACGGCCTTTCGGCCACCCCCTCAACGACGGCCCGCCGGGTCAAGGAGGCGCAGTGAGTCATGTGTACGCCGGCGATCCGTTCAATCGCGACATTTTCGCGGCTTATCCGAGCGTGCCGGAGAAACTGAGCGCGCTCGGCAAGGGCGTCGCCAATGCCATCCGGGGCGACGGACCCAAGCGGACCCGGAACCGGCCCCACATCAACGAGTCACCGAGCCGGCATCTGCCCGGCACCGGGAACTCGAAGGGCGGCCGTGTAGTCGCCCCCGGCCGGCCGCAAACACCGCAGCAACCCGGGCCTGAGCGCCGGGCGAGCGCCACCGACGCCGATCAGACCGTCGTCGTCCCGACCCAGAGCACCACCGGCCCGCCCAGCGAGTCGGAACCACCGAAATATCCCGCCCGCCCCGACCCCGGCGACGCGGCCGCGGAGGTCTGGGCACTCGTCGAGCGGGCCCAGGGCGGCGACTCGGCCGCCTTCGGGCTGATCTACGACCGCTACGTCGACACCGTCTTCCGTTTCGTCTACTTCCGGGTCGGCAACCGCCAACTCGCCGAGGACCTGACCTCCGACACCTTCCTGCGGGCGCTCAAACGCATCGGCAGCTTCACCTGGCAGGGCCGTGACCTGGGCGCCTGGCTGGTCACCATCGCCCGCAACCTGGTCGCCGACCACTTCAAGTCGGGGCGTTACCGGCTCGAGGTGACCACCGGCGACGTGCTCGACGCCGATCGCGAAGATCGTGGACCAGAAGGTAGCCCAGAGGCGGCCGTCGTCGACCACATCACCAACGTGGCGCTGCTCACGGCGGTGAAGCAGCTCAATCCCGAGCAGCAGGAGTGCATCGTGCTCCGTTTCCTGCAGGGCTTCTCCGTCGCCGAGACCGCACAGACCATGGGCAAGAACGAAGGCGCCATCAAGGCCCTGCAGTACCGGGCCGTCCGAGCGCTGGCCCGGCTGCTGCCCGAAGGGTTCCAGTGGTGATGGGAAGCCTGACCTTGTCGATCTCTACGGCCTCAACGACGCCGGTTCCACCCGTAACCGCCCCTGCCCGTCAAGCGTTTGTCCGGGTGCGACCCGTGGTGGACCAACGGTCCGCCAGTTCTGTCGCGCCCGCTGACACCGTCGTCGGCGGGTCAGTCACGAGCGAAGGGGGGTGCCCCCGGTGAAGTTCGATTTCCTGGATCGCCGGAGCGCCGAGCGCTTCGCGGAGCTTCTCGACGAGACGAGCGCGGGCCGTCGCCACCACACCCGGGGCCGGGCCGACGAACAGCTCGCCGAACTGGTCGCCATCGGGCACCGCCTCTCCGCGCCACGACCCGGGGTCCAGGTGGAACCGGAGTTCCGGATGGGGCTGCGGGCCATGCTGGTCGCCACGGCAGAACGCGACGGGATCGGGGAGGGCGCGGCGACCACCGATGACGAGCCCGAGGCCACCGCACCTGTCCGCAAACTGCTGGGGCAGGGCGGGCGACGCATCCGGGCCCGCGGCGCGATCGTCATCGGTGTCGCCGCCGGGGCGATGGCCGTCTCGGGGATCTCCGCGGCGAGCGAGAACGCCTCGCCGGGTGATGCCCTCTACGGCGTCAAGCGCTCCACCGAACGTGCCCAGCTGGCGATGGCCGGCTCGGACATCACCCGTGGGCAGTTGTCGCTGACGTTCGCCCGTAACCGGCTCTCCGAGGCGGTCTCGATGGACGGGGACAACGTGAAGTTCCCGGCCGCGCTGGCCGACATGGACGCCGACGCCACGCAGGGGGTCAAGCTGCTCACGACCTCGGCCGTGACCCGTGAGGACCCGACCGGCCTCAACTACGTCGACTCGTTCGTGGACACCCAACGCCGCGTCCTGACCCCGGCCCTCGAACGGCTGGACAACGCCAACCGGGAACGGGCGCTGGCGTCGCTGGATCTGCTCGACCGGGTCCAGGACCGTTCGGAGCACATCCGGGACGGCCTGGCCTGCGACGCCGAACTGGCGCCGAGCGACCCCCTCGGGCCCTCGCTGAGCTCCTGCAAGGCGGGCTCCGAGACCTCGTCGTCCTCGGGCGAACGCCGTCAGGGCCAGACCCAGACGCAGAGCACCGGTGGCGAGAAGAACAAATCGTCGTCGTCCAAGGGCGACAGCGACACCACGGACGACAAGAAGAAGAGCAAGTCCGGCCCGAAGGCCACCGACGATCCGACCGCTGAGCCGACGGCGACCACCGGCGGCAAGGCCACGGTCGCCGAGGAAGCGGAAGAGGCCGAGCCGTCCAAGAGCGTCTCGGCCGACCCGGAACCGATGGTCTCCGAGGACCCCGTCACTCCGCCGGCGGCGGAGGACAAGGGTCTGCTCGGTGGCCTGTTAGGGAACCTGTTCGGCAAGGACTGACACACCCACCAAAACATGGCGAGGGGCGGTGCCGACTTCAAGAGTCGGGGCCGCCCCTCAGTGTCTATTGTACCGGTTTAGCGCCCGAACGGATCCGGCCGTTTTTCCAGCAATGTGTGCAGAGTGGCCTGGATCGTCTCGCGGACCTGGTCGGCGAGGTTGTAGACCACCATCGGGTCGTCGGCGTACTCGGTGAGGTGCGCGGTCGGGATCGGCTCGCAGAACTCGATCAGCCATTTGCTCGGCAGCGGGACCAGCCCGAGCGGGCCGAGCCACGGGAACGTCGGGGTCACCGGGAAGTACGGGATGCCGAGCAGGCGGGCCAGCGGCTTGAGGTCGGCGAGGATCGGATAGATCTCCTCCGCACCGACGATGGCGACCGGCGTGATCGGGGTGCCGGTGCGCAGCGCCGCGGAGACGAAGCCGCCCCGGCCGAACCGCTGCAGTTTGTAGCGCTCCGAATAGCGTTTGCCGATGCCCTTGAAGCCCTCGGGGAAGACGCCGACCAGCTCACCATCGCTCATCAGGCGCTCGGCGTCGGGATTGCAGGCCACCGTGGCGCCGGCCTTGCGGGCGAGCTCGGACAGCACCGGCATCCGGAAGACCAGGTCGGCACCGAGCAGCCGCAGGTGCCGCTGACGTGGGTGCTTGTCGTGCAGGGCGGTGGTCAGCATCAGCGCGTCGAGCGCCAGCGTGCCTGAGTGGTTGCCGACGAGGAGCCCGCCACCGGTGTCGGGGATGTTCTCGACGCCGAACACCTCGGTGCGGAACCAGTCGCGGTAGAGCACCCGCAGCATCGGCTGGAAGACGCTGTCGTTGAGTTCACGGTCGAAACCGAACTCGTCCACCTCGTACGCACCCGCGAGTCGCCGCCGCAGGAAGGCCAGCCCGCCGGCGACCCGTTGATCCCACACGTCCACCGGATCCGGCGCCGGGGGCTCCTCGACGACGGGCGAAGGCTTCTCGGGAATCGGGCGCTTGCCGTTCAGGGGCTTGTAGGGCTTCTCCCGGGGCAGCGCGAAGTTGGCATGCCCGGGAAGCGCCTTGTGGTATTCGTCCTGACTCATGACTCGGCACCCCCGGAGGACGCCGCCGCCCGGAGCTGCCGAACGCCGTCCAGGATGGCGCGTTCGGCCGCCTCGAGCCGGTCGGCGGTCAGCGACGACCCGTTGCTGTGACCCTTGATGAAGTCGTCGAAAGCTGCCGCGGTCGTGCGTGGTGTGAACCCGAACTCCTTGACGAGCCGGGTCGTGTCGACCACCCGGCCGTGCACGAAGAGGTCCACCTGGTCGAGGCCGATCTTGCCGACACCGACCGAGCGGGCGACCGCGGCGAGCGAGGAGAGCGTGCCCTCGGGCAGCGGCACGGAGATGCGACCGGCCCTGCGAACGGCCTGGGAGAGCGCGAGGACCCCGGCACCGGCGACGTTGAACGTGCCGGGATGGTCCTCGATGACCGAGCGGTGCAGGATCTCCAGCGCATCGTCGACGTGCACGAACTGGAGCCGGGCGTCGCGACCGAGCACGGTCGGCACCATCGGCTGCGCGAAGTAGCGGGTGAGGGTGGTGTCCGCGGTCTCGCTGATGAACGGCGCGAATCGCAGGACGGTGGCGGCCACCTCGGGGCGGCGGCGCCGGAAGCCACGCACGTAGCCCTCGATATCGAGGATGTCGCGCGCGAAGGAGCCACGCGGCACCGCGCGGGGCTCGGTGTCCTCGGTGAAGACGGCCGGGTCGCGAAAGGACGCGCCATAGGCGGCCGTGGACGAGCGCACGACCAGCTTGCGCAGCCGACCGGCACTCTGCGCGGCCGCGAGCAGCTGCATCGTCCCGATGACGTTCTGCTCTTTCATGGCCGCGCGACCGCCGTGCTGCGGGTCGGGCGCGCTCGTGACCGCGAGATGCACGACCGCTTCAGCGCCGAGATCGGCGACGACCCCGGTGGCGGCCCGCGCGTCGGCCTGGATCAGTTCGACGTCCGCCAGCAGGCCCGCGAGGGCAGCAGGCGGCTCGTGCGGATCCAGGCCGATGACGCGATCGACCCGGGGGTCGGCGGCGAGCCGGGACGCGACGCGGGCTCCGAGGAAGCGGCTGACCCCGGTGACCACGACGACCCGCGGCGGGGCCGCGGCTTCGGACGAGACCACGGGCGCGCCTCTCACGTGCGGCTTCGGTCGAGAACGGCTGTGCCTAGACAGCAACGCAGCCTGGTGACGGCTCTGCCGGAACACCGATGGCAACCGGTGCGGCCGAGCCGGGATCGGCAAGTGAGCAGGCCGGGCAGATCGCCCGGCCGGTCATCACTTGCCCAGACGGCGACGCTGAACGCGGGTCTTGCGCAGCAGCTTACGGTGCTTCTTCTTCGCCATACGCTTGCGACGCTTCTTGACCACGGAGCCCATACGTCATGCCTCTCGAAACCATGTGGGGCCGGCCGCGGCGCGCGTGAAAACACGCACCGACCGGACTGCTAGCGGTTTGCCCCTCAGCCGCGGCGCCAAACGCACACGAGCTATCACGGGGCGAACCGCACCAGCGTAGCCGCCCCTCCCGCGTGGGACCAACACGGCCCCTGCTGAGCGCCCTCGGGCACGCCTCAGGCGGTTTGCGAGAACGCCCCACGCAGGTACGTGTGAACCGCGTGTTCGGGCACCCGGAACGACCGGCCCACCCGTACCGCACTGAGCTCGCCGCCGTGCACCAGCCGATACACGGTCATCTTGGAGACCCGCATGAGCGCGGCGACCTCGGCGACGGTGAGGAAGCGCACCTCAGCGAGGCGCTCCTCCGTCTGGGTTGCTGGACCCGTCATCTCCTCGCACCGATCCTTTCGCAGGCGCCCTCACCACGGCTGGACTGTCGCGACGTGGCTGACGGGCGCGCGTGTCATCAGTACGGTATCGAGACCTCTGTGACCATCGCGCTACGTTCCGTGAAATCGCACCCGAGAAGTCAAGCCGCCACGCGCACGAAGTCGCCCAAAGGGGTCACTTTTTGCTTGTCAGGGCCCTGCCGAAGAACGCGACGTTGGCGGGACGCTCGGCGAGGCGGCGCATCAGGTAGCCGTACCACTGGTCGCCGTAGGGTACGTAGACCCGCACGGTGTGGCCGGCCGCGGCGAGCCGCGTCTGCTCCTCCGGGCGTACGCCGAAGAGCAGTTGAAACTCGAACTCGTCCGACTGACGGTCGAACCAGCGTGCCCGGTCCTCCGCGATCGCGATCAGCCGCGGGTCGTGCGTGGCGACCATCGGGTAGCCCGCACCGGACATCAGGATGTTGAGGCAGCGCACATACGCCTTGTCGACGTCCAGCGCCGACTGGTAGGCGACCGATTCGGGCTCGGCGTAGGCGCCCTTGCAGAGCCGCACCCGCGACCCGGCGGTGGCGAGCTCGCGGCAGTCCCCCTCGGTGCGCCGCAGGTAGGCCTGCAGGACAGCACCGGTGCTGGGGTAGTCCCTGCGCAGCTCGGAGAGGATCTCGAGCGTCGAATCGGTGGTCGAGTGGTCCTCGGCGTCGAGGGTCACCGTGGTTCCCGCCTCGGCCGCGGCGGCGCAGATCGCGCTCGCGTACTCGTACGCCATCTTGTCGTCGAGTTTCTGGCCGACCGCCGAGAGTTTGAGGCTCACCTCGGCCGCCGGGGTCAGTCCTGCGCTCTTGAGCCGGCCGAGCAGCAGCAGGTACTGATCCCTGGTCGCGGCGGCCTGCTCGGCGGTCAGGGTGTCCTCACCGAGGTGGTCCAGGCTGACCGCGAGGCCGTCGTCGGCGAGCACCCGGCTGGTCCGCAACGCGTCGTCGGCCCCCGCCCCCGCGACGAACCGCTGGACGATCCCCTTGCTGACCGGGACCGAGGAGATCAGCCGCTCCATCCGGGACGACCCGGCGGCGGCGAGAAAGACGGATCGGAGCATGTGCCGAGCGTATAACCCGGGCCGCTCCGGGTCGCGGTAACCATGTCTCGACCGTGTTCGTAACGGATGGGGGCGGCTACGGTTGTCGGGTGAACTTCGATGCGTACGCGCGTACGGCCGTCGACCTCGTCAACGCCGGCCTGGACGACCTCGATGGGCTCAAGGCGATGTTCGACGGGGAACTGGCCTGGATGGGCGCCGAGGTCACTGACAAGGACCTGGCAGCGCTGCGCCGGGCCCAGCGACGGCTGCGCGACGTCTTCGAGTACGGCACGAGCGGCCGCGACGCCGAGGCCGTCACCGAGCTCAACTCCCTGCTCGAGGCCTACCCGGTGCAGCCCCGCATCTCCGGGCACGACGCCGGGGACTGGCACATGCACGTCACCGGGCGCGGCGCCCTGGTCAGCGCGGAATATCTGGCCGGCGCGGTCTGGGGCCTGTCGGTGTGGCTGTGCGAATACGGCAGCGCGCGCTTCGGCATCTGCGCGGACGAGCGCTGCGGCAACGTCTATCTGGACACGTCGTCCAACAACTGCCGGCGCTTCTGCTCGGAGCGCTGCGCGACCCGCTCCCACGTCGCCGCCCACCGCGCCCGTAAGCGCGCGGCAACACTCACGCCGGCCTAGAGAACGCCTGGCTTCCCGATGGGGTCGGCGCGAGGTGGCGCCGGGCAAACTCGAGCGACTCGCGCAGGTCCTGAACGCGAACCTCGCGGTTGGCCACCTTGCGGGTGCTGACCTCGAGCGCCACCGAGCCCCGGAACCCGCGGGCCGACAGCGACTGCAGCAGCTCGGCGCACGGCTGCGTGCCGCGCCCGGGCACCAGGTGCTCGTCGCGCCCCTCGCCGGTGCCGTCACCGAGGTGCACGTGTTTGAGACCGGCACCCATCCGGTCGGCCAGCTCCATCGAGTCGATGCGCGCGGCCGCACAGTGCGACAGATCCAGCGTGTACGCGTCGAAGCCGACCTCCGTCGGATCCCATCCCGGGGTGTAGGGCACAAAATTCCGCCCCGCCATGCGTACGGGAAACATGTTCTCGATCGCGAAAGTGATGTCCGGATGCCGGGCCTGCACCTTGGCCAGCCCCGGCTCGAAGTTGCGCGCGTAGTCCCGCTGCCAGCTGAACGGCGGGTGCACCACGACCGTGGGGGCTTCGAGCGACTCGGCGAGCTCGGCCGCGCGGTTGAGCCGTTCCCACGGGTCCGGGCTCCAGACCCGCTGGGTGACCAGCAGGCACGGCGCGTGGACCGAGAGCACCGGCACGCCGTAGTGCTTGGCCAGGCCCTGGAGTGCACCGGCGTCCTGGCTGACCGCGTCGGTCCAGACCATGACCTCCACGCCGTCGTAACCCACCGTGGCCGCCATCTCGAACGCAGCCGAGGTCGGCTCGGGGAAGACCGAGGAACTGGACAGGAGCACGGGGACATCCGAAGTCACGTAGCAAAGGGTAGTCCGGTCAGTCACCACCGCCACTGTCCTGCACGGAAGGGCCCCGCTGCGCGGTTGTGCAGGGCAGACGCGCGTACGCTGTGCCAGGTGAGTCGCCGCACCCAGCTTCGCATCGTGATGGATGACGCGGCCGCCGCCCGCGCCCGAGAGGTCGAACTCGACTTCCCTCGCGAATGGATCGAGTTCACCGACCCGGCCGACGACCAGCACGTGGTCCGCGCCGACCTGACCTGGCTGCTGTCCCGCTGGACCTGCGTCTTCGGGTCCGCGTGTCACGGCATCATCGCGGGCCGCGCGCAGGACGGCTGTTGTTCGCACGGCGCGTTCTTCACCGACGCCGACGACGAGACCAGGACGAAGAGCGCGGCCGCCAAGCTGACGCCCGAGACCTGGCAGCACTACCGGCGCGGGTTCAAGAATTACACCGAGATGGACACGATCGACGGGTCGAAACCGGCCCGCCGCACGGCCACCCAGTCCGCGGACGGTCCGTGCGTGTTCCTCAACGACGCCGATTTCGCCGGTGGGGGTGGCTGCGCGCTGCACGCCCAGGCGCTGCGCGACGGGGTGCACCCGCTGACCTACAAGCCGGACGTCTGCTGGCAGCTCCCGGTGCGCCGCGAACAGGACTGGACCAAGCGGCCGGACGGCACGAAGTACCTGCTCTCGACGCTGACCGAGTTTGATCGGCGCGGCTGGGGCCCGGGCGGGCACGACCTCGACTGGTGGTGCACGTCCTCACCGGACGCGCACGTGGGCACCGAGCCGATGTACCAGTCGTACGGCCCGGAGCTGATCGCGCTGGTCGGCCAGGACGCGTACGACGAGCTCTCCCGGTTGTGCGCTGCCCGGCTGGCGGCCGGTCTCGTCGCGGAGCACCCGGCGACCGTGGCCGCGAGGGCCATCGCCGCGGCGAAGCAGCCCGGCGGCAAGGAACCGGCGACCCCGCCCATCTGACCGTGACGAAGAACGGGGGCACCGATCGGTGCCCCCGTTTTTTCACATGACGATCACGGTTCGAACTTGTAGCCCAGACCACGCACCGTCACGATGTAGCGCGGCGCCGACGGCTCCGGCTCGACCTTGGACCGCAGCCGCTTGACGTGCACGTCCAGCGTCTTGGTGTCGCCGACGTAGTCGGCTCCCCAGACCCGGTCGATGAGCTGACCGCGGGTCAGGACCCGGCCGGCGTTGCGCAGCAGAAGCTCGAGCAGCTCGAACTCCTTCAGCGGCAACTGCACCCCGGCGCCGTCAACCGTCACGACGTGGCGTTCCACATCCATCCGGACCGGGCCCGCCGCCAGCGTCGGCGTCGTCACCTCGGCGGCCTCGGTGCCCTGGCGGCGCAGGACCGCCCGGATTCGGGCGACCAGCTCGCGGGGCGAGTAGGGCTTGGTGACGTAGTCGTCGGCACCTATCTCGAGACCGACGACCTTGTCGATCTCGCTGTCCCGGGCGGTCACCATGATGATCGGTACGGCGGAGCGCTGCCGGAGCTGACGGCACACCTCGGTGCCGGACATCTCGGGCAGCATCAGGTCGAGCAACACGATGTCGGCGCCGGTCCGGTCGAACTGGGTCAGCGCCGAGGTGCCGGTCGCAGCGACCGATACCTCGAAGCCCTCCTTGCGGAGCATGTACGACAGGGCGTCGGAGAACGACTCCTCATCCTCGACCACGAGCACGCGAGCCAATGGGGGTTCCTTTCCTACTCCGCCGGCCGTCAGGCCGAAGGAAGTCCGGCCGCGCCGGACTCGATCTCAATAGCCGCCGGTAACGGCAGCGGGGATTCCGGGGGTCGCGCCGGTAGGCGCAGTGTGAATGTCGAACCACCACCAAGTGTGCTGGAGACCGCGACCCGGCCACCGTGGTTCGTAGCGATGTGCTTGACGATGGCCAGGCCGAGCCCCGTGCCGCCGGTGGAACGGGATCGTGCCTGGTCAGCGCGGTAGAACCGCTCGAAGATCCGGTCGACGTCGTGCGGCGCGATGCCGATGCCCTGGTCGGTGACGTCGATCTCGATCCAGTCCTCGTCCTGACGCATGGTGAGCGCGACCCGGGTGTCCTCACCCGAGTACGCGATCGCGTTCTCCACCAGGTTGGTGACCGCGGTGGCGACCTGGCTGTCGCTGCCGTACACCGTGGCACCCTTCGGCCCGGTATAGACGACCTCGATGTTCTTCGCCGACGAGGTGGTGCGGGTGCGGTCGACGACCTCGGCGATGACCCAGTCCAGGGCGACCGGCTCGGGCGTCGGCAGCGGTTCCGCACCCTGCAGCCGGGTGAGCTCCAGGAGCTCGTTGACCAGCCGGCCCATCCGCGCGGACTCGTGGTGGATCCGCTCGGCGAAGCGCCGGGCGGCGATCAGGTCCTCCGATCGTTCCTCGGGCGGGGTCTCGGGCAGCTCGGTGGCGTCGAGCAGCGCCTCGGCCAGCAGTTGCAGCGCGCCGATCGGGGTCTTGAGCTCGTGACTCACGTTCGCCACGAAGTCTCGCCGGACCCGGGCCAGGCGGTGCGACTCGGTCACGTCGGCGGCCTCGACCGCGACGTGCGTCGAGTTGAGGGCGACCGCGCGCAGGTGCAGGCCGAGCGGGGCGCTGGCGCTGCCGGCCCGGCCGCGGGGCAGATCGAGCTCCACCTCGCGGCGGACCCCGGTGCGGCGGACCTGCCCCGCGAGCGTACGCAGAATCGGGTGCGCGGCGATCGTGCCCGGGGCGCCGCCGGAGCGGAGCAGCCCCATCGCCCGTGCGGCGGGGTTGACGAGAACGGGTTGATCCTCGCCGTCGAGCACGACCACGCCTACTCTTAGCGAGTCGAGGCTCTTGCGGCCCAGGCCCTTGAGCCCGGACTTCCCGCCGCGCTCATCCTCGGTGTCGATCTTTCGTCCCCCCTCGATCGGCTTGGACGGCGTCGGGTCGGCGGCTCGCTCGGGCGAGCCGGACCTGCCGATGCGGGACAGCAACAGCCCTGCCGCCACACCGACGGCGAGCGCGATGAGAAGAAGGGCTATGCCGAGCACCGTGTCCACGCAGCGATCGTAGGGTCATTGTTTACCTGGACCGTACGGCTAACCGGACAAATCCGGCGCGCTTCGAAGAATGTTCATCACCCGGTCCGGCGTCGTTCACCGCCGTTCACGTCCACGCCGCCGGACCCTCATAGCGTGACCCCTGCAGCACCCATGCAAGCCCTGCTCACCACGGCTGCCTGCCGCACCGGCGGGCGGCCCACGACCCCGGGATTACAACATGCGCGAGGAGTTCCAGGCCGACCTCACCGAGGTCAGTCGCCTGCTGGTGACCATGGCAGAGGCGGTGCGCGCTGCGCTTCGCAAGGCGACCACCGCCCTGCTGACCGCCGACCGGGAGGCCGCCGAGTCCGTCCTGGCCCGTGACGCCGAAGTTGACGAGCTCTACACCCAGGTGGAGACGAAGGTGGCCGACACCATCGCCCGCCAGGCGCCGGTCGCCTCCGACCTGCGGATGGTCATCACCGCCCTGCACATCTCCGCCGACCTCGAGCGGATGGGTGACCTGGCCGAGCACGTCGCCAAGACCGCCCTGCGCCGCCACCCGTCGCCGGCCGTGCCCGCCGAGCTGCGCCCGGTATTCCGCCAGATGGGCGATGTCGCGGACCGGATGGCCGAGAAGATGGCCACCGTCCTCGCCACGCCCGACGCCGACCTGGCAGCGGAGCTGGACAAGGACGACGACGCGATGGATGACCTGGAGCGTGAGCTCTTCAAGGTCATGCTTGCCGACGACTGGCCCTACGGCGCCGAGACCGCGATCGACGGTGCTCTGCTGGGCCGCTTCTACGAGCGCTACGCCGACCACGCCGTCAACTCCGGCGCGCAGATGATCTACCTGATCACCGGTCAGCCGGTGACCGCTCAGGAAGCCTGACCGAAGACACGCAAAAGCCGGGATGCCACGGGGCATCCCGGCTTTTTGTGAAACCTCAGCGACCCTGGTTGGCGACCGCGGCAGCGGCTTCCTTGGCCGTCTCGGGGTCGAGGTACTCGCCGCCGGGGTTGAGGGGGCGCAGGGCGTCGTCCAGGTTGTAGCGCAGCGGGATACCCGTGGGGATGTTGAGCTTCGCGATGGCCTCGTCGGAGATCTGGTCGAGGTGCTTGACGATCGCGCGCAGCGAGTTGCCGTGCGCCGCGACCAGCACCGTCTTGCCGGCGATCAGGTCGGGGACGATCGCGTCGTACCAGTAGGGCAGCGCGCGGAGCAGGACGTCCTTGAGGCACTCGGAGCGGGGCTTGAGCTCCGGCGGGAGGGCGGCGTAGCGCGGATCGGCGAACTGGGAGAACTCGTTGCCGTCCTCGATCGGGGGCGGCGGGACGTCGTACGACCGGCGCCAGAGCATGAACTGCTCCTCGCCGTACTGTTCGAGGGTCTGCTTCTTGTCCTTGCCCTGCAGCGCGCCGTAGTGCCGCTCGTTGAGCCGCCAGGACCGCTTCACCGGGATCCAGTGGCGGTCGGCGGTGTGCAGTGCGATCTCGCTGGTCCGGATCGCGCGACGCAGCAAGCTGGTGTGCACGACGTCCGGCAGCAGGTCCTGCTCCTTGAGCAGCTCGCCGCCTCGGCGGGCCTCGGTCTCCCCCTTGGCGTTCAGGTCGACGTCGACCCAGCCGGTGAAGAGGTTCTTGGCGTTCCACTCGCTCTCGCCGTGGCGCAGCAGCACAAGAGTCCCAGTCATGACCTCCATCCTGCCCCAGCACGATGCGCGACGTGCGCCGACCCTGCAGGGTGGCGGCCACCACAACAAAACCGGGCTGCGCGCCGGGGCGTAGATCACTAGCGTGTAAGTCCTGCCAGGTTTATCGGTACTTACACGAACACAGGGGGTCACCACGTGCGCGGGTGGTTGCGGGAAGCGGCCGGCGGGCTGCCGAGGCAGTTCTGGTTCCTCTGGACCGGGACGCTGATCAATCGCCTCGGTTCGTTCGTCGTCATCTACCTGGCGATCTACCTGACCCAGGACCTGCATTTCACCCCGAGCTCGGCCGGCCTGGTACTGGGCGCCTACGGCGTCGGCGGCGCGGCCGGCACGCTGACCGGCGGGGTGCTCGCCGACCGCTGGGGCCGCCGGCCGACGATGCTGACCGCCCAGTTCGGTGCGGCGGTGCTGATGCTGACGCTCGGCTTCGCGCAGGGCTTCTGGCAGCTGATCATCGGCACGTTTTTGCTGGGTACGTTCGCCGAGGGCGTCCGGCCCGCGTTCCAGGCGATGATGATCGACGTCGTACCGGACAAGGACCGGGTGCGGGCCTACTCGCTGAACTACTGGGCGATCAACCTCGGATTCGCCACCTCGGCCGTCCTGGCCGGCATCGCCGCCAAGTTCGACTTCCTGCTGCTCTTCGTGGTCGACGCCGGCACGACACTGATCACGGCCGTGATCAGCCTGATCTTCCTGGCCGAGACGCGACCGGTCCGGGCGGCGGTGCGACGGGTGCGCGGCGGCCCGGGGCTGGGCACGGTCTTCCGGGACCGGGTCTTCGTGAGCTTCCTGGCGCTGAACTTCTTCATTGTCCTCGTGATGATGCAGCACATGTCGACGCTGCCGATCGCGATGGCCTCCGACGGCCTCAGCCCGGCGACATACGGCTGGGTGATCGCCGTCAACGGCATCATGATCGTGCTGGGGCAGCTCTTCATCCCCAAGCTGGTCGAGGGGCACAACCGGTCCCGGGTGCTCGCGCTGGCCACGCTCGTCATGGGTGCCGGCTTCGGCCTCAACGCGTTCGCCGGCACGGTCTCGATCTACGTGGTCACCGTGGTGATCTGGACGCTCGGCGAGATGCTGCAGACCCCGTCCAACTCGGCCCTGGTCGCCGAGCTGTCTCCGTCGCTGCTGCGCGGGCGCTACGTGGGCGTCAACTCGCTGTCGTGGTCGGCGGCCGGCGCGCTCGCCCCGGTCGTCGGCGGCTTCGTCCAGCAGCACGCCGGCAATACGGCGCTATGGCTCTCCTGCGCGGCGATCGGCGGCTTGGTCGCCGTGGGTCAGTTGTTGTCGGGGCCGGCCCGGGAGCGTCGCGCCCGGGAGCTGCAGAGCCCTGAGCCGAGCGCGATGCCGGCACCGGTCGCGACGGAGGTCAGGCACGAGGAGGACGTCACGCCACCAGTTCAGCCGCGGCCAGCTCGGTGAGGTCGATGTTGGGCAGCAGCCGCCCCTGAGCCTCGGTTCCGATCTTCACCAGGGGACCGCGCTGGAGCATCGCGCTCG
Source organism: Winogradskya consettensis (assembly GCF_018332715.1). Classification (GTDB taxonomy): domain Bacteria; phylum Actinomycetota; class Actinomycetes; order Mycobacteriales; family Micromonosporaceae; genus Actinoplanes; species Actinoplanes consettensis. The sequence goes on along the minus strand of NZ_BOQP01000034.1, from coordinate 104,885 downwards.
GATCGGCGTGCTCCTTCTGGGCGCTCTCCTCCCAGACCGAGTCCTCGATGGCGTGCAGCGCGGGCACGACGAAGCCGAGCAGCTCCCCGGTCGGCGCGTCGATCAGCAGGACCCGGGCGGTGGCCGGGTCGGGTGGCTCCGAGATGCCGAGCAGGGCCGGCAGGGAGAGCAGCGGGACCGAGAGCCTGCGATGCGTGAAGATGCCGAGCAGCGGCCCGCCGCCGTCGAGGGCGATCGCGTGCTGCGGGTAGGGCACGATCTCGGTGATCTGGCCCAGCGGCGTGGCCGCCTCCATCCCGACGTTGTAGGTCAGGAACTTGCGGACGCTCGGGACGACCCGGCGCCCGTCGGGGCCCTCGCTCTCCTCGGCGACCTTGCTGGTCACCGAGGCCGGCGGCGCGACGTGCTCCTTGCCGGGCAGGGACACCCCCAGGTTGCTCAGGGCATCCAGCTCCGCGTCGGCACGCAGCGCCTCGCCGTCGAGCAACAGGTGCTGGTCGCCCGACTCGATCCGCAGCACCCCGGTGAGGAAGCCGTCCTTGCGCATCCCGACCGGTGGCAGCGGCAGCACGTCCCCGACCGGCACGGACGCGATGTCGGCGATGTCGGAGACGGTCAGCACGACCAGGCCCCGGGGCAGGGCGATGACCAGCCCACGCAGATTCCCGTCGTCCGGGACGCTGCCCAGCCCCAGCATGTGGAGCGGGTCCACGGCGGGCACCGCCTTGTCGTGCAGGTGCACCACGCCCCGGCACGTGCCACCGTCCAACGGCGAGGGATGCACGGTGAGCTGCGGGATGACCGAGTGCACATGCCCCACGTCGATGCAGAGACCGATCGGACCACACCGCAACAGCAGCACCGTACGCCGGGAGTTGTCGCTGTTGATGTCCCCGAGCTCGATCCCCGTGCCACGCGTCCCGCTGTCCCGCACGACCGGTACACCGGGCAGCTGGGAGATGGCCTGCGCGTCGAGCAGCGACACCACCTCGCCGTCCTCGGGCCGCTCGAACGTGTGCGAGAACAGCGCCGGCCGGTCACCGGCCACCGACGTCTCGAGCAGGGCCTCCTCGGTGATCCGGGTGACGCCCTCGATCTCCTCGGCGAGCAGGCCGAACAGCTGGTCACCGCGGGAGACGATGACGATGACCTTGCCGAACTCGTCGGTCTCCTCGTAGCCCGCGAGCCGGCACAGGTCCAGCACCGGGATCACGACATGACGCAGGTTGACCGCACCGAGCAGGCCTTCGGCGGTGACCGGCAGCGCGGTGAAGCTCGACGGCCGCATGATGACCTCGCGCAGCTCGTCCAGCGGGAGCGCGACCCGGACCCGGCCGGTGTTGAACACCCCGTAGAGGGCCTCGATGCTGCTCATGACGTGACCTGGGTGCCCTCCGGCGCCATCGCGGCGTCGGTGCCGATCAGGTCGTTGATCAGCTGGTTGACCGAGCGGGACGCCTTCTGCTGCAGCTGGGTGGAGTCCGCGATCCGCGTGATCGACTCGCTGGTGGAGGCGACGCTCTTGAGGATCTGACCGAACGCGCTCTGGGCGCGGTGCGAGACCGTGGAACCCTGCCCGACCCGCTGCGCCGACTCGTGGATGAGCGTGGTGATCTCGCGGGCCGCCTCGGACGAGCGCTCGGCCAGCTTGCGCACCTCACCCGCGACGACGGAGAACCCGACGCCGTGCTCGCCGGCCCGGGCCGCCTCGATGGAGGCGTTGAAGGCCAGCAGGTTGGTCTGGCTGGCGATCTCCCCGATGACGTTGACGATGGCCGCGATCTGGTCCGAGGACTTCTCGATCAGGTCGATCGCCTCGATGGACTTGCGCAGCTCCTCGTAGCCCTCCTGGGCGTTGTGCTGGGTCTCCCCCGCCAGCGAGCTGGCCTGCCGGGCGCTGACCACGATCTCGTCGATCGAGCCGGTGAGCTCGCTGATCGACTGGCTCATCTCCCGGGTCTTCGAGGACAGCAACTGCTCCAGCTGCACCTGGTCGGTGATGTCGTGGGCGTACTTGACGACCTTGAACGGTTTGCCCTGCATGTCGAAGATCGGGTTGTACGTGGCCTGGATCCACACGTCGCGCCCGAACTTGCCGATCCGGTGGAACCGGCCGGTGAGGTATTCGCCCTTGCGCAGCCGCAGCCAGAAGTCGCGGTACTCCGCGGAGGTCACGTAGTCGCCGGAGCACAGCATGCTGTGGTGCTGGCCGACGAGTTCGCGTGCCGAGTAGCCGAGCGTGCGCTGGAAATTCTCGTTCGCCATCAGGATCTGGCCCTCGAGATCGAACTCGATCACCGCCTGGGCGCGATTGATCGCGACGTCCTTGCCCTCGTACTCCGCGTTGCGCAGCTTGGCCTCGGTGATGTCCGTGGCGTACTTGACCACCTTGTAGGGGCGGCCGTCCAGGTCGAGGATCGGGTTGTACGTCGCCTGGAGCCAGATCTCCCGGCCGCCCTTGGTGACCCGCTTGTACTCGCCCGAGTCGTACTCCCCGCGGCCCAGCTTCTCCCAGAACTGCAGGTATTCCGGGGACGCCGCCTCGTCCTTGGTGACGAACATTCGGTGGTGCTGGCCGCGCACCTCGTCGAGGGCGTACCCCGTGGTGTCGAGGAAGTTGCGGTTGGCGTTGAGCACCTTGCCCTTGAGGTCGAACTCGACCACGGCCTGGGCACGCCCGATCGCGTCGACCTTGCCCTCGTACTCCGCGTTGCGCAGCTTGCCCTCGGTGACGTCGGTGGCGTACTTCACGACCTTGAACGGCCGGCCGTCCAGATCGAAGATCGGGTTGTACGACGCGAGCAGCCACACCTCCTTGCCGCCCTTGCCGATCCGCTTGTACTCGCCGGCCTCGTACTCACCGCGGCCCAGACGCTCCCAGAACCGCTGGTACTCGGCGCTGCGGGCGGCTTCGGCCTCCATGAAGATCCGGTGATGCTGGCCGCGGATCTCGTCGAGCTTGTAGCCGACGACGCTGAGGAAATTCTCGTTGGCGTCGATGATCCTGCCGTCGAGATCGAACTCCACGGTGGCCTGGGCGCGGCCGATGGCGGTGACCTTCCCGACGTACTCGGCACTCTTGATCTTGGCTTCGGTCACCTCGGAGGCGTACTTGACGACCTTGAACGGCCGCCCGTCCAGATCGAAGATCGGGTTGTAGGAGGCCTGCAGCCAGATCTCGCGGCCGTTCTTCGCCACCCGCTTGTACTCACCGGACTCGAACTCGCCGCGGGCCATGGCCTGCCAGAAGTTGCGGTACTGGGCGCTGCGGGCCTCCTCCTCGCTGACGAACAGCCGGTGGTGCTGCCCGAGAACCTCGTCGAGGGTGTAGCCCATCGTGTTCAGGAAATTCTGGTTGGCGGAGAGGATCACGCCGGACAGGTCGAACTCGATGACCGCCTGCGAGCGGCCGATGGCGTTGACCTTGCCCTCGTACTCCGCGTTGCGCAGTTTGGTCTCGGTGACGTCCATGGCGTACTTGACGATCTTGTACGGCTTGCCGTCCAGGTTGAAGATCGGGTTGTAGCTGGCCCGGATCCATACCTCCCGGCCGCCCCTGCCGACCCGCTTGAACTCGCCGTTCTCCACCTCGCCGATGCGCAGGCGCTCCCAGAAGGCCTGGTATTCCTGGCTCTCGGCGTACCGCTCCTCGCAGAGGATGCGGTGATGCTGGCCGACCAGATCCCCGAGCGAGTAACCCATCAGCTCCAGGAAGTTCTCGTTCGCCGTCAGGATCATGCCGTCGAGGTCGAACTCGATGACTGCCTGGGAGCGATCGATGGCGGCGTACTTGCCCTTGAGCTCGGTGACCTGCCGCCGGTCCTCGGTGATGTCGTACCCGGTGACCAGGACGATCTGACCGTCGGACACCTTGGCGCCGGGTGCGGGGGCGACCGGGCCGCAGTTCAGTCGCAGCCACTTGTGCCGGTCCGAGCTGTCGACCACCTCGACCAGCTGTTCGAGGTATTCACCACCGCGGGCCGCGTCGAGCAGGCGGTCGACGGAGGAGGCCGAGGTGTTCCAGATATCGCTCAGCCGCTTCGCGACAACTTCCGACTCGTCGCGGCCGACCAGGTCGTAGAACCGCTCGTTCGCCGCGACCACGACGCCCGAGCGCGCATTGACGGTGGCGATGAGCCGCTCGTGCATCAGCAGGTTCAACGAGGCTTGCTGGAGGGCGGCATCCGCCTCGAGCTGAGGGGCGGGCTGGGCCATAGGTGCTCCTGGCGTCGTCGTTCGGGTCTTCTCACCCCCGTTCGGCCGTGCCGCGATTTTGCTGAGCCCGTCCAGGGCTTTGCCGGGAATTGGCCTTACGGGCGAGTTGCGCATCATCCGTGAGGCCGGAGTTGCCTTCTGTGACGGTTCAGACAGATGGCAGACAGCCAACTGGCTTGTGGCCCTTGACGGCCCCAACTAGCGTGGTCGATGGACGCCGAGCCGTTAGTTCGGGGAACGGGTTGATCCTTCGGGATCGCCGCGGATCGGCGTTCGGGGACGGGTGGCATCAGCCGTTGGGGGACGGCGCGACCCGAGACCGGCGGTTAGTGCGGGCGACGCCTATGGGGATGGGTGTCGCCCGCCGCCGCCGGCGCTTTCGTCTGTGGGCCGGCCTTCACTTGTGGGCCGGCTTCTTTGTGGGCCGGCAACCTTCTGGGCCGGCCTTTGTTTCCGGGCCGTCCTTATTTCTGGGCCGTCCTTATTTCTGGACTGTCCTATTTTTGGGTCCAGATCCAGTTGTCGCGGATGTAGAGATCACGCAGGCCCAGCCGGCGCAGATTCTCCAGCGACGGATTACGGGCACCCTCGGCGGGCACTCCGGTCTCGGCGCCGATCCATTCGCAGCCGGCCTTGCGGGCAACGTCGGCGCGAGCGGCGATCAGAGCCGACTGCGCACCCCGGCCGCGATATCCGGGCACGGTGGCGCCGGTGTTGAGCGACGCCATCCCGTCGTGCACGAAGAGGTTCGCCGCGGCCACGATCCGGTCGCCGTCCCACGCCGCGAACGGGTGGAAACTCGGGTGCTCCACCGACGCGACCAGCATCTCCGTCAGGCCGCCGGCCGGCATCCCGAACGTCTCCAGCACGACCGCCGCCCACTCCCGGGCGTCCCGTGGCGTCACCGGGGCGATCCGCAGATCGGTCGGCGCCGCCTCGATGGCGTCGGCCCGGGCGCCGAGCTTCATCCACGACGTACCCTTCGTGATCCCGTACGCGGCCTTGATGTCGTCCCAATCCGGTGGCAGCAGGGACGGCGCGATCTGGATCACGGCACGACCGTTTCCGTACGCCCGGAAGTGCTCGACAACCGCACCGACGACCTCCCGGGTCACCGGCTCGGTGACGCCGAACCCGAGCGCCTTGTTCCAGTACCCGCCCGCCGGGTCGTTGCGCATCGCGAGCGCCACCCCGCCACCGATCCGCGCGGTGGTGATGTCGAGCGGCGAGCCGGAAACGCCGGACTCGTACGCGTACATGAACTCGGCCTCGACGGTCTCGGCCTGGATCATTGTTTGCCCTCGGGGTCGGCGAAGTGGGCGAAGGCCTGCAGGTTGGCCAGGGACTCGCCGCGTTTGACGCGCCACTCCCATTCGCGGCGGATCGCCGTGCCGAAGCCGATCTCGAGCATCTGGTCGAAGGACTCGTCGGCGTACGTCAGGACCGCGCCGAGCAGCCGGTCCAGCTCGTCCTCGTCGAGGCCCTTGAGGTTGACCCGGCCGGTCAGGTAGACGTCACCGGCGGCGTCGATCGAGAACGCGACGCCGTACATGCGGGCGTTACGGCGCAGCAGCCAGGCCCACAACTCCTCGCTGTTCTCGTCGGGGTGGCGCATGACGAACGCCTCGACACGCAGCGCGTGCTCGCCCACGATGAGGTTGCAGGCCGTCTTGAGCTTGTGCGTGCCCGGGATGGTCACCACCCAGGACGACGCGCCGGTCGCGTCGCAGGGCAGCTCCCGCTCCGCGCAGACCCGTTCGATGAGGGTGCCGATGTCGTTCACCACGAGTAGGAGCCTGCCAGACGGGCGGCGATCAGCGCGCGGTGCTCGGAGACGGCTTCGCGGTAGACGCGCAGCAGGCCGTCGGCCGTGCGGTCCCAGGAGAAGTTGGCCGCGTGCTGGACGGCGCCCAGCGACAGCCGCGCGCGCCGGGCCGGGCTGCGCAGCAGGTCGTCGAGGACCCGGGCCCAGTCGGCCGGGTCGTGCCCGTTGACCAGAACCCCGCTGACCTCGTCGGTGACCGCCATGACCAGGCCGCCGACCGCCGCGGCGACCACCGGCGTGCCACAGGCCTGCGCCTCGACCGCGACGAGCCCGAACGACTCGTTGTGGGACGGGACGGCGACGAGGTCCGCGGCCCGGTAGAGCGCGGCGAGCGCTTCGCCCGTCTGCGGCGGCAGGAAGCGCACCTTGTCGGAGACGCCGAGCGAGGCGGCGAGCTCGATCAGCGAGGTCGGGCGGTCGAGGCCGCTGCCGCTGGGGCCGCCGCAGATGACGACGGTGAGGTCGGTCTCGCGCAGCGGATCGGCGGCGAGCGCGCGGATCAGCACGTCGGGGCCCTTGAGCGGCTGGATGCGCCCGACGAAGGCGACCAGGTGGCCGCGTTCCGGCAGGCCCAGCCGCCGCCGGTCCGCCGCCTGGGCGGTGGCCGGATCGCCCGAGCTCGGCCGGAACCGGCCGAGGTCGACGCCGGGCTGCACCACGCTGAGCTTCGTAGGGTCGGCGTCGTAACAAGTGACGAGGTCCTGCGCCTCGAAGCGGGTGTTGGCCACGAGCCGGTCCGACTCGGTGATGACCTGCTCCTCACCGATCACCCGGGCCTTGGGCTCGGGACGATCACCGGTCGCGATCAGCCTGTTCTTGACCTTCGCGAGGGTGTGCGCGGTGTGCACGTGCGGCACGCCCCAGCGCTCCCGGGCCAGCCAGCCGACCTGACCCGACATCCAGTAGTGGGAGTGGATGAGGTCGTAGTAGCCCGGTGGGTGAGCCGCCTCGGCACGCAGGACACCATTGGTGAACGCGCACAATTGCGACGGAAGCTCTTCTTTCGACAGGCCCTCGAACGGCCCGGCGGTGATGTGGCGCACATGCACGCCCGGCGCCATCTCGACCACCGGCGGGAGGTCGCTGGAGGTGGCCCGGGTGAAGATCTCCACCTCGACGCCCCAGGCGGCGAGCCGTTTGGAGACCTCGACGATGTAGACGTTCATCCCGCCCGCGTCGCCCGTGCCCGGTTGCTCGAGCGGCGAGGTATGCACCGACAGGGTGGCAATGCGCCGGGGAGTTGGCCAGAGGCCGGCGGCCCTCAGCTGTGCCACGTGGTGTCCCTTCGACAAACGACCCAAACGTTACGTTCAACTTTTACGCCGTCGTTCATCTTCCCCATCCCGCGGCTGTGAATCCCAACGCAGCGAGCCCGGGGTGACCCAGGTAACGACTTTTCCCGGGTTTTCCGCTGCGGGTGAAGCTCGGGCGATGGGGGAGGATCGGGGCATGGTGCAGAAGAAGATCGCCGTGGTTACCGGCGCGTCCAGCGGAATCGGGGCAGCGACCGCCCGCCGGCTCGTCGCCGAGGGCTACCACGTGGTGGCAGCGGCTCGCCGGGCTGACCGGCTGGAGACCCTCGTCAAGGAGCTCGGCGACGCGACCGCTGTGGTGTGCGACGTCACGTCGGACGAGTCGGTCGCCGCGCTCGCGACCGCGGTGACCGCCCTGGACGGCAAGGTCGCCCTGCTGGTCAACAACGCCGGCGGCGCGCGCGGTCTGGACCCGGTCGCGACGGGATCGGTCGACGACTGGAAGTGGATGTACGACGTCAACGCGCTCGGCACCCTGCGCGTCACCCAGGCACTGCTGCCCGCGTTGGAGGCGAGCGGCGCCGGCACGGTGGTGACCATCGGCTCGACCGCGGCGTTCACGGTCTACGAGGGTGGCGCGGGTTACGCGGCGGCGAAGCACGCGCAGACCGCTCTGGTCGGCACGCTGCGCCTGGAGCTGGCCGGCAAGCCCGTGCGGGTGGTCGAGATCGATCCGGGGATGGTGCACACCGAGGAATTCTCCCTGAAGCGCCTCGGCGACCAGGCGAAGGCCGACTCGGTCTACGCCGGTGTCAAGGAACCACTGGTCGCCGATGACATCGCCGACTGTGTGGCGTGGGTCGCCACCCGCCCGCAACACGTCAACATCGACCGGCTCGTGGTCCGCCCGATCGCCCAGGCAGCGCAGCACAAGGTGGTCCGGGAACAGATCTGACCCGCGGCGGAAAACCGAGGTAAGAGCATGATGAAACCGCTCGGCGCAGTCACAAGGGGCACCACCAACCCCAACAGGCTGCGCCGGGTCGACAACTTCATCGCGTACCGCTGCGAGGGGTTGCTGAAGGCCGCACGCAAGCCGCTGGTCGTGGATCTCGGCTACGGCGCGACACCGATCACGGCGATCGAGTTGCGGGCACGACTGGCGGGTGCGGTCCGCTCCGACGTGGCGGTTGTGGGGCTGGAGATCGATCCGGGGCGGGTTGCCGGCGCGCAGCCGTACGCGCAGCCCCCGGTCCTGGAATTTCGTCGCGGCGGTTTTGAACTGGCCGGTTTGTCACCCACGGTGGTCCGCGCCTTCAACGTGCTTCGGCAGTATCCGGAGGACGAGGTCGACGCCGCCTGGCAGACGATGACCGCCACCGGAGCCCTGCTGGTCGAGGGCACCTGTGACGAGCTGGGCCGGATAGCCACCTGGGCGGTCGTCGAGGCGGGCGTGCCGAGCACGTTGACGCTGTCCGCGCGACTGTCCGATCTGGATCATCCGGCGACGTTCGCCGAGCGGCTGCCGAAGGCGCTGATCCATCACAACGTGCCCGGTCACCGCGTCCATGACCTGCTCGGCACGCTCGGCGCCGCCTGGGACGCGAGCGCGACGCCGTTCGGTCCGAAGCAGCGGTGGCTGGCGAGCGTGGCGCGGTTCCGGGAGCTGTGGCCCGTACAGGACGGTGTGAATCGGTGGCGGCGCGGCGAACTGACCGTGCCCTGGTCGTCCCTGCGAGGGTGACTAGGCCGTCGCTGCCTTCTCCGCGAGGATCAGCCGCAGCGCCTCGAGGAGCAGGTCGGAGGTGAAGGGCTTCTTGACCAGCAGGGAGTCCTCGGCGATGAGGCCCTTGCTGACCGCGATGTCCTTGGGCAGGCCGGAGATGTAGACGACGCCCATCTCGGGGCGCAACCCGGAGGCGCTGCGGGCCAGGTCGCCGCCGGAGACCCCGGGCAGGCCCAGGTCGGTGACGAGTACGTCGATCGGGCCCGGGTGCTCCCGGCAGACCCCGACCGCCTGGTCTGCGTCGCCGGCGACCAGGGTCGCGAAACCGCGGCGTTCGAGCATCCGCCGCATGATGTCACGCAGATCTTCCTCGTCGTCGACGACGAGGACGGTGGGACGCTCTTGCGAAGCCTCCGACATAAGAGCCTCCTGGGGTGTGTGACGAACACGCTAGTGGCGCCGCGGGCCGCCACGGATGCATTTGGGCAGATCAGAGCGTCAGGGACCACTTGTCGAGAACCCCGGTGGCGGTGCCGTAGGTGTCCTTGACCTGCAACGTCCACTTACCGTTGCGGGGGGCGCCCGACAGGTCGATCGGGTAGGTGTGTGCCAGGTTGGTCGACTTGTCCGCCCTATCCGCCGGCTTCAGCGTGTACTTGAGGCCGTTCGGGCTGGTCAGGACCACGACCAGCGAGCCGCGGTACGGGTGGTTGACCGTCACGCTGACCGCCGAGTTGGCCGACGCCGTCCCGGAGCAGCCGGAGACCGTCTTGGAGCTGGCGGCCGTCCCCTTCCTGGCGATCGCGACGTCGGTGCCGAGGACGAACGGGCCGCACGCCGCCGTGGTGACCGATGACGTGTTCAGAAACCCGGTGTAGAGCAGCTTGTTCGCAGTTCCGGCCGGGTCGGCCACCTTGTTCGAGGTGGCGGCCGCGATCAGCGCAGCAGCGATCTGAGCCGGGGTCCAGCCGGGGTGCGCGGCGGCGACCAGGGCGGCTGCTCCGGCCACGTGCGGGGTCGCCATCGAGGTCCCGCTCATCACAGCGGTCCCGGTTGTCGAGTTGTACGCCGCCGACGTGATCCGCACCCCCGGCGCGAAGAGGTCGACGCAGGAGCCGTAGTTGGAGAAGTCCGCCCGGACGTCGGAGGCATCCGTGGCCCCGACCGTGATCGCGTCCGTGGCCGACGCCGGCGAGTAGGCGCACGCGTTCTTGCCGTCGTTGCCGGCCGCCACGGCGTACGTGACCCCGGCGGCGATCGACTTGGCGACCGCGGCGTTCAGCGTGCTGCTCTTCGTTCCGCCGACGCTCATGTTGGCGACGGCGGGCAGCACCGCGTTGCGGGTCACCCAGTCGATGCCTTTGATGATCGCGGAGTAGGAGCCCACGCCCTGGCAGTTGAGCACCCGGACAGCGACCAGGTTGACGTCCTTGGCGACGCCGTAGGTCTTACCGCCGATCGTGCCGGCTACGTGCGTACCGTGGCCGTTGCAGTCCTGCGCGGTGGCGTCGTTGTCGATGAAGTCCCAGCCGTTGGTCGCCCGGCCGCCGAACTCCTGATGGTTGATCCGGATGCCGGTGTCCAGCACGTACGCGGTCACCTTCGACGCCGACCGGTAGGTGTAGGTCTTCGACAGCGGGAGCGATGTCTGGTCGACCCGGTCCAGGCCCCAAACCGGGTCGTTCTGGGTCTGAACGTCGGCGAGGCGCACGGTGGCGTCCTGCTCCACGTAGTCGACGGCCGGGTCCGCGGCGAGTCTGCGAGCGTGCAGGCCGGTCATCCGCGTCTGGAATCCGTGTACCGTCGCGGAATAACTCTCGAGGACCTGACCGCCGTACCGCCTGGCGAGCGCCTGCGCGGTGGCAGGCACCTGAGCTGCGGTAGCCGACTTCAGCACCACGATGTAGCTGTTGGTGATCGCCCCGACACTGGCGACCCGGACCGTGCCGAGGGGCAGCGCATCGGGTGTGCCAGCAAAAGCGCTTCCGGTAACCCCGGTGACAGCGGCTACGGTTGCGATACCGGCGGTCAGCGCGAGGCGCGCTGTTCGGCGCCGGCCGTCGTTGCGGAACATAAGGGGGCTCCTCCTGGTTACTGCTTCCAGCGACTGACATCACCCCGGAGGGAGAGGCATGCGGGAAGCTCCTGGGGGCAAGATTGGCTATGCGACAGAGCCACTCCGGGACCGTCCAGGTTGCGCGTGGGTTGCATGCGCGCGATCCGGGCCTCGATGACTAAGTCGCTCGGACCGCGGGCCGAAGTACCCGCTGTCAGGATCGCTTGCACCGCCACTGAGCGTTTGCGCCCCTATGGGACGCTGGCGCCGCCACCGAGCAAGGAGAGCGTTATGACCAGCCTGCTGTCGCCCGAGATTGTCACCGCCGCCGAGCTCACCGAGCGCTGCGACAGCTGCAACGCGGCTGCGAAGATGGAGCTCGCCCTCTCCAGCGGCGGATCGCTCGCATTCTGCGGGCACCACGCCAACAAGCACGCGGAGCGGCTCGTCTCGATGGCCACCAAGGTCACCCTCGAGGAGGGCTTCGAATGGGCTGGGCGGTCTCCGTCGGCGTGACCCCTTGATCCCATCCGCCGCGATATGATCAATCCCTCACGGTTGGGGCGATACGCCCCATTTTAAGAGGGGTTCCCGGTGCAGATCGCGGCGCAGGACGTGGGCAGGCTGTCCCGGCTCCTCGCCGGGTGTGCCGGGCTCACCGTCGCCGCGCTCGGTACCGCTGGGCTGCTCAGCATGCCCGCGGACGATCGCGAACCACTCCTGTCGAGCCCGGGGGCCGCCCTACCGGCCGCCGGGCTCGCCCTGTGCCTGTTGGCCCCGTCCGGCGCCGGACGGGTCCGTCGCGGCGTGGCCTATGTCCTCGCGGTGCTCGCCGCCGCCGTCGGCGTCGCGGCCCTGTCCCGGCATCCCGCGGCGGGGGTCGCCATCGTGCTCTCCGGGCTCGCACTGGCCGGGCTCGACGTCCAGCTGCGCCGGCGACCCGGTGACCCCGCCCGGTACCGCATCGCGGACCCGCTGCTCGTCGGCGCGTCGATCATCACGCTGGTGGCCCTGGTCCCGCGGATGTTCGCGCCGACCTTCCCCGACGGTCGCGGCCCCGACAGCCTGATGACCCCGTTGCATGCGGGGGCGCTGCTCACCCTCGCCGTCGGTGCATTGCTCGCCCGCCCCGAGTCTGGGCCGCTGCGCACCGCCGCCGCTGCCGGGCCCGGCGTCAAGGTGCGGCGCGCCCTTCCCGCCGTCGTCGCCGTGCCGGTCATCGCCGCGCTGGTCAGTGCGCTCGCTGTGCGTACGGGCATAAGCCGTCCGGCGGCCGCGATCAGCACCGGGGCGATCCTGGCCGCGCTCGCCGTCCTCGCCCTGGTGGGTTTTCTGGTCCGGTCCCTGGAGGGTGCCGACCGTAAGCAACGCACCCTGGTCGCCGAGCTGCACGAGCAGCGCGACTTCGCCGACACGCTGCTCCAGTCGATGAACGAGGCCGTGCTGGTCCTCGACGCGAACTACCACGTCATCGACGTGAACAGGCGCTGGCGAGAGCTGACCGGCCATCCCGGGCCGATCGATTCCCCGGCCCTTCCCCCGAGCGGCACGGGCGACTGGCTCGTCCGGCGAGCCGACGGGACCGACGTGCCGGTGCTGGCCACGATGGCGACCATCCCCGACGCCACCGGAGCGCCCCGCGGCTATGTCGCCACCTACGTCGACATCACCGACCGCAAACGCGCCGAGGACGAGCTGAACGCCCGCGCCGCCGAGCTCACGGTGAGCAATGAGCGGCTCCAGGAGTCGAACACCCGGCTGGAGGCGGCGCTGGCCTTCAAGAACGACCTGACCTCGATGCTGACGCACGACATGGCGCAGCCGATCAGCTCGATCGCGAGCCTCTCCGAGCTGCTCCACGCGGACTGGGCCGATCTTCCCGACGACATCCGGCTCGAGCTGGTCGCGAAGATCGACAAGAACACCAACCGGCTCATCAAGATGACGAACGACCTGCAACTGCTCTTCCGGCTCGACACCGGTTCGGTCACCGCACGGCGCACTCCGGTGCCCCTCCTCGAGGTGGTCACGTCGGTGACGGGCGAGCTGAGGGCCGAGGGCGACGTCGAGGTGAACGTGGGCGAGGAGCTGTCCGCCCTCGCCGACCGGCAGCACGTCTGGCACGTGGTGCGCAACCTGCTCGGCAACGCGCTGGCCTACGGCGGGGCGCCGGTGGAGATCCACGCCGAACGCCAGGGGGAATGCGTGGTGCTGGTCGTCGAGGACGCCGGCCCGGGCATCCCGGAGGAGCTGGTGCCGGGGCTTTTCGACCGGTTCATGCGCGGGTCGGGCCTGGGTCTTTTCATCGTGCGGCACCTCGTGGAAGCGAACGGGGGCTCGGTCCGCTACGAGCGGACCGAACCCCACGGCGCCTGCCTGATCACGACCTGGGAAGCGGCGTCGGTCTAAGCGCTCCCACGCTCCTCCTCGCTGATGATGCCGTCTCCGCGGACGTCACGCCCGCCCACCGATCGACCGCCCATCCGTGCCGTGGCTGCCGACTGCCGGCCCGCTCCGCCGCTGACGGTCGGGGCGCCGACGATCCGGCGGCCCGGGGCCAGCACATCGTCGAGGTCGTGCGCGCTCTTGATGCCGGGCGCCGAGGAGATGTCCACGTTCGTGCCCGTGTTCTGCAGGCCGAGGGGGGCGGTGTCCGCATTGGGGCGCAGCCGGCCGAGACCGTCCGGGTTGGCGTTGCTGAACTCGCCCGCGCTGGTGCCCCAGCCGGCGCCGGGCTGCGGGCGTCCGCCGTGCGCCCGGGTCGCCACCGAGGAGGGGGACGCGAAGGACGTACCCGTCAGCTGTTTGGTGCTGGCCCCGCGCAGGCTGCCCTGCTCACCCAGCTTGCCGGTCTCGATGAGGCCTTTGAACGTGTTCAGGTCGGCACGCAGCCGCTTGCTCAGCGTCTCGGTACCGTGGCGATCGCTCGGGAGCAGGAAGGCGACGTCGGCCTCGAGCTGGGCGACGATCTGCGTCCGGGTCTCACCCATCGGGCGCAGCGTGATCGTCTCCGCGAGCAGCGGGCCCTCGGTGGTCGCCCAGGAGACCCGCTCGTCAAGGGAGCGTTCGGTGATCTGCGCGTCGAACTCCCTGCGGCGTCCCTCGACATCCATGACCCAGTGGGTCTGGTCGTTGCCGATCGGGGTGACCCGCTGGACGCCGGTCATGAACCGCGGGTAGTTCTCGAACTTGGCGAGCTGCTCGTAAACCGCGTGCAGCGGCGCGCTGATCTCGACTGCCTGCTGAACCATACTCATCGGAATCTCTCCCATGCTGAAGTGCTGGCATGACAGAGAGTACGTAAGCGACTACGTTTCGTATCGGTCTTTCGGTCAGACCCGGCGCAGGTACTGCCATTGGCCGACCTCGGCCGCGTACCTGGCGTCACTCGCGGCCAGCAGTGTCACACCGGCATCGCGCAGCAGCGCCACCACGCGCGGGGACGGGCTGCGCCACGCCTCGCTGACCTCGACGGCCGTCCCGGTGGCCCGGCAGGCGGCGGCGAGCACCCCGAGGACCTCCGGGGTGACGGCGGTGTCGTCCAGGCCCACCTGGGCGAGCAGGCTCAGGGGGCGGGACAGCTGGACCGGGGCATAGCGGGAGGCGCGCTCGATGCCGCGGACGGTCGCGGTCACCACGATCTCGGCGACGCGGTCCGGGGTGAGGCGGCCTGCGGCGAGCTGGGTGCGCACCTCGCGCGGGGTGAGGGGGCCGTCGGCGAGCGGAAGGCCGGAGACGGCCACGGAGACGACCTCGAGATGGCCCAGGTCCGCGGGCCAGGCCAGCCAGCCGTCCTCCCGGACGACCTCCACCTCGGCACCGACCCGCAGGTTCAGCTCGGTGCGGTGCCGGGCCCGGCGCACGGCATCCGCGTACGCGGGGAGCCAGGTGGTGTCGGGGCCGACCTGATCGGCGAAGGTGAGCGACGAGAGCCCGGCGCGGTCGGCAGCCGACACGACCACCCCGACGCTGTCCCGGCCGGCGGCGAAGCCGGTGTGCACATGCGCGTCCGAGCGCAGATCGAGGACGTCCGCCGGCGCGGCGATGGTGGTGCCGTCCATGACCGATTCGCGCTCTGCACCCACGATGACTCCCCGGCCGCTCCAGCAGGACGAGTGTTCTCGCCCTGCCAGTTACAGTGCGGCCCCGGTGTTGTGGACCGGGGCCGCGCCAGGTGCAGTACGGGTGCGCGCGTCGTTACCGCTTTTACACCGCCTCAGAGCTTGAAACCGCCGACCAGGGTACGCAGCTCCTCCGCCGTGCGGGCCACCTCGTCGCTGGCCTGCCGGGTCTGGGCGACCCCCTGCACCGCGGTCGAGCTGGCCGTGGAGACGTCGGCGATGTTCATCGCGATCCGGCTGCTGCCGGAGGCCACCTCGCCGATGCTGCGGGACATCTCACCGGTGGTGGCGGTCTGTTCCTCGACCGCGCTGGCGATGGTGGTCTGGAAGTCGTTGATCTTCGCGATGACCTCGCTGATCCGGCTGATCACCTCGACCGCGCCGCTGGTGTCCGCCTGGATCGCGTTGACCCTGGCCCCGATGTCCTCGGTGGCCCGGGCGGTCTCCTGAGCCAGGTCCTTGACCTCGGAGGCGACCACGGCGAAGCCCTTGCCGGCGTCACCGGCGCGGGCTGCCTCGATGGTCGCGTTGAGGGCGAGCAGATTCGTCTGCTCGGCGATCGAGGTGATCAACTTGATGACGTTGCCGATCTCCGCCGACGACTCGCCGAGCTGCCGGATCGTCTCGGTGGCGTGTGCCGCCTCCGACACGGCGACCCCGGCGATCTGGACGGCCTCGCTGGTATTGCGGGAGATCTCGCGGATGCTCAGGCCCATCTCCTCGGAGCCCGCGGCCACGGTCTGCACGTTGCGGGAGATCTCCTCGGCCTCGTTCGACGCCGAGCTCGTCTGCCGGTCGGTGTCGCTCGCCGCCTCGGCGATCTGCCCGGCCACCGCCGAGAGCTGGGTCGCCGCGCTGGCCAGCGTGTCGGAGTTCTGCCCGATGGTGCTCAGCGACCGGTGCATCGAGGCGATCGCGGTGTCCATGCCGGTCGCCATCCGCCCCACCTCGTCGCGGCTGGTGATGCCGGTGCGCTGGGTCAAATCGCCCTTCGCCAGCCCGTCGATGACATGGGCGAGCCGCGCCACCGGGCGGGTGATGGACCTGGTCAGCGGGACGGCGAGCCCGATCAGCACGACGAGACAGACCAGCACGACGATCGCGAGACCCCACCGCGCGGCGTCGACCACCTTGTCCATGTCCGCACGCTCCTGCTCCGCCGCCGCGACGACCTTCTCGTTCAGCGCACCGAGCTGGTCGTCCACCACGCTGTTGCGATCGGCGATGTCACCCGTGTCCGGGGTCTTGCCGGCGGTCGCCTGCGTCACGAAGTCGCTGATGAACGTGCCGAAGTCGTTGACGTTCGGCCGGATCTTCGCGAACTCCGCGGCGAGATCGGCCGGCAGGCCCGCGGCTTCGACCGCGTCCGCGGCCTCTGTCGCCGAGGTCACGTCGTCGGCGACGTCCTTGGTGACGTCGTCACCGAGAGCCGAGCGGTAGGCGTCGACCTTGAGCTCGCTCTGCCGGGTGTCGAGATGGTTGAGCGCTGCAAGCCCGACCTCGAGGTTCCGCACCAGGTCGGCCTGGCTGACCAGCTGACCCTGGGTGACCCAGGACCCGGCCATCAGAACGGCCAGCCCTACCACACCGCAGGCGACGATCAGGCCGATTCGCTTGGCGACCCCTAGTTGCATCAATCGGGACATCTACGGCTCCTCGACGTGGTCATTACCCCTATTTTTACGGTGATTGCGGGTGTAGACGGCGTTTCACGTTTTTTGCCGTAACTGTCCCGCGCCACTGCGAAGGGATCCCACAGCGATGAAGCGCGCCACCACCCTGTTCGCCGCCGCTGGAACGCTCGGCAGCGCCCTGACGCTCGGCCCGGCTCCGGCCCATGCGGACACCGTCACGCCGGACATCGCCGCCATCGGCACGATCGTCACCGCGAGCACCGGGCTCAACACGCGCATCGGCCCGTCATCGGCCAGCTCGCGCATCGGGGCGCTCACCAACGGCACTACCATCGCCATCTCCTGCCGCGTCGCCGGCGAGTTCATCACCGGCAGCGTCACCAACACCGGCTACTGGGACCGGCTGGCGGACAACAGCTTCATCTCCGACGCCTTCGTGCAGCGTGAGAGCACCGACATTCCCAAGTGCGCGACCACCGCCATCGCGATCCCGGCGGTCTCCGGGATCTGGATGCTGCCCGTCAGAGCCGGCCTGGTCAGCGGTTTCCGCACCGTCGAGCGACCCGTTCACGACGGCGTCGACCTGGGCGCCGCCCGCAACACCGCAATTCGCTCGGCGAGCGCCGGCACCGTGATCCGGGTCGTCTGCAACGTCTCCAGGGGCAGCTGCGACGTCGACGGCAGCCGGTCGCTGCGCGGCTGCGGCTGGTACGTCGAGGTGCAGCACGCCGACGGCATCGTGACCCGTTACTGCCACATGATCCGGCAGCCCTCGGTGGCCGTCGGGCAGGTCGTGGGGCGCGGGACTGTCCTCGGCCACGTCGGCACGTCCGGCTCCTCCTCCGGGCCCCACCTGCACTTCGAGGTGCACGTGGGCGCGCCGGCCACCCGCGCCAACGCCGTCAGCCCGATCGACTTCATGTCAGCCGTGGGCCTGACGTTCGGCTCCGCATAAACGGCTACGGCCCGGTCCCCTGTGGGGATCGGGCCGAAAATGCCGCTTCGTTCCTACGGTTTTCTGGGGTCGAGCATCTCGGTCAGCGCGCGAACGGCGTCCTCGTTCGGCGATGCCGCTTCACGGTTGGCGTCCTGCAGTTCCTTGTAGACCTCTTCGCGGTGCACCTGCACGTCGCGCGGGGCCTGGATGCCGATCCGGATGACGTCGCCCCGGGCCTCCAGCACGGTGATGACGATGGTGTCACCGATCATCACGCTCTCGCCGGCCCTCCTGGTCAGCACGAGCATCTAGCCGCCCCTCTCCATCCGTGGACAGGACCTTGCGCTCGTTACCGCCGTCAGTAGGTCTTACGCATGATCGCGCGGACCGGCATCTCGCTGCCGGTCAGGACGACCTGGATGGCGCGGTGGCTGTCCCGGTCGACGATGATCGGCGCGAGCAGGTTGGCGGTGGTCTCGTTGACACCGGCCGTGATGACGACCATGACCAGCAGCCGGTCGGGGTCCTTGGTGTTCAGCGCGGCGAACACCTCGCTCTCGATCTCGGGAGCGTAGTCCGGGAAGAACGGCTCGGGCGGCGCCACCAGGAAGCGCAGCTCGGGGTCGTCGATCGACGTGAACGCGTAGAGCAGGCCTTCGTCGTTCAGGCGGACCAGAACGAACTGCCGGTGCGCCGGGAACCCGGGCATCGGAATGGCCATGTCGATGACCGGAAGATCGAGTTCGGTGTCGGTCATGATGGCCCCAATCGGACGGGACGCGGTGCGAGTACTCATGGTCACCTCAGAAAGTCGATGAGCGAGGGCTGAATCACCTTTGCCGAAGCGGCCAGAGCCGCCTGGTACGAGGTCTGCTGGAGCTGCATGTCCATGATGGTCTTCGGCAGGTCGACGTCCTCGACCTCGGAAAGCTGAGCCGTCACGTCCAGCAGCCGGTCCTCCGCAGACTGCTTCATCTGCGTAATGCGATTGTATCGGGCGCCTACATCCGAAAGAGTGTTTTTCACGTTATTGGACGCGGTATCGAGCCTTTCCAGGCCCTTGCTGAGAGCGTCCATGTCGTTGTCGGTCAACGCCTGCGAAAGGTCGTCCAGCACCTTGAAGACCGAGGCGTCCCCCTCGCCGAACGCAGCGGTCCCGCTCGCATCCACGCGTACCTTCGAGTTCGGTCCGACGGTCCGGTTCACGGCGTCCTCGTTGCCGACGAACGTCCCGGTCTCGTCGAACGCCGTCGTGCCGTTCGTGGTGCCGCCGAACACCGGGCGGTCCAGGTAGGTCGTGTTCGCGTACCCGAGGACGGTGGTCCTGATCTGGTCCAGCTCCGCGGAGATCGCCGCGCGCGAGTCAGCGCTGCCACCGCCGGCGTTGAGGCCCTGCACCGTCAGTGAGCGGGCCTTCTGCAGGATCGTCGAGGTGCTGCTGAGCGTGCCGTCGAGGGTGCTCAGCCAGCCGAGTCCGTCGCCGGAGCTGCGCACATACTGATTGTTGGCGCGCGTCTCGCCACGCAGCTGCATCGACTGCAGCGTGCCGTTCGGCGAGTCGGAGGGGCGGTTGATCTGTTTGCCGCTCGAGAGCTGCTCCTGGATCTTCTCGCCCCGCCCGATGTTGCGCTGAAGGTTGTTGAGCACCCGGGTGTGGATGCTGCGCTCGGTGACTCTGCCTGCCATGACTTATCCCCTTACCTTCCGACCAGGCCGGTGCGGTTGATGAGCTGGTCGAGCATCGAGTCGATCGTGGTGAGGACGCGCGACGCGGCCTCGTAACCGCGCTGGTACGTGAGCAGGTTCGTCATCTCCTCGTCGAGGTTGACGCCGGACTCGGCCTCGCGGGCCGCGTCCACCTGGTCGGTGACGTTCGCCTGGATCTCGCTGCGCCGCGTCGCGGTCTGCGCGTTGACGCCGAGGTCCGCGATCATGCTCTGATACGAGACATCCGGGCTGGTGGGGAGCTTCGCCGTCGACGCGAGGGTATTGGCGACCGAACCGTCGTTGGTGCCGACCGGAAGACCCGACACCGGGTCGAGCTTCGGCGTACCGTCGGCATTCGTCTCGTTCTTGCCGGAGACCGCGATGTCCGACGGGTTGGTGATCCCGACGCGCATGTTGCGGGCGTAACGGCCGGTGGTGAAATCACCGACGAAGAAGTCCCCGCCGGCGGTGCCATCCGATTTGTACGCCGCATTCGTCGCGGTGTTCACAATGTCCACCATGGACTTGGCTACCTTGTCGAGCTTCGCCGCCATGTCCGGCAGGATCGAGGTCATCGTGTCGACCATCGAGCCCATCGTGCCGCCGGCCTGCACCGTGTCGCCGTTGTCGGTCCACGTGAGACCGGCCGGCTTGCTGCCCGGCGGGAGCAGTCCGTCGTTGTAGTCGCGCTGCGCGTCCATCGTGGCGACGCCCCCGGTGGCCGACATCTGCCGCGTGGTGTTGTAGTTGACCAGCAGCGAGTTGCCGACGAAGACGTCCATCGAGCCGTTCTTGCGCAGCTGCGCGGTCGCGCCGGTGAGCTCGGACAGGTGCAGGACCGCGGAGTCACGGCGATCCTCGAGCTCGTTCACCACCACGCCGGTGGCCTTCGCCTTGACGATCGAGTCGTTGAGCTGCGCGATCGTGCCGGCGGTGGTGTTGACCTCGGTGGCGTACTTGGTCAGCTGGCTGGAGTTCGCCGACCACTGCGCATCCATCGCGCCGTACGCGCTGTTGATGTTGTCCGACACGACCTTGCTCTGCTGCACCAGCGCGGAGCGCGCGGCGGTGCTGTTCGGCTCGTCACCGACGTCACCCCACGCCGCCCACATGTCATGGATCTGGGCCTGCAGCGCGGTGTCCCCCGGCTCGGCGAAGACATCTTCCAGCGAGTTGTACGCCGCGGCCTGGTTGGTCAGGTACGAATTGTTGCCGTGCTCGGTGCGCCCGCGGTTCTCCAGGTACTGGTCGCGCAGCCGCTGCACGTCGTTGATCTCGACGCCGGTGCCGAGCCCGTCGGTGGTGGCCCATCGGACGGGCACCACCGAGCCGACCGACGCCTGCATGTCCACGCGCTGCCGGGTGTATCCCTCGGTGTTCGCGTTCGCGATGTTCTGCCCGGTGACGTCCAGGCCGCGTCGCTGCGCGTAGAGCGAGGTCAGCGCGGTGTTGATACTGCCGAAGCTGCTACCCATCAGATTGCCTCGTCCACCAGGCTCGGGCGGCGGACCCCGCCGCTGACGGTCTTGCCCTGAGATGAATACGTTTCCACGGTTCCGGCGAACGCGAGCATGGTTTCCCTTGCCGCGCGCTGGCCGGCGGTGAGCAGGTCACGGTTGGCGTCGGCCATGGTGCTGATCTCACTTGTCAGTGTCAGGAACGCTTTACGGTGCTGGTGGAGCAGGTCGGACCAGGGCGCCGGGGCGGCATCGGCGAGCTGGCCGAGCGAGGCCTCCGCCTGCAGACCCAGTTCAAGAGCGACAGCCTGTGCGTACGCCGCCCGCGCGACCTCGGTCTGACGGATCTGATCCAGCACGACCTCGACCTCGCGGGTCGCGTGCGCGAGCCACCGGGACCGGTTCGAGGCGAGCAGCAACTGCTCCTCCTCGAGCTTGAACAGCAGCAGTTCCAGCAGTTCCCTGGCTCGCCACAGGACGCTGGACAGGTCGGTCAGGCTCACCCCGGTCCTCCGTCTTCCTTAACGGGAAGGCCAATTCACGGCGTGTTCCCTGCTCATCCGGACAAGTCGGCACAGCGAATCGGTCTCTGAGGGGTTTCCGGCAGGTAGCGACGGCCGGATCTGGCATTTGCCCGAAAAGCCCGAAGAAATTTCGGAGACTGCTCATGACCGGCGGGCGACCGCCGATCTGACTGGCGTTACGCCAACGGCTTACGGATGAGCCGGTACGACCCCACTCAAGGAGGAAACACCATGGGTCTTCGCATCAACCAGAACATCGCCGCCCAGAACGCCTACCGGAACCTGTCGGTCACCGACGGGCAGATGTCGAAGTCGCTGGAGAAGTTGTCCAGTGGTTTCCGCATCAACCGCGCGGCGGACGACGCGGCCGGCCTCTCGATCTCCGAGGGTCTCCGTTCCCAGGTGGGCGGTCTCAAGCAGGCCGTCCGTAACGCCCAGGACGGCATCAGTGTCGCGCAGACCGCTGAAGGTGCGCTCAACGAGACCACCTCGATCCTCCAGCGTATGCGTGACCTCTCCGTGCAGGCCGCCAACGGTGGCTCCAACGACGCCGAGGCCAAGGGTGCGGCGCAGAAGGAGTTCAGTCAGCTCAACGAGGAGCTCGACCGGATCAGCAACACCACCTCCTTCGGCAAGTCGAAGCTGCTCGACGGCTCCTTCGGCAACGGCAACAAGATCGACGGCAGCAGCAAGGTCACGACGCTGCCGACCGGCGCCCAGACGTTCAACATCACGAAGATCGGCGACAAGGACCTGTCGGCCAACCCGATCGTCGTCACGACGGCCGCCATCCCGGCGACCGCCACCGCCAAGGACGTCGCGGATGCCATGAACACGGCGATCAAGGCGGCGCTGACCGACCAGACCGCGGGTGGTCCCGCAGCCGGCCAGGGCTTCACGGGCAACGAGGTCAAGGTGAGCGCTTCGGTCGCCGCCGACGCCACCGGTGCCTCGTTCAGCCTCAGCGGCTCGAAGGGCTTCGAGATCAGCGGCGACCTGAGCGCGGTCGGTGTCACGGGCACCACCAGCACCGCCGACCCGAAGGCCAACAGCGGCCAGTTCCAGGTCGGCGCCAACAGCGGTGAGACCCTGAGCATCTCCATCGGTGCCGTCAGCTCGTCGGCCCTGGGCACCAACGCCCTGGACCTGACCGCTGAGGGCGGCGCGGACAAGGCGATCGAGGCGCTCGACAAGGCGATCACCTCGGTTTCGGACACCCGGGCGACCCTCGGTGCGTACCAGAACCGGTTCGAGCACACGATCAACAACCTGAACGTCTCGGTCGAGAACCTGTCCGCGTCGGAGTCGCGTATCCGTGACACCGACATGGCTCAGGAGATGGTCCAGTTCACCCGGAACCAGATCCTGACCCAGGCCGGCACCTCGATGCTGTCGCAGGCCAACCAGGCCTCGCAGAACGTTCTGTCGCTCCTGCGCTAACCGAACCGCTACCAACTGGCACTAACCGAATATCGCTGACAACCGAATAGTCGGGGGTAGCTGGCAGACGGCGCCGGCTACCCCCGATTCACTTTTTGTGGATCCCCCGGCAAGGAAGGAAGGGCGCGCGATGACCAGCTCGGTTGACGGACTCGTCAGTGGTCTCAGCACCTCCTCGATGATCACCAGCCTCCTGCAGGTGGAGGCTGCCCCCCAGACCCGGCTCAAGGCCAAGGTCGACACGGCGTCGACCGTTGTCTCCTCGTACCAGTCGGTCAACTCGAAGCTCGTGGCGCTGAAGAACGCCGCCGCCGACGTCGGCGCCCTGTCGACCTGGCGCGCGATCAAGCCCACCTCGACCTCCAGCTCGGTGACGGCCACCGCGATCGGCGGCACGAACACCACCACCGGCAGCCTCACGTTCGACGTGGTGTCACTCGCCAAGGGTCAGTCCAGCACCGCCCGCGTGGCCCCCACCGGCGACGTCACCTCCGCGGACTCGTTCACCGTGCAGGTCGGCACCGGCGACCCGGTCACGATCAACCTCACCGACAAGTCGGCGCAGGGCATCTCGGACGCGCTCAACAAGGCCGGCATCGGCGTGAAGGCCTCCGTCGTCACCACCGGCGGCGCCCAGAACATCCTGCAGATGACCAGCTCGAAGCCCGGGACCGCGAACGCCTTCACGATCACCGGCCTCGACGACGTCGCCGTCGCCACCAGCGCCGCGACGGACGCCCAGCTGCAGGTCGGCGGCACCGAGGAAGAGGGTGGCTACACCGTCACCAGCGGCACCAACACGTTCACCGGCCTGATGGCCGGCGTGACGGTGACGGTCAGCAAGAAGGAAACCGGTGTCACCCTCAACACCGAGTCCGACGTCTCCGGCATGGCCGCGAAGTTCCAGGCCCTCGTCGACGCCGCGAACGCCGCCCTGACCGAGGTCACCGGCCAGACCAAGTACGACCCGGACACCAATCAGGGCTCGCCGCTGACCGGTGATTTCATGGTGCGCCAGATGAGCCAGAACATCCTGAGCACGGTCAGCCAGGGCCTCAACTACAAGGACGAGAACGGCGACAAGGTCAACTTCGGCAGCCTCAGCAAGTTCGGCATCCAGCTCGACCGCAGCGGGCAGCTGACTTTCGACGCCGCGAAGTTCACCGCCTCGTACAACGCGGACCCCACCGCGATCAAGACCGCCGGCATCGCGCTCGGTGACAGCTTCCGGGCCGTCGCCAACACCCAGATCACGAACGTCACCTCGGCCATCACCGGCCGCAAGAACGCCATCGACTCGATGAACCTCCAGATCTCCGACTGGGACGTACGGCTGGCCGCGAAGAAGGTGGCACTGCAGAAGCAGTACACCGCCCTCGAGACCTCACTCGGAACGCTCAAATCACAGTCCACCTGGCTCTCCGGCCAGATCGCCAGCCTCGGCTGACGAGTTTTGTGCACCACGTAGCACCTGATCGCCCATGGAATCCGCCCATTCCTGAGCAAAGGGAACCGATGACCTCACCGCTGAACCGTTACCTGCAGGACTCCATCAACACGGCCTCGCCGGCGAAGCTACTGATCATGCTCTACGACCGCCTCGTGATGGACCTGGTGCAAGGCGAGGAGTCGCTGCGCAACGGCGAACGGGAAGTCGCGAACGACAAGCTGAACCACGCCCAGGAGATCATCCTGGAGCTGCGCACGACGCTCGACGTCGACGCGTGGGCCGGCGCACCTGGGCTGGCCAACCTCTACGGCTACCTGCTCACCGAGCTGATCGGGGCGAACATCGCCCGGGACGCCGACCGGGTGGCCACCTGCCGGGGCATGATCGAACCGCTGCGCGACGCCTGGCGCGAAGCAGCCCTGCTGGCAGCGGCCAATCCGGCCTGATCACACCGATGAGCACCCAGAGCGAGGCGGGAAACAGCGTGACCACAGAGTGGCGAAGCGCCTGGACCGCCGCGCTCGACGAGCTCGAGCTGGACGTCGTCACGATCGAGACCATGCTGGCCGACGAGCGACGCCTCGCCGAGCTGCCCGAGTCGAACCTGTGGCAACCGCCGACCGAGCTCGGCGCACTGCCACTGGAGCTCAGGCCGCGGGCCGACGAGATCCTCACCCGTCAGCTCGCGGCCGCCGAGGAGATCGCGCGACGGCTCACGAGCACGCGGGTCCAGCAGGTGATGACCAGCAGGATCGAGACCGGCGAGGCCACCAAACGCCCCGTCTTCCTCGATTGCGCCATGTAACAGACGAAAGACGACACCCGGGACCGTTTGCTCTGGTCCCGGGTTTTTCGCTTCGCCGACTGATAGTCCAGGCTTGGGTAGGGACACAGCAACCGTCCGGCAACCATTTGCGCCTCAGCGGATCGACGGTCAGGCCGAACCTGAGAGTACGAGCAACGGACTGCTCGTACAGCTCGCCAAGGAACGGCGGCCTCGCACCACTGGAAGGAACACTGCCGTGTTCGATGACGTCGCATCGTCCTCGCTCCGCGTCGCAGTCGCCGGCCTGTCCGCCCGGCAGAACGCCATTTCCAACAACATCGCGAACATCGAGACCCCTGGGTACCAGGCCCGTAAGGTCAAGTTCGAGGAGGCGCTCAGCAGCGCCGTCAAGCACGGTGCCTCGCCCTCGTCGGTGACGCCGAGCGTGCAGAACTCGCTGGAGCCGTCGCGCCTGAACGGCAGCAACGTCAACCTCGACGAGGAGACGCTGTCGCACATCGACACCACGATGCGCTACCAGCTGACGATCCGCGCCCTCGACAGCAAGTACGGGTTGATCCGCGACGCGATCAAGGGGGCCTGATCCTAGATGAGCACCTTCAACGCGATCGGCACAGCCGCATCCGGCGTCACCGTCTACCGCAAATGGCTCGACGCCGTCTCGGACAACATCGCCAACATGGACAACGTCAGCCGGACCTCGGAGAGTGCCTTCCAGGCCCGGTACGTCGTTGCGCAGGAGGCCCAGGACGGCAACGGGGCCCAGGTCGGCGGGATCGCCTATGGCAGTGCCGAGGGCCAGCTCGCGTACGAGCCGGACAACCCGCTCGCCGACACCGAGGGCTACGTGCGCCGCCCCGACATCGACCTCGGCAGCCAGATGGCTCAGTTGATGATGGCGCAGCGGGCGTACCAGGCGAACATCTCGGTCGTCGACCGCGCCAAGGAGTCCTACCAGGCCGCGATCAACCTCGGGAAGGGCTGATCATGACGTCCCCCATCAGCGCGCTCGGTGCCGTGAACGGTCTCTCCAGCGTCAGCGCGATCAGCGGTGCCTCGGGCGCGGCGGCCACCACCGGAGCCGGTGCGGCCGGCGGCGACTTCGCGAGCATGTTGTCGAAGGGCCTGGAGAGCGTGCAGGCGTCCCAGGCGAACGCGAGCGATCTCGCCGTACAGGTGGCCAACGGATCCCTGCAGGACCCGGCGCAGTACACGATGGCGGCCACCGAGGCCTCGCTCGGCCTGCAGATGACCATGGCCATCCGTAACAAAGCTGTCGAAGCATTTCAGGAAATCATGAGAATGCAGGCCTAAAATGTCTGACCGTCTCCCCGCGCCTGTTCGTAAAGTCGGCGACACCTTCAAGTCCTTTACCCCTGGCCAGAAGGCCGTGACGGTCGCGGCGTTGCTCGCGCTGCTCATCGGCGGTTACTTCTTCGCGACCTGGGCCTCCAAACCCTCGTACTCCCCGCTGTTCAGCAATCTGTCGACGAAGGACGCGAGTGCGATCGTCGAGTCGCTGGACAAGTCCGGGACGGCGTACGAGCTGGCCAACGGTGGCTCCACGATCCTCGTCCCGCAGGACCAGGTGAATAATCTGCGGCTGCAGCTATCCGGTGAGGGCCTACCCGGGGATGCCGACACCGGCTACTCGCTGCTCGACCAGCAGGGGATCACCACCAGCGACTTCATGCAGCACACGAACTACCAGCGGGCGCTCGAGGGCGAGCTGGCGAACACCATCAAAGCGATCGACGGCGTGGAGGCGGCGACCGTACACCTCGTCATGCCTCAGAAAGACGTCTTCGCCGACGACCAGAACAAGACCACGGCGTCCGTGCTGGTGCAGACCTCGCCGAGCGAACCGCTCTCCGGCGACCAGGTGCAGTCGATCGTCCACCTCGTCGCGTCGAGCGTCGAAGGCCTCGACCCGACCCAGGTGACCGTGGCCGGCGCGGACGGCAAGATCCTCTCGACCGGTGGCGGCGCGGCAATCGGCGGCAGCGGCAGCGACAGCGGCTCCGACTCGGCGACCGTGCAGTTCCAGACCCGGCTCAACAACTCGTTGCAGGCCATGCTGGACTCCGTGGTCGGGCCGGGGCACTCCGTGGTCACCACGACCGCCGAGCTCGACTTCGACACGGTGGAGACGAACACCGAGAAGTTCACCTCCGACCCGTCGGTCGCGGCGTTGTCCGAGAGCATCAGCCGGGAGGCGTACAACGGCAACGGCAACGGCCAGGGCGGGGTGCTCGGCCCGGACAACATCCAGGTTCCGAACGGCACCACCAACACGGCCGGGACCGGGCAGTACGAGAACAGCAACACCGTGCGCAACAACGCGGTCGACAAGACCACCGAGACCCGCAACAGCGCCCCGGGCAGCATCAAGCGCCTGAGCGTGGCGGTGCTGCTGGACGCCACCACCGCCGGCGCCGTCAACCAGGCGGACGTGCAGCAGCTGGTCAGCGCCGCCGCCGGGATCGACGCGACCCGCGGGGACACGATCGCGGTCAGCGCGATGGCGTTCGACACCAGCGCCGCGACCGCCGCCAAGGACGCGCTGGCCGCCTCCGTCGCGGCCGACACCACGGCCAAGCAGACCTCGCTGATCAGGACCGCCGCGATGGCGCTGGTCGTACTCCTGCTGATGTTCATCGCTTGGCGCTGGAGCCGGAAGCAGAAGAAGCGCAAGTCGCTGACCACCGCCGAGCTCAAACACCTCGAGGAGATGCAGGCCGCCCTGGAGGCGCAGCGTCTCGCCGAGCTGAACGCGGCGATCCCGTCGGCGGCCATCGAGGCGAACGCGAGCTTCCAGGAGCTCGAGGAGCGTCAGCGTGAGATCGAGCAGATGGTCGAGGACCAGCCCGAGGAGATGGCCGCACTGTTGCGGGGCTGGCTCGGCGCCGGTCGCTGAGCCTGGTTCAAGCTCGTCCCCCGCCCCCCCTGGTTCAAGCTCGTCCCCCGCCCCTTGGTTCAAGGAGGAACCACATTGACCACGCCAGCAGCGCTGAGCACCACGTCGATGACCGGCCTGCGCAAGGCGGCCATCCTGCTGGTGCGGATGGGCAAGGAGTACTCCACCCGGGTCCTGGCCAACATGAGCGAGGGCGAGGTCGAGGAGCTCTCCGCCGAGATCGCCCGGCTCGGCAAGCTCGAGCCGGACGTGGTCGGCGACGTCATCGACGAGTTCTACGCGCTGGCCACGACCAAGCACGCCGGTGCGGGTGGCATGGCGTACGCCCGTGAGCTGCTCGAAGCCTCCCTCGGTGTCGAACGCGCCCAGCTGATCCTGGACCGGCTGCAGGCCTCGATGACCGACATGCCGTTCAACTTCCTCAGCCACGCCGATCCCCGCCAACTGCTCTCCTACGTGCAGTACGAGCACCCGCAGACGATCGCGCTGGTCCTCGCGCACATCCCGTCGGCGCTCGCCTCGTCGATCCTGTCCGGGCTCGCCCCCGAGGTGCAGTCGGACGTCGCACACCGGATCGCCGTCATGGACCGCACCTCGCCGGACGTGATCCGCCAGGTCGAGATGGCGCTGCAACGCAAGCTGTCCAGCGTGCTCCAGCCCGACGAGCTGTCCACGGTCGGTGGCCTGCAACCGCTGGTCGACATCATCAACCGCGCGGACCGCACCACCGAGCGGCTCATCCTGGAGGCGCTGGAGAAGCGCAACCCGGAGATCGCCGAGGAGATCCGCCGGCGGATGTTCATGTTCGAGGACATCACGTCCCTCGACGACCGCTCGATCCAGCTGGTGCTGCGTCAGGTCGAACCCGCCGACCTCGCGCTCGCGCTCAAGGGTGTCGGCGACGACGTCCGCGACAAGGTCACCGGCAACCTGTCCGAACGCGGCCGGGAGAACCTGGTCGAGGAGATGGACCTGATGGGTCCGGTCAAGGTCAAGATGGTCGAGGAGGCGCAGCAGAAGATCGTCTCGGTGATCCGCTCGCTCGAGGACTCCGGCCAGATCGAGATCCAGCGCGGCGAGGCGGAGGAACTCATTGCCTGAGGAGAAGCCGGTGCTGCGGGGCTCGGTGGCCGAATCGGCGACCGCGGTCAGCTTCGGCGTGGATCTGCGCCGCGGCGTACCCATGGATTCCGCCCCGGTCGAACGGGCCAAACAGGAAGCCCGCACCGCCGGGTACGCCGAGGGCTGGGCGCAGGGCCAGCGGGCCGCCGCGCTCGAGGCGGAAGCGGCCGCCGAACGGGCCCAGGCCCGGGAAAACGCCCACGACCAGCGCCGCGCGGCCGCCCTCGCCCAGTCGGTGAACGCGCTCGGCCGGGCGGTCACCAACCTGGAGACCCAGCTCATGCCGACCCTGCACGAACTGCAGGAGGCGGTGCTGGGGCACGCGTTCGAGCTGGCCGAGGCCATCATCGGGCGGGCCATGGACGACGCCGAGGGCCGGGCCGCGGCAGCGCTGCGCCGGGCCATGAACGCCGCCCCCGACCAGGGCGACGTCGTCGTGAGCCTGCATCCCGACGACTTCCGCAGTCTGGTCGGCACGGCAACCGACGCGGACTACAACTACGAGGGCCGGCCGGTGCATCTGCGCCCCGAGCCGGCCCTGCACCCCGGCGACGCCGTGGCCGAGACCGGCACCACGACGGTCGACGCCTCGATCGCGGCCGCCGTGGCTAGAGCGAAGGAAGCCCTGCGACTGTGACCGACGTCTTCCGTAACCGCATCAACGCCGCCCTCACCGCGGCCCAGCCGCTGAGCCGGGGCAAGGTCACCGGGGCGGTGGGTCTGCGCGTGACGGTGAGCGGCCTGGAGGCGCGGGTCGGCGACCTCCTGCAGATCAACGAGGGCCCCGACGCGATCCTGGCCGAGGTCGCCGCGCTCGACGGGGACCGGCTCGCCTGCCTGCCGCTGGGCCCGATCGCCGGCCTCGGCACCGGCAGCCCGGTCACCAACACCGGCGGCCCGCTACGGGTAGCCGTCGGCCCGGACCTACGCGGACGGATCCTGGACGGGCTGGGCCGCCCGATGGACGGCGGACCCCCGCTCAGGGGCGAGATGGTCAGCATCGAGGCCGCCCCGCCGTCGGCGATGGAGCGGCAGCTGGTCGACCGGCCGATGCCGTTGGGCGTACGCGTCCTGGACACACTCGTCCCCTGCGGCCGCGGCCAGCGGATCGGCATCTTCGCCGGCTCCGGCGTCGGCAAGAGCACCCTGATGTCCATGATCACCCGTGGGACGACCGCCGAGCTCAACGTCGTCGCCCTGGTCGGCGAGCGTGGCCGCGAGGTCCGCGAGTTCATCGAGCACGACCTGGGCCCCGAAGGCCTGGCCCGCTCCGTGGTGGTCATCGCCACCTCGGACACCCCGCCGCTGGTCCGGCTCCGCGCCCCGCTCGTGGCCACCCGCATCGCCGAATACTTCCGCGACGAGGGCGGCGACGTCCTGATGCTCATGGACAGCGTCACCCGCGCCGCGATGGCCCAGCGCGAAGTCGGCCTCAGCGTCGGCGAACCCCCCGCCACCCGCGGCTACCCACCCTCGGTCTTCGCCATGCTCGCCTCCCTGCTGGAACGAGCCGGCCCGGGCGCCCGCGGCAGCATCACCGGCCTCTACACCGTCCTCGTCGAGGGCGACGACCACAACGAACCCATCGCCGACGCCGCCCGCTCGATCCTCGACGGCCACATCGTCCTTGACCGCAAACTGGCCACCGCCGGCCACTTCCCCAGCATCCAGTCCCTCGACTCCATCTCCCGCGTAGCCAACAAGATCACCACCGCCGAACAGAAGAGCGACGCCACCGAACTCCGCCGCATGATGGCCGCCCACCGCGACGTCCGCGAACTGGTCGAGATCGGCGCCTACGTCCCCGGCACCAACCCGGAGGCCGACCGCGCCACGGCGATCTGGCCGCAGATCACCGCCTTCCTGCGCCAGGGCCTGGACGAAAAGGTCCCCGCCGACCAGGCCTGGGCGCAATTGCGCCAGCTCATCGCAAATTCCTGACCGTTTCAGTACGCCCGGAGCAAATTCCCGGTGCCCGCCTGCCGTGATGCAGTGCTCGCCGCCGACCCGGTCACGGAACTCGCGGCGCGGGTGGAACCGGGCATCCGCCCCCCGATATACGGACATAAGCCTCAATCCAGCCGACCGCTCCGCATTAGGTTGTGCGCAATTAGGTTGTGCACAATTTAATTGCGCACAACCTAATTGTGGGCAACTTAATTGTGGGCAATCTAGCTGGGTGCAATGAGGTGGTAACGGTCCGGCTTTTGGGGCCGGGTTGCAGGTCGGGTGCAGAGGCTCAGTGGTTGGGGTGACGGGCCGACCGGGTCTGTGTAGGCGCTTCTCTGGGAGGTCTTGTGAATCGGATGTTCCGGCTCGGGCCCGTGCTGCGGGCGCGGAAAGCCCAGGAGGATGCCGCTCGTGGCGCGGTCATCCAGTCGCGGCAGGAGATCCGGGACGCGCAGGCGCTGGTGAAGCGGCGCCAGCTTGACCTGGCCGGTGCCGATGCCCCGAGTGAGGGGACCGCGCGGGCGATGGTGGCGTCGATGGTGGCGCGGCAGTCGCTGGCTGCCACCCTCTCCGGGGCGCACAAGCTGGTGGATGAGGCGGAGGAGCGCACCCGGGAGAAGGTCGCTGAGCTGGCCGATGCTGCGAAACGCCGGCGTGCGGTGGAGATGATGGCCGAGCGGCACGCCGAGACGATCAAGCATCTTGATCTGGCTACCGAGCAGAACAATCTTGACGAGATCGCGGTGACGTCCAAGGCCCGCAATGCCGCTCGGGGCGTTGACACGGCGGAGGAGCGGGGAAGTGTGCTGCGTACGGGGGCCGGGTCGGTTGCGAATCGGCGGTCGGCCGCCGAGCGGGAGGACGAGGCCCGGGAGACCGCGAACTCCGTCGCCGCTCAGCGTCCGATGATCGACCTGGCCGACGCGCGGCAGTCCATCGACGCCGCCCGGGACCGGTTGGCCGTTGTCGCTAAGCGGCCCGCCGATCGCGCCGAACTCGAAGATGAGGACGCGGACGACGGGAGCCGGGAATGATCGGTGTTCAGGGTGTCATGTCGCGCATCTCCGAGCTTAAGACGCAGCTCGGGATCGCGCCCACGACCACTGGCACCACCGGCACCACCACCGCTACCGGCACCTCTACGACCTCGGGCACGTCGTTCGCGAATGCGCTCGCGGGAGCCACCGCGGGCCCCACCAGTCCCGGCGTCACCGGCCAGGCCGTGGTCGACTCGGCGAAGAAGTACCTCGGCACGAAGTATGTCTTCGGGAGCACCGACCCCGCCAAGGGTCTGGACTGCTCGGCGCTGGTGCAGCGGGCGTACAAGGATCTCGGTGTCGATCTGCCGCGCAACTCGAAGCAGCAGGCCCAGGCCGGCACCAAGGTGGACAGCCTGGCCAACGCGAAGCCCGGCGACATCCTGGCGTTCGACAAGCCGGTCGACCACGTCGCCATCTATGTCGGCAACAACAAGATGATCGCGGCGCCGAAGCCCGGCGACCATGTCAAGATTCAGTCGGTCTACGAGACGCCGACCCACATCCGCCGGGTCGTCGGCACCTCGGACGCCACCGGTGCCGCCGCGGTGACCGGGGCGAACGGTGCCGCAGCGGCAGCCGCTGTCCGCCCGGCCAGCCTGCAGAACTCCAGTTCGCTCGCGGGAGTGCCGTACGCCGACATGTTCGTCAAGGCGGGTGCGAAGTACGGCGTCTCTCCCAAGCTCCTCGCCGCCGTGGCGAAGGTCGAGTCGGGCTACAACCCGAAAGCCGTCAGCAAGGTCGGCGCCCAGGGTCTGATGCAACTCATGCCGGCCACCGCACGCGGCCTCGGTGTGGACGATGCCTTCGACCCGAAGCAGGCCATCAACGGCGCCGCGAAGCTGCTCTCCAGCCACCTGAAGGAATTCAAGTCGGTGCCGCTGGCGCTCGCGGCGTACAACGCGGGCGGGGGCAACGTCCACAAGTACGGCGGCATCCCGCCGTTCGCGGAGACCCAGGCGTACGTGCCGAAGGTCCAGAAGGCGCTCGCCGCGCTCGGCTGAGCCGCCTGGATGGGCCGCCCGGACGGGCCGAGCCCGGCTGAACTGAAAGGACGCGCCCATGACGAGCTCTGTCAACGGCCCCGAACGCAGGCCCGCGATTGACACCTCCCGCCGCTCGGCAAGCTCGGGGGGCGACGGCGGCGAGGCCTTCGGATCAGCGCTCTCGGCCGAACTCGACCGTGGCACCCCGATCGACCCCGGCCTGGACGCGGGCCGGGCAGCCGACAGCCGCCTGGCCGATCTGCGCCGCTCCCGCACCGAGCAGCTGCTGGAACGCGCCACCCAGCAGCGGGCAGATCAACAACGGACGGACCAGAAGTCGGACCAGAGCCTCGCCGCCGCCCGCCGAGCCACCGCCCAGCGCGCCCTCGCCGAACGACCCCCGATCGAACGGCCCAGCATCGAACGACCCCAGATCGAACGACCCCGCATCGAACCGCCCGCACTCGACCGCCACCCGGCAGCGCGCACCCAGATCGACCGGCCTCCCATCGAACGCCGCCCCATCGAACGTGGCCCGATCGAACGTGGCCCCATCGAACGTCGCCCCATCGAACATCGCCCAGTGGAGCGCAACCCCATAGAGCGCGGCCGGATCGAACGCGACAGCACAGAGCGCAGCCAGATCGAGCGCGGCAATGCTGAGCGCAGCCGGATCAAACGCGACAACGCTGAGCGCAGCCGGATCGAGCGCGGCGCGAACGACCGTCCGGAACGGGTTGAGCAGGCCCGGCCCGGCCCGGACCGTCCCGGCGCCGAACGGCCGAGCGCCGAGCAGGCTGGCCTCGAACGGGCTGGGCATCGCAGGCCCGAGCACCGCCGCCCGGAAGCCCTGCGCCCCGGATCGGAGAACGGCAGGCCGGAAGGAGCCGAGGCGCCGAGCCCGCAAGCCCGGGCAGCGGCGGACGAGACCGCGTCGTCCGATGAACAGGCCGAGGTGAGCGCCGGGACGACCGAAACCGCCGGAATCACGCAGGCAGCCGTGCTGACCCCGGTGCCGCAGATCGCGCTTGTCGCGACCGGCACCGCGGCGAACGCGGCGGCCAGCGAGGAGGCCGGCTCAGGCGCCGCGCCGATCACGAACGTGGGCACCGCACAGGCCGCAGCGTGGGCTCAGGCCGAGACGCAGGCGGCTGCGAAAGCCGCGGCCGCCCCGCCGCCCGGCATCTCGCTGGCGCCGAGCAGTGCCGCTCAGACCGCGATGACCCAGGCGGACGCCGTCTCGCAGGCCGAGGTAGATCTGGCCGGGCAGCCCCAGTCGCTCACCGGCGTGGCGATCGGGCCGCAGTCCGGACTTCCGGTCGGCGCGCAGGCAGCCATGGGGCAGGCCGGTGCCATGACCCCGGACGCGGTGGCTCAGGCGATTGCGGATGGGATGGGTACGGGGACCGGCGCTGCGGGCGTACCCATCGGACCCGCCGCGGCAGCCGCAGTGAGCGCGGCCAACACCGCCGATCTTGTCACCACCGCCGAGGCCGCGATCAGCGGTGGGACGACCGTTCCCTCAGCCGGCGCCGCGACGACCGGCCCGGCCGCAACCGGCGCGTCGGCAACGACCGGCCCAGCAACTACCGACCCAGCGACAATCGGCCCAACAACCGGCCCAGCAATGACCGGCCCAGCAGCAACAGGCCCAGCAGCAACGGACCCGGCCGCGACGACAACGGGGCCGGCCGCAACCGACCCGGGTGCCGCGAACGCGCCCGCCGTTGCAGCCGCCGACGGTCCGGCCGCCGCCGACGTCACAGCGACACCGCTGAGCGACACCGATGCGAACCCCGGAATCGGCGACCAGCC
This sequence comes from Winogradskya consettensis, assembly GCF_018332715.1. Taxonomy (GTDB): domain Bacteria; phylum Actinomycetota; class Actinomycetes; order Mycobacteriales; family Micromonosporaceae; genus Actinoplanes; species Actinoplanes consettensis. Next base: position 69,926 of record NZ_BOQP01000034.1, on the reverse strand, counting down.
CGCCGGCCGCGACGACCTCGCCGTGGGCGATCCCGCGACCAGCGCTTCCGCCGACGCGACAACGGGCGACCCGTCCTCCGAGACCGGCAACCCGGGCCAGGAATCCAGCGGCCAAGACTCGAACAGCCAGAACTCGAACAGTCAGGGCACGAACAGCCAGGGCACCGGCCAGGATCTTGCCGGTCAGGCAGGTGCGCAGAGGGCCGGAGCCACACCGGGAATCCCCGGTCAGGACTTCCCCATCGGGGGCATCACCGGGGTCGGGCCCACCGCACCGACCGCACCCGCCGCACCGGTGTCGAACGTCGCGCCGCCGCCCGCGCCGCCCACGCCCGGGCCGCTCGCCATGCAGCTGGCAACCCGGATCACTCCGCTGAAGCTCGACGCGGACGGCGTACACCGGCTGACCGTGAATCTGCACCCGGTCGACCTGGGACCGGTGCAGGTCGTCGCCGAGATCCGTAACGGCGAGGTGAGCGTGCAGTTGACGAGTTCCACCGACGCGGGGCATGAGTCGCTGCGTAATGCCCTGGATGACCTGCGGCGCGAGCTCGAACAGTCGGGATTTACGGGTACGTCGGTGGATCTGCGCCAGGGTTCGGGGCAGGAGCAGGCTCGCCAGCAGTTCGCGTTCATGAACAACGGGGGCGGGGGCGGTGGGCGTACGGGTAACGGGAATGCGGGAGCGACCGACGTGCCTGCCGAGACCACCCCGGTCCCGTCGCGTCCCACCGGCAACAGTCGCCTCGACATCGAGGCTTAGCCGCTGTAACAGCCCCGTAAACAGGGCCTAAGCGATTTGGCAACCTGGCCGAACCTGTTGTGCGAGGGCACCAACCGCTACTTCAGGAGGGCCGGTCATGACCTCGCCGATCAACGGAATCGTCAGCAACGGCAAGTACGACGACAAGACCGCCAAGTCCACGTCGATGTACACCACCAAGACGACAACGGACGCCGGCGCGAGCAAGTCGGTCGCCGACCAGGACACGTTCATGAAGCTGCTGGTCGCCCAGCTGAAGTATCAGGACCCCAGCAATCCGGCGGACTCGACCCAGTTCCTCGCGCAGACCGCGCAGTTCACCCAGGTCGAGAAGCTGGGCCAGATCGCCGACATGTTGCAGGCCCAGCAGTTGATCGGCGCGAGCGCGCTGGTCGGCCAGACCGTCACGTATCAGGACGGCGACGGCAACACCCACTCGGGCGTCGTCACGAAGACGAAGCTCAACGGAGACAGCGAACCGACGCTCGTGGTCGGGAACATGGATGTGCAGCTGTCCAAGGTCACGGAAGTTCAGCAAGCGGCGGGCGCCACGCCCGCGGCCACCACCAGCCCCGCGCCTGTCGCAGCCACCCCGGCCGCGGCAACGCCGACGCCGGCCGCCGGGGCAAAACCGGCTGAGCAGACCGCAACTGAGAACACCGCCTCCGATTCCTCTACCACGAAGGAAATCTGACCTATGCTGCGTTCCCTCTTCTCCGGCATCAGTGGCCTGCGCGCGCACCAGCAGATGATGGATGTGACGGGCAACAACATCGCCAACGTCAACACCACGGGTTACAAGTCCAGCCAGACCGTCTTCCAGGACACGCTGTCGCAGATGGTCAACGCCGCCGGTGCCCCGCAGAACGGCGCGGGCGGCACCAACCCGGCGCAGGTCGGCCTCGGTGTGAAGACGGCGAGCATCAACGCGAACTTCAGCCAGGGCGCCGCGCAGACCACCGGCAAGTCCGGCGACATGATGATCCAGGGTGACGGCTTCTTCGTCGTGAAGAGCGGCGGGGAGTCGGTCTACACCCGGGCCGGCTCGTTCAACTTCGACGCCAACGGCTCGCTGACCACCCCGAACGGCCAGATCGTGCAGGGCTGGTCCGCGAACACCGACGGCGAGGTCAACATCGCCGGGGCCCCCGGCAACATCAAGCTGCCGATCGGTATCAGCCTGGCGCCGGAGCAGACCACCAAGTTCACCCTGACCGGCAATCTGTCGTACGAGGCCCCGATCGACGCCACGGGTGCCACAGCGGGCAGTTCCAAGGTGATCCCGATTCCCGTCGTCGACGAGAACGGCGCCTCCAGCACGCTGAACGTGACCCTCACCAAATCCGGGGCCAACGAGTGGACCGCCAAGACCCCGACCGGCACCGCCGTCCCGATCACGTTCGTGAACGGTAAACCGGTGGCCGCCGACGGTGTCACGCCGTTGACCAGCCTGACCCTCACCGAGGGCACCGAGACCTACGACGTGGACATCACCGACCTCACGCATTACAGCGGCAACACCGAGGCCCGGGTCAGCGACGCGAACGGGTCGGGGGCGGGCATTCTGAGCTCGTACACGGTGTCGAACACCGGGCAGATCGTCGGCGTGTTCTCCAACGGTCTCAAGCAAACGCTCGGCCAGCTCGCTCTGGCCAACTTCAACAACGTGAACGGGCTGGAGAAGATCGGCGACTCGATGTTCCGCAGCACCGTGAACTCCGGCCTCGCTCAGGTCGGTGCGGCCGGCTCGGCCGGGCTCGGCACGATCACCAACGGCGCGCTGGAGATGTCGAACGTCGACCTCGCGCAGGAGTTCACCAACCTGGTCATCGCGCAGCGCGGTTTCCAGGCCAACAGCCGGATCATCACCACCAGCGACGAGATCCTCCAGGAGCTCGTCAACCTCAAGCGCTGATAGACCGCACAGCCGGCGATGCCGGGACGGGCCGCATGGCCCGCCCCGGCATCTGCGTTTCCGGCGATGCTCGCACCCGGAATGCGACCGGAACGCGCTCATCGGCAACCGGAAACAGGCCGAATGGTCATGTGAAGGGCCACGGACGGCCCACCAGCCAATAGACGCCCCAAGGACGGATGTCGTGATTCTCGTAACCCGCCTCAACGGAGCCGTTTTCGCCCTGAACCCCGACCTGGTCGAGCGCGCGGACTGCACGCCCGACACGGTCATCACGCTGGTGGACGGCACCAAGTACGTCATTGCCGAGTCCGTGCCCGAGTTCATCGACTCGGTGCGGCACTACCGCGCTTCGCTGATCGCCCAGGCGAGCCGCATGGAGGCCGAGCCGGCCACCGCCGACCTGACCGCCGAGGACGCACCGTCGAAGAACGCGACCGTGCTGCCGCTGCACCGAAAGGACCGTTGATGGACCTCGCCACCATCATTGGTGTAGTCGTCGCCCTGGTGATCGTCTTCACCGTGCAGATCCTGGAGGGCGGTAGCCCCGCCTCCATCATCCTGATCCCGTCGATGCTGCTGGTCTTCGGCGGCGCGTTCTGTGCCGGTATGGCGGGTGGCGTGCTCAAGGACGCCCTCGGCGCCGGCAAGCTGCTGCAGAAGGCCTTCCTGGCCAAGGTCGCCCCGCCGAACAAGCTGGTCGACGATGTCGTGAAGCTGGCCGAGCGGGCCCGCCGCGAGGGCCTGCTGGCCCTCGAGGACGCGGTCAAGACCGTGGAGCACCCCTTCCTGAAGCGCGGCCTGCAGCTGGCGATCGACGGCACGGACCCGGAGGAGCTGCACGACATCCTGCACGCCGAGGTCGCCGCGAAGAAGAAGGCCGACAAGGCCGGCATGAAGATCTTCGAGAACATGGGCGGGTACGCCCCGACCGTCGGCATCATCGGCACGGTCATGGGCCTCGTGCACGTGCTCGAGAACCTCGACAAGCCGGAGTCGCTGGGCCACTCCATCGCCGCGGCGTTCGTCGCGACCCTGTGGGGTGTGCTCTCGGCCAACCTGATCTTCCTGCCCGTCGCCGCCCGGCTCGCCCGGCTCTCGGGTATCGAGGCCGAGGAGATGGAGCTCGTGATCGACGGTGTCCTCGCTATCCAGGCCGGCTCGAACCCGCGTCTGGTCGCCCAGAAGCTGCGTAGTCTCCTGCCCCCCGACGCTGCGAAGGCCGCTGAGGCCGCATCCACCAAGAAGGCGGCATAACGAATGAGCTCAGGAGGCGGGGGCCGTCGGAAGAAGGGCGGTCACGAGGAGCACGAAGAGCACGTCAATCACGAGCGCTGGCTCGTGTCGTACGCCGACATGCTCACGCTTCTCTTCGTGCTGTTCGTGGTGCTGTTCTCGATGAGCAGCGTCGACCAGAAGAAGTTCGCCGAGCTGGCGGCCGGCCTCTCCGAGGGGTTCGGCGCCTCCAGCGCGGCTTTCCAGGGCAACGTGTCCAACCTTGACGGCGCGGGTCAGGCCACCAACGTCGTCCCGATCGACCCGGGCGTCAACCCCGGCAGCGGCGGGAGCGGCACGGCCGGCATGACCAAGGAGCAGAAGGAAGCCGTCGAGCGCGCCGTCCAGGCGGCGAGCCGGGCGCAGGCCTCGAAGGACGCGCAGGCGGCGACCAAGGAGGCCGAGGACCTCAAGAAGCTCGAGAACAAGATCGCCGACCAGCTCGAGAAGAACAAGCTGCTCGGTCAGGTCAAGTTCACGATCGACCGGCGCGGCCTGGTGGTCACCATCGTGACCAACGAGGTGGTCTTCGCGGGCAACCGGGCGGACCTGCAGGCCGGTGGCAAGAAGATCCTGGACGCGATCGCGCCGGCCCTGGTGAAGCTGCCGAACAACATCGAGGTCGACGGCAACACCAACCAGCTCAAGGCGACGACGACGTTCTACCCGAGCGGCTGGGAGCTGTCGGCGGCACGTGCCTCGACAACCGTGCGCTACCTGATCGACCACGGGCTGGCCAAGGGTCGGATGACCGCGGTCGGCAACTCCGACACCAAGCCGTTGATCGACCCGAAGGACCCGCGGGCGGTCACCATGAACCGCCGCGTCGACGTCGTGGTCCTGACCACGCTCAACCCGGAGCAGGCGGCACTGCTGCCGGCCGCGGCCGGTGACGACGCCAAGCTGCACTCCGGCCAGACCTCGGAGCAGGCCAAGACCGCCGCCGAGGCCGCGGAGAAGGCCGAGACGGGCAAGACCAGCACCACCACCGAATCCACGACGACCACCACCCACGACTGAGCAGGACGGAAGGAGTTCCGATGGCGAAGGACGAGAAGGAAAAGGACGCCGCGGCGGAAGCGCCGAAGAAGTCCAAGAAGATGCTGATCATCATCATCGCGGCCGTCGTGCTGCTCGGTGGTGGCGGTGCGGCCGCGTACTTCCTCTTCTTCAAAAAGAGCGACGACACCCCGAAGGCTCCGGTCAAGGGCGCGGTCGTCTCGCTGGAGAACGCACTGACCATCAACCTGGCCGACGGCCACTACCTCAAGCTCGGGTTCGCGCTGCAGATGACCGAGGAGGCCGGCGAGACGGAGGTCGACACCGCGGAGGCGATCGACCTCGCGATCGACCAGTACACCGGGATGGCGATCGGCGAGCTGGAGACCGAGAAGGGCCGCGAGACGGTGAAGGGCGAACTGCTCGAGAAGATCGAGAAGGCGTACAACGTCGACGACAAGGACCTGGTGATGGGCATCTACTTCACCTCCTTCGTCACCCAGTAACACCGGCACAGACATGGGCGGGTCCGCGGCGAGCGGATCCGCCCATTCGCCGTAGATAAGGACATAGCACGCCGTACGCCTCAGCGGTTGCGGAAGGGAGCCGATGAGGACGACGTGACCACCTCCGCGACCCGTCCCTCCGGAAAGATGTCCCGCCGAGGCGCCGGCGCGGGGCCGACGACGTACGACTTCCGCAAGCCGATCAAGCTCTCCCGCGACCACGTGCGGACCCTGCAGATCGCTTTCGAGACGTACGCCCGAAGCTGCGGCACCCTGTTCACCACCCGCCTGCGCGTCATCAGCAGCGTCTCACTGGTCTCGATCGAACAACTGAACTACGACGAGTACGTCGCCTCCCTGTCCAACCCGACGGTCATCGCCGTGGTCTCCATCGACCCGCTGCCCGGCACGGTGCTCATGGAGATGGCCTCGTCCGCCGTGATGACCGCGATTGATCACATGCTCGGTGGCCCCGGCGGTGCCCAGCCGGAGCGGCCGCTCACCGAGGTGGAGATGCCGCTGCTGCGCGGGCTGCAGGAACGGATGCTCGGCGAACTGCGCTACGGCTTCGAGTCGCTGGTGGACATCCACCCGAAGCTCAAGGAGATCGAGTACAACGCGCAATTCCTGCGCGCGCACCAGCCCGGCGACGCGGTGGTGATCGCCTCGTTCGAGATGAAGATCGGCACCGAGGAGTGCGTGGCCAGCATCTGCCTGCCGTTCAACACCATTCTGCCGGTGCTGGAGAAGCAGGAGACCATCGAGCTCACCCCGGCCGAGCGCATGGTACGCGAGAACTCCCTGCGCAACCTCACAGCCGGACTTTCCGCGGCGCCGATCGACGTAGCTGTCCGATTCCACCCCATCCGGATGCGCACCGATGACATCGTGGATCTACGCCCCGGCGATGTCGTGCCGCTGGGCCATCTGACCAGCGTGCCGCTCGAGGTGACCGTCAACGAGACCGTTTTCGCTCATGCGGTTCCCGGCAATCAGGGTGCCCGGCTCGCGTGCCTGGTCGTGCCGTCGCCCAAGGAGGAAGAACGTAGATGACCGCGCCCACGATCACCGAGCCACAGCTCGCGCTGGTCCGTACCGCCGCGGAGGCCGCCCTGGCGGTGCTGCCGACCAGCCGGGAGCTGATAGTCGGCGCACCCGTGCCGGCCTCCCCCGACATGCTGACCACCGGGCAGGCGATCACCGCGAAGTTCACCGGCGCGGCCACCGGCGAGGTGGTCGTCGTGGTGGGCCAGGACCTCGCCGACGCGCTGAAGGAGAGCCCGCTCGGCGAGCTGGACCTGACCGCCGCCGTACGCCCGGCCCTGGAAGCCGCGTCCCGGGCGTTCGGGCCGACCGTGCTCGACCCGGGTCAGCTGATGGAACCCGGGGTGGCGCTGAGCGCGATCGCGGCCAAGCCCGACGCGATCGCCGTACCGCTGCTCGACGGTGGCGAGATCCGGGCCGTGCTGGCGCTGGCGCTGAGCCCGTGGCCGTCCGACGGTGCGCCGGGTGGCATGGCGAAGCGCGGCCCGGCCGGCGCGGGGGTGATGCGTGGCGGTCTGGACATGCTGCACGACGTCGAGATGGAGGTCTCGGCCGAGCTGGGCCGGACCCGGATGAGCGTGCGCGAGCTGCTCTCGCTGAGCCCGGGGGCGATCGTCGAGCTCGACCGGGCCGCCGGCAGCCCCGCCGACCTGCTGGTCAACGGCCGGCTCGTGGCCCGTGGCGAGGTGGTCGTGATCGACGAGAACTTCGGCATCCGGATCACGGAGATCGTCTCTCCCGGCAGCGAACGGGAGTAACCGTTGTTCGAGCTCGCCATGCGCATCGGCTTCTCGCTGCTGGTCGTCTTCGGCCTGCTCTGGGGGCTGGCGAGGGTCATCCGGCGCGGTGGCATCGGCAGCGGGCACGGCAACCTGCACGTGCTCAACCGGCAGACGCTCAGCCGGGGCTCGTCGATCGCGGTGGTCCAGGTGGCAGACCGGGCACTGATCCTCGGTGTCACGGACGCCCAGGTCAGCCTGCTCGGCGAGACCGAACTGAAAGCCTTCGAGCACGAGACGCACCACCTGCTCAAGAAGCGTGACCACCTGGCCATGGAGCCGGACGACCTGCTGCCGGCACATCCGATGGTGCTGCCCCATCACGGCGGCAAGCTGGACGGCTCGGTGCTGTCACCGCGTACCTGGAGCTCGACCTTGAACTTTCTGCGTGACCGGACGACGAGGCGCTGACATGTGGCGGCGTACGGTGATCATCCTGTTGCTGGCCCTTGGCTGGCTGCTGCCCGCGGCAGCCGCACAGGCCGCACCGCCGCAACCCGTTCCCGTGCCGGTTCGCTATGAACTTCCCCGGGCACCCGGGCCGACCGCGCCCGTCGCGCCGGAGGTGACCCCGAGCGGCGGCAGCATCAACTTCAACATCAACGGGACGAACCCGGACGGCAGCAAACCGGCGACCTCGCTGGTGATCGTGCTCGGCCTGACGCTGCTCTCGGTGGCGCCGGCCGCGCTGCTGCTCTGCACCTGTTTCACCAAGGTCTTCATGGTCCTCGGGATCTGCCGCAACGCGCTGGGGCTCACCAGCATGCCACCCAACCAGGTGCTCGCCGGGCTGGCGCTGTTCGTCAGCCTCTTCATCATGAGCCCGGTGCTGAGCGACATCAACGAGCAGGGCGTGCAGCCCTACCTCGCCGGTGACAAGACCCAGTCGCAGGCCTTCAAGGACGGCGTGCAGCCGCTGCGCGGGTTCATGCTCAAGACCACGCGCCAGGACGAGCTCGCCCTGATGATCAAGGTGTCCGGTCAGGAGGCCCCGGCCAAGGTCGACGACGTCGAGCTGACCACGCTGATCCCCGCGTTCGTGCTCTCCGAGCTGCGGGCCGCGTTCATCATCGGGTTCGTCGTCTTCATCCCGTTCCTCATCATCGACATGGTCGTCTCGGCGTCGCTGATGTCGCTGGGCATGATGATGCTGCCACCGGTGACCGTCGCCATGCCGTTCAAGCTGCTGCTGTTCGTGCTGGTCAACGGGTGGGGGCTGATCATCACGGCGCTTGTCAGCTCGTACCGATGAACTGGGACATCCCGATCGGGCAGCTGATCGCGATCTTCCTCGGCGCGGCGCGCGCCGGTGCCTGGCTCATGCTCTGCCCGCCGTTCAACTCCCGGCTGATCCCCGCGCAGGTGAAGGTGCTGCTCTCGATCGGGATCTCGCTGCCGATGGCGCCGTACCTGACCTCCGCGGTGCCGGTGATCGAGACGTCGGCGATCATCGCGGCGACCGCCCTGCAGGTCTTCGTCGGCGCGGCGCTCGGCTTCATCACGCTGCTGCTCTTCGCCGCGGTCCAGGCCGCCGGTGACCTGCTGGACGTCTTCGGTGGCTTCACCCTGGCCTCGGCGTACGACCCGCTGTCGCAGAACCAGAGCTCGGTCTTCGGCCGCTTCTACAACCTCGTGGCGGTGACCCTGCTGTTCGCCAGCGGTGGCCACCAGCTCGTGCTCCGGGGCTTCATGGAGTCCTACAAGACGCTGCCGCTGGACGCGAGCTTCTCCATGGAGACGTTCAACAAGCTGCTCATCGAGGGCGTCGGCGAGATGTTCGTGTCCGCGTTGCAGATCGCCGGGCCGCTGATCGCCGTCCTGTTCCTCACCGATGTGGCGTTCGGCCTGCTCAACCGGGTGGCACCCGCGCTCAACGCGTTCCAGCTCGGGTTCCCCGCGAAGATCTTCCTCGTGCTCACCCTCGCCGGCACGGCGATCGCGATCCTGCCGAAGGCACTGGAGACGCTGGTCAACCACGCGGTCAGCGCGGTCGTCCACCTCAGCGGCGGGGGGTGATCCGTGTCCGGTGAGAAAACCGAACAACCGACACCCCAGAAACTCAAGAAGGCCAAAGCCGAAGGCCAGATCGGCCGCAGCCAGGACGTCGGCGCCTGGTTCGGCATGCTCGCCGCCAGCATCATGCTGCCCCGGACGATGCGCTCCGCGATGGGCCAGTCCCGCGAGCTGATGACGAAGATCCCGGAGATCATCGCCGACCCGGACCCCTCGGTGGCGCTCAGCATCCTGCGCAACGGCCTGATGAGCGCGGCCTGGGCGGTGCTGCCGCTGGCCCTGACGATGATGGCGGTCGGCATCGCGGCGGCCGGGGCGCAGGGCGGCATCCGGGTCGCCACCAAGCTTTTCATCCCCAAGTTCAGCCGGCTCAACCCGCTGCCCGGCATCAAGAAGATGCTCGGCCCGCAGGCGCTGTGGGAGGGCAGCAAGGCGTTGATCAAGACCACGGTGCTGGGTCTCGTGCTCTGGTCCACGATGAAGGACATCGTCCCGCTGCTGATGACCGCCGGCCGGCTGCAGATCGGGTCCCTGCTCGCCGTGGTCAACGACGCCACCATCGGGCTGATCCGGGCGGCCTCGGTAGCCGGCATCGTGATGGCCGCGGCCGACTACTTCGTGGTCCGCCGCCGCACGAACAAGCAGCTGCGCATGACCAAGGAAGAGGTCAAGCAGGAGAACAAGAACTCCGAGGGTGACCCGCACCTCAAGGGCCACATCCGGGCCAAGCAGATGGCGATGGCCCGCAACCGCCAGATGGCCGACGTGCCGACCGCGGACGTGGTGCTGATCAACCCGACCCACGTCGCCGTCGCGCTGCGCTACGAGGCGGACAAGGGCGCGCCGCGGGTGATCGCCAAGGGACAGGGCGCGATCGCGCAGAAGATCCGCGACGTGGCGACCGAGAACCGCATCCCGCTGGTCCAGGACATCGCCCTGGCCCGGGCCCTGGAGAAGAACGTCGAGATCGGGATGGAGATCCCCGCGGACTTCTTCGGCGCGGTGGCCAAGGTGCTCGCGTTCGTGATGAGCCTCAAGTCGAAGGGCGCGGCGGCCGGGACGCACCGCAACCCGAACCCACACCCCTCCTGACAATCCGTCCCATCTGGGAGTTTTCCTCACATCGGCGGCCCGCCTGCGTCAGTATCAGCAGGTGGAAGGGGGGCCGTGAAGGATCGCAACCTCAGCAGATTTGCCGTACCCATCGGGGTGATCGGCATCATCGTCATGATGGTCGTGCCGTTGCCGACCTTCCTGCTCGACCTGCTGATCGCCACCAACATCACCATCGCGCTGCTGGTCCTGCTGGTCTCGATGTTCGTCCAGAAGCCGCTGGAATTCTCGGTCTTCCCGGCTCTGCTCCTGGTCATGACGCTGTTCCGGCTGGCGCTCAACATCAGTGCGACCCGGCTGGTGCTGCGTGACGGCGACGCCGGCAAGGTGATCCACGCGTTCGGCGACTTCGTGGTCGGCGGCTCGCTGGTCATCGGCCTGGTGATCTTCCTGATCCTGATCATCGTGCAGATGATCGTGGTGACCAAGGGTGCCGAGCGGGTCGCCGAGGTCGGTGCCCGGTTCACCCTCGACGCCATGCCCGGCAAGCAGATGGCGATCGACGCCGACCTCAACGCCGGGCTCATCGACGATGCCGAGGCCAAGCGCCGCCGCGCCGAGGTCGCCGCGGAAGCCGACTTCTACGGCGCAATGGACGGTGGTTCCAAGTTCGTCAAGGGCGACGCGATCGCCGCCATCATCATCACCGTCATCAACCTGGTCGGCGGGTTCGCCGTCGGCATGCTCCAGCAGGGGCTGTCCCCGGCCGACGCGATGAACGTCTACAGCCTGCTGACCGTCGGCGACGGCCTGGTGTCGCAGATCCCCGCGCTGCTGCTGTCGGTCTCCACCGGTCTGATCACCACCCGCTCGGCGACGTCGGGCGACATGGGCACCAGCGTCACCGCCCAGCTCGGCCAGAACAAGCTGGCCCTGCGGATCGCCGGTGGCGCGGCGCTCGGCCTCTGCATCATCCCCGGCCTACCCAAGGTCCCGTTCCTGATCATCGGCGCGACGGTGCTGCTCATCGCGCAGCGGATCAAGGAACCGGACCCCGAGGAGGCGGCCGCCGCTGCCGTGGCCGACGTCGAGAAACCGTCGCCGGACTCCCCCGAGCAGCTGCTCGGTGAGATGCGGGTCGACCCGCTGGAACTGGCACTCTCGCCCGACCTCGTGGACCTCGTGGACACCAACGGCGGCGACCTGCTCGACCGGGTCCGCGCGCTGCGGCGCAAGATGGCGCTCGAGCTCGGCATCATCATGCCGCCCGTGCGTACGCGTGACGATCTGGATCTGCCGCTCTCGTCGTACGCGATCCGGATCTCCGGAGTCGACGCCGGCACCGGCCAGGCGCCGCCCGGCACGGTCCTCGCGATCGGCGACAGCCTGCAGGCGCTGCCCGGGCGCGCCGGGGTGGAACCGGTGTTCGGCCTGGCCGGCAAGTGGGTTCCCGCCGAGCTGCACTACCAGGCGGAGCTCTCCGGCGCGACGGTCGTCGACCGGGCCTCGGTCATCATCACGCACCTCGCCGAGATCGTCCGGACCAACGCCAGCCGCCTGCTCGGCCGCGAGGACGTGCGGTCGCTGACCGAGATGGTCAAGCGCACCCACCCGGTCGTCGTCGAGGAGCTGACCCCGACGCTGCTCAGCCTCGGCCAGATCCAGCGGGTGCTGCAGGCGTTGCTCGACGAGGGCGTACCGATCCGCGACCTGGTCCGGATCTTCGAGTCGATGTCCCTGCGCGCGAAGGTCTCCGCGGAGCACGACGGCCTGGTCGAAGCGGCCCGCTCCGCGCTGGGCCCGGCCATCGCCGCCCAGTACGCCGCAGGCGGCCGGCTCACGGTGATCACCCTCGACCCCATGCTGGAGCAAGGCCTGCTCGAAGCCCTGCGGCCCAGCGAGACCGGTGCCTTCATGGCGATCGACGGGCTGCGTGCCGAGGCGATCGTCAGCGAGGCCGGCCGGCTCGTCGAGGCCGCCGAGCAGTCCGGGATCACCCCGGTGCTGGCCTGCTCCCCGCAGCTACGGCTGCCACTCATGCGTCTCCTGCGCGCCGGTTCCCGACGCGTGCAGGTGCTGTCCTACTCGGAGATCTCTGGTTCCACCGCACAGATAGAAACGATGGGGGTGGTGAACGGTGCCTACGCGGGTGCTGCTTGAGGGGCCGGCCATCGAGCCGTTGCTCGCGCAGGTGCGCGACGAATACGGCTCCTCGGTACGGATCATCTCGGCGGACAAGGTCCGGTCCGGGGGCTTCGGCGGGTTCTTCGCCAAGCAACACTACGAGCTGTCCGTCGAGGTTCCCGACCCCGACGAACACGCCGCCACTCCACGCCGCCCGGCTCCGGCCGACGACGGCCCGCAGACGCTGGAGCAGTTGCTGGCCCGGGCCGAGTCCCGGGACCGGATCGCGCACGACGACGGGCCGGCCGGCATCGACCGGGCCGTGAGCCGGGGCGCGGGGATGGACGACACCGTCGCCGCCATGACCGGGCGCGGGCCCAGTCTTGGCGGGCCCAATCTAGGCGGGCCCAATCTAGGCGGGCCCAATCTAGGCGGGCCCAATCTAGGCGGGCCCAGTCTTGGCGGGCCCGGTCTTGGGAGCGGTCTCGGGCTTGGCGGCGGTTCTGGGCTCGGGGGCCCGTTCAGCGGCGACGGGCCGGTGGCTTCTCGTGGCCTGAGCGATCCGCAGACGGCGTTTGCCGAGCTGATGGCGAACCTGGACCGGGCTGAGGCGTACAACAGGCCGGCTCCGCGCGCCACGGCACCACCACTGCCGCCCGCCGCGGCCGCCGAACCAGAACGGCCGGAAAGCCCGACCGTGCGGCCCTTCCGGCCGGCGCAGGCCACCGGGTCACCGGTCAACGGCGGGTCCGCGGGCGGCGTACGCCCCCTGCCTCCCGTCCCGTCCCTGGCGGAGCTGATGGGCGGTCTCGGGGTGAACGACAGCCCGCAGGTGCCACCGACCCCGGCCGCGATGCGAGCGGCACAGAGCCCGGCACCGCCCCGCACGCCCGCCGAGGCGTACGGGCTGGCCCCGACCTCACCGGCCGCGACCAGCCTGGTCGAGCAGCTCGGCGGGCTCGGCCTGGACCGCCCGGTGTCGGCGATCCCGGCGACGCACATCACGAGCCCGATGGCGCAGCCGCCCGCCACGATCCGGCACCAGCACTACGACACGGTGCAGCAGAACCTGATCAAGGTCGGCATGCCCGAGGAGATGGCGGCCCAGATCGTCGGCGGCGACACGTACGCCGGCGTCCTGAGCGTCCTCGCCTCCCGCCCGATGGCACCGGGTGTCCCGGACGCTCCGGGCGAGATCCTGGTGCTGGCCGGCGACTTCGACCATGCCGTGCCGATCGGCAAGCGGCTGTGCGAGCAGTCCGGGATCGACCAGGCACACCTGCTCATGGGCGGACCGACAGCGGCGGGTACGGGCATGCACTCCTCGCGGATCCTGGGCGACCCGGAAACCGCCAGGACCAAGGCGGAGAAGCTGCAGAGCGCCGATCACGCGTGGATCGTCGTGGTGGACGCGACCGTGGGGCGTACCGATCCGATCTGGGTCACCGACATGTGCGCGGCGATCGGGGCGACCGCGGTGTGGGCGGTGGTCGACGCCACGCGCAAGACCGCGGACACCGCACGGCATCTGCGCGCTCTCGGCGACGTCGAGGCGCTGGTCGTCCATGGGGTGGACATCACCTCGGACCCGGCCACCGTGCTCGGCCTGGACCTGCCGATCGTCTCGCTGGACGGCAAGCCCGCCACCCCGCACTCCTGGGCTGCGATGCTCTGCGCCCGGATCGCGGCGGACGTGGTGCCGATGGCTGCGCTGCCCCGCCGGCCGGCCCGCCGGGGCTGACCCGTGATCCGGCCCTCCGTCCTGGCGTTCGCGCTGTTGATCAGCGCGCCGGCGCTGTATCGCTACGTGCTCAACGAGGTCGACATCGGCGAGGTGCTGCTGCGCTTCCTCATCGCCGTGCCGATCGCCGCGATACTGCTGGCCGGCCTGCGTTTTGTCACCGCGGGGTACGGCAGGACGGAGGAGCCGGGGACCCGGGTGACGCCGACACCCGGTCCCTCTTCCGCTTCGGAAAGCTAACCTTTGCGACACGCGTTGACAATTAGTTAACAATCGGCATTTCGGGCAATATGGTAAGTCCGGTGAGCGACTGCCCAGACCGACCGATCATCGTCGTCGGCTGCCCACGCTCGGGCACCACGATGCTGCAGCTCATGCTGCATGCCCACCCCCGGATCGCGATCCCGCCGGAAACCCGCTTCGTCCTGGCGGCCTACCGGGACCGCCGCGAACACGGCGACCTGCGCCGGCCGGAGAACCGGCGAGCCCTCGCCCGGAGCATCGTCGACCGGCGCGAAACCCGCTTCTGCGACCTGGGCCTCGACCCCGAGGACACCGTCGAGCGCATCACCGCCGCACAGGCCACCCTCGGCTCCGCCCTCGGCACGATCTTCCAGCAGTACGCGGCCCGCTTCGGCAAACCGCGCTGGGGCGACAAGCGGCCGGCGTACCTCCACAACATCGACATCATGCTGCGCCTCTTCCCGGACGCCCAGTTCGTCAACATCGTCCGCGACGGCCGCGACTGCGTAGCCTCTCTGAAGGAAATGTCCTGGCACCGCAAGGACATCTACGCCACGGTCGCCGCCTGGTCCCGCGCCGTCGACGACGCCCGCCGCGCAGCCCGCAGACTGAACTCGTCCCAGTGGTTCGAACTACGCTACGAGGACCTGGTCGCCGACCCGCACGGCCGCCTCACCGAACTCTGCGAATACCTCGGCGAGGACTACCACCCGGCCATGGCCCAACCCTCAGCCGTCGCGCAGGTCGCGGTCCCGACCTTCAAAACCTGGCACGCGCGTACGCACACACCCGTCACCACGCAACGCGTACGCAGCTGGCAGTCCCGGCTGACCGCCGAAGAGATCGCCCTCTGCGAAGCAGCCCTCGGCAGCCGCCTCGAAGCCAACGGCTACGAACTCTCCACCACCACCCGCCCCCCAACCGCCGACCTGCTCCGCTACGGCTGGTCAGCAGCCCCCCAACGCCTCGACCCCGCCCGCCAGACCCTCAGCCGGGCCGCCACCCGCCTCCGCCGCGACCAGAACCTCGCCCACCTCCCCACAGCCGCCCTCACCACACCCCCGGAACAGGGGGGCGCCCACCGCCGCATGGACGCCACCCAACCCTGACCCGTGCCGACCTTCTCGGTCCCCTCAATCCAGCAGCCTGGTCACGCCTCGACCGAGCGGGTCGCCCACCAGGGCAAGCGAATTCTCCGCCCGCGCGGCCAGTTCCAGCGGTTCGAGGCCCTGCGTCAGCGAGGCATGCACGAGACGGTCGAGGCCCGCGCCGACCAGCGGCGCAGCCGTTCGAAGCGCAGCCTCAAGAGCAACCGCCGCAGTGGTGCCGCCGTGAGCAACGATGTTGCGCTGCCTGTACAACCGCCGCAACACGCCTGAGTACACGAGCTGCACGTCAGCGAGCTCCCGGTGCGGGCTCATCAGCAAATTCGCCATCCGCTGACGGGCCGCAACGTCACTCGCTCTCGTCAGCGCCGGCTGGCCGGGCGTGCTGAGCACCCCGACCAGCACGTCGCAGCGCTCAGCGTTGCTCTGTGCGTTCGCAAGAGCGAGGCTCAATTCGTCGGGCTCCGGCGGCTTGTGGCGGTAGGACAAAGCAGTGAGTTCAGCTCGCGGCCAGGAGCAGGCCACCAGAGAGGCCATGCGGTCGGCCGCCACCGCACGACCGGCACTCGGGTCGCTCTTGTCCCCGGGGTGGTACATCAACGACTCGATCGCCGCCCATGCCCCCGACACCGCCGACGCGGGTGGGCCGCCATTGACAGGCGCCGCCAACTCCAACGCGTCGTCCAGACGATCGGAGCCGGTGACCGAATACATCGTCCGCTCCCGCTGAAGAGCCAGAACGTCCGCGCCACGGGCTGGAAACTGCACAGGCAACGGCTCGGGATAATTCCCGACCCACACCCGCCCGACAGGCTGTAGCCGGTCCCTGCCGGTACGCGCGAAAGAGCTCCGCGCTTCCAGCCTCAACACCAGCGCCCCAGCCTTGCGCGCAGCCGCCACCGCGTCCTTGGCCTGAATCCGATAGAGAAAAGCCCCATTGTGCCGCGGGCGGCTTGCCACTCCCTGGCCTTCGAACCAGGCTGCCACCACGGGCGCCGGGCGCCACTCCGGTAGCCATTCCGCCAGATCTTGATGATCGGGCAGAGACACGAATGGCACCAGCACCTCGAATTCGCTGTCGTCGAGCGCGGCGAAGTCGGCGGCTTCCTGAAGGAGATCCCGAAGGCTGACACCCGGAAGCAACAGGGCATCGCGCACCCATCGGTGCAGCCGGCCCGAACTCCAGCCGCGATCCAGCAGGTGGGTCGCCACGGCCCGCGCGAGCCGCTCAGGTGATGGCGGAGCAACGACCTCCACCGCTGCCATCCACCGCGCCAGGTAACCATCCGTAACCAGCGGCATGAGCTGACGCAGACGCCGCCGCTGCTGGCTGTCAGGGGCCAAACCGGAACGCAGCAACTGGGTCAACTCTTTACGGACCATGCCGTCACCAAGCCCGCGGTCAGGGCCGAGTATTCGCTCGAGAGTGTGGAGATACCACGACACGGCACCCGCGGAGAGAACCTGCTGACGTTGCCAGTCACCGGCTTCCCACGCTTCCTCCAGCGCGAGGACGCTGCTGACGTCCCACAATCGACGCGGCCACGGCGTCGTATCCGCGAAGAAGTCGAGAAGCCTGGCCGTGACATGAGCACCGTAGGGGGAGCCCAGCGGCGCATCCAAGTTGCTGGGCATGTCAGTCACCCGATGCTAGGGTGGGTGGCAGAGCTGGAAGCTCGACGACTAAAGCTGGGGAGCCGCCTCTTTGAGGCCGCTCCCCACTTTCTTTCCCTGGACTGTCGCATCGTGCGCCGATGCATCGCAGAGGGTTGTCACTAGTCAAGTGCATTCGACCACGTTAGCGATGCCGTAGCTGCACACGCCCTCCAGGCGCTGCCAGATACCGGACAGCGATGGTCGTCACACATGCGGAAGGGCCAGGGCCGTGTTGCTCGGCCCTGGCCCGTTCTGCGAGTGGGTGTCGCGGTCAGGCCAGTGACAGCGAGAATTTTCCCTTGCCGTAGCGGGCGACCTCGATGGTGAGGTCGAGCCGTTTGCCCAGGGCGAGCAGGTGCGCCCGCGCGTCGTTGGGCAGGTCCATGCCCGGGGTGATCACCTGGTAGAGCTTGATGTGCGGGGCACCCTGGCGGTTGAGCAGGCTGGTCAGGACGTTGCAGAGTTCGAAGACGTTCTCGGCGAGGTTCGGGAAGAGCTTCTTCTCGTCGATGGCGTCCTCGGCGGCGCCGGCGGGGAGCAGGCCGAGGGCCGCTCCGGCGTTCGCCGCCAGGGAGAGTTGCATGCCCAGCACCGCGTAGAGCTGCTGGGAGGTGTCCGTGTAGATGGCGAACACGCCCGTCGGCAGGTCGGTCGCGGTCATGGGGTCGCCGGAGGCGACGGTGACGTCCCTGCCGAGGAGGTCCTCGAAGAGGTTCTTGACGGTCAGGGCGACGGGGATAACCGAGGTGTCAGACATAGCTATATCATCCCAAAATAGGAGAGAAGACCTCGTCGAATTGCTCTGCTGTGAACGGCTTGACGATGAAGAAGGCCGAGCCCGCGCTCTCCGCGGCGCTCTTCATCTCCTCCGTGCACTCGGAGGTGACGAAGCCGAATTTGACGTCGTTGCCCGCGGCGCGGAGCTTGCGCAGGACCTCGATGCCGGTCATCTCGGGCATGTTCCAGTCCGAGATGACCAGGTCGGGCTTCTCCGCCTGGGCCTTGTCATGGGCTTCCTGGCCGTCGGCGGCCTCGACCAGGTCGTGGCCGTCGAATCCGGCCTGGCGTAGCGTCCGGGTCACGATCTGACGCATGACCCGGCTGTCATCCGCGATCAGGATTTTCATGCCGCCTCCCCATGCTTGACGCTCTGCCACATCGAAATAGAAATGCTCTCGCCCTCCCACTGACCCCACAGGCCGCTGATCCGCTCGGCGGCCGGGTAGTACGACGCGGTCTCGGGAGCCAGGACCACGGTCGGCAGCGACAGGAAGCAACCGGCCGGCAGCATCGCCTTGACGTTGCCGCCGACGATGTTGGCCAGCTCGCCGAGTACGTCGGAGATGTCCTCGGCGCCGACCTCGTCGGCGTCCATCGCCAGGAAGGCGGCGGCGGCCCTGCGGGCGGCCAGCATGGACGACGCGTACACGAGGTGACCGTGCCAGGTCCCGGTGATCGAGACGGTGGAGTGCACCTCCGTGGCCTGCTTGTCGTCCCCGGTGGGGATCAGCGGGCTGACCCCCTCGGGGTCCAGGTAGGACGCCCAGACCTGTTCCACCATCTCGGCAAGGTCGTCCTGGGTCACCACGGTTTCGACGCTCATGAGTTCGCTCCGGTCGGTACCAGGCCCAACAGGGCCAGCTTCTCGATCATCGCCCCTTCGGTGAAGGGCTTGATCACGTATTCGTGGGCGCCCGCGGCGAGCGCCCGGACGATCTGGCTCTGTTCACTCTCGGTGGTCACCATGACCAGGGTCATCTCCCGGAGCCGCGGCTCCGAGCGGACCTTGGTCACGAACTCGAGCCCGTTCATGTTGGGCATGTTCCAGTCGATGAGGGCCAGTTCCGGCACCTCGGTCATCGTGGCGAGCAGGTCGAGGGCCTCCTGGCCGTCCCCTGCCTCCACCGCCTCGAAGTTCAGTTTGGCGACGATGCGCTTCAGAATCATCCGCATCGCCCGCGAATCGTCGATCACCATGGCGCGCACCGCAGCTCACCCCTTCCTAACGGCACCGGCTGGTACCGCGCTTCGAACTCGGTAGGCAGAGGTCCGGCCGGCTGCCACCCGTTCGTAGTTGTCATCGATCCCGATCGTCGTCTCGGCCGCACCGAGGAAAAGCCAGCCGTCCGGTCGAAGTAACCGGGCGACGTTACGCAGCACCGACTTCTTCGTCGCGACGTCGAAGTAGATGAGTACGTTTCGCAGAAAGATCACGTCGAACGGCGCCATGGCCGGTAGCGGCGTGGTCAGGTTCATGTGCTTGAACGAGACGTTGCGCCGCAGGTGCTGCGCGATCCGCCAATGGGCGCCGGCGCGCTCGAAGTACTGCACCAGCTGGCTCGCGGGCAGGCCGCGGTTGACCTCCACCTGGCTGTACTCGGCCGCTTCGGCCCGCTTGACCATCTCGGTGGAGATGTCACTGCCCATGATCTCGTACTGCCACCCGGCCGGCAGCTGTTCCTGCAACGTGATGGCCAGGCTGTACGCCTCCTGCCCGCTGGAGCTCGCCGCGGACCAGAGCCGCAGTTTGCGGGTGGTGGCCCGGCTCTTGACCAGGTCGGGCAGCACCACGTCGGTGAGCGCGGTGAACGGCTCCCGGTCGCGGAACCACGAGGTCTCGTTCGTGGTCAGCGCGTCGATGATCCGGCGCTGGTCGGCCGGGTTCGGCTTGCGCTGCAGATTGGCCAGGAACTCGGCGACGCTGGCGGCGCCGACCTGCCGTGCGACCGGGATCAGCCGCGCTTCGACCAGGTATTCCTTGCCGGGCGCGAGTACGATCGCCGCTTCACGCCGGACCATCGCCGACACGAATTCGAAGTCGGACTGCGAAAGGGTCATCGGGTCACCGCCGTAGCTCGTGGTGCGCGGCCGGCCTGGACCCGTTGGATCAGCGCGGCCGCGATCCGGTCCAGGGGCAGCACTTCGTCGGCGAGGCCCGCGCCCACGACGGCCCCGGGCATCCCCCAGACCACCGAGCTCGCTTCGTCCTGCGCCAGGACTTCGGCGCCTGCGTCACGCAGCACCTTCGCACCACTCCGTCCGTCGTATCCCATGCCGGTCAGCACCGTCGCGAAGACGGACGCCCCGAAGAGCGCCGACACCGAGCGGAACATCACGTCGACCGCCGGACGGCACGAGTTCTCCGGCGGCGCGCCGCTGAGCTGGGTCAGCGTCGCGGTGCCCCGGCGATGCAGCACGAGGTGCTTGTCGCCGGGAGCGATATAGACAGTGCCGGGCGCCAGCTCCATGCCGTCCACAGCCTCGACGACGTGCAGCGGGGTGCTGCGGTCCAGCCGCTCGGCGAACATCCGGGTGAAGACCGGCGGCATGTGCTGGGTCACCACGATCGGTACGGGCAGGTCGCTGGGCAGCGACTGGAGCACCTTGGTCAGGGCGTCCGGACCGCCGGTCGACGAGCCGATCGCCAGGATGTCCACCCGGCCGGCCGGTCCGCGCCGGACCGGAACCGCCGGTGCGCCGGCAGGACGCGCCGGGGGCTGCGAGCCGGGGCGGGGCGGAAGACCGAGTCGCCCGGGCATGGGAGGTGGCGCTCCGGGCCGGGACGGCGCGTTGCCGAGACCCGGCCGGCTCGGTGCCACGGTGCGGCGGCCGGCGAGTGCGTGGATCTTCGGTATGAGCTGCTCCCGCACAGCGGCGATGGACTGCGCGACGGAACCGACGTTGCTCGGTTTGGTCACGTAGTCCGTCGCGCCTGCGGAGAGCGCCTCCAGCGTCGCGCTCGCCCCGGCGGCCGAGAGCGTGCTGAACATGATCACCGGTAGTCGTGGGTGCCGCTTGCGCAACTCCCGGACAGCCTCGATGCCGTTCATCTGCGGCATCTCGATGTCCATCGTGACGACGTCGGGCTTCAACGAGTCGATCTTCGCCTGGGCCAGCAGCCCGTTGGCGGCGGTGCCGACCACCTCGATGTCCGGGGCGCCGCCGAGCGAGTCGACGATGAGCCTGCGTACCACCACGGAGTCGTCGACGACGAGCACTTTGATCATCGATACCCTCCGTCCCTCATCCGAGCCAGGCCGGGCCGAGCGCCGCGATCACCGGGGCCAGCAGCCGGTGGGCGGTTGCGGTGTCCAGCAGGTCGCGCACGACCAGGGCCTGGACAGCGCCGCTGAGCATGTTCCAGACGCCGCCCGCCCGCTCCGCGAGCGGAATGGCGGCGGTGTCGATCGCTTGCACGAGGAGCATCTGCGCTGCCGCGGCGGTGCGGACGCGATCCGACAGGTACGCCGCCCACGACGCCGAGTGCACCGCCGGCGACCACCCTCCGGCGCTCTTGCGCGAGTCCTCCGCCGACTGCCCGAGCCGGGCCAGGTCCCTCGGCGTGATCGACCGGAGCCGGTCGAGCAGCGCCGATACCGCGTAGTGGTGCGGTCCCAGGTCGATCGGCTTGCCGACCGGCAGTTTGCGCACCGCTGACACCCAGCCGGCCCCGAGCATCCGCCGCGTCGAGTCGTCCAGCACCTCACGCAGGTAGCTGGCGACCGCGGCGTCGCACAGCAGCGCGGTCGCCGCGGCGGCCTGCTCCGACTGCTTGGCGTCGCGGCCGCTGCCCTCCCAGGTCCAGGCCATCACGTCGTACCGGAGGCAGGTGAGCAGCGAGTCCACCGAGCCGATCGGGGCGCGTTCGACCAGGGCGAGCGAACTCGCCGGGTCGTCGGCCTTCATCCCCTTCAGCGACGGCAGCTTGCGTGCCGCGCCCTCCACCTCGACCCAGAGCGGCCCGCGTACGCCCTCGTCCGGCAACCGCTCGGCGAGGATCGGCAGGTCCCCGAGGCTGAGGCGCAGGGCGCGCAACAGCACCTCGGCGGTCGCCGATCCGCCCTTGAGGCGGGTCAGGTCGAAGCCGAGAACGGGGGCACTGACGAGGCTGTACATCAGGTGGTGGCTCGATACGTATCGACAGCCTGGGTCACGTCAAGGGCCAGCATCAGCCGCCCGTCGAGCTTGAACGTGCCCACGACGAGCTCCCGGGTGTGCCCGCTGAGCGTGTCCGGCGGCGGCTCGAACGCGTCGTCGTCCAGGTCGACGACCTCGCCGATGCGGTCGACGAGCAGGCTGACCGGCTCGCCGTCGCCCCGCAGGATCACGTTCATCTTCGGGCCGGCCAGGGTCTGCCGGGGCAGGCCCAGCTGCACCCGCAGGTCCACCGCCGCGATCACCTGACCGCGCAGGTTGAACAGCCCGCCGACGGCCGGCGGTGCGAGCGGCACCGGGGTGTACTCGCTGTAGGAGAGCACCTCCTGGACCGTGTCGACCTCGACTCCGAAGAGCTGCTCGGCCACCTCGAAGGTGGCGAACTGACGGCTCGCCATCTCAGGCCTCCACCAGTTCGTCGGCGGTCATCTCGCGGTAGAAGTTCGGGTCCGCGGCGAGGATCGCGCGGCGCACGTCCAGCAGCTCGGTCACCCGTTGCTGGATGACCGCGGTGCCGACCAGGCCGTCCTCCTCCACGTCGCGTCGCGCCGTGGTGGAATTCTCGGCGATGTCGACGATCCGGTCCACGACCAGCGCCACGCTGCGGCCTCCCTCGCTGTAGACGACCACCGACACGGTGTCGCCCTCTTCCGCGTCGCTGTACGCCCCGAGCACATGCGACAACCGCATGAGCGGCAGGATCTGGCCGCGGTACTGCACGACCTCGCGGGAACCGGCCTGCTCGATCCGGCTGCGCGGGAACTCCTCGAGCCGCGTGACCGTGTCGAGCGGGATCGCGACCCGGCGTTCGCCGACCGCGGTGATGAGCAGACGCTCCCCGTTGGTGGCCCCGGCCGTGGCGCGGGAGGTGCCGAGCGTGTTCTCGCGGTCGCCTTCGGCCGTGAGGTGCGAGCGGCGGGCGAGCTGCGACACGTCGAGGATCAAGCCGACCTTGCCGTCGCCGAGGATCGTGGCGCCGGAGTAGAGCCCGATGTCCTTGAAGCGGCTGTTGAGCGCCTTGACCACGACTTCCTCGGTGTTGAGGACGCGGTCGACGACCAGGCCGAAACGCCGCCCGTCCGCCTGCAGGACCATGATGTAGACGCCCTTGTCACCGCCGACCTCGAGGCCCAGCGTGCGGTCCAGGCGGACCAGCGGGAGCAGCTTGCCGCGCAGGCGGTAGACGGGCGCGCCGGACGCGTACTCGACCTTCGTGGAGTTGCCGTCGATGTAGACCAGCTCCAGCACGGCGATCTGCGGGATGACGTACCGTTGCTCGCCGCAGTCGACCGTGAGCGCCTGCACGATGGCCAGGGTCAGCGGGATGTTGAGCCGCCAGACCGTGCCTTCACCCAGGGTCGAGTCGACGCTGACCGCGCCGCCGATCCGCTCGATGTTGGTCTTGACGACGTCCATGCCGACGCCGCGGCCGGACACGTTGGTCACCTTGGCGGCGGTGGAGAAGCCGGGCTGGAAGACCATCGCCATGATCTCGCGCTTGTCCATGCCGGGCACCTGCTCCGCGCGGAGCAGACCCTTCTCGACAGCTTTCTCGGCGATCCGGTTGACGTCCATGCCGGCACCGTCGTCGGCAACTTCAACGGCGACGTGCCCACCCTCGTGGTACGCCCGGAGCGTCAACGTCCCCTCAGGACTCTTACCGGCGGCGATGCGCCGGGCCTCCTCCTCGATACCGTGGTCGACGGCGTTGCGTACGAGGTGGGTCAGCGGGTCCTTGACCGCTTCGAGCAGGGAGCGGTCGAGCTCGGTCTCCTTGCCCTCCATCACCAGCTCGACCTTCTTGCCGAGCGACTGGCTGAGGTCCCGGATGACCCGGGGCAGCTTGGACCAGATGTGCTCGATCGGCTGCATCCGGGTCTTCATGATGCCCTCTTGGAGTTCAGAGGTGATCATGCCGAGCCGCTGGGCGCTGCGGACCAGACCGGAGTCACCGGTCTCCATGACGCCGCGAACGAGCTGGTTACGCGCGAGGACCAGCTCGCCGACCATGTTCATCAGGGTGTCGAGCAGGTCGACGTCGACCCGGATCGCACTGTCGGCGACGCTGCGCTTCGGGGCCTGGTTCTGCAGGGCCTCGGAGACCGCGGCGGGCTGCGCCTTGCCCTCCTCCAGCAGGATCGTGCCGAGCTTGCGCTCGTCACCCTCCAGCTGGGACTGCAGTGCGGAGCCGACGTCGGCGGGCTCGGCCGCGCCGGATTCGACGAGCATCTCGCCCAGCGGGCGGCGCTGATCCTCGACCGGCTCGGGCGCCGGACGGGCAGGCACCTCCTGCAGCGGTTCAGGTTTGTCGGCCTCCGCGGCCGGCGTGGCCGGTGCTGCCGGCGCATCCGAGGTCGGGGCAGCCATCTGCGCGTGGACCGCGGTGATGATGCTCTCGACGTCAACTCCCTCTTCGGAGTTGTTCTGCTCGATGGCTTCCAGGAGGTTACGGACGCCGTCGATCGTCGCCAGCAGCGTGGTGATCGTGGTCGGCGTTACCGGCTGAACACCGTCGCGCAGCCTGGACAGCAGCGACTCGCCCGCGTGTGCCAGCGTCTCCAGCCGGCCGAAGGCCAGAAAGCCGCTCGTGCCTTTGATCGTATGGATCGCCCGGAAGATACGGGAGATCAAGTCACGCGATCCGGGTTCCTGCTCCAGTGCCACGAGGTCCCGGTCGATCTGGTCCAGGTTCTCGTGGCTCTCCATGAGGAATTCGCCGACGATCTCGCCAAGGTCTTCCAACGCCCTACCTCCTGCTCGTTTCCCAATGCCCTCATCGACCTGCGAGAGCTCCACCTGAGGACACCCGGGCGGCTACCGCTCAGGCGTCTCCGCCGGACCGGCGGTAGCGGTAACCGAATCCGCGTACGGACTCGATCGGGGACTCCTCGGGATCCGACCAGCCGAGCTTTCGCCGCAGCCGCAGTACCGCGAACTTGACGCGTTCCTGACCGATGCCCGTCGGGTCGTCCCACGCCTGGGTCAGCAGCTGGTTGGGGCTGAGCACCGCCCCGGCATGCCGGACCAGCGCGTTCAGCAGCCGGAACTCGGTCGGGGTGAGGCGTTTCTCGTCACCCTTGACGTAGACCCGGCGTTTCGTCGGGTCTAGATGGACCAGACCGTCGTCGTAGATCTGGCTGGCCCAGCTGTTCTGCCCGCCGGACGAACGCCGGAGCAGCGCCTCCACCCGGGCCAGCAGTTCGTTGTTGGCGAACGGTTTGGTCAGGTAGTCGTCGGCCCCGCCGCGCAGGCCGCGGACCTTCTCGGCTTCCTGTCCGTGGGCGGTGAGGACGAGCACCGGCACGTCGGAGACGTCCCGCAACCGCTCGAGCACCTGCCAGCCGTCCATCTCGGGCAGGCCGACGTCGAGCACGACCAGGTCGGGATGCTCGGCGTACGCCTCCTTGAGTCCGGTTCGCCCATCGCCGGCGTGGGCCACCTCGTAGCCCGCCCGGCTGAAGAGCAACCGCAGGGCCAGTGCGATGTCCGGGTCATCCTCGACCACGAGCAACCTGCTCATTGAGCTCACCACCACACCCTTCGCCCGCGTCGCCTGACGCGGCTGCCCGCCCGGGCGGCACGCCCTCGGTCGCGGGTCAGCGTCTTGCTCACGCCCCCCGCAGCCGCGGGTGACGAAGATGAAATGTCCAAAACCCACGATAGCGTTACGTGTCTGTTCATATACGGAAAGTTATAGTTCAGCGTGCGAACCCCCACGAACACCTTCGCGCTGCAGGCTCGCTTCCTCGCGGTGATCTCCCACGAGCTGCGTACGCCGCTGACGACGATCGCCTCGTTCACCGAGAGCCTGGACACGGACGATCTGGCGCCGATCGAGCGCTCGATCGCGCTGGCCGCCGTACGCCGTAACACCGACCGGATGCTCGCCCTGGCCCAGGATCTGATGGTGGTCAGCCGGCTGCACAGCGGCGATCTGGAGCTGCGGCCCACGGACATCGACCTCGGGGCGCTGATCCGGGAGGCCGCGGACCTGCTGGCGAGCGGGGAGCCGTACACCGCCGCCACGGTCGAGGCCACCGCCGGACCGACGATCAAGGCCGACGCGCCCCTGCTGCGCGACCTGTTCTACGCCGTGGTCGGGACGGTGGCCAGCGGGGCCAATGACCGCTGCGCCGCGGTCAGCGCGGTATCGGAAGCCGGCGGCTGGGCGGTCACGGTCACCGCGCAGCGCTCGGAGGAGCTCACCGACGAGAGCCTGATGTCCGGGATGCTCGCCGATCCGGAGCCGCCGCACCGGCGACGCAGCACCGCGCTGTGGATCCTGCTCGCCGAGGCGATCGCGGCGGCGCACGGCGGAACGGTCGAACTGACCTACGAGCCCGAGACGGGCGCCGGGGCACAGATCCGCCTACCCCTGACCATCCCCACAGACTGACACAGCAACCCTGCCGTACCGCCGGAAACAATGAAAGAAGGGACGGACAGCCGGAAAGCCAGGTCCGATACGTTTGCCGGGCGAACAGGGACCCGGCCTTGGACCGGGAGGCAAGTACCGTGTTCGACCTCGTACGCCGCATCACCCTTGCCGCGGCCGTGCCGGCCGCAATCCTCGCTGCCACCGCAGCACCCGCGCGGGCCGCGATCAATCCGGATGCCCAACCGACCACCGAGCAACTGCTGATGGCGCAGGTGGTGGATCGTACGAACGAGCAGCGCGCGATCGGCGGATGCCAACCGTTGAGCGTTGATCCGGAGTTGATGATCGCCTCGGTCCGCCAGGCCCACTACATGGCGGCGACCGGCGACTTCAGCCATCGGGGCTGGCGTGGATCGACGTTCGAGACCCGTTCGAAGGCCATCGGCTACGAGGCCCCCGCGGCAGAGAACATCGCCTGGGGGTACCTCAGCCCGGACCGGGTCGTGGCGTCCTGGATGGCGAGCCCGCCGCACCGCGAGAACATCCTGAACTGCGATGCCCGGTCGTTCGGGGCGGGTGTGCAGCGTGCGGTGGACGGCACCTACTACTGGGCTCAGGTGTTCGGCTACCGCTGAATCAGATCGATGCATTGACATATCCGGGCGCGAGCGGTTCTCTTAGTTAGTTTTATTAACGATCGCTCGCGCCCCGGAGAGTCCCCATGCGCCGATCCCGTCTCGCCACCCTGGCCGTCACCCTCGCGGTAACCGCCGGGGTGACCGGATTCGTCACCCTCACCTCCCCCGACGCCCAGGCGGCGACCGCCTCGCGCATCCCCCAGCACGTGTTCGCCCCGTACTTCGAGGCGTACAACGGCGACAGCCTGAACACGCTGTCCCAGCAGTCCGGCAACAAGTTCCTGACCATGGCCTTCGTACAGACGGCCACGGTGGGCTCGTGCACCGCGTACTGGAACGGCGACACGTCGATGCCCGTCGCCAGTTCGACGTTCGGCTCCGATATCAGCGCCATCCGGGCGCGCGGCGGCGACGTCATCCCGTCGTTCGGCGGGTACGCAGCCGACAACACCGGCACCGAGATCGCCGACAGCTGCACCAGCGTCGACTCGATCGCCGCGCAGTTCGAGAAGATGGTCACGACGTACGACGTGACCCGGATCGACCTCGACATCGAGGACAACTCGCTGACCCGCAGCGACGGCATCGACCGGCGCAACAAGGCGATCAAGAAGGTGCAGGACTGGGCAGCCGCGAACGGGCGGCTGGTCGAGTTCAGTTACACCCTGCCGACCACCACGCACGGGCTCGAGGCGAACGGGCTCGCGGTGCTGCAGAACGCGGTGGCCAACAACGCCAAGGTCGACATCGTCAACATGATGACGTTCGACTACTACGACAACGCCGCGCACAACATGGCCAGTGACACGATCAGCTCCGCCAACGGGCTGGTGACGCAGCTGCGTACGCTCTACCCGGCCAAGACCACGGCCCAGCTGTGGGCGATGGTCGGCATCATCGAGATGATCGGCGTGGACGACTTCGGGCCGGCCGAGACGTTCACCATCGCCAACGCGCAGACCGTCACCACCTGGGCGAAGACCCAGGGCATCGCGGCGCTGTCCTTCTGGGCGCTGCAACGCGACAACGGCGGGTGCCCGGGTGGCGCGGCGGCCGACAACTGCTCCGGGATCGCTCAGAGCACCTGGCAGTTCAGCCAGATCATGCAGAGCTTCACGTCCGGCGGCTCGACGACAGCGCCGCCGAGCACGCCGCCGAGCACGCCCAGTTCAACCCCGCCCAGCACCCCGCCGACGAGCAAGCCGACGACCCCGCCCACGACCAGCCCGCCCACCGGGACGGCGTGGACGCCCAACACCGCGTACACGGTCGGGCAGATCGTGACCTACGGCGGTAAGCGCTACCAGTGCCGGCAGGCGCACACCTCGATCGTGAGCTGGGAGCCGCCGAACGTGCTCGCGCTCTGGCTCCCGCTATAGAGCGCAGTTCACCAGGACGGGTTCGGGGTGCAGCACGACCCCGAACCGGTCCCGGACCCCGTCGCGGATCTCCCGGGCCAGATCGAGCAGCGCCTCCGTGGAGCCGCCACCGCGATGGGTGAGCGCAAGGGTGTGCTTCGAGGAGATGGCCACGCCGTCACGTCCGGCGTACCCCTTGGCGAAGCCCGCCTTCTCGATCAGCCAGGCGGCCGGGACCTTGACCGTGCCGTTCGGCGCCGGCCAGCTCGGCGGCTCACCGGCATCGACCAGCCGATCCTGCACCTCGGCCCACTGTTGCGCGGAAAGGACCGGGTTGGTGAAGAACGAACCCACGGAACGCGTGTCGAGATCTTCGGGATCCAGGACCATGCCTTTACTGGCACGCAACTTCAGGACCGTTTCGCGTACGCGATCAGCACCCACCCGCTCCCCGATCTCCACTCCGAGCTGCCGCGCGAGTTCGGCGTACCGGACAGGCGCTGAGACCGTGGCATCGTCGAGCCGGAAGTCGACCTCCAGGACCAGCCAACGGTCGTTGTTCTTGAAGACGCTGGACCTGTACGCGAAGCCGCACTCGGGCAGCGACAACTCCTTGACCTCGTCGGCTTCCCTGTCGTACACGTGCACCGCCTCGATGGTCCGGGCGACCTCCGTGCCGTACGCGCCGACGTTCTGGATCGGGGTCGCACCCGCGGAGCCCGGGATGCCGGACAGCGCCTCGAGCCCGGCGAGCCCGTCCCCGAGGGTCGTGGCCACGAACTCGTCCCACGGCTCGCCGGCGGCCACCCGCACCAGGACACCGCGTGAGTCCCGCTTGACGATCTTCACCCCACGCGTACGCAGGAGGAGCACCGTGCCCGGGAAGCCGTCGTCACCGATGACCACGTTGCTGCCACCGGCGAGGACCAGGACCGGTTCACCCCGGCGAGCCGCGGAGCGTACCGTTGCAACCGCTTCGTCCGGTTCGGACGCGACCGTCACCGCGCCCGCCTTGCCACCGAGGCGTAGCGTCGTGTACGCCTCCAGCGAACTGGCATGCACTGCGGATGCGGTCGCGGGGGAATCAGCACTAACGTCAGGCACGACGTCCACCCTAGGGGACGTACAGGTAGTCCTCCTCCAGCGGGAGAAGCTGAATGAACAGGCTCAACGCGACGAAGGACTTCTGGCTGGCGGCGCTGCGCGCCGATGGCCCGGCGTTTCAGGACGCCGTCGCCGAGACCGGCCCCGAGGTCACCGTGTCCGCATGTCCGGGTTGGACGGTGGCCGACCTCGTCGAGCACCTGACCACGGTGCTGCGGCAGGTCCGGGAGACGGCGCCACGCGGCGTCACCGACCGGCCCGAGGATCCCGACAAGCCCCCGCGGGCGCCATGGCCGGAGGCGCTGGACGCTCTGCGCCGCGAGCTGACCGGCACGGTCGAGACGCTGGACGCGCTCGATCCCGATCTGCCCGCCTGGTCCTGGCCGGCGCAGGCCAAGAAAGCGGTGTTCTGGCAGCGCCGGATCGCCCACGAGGTCTCGGTGCACCGCTGGGACGCCGAGGCGGCCGCCGGGCGAGCGACCGCGATCGAGACCAAACTCGCCGCCGACGGTGTCAACGAGGTGCTCGACACCTGGCTGCCGGCCGGGCGCCGCAAGGGTCCGATCGATCTGCACGGCGTGGTGCACCTGGTGGCGACCGACGCGAGCTACGAGTGGTTCGTGCGACTGCGGGGCGCGGGTATTTCGCTGCTCGACACGGGCACGATCCTCGACTCCGACGATCATCACCCGCGCGCCGAGGCCACGGGCACGGCGAGCGACCTATTGCTCGCTTTGATGGGCCGCGTCGAACCAGACATTCTTCACATTGTTGGCGATCCGCGGCTGATTTCCGCGCTGCGAGCAGGCTGAACAGTCGGTTCCGCAACTTCCGGAGGGTTCCCGGGAAGGTGTTTGGCCGTACGCTGGACCGGTTAAGTTCGGCGCCCCCGGGGCCGGTCGCAGCCGACCGGCAGCGGCGGCCTTCACGCAGGGAGCGGTGACGCATGACGGCAACCGTCGAGGTGGAATCCAGCGGCGAGCCACGGACAGCGGGGCTCCGGTTCCCGGAGGGCTTCGTCTGGGGTGCGGCTACCGCGTCCTACCAGATCGAGGGCGCGGTCAACGAGGACGGCCGCGGCCCGTCCATCTGGGACACGTTCAGCCGCACACCCGGGCGGGTCCATCGCGGCCACACCGGTGATGTGGCGTGCGACCACTACCACCGCTACGTCGACGACGTGGCGCTGATGAAGGACCTCGGGCTCGCCGCCTACCGGTTCTCGGTCGCCTGGCCGCGCATCCAGCCCGACGGCACGGGCCCGGTCAACACCCGCGGTCTGGACTTCTACGACCGCCTCACCGACGAGCTGATCGGCCAGGGCATCGACCCGGTCGTCACCCTCTACCACTGGGACCTGCCGCAGACGCTGCAGGACCGCGGCGGCTGGACCAACCGCGAGACCGCAGAGGCCTTCGCCGAGTACGCCCAGATCGTCCACGCCCGCCTCGGCGACCGGATCAACACCTGGACCACGCTGAACGAGCCGTGGTGCTCGGCCTACCTGGGGTACGGCAACGGCGTGCACGCCCCCGGCATCCAGGACCCGGGCTCGACCTTCAAGGCCGTGCACCACCTGCTGCTCGGGCACGGGCTCGCCGCGCGGGCACTGCGCGACGCCGGCGCCCGGACGGTCAGCATCACCCTGAACCCGACGGCTGTCGCGCCGCTCGACCCGGCCAACCCCGGCGACGTCGACGCGGCCCGCATCGTCGACGGCGTCGGCAACCGGATCTTCCTCGAGCCGCTGTTCAAGGGCGAGTATCCCGCCGACGTCCGCGAGATCATGGCGCGCTTCGGCGACCTCGACTACATCCACGACGGCGACGAGGCGATCATCAACGCCCCGATCGACGTGCTCGGCGTGAACTACTACACGCCGACGTACGTATCGGCCAAGCCTGGCACACCGGCTGCCCTGGACACCCCGGGCAGCGAGGGCATCGCGTTCCGCAAGCCGGTCGGCCCGATCACGGACATCGGCTGGCAGATCGAGCCGGCCGCGTTGACCCGGCTGCTGAACCGGATCCACGACGACTACGGCGTGCCGATGATGATCACGGAGAACGGCGCGTCGTACGGCGACGGGCCGTCCGCGGAGACCGGTGAGGTGCACGACACCGACCGGATCGACTACTTCGACGGGCACCTGCGCGCCTGTCTCGACTCCCTTTCCCACGGGGTGGACCTTCGGGGATACTTCGCGTGGTCGTTGATGGACAACTTCGAATGGGCCGAGGGCTACAACAAGCGCTTCGGTCTCGTGCACGTCGACTACGCGACCCAGGAGCGGCTCCCCAAGCAGAGCGCCAAGTGGTACAGCGCGGTCATCCGACGGAACGGTCTGGAGTGAGTTGATGGTGACGCGGGAGCGGCCGACGCTCGAAGCGGTGGCCCGCAGGGCCGGGGTGTCGCGTGCGACCGTCTCCCGCGTCGTCAACGGTTCGACCACGGTCGCGGTGGCCATCCGCGACGCGGTCAAGCAGGCGGTGGAGGAGTTGGGCTACGTGCCCAACCAGGCCGCGCGCAGCCTGGTCACCCAGCGCACGGAGTCGATCGCGCTGATTCTGCCCGAGACGGCCAACCGGGTCTTCTCCGACGATCTGTTCTTCCCCGCGGTGATCCGCGGGGTGAGCACGGAGCTCGAGGCGGCCGACAAGCAGCTCGTCCTGATGATGGCCGGTTCGGCCGCGAGCCACGACCGGGTCGAGCGGTACGCCATGGCCGGCCACGTCGACGGCGTCATGTTCGCCTCGATGCACGGCGCCGACCCGCTGCCCGGCACGTTGGCCCGGCTCGGCATCCCGGTGGTGTGCAGCGGGCGCCCGATGACCCCCACCGAGCTGCCGGTGCCCTACGTGGACGTCGACCATCTGGGCGGGGTCGCCGCGGCAGTGCGTCACCTGCTGGCCACCGGCCGCCGCCGGATCGCGACGATCGCCGGGCCCCAGGACATGGTCGCGGGCATCGACCGGCTCGCCGGATACCGCATCGCGCTCGCCGAGGCCGGCCTGAGCGAGCAGGTCGCGATCGGCGACTTCACCCGCGAGTCGGGCATCCGCGCGATGCGGGTCCTGCTCGACGGCGACCCCGGGCTGGACGCGGTCTTCGTGGCCTCCGACATGATGGCCCACGGCGCGCTGCAGGCCCTGCGGGAGGCGGGTCGCCGGATCCCGCAGGACGTCGCGGTCATCGGCTTCGACGATGTCGAGATCAGCAGGCTCAGCGACCCGCCGCTGACCACCGTCCGGCAGCCGATCGTCGACATGGGACGCACCATGGCACGGCAGATGCTCGGCGTGATCGACGACCGGCTCGACGTACCCGCCGCAGTGGTCCTCCCCACCGAGCTGGTCGTCCGCGCCTCCGCCTAGATCGACGCCACCCGCTCGATGGAGGTAGGCAGGCCGAACACCTTGCGGGAGAGCAGGGTGGAGCCGGCGACGGCGGCGGGCATGAGCAGCACCGCGCCGAGCGGGATCAGGAAGCACAGGAAGACCGCGACGCCGAAGCCCAGCGCGAGTGGCCGCCGTTTGCGCAGCTCCTCGCGGCGATGCTTGAGGCGCTTGCCGCGGCGTTCGAAGGGGACCCCGGTCAGCTCCAGGGCGAGCAGCCAGCCACCGACCGCAGCGCCGATCACCGGAATCACCGTCTGACCCACCACCGGGATGAACCCGCCGAGGAACAGCGGGATGCCGACCGCGATCGACAGGCCGATCAGCCGCAGCGAGTCCGTCAGGCTCCGGCGCAGCGAATGCAGCAGCCGCACCTCGACCTCGTCGGGAACGCCTCCGTAGCGACGCTCCACCAGGCCGGAGATCTTCTCGTAGAAGGGGTCGCCGATGAGCAGCGTCACCGCGGTGAAGGTCAGGACGCCGAGCAGCCCGGACAGGCCGATCAGCGCGGCGCCGGCGATCACCCGGATCAGGTCCCGCCACACCGTGGACCAGCCGTCGGCGAACCAGGTCACCGCCGCGGCCAGGTCGCCGACAAACGCGATCAGCGCGAACAGGGCACCGGTGTAGAGGACCCCGGCGAGCAGCGCGGGCAGCAGGCCCAGGCCGAGCAGGCGCGGGGAGGCGATAACCAGACCGAGGCCACGGCCGAGCAGGCCCGCCCCGGTGAAGAAGTCACGGGCGGCGCCGCCGGTCTGCTGGGCCGCGGCTCGGAGCGGAGAGTCGGTCACGGCCCGTGAGACTAGCGCCTCAGGAACAGTCCGCCCAGCCAGGAGGGGGCAGGTTCCGAAGTTTCCGACGGCGAGGGCGACGCGCTCGGCTCGCTCGGGGTCGCCGAGGTCGGGGTCGGCACCGGCGGTTCGGTCAGCGTCGGTGCCGGTGACGTGGTCTCGGAGGTGGCCGGCGCGGGGGACGACGGCGGCGCGCTGGGGGCGACGCTGGTCGCTACGGGTTCGATCACGGAGACCGGTCCGGACTCCGATCGAGGTGAGGTGGTGGCCTCGGCCGTGGGGTGGTCGACCCGGACCGGGGCCGCGCCGATGCCACCCGCTCCGCCCGGTTCCGCGCTCACGATCGCCGGCGGGGCCTCCTGGTGACCCAGGGACCAGCCGAGCACAACCGCGAACGGGAACCCGAGCAGCACGATGCCGAGGAAGACTGATTTCGGGGTGAGCCGCACGCCATTAACACCGCTCGAACCCGCGAAAAGTTACGGCTTGTTCAGGAACGTGGAGATTCGGTCCCGCAACTCCTGGCGGTTCGTCCACAGCACGGACGGCCGGTCGTACACGTGCAGCTGCGCGTCGGGCAGGAGCTCGGCGAGCTGCTCCGCCCAGGGAACGGGATGCACCTCGTCGCCCTGACAACCGATGACCAGAGCCTTCCCTGTGTACGCCCGGAGCGCCCCGACATCCGCGACAGCGGGCTCCCGCCACAACGTCTCCAGCTCGGGCGCGAGCCCGTCCCGCAGCAGTTGCTCGACCCGGTGACGCAGGTAGCTCCACCCGGTCGGGGTGTCGCGAACAGCGTTGGGCAGCTCCTCCTCGACCGCCCACGCCACCGCCGCGGCCTCGCCGGACTCGACCGCGGCCAGCAACCGCGTCAACCGCTCCTCGGCCGCCTTGGGGCGCACGCCGTCCAGCGGCGCCGGGAGGTAGCAGACGATCCGCTCGAACCGCCCGGGATCCTCGGCGAGCAACCGGCACAGCGCACCCGCACCCATGCTGACCCCGACGGCCCGGGTCGCCCCGGCGTTGTCGGCGACCGCGCGCAGGTCGGCCGCGAGGTCACCGAAGCTCCACGGCCCGGGCGGCGCCGCGGAGCGGCCGTGGCCCCGGAAATGGAAGAAGACCCGGCGGCCGAGGACGGCGCTGCCGAGCGGACGGGTGCCCGAGATGTCGCCGGCGAGCCCGTGGGCGAAGACCGTGACCGGCTCGCCCGTGCCGGTGACCAGCTGCTCGATGCTCGCGCCGTGCGGAGTCTCGATGAGCTGGGTCGGCGGTGCCGGGAGTGTCGGCCGGCCGGTCCGCGGCGCGGAGGGTCCCGGGCCGTGCGCCCGTGGGCCACCGTCCGGGGGTGCCGGGCGGCGGAACCTCACCAGAAGCCCTTGCCGTCCGACAGGTCACGCAGGCCGGGACGGACGTCGAGCAGGTAGATCAGGGCAGCGGCGATGCCGATCAGCCCGAAGATGCCGGTGGCCCCGCCGAGCAGGGTGAGCACCATGCAGACCGCGAGGATCGCGAGCCAGGCACCCTTGGGCAGGGTGCCGATGGCCTGGAACCCGTCGCCGCGCTGTGTGACGCAGTGGATGAAGGCGACGGCCTGCACGACCATCGATCCGATGACAACGAGCACGTCGATGTAGAACTTGACATGGCCATAGAACAGCGGCGCGCTGGAAATCATGTCGACGATTCTATGCCGCGGGCCCCCGCTTTCACGGGGGCCCGCTGATCAAGGTCGTGTCGCCGATTACTCAGCGGCCGGCTTGGTGACGCGCTTGCGGGGCTTCACCGTCGCCGGGGTCGGGGTGGTGGCGGGCTCGATGGCGGCGGCCGGCTCCTCGGTGGCGAGCATGTCGGCGTTGACCACGTCGGCGGCGTCGACGACGCCGGTGCCGACGACGCGCTCGCCCCGGGCGACCAGCGTGGTGTAGACGGAGACCGCACGCTCCTGCGCCACCTGGGCGAAGGTGAGGGCGGACGTGGTGGCCGTGCTGCGCAGCCTGTCGAAGTCGGTCGTGCCGGCCTTCTCCCGCAGCGATCCGGCGGTGGTGGTGGCGGTGTCGTTCGCGGTCTTCAGCGACGCGGCAGCGCGGTCACTGAGCTCGCTCACCACGGCGGGGAGCTTGCGAAGCTCCTGCCAGGCGAGGTCACCGGCACCGGCGGCGGCGTAGAGCGGGGCAGGGAAACGGGTCTTGGTCTGCTCGGTCACGGTTTCTCCTCGGGCTGAGTGCTGGTGGTCTGCGTTTTCAGGAGCTCCGCCTTGATGGCCGCGTCCTCATCCGGGACCTCGACCTCGCCGGTGGCGGGATCGGGCACCGTGGCGCCGGCATCAGCGGCCGCGGCAGCGTCGTCGGCGGCCTGGCGGGCATTCTCGTTGCGGAACGTCTCGTAGATCTGGGTCAGCGACTGCTTCTGGGCGATCGTCAGATCGGGGTCGACCGCGATCGCCGCGATCACCCCCTGCTGACCTTCCCCGTCGAGAAGGCCGGCGCGCAGGTACATCGCGGGAGTCGACACCCGCAATGCGCTGGCCAGCTGTTGCAGCACCTCGGCGCTGGGCTTGCGCAGCCCCCGCTCGATCTGGCTGAGGTAGGGGTTGCTCACCCCGGCCCGGTCGGCCAGCTGCCGCAGCGAGATCTTCGCGGTCTGCCGCAGGTCGCGGATGAACGTCCCGACGTCCTGGGGCAGATCCTTACCGGTGGCCATGAATCGAAGGTAGCGCGGGGTGCTAACTCTTGCAAGCAAAACGCTAGCAAGAGTTAGCGTGAAGCATGTCACCAGGTCGCGCGGACCTCGCCCACCTCGTTGCCGCCGCCCAGCACCGGCACGGCGGCCAGCCGCGTCAGGACCGGCTCGTCCACGCCGAGCCTGCGCAGACCCGAGACCAGCACCGGCATCCGCGCCCGCATGGCACCATCGGAGATCTTGAGAGCGACCGCACCGACCTCAGGGATCGCCACCACCTGTACGCCCTCCGCGCCGCCCTTCGCCAGCAGCCCCGGCACCCCGCTCATCAGCAGCGTGTCCTCGGCACCGGTGCCCGCGACCAGCTCCGGGTCGGCCCGCATCGTGTCCGCGACCAGCCGCTCGAACGATGTGGGCGGCGCCGCGACCAGCCGCTGGAACCCCCGGGCCAGCGCGGTCAGCGAGAACGCGAAGACCGGCGCGCCACAGCCGTCGATCCCCGTCGCGGCGATCGGCTCGCCTACCAGCTCGGTCACCGCCGCGGCGATGGCAGCCTGCAACGGGTGTTTGGCATCCCGGTAATCGTCGAGCGGCCAGTCGTTCTCGACGCAGGTCGCGAGCATCCCGGCGTGCTTGCCGGAACAGTTCATCCGGATCCGCGACGGCCCACCGCCCTCACGCAGGACCAGGTCGCGCTCGCTCTCCAGCGACGGCAGCGCCTCGGGACAGCGCAGGGCGTCCTCGGTCAGCCCGGCCGTCTCCAGGATCCGGCGGGCCCGCGCCACATGGAACGGCTCGCCGTAATGACTGCCGCTGATCAGGGCAAGATCGGCCGGATCCGCCGTACGCAGACCGCTGCGCAACATCCCGACCGTCTGCAACGGCTTGTTGGACGAACGCGGGAACATCGGCCCGGTCACGTCGCCCGCCTCGGCCACCACCGCGCCGGCGGCGTCCAGCACCACCACGGCACCCTCGTGCACACACTCGGTGAAACCCGAGCGCACCACCTCGGCGAGAATCATCGGACCGGAACCCCCAGCAGGTCGCGCGCCTCAGCCGTGGTCAGCGGCGGGCGCTGAGCCAGCTGGGCCAGCCCCACGGCGCGGGCCACGAGCTGCATGTTCGACTCCACGGCACGGCCTTTCGCGTACGTCAGGGTGTCCTCCATACCGACCCGCAGGTGACCGCCGGCCGAGACCGAGGCGAGCATCACCGGGATGCTGCTGCGCCCGATGCCCGTGGCGGAGAACGTGGTGCCTGCGGGCAGGTCCCGGATCACGCGGTGACAGGCGACCAGCGCGTCGGCCGTTCCCGGCATCCCGCCCGGAACGCCCATCACCAGGTCGACGTGGACGTGCCCGCCCGCCGGCAGCCCGTGCCGGTCGAGCAGCACCTGCAGCGTCGTGAGCTGGCCCAGGTCGAAGATCTCGTACTCGGGGACGATGCCGCGCTCCTGCATGCGGGTGTGCAGGTCGACGATGAACTCCCAGCGGTTCAGGAACACGCCGTCCCCGAAGTTGACCGTGCCCATCGTGCAGGAGGCCATCTCGGGGCCGGCGTCGAGCACCGCCAGCCGGGCGGCCTCCGGGTCGGTCACCGCCCCACCCGAGGACAGCTGCACGATCAGATCCGTCGACTCACGCAAGGCGGCCACGGTCGCGCGCAGCCGGCCCTGGTCGAGGGTCGGCTCGGCCGCGTCGTCGCGGATATGGACGTGGACGATCGCGGCGCCGAGCGCCTCGCACTCCTTGGCGGTGGCCACGAGCTCGTCCAGGGTCACCGGCAGCGCGGGTACGGCCGCCTTACTGCTCTCCGCGCCGGTGGGCGCGACAGTGATCAGGGTCCCGGTCATAACCGAGATCCTGCCACGGAGATCGTCACGGCCCACGGTCGATGGCCGCTGCCATCCTCAGTCAGCATCGATGGCCGCGGCCGACCCGCCGGCGCCGCTCTCAGTCAGCGTCGATGGCCGCGGCCGACTCGCCGACCAGCAGGCTCGCGTCGGGGGCGACGTTGCGCTTCAGCACGGCGAGCGCGACCATGCCGAGCTCGTAGTGACGCACCGCCGTGCCGATGAAGCCCACCGCACGCCCGTCCAGCATGACCTCGGTGCCCTTGGCCGGCGGGTGATCACTGGCGATGCCGTCGAGGTGCAGCAGCTCCAGGCGCCGGGGCGGGCGGCCGAGGTGGTGCACCCGGGCGATCGTCTCCTGCCCGCGGTAACAGCCCTTGTCGAGGTGCACGGCCGGCGCGAGCAGCTCCGCCTCGGCCGGAATCGTGCGGTGGTCGGTCTCCCAGCCCAGCCGCGGCAGCTTGCGCGCGACGCGCACGGCCTCATAGGCCCACAACCCGGCCCTGGGCACGTCGGCGAGCTTCCCGAGCACGTCGTCGAGCCGCTCCCGCTGCACCAGCAGGTCAACACCGAGCGGCACCCGCCGGGCAAGGCCCCCGTCGAAGGCCCGCACCTCGTAGAGCGCAGTCGGCTCGTTCGGCACGGAACCGGCGGCGAACTTCGGCCCCGGCACGTCGAAGACCCGGGGCTCCGCCAGCTCGACGCCGAGCAGCCGGGCCGCGGTCGCCGCGGCTTCCGGGCCGACCAGCGACAGCACCGCGATCTCAGCGGTGGCGTCGCGTGGCTCGACCTGGGTGAAGAACTGCATCATCGTGAGGTATTTGAACAGCCCCGCGCCGGCACCGGGCTCGGTGTCGAGCCACGCCGTCGTGCCGTCCTCGGTGACCATCGCGTGCTGCTCGACGTGCCCGTTCGGCGAGAGCACCAGGAGCTCTGTGCCCTGGCCCTCGCGCAGGTCGCTGAGGTGCTGGGTGGTGAGGGTGTGCAGCCAGCTCGCACGCTCGACACCCGGCACCGCGATGACGTCACGGTTGGAGCGGTCGACGAGGCCGACCGCCGTGTCGAGGGTGCGCTGCTCGCGCATCGGGTCGCCGTAGTGCGCGGGCACGCCGATGTCGGCCGACTCCGGCTCGAGATCCTGGATGAGGACGGTGGTCATGAGGGCTCCTCCTTGCAGTCGCCGCAGACGCCGAACAGCGACACGTGGCCCACGTCGACCCGGAAGTTGCGGTCGGCGAGCAGTTTCTCGCTCACCGGCGCCATGATCCCCGGGTCGACCTCGTCGATCGAGCCACAGTTGCGGCAGACGAGGTGGACGTGCTGGTCCTCGCCCGCGGCGTGGTAGGTCGGCGAGCCGTGCGAAAGGTGGGTGTGGCTGACCAGGCCCAGCTCCTCGAGCAGCTCGAGGGTGCGATAGACCGTGGTGATGTTCACTCCGGCGGCGCGCTCACGCACACAGTGATGGATCTGCTCCGGGGTGGCATGGCCGAGGTCGTGGACCGCCTCCAGGATCAGCTGGCGCTGCGGAGTCAGACGCAGGCCGCGCTCCCGGAGCATCTCGGCAAGGGATGTGGCGGACACGTTACGAGCATAGTTCGCGCGGCGATACCCTCCGCGCTGTGAGCGCACCGATCCTGGTAATTCCTGGTTCCGGCGAGCTGACCGCGACCGACCGCGGGCTGCTCTACGGCGAGGGCGTCTTCGAAACCGTGCACCTGCGCCCGGACGGGCCGTGGGAGCTCGGCCCACATCTGGAGCGTTTAGCCAGGTCAGCGGCGCTGCTCGGGCTCACGGTCCCGCACGGGCTGGCCGATCTGGCGGCTGGGCTCACCCACGAGGACGGCGCCCTGCGGCTCGTGGTCACGCCCGCGACGAGTTTCGCCACCGTTTCCGATGTGCCGCAGATCTCCCGGATCCAGCGCCGGGACGGCATCCGGCTGATCACGCACGACCTGGGACTGACGAAACGGCCGCCGTGGTCACTCTCCGGCGCCAAGACCATCTCGTACGCCGAGAACCTCGCCGCCAAGCGCTGGGCCGAGCTTCAGGGCGCCGACGACCTGCTCTGGCTGACCAGCGACGGGTACGCGCTCGAAGGCCCCACCGCGAGCCTGGTCTGGCTCAGCGGGGACACGTTGTGCACGGTTCCCGCTGAACCGACCGGGATCCTGCCCGGCACCACGGCGGCGAAGCTGCTCTCGTCGGTTGTCGCGCTCGGGCTGCGTACCGAAGAAAGGATGATCTCCGTCGACGAGCTGGCGGAAGCCGATGCGATCTGGCTCGTCAGCTCGTTGCGGGGTCTTGCCGAGGCCCGGACGTTGAACGGCTCGGCACGCGCGGCGTCACCCTGGACGCCGCGCCTGCTCGGACTGCTCGGTTTTATCCACCGACCCGGATGAGGCGGGCGGAGAGGTGCGGGTGCAGCGTCGGGCCGTCGGCCGTGGCCAGCTCCTGCGCGTAGAGCAGCGCGGCGTCGACGATGCCGTAGAGGCGGTGCGAGCCGGTGACCGCGAGGCCCGTGGCGGTGTGCCCGACCCCCGCGGTGGCCATCTCCAGCCGGGTGCCGGTCGCCGCGCCCTCGTAGATCTCGATCACGCCGTTCTGCGTGGTCAGCGTGGCTTCCATCTCGTCGGTGGGGCGGCCCTCGGCGTTGAGCACCGGGCGCCAGAAACCGACCTCGCGCTCGCCCATCCCGGTCGGCTTCGAGTCGTCGTCGAGAATCCAGATCCTCGACTCGTACGCGAGGAACGGCCGGCCGTCGTGGCTGATCCGCACCTCCTGCGCGAAGTTGAAGTCCTCCGGCTCGGGGAAACCACCCTGACCGCGGCCACGCCACAGCCCAATGAACGGCAGCAGCCCCAGCAGCGCGGGGTGCAGATCCGGGCCTTTACGCAGGTCGTGGGTGTCCTCGAACGGGTACTCCTCGACCGGCGGGGCGTTCATCCAGGGCGGCGGTCCCAGCGGGTTCTCCGTCTCACTGCTCACCAGCGTCCCCTTGTTATGCGCATTGCCAGATAACCCAGCCCACCGGCCAGCGCACCGATCCCGGCGACCAGCAGGCTCACGTACCCGATCTCAGTAACCATGTCGGAGCCATCCTATGCTGACCCGTATGGCCCGCCTTCTCGTCGTCAAGACCACCGCCGGCGCGGACGCCCCGGAGCGCTGCTCGCAGGCGTTCACGGTCGCGAGCACGGCGGCGGCCTCCGGCATCGACGTGTCGTTCTGGCTCACCGGCGAGTCGGCCTGGTTCGCGCTGCCGGGCCGCGCCGCGGAGTTCGAGCTGCCGCACGCGGCCCCCCTGCCCGACCTGATCGACCTGATCCTGGCCAGCGGCAAGATGACCCTCTGCACCCAGTGCGCCGCCCGCCGCGACATCGCCCCGACGGACGTGCTGCCCGGCATCCGCATCGCCGGCGCCGCCGTCTTCGTCGAGGAGATCATGTCCGACGGCGCCCAGGCTGTCGTCTACTAACCCAATATCAGGCGCCATTTCTGACCGGTGTCGGCTGCCTGCGTGATGATCGCGCCGTCCGCCGTGGACTGGCCCGAGACCCCGAGCACCTTGCCGCTGTGCCGGGCGACGATCGTGAAAATGCCCGGCCCGGCCCAGGCCAGCCGCCACTGCTGGTTGGTGCCACCCAGATAGTCCCACTGGACCACTCGCGCGCCGTCCGCGGTTGACGCCCCACTGACGTCGGCACATTTGCCGGTCAGGGTGCTGACGATCCGGAAATGCCCGGCGCCGGCGTCCT
This sequence comes from Winogradskya consettensis, assembly GCF_018332715.1. Classification (GTDB taxonomy): domain Bacteria; phylum Actinomycetota; class Actinomycetes; order Mycobacteriales; family Micromonosporaceae; genus Actinoplanes; species Actinoplanes consettensis. Next base: position 27,821 of record NZ_BOQP01000034.1, on the reverse strand, counting down.
CGAAGCGCCACACGTGATCGGCCGTGCCGGTGGGCGGCCACTGTGTCAGCTGCGCGCCGTTCGCCGACGACATGTCCTGAATGGCGAGGACCTTGCCGCTGTGGACGGCCTCGATTTTGACTGTGCCGTCCGGGACGAATCGCCAATTGTGGTCGGCGGTGCCGTTGTCGCTGAACTGCACGACGTTCGCGGAGTCGGCGGTGGACATGCCGGACACGGCGAGGACCTTGCCGGAGTTCTTATTGCGCAGGCGGGCGTACCCGTCGCCGTTGTCGAGGATTTCCCAGAGATGGTCGGCGGTGCCGTTGTCCGCGAACTGGACGACCTGGGCGCTGTCCGTTTGCAGCATCCGGTCGACGCCGAGCACCTTGCCCGAATTGACGCAGCGCAGCCGCACAAAACCGTCGCCGTTGTCGACGATCTGCCACAGATGATCGGCGGTGCCGGTGTCCCCGAACTGCACCACCCGCGCGCTGTCCTCGAGTGACATCTGGTCGACGCCGAGCACCTTCCCGCTGTGCTGATTCTGGATCCGGAACGCCACCCCCGCCGGCACCCACGGCCGCCCGGCGCCGATCCTCGGAAATGACGTGATCCGCAGCCGCGCCGCGCCCATCGGAATGAGCGTCACGGTCTCCACCGGCTCGGCCGAGGGCGTCGGGCTGTCCTGCAACGTCGTCACGATCTGATCGGCATCCGCCGTCCAAGCCGGAATCTTCCGCGCGGTCGTCGTGATGCGGATCGGCGCGGTCGCCGGCGTGAACGGGTCCGCGGCATTGCCCAGCCCGGTGGTCACGGCGAAACCGGCGGTCTGGTCGAGCCCGTAGTTCCACGCCGATCCGGGACGCACTTCCTGCGTCGGCCACTCGTCGGTGCCACCGGTCCGCGACCAGTTCTCGGTGATCGCGAGCGAAAAGGTCAGGGCCCCGAAATCGACCGAGACGGAATTGTGGTTGCCGCTCCACGTCCGGGCCCGCGCCTGCATGGGCAGCTTCAGGACGACCCGGTCACCCTCCGACCAGGTCCGGCTGATTTTTCCGTACGCGGGCCCCGGCGCTATTGGCGTGTCTTCGCCGTTGACCGTGAGGCTCGGTGCCGCACACCACCCGGGAATGCGCAGGTAGAGCGGGAACGCCACCGGGCTCGCCGTACTCACGGTGTAGGTGATCGTGTCCCCGAACGGATACGCGGTATCGGAGGCAATGCTGACCGTCGTGTTGCCGGTGACTGCCGCGGTGACCTTGGACGGGCCGTGCAGATTCGCGACCAGGCCGCCGTCCGGACTCGCGGCCCACATCTCCTCGACGTAATAGGGCCAGCCCATCCCATAGTTGTGCGGACAGCACCGGTAATTGTCGATGCCCAGCATGTACGCCTGCATCGGGAACCCGTTCTGGAACTGTCCCTGGCTCCCGGCCCGGTCCAGCAGCGCGACACTGTTCGCGCTCGTCACGTAGTGGATCCCGGTCTGCCGATTGTCCAGCGACGCGGGCAGCGAATTGAACGCCAGCTCCTCGACCCGGTCCCCCCATACGGCGTCCCCGGTGATCCGCGCCAGCATCTCGTGGCTCGCCATGAACTCGACGATCCCGCAGGTCTCGAAACCCTGCCGGGGATCCCCGAACCCGCCCCGGGCATTCTCGTCCCCGGCGAACCCACCGCCCGCGAACTGCCCGTAGGCGCTCATGATCGCCGCATAGTCCTGATAACTGGCCTGCCGGTGCGCGGCCTCCCCGGACAGCACCGAGTAGACGGCCGGCTCCCGGAACCCCTGGGCGAGGTTCACGTTGTGCGGGCTGGGCAGATTGTTCAGATAATTCGCCGAGTTCGCGTGAATCTTCCGCGCCAGGTCGAGCAGGAAGGCGTCCCCGGTCCGGTTGTAGGTCCAGAACACCACCTCCAGCGTGTCAGCCCAGCGGAAACTGCCCCAGCTCTGCGAGAAAACGCTGGTGGCCTGCGCGTTCACGTACTGGAAGAAGCGCGTCAGGAAAGGCAGGACGCGGGCGTCCCCGGTGAATTCCTGAAACCCGCGCACCGCATGCAGCATCGGCATGTGCGGCCACAGATCCGGGCCATTGTTCAGACTGGTACGCAGCCCTTCCGGCCCGAAATAGCCGTCCGGCGCCTGCGCCGCGAGCACCCCGTCGATCCAGCGCCGGGTCTCGGCCAGCACCCGGGGGTCGCCGGTCACGTAGCCGAGGCTGCTGAACCCTTTCAGCCAGTACGGAACCTCCTCCCAGCCGCCAAGGCCCGGGTGGATCCAGCCGGTGTTGTCGTACTGCAGGAAGTGCGACACCTCGGTCATCCGCCCGTTGAGACCGGCGAGCTGGTGATCGAGCTGCGTGGCGAGCCATCCGGTGGCCCGGGTCGAGCCGGGCGCGAGACGGATGAAGGCGTCGGGCTGCAACGGCGCGCGGTTGACGACGTACCCGCCCGGAGCTGCCCGCCCGAGGCCGGCCCCCGGTCTGGTTGCCGGTTTGGCTGGTTGCTCGGCTGCCGGTTGCGTTATAGCCGCGCCGGCGGGGATGGCGGCGGTTGCGGCCAGAAATTTGCGACGATCCACAGCAGCCTCCGGGTGGGCCAGGGCGTGCGCTCATGGTGGATTCTGTTCGAATCCTGTTGTTACAGGATCGTAAATCACCCCACCACCGCCGTAAATAGATAGCCGCCGGTCGATGCCCCTCAACTCACCGGCAACTGATCGTGGCAGCAACCCGCGCCACCCCGTCGCCCTCGGTGACCACCACAGAAACCTCCCCGACCCGGTACGCCCACTCACCCGCATCGGCCCGCACCACAACGGCCCCACCGGTGACATCCCCCAGCGCCCGCCCCAGGTCAGCAGGCCCCTTGACGTTGTCAGCCACAAACGTCCGCGCAACCCGCCCGTCCGGGCACGCCACCTCAACCCCGCTGTAGACGCGTTCACCCTTCAGCGCCGACAGTGCGTCCAGGAACGCATCAGGCACCTCCCCGAGCGGCGGCACCACCGGAGCCGGCGCATAGTCGACCCCCGCCGAAAGCGGCCGGCACCCCGTACTCACCGTCACGGTCACCGCCCGCGAGGTATCAGCAACCTCGGAGTCCACCCCCACGAACTCCCCCGCATCGGCATGCAACGCAAACCGCGTGCTCGCCGCGTTGTGCCGCACCCCGGCCCCGTACCCCGCAGGCAACCCCTTCGCGATCGACTCCAGCACCCCCGCCGCCTGGTCATCACGAACCCGCACAACCACATCCCGGAACGCCTCCACCCCCTCCCGGACAGGCGTGAGCGAACACCCCCGGTCAAACCTCAGAGCCCCCAGCTCCACAGTCCGATCCGGCCCATCAGCAGCAGCCAGAACAGCCCCGGTCACCCGCTCCACCAACGGCAGCGCAGCACCGATATCCCGCTGCTCAGCCACGGTCGGCGGATCATTGCGCACCGACCACACCACACCCCCCGCCAACACCACCCCCCAAGCCACCACCACCGCCACCAGCCACCACCGCCGCTTACCCGGCCCAGCCTCCCCCGCCCCCTGCGCCCCCACCTGACCAGGCCAAGCAGCCCACGACTCCGGCAACCCCGCCCCCACCCCACCAGGCGCAACCCCCCAAACCCCCGCCACCCCAGCCGAGGGGTCAGCAGCCGGGGGGCCAGCAGTTGAGGGGCCAGCAGCCGGGGGGCCAGCAGTTGAGGGGCCAGCAGCCGCGGGGCCAGCAGCTGAGGGGCCAGCAGCCGCGGGGCCAGCAGCCGCGGGGCCAGCAGCCGCGGGGCCAGCAGCTGAGGGGCCAGCAGCCGCGGGGCCAGCAGTTGAGGGGCCAGCAGTCGCAGAGGTAGTAGCCGAGGGGGCAGCAGCCGAGGGAGTCGGGGCCGCAGAGGTAGCAGCCTCAGCAACCGCGGGGGTCACGGCCCCAGAGGTCACAGGGGTCACAGCCGCGGGGGGCACAGCCTCAGCAGCCGCAGCCGCAGCCGCAGGGGCAGCAGCCTCAGGCTCGGCAGGGGCGGCAGGGGCAGGGGCGGCGGCATCAGCATCGTCGGGCTCAGAGATGGCAGCCTCGGACGCCGCAGATTCGGAGATGCCCGCCTCAAGCCCGACAGTTTCCGAGGTTGCGGAATCGGCGGACGCAACAGAGGTAGCGGGGCTAGGGCCAGAGTCGGCGAGCTCAGGGGTACCCGACTGAGGATCAACCCGCTCAGAGGTAGCCGTCCGAGGATCAGCGCGCTCAGAGGTAGCCGACTGAAGATCAGCGCGCTCCCCGCCGACACCCCCGATGCCAATGGACGAGCTAGCCGGTGGGCCGGAAGTCGGCAGCTCAGGACCGGCGTCGTCGGCGTCGGCCGGGCCGGGATTCTGTGCGCCGGCACCAGCGGACCCGGCCTCGTCAGGATCAGGCGGGGACGCGTCAGCGGGGTAGCCAGGCAAACTCACGCCCGCCATGCTCGCACGCGCCCCAACCCGGCCCCATTCACAGGTCGAGCACCGCCCGGAGAGCGATATCCAGGTTCGCCACGCCGGCCGGCGCGAGCTCACCCTGGCGCTCGATCAGATAGTCCTTCATCACCTGACCGAGCAGGGGTGTCCGGGCGATCCCACCGACATTCCGGTTGAGTCTCTGAGGGCAGGCTCCGCGATCCGCACCGGCATGACGTCCGACAGCGGCGCGGTCAGGACCGCGTCTCGTTCAGCAGTCAGCGTGTCGTGGCCGACGATGACCACTGAGCGCTTGGAGCCCAGGCGGGAAACCACCCAGATCTCGCCACGCCTCATGCGGTTTCCTTGGCGAACATCTGGTCCATGAGGTGCTCCCGCCAGTCGCGCATGTCGTCGGGGTGCTGCCGTTCGTAGTCCGCCATGAGCTTGGCGGACTCGGCAATCGCCCAGTGCCAGACCGCCTGGCGGAGAAACTCGTCGAGCGGTACACCTCTCGAGGCAGCGGTCTCCCGCACTCCGCGGAGCACCGCCGATTCCATCAAGAAGGAGACCTGCTCGGTGGGTGTGGATAAGTCGGGAAATCCTGTGGATAAAGCGCGACGGCCGGGACCCCTCGCGGGATCCCGGCCGTCGTGGCAGAGCGTGGGTCAGGCTGCGGCGACGCTGAGGCCTACCTCGTTGACGCCGCGGGTGGCGTCGACGGCCAGTTCGCCGTTGCCGGAGCGGGAGAGGGCGCGGAGCGTCCAGGTGCCCGGGGCGGCGAAGAAGCGGAAGACGCCCTGTGGGGAGGTGACGACTTCGGCGGTGAATTCGCCGGTGGAGTCGAGGAGGCGGACGTACGCGCCGGCTACCGCCTCGCCTTCGGCGCTGGTCACCGTGCCGGTGATGACGGTTTCCTTCTGGAGGTCGACGCTGGCCGGGATGGGGGCCGACTGGTCGGGGGCGGCGCAACCGTCCGCGATGTTGGAGGGGCTGGTCATCCGGGTCACGCCTTTCCGGGTTCGTCGCCGAGGGCGATCGGGACGCCGATGAGCGAGCCGTACTCGGTCCAGGAGCCGTCGTAGTTCTTCACGTTCTCCTGGCCGAGGAGCTCCTTGAGCACGAACCAGGTGTGCGAGGAGCGCTCGCCGATGCGGCAGTAGGCGATGGTGTCCTTGCTGCCGTCCAGGCCCGCGTCGCCGTAGATCTTGGTGAGGTCGGCGTCGGACTTGAAGGTGCCGTCCTCGTTGGCGGCCTTGCTCCACGGGACGCTGATCGCGGTGGGGATGTGGCCGCCGCGCTGGGACTGCTCCTGCGGGAGGTGGGCCGGGGCGAGGAGGCGGCCGGCGAACTCGTCGGGGCTGCGGACGTCGACGAGGTTCTTCTCGCCGATCGCGGCGACGACCTCGTCGCGGAACGCTCGGATCGAGAGGTCGGGCGCCTTGGCAACATAAGTGGCAGCGGCCCGGGTGGGGATGTCCTTGGTGTACGGGCGGGCGTCGAGCTCCCACTTCTTGCGTCCGCCGTCGAGCAGCTTCACGTCTCCGTGGCCGTAGAGCTTGAAGTACCAGTACGCGTACGCCGCGAACCAGTTGTTGTTGCCGCCGTAGAGGATGACGGTGTCGTCGTTGCCGATGCCGCGGTCGGAGAGGAGCTTGGAGAACTGCTCCTGGTTCACGAAGTCCCGGCGGACCGGGTCCTGCAGGTCGGTCTTCCAGTCGATCTTGATCGCTCCGGGGATGTGGCCACCGTCGTACGCGGTGGTGTCCTCGTCGACCTCGACGAAGACGATGCCCGGGGTCTCGAGGTTCTTCTCGGCCCAATCGGCAGAGACGAGTGCGGTGTCGCGACTCATCGCGGTACTCCCTTGGTCAGGTGAGAGAGGGGTGAGTCAGCGCGGGGGGACTTTGGAGAGGTCGCACGCGCGCTGAACCGGGAAAACGGATCACGCTTTGCGTACGGCGCCACTGCCGGGCTAAGGAAATGCGGAAGTGGCCCCGTCAGATGACGGGGCAACACAGGCAGGCGGCCACGCGGCACAGGTCGACCGCGCGCCTCTTGGTGAGCAGCAGGAGGCTCATGTCGCTGACCCTACCAGCGGTTCCAGAGCCCGGAACACCGTCGACCACCATCCGGGACGGAGGCGGCCGTCACAGTCCGCCCGAACTCAGCGACACATTGTTGGCCCCCGTGGTCACTACCAGGCCGTCCGCACGGGGTTCGACCTTCTGGACCTTGAGGTTCAGCGGCAGCGCGGGCACGGCGAGGTCGTAAGAGAGCTGTTGCACGTAGTTGTCGATCAGGTTGCGGACCAGCGGGATGTTCGGCAGCCCGTCAGCGGTCACGTCGGCGAAGCGGACCTTCACGACGCCGTCCGTCACCTCGAGATTCGCGGTGCCGGTGACGTTGAACGTCTGACCCAGTGCCTCGACCGGCGCCGTCCCGACGAGTTTGCCGTCCTTCTCCCCCACGGTCAGGCCCTTCTGCCCGATGAGGGTGGCCAGGTCGGCGTACGCGATGGTGCCGGTGCCCGTCACCGTGCCGGCCTTGATGTCGCCGTTGCCGTTGCGCAGGGTGTCGATCGGTGCGTCGACGTCCTTGGCCCGGATGTCGAGGGTCGGCATCTTGATCTTCTGGTCCGCGGTGCCGGTCGGGGCGGTGAAGTTGTTCAGCAGGATCTTGATCTCCTGGTAGTCACCGCTGGCGACCTGCGTCAGGAACGGGACGCCCTCAACCGTGACGTCGGGCTTCTCCGCGGTCGCCTTCTGATTGGCGAGCTGGTCCGACACGCGGTCACCGATGACCCGTTCCGCGTAGGACGCGGCGACCCGGTCGGCAACGACCAGCGCCACTGCCAGCAGGATCAGGAGCACCAGGAAGGTGATCAGCAGGCGCCGGCCCCACCTCTTGCGGGGTTTGGCGGACCCGTACACCTCAGCCACTTGTTGCTCCTCGCGACGACCTTCAGGGGATGGCGACGGTATATGCCCAGTGCCACGCTCCGGAACACGTGTAACGGGTCAGGAAAGCATGAAGGAGGTCAGGATGTACGTGATGGGCAGGGACAGCGCGAACGCGCCGAGCGGACCCTGCATGTGCCGGGCCACCCAGAACGTCGGCGCGTCGCCGGCCATGCTGCGGCCCGCCTCGGAGAAATTGACCGCGAGGTCGACCAGCCCCGCGATGCCCGCGACCGCGAAGCCGAGGATCGCGCCCTTGGCGGGGGTGAACGGCAGCACGAGGACGCTGCCCAGAGCCGCGGCCGCGAGGGTGCCGAGCATCGCGCCGAGGATCACGCCGGTCGCGCCGCGGGGCACCGCCGGGGCGATCCGAGGCTTGGGGAAGACCGCGTCGGTCAGATGCGCCACCAGCAGGGACAGCGCCACGGCGGCGAGGCAGACCAGCACCGCCTGGGTACCGATCGGCTTGCGGACGAGCACGAGCGGCGTCGCGAAGGAAACCACGCCGAGCACGATGACGAACGTGCCACCGAGGGCGTCACGCAGCTGGAGCCGGTCCTTGGCGCGGATGGTCTGGCCGACCAGCGCCACCACGAAACCGCCGACGAGCAGGTAGATCAGGTCCAGCACGCCGGCCGGGTCGCTGGTCACCGCCAGGTAGTCCGCTGCCAGGCCCGTGGCCATGCACACCCCGGCGACGATCCCGGCCGCGGGCGGCCGGATCGCCATCGTGAAGGCCAGGACGTAGAGCGCCTGCACACCGAGGAGCACGATGGCGTACGGCAGCCGCGCATCGGGGCCCGACGACTGCGCGCCGAGGATCAGGCCGGCACCCAGCAGCGCCGCGAAGCCGCCGATAGCGACCGACAACTGGCGGCGTACGGGAACGAATCGAACTTCTTCTTCGAACTCGTCCTCGTCGTCCTCGGCCGGCTCCTCCGGACGGTCGCCGGCGTAGAAGCCGGAGTCGCCCCGGCGCGGCGCGGAACGAGCGATCTCCCGGGAGACATCCTCGTCCCAGGCATCGCTGTCTCGCGGGGTGGTGGGAAACACGTCTGCGATGGTGCCAGACCCGGAGCAAAACGTCCCCATCGCGGGCCGTCCCGCTATCCGGCATGATCGGACCGGCGTTTCGTCACGCCCCGGCAACATGGGTACGCTCCCAGCTGGTGTGATGTGCCACTCGGGTAAAAGGCTGGTTACCAATTGGCCGTTCGGCCACCTCCGGGGCGTTCATCACATCACTCGGTGTTCGGATATGGGTGATCTACCGAATGCATCGGTTAAGGTATTCGCAGCCCACCCGTCGGTGACGCCGGGAAGAGACCCTCCGGATGTGCAGCCCTGTGCCGCGCAGACCGGGTCACCCGAGCGGCCCTCGTGCCGCGAGGATCGAGGTGAGTGTGGAAATCCTCCTGTTGGTGACGGCCCGCGCCGGTGAGCCTTCCGCCGTGCTCCCCGCCCTGGACCTGCTGCCCCACTCCGTGCGCACCGCTCCCCGCGATGTGCGCACTCTGGTGTCGGGCCCGAGCCCGGATGCCGTGCTGGTCGACGCCCGCTCCGAGCTGTCGGAGGCCCGGGCCACCTGCCGCATGCTGCACGCCACGGGCATCGGCGTGCCGTTGATGGCCGTCGTGACCGAGGCCGGCCTGATCGCCCTCAACGCCGACTGGGGTGTCGACGACGTCATCCTGGCCAGCGCCGGACCGGCCGAGGTCGAGGCCCGGCTGCGCCTGGGTGTCGGCCGGCTGACCAATGCCACAGCCGGGGCCGGTGGCTCCATCCGGGCCGGCGAGCTCAACATCGACCCCGACACGTACGCCGCCAAGCTCAAGGGCCGGCCGCTCGACCTCACCTACAAGGAGTTCGAGCTGCTCAAGTTCCTGGCGCAGCACCCGGGCCGGGTCTTCACCCGCGACCAGCTGCTGCGTGAGGTCTGGGGCTACGACTACTTCGGCGGCACCCGCACGGTCGACGTCCACGTCCGTCGCCTGCGCGCCAAGCTCGGCTCCGAGTACGAATCGATGATCGGCACCGTGCGTCAGGTCGGCTACAAGTTCGTCGTGCCGCCGACCGGCCGCCAGCTTCCCGACAACGAGCCCGTCTCGCTGCCGGTCTGAGTCAGTGCCCGAAGTTGAACTCACCGCCGCCGAGGTGGCCGACGTAACCGCGTTGGTCACCGCGGCGGCTGAGGCCGACGGCGTCCACCCGCTCTCCGAGGACGGCGTTCTCGGTCTGCGCGGCACGACCCATCGGCACCTTCTCACCTACGCCGAAGACGGCGACCTCGCGGGATATGCGTACGTCTCCGGCACCGCCGGTGAGCTGATCGTGCATCCCAAGCACCGCCTGCACGGCCACGGCACCGCGCTGTTGACCGCCGCGGGCGACGGCGAGCTGCAGTTCTGGGCCCACGGCGACGAGCCGGCCGCCCGCGCATTCGCGGAGAAGCTCGCCTTCACCCGTGACCGCGTCCTCTGGCAGATGCGCCGCAGCCTCACCGCGCCCGAGCTGCCCGGCGTTCCGCTTCCCGACGGCGTGCGGGTACGCGCCTTCGTCCCGGGGGCGGACGACGAGGCCTGGCTGGGCGTGAATTCCCGGGCCTTCGACCACCACCCCGAGCAGGGCCGCTGGACGCGTGACGACCTGCGGGTGCGGTTCGCGGAGCCGTGGTTCGACCCGGCCGGTTTCCTGCTGGCCGTCGACGCCGACGACAGGCTGCTCGGTTTCCACTGGACCAAGGTCCACGCCGCCGAGGGCGACACCCCCGCGATCGGTGAGATCTACGTGCTCGGCGTCGACCCGGGTGGTCACCGCCGCGGCCTCGGTGCCGCGCTCAGCGTCGCCGGCCTGCGTCACCTCGCCGCCCGGGGACTCGCTGACGCGCTGCTCTATGTGGACGAGTCCAACACCGCGGCGGTCGCGCTCTACCGCCGCCTCGGTTTCGAGGTCTTCTCCACCGACGTGCAATACGGTCGCCTACATCTGGGTTCGTGAGGTCCAGAGCTCGGGGAAGACCGTCCGGCTCATGCTGCGCTGCAGCCAGCCGAGCCCGTTCGAGCCACCGCTGCCGACCTTCGCCCCCATCGTGCGCTGCACCGCTTTGAGGTGCTGGTAACGCCAGTCGCCGAACCGGTCGGCGACGTCGGTGAGGGCCTCGCCGAGCATCCGCAGGTGGTTGTCCGGGCCGTTGTCGCGGTAGATGAGCACCCAGGCCGCGGCCACCGACGCGTCCGCCTCGTGATCCACGGTCAGATCCCGGTCGAGCAGCTCCGGCTCGAGGTCGTGACCGTGCCGGGCGAGCAGGGCGATCACCTCGTCCCAGAGGCTCGGCTCGTGCAGCGCCGTCGTCAGCTCGTCGTGGACGTCGCTGCCGCGGAAAGGCCGGACCAGGGCGGCGTTACGCAGACCGAGCAGGAACTCCACGTGCCGGTACATCGCCGACTGGAAGCCGGAGCCCTCGCCCAGCAGGTCCCGGAACCGGTTGAAGTCGTCCGGGGTCATCCAGCGCAGCGTCTGCCAGGCCGCGTTGAGGCCTTCCAGGTGCAGTGCGGCGCGGCGCAGCGGGGCCAGCGCCGGCCACACCTCGTCGGCGCGCAGCAGGGTGCGGGCCTCGCGCAGCTCGTGCCGGATCAGGTTGAAGTACAGCTCCATGATCTGGCTGACGACCAGGAACGACATCTCGCCCGGGTCCGTGCTGAGGGGTTGCTGCAGCGTGTGCAGGGTGCTCGCGTGTGTATAGGTGTCGTAGGGCACCCGCTGTGCGAACTCGAGGGTGGGACGGCCGCCGGTACGCGCCGCCCGTTCGTCCCGCTCCGCGGCGGTCGTCGATGCCAGATTCACGATCACCATCCTTTCGCCGTAGCGCCCGGCGGTGAATACCGAATCAACGGTGCCGATCCCCCGGGACAGGTGATCGGACACTAGATTTGCAAGATCGGTTTCAGATCGGAAGGTGGCCGGGATGGACGCGATGGACTGGGCCCTGCTGCGGGAACTCCAGGCCGATGCGCGGCTGTCCTACAGCGAGCTGTCTCGGCGCGTACATCTGTCGCCGCCCGCGGTGGCCGAGCGGGTCCGCCGGCTCGAGGAGAGCGGCGTCGTCACCGGCTATCACGCCCACGTCGACCTGGCACGGACCGGACGCGACGTGATCGCCCTGGTCACGATGTCCTGTTACGGCGCGACCTGCCTGCTGCTCGACGAGGCGGTGCCGGGCTGGCCGGAGATCATGGAGATCTACCGGGTCACCGGCGACGCCTGCAGTGTGCTGAGGGTTGCGACCGCCTCGATGGAGGCTTTCGAGACGGTGATCGACAGACTCGGTAAGTACGGCCAGCCATCGAGCACCATGGTTCTGTCAACCCCCCTCCCGTGGCAGCCGGTCATCCCACTCCCCTGACCAGCGCCCCAGGATGATCAGCAGGTAAACGAAAAAGCCTCCAATGCACGTCCAGAAGGTGAATTCTGGGTTCGTGATCAGGAGCACATCCCACCCGCCACACCCGTCTCAACCCGCGTGATCGGGTGGTGACTCGCCCGGAAATGGCCGGACATTTCGGTCAACGGACGCTCGGTTCACGTAACGGACAACCCCTCCTCAGCCAAAGGAAACTTTGCGGGGTCTACCTGTTCACCCCCAGTTCATTTAGGCCCGGCATCCCGGTCACCTGGAACTTTTAGCTTTCCGATGTGCCGATGAGAGTTCGGCCGCCGGGAGCATCGGAGCCCGGATATGCATTTTCATTGAAGGGGAAACCGTGAAGCTCCAGCGGTACTACGTTGCTGGTATTGCCATGACCGCCGCATTCGCGCTCACCGCGTGTGGCTCTGACAACGCCGAGGAACCCACCGCGGGTGCCGCCTCGGCTGCAGCTGGGAACTGCGCTGCCGGTCAGCTGACCGCGCAGGGCTCGTCCGCGCAGAAGAACGCGATGGACGAGTGGATCAAGACCTACCAGGGCCAGTGCGCCGACGCCAAGATCGGCTACGAGGGCACCGGCTCCGGCGCGGGCATCCAGGCGTTCATCGCCGGCACCGCCGACTTCGCCGGTTCCGACTCCGCCCTGAAGCCGGAGGAGCAGCCGCAGGCCGACGCCAAGTGCCCCGGTGGCCAGGCGCTGAACCTCCCGATGGTGACCGGCCCGATCGCGGTCGTCTACAACGTCGAGGGTGTCAAGGACCTGAACCTCTCGTCCGCGACGATCGCCAAGATCTTCGCCGGCACGGTCAAGACCTGGAACGACCCGGCCATCGCCGCCGAGAACTCCGGCGCCACGCTGCCGAGCACGGCCATCGCGACCGTCCACCGCTCGGACGAGTCGGGCACCACCGACAACTTCACCAAGTACCTCAGCAAGACCGCCGAGGCTGACTGGACCTTCAGCAACGCCAAGGCGTGGAAGGCCCCGGGCGGCACCGGCGCCAAGGGCTCGGACGGCATCGCGCAGGCCGTCAAGAGCACCGCGGGCAGCATCTCGTACGTGGAGCTCTCCTTCGCGGAGAACAGCGACCTGTCCAAGGCCAAGATCAAGAACGGCGCGGGCGAGTACACCGAGCTGACCGGCGAGAGCGCCGGCAAGACCATCGAGGGTGCCAAGGTCAAGGGCACCGGCGATGACCTCGCGCTCGACATCGACTACAGCACCACCACGGCGGGTGCCTACCCGATCGTTCTGGTGACGTACGAGATCGCCTGCAGCAAGGGCAGCGCGAAGGCCGCCGCGATCAAGGGCTTCCTGACCTACACCTCGAGCACGGGTGGCCAGTCGGCCCTCGCCGAGCTCGGCTACGCGCCGCTCCCCGAGTCGGTGCGCAGCAAGGTCGAGGCCTCGGTCGCGAAGATCTCCTGAATTAACCCCCGCCGGTAGCCAACCCCCTCTAGACGACAGCGAGCGAGCGAATGGGTGACTATCCGTCCCGCTCGGCGAGCAACGCCGCCGGCGGTCCTGGTGTGACAGCACGTCACGCCCGGGCCGCCGGCGACGGCGTATCGCCGATCCCTCCCGACGACCTCTCCGGCAACCGCCCGCCGCAGGGTGGTGGGGGTGCGCTGCCCAAGAAGGCCCGGTTCTCCATGGAGACCGGCTTCAGAGGGCTGAGCACGGCCGCCGGCGCGATGGTGCTCGTCATCATCGTGGCCATCGCGATCTTCCTGGTCTCGAAGGCCGTGCCCGCCCTCAGCAAGAACGACGCGAACTTCCTGACCTCCAAGGAATGGTTCCCGAACGACACGCAGCCGCACTTCGGTATCGCGGCGCTGGCCTTCGGAACGGTCCTCACCTCCGTCATCGCGCTGATCGTGGCGGTACCGATCGCGCTGGGGATCGCGCTCTTCCTGTCGCACTACGCGCCGAAGCGGCTCGCCACGCCGCTCGGCTTCGTCATCGACCTGCTCGCCGCGGTGCCCAGTGTCGTCTTCGGCCTGTGGGGCCGCGACGTCTTCCTGGAGCCGGTGCAGAGCTTCTCGATCTGGCTCAACAAGTACTTCAGCTGGATCCCGCTCTTCGGTGGCGACGGCCCGTTCGGCCGCTCGGTCATGCTCGGCTCGCTGGTGCTGGCCATCATGGTCCTGCCGATCGTCACCTCGCTGTCGCGCGAGGTCTTCCAGCAGACACCGGGGATGAACGAGGAAGCCGCGCTGGCCCTCGGCGCCACGAAGTGGGAAATGATCCGGACAGCCGTGCTGCCCTACGGCAAGCCCGGCGTTCTCGCCGCGGTGATGCTCGGCCTGGGCCGCGCCCTCGGTGAGACCATCGCCCTGGCGCTGACCCTCGGCATCACGTTCACCATCTCGGCCAACCTGATCCAGAGCGGCGGCAACTCGATCGCCGCCAACATCGCCAACACCTTCGGCGAGGCGAACGCCACCGGCCGCGGCGCACTCATCGCCTCCGGCCTGGTGCTCTTCGCCATCACCCTGGTGGTCAACATGGCAGCGCGGGCGATCATCTACCGCCGCCGCGAGTTCCGGGACAGTGCGGCATGACCGACTGCACCGAACGTAAGGGATGCAGGAAGGGCCAGAAGGGCATGCCGAAGGTGAGCACAGCATGACCGACTGCACCGAACGTAAGGAATGCAGGAAGGGCCAGAAGGGCATGCCGAAGGTGAGTTCAGTATGAGTCTTCTTGAGCGTGAGACCGATGGCGTCATCATGACGCCGGACAACATCCGGACCAAGAAGCTGCCGCTCGTCGCCGAACTCGGTGTCGCGGTCGTCGCCCTGGTCGTCGCCGCGGCGCTGGTACTGGGCACCGGCATCGGCAACTGGGTGCTGGTCGTGTTCCTCGGCATCGTCTTCTACCTGGTCGGGCTCTTCGTCGCCGCGAGCCGGGTCGAGGGCAAGCGGTCCGCGAAGAACAAGATCTGGCGCACCATGATCTACGCGGCCTGCCTGCTGGCGATCCTGCCGCTGGCCTCGGTCGTGTGGACGCTGGTCTCCAAGGGTGCCGCCCGTCTCGACGGCGACTTCTTCGGCTCGTCGATGAACAACATCGGTGCCCGGGACGCCAACGGTGGCGCGTACCACGCCATCATCGGCACCCTGGAGCAGGTCGGCATCGCCACCCTGCTGGCCGTCCCGCTGGGCGTCCTCGGCGCGATCTACCTCGTCGAGTACGGCCGGGGCAAGTTCGCCCTGACGGTCCGCTTCTTCGTCGACGTCATGACCGGCATCCCGTCGATCGTCGCCGGCCTGTTCGTGCTGGCGTTCTGGGTGCTCATCGTCAGCCCCTGGTTCAACGACGGCACACCGCGGTTCTCCGGCTTCGCGGCGTCGCTCGCGCTGACGGTGCTGATGCTGCCGACGATCGTGCGGTCGACCGAGGAGATGCTGCGCCTCGTGCCGGGGCCGCTTCGCGAGGGTGCGTACGCTCTGGGCGTACCCCAATGGAAGACGATCTTGAAGGTTGTCCTTCCCACCGCGTTGCCGGGCATCGTCACGGGCGTCATGCTCGCGGTCGCCCGTGCCGCCGGTGAGACCGCGCCGGTGCTGCTCGTCGCAGGCGGCGCCGCGGCGATCAACATGGACCCGTTCGCGGGCAACCAGTCGTCGCTGTCGCTCTTCGTCTACCAGCAGGCGGGCGACGCCTCCCGCTATGCCCCCGACCGCGCATGGACGGCGGCATTGACGCTGGTCGCCCTGGTCCTCATCCTGACCATCGCAGCGAAGCTGCTCGCCCGCCGCAACCGGCTGTCCTGAAGTAGAGGTGTCCCCCATGGCCAAGCGCATCGAGGCGAGCAACGTCTCGTCCTATTACGGTTCCTTCAAGGCGATCGACAGCATCTCGATGACCGTCGAGCCGAAGACGATCACGGCCCTCATCGGCCCGTCCGGCTGCGGCAAGTCGACGTTCCTGCGGTCCATCAACCGCATGCACGAGGTGCTGCCGAACGCCCGCATCGAGGGCCGGCTGACCATCGACGACCAGAACATCTACGACCCGGACGTCGACGTCACCGCGGTCCGCCGGATGATCGGCATGGTCTTCCAGCGCCCGAACCCGTTCCCGACGATGTCGATCTACGAGAACGCGGTCGCGGGTCTCAAGCTCAACGGCGTCAAGAAGAAGTCCCTGCTGGACGACGCGGCCGAGAAGTCGCTGCGCTCCGCGAACCTCTGGGACGAGGTCAAGGACCGGCTCAACCGCCCCGGCGCCGGCCTCTCCGGCGGTCAGCAGCAGCGGCTCTGCATCGCCCGCACCATCGCGGTCCAGCCGCAGGTCGTCCTGATGGACGAGCCCTGCTCGGCGCTCGACCCGATCTCCACGCTGGCGATCGAGGACCTGATGTTCAAGCTGAAGGACCAGTTCACGATCATCATCGTGACGCACAACATGCAGCAGGCCGCCCGGGTCAGCGACAAGACCGGCTTCTTCTCGATCGACAAGACCGGCGAGCCCGGCCGCCTCATCGAATACGCCGACACACAGAAGATCTTCTCCAACCCCACGGAGAAGAAGACCGAGGACTACATCACCGGCCGCTTCGGCTGATCCTCACGGAATCGTCACCACGGCGCCGCCGTCATCGGTCAACTCCACCAGGGGTATGACCGGGACGGCGGCGTTTCTGCTCGCGCTCGCTGCCACCAGATCTTCCATCTTCGGGTACGCCGTCAGCTGGTTCAGAGTCACTCGCGTAGGCGGGAGCATCGCCAGGTTGCCCGTAGCATCCGGGCTCACCCACGTCGTCCCCTCAGCCTCGCCGGAAACGTCCCGCGCCGTCTGAGCCTGCGGCAGCAGCGCGACGAAGAACCACGTGTCGAA
This sequence comes from Winogradskya consettensis, assembly GCF_018332715.1. Lineage (GTDB taxonomy): Bacteria > Actinomycetota > Actinomycetes > Mycobacteriales > Micromonosporaceae > Actinoplanes > Actinoplanes consettensis. The sequence goes on along the minus strand of NZ_BOQP01000034.1, from coordinate 11,192 downwards.
TCGCTTCGGCTCGAACTCCGGGGTGATCCACCGCGACCACGGCAGCAGCAGGTCGTCCCGCAACCGCAACTCCCGCTTCGCCAGCAGCGCCTCCAGGGTCAGCTCCCGCGCCGCGACAGCCGCCCGATCGGCCTCCCATCCGGGCCCGCTCACGTCCCCGACCGTACGGTCCGGCTCGCCCACCGGCCCGGCCAGCAACACCCCCGCCTCCTCGAACAGCTCCCGGATCGCCGCACCGACCACGGCCCGCGCCTGCTCGTCGGGCACACCGAGCCGCTGCGCCCAGTCCGCGCGAATCGTCTCGGGCCGGTCAGCCGCATCCACGCGCCCACCCGGAAACGCGTAAACACCGCCGAAGACCATCGTCCCGGCCCGTTTCAGCAGGTAGACGTCACGGCTGGCCGGATCCAGCAGCACCACGGTCGCCGCGGGACGAGCCACCGCCGGCGGACCGGAGAACTCACGCGCCCGCTTGACCATGGCGTCCGGCAACGGCATCGAAAGACTCACCCCCAGATCCTCCCATCGCCCGGCGATGCCTGCCCTCCGGCCGCCACCGGGAGATACCGTGGCGATCATGACCGCTCAGACCACCCGCTGGGGCATCCTCGGCACCGGAGGCATCGCCGCCACGTTCGCGTCCGACCTCCCGCTCGTCCCCGGCGCCGAACTGGCCGCAGTCGGCTCCCGCACCCAGGAAGCCGCCGACGCGTTCGCCACCAAGCACGGCGCCGCCCGCGCCCACGGCTCCTGGGCCGCCCTCGCCGCCGACCCCGACGTCGACGTGATCTACGTGGCCACCCCGCACTCGTCCCACCACGCCGCCTCGATGGTCTGCCTCGAAGGCGGAAAATCGGTCCTCATCGAAAAGCCGATGACCCTCGACCTGGCCAGCTCGGCCCAGCTCGTCCAGGAAGCCCGCACCCGCGAGCTCTTCCTCATGGAAGCCATGTGGATGCGCTGCAACCCCGCCATCCGCAAGATCCGCGAGCTCATCACCGAGGACGCCATCGGTGACGTCGTCACCCTCCACGCCGACTTCGGCCTCCAGGGCCCGTTCGAACCCACCCACCGCCTGCGCGACCCCGCCCTCGGCGGCGGCGCCCTGCTCGACCTCGGCGTCTACCCCATCCACTTCGCCGACCTCATGCTCGGCGCCCCGGAAACGGTCCACAGCTGGGCCACCCTCACCCCCGAACACGTCGACGAGACCACCGGCATCCTGCTCGGCTACGCCTCAGGCGCAGTCGCCACCCTCACCTGCAGCATCTCCGGCGAATCCCGCAACGCCGCCACCATCACCGGCACCCGCGGCCGCATCGAGGTCCCACCGGGCTTCTTCAACGCCCGGTCGTTCAACCTGATCCGCAACGGTTCGGTGGAAACCTTCGACCTGGACTACGAGGGCAGCGGTTACCAGTTCGAGGCGATCGAGGTCCAGCGCTGCCTGGCCCACAACTTCCCCGAGAGCCCGCTGGTCCCGCACACCACCACGCTCGAAATCATGACCCTGATGGACACCATCCGTGCCGAGATCGGTGTCAGTTACTGACCTCCTTCCGCACCGCCCGCCCCTGTCCCGCCGCCCGGGACAGGGGCATTTTTGTGTCCACCGTCACCCTGGATCAAATCTAGTCACCCCGCTAGCCTAGTCGCGGAGCAACCGATGCCCTTCGATGCGGCTCAACAGCGGAGTGACGCGCATGAACAAGCAGCCGGATCCCACCCCAGCGACCTGGACGATCGAAGTGTGCAAAACCCGGGCCGGACGTGAACCCTTCACCACGTTTCTCAGCTCACTCAATCCATACCAGCGAGCAATTGCCGCTACCGCGATCAGGACAGTCCTCGCCACCCGAGGGCATGCCGTATGCGAAACAGAATGGGGCAAGCCCCTCGGGAAAGGCCTCTACGAGTTCCGCGTGCGTCGAACTCTGGCAGCGATCTGCAGTGAGGCGGGAATCGAGCCCCCCTCCGGCATCCCTGGCGGTGGACGAGTACTACTTCGCGTCTTTTTTGTCGCCTACGGAGATCGAATCGTGCTTTTACTCGGCGGATACAACAAGGGCAGAGATCCGTCGCGGTTCCGCCAGCTACGAGAGATCAGGCGAGCCCGCTCCATCCTCAGGGAGTTCAGGCGAGACCAGTGAACCGCGCCCACATGCGGCGCTAGTCTCTTGACAACCACATGTGTTATAACCCATAATCCCAGCGGGAGGGTTACCTATGAACCGTTCGTTCGATGAGGTCATGCAGGACTTCGTCAGCACCGACCCAGACGTTCTGGCGTTCACGGCCGCAGCCGAGGTTCACTTCAAGACTGCCGCCGAGCGCACCTTCGGGATGGGGGAACGCATCGCCGCACGCCGCGAGGAACTCAACCTGACACAGGAGCAGGTTGCCGAACGGTCCGGCGTGCGGCAGTCGGAGATCTCGCGAATCGAGCGAGGCAAAGCTAATCCCACCCAGGCAACGCTTGAGAAGATCGTCAGAGCGCTCGGTGCGAAGTTCGTAATTGCTCCGCTGCCCTGAACAGATGTGAGGCCGTCGCCCGGGTCGGGTGACGGCCTCAACCATGTGGCGTGTGTGATCAGGCGTGGAACAGCGGACGCACGCAGAAGTAGACGACGCAGCTGATTGCCGCCGCAGCCGGGAATGTGGTGATCCAGGCGATGACGATGTTGCCGGCGACGTTCCAGCGGACGGCGTTGAGGCGCTTGGTGGCACCGACACCCATGATGGCGGACGTGATGGTGTGGGTGGTGGAGATCGGGGCGTGCAGGACGAGCGCGTTGAAGTACAGGATCGAGCTGGCGACCACCTCGGCGGCGAAGCCTTCCGCGGGGCCCAGGTCGATGATTTTGCGGCCCAGGGTGCGGATGATGCGCCAGCCACCGGCGTAGGTGCCGGCGGCGAGGACGGCGGCGGAGGTCCAGAAGACCCACCAGGGGATGTCGGTGGAGCTGTCCTGGAAGCCGCCGGTGTAGAGCGCGAGGACGATGATGCCCATGGTCTTGGCGGCGTCCTGCATGCCGTGGCCGACGGACATGAAGGCGGCGGAGACGGTCTGGGCGACGCGGAAGCCCCGGTTGAGTTTGCCCGGGTTGCCGCGGCGGAAGATCCAGAGGATGGCGAGCATGACGCCGAAGCCGAGGACCAGGCCGACGACCGGGGACACGACCATCGGGATGAGCACCTTGTCGGTGATCGTGGCCCATTCGATTTTGGCGTCGGCGGCGAAGAAGGTGGCGCCGACGAGGCCGCCGAAGAGGGCGTGTGAGGAGCTGGACGGCAGGCCGAAGTACCAGGTGAGGAGGTTCCAGACGATGGCGCCGCAGACGCCGGCGAAGACGACGCCGAGGCTGGGGACGCCTTCGGGGAGTTTGACCAGGCCGTCGCCGACGGTTTTGGCGACGCCGGCGCCGAAGTGGGTGCCGATGAAGTTGCCGACCGCGGCCATGGCGAGCGCGACGCGGGGGGTCAGCGCCCGGGTGCTGACGCTGGTGGCGATGGCGTTGGCCGCGTCGTGGAAGCCGTTGGTGTAGTCGAAGGCCATCGCGGCGATGATCACCGCGAGGGTGGCGATGAGCTCGGGGGACAAGGTCTAGGACTCCTTGACCGTGATGGTCTCGACCGTGTTCGCGACGTGCTCGAACGCGTCGCAGGCGGCCTCGAGCTCGTCGGCGACCTCTTTCATCTTGAGTACGGTGAGAGCGTCGTACTCGCCGGAGAAGAGGCGGACGAGCAGCATCCGGTACGCCCGGTCGCCGTCGTTCTCGAGCCGGTTGATCTCGATCCAGTACTCCTCGAGGCCCTTCATCGAGCGCAGTTTCGGCATCGCGTCCGCGGTGATCTTCGCCTGCTGGTCGAGGACGTTGACCAGCTCGTGCATCTCGCGGGGCAGGGACGGCAGCTCGGTGAGGCCGTAGAGGTAGAGCAGGTTGCCGACCGCCTCGAGGTGGTCCATCACGTCGTCGAGCTGGGAGCCCAGTGAGTAGATGTCCTCGCGGTCGAACGGGGTGATGAAGGTCGAGTTGATCTTCTTGTAGAGCGTGTGGGTGATCTCGTCGCTGTCGTGTTCGACGTCGGTCAGCCGATCGCTGACCGATTGCACGTCGACCCCGGGCAGGGCCAGCTCATTGAGCAGCTCGGTGCCGCGCACGAGGTTCTGGGCTGCCCGGGTGAACAGCTCGTAGAAGGCGCCCTCGGTGGGGCGGAAGGAGAACTTCACGGCGCGGACCTCGCTGAAGGGTGGGCGGATTCGAGGGAATGCTAGGAAACGCCTCCCCGGTTGCCGAGCCCGCCTACCCCCGCTCAGCACCCGTTCAGAGTTCGTTCATCTCCAGTTAACCTTGAACGGTCGCTTATGTGGATCTTTCAGGCAGGTTGCGCACTGCGGGTTAACGGCGGCGGCGCGTCCTGGCGTACGGGATGCCTGCGCAGTTGCCGCGCCAGACCACTGAGGTCCGCGTCGGCGATCACATCGACCCCGGCAGCGAGCAGTTCCTGCCAGATGGCCCGGCGGGCGGCCTTGGTCGCGCCCGGCACCCCACCCATCCGGACCGTACGGTCATCCTCGTGCGCGGCGGCGACGAGACCGTGCAGGTGGTGACGCTCCTCGGCAGGCATGACCTCGCAGCCGTCCCAGCCGAAGCGCCGCGTCCAGGATTCGCTGAGCATCGGCACCAGCTCGGGCGGGGCAGCCGGGTTGCCGATGTCGTCGAACGAGCCGTCCGCGAACGCGTACCTGTCGGTTTCGCCTGCCAGCAGCTGCCGCACGTCCACGATCCCGGTTACGGACACCGTTACGGCCCCCGGCTCGATCTGGCCGTCCAGGCACCGGCTGAGCAGGGGCGCATGGTCTCTCAACTGCTGATCGAGCATTCGGTACGCCCGGAGCAGCGCAACCGCGTCCCGAGTCGGCCCGGCAACCTCGACCACGAGCCGGAACGGCGCCCGCTGATCCCGGCAGAGCCGCCCGCCGCGGGCCCGGGCGCGCGCGAACAGGGGCGACAGGACCAGGCGGCGCAGCGTACGCCCGGGCTTCGGATCTCCCGCCCCCAGGAACAACTCGCCGTTGGGCCCGGGCCGCACGGGAACGGTCAGCCCGGCCAGCCCACGCCGCAGCACTTCGGGCAGCGGATCGCCGTAGCGCTCGTCGACGACCGCGTGGCCCGCGGGCAGATAGGGGCGTGGACGGCGGGCCGCCGCGATCCCGAGCGTCGCCGCCCCGGTCACACCGGCAACGCCGGCCACGCCGCCGAGCAGGGCTGCCACGTCCTGCGCCACTGTCGGTCCCCCGTTTCTCCCGTACACGAATCGGGTCAAAGCAGATATAGTGCCCACCACTGTGTCACATGTGACATCCGTGCACGGGCAACGTCGCGCAGAATTCAGCCATGCCCGCCGCATTGGTGAACGAGTTCGAGACCGAGCGACCGCACCTGCTCGCGGTCGCCTACCGGATGCTGGGCAGCCGCGCCGAGGCCGAGGACGTCGTCCAGGAGGCGTGGCTGCGCTACGACCGGGCCCGGGTGGGCGGTGACGAGATCCGCGACGTGCGGGGCTGGCTCACGACTGTCACCGGGCGGATCTGCCTCGACGTGCTCAAGTCGGCCAGGGTTCGGCGGGAGGCGTACCCGGGTCAATGGCTTCCCGAACCGGTCGTCTCCCCGCAGGAGGATCCCGCGGAACAGGTCGCGCAGCGACAGGAAGTCAGCCTTGCCCTGCTCGTGGTGCTGGAGAAGCTCACCCCCGAGCAGCGGGTCGCGGTAGTGCTGCACGACGCGTTCGCGGTGCCGTTCGAGGAGATCGCGGAGGTGCTCGGGACGAGCGTCGCGGCGGCCCGGCAGCACGCCTCCCGGGGCCGCAAGGCGACCGCGGAGGGCCAGGCCCGGCACACCGCGGACGTGGCCGAGCAGCGTCGGGTGCTGAACGCGTTCCTGGCGGCGGCCGCATCCGGCGATCTGCGGACGCTCGCCGCCGTGCTCGCCCCCGACGTGGTGGCGATCAGCGACGGCGGTGGCGTGGTCAGCGCGGGCCGCAACCCGGTCCACGGCGCCGACAAGGTCGCGCGTTTCGTGGTGGGCCTGCTCACCCGCAAGGCCCGCAACGTCACCGTCGAGCCGGTGCTGGTCAACGGTGCGGCCGGCGTTGTGGTCCGGGGCGACGCTTTCGCGGTGATGACGGCAGTGGTCACCGACGACGGCCGCATCGCCGCTCTCTACAGCCAGCTCAACCCGGCCAAACTCACGTCAGTCGGCGACGGCCGATAGCCATTTCCGATAGCCCGTGGCAAACGGCTCGGTGCCGTCGCCGAGCGCCCCGAACAGTCGCCCGGCCGCGGCGCGGGCCTCGGTGACCACCTCGTCGGTGTAGCCGAACCGGACCCTGTGCTCCTCGAACTCGTCCTCGTCGCGCAGCTCGACCAGCCCGGAGTCGCGGCGGCGCGAGACGTCCAGATCGAGGTCGATGATGTGGACCGTGTCACCCTCCCAGCGCGCCGGGGTGGTGATGTCGCAGTAGACCTCGCTGGTGCGCGGCGGCGGGTTGAACATGCCGGTCCACCACGCGTGATGCGGGACGAGCAGCACGAACGGGATCTGCTCGACGGACGGGTGGCCGTGGTAGACCGACTTCGTCCCGCGCGTCACACCGACCCAGATCCCCAGGTCATCCTCGTTGAGGCGGCGAGCTGGGTAGTCCCGGTGAGCCGAACCGTCGTACTTCGTGTAGACGACCCGGACCATCTCACTCCGCATGACAAGACCCTACTGGTGCGACGCTTCTGTCGGTGGTCCCGGGTACGGTCTTCGCTGTGACTGCCCCCGCCAAGTCCCGCCGCAAGCGCGCCTCCGCCAAAGACCTGCTCACCGCCGCGGTCGGCGCCGTGCCCGGTGGCTCCACCCGCCCCGGCCAGGAGCAGATGGCGGAGGCGATCGAGCGCGCCGTCAAGGAGCGGGAGCACCTGCTCGTCCAGGCCGGCACGGGCACCGGCAAGTCGCTCGCCTACCTGACACCGGCACTGCTCGTGGACGGTCCGGTGGTGGTGTCGACGGCCACCCTCGCGCTGCAGCACCAGCTGGTCGAGCGGGACCTGCCGCGACTCGCCGACGCCGTGGAGCCGGTGCTGGGCCGCCGCCCCACCTTCGCCGTGCTCAAGGGTCGCCACCACTACCTGTGCGTGGCCAAGCTCGAGCACGCCGACGAGGAAGCGCCGACCGACACGCTCTTCGACGATGCTCCGCCGCGCGCGACCCAGTGGCTCGGTGAGGCGGGCAAGCTCGGCAAACAGATCCTGCGGATCCAGTCCTGGGCGGAGAAGACCGAGACCGGCGACCGGGACGAGCTGGACCCTGGCGTCGACGAGACCGCGTGGCGTCAGGTCTCGATGCCGTCGCGTGACTGCCCCGGTGTCGCGCGGTGCCCGTACGGTGCTGATTGCTTTGCGGAGGCCTCCCGCGTGCGCGCCCGCGAGGCCGACATCGTGGTGACGAACCACAGCCTGCTCGCGGTCGACATGCTCGCGGAGCGCAACATCGTTCCGCCGCACAAGCTGCTGATCGTCGACGAGGCACACGAGCTCGCCGACCGGGTCTCGTCCGCCGCCCAGGCCGAGCTCACCCCCGAGGCTGTCGAGCGGGCCGCCAAGCGATCCCGCACGCTGCTCCCCCAGGACGTCGCGGATTCGCTGGCCGAGGCCGCCGACTCGCTCACCGTGGGGCTCGCCGACATCCCCGCCGGGCGGCTCACCACCGGGCTGCCGCCGCACCTGCACCAGGCGGTGCTGCTCATCGACACGGCCACCCGGCGGGGCCTCGAGACCATCGGCGACATCAAGGCCGACGATCCCGACCCGGTGCGCAAACAGCAGGCCAAGGCCACCCTCGACGAGCTCTCGACGACCGCCCAGCGGCTCCTGGAGGAGTCCGAGTTCGACGTCGCCTGGGTGGAGAAGAGCGACCTCGGCAACGGCCGCCGCGCGATCGTGGTCGCCCCGCTCTCGGTCGCGGGCACCCTCGCCACCCGGCTGTACGACGAGCGCACCGTGGTGGCGACCTCGGCGACTTTGACCCTGGGCGGCCGCTTCGACACCGTGGCCCGCGCCCTCGGCCTCCCGGCGGGCTCCCCCGCCCCGGCACCGCGCGCCGGCCTCACCCCTGATGCGACCCCGGTCTCGGGCGACGGCTGGACCTCGATGGACGTCGGCTCGCCGTTCGACTACCCGAAGCAGGGCATCCTCTACGTCGCGTCCCACCTGCCCCGCCCCGCCGCCTCCGGCCTGCCCGACCAGGCCGGCGAGGAGCTGCTGAAACTGGTCGAGGCGCTCGGCGGGCGTACCCTCGGGCTCTTCTCCTCCCGCAAGGCCGCCACCCAGGCCGCCGAACTGCTCCGCGCCCGCACCGACCTCCCGATCCTGGTCCAGGGCGAGGAGACCCTGCCGATCCTGGTCCGCAAGTTCAAGGAGCAGAAGGAAAGCTGCCTGTTCGGCGTCATGTCCCTCTGGCAGGGCGTCGACGTCCCCGGCGACGCCTGCCAGCTCGTGGTGATCGACCGGCTCCCGTTCCCCCGCCCCGACGAGCCCCTGGCCGCGGCCCGAGCAGCCGCGGTGGACGCCACGGGCGGCTCCGGCTTCGCCTCGGTCAGCGTGCCGATCGCGGCGATCCGGCTCGCCCAGGGCGTCGGCCGGCTCATCCGCTCCACGGGCGACAAGGGCGTGGTCGCGGTCCTGGACTCCCGGCTGGAGACCGCCCGCGGCTACGGCGCCTTCCTTCGCAAGTCACTGCCACCGTTCTGGTACACGACCCGCCAGGAGGTCGCCCTCGGCGCCCTCCAACGCCTCGCCAAGTCCTGACCCCTCCGCTGACGGGCCGGCCCCTCTGCGCGGGCTGGCCCTGTCTATCCGGGGTGGGCCTCTTCGTCCTTGCCGGGGTTGGTTCTTGCCCGCCGGGGGTCAGGTTCTTTCGCCGGCGGTGACGAAGACCGCGTCCGGGGGGATTTCGGGGCGGCGGCGGGCCAGGCGGCGGACGCCGGTGTTGAGGACGGCGATCAGCGGCACGGCTACGAGCGCGCCGATGATGCCGGCCAGCACGACGCCGGAGGCGATGCCGATGATCACGACCAGGGGGTGGATCGCCACGGCGCGGCCCATGATCAACGGCTGGAGCACGTGCCCCTCGACCTGCTGGACCAGGATCACCGCGCCGAGGACGATCACCGCCGCGATCCAGCCCTGATCGACGAGCGCCACGAGCACGGCCACCGCGCCCGACACGCTCGCGCCCACGATCGGCACGAAGGCGCCCAGGAAGACGAGCGCCGCGAGCGGGAACGGGAACGGCACCTTCAGGAACACCAGGGCCAGCCCGATGCCGGTCGCGTCGATGAAGGCGACCAGGACGGTCGCGCGGACGTAGGCACCGAGCGTGGCCCACGAGGCGTCACCGGCGTCGGAAAGGCTCCAGCGGGCGTTGACGGGGAAGAGGCGTACCAGGAAGCGCCAGATCTTGCGGCCGTCCCGCAGGAAGAAGAACGTCGCGAAGAGCACCAGCAGCGCCCCGGTCAGCAACTCGAAGAGAGTCGCCGCGGTCGCCACACCGGTCGCCGTGAGCTGCGACGTGTTCGAGTTGATCCAGTCCTGCGCCGAGTCGATCGCCTGGTTGACCTGGGCATCGGACAGGTGCAACGGCCCCGTACGCGCCCAGTCCTGGATCTGCCGGATGCCCGCACTTGCCTTGTTCGTCAACTGCGGCAATCCGTCGACGAACTGGGTGACCACCAGCGTCAACGTGCCGGCCACCGCGGCGAGCCCGCAGATCAGCACCAGGAACGTCGCCAGCGAAGGTGGCAGCCGCGCCTTCGACAGCCACCCGACGGCCGGAGCGAGCAGCGCCGAGAGCAGCAACGCGATGGCGAGCGGAACGACAACGATGCTGATGATGCCGATGAAGCGCAGCAACACCCAGCCGACCACCCCGACCACGATCAGCCGCCACGACCACGCCGCAGCGATGCGCAACGAATGCGGCACCTCGGCATCATCCTGACTGGCCGTCGAGTGATGCTCGAAGGTCGCCGGCTGCGCGGGCAACTCGTACTCAACCTCGTCATCGTCCACGGTCGCGGGCTCATCGGTGCGAGCCATCCGCACCGACTCCCGCCCCGCCTCGTACGCCTTACGCAGGTTGGACCGGACCCGTTGCAAGCGGCTCAACCGCCCACCCCCTCGCCGTAGTCACCCCAGCCCCGCCTCGGGCCCAACTCACCGTAGTCGAGACCGGCACACGTACCGTGCAGGCGCGGGCGTACCGTCACAGCCGTGAGCACCGACACCCAGACCGAGGCCGGGCTGCCGATCCGCATGCTGCACGACCGGGTCCTCGTCCGCCTCGACGGCGGCGAAGGCGAACGCCGCTCCAGCTCCGGCATCGTCATCCCGGCCACCGCCTCCATGGGCCGCCGCCTCTCGTGGGCCAAGGCCGTCGGCGTAGGCCCGAACGTCCGCTCCATCGTCGTCGGCGACCGGGTCCTCTTCGACCCCGAGGAACGCTCCGAGGTAGAACTCCACGGCCAGGAGTACGTCCTCCTCCGCGAACGCGACGTCCACGCCGTAGCCGCCGACCGCGTCGAATCCGACGGCACCGGCCTCTACCTCTGAGCCGCCCTCAGGCCTGCTGACCACCCGTCCCGGGCCCTGGACTGCTCGGCCGGACATAACCAGGCTCCTGACCCGCTTCCAGACCGTGCTGCGCCTGGCCCTGCTGCGGCTGGCCCTGCTGAGCCTGGCCCTGCTGCGGCTGGGGGTAGGACGATGGCTGCCCGTAGGGCTGCTGGCCATATGACTGCTGCTCTTGAGCCGGCTGCCCCCCGGAACCCGGCTGACTCCCGTAACCCGGCTGCGTCCCGTAACCGGCCTGAGTCCCATATCCAGGCTGAGTGCTGTAGCCAGGCTGAGTGCTGTAGCCAGGCTGACCGCTGTAGCCAGGCTGACCGCTGTAGCCGGGCGGATTTCCATAACCGGGCTGAGCCCCGTGACCGGGCTGAGCGCCATACCCAGGCTGAGCGCCGTAACCAGGCTGCGCGCCGTAACCAGGCTGCGCGCCGTAACCAGGCTGCGCGCCATACCCAGGCTGAGCGCCATACCCCGGCTGAGCGCCATACCCCGGCTGAGCGCCGTACCCCGGCTGAGCGCC
>NZ_BOQP01000033.1 GCF_018332715.1 Winogradskya consettensis | reverse complement strand
GAACGGCGGCTGCCGTACTAGGGTGCGTCAATGGCGATCAGACTCGATCACGTCACCGCGGAGCTGGATGCGCTCTTCGACCTTGACGCGGCCGGCCCCGACACTGCGATGAGCCGGCATGTGCCGCGGGTGTTCGACGAAGTGGGATTCGACTGGCGGGGGTTCGTGGAGCCGGGGTTCAGCCAGCGGTTCAACGGGCTGATGCGGCGTGGGCTTGAGTCGGTGGGGGCTGTTTACGGAGCGTGTCTGCCTTCGGCGCACGTGCTGGACGCGTGGCTGGCGGTTGCCCGGGCCGGGGACTTGTTGATCACGCACCATCCGATCGACGTACGCAACGGGTCGCCCGTGCATGACGTGTGGGCCGAGGGGTTCGTACCGATCGCTGAGGAGCAGTTGCAGGCCATCGCCGCCCGCGGGCTCTCAATGTATTCGTGCCACGCGCCGATGGACATCTCGCTCGAGGTCGGTACTGCCGCGGCCATTGTCGAGGCGCTGGACGGCAGCGTGGTGGGGCGGTTCTGGCCGTACGGCGACGGTCATGCCGGGTTCCTTGCCGACATCGCGCCCACGACCAGCGACCGGCTTGTGCACCACGCGTCCGAGTTGTTCGGGGTGAGTCTTGTCGAGGTGGAGGGGGCGGCGCGCGAGGAGATCACGCGGGTCGCGGTGGTGGGCGGAATCGGCGACCACGTTGATCAAATGGCTGTGGCGGAACGGCTCGGCGCGCACGCCTATCTGACCGGGGAGCTGCACGTACGGATCGAGGGTGACTACGGTCGCCGTAAGTTCGCAGAGGTGGAACGATTTGCGGCCACGACGGGTATGACGCTCATCGGGGTGTCGCATGCGGCCAGTGAGCACCTTGTCATCGAGACCCAGCTCGCCCGGTGGTTCGCGGGGACGTTCGGGGTCACGCTGCGGCCGATTCGCGAGGCTGAGTGGTGGCGGTAAGTGGGGCTGGTTGGATTCTGGGATGCGACCTTCGTTTTGATGCCTCCCAAGCTTTCGCCCGGTGATCGGGTGGCTGTGCTTTCGCCGTCGTTCGCCGCGCCGGAAGTTTTTCCTGCCGTGCATGAGCAGGGGTTGCGGCGGCTGCGAGAGCTTTTCGGGGTGGAGCCGGTGGAGTTCCCGACCACGCGGCGGGCGGCGTCTGCTCAGGAGCGGGCTGCCGATCTGAGCCGTTCTTCGGACATTCCGACAACACGAATCTGCACAACTGGCTCTGGTATCACGGGGTGGCCAGCTATCACGGGCTGTCGACGATGGTGCAGCTCGGACGGGGTGGCGGTGTTGAGGACATCGTGGAGCGGTCGCTGCGGGCCGCGCTGTTCGAGAGCGGGGCGGGTCTGGCATCGGGCGGACCGGGTTGTCCCGCACCGACCTGGGGTGAGAGCTTGGAGGTCATGCATGCGACCGCGGCGGCGAGCCGGTGGGTTCGGCCGGTGGAGGATTACGCCGGGTGTGTGTTGCTGATGGAGACGTCGGAGGAGTTGCCCTCCGCCACCAAGGTTTTTCCGGGTGCTGCGTGACTTCGGGGAGCGGGGGTTGCTGGAGCAGTTCCCGGCCGTGCTCGTCGCCACCGCCAAGGGGACGGCGCTTTTCAACCCGAAACCACGCGACGAGCGCGAGGTCTATCGGGAGGAGCAGCACGCGGCCGTGCTCAAGGCCTTCGAGACCTACAACCCCGGGGCGATGATCGAGTTCAGCGTCGATTTCGGGCACACGGATCCGCAGTGGGTGCTGCCGTACGGCGGCAAGGTGACGGTGAACGGGCCCGCTCGGCGGATCACCGCGCACTTCTAGAGATCGAAGGTGCGGAAGAGCTCGTCGGGGTCGAGGCCCATGGAGGCGTAGTTGCCCTCGATCTCGAGGGTGACGAAGCCGTGCAGCCGGCTCCACGCCGTCACCGCGTGCAGCGCCACCGCCGGTTCCGCACCGGACCATGTGGACAGCTGGGCGGCCAGCGGGCCGGGGACCGGGGAATGCGGCTCGGTGACGGTCAGCAGGCTGGTCATGGCGCGGTGGGCCGCGGCGACGAGGCTCTGGTCGTGGGGGTCGTAGCCGGGCAGGGGTGCGCTGAACAGCAGCCGGTAGCGGTGCGGTTCGGCCAGGGCCCAGGCCCGGTAGGCCGCCGCGTGGTCCGCCAGGGTGGGCGGGGCGCCTTCCAGGGCGAGTGCGAGGTCGGCGTACGCGTCGAGGATCAGCTCGGTCAGGAGGGCGTCGCGGCTGGCGAAGTAGCGGTAGAGCGCCGGGCCGGAGACGCCCAGTTCCTTGGCGATCGCATTCAGGGAGAGGGCAGCGGGACCGCCTTCGGAGAGTTGACGCAGGGCTGCGCCCTTGACCTCTTGTCGCATCTGTGCCCGAAAACGATCACGAAGGCCGCCGGTTGTCATGCCGCAGACGCTACCTTCCCGGAACCGAAAGCCAGTTACCTGACGGATGCTGGCCACGGCCCGCTCACCCACTGTGAATACATGGAAACTACTACCGCGACAGAACACATCGGCGTCGACGACATGCTCGTGGCGGGGCGTTACCGGCTGGGGGCGCTGCTCGGCACCGGGCGCAGTGGGCAGGTGCGGATCGGGCGGGATGAGCATGTGGTCCGCGAGGTGGCCGTCAAGGAGGTTCCCCGCATCCTGGCGCCGTATCCGGGTGCCAGCGCCCGGGAGGCGGGTGCGCTGACCCGGATCCGGCACCAGGGCGTCGTCGAGCTGGTGGACTTCGTACCGGACCCGGTCACCGGGCGGGACTGGCTGGTCCTGGAGCTGGTTGCGGGTCGGACGCTCGGCGCCGATCCACCGCTGACCGAGCGGGAGGCGCTCGACGTCGGCGGGCAGGTGCTGGCCGCGCTGCGCGCCGTGCACGAGCTCGGGCTGGTGCACGGTGACGTCAAACCGGCCAATGTGCTGCGCGGGCCGGACGGGCGGGTCGTGCTGGTGGACTTCGGGCTCACGTCGGCTCCGCGGCGTACGGGATCGCCCGGGGTCGTCGCCGGCAGCTACCCGTACCTGGCCCCGGAGATCATCCGGGACGGGGTCTACTCCCCCGAGTCCGACCTCTACGCGCTGGGCATGACCCTGTATGCGGCCGTGACCGGAAGTCATCACTACGACGGGCCGCCGCCGGTGCTGCGCCCGATCATCGAGGGCCTGCTGCGGCCCTGTCCACAGCAAAGACGCGAGGCGGGAGCGATGCTCGGTTAGGAGACCCCGGGCACGGCGAGGAAGCGTTCGGCTGCCAGCCGGCCGACCTGGGCGCGCAGGCCCGAGGTGCGGGCCTGCTCGATCGCGCGGTGCAGGGCGCCCAGGGCCAGATCGTCGAAGGGAACCTTGTCGGCGATCGGCTCATCGGCGGCCAGCTCGCGCAGCAGCAACAGGCCGCGGGTGCCCTCGCCGGGCTCCACGACGTCGAGCACCTTGAAACTGGTGCCCGGCAGGAACACCACCCGCGATTCGGCGCGGTGCTCGTCGTCGGGTTCGAGCAGCCGCGTACGCCGCCCCGTCATCGACCAGATCAGCACGTCGACGCCGCCGGGCAGGCCGGCGGGCGGGTCGATCAGCGCATGGGTGAAACCGCGCTCGCGCAGCACCTGACGCTCGCGGACCCGGCGCAGGTCGGCCGCGCAGAGGTCCGAGACCTGCATGGTCGCGCCCCGGTGGCTCGGCAGCCGGACCAGGCCGCCGCTGACGCACCGGGCGAACGGCACCTGTGGACCTTCGGAAACCCCTTCGCGGAGGGCGTCGTCGACCCCGTCACCCACCGCGGACAGATACAGGCGTACGGCAACCGCGTCCGCCATCGTGTCGGACCCGGCCGAGTAACCGGGGTATTCCGCGAGGATCCGGGACACCGAACTGGCCGCCAGGTCGAACTCGTGCCGCAGGGCGTCCTGCAGCCACGCACGCTCCTCGTCCAACTCGCCCGGATCGGTCACGCCGAGCGAGCCGCCTTCGGGCAGCTCCTGGAAGCGCAACAGCCGCGGCTCCCCGTGCGAGAGGTGCTTGGGCCCGGACGAAAGGCCGGACGGAGGCCGCAGGAGAACCTGTTCCACGGCGGCGAGGACGCGTGCGGCGTCGGAGGGTGGCAGGACGGGTGCCTCAGCCGCGCGGGGGCTGATCCTCGGCGTGGTGCCGGCGCGGGTCGGCAGGTCGGGCGCGGGCTCGGCCCAGGGTGGCACCACGGCGAGGTCCGGTGTCACGACCGGCACGGCGATGGCCGGCACCGCCTGAGCCAACCGGCGGCTGGGCAGGACAGCCGGCGACGGCACGGAGACCGGCAGCTCGGTCGCGACCGCGAACGAGGCCGGAGCGGGCGTCTCCGTGAGGGAGGCCAGCGTGAAGCTGTGCGTGAGGCCGTC
The DNA here is from genome assembly GCF_018332715.1 of Winogradskya consettensis. Taxonomy (GTDB): domain Bacteria; phylum Actinomycetota; class Actinomycetes; order Mycobacteriales; family Micromonosporaceae; genus Actinoplanes; species Actinoplanes consettensis. Next base: position 32,247 of record NZ_BOQP01000033.1, on the reverse strand, counting down.
CGCGATCGTGCCGCCCGCGGGCGCGGAGTTGCGCGTGGTCACCACCACCGCGGAGGCGAGCTGCAGCGTGCTTCGTTCGCGGGTGGCCTGGTCGAGCCGGGCGACCAGGTCGTCGGCCAGCTCGCGGAGCCGGGTCATGCGAGCGGGCTGACCGTCCTCGATCACGACGGCGTGGACCGCGGGGTCGGCGGTGCGGGCGCGGATCCGCTCGGCGTGGCGGGGCGGCTCGGCCGGGCGTACCCAGAGGCCTGATTGAAGGATCTCCACCACCGCGTCGTCGGCGTATCGGAAGATCAGCGGGGAGATCTCGTCGCCGAGGATCTCCGGGGCCTGGTAGCTGATGACCCGGGGCACCTCGGCCGCCACGGTGGGCCGGGCGCGGGGCGTGTAGCCCAGCTCGCGGGCGTAGACCTGCCAGCCGAGGCGCCCGTCCGGGGCGACGGTGTGCATCCGGGGGCGTTCCGGGCGGCCCACGGGCACCCCGGTGAAGCAGACGACCGGCGTGCCGAGCAGATCGGCGAGCGCCTGCCCGAGCGACTCACCCTCGGGGAGCGCCACGGGTCCGTACTGGATGAAGCGCGCGTGGTCCCGGCCCAGGTCGACCAGCTCGTGCCAGAAGCGGGCGATGTCGTCGAGGGCCAGCGGTGGCGTGCCGGGGCAGCCCAGGACGACGGTGAACGCCTCCGGCTGGCAGGGCATGGCGGAGGCCAGCCACTGCCAGTGCTCACGCAGCGCCGCCTCGTCGCGGGTGTCGCGGATCCAGACCCCGCCGGGCAGCGGCTCGACCATGCCGTTCGCGCTGGTGGGCAATGCGTCGGTCGCGGCCTCGTCCCAGACCGGCTGGGGGTACCGCTTCGCCTCCCAGCTCGGCGGCCGCCCACGGCTGTAGCGGACCCACCCGCTGCCCTCGGTCGCGTGCACGAACAACGCGCCGGACGTTCCCCGGATCAGTTGCCCGTAGGGCGCCACGACCGGGCGGCCGAGCCGGTCGGAGATCCACTGTCCGGCCAGGACGGACGTGTCCTGCCCGGTGCCGCAGACGACCAAACGGATGCCCCGGCGCCGTCGGGGCAGCGCCGCGGCAACGGACTCCCAGATGCCCACAGGCAGGTCATCGTGCAGGTCGAGGACGACAATGTCGTTCTCGTCGTCCTCCACCACGGTGAGGGCGAGCGACTGTGCCTCGGGACTGATCTTGTCCCGTGCGTGCAGTACGAGAGCATTGCCGACGGTGTGCCTGCCGATGGGCGAGGTGTCCGTTGCGGTACGCATCCCGTCAGATCATGCCAGCACGCAATGCGTAAGCAACCGCGTGCGAACGGTTACGGAGTTTGAGGCGGTGCGTCACGCCATAGATGACGTTCTTTACGGTGCGCTCCGAGTAGCACAGCTCGCCGGCGATCTCGTTGGTGTCGAGCCCGTCGGCCATCAGCCGCAGCACGTCGATCTCGCGCGGGGTCAGGCCCGAGGCGTTGAGCCCGTTCGGGGTGAGCACGTCGCGCTGCAGCCGCTCGATGTGCTTGAGCAGCTCGCCGACCAGGTTGGGCGGCATGACCCCGCCACCGTTGGCGGCGGCGAGCACGCTGTGCGCGAGACGCTCGGCGGTGACCGCGGCCCGCGGGAGGATGGCGACGACGCGACACTCGACGGCGGTCAGCAGCTCGGTCTCGGTGATCTCACCGGTGACCAGGACGACGGGCGTACCCACCTCGGCCGCGCAGCGACGCAGCGTGGCGACAACCTCACCGGTGAGCCGGTCGCAGGAGACCACGAGCACCTTGGCCTCGGCCCGGTCGGCCTGACGGACCAGCAGAAGCTCCGGACGCGCCTGAAGATAGCTGGCGAGACCCGCCTGGCTCAGCGGATCCGAGGCCTGCAGCGCCACCCGAATCTGTTCCACGGTCAACCTCCGGCTTGTGGTCCTTCGTTACAGCCGGGCCAGTCTCCGGAAGCGTCCTTCAGAAAACCTTCACGCCGTCTTCAGAGGTCGGCGGGGGTCCTGAAGGTTCGAGTCATCGACGCAGGTCAGATCATCAACTCCGGGCAAGATAACGATCAGGCAATGTCGCCCGGCGCGACCTTACGGCGGGCCTGACGCAGCGCCTCGATGTATTTGGGCAGCTCCTCGACCGCCTGCTCGAGCCGGCCGGGGGCGAGCTGATCGGCGAAGACCGCGTCGACCACGTCGTCGGCCAGCTCGCGGGGGAGGTCGTCGACCCGCTGCGCGGGGACGTGCTGCCAGATCTTCAGGACGCGCAGCCGCGCCCTGGCGAGCGAGAGGGTTCGTTCGAGACCCTCGATGACCTCGTTGGCCCGCGCGGTGTCCACGACCAGTCGCCCCTCGGTCGCGAGCGTCAGGAAGAGCTCACCTGCGAAAGGAGATGAGGAAATTTCACGGTCGGCCGCCACCCTGCGAGTCCATCAGCCGACCCGCCGTCTCCGGAAGACCGGATGGGTTGCAATGCCCTGCCCGACCGGGTTCATTGCCCACCCCCACCACCCACGCTCCCAAGATGAACGTTATTAAAAGTGGGTTAAGGGAGATCCATGGATTCCGTAAGTCAGCGCTATGGTTATGCGCACGCGCCGTTCGGCCACTTGCGGACCACATGTAGATGTGGGTAAGGGCGGGCCGAGGCGTATCACTGCGGTACTCAACGGGGGCGTTGGTCGGCGAGTTGCGTTAGGTTGCAGCTTCAACCGCCGAGAAGCGGGAGAGATCCCTCGACGAACTAGGTTGGGAAGCCATGTCGGCAGAGCACGAGGGCATGGACCTCCGCCTGCTCGGCCCGGTCCGGGCATGGCGCGGTGGCGCCGAGCTCCCGATCGGGTCCGCGCGACGGACGGCTGTCTTCAGCATGCTCGCGCTGCACGCCAACCATGCGGTCTCCCGCGAGCAACTCGTCGCTGCTCTGTGGGGCGACGACCCGCCCGCCAGCGCCACCGGCAACGTCTACACCTATGTCTCCGCCCTGCGCCGGGTCCTCGAGCCGAGCCGGGACCGCTGGGCGGCCGGGCAGGTGCTCACCTCCGGCGGTGGCACCTATCAGTTGCACCTGCGCGAGCAGGACATCGACGTCTTCCGGTTCGACGCGCTGCGGGAAGAGAGCAAACGGCATCGCGCCACCGGTGACCGGCAGGCCGAGCTGGCAGTGCTCAGCGCGGCGCTGCAGCTGTGGCACGGCGAGGCACTCGCCGGGGTGCCCGGCCCCTTCGCCGAATCCCAGCGGCTGCGGCTGACGGAGTTCCGGCTCGCCACCGCCGAACGGCACGCGACGCTGCTCATCGAGACCGGGCGCTTCGACGAGGCCATCACGGTGCTGCGGGGGCTCGTCAGCGCGTACCCGTTGCAGGCACAGTTGCACTCGATGCTCGGCACCGCGCTGCAGGGAGCCGGACGTCCCGCCGAGGCCGCGCGGCACGCCGCTGTGCGGCACACACCGCCGTCCCGGACAGCCGGGCGCGGGCCCTGGCCGGTGCCGTCCGACCGGGCGACATTGTTCGGCCGCGACGACGAGCTGCGCCGCCTGCGCCGGGCCGCCGTCGAGGTGGCCGACGGCCGGGGTCGCAGCCTGCGTCTCGAAGGCCCGCCCGGCATGGGCAAATCGGCGCTGATGACCGTGGCACTGCGCGGCGCGACTCCGGCTGGCTGCCGCACGGGATGGGCCGTCGCCGATGAGCTGTCCCTGCGGACGCCGCTCGGGGTGCTGCGCGAGTGCTTCGAGTCGGCGATGTCCGGCGGTTCCGCCCGGGAGCTGCTGCAGCACGGGCCGGCCGACCAGATCGTGCCGCGCGCGGTCGAGCTCATCCGCGCGGCGGCGGAGCAGGCCCCGCTGATCCTCGTCATCGACGACCTGCAATGGGCGGACCCGCTCACGCTGCGGGTCTGGGCCGCTCTGCACGCCGCCACGGCCGAGCAGCCGCTGCTGCTGATCTCCGCGGGCCGGCCCGGTTCGGCAGAGCTGCGCGAAGTGCCCGTCGACGAGGTCATCGAGCTGGAGCCGCTGGGGACATCCGCCGCCACCCAGCTGGTCCGCGCGGTGGCTCCGGAGCCACCGGACCCGCGGATGCTGCAGGACATCCTCACCGACGCCGCGGGAAACCCCTGCTACCTGCGGCATCTGGCCCGGCTCAGCCCCGACCTCGCCACGACGGTCGCCGCGCATCTCGCCGCGTTCAGCGAGGAGACGCGGCAGCTGTTGCGCGCCGTCGCGTACCTGAACGCCGGTCCCGATCCGAACGCCGAGCCCGGTTGCATGCTCGGCGAGCTCGCACTGGTCACCGACCGCTCCATCGACGACCTGGTCCGGGCGCTGACCCCGGCCGTGTCCGCCGGGGTGCTGGGCGCGGCGGGCGAGCGGGTCTTCTTCCAGCACCGGGTTGTCGCCCGGGTGCTGCACGAGGGCACACCCCATTCGCTGCGGATCATGCTGCACCGCTCGTTCGCCTCGCGGATCGCCGACGCCGGTGGCCCGCCCGAGCGGGTTGTCGCCCAGCTGCTCGCCGGGCCGGTGCCGCTGGACGGCCCGGTCGCACAGTGGCTCACCTCGCGGATCGAGGAGCTCGCGGCCCGGGCACCACAGCTCTCGGTCACGGTGCTGCAGCGGGCCCGCGCCCAGTACGCCGTCGCCCCGGAACAACGCCTGATACTCACCGCCTGGCTCGCCCGGCTGCTGCTGAGCCAGGGCCGCAACGGTGCCGCCGAGGCCGGCTGGGTCGCCGCCCGCACCACCGACCCGGAGCTCGAGGGCGAGATGCGCTGGATCGCGGCGATGACCCACGAGAAGCGGGGCGAACACGACGCCGCGGCCGAGATCGCCCGATCCGTGCTGCGCGAGCGCCGGGTGCCGCTGCACCGCCTCGACCAGTTCCGGATGATGCTCACCCGCATCCGCCCGCACCTGGCGGGGAACCCGACGATGCCGCATCTTTCCCGTTCGGCGATGATCGTTGACGAAGTTTCTGTTATCCGCTGACCGCGAGCACCGTCCCCCTTCAGTGAGCGGAATGGGAGGCAACGTGCCGTCGACACCGCAAGACCGCCTCCGGGTCTCGGTCCTGGGCCCGGTGCGTGCCTGGCTGGATGAGCGCGAGCTGAACCTCGGCGCGGCCCGGCAACGCACCCTCTTCGCGGTCCTGGCCGCCGCTGCCGGCCGGGTCGTCGGCCGGGACGAGCTGATCGAGGGCATCTGGGGCGCGGCACCCCCGGCCACCGCCACCGGCAGCGTCTACACCTACATCTCCGGGCTGCGCCGGGTGCTCGGCCACGACCTGCTCACCTCCGGCCCCGCCGGGTACGCCCTCCAGCTCACCCCCGAAGACCTGGACAGCGCCCGCTACATCACCTTGAGTCAGCAGGCGGCCGAGCTGCGTGACACCGGCGACCTGGGCGGGGCGGTCGCGCTGCTGGACGAGGCCCGGACGCTGTGGAAGGGCGAGCCGTACGCAGGGCTCTCCGGTCACGGCATCGAGGTGGAACGCGCCCGCCTGACCGAACGTCGCCTGACCGCCATCGAGATGCGCGCCCGCGCGGCGCTGGAGCTCGGCGAGGACGACCTGGTCGCCCAGCTGACCAGCCAGATCCGCACCTACCCGCTGCACGAGCCGCTGCACGAGCTGCTGATGCTGGCCCTGCATCGCACCGGCCGGCGCACCGAGGCCCTGGAGGTCTACCGGGCGGCCCGCCGCATCCTCGTCACCGAGCTGGGCGTCGAGCCCGGCCCGGCCCTCGCCGACCTGCACCAGCGCGTGCTGACCGGGGCCGCCGAGCCCGCTACGCCCGCCCGCCCGGTGCCGCCGGTGCTGCCGCCGCAGGTGGCCCGCGCCCTGCGGGACGGCTCGGCGGGCCGGACGCCGGCCGGCCGCGAGGACGAGCTGGAGCGGCTGCGGGCGCTGGTCCGGGCGGTCACCGCTGGCCACGGAACCGCTGTCTGGATCGAGGGCGAGCCCGGTATCGGCAAGACCGAGCTGCTCACCGCCGCGTTCGCCGACGCGGCGAGCCTGGGCTGCCAGGTCGCGTGGGGCGTCGCGGACGAGCTCGACCAGCACGTGCCGCTGCAGGTGGTGACGCGGGCGCTGGGGCTGGAGACCACCCCTGACGACCCGCCGCTCGCCACCGGTCTGCAGGAGGGTGGCGCGGAAGAGAGCTCGGCTGCCGACCGGGTGCTCGCGTACGTGCGGGCTGCCTGCGCGATCGCCCCGCTCATCCTGATCGTCGACGACCTGCAGTGGGCCGACGAGTCCAGCGTCATCTTCTGGGACCGGCTCGTCGCGGTCACCCCGCGGCTGCCGCTGCTGCTGGTCGCGGCGGCCCGCCCGGAGCCGAAAGGCCGAGAGCTCGCCCAACTGCGGCGCAGCGTGCAGAACAGGCGCGGCCACTCGCTCGTCCTGCGGGCCCTGCCCCCGGCGGCGGTCGAGCAGCTTGTCGTGCAGATGGTCGGTGCCCCGCTCGGGCCGAACCTCGCGGAGGTCGTGCCCCGCTCGGGCGGCAATCCGCTCTGCGCGAGGGAGATGGTCACCGCACTGATCAGGCGCGGCGCGGTGCGGACAACCGACGGCCTCGCCGACATCGACGGTTCCGTGCCGGTCGAGGCACCGCGGTCGCTGCTGGCGGTGGTCCGGGCCACCCTGGACTTCCTCTCCCCCGATACCCAGGAAGTCCTGCGGATGGCCGCGATGCTCGGCACCCAGTTCGCGGTCGACGACGTCGTCGCGGTGACCGGGCGCGCGCCGTTCATCCTGCTGGCCAACCTCGAGGAGGGGCTCGCCGCGAGCGTCCTGGTCGACGCCGGCACCGACCTCGCCTTCCGGCACTCGTTCCTGCGCCAGGCGCTCTACGAGAGCATCCCCTCGCCGGCCCGCGCCGCCCTGCACCGGCACACCGCCGAGGTGCTCGACCGCGGCGGCAGCCCCATCACCCGGGTCGCCGAGCAGCTCGCCGCGGTAACCCCGGTGGTCGACGAATGGGTGGTGTCCTGGTTGGTCAAGCATTATGCGGAGGTGGCCAGGCGGGTGCCGCAGATCGCCGGTGGGCTCCTTCGCCAGGTGCTCGCCACCGCGGTGCCCACCACCGCCCAGCGGGAGACCCTGCTGATCGCCCTGGTGAAGCTGGACTTCCGGCACCAGCGCTGGCCGATGGACGAGGCACGGGAGGCCGCCGCGCTGGCCGGTGACCCGGCCGATCGCGCGGAGATGCGACAGCTGCTGGCTGTGATGACGTTCCGGCGCGGCGACCCGGATGCCGCCATGGCGATGCTCGAAGCGACGGTGGCGGATCCCGAGATGCCGGAGCTGTGGCGTACGCGGCACCGCGTCCTGCTGGCCAACTTCCGGCGCGGCGACCTGGACGACCTGGACCGCGCCGACGGGGTCGCCGAGCGGCTGCGCGCTGAGGCAGAGGTGGCCGGGGAGCCGTACGAAGCGGCATTCGCCCTGCAGACCAACTGGCTGACGAACTCGATCCGCCGCGACCACGAGCGCGCCCTCGAGTACGTCGACCGCGCGCTGGACATCATGCGTGACCACCCCACCTTCGCCGGGATGTACTTCGACCTGCTCGACAACCGCATGTTCACGCTGCAGAACCTCGACCGGCTCGACGAGGCGGAACGCACCCTGCGTGAGGCGGCGCTCTTCGCGATCCGGCACCGGCTGCCCAGCTCGCTGCAGGTCGCCTCGGCGGTGCAGTACTACTGGCTGGGCCGCTGGGACGACTCGCTGGCCGAGGTCAGCGCGGTCACCGACGACGCACCGGGGATCACCTTTCTCGGCATGCGCGAGCCGGGCGCGGTCAGCATGCTGCTGCACGGGGTCGCCGCGCTGATCGCCGGGCACCGCGACGACGCCGACCTGGCTGCCGGGCACCTGGACGCGGCGGACGTGCTGCCCGCCACCGATGCCGAGCGGGAGAGCTGTGACTTCCTGATGGTCGCCCGGGCCCTGCGCTCCGAGCAGCAGGGCCGCGCCAGCGAGGCGCTCGACCTCCTCGCGCCGCTGCTCGTTCCCGGCTACGCCCGGATGATGCTGCGGCACCAGTGGCTGCCCGATGTGGCCCGGCTCGCCCTGGGGCAGGGGCGCAAGGACATCGCGGAGAACGCCGCCGCGTTGTGCGAGGACGAGGCCGGCAAAGAGGTGCGGCCGGCGCGCGCGTGGGCGGCGGCCCGGCGTTGCCGGGCGCTGCTCGACGGAAACCCGGAGCCGGCCCTGGCCGCGGCGGCGCACTACCGCACGGTGGGCCGGGTGCCCGAGCTGGCGGCGGCACTGGAGGACGCGGCGGTGCTGCTGGCCACCAACCGCCGCCCGCACGAGGCAGCCCGCACCGGCGCCGAGGCCGTCGAGCTCTACACCGTGCTCGGCTCCCGCTGGGATCTGCGGCGCACCAACGAGCGGCTCGCCGAGGTCGGGGTGGACGTTTCCCGCGAGATCAGTGCAGGGTGATCTCGATGGGGCCCATCTTCTGCTGAGCCAGCGTGCCCGCGTTGTCCGCCGCGGCCTGGACGGCCTGAGCGATGGCGGTCTGCAGCGCCGCCACGTCACGACGATCAAAAACGGCCGGGTCGACGCGTACGCCGTGGAGCTTGCCCATCCCGCTGGCCAGCACGGTCACCAAGCCGTCGGCGGAGCGACCGGTGACGATCGCCTTGCCCAGGTCGGTCTGCGCGTCGGCCATCTCCTGCTCGAACACCTTGGCGCGATCGAGGAACTCCTGGATCTCCTCAGGCTGCATGTCGTTTCTCCTTAAAGGACCGCGGCCAGGCCACCGGGCTGCCGGGACGGCGCGGCGCCCGAGGTGGCCCGGCCGGCGAGGCCGTTCAGGTCGGCGAGTGCCAGAGTGCGAGACGCCGCCGTACGCGTGAGCCCCCACGAGAACAGGTGCGCCGCCCGGACAGTGCGCTCGGGCAGCCCCGCCGCCAGGTCGACCAGGGCGGCGCGCACGTCGTCGGGCACCTCGTGGCCCCGGCGCACCAGGTGCCGGACCACGATCTCGGCCAGCTCCGGGGTGGTGTAACCGGGCATCGCCCAGTCCTGCCCGAAGACCTCGGCAACCGACGGGACCGCCACACGCAGCTCGCGCAACGCCCGCTCCTCGCCGATCAGCACCACGACCGGGTCACCGGGCGCCGGGCGCGTCCGCGCGACGAGTTGCTCGACGATGTCGGGGCCGGTCCCGCTGCCGTCGTCGGTGTAGTCGACCATCAGCACGCCACCCTCGGCGTCCCGCAGCGCGGCCTCGACCAGGCTGCCGGCCTGCCCGGGCCACTGCGGCGCGAGTTCCTGCGCGGTGCTCACCCGGATCAGCTGGCCGACGGGCACGAGGTTCAGCTCGGACAGGCCGGCGGCGTAGTGCCGCGCGAACTCGCTGCGGCCGCTTCCGCTCGGACCGGTCACGATCACGTTCGCATGCTTGCCGTACGCCCGCCGCCGGTTGCGCAGCTCGCACAGCTGGAGCAGCGCGGTGCCGACCGCATCGCGCACGGGAGCCGCGCCGACCAGGTTGCAGACCCGTCGCCAGCTACGCGTCGCGTTGATCGCCCCGGCCGGGTTGCTGGCCGCGTCGGGCTGCGTGTTCTTCTCCGCCGGCAGGTCTTCGAGCAGGTCCAGCTCGGGCGCGAGGTCCTCCCCGGTCAGCCGGTTGAGCTCGCTGTCTTTCGACGGCGGCGTGGTCGCCAGCCGCGACGCCTGGTTGTTGATCATCGCTTCGAACAGCTTGCGCGCCACGCGGCCGTTACCGAACGTGGAGTTCTTCGGGATCCGTTCGAAGTACGTCGTCAGCGCGGCGACGCCGTCGTCGGTCAGGTCGTAGTAGTGCTTGTGGCACAGGTTCGTCGTGATCGTCACGAGCTCGTCGACGGAGTAGTTCGGGAACTCGACCGTGCGGGTGAAGCGGGAGGCCAGACCGGGGTTCGACTCGAGGAACTTCTCCATCAGCTCCGAATACCCGGCGACGATCACCACGAGCTCGTCGCGGTGGTCCTCCATCATCTTCATCAGCGCGTCGATGGCCTCCTGACCGAAGTCCGGCCCCGAACCGCCCGACCCCGCCGACAGCGTGTACGCCTCATCGATGAAGAGCACACCACCCATGGCCTTGTTGATCAGCTCGGTGGTCTTGATCGCCGTCGAACCGATGTACTGCCCGACCAGGTCCGCGCGGGCCGCCTCCACCATGTGGCCCTTGGACAGGATCCCCAGTTCCTTGAGGACCGTCCCGTAGAGCCGCGCCACCGTCGTCTTACCCGTACCGGGCGGACCCGCGAAGACGAGGTGACGGCTCATCGGCGGCATCGGCAGGCCCATCTGCAACCGGACCTGCGACATCTTGATCAGGTTGATCAGCGCGGTGACCTCGTGCTTGACGCCCTTCAGACCGATCAGGCTGTTCAGCTCGCGAAGCGGCCCGGTCAGCTCGTCCTCGACCGGCGGCGCGGCCTCAGCCTGCTCCGGGCGCCCATCATCCGCGTAGTCATCCGCATAGGAGGAGGACTGTGGAGCCGGCGCAGGGCTCACCGGCTCGGGCGTGGTCCTGACGACCAGTGACTCGACGGTCAGCTGGGCGTCGTCGGCTTTGCGGACATCCTCGCCGCCGCTCTCCTGCACGGTGCAGTGGCTGAGGGTCACCGGCTCGGCACTGTCCACGTCGAATCCGTTGGCGCCGCTGACGAGCACCTCGCAGTCGGTGAACGTGCCCCGGCCGCCGCGGGACACCGCGACACCGTTGCGCCGCGCCCGGCGTACCCGTGTCTGGGTCGCCGTCACCACGCCGCCCGAGCCGATCGACAGACCATCGCCGGGTGCCTCGGTGATCTCGCTGTCGCGCACCTGGAGCTCGCCATCGCCGACCCGCACCCCGGCACCGCGAACCTGCGCCGACTGGAGCACGAGGGCGGAACCGCCACCGACCGTGACCGTCACTGCCTGCGTACCGTTGAACCGGGCCTCGCGGATCGTGCCGCGGGCGGCCGCACGCAACTCGAGCGCCACCGCCTCGCCGGCCTCGACCGTGAGATCGGAGCCGTCCAGCGTGGCGCCGTCCTTGACGAGCAGCCCCGCCCCGGTGCCGATCGTCGCCTGGAGCCGCTGCATGACAGCCCGGCCCGCGCCCCCGATGACCGCCACGTGCTCCTCGGTGCCGCGAACGGTCAGGCCCTCGAAGCGCGGGGTGCTCTCGCCGTCCACATTGATGCCGGTGGGCGCGTCCGCGAACGTGCACTCGACAAACGTGGGCTTCGACTTGCCGGTCACGTGCGCGGCGGTGTGCCCGGCGCCGGTGAACGTGCAGCGCTCGAAGCGGGGTGCCGCACCATCCGCGATGTGCGCGGCCTGCAGCGTCGCGCCGGTGAACGTCGAATCGCTGATCACGGCGTCGATCTCGCCCCGCAGGAAGAGGTCGACGTTGCCGCTGTCACGCACGGTGAGCCGCTGGATCCGGGCCCAGCCGCGCTGCTCGATCACGACGGCCGGCTTGCCCGCCTTCACGATCTCGCACTGCTCGATGGTCAGCCGGGCATCGCCGTTGACGCAGACGCTGTTGGCGCCGGTTCCCCGGATCACGCAGCGGCGCAGGGTCAGCGCACCATTCTCGCCGACCACGATCCCCGACGTCGCCACATCGGTGACCTGGGTGTCCTCGATCGCGCTCGTCCCCGGGGACATCACCACGATGCCGGCCCCGGCCGAGCTGCGCACCTCACAGCCACGCAGCGCCAGCGAACCCTGCAACCGGGCCAGCAATGTCACCCAGGCAGCACCGGAGATCTTGCAGTTGTCGAGCGCGACCTCGCCGGAATACACGTCCACCGCGGCCAGCTTGGTGTCCCCGCTACCCAGCGTGATGCCGCGCAGCTGCGCACCCTCACCGTGGACGACGAGGACGCTGCCCTCCTCCACGATCACCTCGACCGGGCCGCCGCCCTCGACCGCGCTGATCGTGATGCGGTTGCCCACAATGAGCTTCTCGGCGTACCGGCCGGGATGCACCGAGATCGTCGCGCCCGCCTCGGCACGCGCGATCGCGGCGCTGATCGACGGATACGCGCCGGGCTGACCGCCGCCCACCACCAGAACCTGTCGGCTCATCGTCCGCTCACCTCCTCGCGGACCGGCCTGCGGTCCAGCCCCGGCAGGACACCGAACCGGCCTGTCGAGCCGGCACCGATCCGCCGCTTGGGTTCGGCACTCCCCCACCGCTCCACGCTGCGCCGCAACGACGTCACGGCCAGCTCGTCGAGCGACACCCGGTTCGGATCGACCCGGCCGTCGTCACCGATCTCGTTCGCACCGATCTCGCGCATCAGGATCGAGCCACGCCCGCCGCCCTCGGGCTGGTGCAGCTCCAGGATCTTGTAGTGCGTACCGGGCAGGAACAGCACCCGGTCCTCGATCCGGTCGTCACCCTCCGGCTCGAGCACCGCCGTCCGCCGCGCCGTCATCGACCACACCAGCACGTCGGTGTCGCCGTCCTGGCTGGAGCAGGGTGCGGTCAGCATGTTCACGAAAGCCCAGTCCGTCACGACCCGGCGCTCGCGGTACTGCGCCCACTCACCCGACGTCGGTGAGGTGCGGTAAACCGTGGTGCCGCGGAACGAGGGCAGCCGCGACAGCCCCGAGACCGTGCAGCGCGCGAACGGCACGTGCGGGCCGTTCGCCGCCGACCGCAGCCCCGCGTCGATCCCCGCGCCCCGGCCGGAAAGGTAGAGCCGCACCGCCACCGAGTCGGCGAGCACGTCCTCCTTGCCCGCCGCCCCGCCGGTGGCCTGCAGCCCCGGGTGCTCACTCATGATCCGCGAGACCGAGCTCGCCATGATGTCGAAGTCCCGGCTCAGCGTGCGCCGCAACCACGCCCGCTCATCGTCGAGCGCACGGCTGGGCATCAACGCCGACGCACCCGGCGAGGGCACCGGCTGGAACCGCACGTCCGGCACGGTCGCCGCGGGCTCGGGTTCCCGCTCGGGCTGGGCTTTCAGCGCGGGCTGGGCTTCAGGTTCGGGCTGGGCCTTGGGCGGCTTTGTCGCGGCTGCGGGGTCCAGCGCCTGGAGGCGGTCTACGTTGTGGACCGGCTCGGTGACCGGCAGCGACATCTGCATGGGCGCGGTCACGGGATCAACAACCTGCTCCGCGTACGCCCGGAGCGAAGGCTCGATCGCCGGCGCAGCCACCGCCTCCACCACCTGCTGAACCGCCACCGGTGCAGCGGGCTCATTGACCGCCTCGATCACGGACATCGCCGGCGGCTCGAATGCCGGAGCCTCGTGGGCGGACGCCTCAGGGGCGCGCACCTCGAAGGTGGGCGCTTCGCCAGCCGGTTGCTCCGTGGCCTGCTGCTCGATGACCGGCGGCCGGCCGAATGCGGGTGCCTCAACAACCGGCTGCGCACCGAGCCCGTGTCCCGAGGTGGGCTGGTCAACGGCCGGCCCACCGAAAGCGGGTGCTTCGACGACCGACTGGCCGGCGCCCTGCTGGTCGAAGGCCGGCGGCGCGAATGCCGGCGGTGCCTCGAAAACCGGCGCCGGGAACGACTCCGGCTGGACCGCCGGCTGCGGCAGCGTCGGCGGCTCGACGACCGACTGCTCCATGGCCGGTCGCTCAAAAGCGGGCGGCTCGATGACGGACTGCTCCATGGCCGGTCGCTCGAAGGCGGGCGGCTCGGGGAACGATGTGGCCGGCTGGACCGGTTCGGACAGCGGTGGGTGCGCGGGCTGCTGGACCGGCGGCGTGGCGGGCTGGGTCTGCTGCTGGACGAATGCGGCAAACGCGCGGGTCTCCGGGAAGCCCTCGGGCATGATCGGCACGATGCGCTGCTGGACCACGGTCGCCGGGACCGCCTCGTAGCGTGGCTGCGACACCGTCGGCTCGACCTGCTCGAAATGCTGCTGGATCGCGGAGGCGACCTGCTGCTGATTCGTGGGAGCGACCTGCTGCTGGAACCCCGTCGGGGCGACCTGCTGCTGGAAGGCGGCGGGGGCGACCTGCTGCTGTTCGATCGCCGCGGGGGCGACCGGCTCGATCACCACGGCGGCGACTTCTGGTGACTGCATGATCGTGGCGGCCGGGCGGGGCGGCAGGGGCATTTCGATGCGAGCCTGGATCGGCTGGCGGGGCGCGTCGGAGGGGCGCAGCGTGGCCTCGGCGCGGCCGGCGGGGCGCTGGCCCGGCACCATCACCGAGGCCGGGAAGAGTGCTGTGTCCTGGCCGACGGTGGGTTCTACGCGGGCGGCGAGGTCTTCGGCGAGTTCGCGCATCCGCATGGAGCGCTCGTCGACGGTGTCGTCGAAGATGAGGGTGCTGCCTTCGGGGTCGAGCGGGGTCGCCCGCACCCGTTCGGCGTTGGGGGGTTCTTCCACCGCGCGGACCCACAGTCCGGTCTGGACGACCTCGACGACCGCGTCGGGGGCGTACCAGAAGACCCGCGGGGAGATCTCCTCGGTCCAGCGCAGGGGGGCCCGGTGGCTCAGGACGGCGGCGCGGCGGGCCTTGGAGTTGGGGTGGGCGCGGGGGGTGTAGCCGAGCTCGATCGCGAACGGGGGCCAGCCGAGCACGCCGTCCGCGCGTACGGTGCGGATCTCGAACTTGCCCGGAGCGCCCACCGGGACGCCGGTGTAGCAGACGACCTGGGTGCCGAGCAGGTCCGCCAGTGCCTGACCGAAGGCCTCACCCTCGGGGAGCCGGACGTCGCCGTACTGCACGAAACGGGTGCGCAGGCGGCTGTCCGGGTCTAGCTCGCGCCAGAAGCGGACCACGTCGTCGAGCGACAGCGGGGCGGTGCCGGGGCAGCCGAGCAGGACGGTCATGACTTCGGGCTGGCACGGTACGTCGGCGATCAGACGTTTGCGGTGCTCGTCGACGATCGCCGGCTCGCGGATGTCGTGGATCCACACGCCGCCGGGCAGGGGTTCGATCTCGCCGGTGGAGCTGGAGGCGCGCTTGTCGGTGGCGGCCTTGTCCCACAACGGGGTCGGGTAGCGCTTGGCGTCCCAGGTCGGCGGCTTGCCGGGACGGAAACGCACCCAGCCGCTGCCGGGGGTGGAGTGCACGAACAGCGCGCCGGCCGAGCCGCGGACCAGTTCGCCGTCGGGCGCGATGACCGTACGGTTCAGTCGCTCGGAAAGCCATTGACCGGCCATCGCGGCGGCGTTGTGGTGCCGCCCGCACGCGACCAGCCGGATGCCCCGGCGGCGGCGGGGCAGGACGCCCGCCATCGACTCCCAGGATCCGATCGGCATCCCGTCACCCAGGTCGAGCACGACCACGTCGTTCTCGGCGTCCTCGACCACGGACAGGGCGAGCGACTGCGCCTCGGAGCTGATCGAGTCCTCGGCATGCAGGACCAGCGCGTTACCCACGGTGTGCTGGACGACGCCGCTGGGCTCGTCCTTGCCACCGCGCAGGAGGCCACGGATTCCGGTTGCCATACGTCTACCCCCTCGGCAGGCCGGCGACGGCCTGACGGCTCAGAGCGGGACCCTGCGGCAGCACTGCCAGAAGGTCTTTCGGGAACGGTACGGGTGTGACGTTGCTGAGCTTCAGCGCGGCCACCGTGTCCGCGCCGGCAAGCCGGTAGGCGGTGCCGTTCTCGTCGAGGAACGAGACCTGTTTCACGGCGGTGCTGGAGAGCACGGGTGCCGCCACCACGGCCATTCCCGAGCCGGGACGGCTGATCACGAACGTGCCGCCGTCGTCGTTGACCGCGGCGGCGTACCGGGGCGCGAAGACCACGATGCTGGTGAAGTTCGTCGCGGAGACCGGCCGCTGCTGCATGCACAGGGCGCGGCCGGCGGCGTCCTCGAGCCGCAGCGACGCCAGGTCCGGCAGACGGTCGAGCAGCGACTGGTCGGACGAGCGCTTCGCGCCGACGATCGCCGACGGGTCCACGTCGACCGGGCTGCCCTTGTCCTTGGCGTCGGCGATCAGGAACTCCGTGCGGCTCATCGGGGCGAGCCCGTCCTTGCGCAGCACGAACAGCTGCTCGACGCCGGAGTCGGAGCGCTGCCGGAAGAGCGTGCCGACGTCGTAGGACTCGCCCCCGACCTTCGGCCCGGCCTTCCCCGCTCCGTCGATCTTCGCCGGACCCAGCTCCGGTCCGTCGCCCAGCCAGCTCAGCCACAGGTCCGGAGCCGCCGCCGGTTTGATGCTGCCCGCCCCGAGCGCGACCAGCACGGCCTCGTCGGTGACCTTGTACTTCAGGTAGTTCGCGAGGAGGTACGGCGTGCCGTCGCTTGCGCGTACGACGGCGAAGTTCTTCTCCGGCAGCGGGTCGGCCGGGGTCTGCGGGTCGAGGTTGACGCCCACCCCGTCGACCTTGCGGTCGGTCACCACCGAGCCCGGCAGGCAGGTCAGCCACGGCCCCGCGAACAGGTCCCCGGCGGCCGGGACCTCCTTGGGCGCCCCGCTCACGCCGAGCGTCCCGCCTCGGGGAACGTCCTTGAGCGAGTTCTTCGAGATCAGCTTGACCTGGGACTTGGCGCCCTGGATCAGCATCGCCGAGGTCAGGTCGGGGGTCGAGTAGAGCACCCCGTTGAGGTAGACGTAGCGGTTGCCGCTCTCCTTCTCGACGAGGATCGCGCCGGCCGTTTTGTACGCGTTGCTGCCGCCCGGGACGATCCAGCCGTACACCGCGAAGCCGCCCACCACCAGCGCGACCAGGATGATCCCGATCAGGAAGCCGGTCTGTGCGCGGCGGCCCGGGATCTCCGCCCGGGTCGGGTCGCCCTCGACGAGGGCCGAGCTGAGCCGGCCCACCATGAAGGTGTGGGCGTGGACGTGGTCCCGCTGGGTCTGCACGCGCCGCTACCCGAAGAGTCCGCGGGCCCAGGCGTACAGGCCGAGGATCTGCCCGAGCACCGGCAGCACGGCCACGCCGGTCGCCACGTCCAGGAAGGTGGCCGAATACTCCCAGAACGGCAGCATCCGCCGCGGGAAGGGCCGCAGAGCCGCCATCACCAGCGGCACCACGGCGGCCAGCAGGCCGCCGAGCAGCACCCACCGCCCGCTGGGGGTGAGCGCCTGGGAGAGCCGCATGATGACCATGAGATAGCCGACGCTACCGGCGACCGTCAGCGCGATCCGCTGCCAGAAACCGAGAAAGGTACGGGCGCGCAACAGAATTGCACTCGCGACCACCAGCACGTACGTCCAGCCCGCCCAGCCCGGGACCTCCATGGTGAAGTGGAAGACGAAGGGCAGCACGATCGCCGACGCGAGCAGCGCGACGCTCAGGTAGGTGTCCGCCTCGTTGGTGCGGTCGCGGACCTCCTCGGGCGGCGACGGCTCGATGTCGTAGGACATGTCCGCGCCGGTCTTGGGCAGCTGCGGGCCACGCAGCCGGGCGAACTTCACGGCCGCGCGGGGAGCCAGCACGATCACCGCGAAGATCACTGCGACCGCGGCTGCCGAGGCTCGCTGCGAGGTCATCTGCGAGGCCGACTGCATGAGCAACACGCCCACCGCGACCAGCGACGTCACCCCCAGCACCAGCATCGGCGCCGCCGGGAGGTACGGCGTCACCGTGCGCTGGGCCAGCAGCAGCACCGCGACGACCGCCACGACGCTGACCGCCGCCGCCAGCAGTGCCGGCCCGTTGACCGCGATGCCCTCGGGATCGCCGTCGACCGCGCTGGACGCCGCGAGGGCCGCGAACCCCGCCGCGCCAAAGCCGAAGAGCAGGGAAAACGCGCCGTCCGGGAGCTTGCGGGCGCAGACCAGCGCCGCGACGAAGCAGATCAGGCCGACCACACCGGCGCCGATCACCTGCGGCAGCACGGGACCACGGTCGGTCAGCACGGCGGCGATGGCACCCATGCCGACCACGGAGAGCAGCAGGAACAGCACCCTGCGATATTCGGGCTGCCACCGGTCGTTGCGCCGGTTGACGATCGTGGCGATGCCCTCGGCAAGGTCGTCGAAGTCCAGCTCGGGCAGCGGGTCCTCGGCTCGGCGCAGGTACAGCTCCTCGCCTTCGAGCCAGTCGAGGCTTTCCGGCGTACCCGACAGCTCAAAAGGCGTTTGACCTAGTCTCTGCAGCACCCAGGCACCGTCGCCTGCGTCCCCGTCGACCGGGCGGCCCGGGGTCGAGGTGTGGTTGAGCAGCACCGGCAGCAGCGCGGCCACCGGGGTCGTCGCGGGCACGGCCAGGTCGACCTTGCGGTCCGGCCCGATCACCGTGATGCGGCAGAGCTCCCCGTTCAGAGCGGCGGTCATCCGCGGTCCCTTCTCACTTCACGAATCCCGTCTGCATCAATTTCACGCCACGACGGGTGACCAGCTGCGCCCGCCCGGGGGGAAGCCGGCGAGGCGCGGCCTCACCGAGGAACTTGCCCTCTTCCTTGGGGTACGACAGCAGCGTCGCCGGCGTGCCCAGCTCCCACATCCGGCGGATGACCGGGTCCATCATCGCCCGCATCGCGCCCGACGTGCTGCGCGCGATGATCACGTGCAGGCCGATGTAGATGCCCTGGGCCAGCAGTGGCAGCAGCGGGTCCAGCGACGATCCCATCCCGGTGCCCTTGGTCATCAGGTCGTAGTCGTCGACCACCACGAACAGCTCCGGGCCTTCCCACCAGTCACGCCGGCGCATCCGCTCCGACGAGATGTCCTGGCCCGGGACGCGGCGGTTCATCGAGACCGAGGCCTGACCGGCGAGCTCGTACAGCTTGTCGCCGGTGAACCCGAAGCCGACCTGGTAGTCCGCGGTGATCGCGGTGTCCAGGTCGCGCCGCGAGTCACCGAGCACGACCTTGGCCTGCTCCGGCGTGTAGTGCTGGGCGATCGCGCGCAGCACCAGGCGCAGCATGTTCGACTTGCCGGTCTCGTTGTCGCCCAGGACCAGCATGTGCGGGGTCGCCAGGAAGTCGTGCCAGACGGGGGCGAGACGCTGCTCGTCCTGGCCGATGCAGACCTTGAACTCCTTCTCCGGCGGCGGGAGTTGCTCCACCGGGAGGCGGGTCGGCAGCATCCGGACGGCCGGGGCGGGCGGCCCGGGCCAGAACGTACTGATCTCCTCGGTGACCGATTTGGTCGCCTCGGCGAGATCCGACGGGTCCGAGCTGCCGTCCATCCGGGGCAGCGCCCCGAGGAAGTGCAGCCCCTCCGGGGTGAGACCGCGGCCCGGCTGGTTCGGCACGGTGGCCGCCTTGCGCGAACCGACCTCGGACTCCATCGCGTCACCGAGCCGCAACTCGAGCCGGGTGCCGAGCAGATCCCGCAGCCAGGTACGCATCTCCGACCAGCGGGTCGACGTGACGATCACGTGGATGCCGAAGGACAGTCCGCGCGCGGTCAGCTCCTGGAACCGGGTCTCCAGGTCGTTGAAGTCCTGCTTCATCGTGTACCAGCCGTCGACCACCAGGAACACGTGCCCGAACGGGTCGTCGATCTCGCCGCGTTCCCGCAACGCCAGGTACGACTGCATCGAGTCCAGCCCGCGCGCCGCGAACTCGGCCTCGCGCCGCTCCATGACCTGCACGATCTCCTGGATCGTCCGGACCACCCGGTCGCGTTCCATCCGCGTCGCGATCGAGCCGATGTGCGGCAGCCCGGCGATCGAGGACAGACCGCCACCGCCGAAGTCGAGTCCGTAGAACTGCACCTGACGCGGGGTGTTCGTGAGTGCCAGGCCCAGGATCAGGCTGCGCAGCAGGGTCGACTTCCCGCTCTGCGGTGCGCCGGCGATGCCCACGTTGCCGTCCGCGCCGCCCAGGTCGGCGATCAGCAGTTCGCGCAGCTGGTCCTGCGGGCGGTCCACGATGCCGACCGGGACCCGCAACCGGCCCTGCGCCGCGGGGTCGTCGACGGTCATGCCGCGCACCGGGTCGGGCACGACGCTGGGCAGCAGCGTGTCGAGGCTCGACGCCTTCGACAGCGGCGGGAGCCACACCTGCCGGGCCGGCGGACCCGCGCCCGCCAGCCGGTCGAGGATCACCTCGAGCAGGCTCGGCCCGGCCAGCGTCGTCTCCGGCTCGACCTCGACGGCCTCGGTGTCAGCCGGACGCGCGCGGCCCCGGTCGTGCCGGATCGCGACCTGCCGGGTGGTGAACGGGACGATGTCCAGCTCGCCGGGAGCGTCGTCGCTGTCCGCGCCACCGGTCAGGCTGCGGCCGGTGTAGGCACCCGACACGTACGCGGACTTGAAGCGCACCAGGTTCGTCGTGTCCAGCTTCAGGTAGCCGTTACCGGGCTCGGACGGCAGCTCGTACGCCTTGCCGCTGCCGATCACCGACCGCGACTCCATCGACGAGAACGTCCGCAACGCCATCCGATACGACAGGTGGCCCTCGACCCGGTTGATGCGTCCCTCATCGAGACGCTGCGATGCGAGCAGCAGGTGCACGCCCAGGGACCGGCCCAGCCGTCCGATGGAGACGAACAGATCCATGAACTCGGCCTTGCTCGACAGCAGCTCGGAGAACTCGTCGACGATGATCAGCAGCACCGGGAACGGCACCAGGTGCACACCGGCCGCGCGAGCCTTCTCGTAGTCGAACAGCGACGCGTAGCCACTCGCGCGCAGCAACTCCTGGCGACGCGTCATCTCGCCGTTCAGCGCGTCCTGCATCCGGTCGACCAGCGGCAGCTCGTCGGCCAGGTTCGTGATCACCGCCGACGTGTGCGGCAACTTCTCCATGCCGATGAACGTCGCGCCGCCCTTGAAGTCGACCAGGACCAGGTTGAGGATCTCCGAGCTGTGGGTCGCGGCCAGAGCGACGACGAGCGTACGCAGCAACTCGCTCTTGCCCGAGCCGGTCGCACCGATCAGCAGGCCGTGCGGTCCCATGCCGCCCTGCGCCGACTCCTTGAGGTCCAGCTCGATGACCTCGCCCTCCTCGGTGACACCGATCGGCACCATGAGGCGGTTGCGTTGCGGCTGCCGGGAACGCCACAGCGCCTGCACGTCGAACGAGTTGGCGTCGCGGATGCCGAGCAGCGTGGTCAGCTCGAAGCTGCTCTCCAACGGCTCCTCGACCACGTCGAGGGTGCCGCTGGTCCGCTTCGGCGCGATGACCCGGGCCAGCGCCTCGCACTGCCGGTCGTCGAGCCGGTCGCGGGTCGCCGTCCCGATCGCGTCACCCGCCGGGAACTTCACGACCTCGCCCTCGATGGTCAGCCGCAGCACCTTCGGGCCACCGGGCATCGCGCCGGTCAGGTCGAGCAGCACCACGTTGCGCATCCCGGCGCCGAGCAGCCGCGAACTGTCCGGCAGATCCGCCAGATGAGCGATGATCACCACGAGCGGCTCGGTCGACGAGGGCCGCGAGTTCCGGTCGTGGTCACCCCGGTCGGTGATCTCCGAACCGAGCAGGTCCATCAGGTCGTCGTGCGTACCCGCGAACAACCGCGTCGGCCCGGCCGCGTCGAACGCCGTCGGGTGCGCGTTGTGCGGCAACCACTTGATCCAGTCCCACGGCCCGCGGTGCACCTCGGCGGCCAGCACCGCGATCCGCAGCTCATCCGGCGCGTGCAGTGTGGCCAGCTGCGCCACCATCGCCCGGACCAGGTCGATCGCCGGATCCGCCGGACCCTCGAACTCGATGCTGGTGAAACTCGGCAACCCCACCGAGATCGGAATACCGGTAACCGTCCGGTATGCCTCCGAGAACCGCCGCAACGAGATCGACGCCAGCGGCTCCAGATCCTCGATCGGCTTCGTGGACGGCGGCGTGAACTTGAGCATGGCGTTCTGCCGGCCCAGCCCGATCCGTACCCGCCCGAAGTCGTCGTGACTCGGCCGCCGCTCCCACAACCGGCTGCTCATCGCGATCGACCACAACCACGACGGCTGCGGGTTGTTCCAGAGCACGAACTGCCGCTGCTGGTCGGCCGCCGTCCGCGCCTGCTTGCGCAACTGCGCGATGTAACGAAGGAAGTCCCGCCGCTCACCACGCATCTTGCGCTTACGGTCCGACGCCGCCTTACCGATCTGCATCACGCCCATGAGCAGCATGCCCGACGCCATCGCGCCACCCATGACGTACATGATCGGCGCCCGGCTGTAGAGCCCGAACATGGCCATCATCGCGCCCATGCCCAGACCCATCGGCACGATCATCGCGAACGACCGGAAGTCGAGCGGAGCCTCCTCCGCCATCAACGGCGGCTCCTGCAGCTCCACCTGCCCGTCGGGCGCCTCCGGCCCGGCGGCCCGTGGCGGCCGCTTGATCGTGACGGTACTCATCCGAGCATCCCCGACCCCGCCCCGCCGCCGCCCCAGACGGAATCCTCCTGGTGCAGCAGCTTCACGGCGTACCGATCATTGCGAAAACGCTCCGCGGCCCTGTCCTCGTCCTCGTCGTCGTCGCTCTTCACCTTGGCAGCCGAACTGTGCCGCGAGGCGCTGCGAGCGTCGGCTTCCTCACGCCCGCGCTCCTCCTCGGCCTTGCGCGCCAGCCGCCGCTCCCGCATCAGCTGGAACCGCTCCTCAGCACTGAGCTCGGGCCCGCCACACCGCAGCGGCTCATCAGCCCCGGCCACCCGAGGCTGAGCGGCCGCCCGCCGCCACACCGGCCGCAACGCCTCCGCATTGAACTCAGGCATCCGCCAACCTCTCATCCCCGGTCAGCCACCCGGACCCGCTCACGTCATCCCAAGCGGCCATGTCATCGTCCCCACCACCAGGCTTGATCACGGGAACGTAGTCGTCCCCCGGCGGCACGGGCACACCGCCCTCATCGCCCTGCCAGCTGCCATCGGCATCCGCCAGCAACTCAGCCGAATCGGGACGGTCGGGATCATCGCGCTCCTCGACGTCGCCACCGGGCCGCATCGGGACCATGCCGGCGGCGGCCGCGTCCTTCGATGCCGCCGCTGTCGTCGCTGTTGTCGCTGTTGTCGCTGTTGTCGCTCCGGGGATCGCCGGCGCGGTTGCGTTCGGCGCGGCCACGGGCGCCGCGATCGGCGTTGACGGCAGGACCGGCGGGGGCGCGATCACTGGGAGTTCCGCGGTGGTCTCGGTCAGTGCGTCTACCTGGTCGCCTCCGGCGATGCCACCCGCAAGCTTGCGGTGGGTCCCGCCGTCATTCATCACGGGTACGCCCTTGGCCCCGGCATCACCCGCAGGCGCCGCGGGACTGGCCGCCGGGGTCGCCGGTGCGGCATGGGATGCGATCGGCCCGGGCGTCGCCGGGGGCACCACCACGCCAGGCGAACCGCCACTGGCCTGCGGCAAGTCACTGCTCTGCGGCGGCAGCGTCGCTTCCGGCAACGACGGCGTGGTCGTTCCTTCTGGCGTGGTCGTTCCTTCTGGCGTAGTCGCCCCTTCTGGCGTGGTCGTCACGGGCGGCGCTGTCGCGTCGGGGGGTGTGGCTACGTCAGGCGGCGTAACTGCCTCCGGCGGCGTGACTGCCTCAGGCGGCGCAGTCGGCTCCGAGGGCGTGACGGCCTCAGGCGGCGCAGTCAGCTCCGGCGGCGTGGTTGCCTCGGGGGACGTGGGGGTCTCGGGCGGTGTGGTCGCTTCTGGAGGCGTCGTCGTCTCCGGGGGCAACGCCGAGTCGGTTGGGATCGGCGCTTCAGGCTGGGCCGTCGTGTCGACCGGTACCGGCTCGAGCGGCGTTGTGCCGAGCGAAACGTCAGCCTGCGGAACATCTGCCGGCGGGACGTCCGCTTGAGCAACGCCAGCCTGCGGAACCCCAGCCTGCGAGACGTCCGCTTGAGCAACGCCAGCCTGCGGAACCCCAGCCTGCGAGACATCTGCCTGCGGTATGCCAGCCGCGCCGACATCGGCCTGAGCGGCATCAACCGGCGGGACATCAACCGGCAAGACGTCGGCCGGCGATACATCGGCCAGCGGGACGTCCGTCTGCGCGGCGTCGGGCTGCGCGGCGTCGGGCTGCGCGGCGTCGGGCTGCGCGGCATCCGGCAGCGCGGCATCCGGCTGCGGGGCTGTGGTTTCGGGGAAGGGGTCTGTCGGGGTGAGGACGTCGGCTGTGGGGGGTGGGACTTCGGCCGGGGTCATCCAGCTGCCTGTGGGGGGAGCGACTGGGGCGGTGGCGTTGTCCGATGTGGGGATTTCTGGGGGTGTGGTTTGCAGGCCTGCGCCGCCGGAGGTTGTTCCGGTCGGGGCGGATGGCGGGGTGACCGCTGGGTTGGTGGGTTGCCAGTCTGCGGTGTCGGCGTCGATCAGGCCTGATGCGTCCGAGTGGGCCGTGGGGGTGGCGTCGCCGGGGGTGGCGGTGCTGCCGGGCATTCCCGGCATCATCGGCATGCCGCTGGGGGTGGTGGTTGCGGGGGTGGTGGCTTGGGGCTGGGTGTCGGTCCCGGTTTGCGGGAGGTCGACGCCGTCGGTGCCGGTGAGGGACGGGCCTGCTGCGGAGGGGGCGTCCACGCCGCCTGCCCATGCGGGCACGTCCAGGCCGGCGCCGCCCGCTGCGGTGCCGTCCGGGGCGCTCGGCGTGCCAGGCGTGGTGCCTGAGGGCTTCCAGTCGCCCGCATCCGCGCCGACGAGGCCGGCGGCGTCGGGGGTGTCCGGGATTCCGGAGCCGGTCGCGCCCTGGGCTCCTGAACCGGGGGAACCTCCGGGCATTCCGGGCGTACCCGTGGCGGGGTTGGTTGTTGTCCCTCCGGTTTCCGGGAGGGTGACCTGCGGATCGGTGGCAAGGTCGGTGGGGAGGTCGCTGGTCAGGCCCGATCCGCCGGCCGCGGTGCCGTCCGGGGCGCTGGGCAGGTCGACGCCGCCGACGCCGCTCGGGTTCCAGGCGTTCGGGTCGCTGCCGACCAGGCCGTTCGCGTCGGGGGTGTCCGGGATGCCCGAACCTTGCGCACCGCCCATGCCGGAGCCGCCACCTGGCATTCCCGGCATCGTGGGCATTCCCGTTGCCGGGAGGGTCGTCGCTGATGCTTCGGGAATCGTCGGGCTCTCGAAGGTCGGTGTCTGGAGACCGCCGCCGCCCGCGGGGGTGCCCTCGGGCGCGCTCGGAAGGTCCACGCCGCCGGCACCGCTCGGGTTCCAGGCGTTCGGATCGCCGCCGACCAGGCCGTTCGCGTCAGGGGTGTCCGGGATGCCGGAGCCCTGCGCGCCACCCATGCCACCGCCACCGCCCGGCATCGACGGCATGCCCATGCCACCGGTCGCCGGCACCGTGGCTGAAGATGACGGGGCCTCGAACGACGGGGTCTGGAAATCACTCAGACCCGACCCGCCCGGGAGCGTGCCACTGCCGGCATCCGGACCGTCCACGCCGCCAACACCGCTGGGGTTCCAGTTGTCCGCGTCGCCGCCCACGAGGCCGTTCGCGTCGGGGGTGTCCGGGATGCCCGAACCCTGCGCGCCACCCATGCCACCGCCACCGCCCGGCATCGACGGCATGCCCATGCCACCGGTCGCCGGCACCGTGGCTGAAGATGACGGGGCCTCGAACGACGGGGTCTGGAAATCACTCAGACCCGAACCACCCGGGAGCGTGCCGGCCGATGCGTCCGGACCGTCCACACCGCCGACGCCTGCCGGTTTCCAGTCGTCCGCGTCACCGCCGACCAGGCCGTTCGCGTCGGGGGTGTCGGGAATGCCCGCACCCTGCGCGCCACCCATCCCGCCACCGCCACCCGGCATCGACGGCATACCCATGCCACCGGCCCCCGGCACCGTCGCCGACGAAGGCGGGGCCTCGAACGACGGAGTCTGGAAATCGCTCAGACCGGAACCGCCCGGGAGCGTGCCACCGCTGGCGTCCGGACCGTCCACGCCGCCGACGCCACTCGGGGCCCAGTCGCTGAGATCACCGCCGACGAGACCGTTCGCGTCGGGGGTGTCCGGGATGCCCGAACCCTGCGCACCACCCATGCCACCACCGCCACCCGGCATCGACGGCATACCCATCCCGCCGGTTCCTGCGCCGGTTGCGGGCAGCGTGCTCGAGGGGCCGTCGAAGGTCGGGGCCTGGAAGTCGCCGAGACCGGAGCCGCCGGCCGCCGTGCCGCCCGGGGCGCTGGGCAGGTCGGCCCCTCCGAAGGCTCCCGGCTTGAAGTCGTCCTGGTCGCCGCCGAGGAGGCCGTTCGCGTCAGGGGTTTCCGGGATGCCCGGCGAGTTGCCCGATCCGGCACCGCCACCGCCGCCGCCCGGCATCATCGGCATACCGCCGCCTGTCGAGCCCGGCAGCGTGCCGGTCGAGCCCGGCGAGGTGATGCCCGGTGCGGTGAGGTCCGGGACGTCGACCCCGTCGCCGATGCCGCCGGCTCCCGTGCCGCCCGCGGAAGGGATCGTGGGAGTCGAGCCACCGAAGCCATCGGTGCCGCCGGGGGCGCCCGGGATGTTCGGGGACTTCACGTTGGCGGTGCCCGCGCCGGTGTTGCCGCCGTTCTGCGAGGACGGGGACTTGATGCTGGGGCTCGTGACGCCGCCGCCGGGGGTCGTCGACCCGAAGCCGCCGCCGCCCGGAGTGGTCGGGACCACCGGTGGAGTGAACGAGCCGGCGCCGCCACCCGCGCCGCCGCCCGGGTTGGTTGCGAGGTTGCTGGTGTCGAGGCCGGGCAGGCCGGCGCCGTTGGCGCCACCACCCGGGTTGGTCAGCGACGGCGGGGTGAAGCTGTTCGCGTTCGGGGTGTTGAGGGTGCTCGCGTTCGGACCGCCGCCGCCCGCGCCCGAGGGGTCGAAGGCAGGGGTGTTGACGTTCGGGGTGTTGACGCCGGGCTGGTTGAAACCGGGCTGGTTGCCGCCGGGGGAATTGACGTCCGGGATATCGGGGTTGTTGACGTCCGGGGTGTCCGGGCCGTTGACGTCGGGCGTGTCCGGCCCGTCGACGTCGGGAATGTCCGGGGTGTCGGGGACATCCGGGGTGTCCACATCGGGGATGTCGGGGGTGTCCAGGTCAGGCTTGTCGACGTCGGGTGTCGTCACCGGGGGCGTGCCGCTGCCGTCGGGCGGCGTCACGGCGCTGTACGTGAAGTCGTACTGATCCGCGAGCGTGCCGACGACCTGCGACATCTGCCGCGCCATCGGCTTCTCGTACTGTGTGCCACTGATCGGGACCAGACCGTCACCACTGCCGACGCCGTTGGAGGACGCGATGCTCGCCCAGGCCGAGTCGAGGTAGTGCACCGTTTCCTGCGCCCAGGCGAGGTAGTTGGCGCTCTTGTAGAGCTGGTTGGGGATCGAGTTCGCTCCGCCGGTGCCGTCCGCGCCGGCGATGTGCTCGGACTGCGCCTTCAGGTAGTCGGCGAGGAAGTCCATCTTCGCGAGGAACGCGTCAGCCGCGGTGCCCTGCCAGGCCTTGTCCTCGCCCGCGATCGCGTGCGCCTGCGTGCGTACGAAATTCTCGAGATATTGCAGAGTGAGGTACGCAGTCTGGAACGCGGAAGCGGCGTCCATAACCGACTGAGGGCTGACCAGAGCCGCCGCAGCAGCCTGGCCCTCGTCCGTGGCCAGCGCCGCACCGCCGGTGACCGAGGCCAGCAGTTTGCGCCAGCCCCGGTCCTCCTCGGCCCAGGTCTGATAGTCGTTGAGATCGCTCGTGGAAATGGTTTGCGGTACGAACGTGGCTTCGTCCTCGGCCGAGTTCGACCATGGATTCGGATCGTCAGGCACTGCATTTCCCTTTCACGAGCGCAACCACTGGGGGGTGTCAGTTACCGCCGGCAGTACTGCCGCTGCCCTGGCCGTAGTCGCCGATATTGCCGATCTTGCCCCACGCGCTGCCCATCGACTCCCCGAGCTGGTCGGCGGTCATCGAGTTGAAGTCCTCGGCGTTGTCGTAGTCGCGGGCCATCTGTCGCAGACCGGTCTTCACGGCGTAGAGCGCCTCGTGCACGGCGAGCATCAGACCCATCGAGTCGCCGCGCAGACCCGCGTCGGTCGCGTTGACGCCGTCGATCTTCTGCCGGAGGATCTCGGCCTTGGCGAACCCGCCCGGCTTCATCGCGATGGCGTTGAGGGTGTTGCGCGCGTCGAACAGCATGCCGGTGCCGTCGCCGACGATCTGGTCCAGCTGGCCCGCCATGAAGTTGAGCGCCTCGGTGCTGACCGCCAGCTCGTGGTTCGGGTTGTTGGAGCCGCTGTAGGTCGACGTCTCCGGCGGGGCGATCGCACCGTCATCCTTGGGGATGTACTGGTGCTCCGGGTCGTAGTCCGCGGGGTCCACGTGGTCCGGGTTGGTGACGTCGGCGTTGTAGTCCTTGACCAGCTGCTTCCAGTGGTCCTGGTCGACGACGTTGTCCTGGTACCAGTCCCAGGCCGCCAGCTCGTCGGAGTCGTAGTCGCCGCGGTCGAAGCTCGACGAGGCGGCCTTGGTCTGCGGCGAGTTCAGGATGTCGTTCTTGATCTTCTGAATCACCGAGCGCGTCCAGCCCGAATCCTCGCCCAGCGAGGTGTCGTGGCTGGTGAGCACGCCGATCTTGTCGATCGCCTCTTCATTGGCGTAGTCGAAATTGATGCCCATGGAGCCCCATTTCGTCACTGCTTGTCACTGCGGCCATTGTTTCAGCGGCCGTGTCACCTCAGCGTCACCACGGCCGGAAAGCCCAGCGGCCCGGGAGTGGTGCACTCCGGGCCGGGGGACGTGAACAGGCCGGCCAACCAGCGTCGCCCCCGACGCTCGATGACCGGCCCGGCGGAGATCAGCCGCCGCGGACGTCGTTCCAGATCTGCGCGTGGCGCTGCTCGGTCGAACCGTAGTTGTCCGAGATCTGCATGAGGGTCGAGCGCGCCTGCTCCAGGTACACCGACATCTCGTTGGCCGACTGGTTCCAGGCGGCCTTGGAGACGTAGTACTGCTGCTGCGCGGCACCGGTCCACTCGGCGAGGCTGGCCTCGACGGTCTGCTCCATCTGCTCCAGAGCCGACTTGATGCGGGTGTTGATGGAGTTCATGTCGGTCAACGTGGCGTCGGCCTGGTTGAAGTCGAACGTATAGTTGGACACCTGGGTCCTTCCTCTTCCTGGGAGTCTGCGGGTAGGTAGGGGCCGAGCTCAGGGATCAGATGCCCGGGAGGGCAGCACCGAACGAGTTGGCCGTGCTCGCGGCGGTGTCCTCGGACTGGATGTAACCCTTGGTGGTCACGCCCATGACGTCGAGCATGTTGACGAGCTCGTTGATGACCCGCTGGAAGGATCCTTCCCAGCTGTCCATCGCCTGGTTGAAGCCGGCCGAGGCCTGACCGGTCCACGAGCCCTGCAGGGTGGCCATCTGGCTGTTGACGGCCTGCAGCGAGCTGGTGAACTCGGTCGCCTTGTCCGAGAACTCCTGGGCAGCACGCTGCATGCCCTGTTCGGTAGTGCTAACGGTCGGCATGGTCACAGCCGTACTCCTCACGTTGTGCGCCATTGACTACGCATCGCATCGTGCGACTTCGTATCGCTTCCGCGACTTCGTATCGCTTCGCAGGGATGAGTGTTGATGCACAGGCCCGCGGAAGGACAACTCCAGACGGCCCGCATGTCCGAAAGTCGGCACAACATTGCACGGCTTCGCCCGGACGGGCGGTCCTGGGGAAGAACCTGCTGCCTGTTCATGCCCTCATTCGGGCGCGGCCCTTCCACCGGGTCCCGCCACGTTTTTCACTGAACGCTGACGTGGTGGCGTGGTTTCGGTGGACTCGGCTGTTAGGGGGCTCTGCGGGTGAACTTCAACGAACGCATCGAGAACCTGTTCGAGGAATACCAGAAGCAACGCAACAGCCTCACCGAGATGCAACGCAAAATGAGCGAGCTCTCGGCGACCGCCACATCACCGCGGCGCGAGGTGAGCGTCACCGTCGGTCAGAACGGCGTCCTGACGGACGTCAAATTCCCGACCAGCGCGCACAAGCGCCTCACCCCGGCGGACCTGACCGAGCTCATCATGACGACGTACGCGGAAGCAAAGGAATCCGTCATGGATCAGGCAGCCGCCGTGCTCGCGCCGATGATGCCCGACGGGCTGGACGCCCACTCCCTGGTCAGAGGCACAGCCGGGGCGGACGCGTTCATGCCCGCCGAACCGCGGATGGCCACCAGCGTCCGCGAGATCCTCGGTATGGGACGGCCGGCGTCATGACGAACCCCGGCGGCCGGCTCTGGGTCAACCCCGAAGGCGTCAGCAATGTCGGCGACGCGTACGGCGAGCACGTCCAGCTCTACCAGACGTACCTCGAGCAGCTGACTTCCCTGCGTGCTCGGTACGGGAACGCCTGGGGCGACGACGACATGGGGACGGCGTTCTCCAAGAAGTTCCTCGGCGGCATGGACAACCTCGAGCAGCTCATCGGCGGCATCAAGGGCACGCTCGACTACACCGCGGCGGGCCTGCGCGAAAGCGGCAAGCTCTACCGCGAGGTCGACGACGAGGCCCGCGACGCCGGTCACCAGATGGCCGCCAACTTCGATTCCAACCTGCCCCAAATGCACGCCTTCAAGTCGGCCCGCGCCGTCGAGGCACCCCTCGCCGAGACCGAGACGCAGGAAGGTCTGCCGCTCGAGGGTGCCACCCGCGCCCGGCGGATGAACGTCCTCCGGGCCGAGCCCGCCACCGAGGCCACGCCCAGGCTCGGGGCCGAGGGCGAAATGCTGCAGGGCGAGCTGACTCCCATGCACGCCCTCAAGGGCCGCACCCTGGAGCCCACCACCGAAGGCACCCCCACGCTCCCCCGCGAGCGAGGCGTCCTGGCAACCGAAGGCACCCCACTGCTCGCCCGCCAGCGGGTCGCCATGCGCTCCGTCAAACCCGACGAAGCAACGGAGGAGGGCACTCCCCTGCTCGCCCGGCAACGGGTCGCCATGCGCTCCGTCAAACCCGGCGAAGTCACCGACGAGGCCACGCCGATGCTCGCGCTTCGCAGAGAAACCACACCCGCTCTTCGCCGAGAAGCCATCCCGGCCGAGGAACCGCTGCTTCCCGCCGAGCGCAATGTCATGTCGGAGCCCCTCCTCGCCCGCTCGACACCCGCAATGCCGGCCATTTCGTCGTACATGATGAAACCCGAATATGCATCCGCGTACGTCGGCGGCGAACCCCTTCCCGAGGGTTACCGCCTCGAAGCGCTGAACCCGTTCCCGGACGGCAACACCCGCGTGGACGCCAACCTCTACGACTCCATCACCCCGCTCGGCAATACCGCGGTGACCACCCCGGACGGACAGCAACTCGACGCGGAAGGCCGCCAGTTCTTCGTGGTCAAGGAAAACCCCAACGTCGACGCAACCGCCGCCGGCTACCAGCCGCTGTTCCTGAGCTACAGCCCGGACGGCACACCGACCCCGCTCATCCCGGGCGAGTAGCGGTACCCGACAACCGGCATGCCCGACTTCCACATTCCCAACGACCCCGAATGGCAATGGGCGTACGACCTCATCCTGTACGGGGTCGGTGAGGAATTCCCCAAGGCCGACCCCACCGCCCTGCGCGCAATGGGCGAAGAGCTATACGGCTTCACGAGTACGCTGCTCGGCGGCATGGGCGCCACCGGCAACCTGGGCAACATGCTGGGCAGCAGCCTCGACGGCCCCGCAGCCGACGCGTTCAACCAGTTCCAGGTCGGCATCACCAAGAACGTCCCCACCGGCGGCAACATCTCCAACGCCCTCGGCGACGCGGCCTACAATTTCGCCCTGGAATCAGAATCCGCCCAGTACAACATCGTCATCGCGGCCTTCACCCAGGTAGTCGAGATCGCCTTCGCCCTGGCCTCCGGCTTCGGCGCCCCCGCGGTCCCCGGCCTCATCAAAATCGGCCAGCAGATCGTCAAGGCCCTGATCGACTTCCTCAAGTCGAAGCTGCGCAACCAGCTGATGAAACTGGCCTGGGAAGCCCTCGAAGAAGGCCTCGAAGAACTCTGGCAGAGCGCCGCCGCCCAGGTGACACAGATCCTCGAAGGCAACCGAAAAGGCATCGACTACAAAGATCTGGCAATGTCCTTCGCCGGCGGCGCCTTCATCGGCGCCGGCGTCAGCGGCATGCACATGATCGGCGGCAAGCTCTACCCCAAAATCAACAAGAACATCTTCAGCAAGGAAGGCCTCTCCGGCCTAAGCGAAACCCTCTTCGAAGGCCTCTTCACGATGATGGTCGGAGGCGGCGGCTTCAACCCCTTCGCCACCTTCTCCTCCTCCGTCATCGGCGGCATGGCCCACCACTACGCCAAAGAATTCGGCGACCAATTCGGCGACGGCCACAACACCCCCAACCTCAACTCCAACCGCCCACCCCTGAACACAGAAATCACCGCCCCCAACAACCCGCCCTCCACCTCTGTGGACGGCCCAGCAGTCCCCACAGGAAACACCGGCTCAGGCTCTGACATTGGCGCGGGCACGGGGACCGGCGCGGGCGTCGGGGCGGGCGCGGGCACGGGAACTGGC
>NZ_BOQP01000032.1 GCF_018332715.1 Winogradskya consettensis | reverse complement strand
AACGGCGGCTGCCATACTAGGGTCTCGGCAGTCCGCGGGTCACCCGCAATTCCACCAGGCTCGTCGGCAGCTCACCGTCAGCCGCGAGGGTGGACGGGTGGGCCTGCCACGTCGCAGTAAGTGCGGACGGGGCTGTCCTCTCTGGCGTGGTCGGCCGGCATCGGGTTACCCGTGCCCAGACCCGCGGTCGAATCCGCGCCTGCGTCGGCATCCGAGGTCGGGGTGTCGGACGGGGTGTCGGGGGAGTGGGCCGGGAGACGGGTGGGGACGAAGATCAGGGCGAGGATCGCTCCGCCGGTCATGAGGGCGGCGCAGAGGAGCATGGAGTTCTGGTAGGTCGGGTGGAGGGTGGCCGGGTCCGTGAGGTTGCCGGTGCCGATGCCCGCGGCCAGCGGGAGGATCGCCACGGAGAGCAGGCCGGCCGCGCGGGCCACCGCGTTGTTCACGCCGCTGGCCACGCCGGCGTAGGCGTCGTCCAGGGAGCCGAGGGCTGTTGCTGTCAGGGGTGCCACCAACAGGGACAGGCCCAGGCCGAAGACGATGACCGGGGGCAGGACGTCGGTGAGGTAGGAGGCGTTCGTGCCGATCCTGGACATCCAGATCAGGGCGGCCGCGCAGATCAGGGGGCCGACGGTCATCGGGATGCGGGGGCCGATCCGCTGGCCGAGGGCGCCGGCGCGGGCCGAGAGCAGCAGCATCAGGACCGTCACGGGGAGCAGGGCGAGGCCGCCGGTGAGCGGGCTGAAGCCGGCCACCACCTGGAGGTTGAGGACGACCAGGAAGAAGACGCCGCCGTTGGCCGCGTAGACCAGGAAAGTGACGAGGTTGGCGGCGCTGAAGGCCTTCGAGCCGAAGATGGTGAGCGGGAGCATCGGGTGGCGGGAGCGGCGTTCGTTGAGCACGAAGCCCGCCAGGCCCAGGATGCCGATCGCCAGGGACACCAGCACAGCGGGGCTGCCCGGGCCGCTCTCCGGCCAGGCCGTGAAGCCGTAGGTGAGACCGCCCAGGCCGGCTGCTCCGGTGAGCACCCCGGTCACGTCGAGCTCGCGGGCAGCCGCCGGGTTGCGCGACTCGGGGACGTGGCGGGCGGTCACGAGCAGGACCAGCGCCGCGATCGGGACGTTGATCAGGAAGATCAGGCGCCAGTTGGAGAGCTCGACGATCCAGCCACCGAGGAACGGGCCGAGCGCACCGCCGATACCGCCGAGCCCGGACCAGGCTCCGATTGCCCTGGCCCGGTCCTCACGGGTGAAGGACGCCTCGAGGATAGCCAGTGCACCGGGGGTGAGCAGCGCGCCGCCGATGCCCTGGAGGACCCGCGCGGCGATCAGCAGCTCGACGTTGGGGGCGATCCCGCACAGCAGGGACGCGGTCGCAAACCAGGCGATGCCGATCATGAAGAGTCGTTTGCGCCCGTAACGGTCGCCGAGCGAGCCGCCGAGCAGAATCAGCGAGGCCAGGCTGAGCGCGTAGCCGTTGATCGTCCACTGCAGGCCGGCCGCGTCCGCGTCCAGTTCCTTGCCGATCGCCGGGAGCGCGATGTTGACGACGGTGGAGTCGATGAAGGCGAGCGAGGAGCCGAGCACGGTGGCCAGCAGCACCCACCGGCCGGCGGGGGTGCTGTAACGCACGAGGCGGGAGTCCGGCCTGAGATCCATAGCGGTCACGCTACGCGTGGGTCATGGCCGCGGCATCGGTAAAAGGACTGTGGCGCGGGACCCTTGAGCAGCCGCCGGGACCCGATAAAGGATCAAGCGATCCGGCGCAGCGGCACGTGAACGGGGTGCGAAACCGGTTTGCCGACTGCGGCCCGCGCCGCGAGCAGGGCAGCGTTGGCGGCGGCGGAGGGCTTGGAACCGGTGCGCTCACGGCGTACCAACAGGGCTTGAAGTCTTGTTTCCAGCTCTGAGCGGTGGAAAGGCTTGGTCAGGTAGTCGTCGGCCCCGGCGTTCATCGCGGCCATGATCCGGCCGCCGCTCACATCCGCGCTGACCATCATGATCGGCAGATTCGCCGTCTCCGGCGCGGCCCGCAGCCGCCCGCAGACCACGATCCCCGAGGCCCCCGGCATCCGCATGTCCAGCAGCAAGGCATCGATCCCACCGCCCTGAGCAGCCCGGACGGCCGCCTCAGCATCCTGCGCCACCACGACCTCATGGCCGAACCGGTGCAGAGCGAGCGTCATGAGCTCACGATGATCAACATCATCGTCGGCGATGAGCACGGTAGCCAAGGCGGCACCTCCAGCCGGTCGATTCGGGGTCCACCACCCTGTTCGGCCAACCCCCAAGATCCGCTGAGCCGTTTCCGGGCGAGAAGCAAAAGTAAAGCTGTGCTCAAGACGAAGGGGTTGTGACCGATCAGGCAGATGTGAACTGGAATCGAGTCCTCGCCGCGATCATCGGGCTCTACGTGCTCGGGGTCGTGGGGCAGGCGTTCCCGGTGATTTCCGCGCCGGTTGCGGGGTTGACCATGGCCGCTATCAGCGTGATCGGCGTGGTGGCCGGGGTGCGGGCGGCACGGCAGGCGGGCATCGGGGGGCGGGCGCGCAGGGCCTGGCAGGCGCTCGCTGTCGGATTTGCCCTGCAGGTGGCCACCCTGGTGATCTTTGTCCTGCCCGGCGCGACGCGGTCGTTCCCGGCGCCGGGGGATCTGGTGCGGACGGCGATCATCGCTGTGCTGCTCTTCGCCGCTTATTCGTTCCCGTTGGGGACCATTACGCCGCTGGAGCGGCGGAAGTCCATCTTTGATCTGCTGACCGTGATGGTCGCCGGGTCGATGCTGGTCTGGTACCTGGCCGTCGGGCCGTCGCTGGACGCGCAGGTGCGGACCGCGGTGGAGACCGCCGCCTATCCCGTGCTCGATCTGCTGCTGATTCTCGGGTTCACCCGATTGCTCATGCGGGGTACGGCGGCCGCCGGGAAGTGGTCCGTCATGCCGCTCACCGCGGCGGTCATCGTCCAGTTCGGGGCGGATGCCTGGGCGAGCTACCAGCAGGTGTACGGGGGTGGCGCCCGGCATGATGCCCCTGAACAGCTCATCTGCATCCTGAGCGTGCTGGCGTTGCTGGCCGCGGCGGTGGTCGAGCGCAACCGGCAGCCCGAGACCTCGGCACTGCGGTCCGAGACATGCCTGATGCGCAGCAATCTTCCGTACGTTGCCATCGCGGTCGGCTACGGGCTGATGATTGCCGCGACCGTTCGTGACGACCACGTGTTCCCGTGGAGCGGCCTGACGGTGGGCGGGATCGGGATCACGCTGCTGGTGGTGCTGCGTCAGGTCACGATGCAGCGGGAGAGCGACGAGGTCGCCGCCACCGACGGGCTCACCGGACTGGCCAATCGGGCGCGGGTGACCGGGCATCTGGTGCAGGCGCTGGAGCGCGATGCCAAGGCGGCGCAGAGTACGGCGGTGCTGATCATCGACCTGAACGGCTTCAAACAGATCAATGACACGAAGGGGCACAAGGCCGGTGACCAGCTGCTGACCGGGTTCGCACGGGTGCTGCGGGATGCGATTCTCGGTGCGGACATGGCCGGGCGGCTCGGCGGGGACGAGTTCGCGGTGGTGCTGCACGACATCGGGTCGGAGGCGAACGCGGAGGCTGTCGCGCGGCGGATCGCGGCCGGCACCGAGGAGCCGATCGTGATCGACGGGGTGCCGGTGCGGGCCTCCGCCAGCATCGGTATCGCGCTCTCCGGGCCGGGTCAGTTCGACGCGGATGAGCTGATGCACCGCGCCGACGTGGCGATGTACCACGCCAAGCGGCGAGGTGGTGAGACCCGCTTCGCGTGCTTCGCGGACACCATGGGCGGCGGCAACGAGCCTTCGCTGGAGGACGAGCTGCAGGTCGCGGTCGGTGCCGGGCAGCTGCGGCTGGTGTTCCAGCCGATCGTCGGGCTGCCCGACGAGGAACTGGCCGGGATCGAGGCACTGTGCCGCTGGCAGCACCCGCGGCTGGGGCTGCTCGAAGCGGACGCGTTCATCCCGCTGGCCGAGCGGATCGGCGTGATCGAGGAGCTCGGCCGCTGGGTGCTGCGCGAGGCCTGCACGTACGCCCGCCGCTGGCCCCAGCTCCCCCTGCACGTCAATGTCTCGGCCCGCCAGCTCGAGGCGGACGGCTTCAGCACCGAGGTGCGCACCATCGTCCGCGAGACCGGGATGATCGCGAACCAGCTGGTGCTGGAGGTGACCGAGAGCCAGCTGATCGCCAGCGAGGTCCCGGCCGCCCACCTGCGGATCCTCAGCGACGAGGGCATTCGGGTCGCACTGGACGACTTCGGCACCGGCTACTCGTCCCTGAAGAACCTCACCACCCTGCCGATCGACATGCTCAAGATCGACCGCTGCTTCGTCGCCACCCTGGACGCCTCCGCGGAGGGCGCCGCGGTCGCACAGGCGGTGCTGCGACTGGGCCGGGTGCTCGGCATGGACACCGTCGCC
Organism: Winogradskya consettensis; assembly: GCF_018332715.1. GTDB lineage: Bacteria > Actinomycetota > Actinomycetes > Mycobacteriales > Micromonosporaceae > Actinoplanes > Actinoplanes consettensis. Next base: position 94,664 of record NZ_BOQP01000032.1, on the reverse strand, counting down.
GAGGGCGTCGAGACTGCAGCCCAGGCCCGCGAGCTCACCCTGCTCGGAGCCACCAAGGCACAGGGTCACTACTTCGCCCGCCCGCTACCGGCCTCCGAGATCGACGACCGGATCGCAGCCTGGAAGGGCAACCGCTACGGAAGCCGCCTACGCGCCTGAGACCGGTAGCCGTACGAGCCACTTCGCCGCAACCTCAGCAGCCACGTCGACGTCGAGGTGCCGGGCCAGCAGAAGCAACTGGCACAGCACGTCGGCCACCTCGGCACCGACGTTCGCCTGGAGTTCCTCCGGCGTGTGGCCCTTGGGTCGCGCCTGCCCGGATCGCATCAGGAACGCCTGGGTCAGCTCGCCGACCTCCTCCTGCAGCTTGAGCATGAACCACGCCTCGTCGCGCCGGATGTCGAAAACCTCGGCGTACCGCTGGGAGATGAGCTCGACGTCGTCGGAGAGTCGCTGCAGGTCCATGACCCGAAGTTACTGGGTGGCCAGGAGCGCGTCCGCGACTCGGGCGCAGCCGTTGCCGTCGACTGCGGACCAGGCCCGGGCGGCGATCTCGCCTCGCAGACCGGGGGATAGCAGCAGCTGGCGCAGGGTGTTGACGGCGTCGGGGCCGAGGGTGGGGAGGTGGCCCAGGCCGGCGGCGAGGCCGCGGGCGGTGGTTCGTTCGTAGCCGAGGATCTGGTTCTCGACCACCCAGACGAGGGCGGACGGGAGGCCGAGGCAGAGGAGCTCCCAGGTGGATGTGCCGCTGGCGCTGATGACCAGGTCCGAGTCGGCGAGGAGCTTCGGCAGGTCGTCGGTCGGCCCGATGATCTCCAGGTGCTGGGAGGGAAGGGGTGAGAGTCGTAGTAAGCCGGCGCGGAGCGCAGCGTTGGCCGCGATCACGGTCGCGCTGAATGCCACCCCCGTGTCGATCAACAACTGACCCACAACCGGAGCCGCACCGTACGCGTCGGTTCCGCCGAAAAACGCGACAACGCGCGGAGTCCCCGTGCGGGGAGCGGGCACAGCAGTCGGCCGGAGGTCGCGAACGGCCCGCCGGAGCAGCGCATAGTCGAGCCCGGTCAGCGCACCCGTCAACGGCGTGTCGAGGTTCTGGTCGACGTAGATGTCAGCGGACTGCCCGCGTAGCGAACCGTCCACGATCGCGAGCACCGTTCGTCCCGAGGCCCGCAACGCCACCGAGTGCGACGCCGGCAGCGTGTACGAGTCGACGACCACCGCGTCGAGCCCCAGCCGATCCGCGGCGGCGACCAGGCCGACCGGGTCGTACGGTGCCGGGTGCCAGGCCAGGCCGCGGCTGGTGAGCTGCTGTTCCGCCCAGGCCAGGCCGCCGAGGTCGCTGAGGAAGTGCACGGCGACGCCCCGCGAGGTGAGTTCCTCGGCGAGGGCGACGCAGCGGACGAGGTGGCCGACGCCGGTGGAGGGGCCGGCGTCGCAGCGGATGCCGACGGTGACGCTCACGCCTGTGCGAGCTCCTTCTGCCGCACGTGGGCGTTGATCCCGGCGAGCTCGGGGCGGTCGGCGAGCCAGTCCGCGAGGGTGCGGACGGGGACCGGGCGGTCACCGAAGTGCGCGACGACGGCTTCGATGAGGTGCCAGTCGTCCTCGGTGTCGAGGGTCAGCCGCAGGTGCGACAGGTCCGGCTGCAGGGTCAGTCCGAGCACGTTGTAATCGTACGGATGCGAGTACACGTACGAGGTCACATGCGTACGGTGATGATCGGTCGCGACCTTGTCGATCTGCCGCAGCACCTCGGTCCGCACGATCTCCACGTCCAGCCCGCGGGGCAGCGTGCGCGCGATCGACGTACTCAGGTAGTCGAGGTCCGGGGTCGCCGCGAAGACGTTGGCCGCGAGCATGATCAGCTCGGGGTCGAGCAGCGGGCAGTCGGCGGTGAACCGCAGCACGGCGTCCGGGTCGTCGCCACGCTCGTCGAGCACGCCCAGGAAACGGGTGAGCACGTCGTCGACCGGCCCTCGATAGACCGCCACGCCGAGCGTCTCGCATTCGGCGGCCACGGCGTCGTCCCGGTCCTCCACGGTGGTGGCGACCACGACGTCGTCGAGGACGCCGCTCTCCCGCGCTGCCTGCACAACCCGGTCCAGCACCGTACGCCCACCGAGGCGGCGCAGTACCTTGCCGGGCAGGCGGGTGGATCCCATCCGAGCCTGGACTATGCCGAGTGTCTTCATGTCATCTTCCTTAGCGAGCGGCGTGCGGCCCTGGCGGCGCGCATCCCGAACCGGGTGATGCGATAGCCGACCTTGCCGCTGAACATGTCGATCTGGAGCCGGGCCTTGCGCAGTTCGGCGTCGCGGTGGATGAGCTCGGTCTCGACGTACTTCACCCGGATGGCGGCGTCGGCGAGTTGCTCTTCCAGCCGCCGAACGCGCTCTTCGTGCTCCCGCAACGAGTCCGGGGCACTGTCCGAGATCTCGGGCAGATCAGCACCTGAGACACCCGCCGCAGCAAGCAGTACCGCGGTGAGCGACGGCACGTCGTGCGCATGTGGCCAGGGCTGGTCATAACCCCCGGCGAGCAGCGTGGCGGCGAAATGTCCGATGGCAACCGCGGGTGCCACTGCGGCCCGGGCGGGGTCGAGCACGGCGAAGGAATCACCGACGATGACGTTGTCGGCCGAAACGCCGGGAGCAGCAGCAACCCAGGAGGTGAGCAACTGCCGAAGCGCGGGCAGGTCATGCCGCAGACAAGCCCCGATCAGCAGCTCCTCCAGCAACCGCCCGTCCGGCAGCGGCCCCAATGGGCCGTCGTTGAGCACAGCCGGCGGCAGGGAAAGTGACGGTGCGGGCCCCCGGAACGCGAGCACCAGCCAGGCTGGCGCCAGCTCAGCCCCCAGCCCACCCCGGATCGCCGTGGACGCCAGCCGCCGAGGATCGCTCAGAACCCGCCGGGTGGCATAGGCCGTAGCGGTCACCCCGGAAGCGACGGCCGCGAGCGCACCCGCCGGCCCGTACCGCAGCCGCGGCTCGTCGATCACCAGCGTGGGCGCGGAGGGCAGCGGCCAGGCGGTGGCGAGCCAGCCCGGCGTCAACCCGTCGGCCGCGAGGCGTTCGCGCAGCCGGGAGGGGGTGCCGGGCTTGGTCTCGTCGTACTCACCGAGCGGGCGCCAGTCACCATCCGTATGCGCGGCGGTCGGCGTGACCCGGTCGACGAGCCGGTGCACGCCGAGCTCGTTCTCGACCGCCAGCAGCAGCGCGCCGCCGGGTCGTAGGCTGCGCCGCAGCACCTGCACGCTCTCGGCCCAGTCGAACTGCGGGCCCTCCACCGAGCACAGCCGCCCGACGCCGTCCAGCGCGACAACCAGGTCGTACTGATCACTGTCGGTCAGTTTCGCCAGGCTTCCACAGAGGACCGAAAAACCGGCCGAGCTCAGTGCGTCGGCATCCGGCTGGGAGCGCACGAAACAGGTGATCTCCGCGTACGCCCGGAGTCCCGTAAGAAGCGCCGGGTCATGCGGTCCGGCGACCAGCACCCGCCCACCGGCAGGAACCAGGGACCGCAGTTCGGAGAGCAGGAACCCGTACGCGGATCCACCGGCGGGCGCGGCATCGGACCAGCCGGCCATCTCACCCCCGAGAAGTCGAAGTGTCATGCCGCCCATCCCAGCGTCACGCGCAACTCGTCCGGCGAGGCCAGCACGTCCGCGCCGAGCTCGGCCAGCGCCGACTCGACGGCGGCTGACGGGTCCGGGAATTTGCCGTGCAGCTCGGGCCACTGACGGCGGATCCGCTGGGCGATCGTCGTTTCCTCTCCGGCCAGGTGCATGGGGTCGCCGTAGACGGCCGGCTCGCAGCCGACCGAGGCGCCGTAGAGCACCGCACTGCTCAGCCGGTTGGACGCGACCCGGCGGTGCCGGCGCAGCTCCCCGAGCTGGTTGTGCAGGAATTTGGTGTCGGTGTCACGCCAGCGCAGGCCGCGGTAGCCGTGGCAGATGACCCGCCCGGCCTTCTCGTAGCGACGCCGGGTGCGTTCGTCCTGGTACTCGTGCCAGTAGAGACAGAAGGTGACCGGGCCGTCCTCGGTCTCGATGATCTCGTCGATCAGCCGCTGGTGGTCACCGGCGATGTGCTGGCCCTCCCACCCGTGGAACGGGTAGTAGATGGTGCCTTCCCGCTCTTCCGGCGAAGGTGCGGGGGAAGCCATCTCGCGCAGGTAGAGGAAGGGCGCGCCGACCACGGTCGCGTAGCGGCGGCCCATGGACCGGGCCCGCCGCCGGGTCTGCTCGGACCAGACGAAGATCGGCCGGCCGGAGACGTACGGCGTCCCCGCCCCGAGCCCGTCCACCACGTTCCAGCCGTGCTGCAGGTAGCCGTCGATCCGGGGTGGATCGTCGGGGTTCAGCCCGCAGTACTCGGCCAGCACGTGCGCGTGGCCGTAGAAGTGGTTGGCGTGGTGCACGGGGTCAGCTCTCCAGAATGGTGCGCAGGGTCTCGATCACGCGGTCCTGGTCCGCGTCGGTGAGGTCGTAGAACAGCGGCAGGGACAGCTGCTCGGCGTAGAAGGCCTCGGCGTTGGGGCACATGCCGCGCTGGTAGCCGAGGTCCTCGTAGAGCGGGTGCCAGTACACCGGGATGTAGTTGACCTGGACGCCGATGCCGGCCGCCCGCATCCGCTCGAACACCTCACGACGGCGACCGCCCTGGATGCGTACGGGATAGAGGTGCCGCATCGGATCCACATGGTCCCGGGTGACCGGGAGTCGCAGGCCGGGCACGTCCGCCAGGAACTCGTCGTAGCGCGCGCTCAGCGCGGCCCGCCGTGCCTTGAAGTCCCCGAGCCGGCGCAGCTGGGAGCTGCCCAGCGCGCACAGCACGTCGGGGAGCCGGTAGTTGAGACCGAGCTCCTGCACCTCGTAGAACCAGGGGCCCTCGTCGGTGCGGCGCAGTACAGCGGGGTCCCGGACGAGCCCGACGGTCCGGAAGATCCGGGCCCGCTCCAGCAACGCCGGATCGGTGGACGCGACCGCGCCACCCTCCGCGGTGGTCAGGTTCTTCGTCGGGAAGAACGAGAACGTCGTCAGGTCGGCGAGCGTGCCGACCGGCCTGCCCCGGTACGTGGAGCCGATGGCGTGCGCCGCGTCCGCGATCAACGTGGCGTCGGCGCTGTCCGCGATCTTGCGCAGTTCGTCGTACTCGGCGGGGTGCCCGGCGTAGTCGACCGCCGCGATCGCCCGGGTGCGCGGGGTGACCGCCGCTTCGACCGCGTACGGGTCGAGGTTGGCGGTGTCCTCCTCCACGTCGGCGAAGACCACGGTCGCGCCGAGCGTGGTCGCCGTGCCCGCGGTGGCCCAGAACGTCATCGGGGTGGTGATGACCTCGTCGCCCGCACCGATCCCGGCCGCGGCGTAAGCCGTGTGCAGCGCCGCCGTTCCGTTGCTGACCGAGACGCAGGGCGCACCGGCGATCCGGGTCAGATCGTTCTCGAAGAGGTCGACCTTCGGCCCGGTGGTGAGCCAGTCGCTGCGCAGTGCCGCGGTGACCGCCTCGATGTCCGCGTCGGTGACGTTCTGCCGCCCGTAGGGCAGCATCACGGCTCCTTGATGAGGTCGCGCATCTCGTCGACCTCCAGCCAGAGGTCGTTGTTGTCGGAGCGGTAGTTGAAGCCGTCCGGCACCAGCTCGCCGCCCTCGGGCGTCTTGTATCCCCAGCTCGCGACGACGGGCTGCACGACGTAGCGGTCCGGGAAACGCAGCGTCCGGCGGCTGTCGTCGGAGGCGATCATCTCCTCGTGCAGCTTCTCGCCGGGGCGCATGCCCATCTCGTGCGTGGGAGCGTCCGGCGCGACGGCCTCGACCAGGTCGAGGATGCGCATGCTCGGGATGCGCGGCACGAACAGCTCGCCGCCCTGCATCACGTCGAACGAATCGACGACGAACTTGACCGCCTGGTCGAGGGTGATCCAGAAGCGGGTCATCCGCTTGTCGGTGATCGGCAGGCTCTTGCCCTCGGCGTTGAGCTTGCGGAAGAACGGCACGACCGAGCCGCGGCTGCCCATCACGTTGCCGTAGCGCACGACGGAGAGGCGGGTCGGGTGCGTCGCGGCGTAGTGGTTGCCCGCGATGACCAGCTTGTCGGCGACCAGCTTGGTGGCGCCGTACAGGTTGATCGGGCTCGACGCCTTGTCCGTGGAGAGCGCGACGACGCGCTGCACGCCGGCGTTGATCGCGGCGTCGACGACGTTCTGCGAGCCGTTGATGTTGGTCGCGATGAACTCCGAGGGGTTGTACTCGGCGGTGTCGACCTGCTTGAGGGCGGCGGCGTGGATCACGTGGTCGACGCCGTGCATCGCCCGGGCGAGCCGGTCCTTGTCACGGATGTCGCCGATGAAGAAGCGCAGGCGCGGGTCGTCACCGAACATCTGGCGGACCTCGTACTGCTTCAGCTCGTCGCGGCTGAACACCACGATGCGTTGCGGGTCGAGATTGGCCAGCGCGTAACCCAGGAACGCCTTCCCGAAGGAACCGGTGGCACCGGTCACCAGGATGGAGGATCCGTTCAACACACTCATAATTGCTCCCGGGGGGTGGCACGGGGATTGGTCATTCGGCTTTCGGAGCGGAAGCATAACCGCGTGATCTGGCAATTCCAGTGGCGCTGACAGATGCCAGCCGCAATTCACGTCGAGTTCAGCTCGGCTTGGTCGTGCCGTTGCGGGAGCTGCGGCATGGTGGGTTCCTTCGCCCATCCGCCCTTGGAGTAACACCGTGATTGAGCTGCAGCGACTGCGTGAAACGTTCCGGACCGCGCTTGACCTTCCGCCGGACGCCCCCGTGGACGACCTGCACTACCAGGACAACGAGAAGTGGGATTCGCTGGCCCACATGGCGCTCGTCGCGGCGATCGAAGATGAATTCTCGGTAATGATCGACACCGACGACGTCATCAACATGTCCTCATTCGCGGAGGCTGTGCGAATTCTTGGTAAATACGGGGTGGACTTCGATGCCTGATCGGGTTGCGCTCATTACCGGCGCATCCCGGGGTATCGGCAACGCGGTCGCTCGCCGGCTCGCCGAGCAGGGTTATGACCTCGTCGTGCACGGTCATCGCGCCGACGCTATTGACGAAGTTGCCGAACAGCTCGCCGATAAGCACGGCGTAACTGTTGTTTCTACGCATGGTGACATTTCCGATCCGGCCACGAGTAAAGCGATGATGCGGCTCGCCTTCGAGCGATTCCGCCGGCTCGACGCGCTCGTGGTCAACGCGGGCACGCACGCCGCCGGGATGCTCGGCATGATCGACGACGCGACCGTGCAGCGGCTCTTCGCCGTCAACGCGGTCGGGGCAGTGAACACGTTGCAGGGGGCGGTGCGGCTGCTGGGCCGTGGGCGTACCCCCGCGGTGGTCTTCGTGTCCTCGGTCACCGGCGGCGCGGGCGTGGCCGGTCAGGCGATCTACGCCGCGTCGAAGGCCGCGGTCAGCGGTCTGACCCTGTCCGCCGCGAAGGAGCTCGGCCCGCGTGGCATCCGGGTCAACGCCGTGGCGCCGGGCTTCATCACCACCGACATGCTCGACACGCTCGACACCGACGGCCGCGCGCAGCGGATCGCGCAGACCGCCCTCGGCCGCCTCGGCGAGCCCGAGGAGGTCGCCGACGTCGTGGCGTTCCTGCTCTCCGAGCAGGCACGTTTCGTCACCGGCCAGGTGCTCGGGGTCGACGGAGGAATCTCGCTGTGAACCTGCTCCATCCCGGGGCCCGGGTGCTCGACGCCGAGACCGGCGCGACCCTGAGCCCCGGCGAGGTCGACGCCGCCGCAGCCGCGTTCGCGCAGCTGCCGCCCGGCATCGTCTTCGCACTCACCCCCACCGAGCTCGGCGCGGTCGCGCGCTATCTGGGTGCGCTCGCCGCCGGGCGTCCCATCGCGCTGCTCGACCCCGAGCTCGACCCCGAGGTGCTGCACGCGCTGGTCGAACGGTTCGGCCCCGTGCAGGTCACCGGCGTGAGCTCGGCTCCGCCGGCCGGTTACCGCGCCGAGGGTGACACCTGGTTGCGTGAGACACCGGCGATCGAGCCGCACCCCGACCTCGCGCTGCTGCTCACGACCAGTGGCTCGACCGGCAATCCGAAGCTGGTGCGGCTGTCGCGGGCGGCGGTCGAGGCCAACGCCGCGGCCATCGCGGACAGCCTCGACATCACCCTGGACGACGTTGCCCCCACGACGTTGCCGCTGTTCTACACGTACGGCCTGTCGGTGCTGAACAGTCACCTGCTGCGCGGTGCGACGGTGGTGCTGGAACGCGGCGGCATCCTGCAGCGCGGCTTCTGGACGGTGGTCGCCGAGCGGGGCATCACCACGCTCGCGGCGGTGCCGTACCAGTACGAGATGCTGCGCCGCCTGCGGTTCGACCCGGCCGCGCACCCCAGGCTGCGCACCCTCACCCAGGCGGGTGGGCGGTTGCGCACCGAGCTGGTGCAGGACTTCGCCGAGCGGATGGCAACCGTCGGCGGCCGGCTCTTCGTGATGTACGGCCAGACCGAGGCCACCGCGCGGATGGCGGTCCTCCCGCCCGACCGGATCAAGGACAAACTCGGCTCCGCCGGACTGCCGATCCCCGGTGGGTCGTTCTCCGTGGACAACGACGAGGTCGTCTTCACCGGACCCAACGTCATGATGGGGTACGCCGACAGCGCCGCAGATCTCGCCAAGCCGGACGAACTCGGCGGGATCCTGCGCACCGGCGATCTGGGCCACCTCGACGACGAGGGCTTCCTCTTCCTCACCGGCCGGCTGAAACGCATCGGCAAGGTCTTCGGTGTCCGCGTCAACCTGGACGACGTCGAGCGCACCCTCGCCGCGCACGGCGCGATCGCCGCCGTCGCCGGCGACGACAAGCTGCACGTCTTCGTCGAGGGCGCGGACGCCGACCGGGCCCGCGCGATCCGCGGCGAGCTGGCCGCGTTCCTCGGCACCCACTTCACCGGGCTCGACGTCCGCGGCATCGACGCGCTGCCGCTGCTTCCGACCGGGAAAGTCGACTACCGGTCGCTGGAGGCCCACAAGTGAGCGTATTTACGTTGTCCCAGCCTGAGCGGGAGGTGTTGCTGCACAAGGAGTTGTCCGAGCTCACGCAGCATCACCGCGCGAACTGTGCCGAGTACGACCGGATACTCGCCGCGTCGGGGTTCACGTCGGCTGCCACGGTTGCTGAGTTGCCGTGGCTGCCCGTACGCCTCTTCAAGAACCTGGAATTGAAGAGCATCCCGGACGACGAGGTCTTCAAGGTCCTGACCTCGAGCGGCACCACCGGCGAGGTCAGCAGGATCTACCTGGACAAGGCCGCGGCGGCCACGCAGACCCGCCAGCTCGGCGCGACCATGCAGACCGTGCTCGGCCCGCGCCGGCTGCCGATGATCCTGGTCGACTCGAAGGGCCTGCTGAAGGACCGCCGCTCGTTCAGCGCGCGCGGCGCCGGGGTGCTGGGCATGGCGACCTACGGGCGGGACCACGCCTGGGCGCTCGACCCCGAGGGCCACCCGGACATCGAGGCGCTGCGCACCTTCCTCGGCAAGCACGGCAGCGAGCCGTTCCTCATCTTCGGTTTCACCTACCTCGTCTGGCTGCACCTCTACGAGGTCGCGCGGGACAACGGGCTGGACCTGAGCAACGGCATCCTGATCCACTCCGGCGGCTGGAAGAAGCTCGTCGACCAGGCAGTGTCGCCCGAGGAATTCCGGCGCCGGCTCAAGGACGACACCGGGCTCACCCGGATGCACAACTTCTACGGCATGGTCGAGCAGATCGGCACGGTCTTCCTGGAGGGTCCCTCCGGCGGCTCGCTCTACTGCCCCGACTTCGCCGACGTCATCATCCGTAACCCGCGGACCTGGGAAGAACAGCCGGTCGGCGAGCCGGGGCTGATCGAGGTCGTGAGCACGCTGCCCACCTCGTACCCGGGGCACGTCCTGCTCACCGAGGACCTCGGAGTCCTCGACGGCGTCGACGACGGCGACTGGCCCGGCAAGCGCTTCTCCGTCCTCGGCCGCCTTCCGCGTGCGGAGGCCCGGGGCTGCTCTGACACGTACCGGGAGGCTTCATGATTTTCCGATTTGGTGACGCCACCGAGGACCTGACCGCGCCTTCCGAGGATCGGCTGACTGTCGGCGATCCGCGGGTGGTGGACTTTCTGTCGCGGTTCGCGCGGAAGCTGCTGGCACCCGCGGTCGCGCGTAAGCACCCGGAGCTGGGGTCGCTCGGCTACTTCCTGCGGCCGGCGGAGCTCAAGCGCGCCGCGACCCGGATGACCAGGGACGACGGAACGTACGTCTTCCCGCGCGGCAACGTCTTCCACGTGCCCCCGGCCAATGTGGACACCATCTTCGTGTACTCGTGGGCGCTGTCCGCGCTCGCCGGCAACCACAACGTCGTCCGCATCTCGTCGCGCTCGGCCGGCGCCGCGGAGACCGTGCTGGAGACGCTGAACGCGACCCTGCCGGACGCCGACCCGGTGATCGCGCGTACCCAGCGGATGATCACGTACGGCCGCGACGACGCCCTGACCGCCGCGCTCAGCGCGTGGTCCGACCTGCGGGTCATCTGGGGTGGTGACTCGGCGGTCACCACGATCCGCAAGCACCCGCTGCGCCCGTCCGGCCGCGACCTGACGTTCCCCGACCGCACCTCGTGGGCCGCGCTGTCGGTGCCCGGGTGGCGCTCGGCCGACCCCGGTGCCCAGCGTGCCGCGGTGCTCGGGTTCTCCAACGACGCGTACTGGTTCGACCAGGCCGCCTGCTCCTCACCCCGGACCGTGTTCCTGGTCGGCGGCACCCCGGAACAGGCCGGCGAGGTACGCGAGGAGTTCCTGACCGTCCTCGCCGAGGTGGTCGCGCAGCGCGGCTGGGTCATCGACGCAGCGATGGCGGTGGAGAAGCGGGTCAACGCGTACGAGCTGGCCGCGACCGGAGCGGTGTCGGCGGTGGCGTTCCCGGACAACACGATCACCTCGCTGTCCCTCAGCGAACCCGGCGACGCGCCGCGGCGCTGGATCGGCGCGGGGGCGTTCCCCTTCGCGCACGTCGCCACGCTGGCCGATCTGGTGCCCGCCATGAACCGCCAGGACCAGACGTTCAGCCACTTCGGCTTCGCGCCGGCCGACCTGCGCTCGTTCGCCGAGGCGCTGGGTGGCCGGGGCGTCGACCGCATCGTCCCGTTCGGTTCCGCGCTGACGTTCAGCGCGATCTGGGACGGCTACGACCTGCCGCGCGAGTTCACGCGGCTGACCACGCTCGAGACATAGGGGATCCGCCAGCCGTGAGCAGCATCGTCCTGTCGGTCGTCGTACCGATGTACAACGAGGAAGCGGTCATCCCCGCCCTGGTCGAACGTCTGCGGCCGGCGCTCGACGGGCTCGGCGTCAGCTACGAGGTCGTCGCCGTCGACGACGGCAGCGCCGACCGTACGGCCCAGCTGTTGTTCGAGAACGGCCGCACGTGGCCGGAGCTGCGCCTGATCAAGCTGCGGCACAACAGCGGCCACCAGGCGGCGCTCACCGCGGGGCTGCACCGCTCGCTCGGCGAGTGGGTGGTCAGCATCGACGCCGACCTGCAGGACCCGCCGGAGACCATCGCCGAGATGTTGCACACGGCGCAGGAGCACGGTCTCGACGTCGTGTACGGCGTGCGCTCCGACCGCAGCACCGACACGTTCTTCAAACGGCACACGGCCGGGGCGTACTACAAGCTGATGCGCCGGATGGTCGGCGCCGACGTGCCCTCGCAGGCGGGTGACTTCCGGCTGCTCAGCCGCGAGGTGGTCGACGTGCTCAAGGTCCTGCCCGAGCGCACCCCCGTCTACCGGCTGCTCGTGCCGTCGCTGGGCTTCTCCTCCGGCAAGGTGGCCTACGCCCGGGAGAAGCGCGCCGCCGGCGAGACCAAATACCCGCTGCGCAAGATGGTGGCCCTGGCCTGGGACAGCGCCGCGAACTTCTCGGCCGCCCCGCTGCGGATCGCAACGTGGCTCGGCGCGATCGCGTTCGCGGCCTGCATCGCGCTGATGATCTTCGGCATCGTGGTCTACTCCAACGGCACGGTGATCCCGGGCTGGACCTCGCTCTTCCTCGCGGTGCTGCTCCTCTCCGCGGTGCAGCTGATCTGCCTGGGGCTGCTGGGCGAGTACGTCGCGCGGATCTACAAGACCGTGCAGAACCGCCCCACGTTCCACATTGGATTCGACTCCGCCGCGGCCGAGCCGCCGGCGATCCCGCAGCAGCGGACCGCGGCGGGAGCCCGGTGACCAGCGTTCTGACCCGGCCCGCTCCACCCGCGGTCGCGACTCCACCGCGGTTCAGGGCCGGAGCGCTGCTCCCCTGGGCACTGGTGACGGTCGTCTACGTCGCCGCGCTGCTCAACGCCGACACGCCCGCCAGGGACATCGCGATCTACGGCGTCTACCTCGTGCTCGGCATCGTGGTGCCGGGCACGCTCGTCTGGCGGGCCGTGCGCGGCAGCCGTGGCAACCTGCCCGAGGACCTCGGACTCGGCGCGGGGACCGGCCTGTTCGTGCAGCTCGTGGGCTGGGCGATCGCCGCTGCCATCGGGCTCCAGCAGGTCCTCTGGGCCTGGCCGCTGCTCGTGATCGCGGCTTTCATCGCCGTGCCGTCGCTGCGCCGGCACTGGCGGATCGACGACCCGCGGCCGTTGCCGCTGCGCTGGGCCTGGATGATCTGCGCCGCGCTGCTCGTCATCGTCGCCTGGGGCGCGGTGGCCTGGTCGGGTGCGCCGATGCCGCCGTTCTCCGGGGCGTACTACCAGGACGTGATGTACCACCTCTCGCTCGTGCACGAGATGACGCGCTCGATGCCGTTCGAGGTGCCCCAGCTCGCCGGGGACACGCTGCGCTACCACTACCTGTCCGACGCCGACATGGCCGCGGCCAGCATGATCACCGGCATTCCCGAGCACGTCGTGCTGCTGCGGCTGTGGAACGTGCCGATCGGGGCGATCGGGGTGCTGGTGACCGCGGTCCTGGCCCGTGAGGTGATCGGCAAGTGGTGGGCCGGGCCGCTCGCCGGGGCGCTGGCGTTCATCGGGATTCCGCTCAGCCTGGGTGCGCCGCTCATGGCGTACGGGACATCGGCTCTGGTTTTTGCGAGCCCTTCCCAGACGTACGCCATGCCGCTGCTCGGTCTTCTCGCCCTGATCGCCGTGGATGTGCTGCGTGGCCGGCCGCTCGGACCGCTCTGGTACGTGACCCCGCCGCTCGCGCTCGCCGTCGCCGGATCGAAGTCCAGCGCCCTGCCACCGCTGGTCGCGGGCATCGGCCTGGCCGGTCTGGTGCTGTGGATCCGGCACCGGAAATTCCCGCTCAGGATCGCGCTGTTCCTGGTCGCGGTGCTCATCCCGATGATCATCGGCACCAAGCTGTTCGCCGGTGGTGGCGCGGGAACCCTGGGGCTCCAGCCGTTCGCGGTCATCCGGTGGATGGACCCGTACTCGATGAGCCTCGGTCAGAACGACGGCATCGCGCCCAACGGTTTCCTGCCGCCGGGTCTCGCCGGCGCCGACGCCAAGGGCTGGGTCTTCGCCGTCGGCATCATCGGCTGGTGGCTGCTGATGGAGTCGCCACGGCTGCTCGGCATCCTCGGGATCGGTAACCGCCGGATGCGCGCGGACCCGGTCGCCTGGATGTTCGGCGGCATGATCGTCGCCGGGACGGCCGCGACGTGGCTGCTCTGGCACCCGTCGGCCAGCATGCTCTACTTCTTCCTCTGCATGGTGCCGTTCGGGTCGGTGCTGACCGTCTGGCTGCTGGCCGAGAACGTACGCCGCTGGTGGGTGCCCGTCGCGGGACTGCTCGCGGGCGCCGCGTGGGCGCTGATCGCACCCGCGGTGGCCCGGCCGGAGTACCGCACGTCGTGGTCCCAGTGGTCGTGGGCGCTGGGTCTGCCCGTGCTGCGCACGCTGGGGTTCGTCGTCGCGGGCGCGATCCTCGTCCTGGTCCTGCGCAAGAGCTACCGGTCGCTGGTTGTCGCGGTGGTCGCCGCCGTTGTCGGTGCGAGCCTGGCCTATGGCACGTCCAGCTACACGAAGTCGTGGTGGAACGCCGAGTTCGGCCCGGCGCCGGCAGCGGCCGCACCTGCCCGGCAGCTCACCAGGGCGGAGATGCGGGCCGCGCTGTGGCTCGACGAGAACGCGGGCAACGACGCCGTGGTCGCCACCAACGTGCACTGCCAGCCGATCGGGCGCGCCAAGCCGTGCGACGCCCGCGCCTTCTGGGTTGCGGGTCTCGGTGGCCGGCGCACCCTCGTCGAGAGCTGGGGATACTCGGACGCCACCGTGGCCGCGAACGGGGTGAACGGGATCAAGTACCCGTTGCAGCCCGCTCCCGACCCGGCGTTGTTCGCGCTGAACGAGCGGGTGTTCACCGTTGCCGACGTGGCTGATGTTCGTGCGCTGCGGGAGGCGTACGGCGTGAAGTGGCTCTTTGCCGACAGCCGTGCCGGAACGGTCTCCCCGCAGCTGGCCATGCAGGCGAAGGTCGCCTACACCGCGGGCAGCGTCACGATCTACGAGCTCGAGTAGAAGTCACCCACCGCCCGGAACGCCTCTTTCGGCTCCCACGTGCCGTCCTCGCCGATCTTCACGATGCCATAGCTGGCCAGGTCGAGGTCGTCACGTGGGTCGCCGTCGGGCCGGTGCGGGAACGACGACAGCGCGAAGGTGAACACGAACGCCGTGTCGATCCCGCCCGCGTCGAAGATCTCCAGCAGCTCGCGGAGGTACGCGCCCTGGCCGGCCTCGTCGCGCTCGAAGACGCCCTTCAGCTTTACCGGCGTGCCGGATTCGTCGTTCTCGACGATCTGCATCCCCTGCGCGCCGAGGTCGCCCGCGTTCCGGTAGCTCGCCGTCCCGAACTCGGTGACCGCCACCGGCTTGGCCTCCGCGGCGAGGATCTTCACACCCGCCGCGAACTGGTCGACGATCTCCTTCGAGCGGTACAGATCGACCGAGATGATGTCGAACGGCGTCCAGTCGACCTGCTCGAGCTGCACGGACGCGTACGTGACCGGGCCGCCGAACCGCTCGCGGACAACCTTCACCGCCCGGCCCAGGAACTCGTTGATCTGCGCCGCGAGCCCGGGGATCAACTGCCGGTTGCTCAGCAGGGCGTCAACGCGCTCCTCGGTGTTCGCGCCGGGCAGGAAGCCAAGCGCCATCAGGCTCAACTCCGCGCCGGTGACGAAAACGACCTCGGCGCCGTCCGTCCGGAGACGTTCGGCCCGGTCGGCGCAATCGGCGAACAGGTCCAGCATCTCGTCGGTGGTGAGGTCCAGCGGATATGGCGAGAACCAGACCTCCAGGCCGAGCTGGGCGGCGTACCGTGCGGCGATCTCGATCCGCCCGGCGTCACCGCCCATGATGCGCACGGTGTTGCAGTGCAGGTCGTCGCGGATGATTGTCAGGTCCCGCTCGACCTGCTCCGGCTCGAAGAAATCACGTGAGTTCCGTCCCCTGAGGACCCATCCGGTGTCATAGCTGATGCCTCTACCTCGCATGACGATTAAGGTACTCGACGTACCCTATCTCGTCTACGGTACGGTCAGTACCCATGGGATCGTCACGGCGTCGCGGGTCCGAACTCGAACAGGCGATCCTGCGCGCCGCGGTCGAGGAGCTCACCGAATCCGGCTACGTGGGCCTGACCATGGACGGCGTAGCCACGCGGGCCGGCACCAACAAGAACGCGATCTACCGCCGCTGGCCTTCGCGGGCCACACTCGCCCTGGCCGCCTATCGCGAACTGATCGGCGCAGACCGGGAGCCGCCCGACACGGGCACCCTCCGAGGCGACGTCCTGGAACTGCTCCGGGGTGCCAACAACCACCTGTCCGCCCCGGCGGTCAGCGGCATCGTGCTGGGACTACTGGCAGCCGCCGCCGACGACCCGGACCTGATGGCCCAGCTGCGCGACAGCATCATCGACGCGGGCTCAGGCCTGTGGCTGACCGTCCTCGGCCGTGCGGTGACCCGCGGCGAAATCTCCGAGAAAGCCCTGAAGCCACGGGTGGCCACGGTCGCGATCGCGTTGCTGCGCAATGAATACGTCACCCGCGGCACGTCCTCGGTCCCGGACGACATCCTCATCGAGATCATCGACGACGTCTATCTGCCGTTGTTGCGTTCCCCGCGTTGAATCAGACCCTGGTCGACCAGAGCGGCAACGATCGCACTGACCGGGTCGGCGAGCCATTGGTCGGCGGCGAACGTCGCGTCGCTTTCCTGCTCGGTCATGCGGGAGGTGGCCCCACGGCTGCGCGTGGCCGTGCCGCTCCGTGCATGCCGTAGCCGACCTCCTCGGCGGCGAAAGCCCAGGAATCTCCTGCTTCCGCGTCGGTCCCACGGATTCGAACGAGCACGTGTCCGGGCCGGGATCGACGGCGATCACGGACAACCCGGGGTCCTCGGCGACCACCAGCCGCCCGTCGCGGGCCGGGTAGGGCGGGGCGACCCACGTGCCGGGGTAGGGAACAACGAGGCCCCTGCGGCGATCGGGGCCAGGGCTGCGGCGATCTCGTCGTCGGTCACGATCTGGTCCGTCTCGGTTTTGCCGAGCGGGGCGGCGCGCTGCGCATCTGGGCCCGGACCCGCCCCAGGATGTCAGTGATCGCCGTGATGTCCGCGTCTCCCAGGGGCGTCAGGAAGAGCCGGCGCACCACCTCGATGTGCCCGGGCATCACCTTGAACAGCACCGCGCGCCCGGCCTCGGTCAGCGTCACGATCACGCTGCGTTCGTCGTCCTCGGCTGACGCGCGCGTGACCAGGCCGGCCTTCTCCAGCTGGGCGGCCTGGTAGGTGAGCCCGCTGCGGCTGTAGACCAGCCCGTCGGCGAGATCGGTCATCCGGCGCCGCCCGTCCGGGGCGTCGGCCAGGGTCGCGAGAATCTGGAACTGCGGCGTGGTGAGCCCGCCGTCCTCCTTCAGTTGCTGCTCGACCGCATGCTCCAGCAGGGCGGCGACGTCCTTGAGCGCCAGATAGGCGGTCAGCTGTCGCGGGTCGAGCGGCGCGGTGTCGGTCACCGGTCAATTGTACTTACTTCGAACTTGAAGCAAGCCACGGTCCACTCTGACCGCCGCCGGCTTGACCGCCGCCGGCTTGACCGCCGCCCGCTTTGGCCGCCGCCTCAGCGGGCAGGCGGGTTCGCCTGCCCGATCGGCGTGACCCCTACATGGCAACGTGTCCGGTCAGGATCAGGACAACCACGACGATGTAGATAACGACCTTCGGTGAAGCGCGGACCTGTACGAACAGCTCATCGGACTGCATAGGGCTCTCCTTGGATCGATGCTCAGTAGGGGCCGGCCGGGTTCTGGCGCTTCCGGCGGAGGATGGAATTGCAGTCCCATCCCGACTCGCGGAAAACCCGACGCAGGGGACAGTACCCGATCACGCGTTGCTTGTCGGCCGAGCGAATCGACCGTCACGCCGTCGCGCATGCATCGTCTCGTTGTGATTGCCCTGAGAAAGGTGTGTGTCTTATGGCCGTGCGAGCTGCTGCATGGGCTCTGAGCAGGAAAAACTTGGAAAAATGAGATGCTGTTTGAGCGATTTTGCCTGATCTTCGCAGGAGTATTGAGCTTATGGGTCCCGAAGGTGTCGAATGTAAATCGTCCTGATGTTGCGCGGTTTGCCGGGGCGGCTTTAAAAATGTTGAAGCGCAATCCGTGATTATCGTTAATTGCTCGCTGTGCGCCGGTGATTGCGTTTTGAGCAGTCGTCAATTTTGATATCTTTGCGTCTCGGCTCCGGCGCCGACGAATATGGTGTGGCATACTCGGGGCGGCTGTTTGCTGTGATGTTGTTACGGCTGAGCTGCACGAATGCCTGGAAGTCGATCTTTGGTAGGGGCCGGCGCCGGCGTTTGATGGCCTCCCTGTTGCAGCGGGGAGGCCATCGCCGAAGTGTGGTCCGGAGGTCCGGTGTCAGGGTTGCGGCAAGCTCGGGCAGGGTTCCGTTCCCGGGGGCGATGAGCCCTGCGAGGGCGGTCGGTCAGGCCTTTGCGGCGTCGCCGGTTGGTGTTACTGTCCAGAATGGAACGCTGAACTTGGGCGGAGCTCTGCCCAAAATCAGTCACACTTGTTGCATATTTGCCCCATTACGCGCTGTGACGCGTCCCACATAACTGCCGCGCGGGCCGCGCAGGTTCCCCGGCCTCCCGCGCAGGCCTCAGCTCCCTGTCTGGACCGCGCAGGCCAGCTCCCTGTCTGGACCGCGCAGGCCTCAGCGGGCTTGTCCGGACCGCGCGGGTCCCAGTGGGCTGTCCGGACCGCGTGGGTCTCAGCTTCCCGTCCGGGCCGTGGGTCTCAGCTTCCCGTCCGGGCCGCAGGGGTCTCAGCTCCCTGTCCGAGCCGCGAGGGCCTCATTTGCCGGCCAGGGTCGGGGTTTCCGTCTGAGTCCTGATTCGCAGCGCCAGCGCGGCAGTGGCGAGACAGACGGCGGCCAGTAGGAGGATGTAGGGCACGCCGAGGTCGTGGCCGAGGGCGAGGCCGCCGAGCAGGGGGGCGAGCACCGGGCCGGACTGCTGGGAGAGCGCGAGCGCCGCGTTGTAGCGTCCGCGCAGCTCGTCGGGTGCCAGGTCGTTGACGAGCGCGGGCAGTGTCGGCGCGAGCAGGGTTTCCCCGACGGCGAAGACCCCGAGCGCCGTGACGATCAGCGCAGCGTTTCCCGCGCCGAGGCCCAGCAGCACCCAGGCGCCCGCGAAGACGACGGCCGACGCGGCGGCCACGCGTAGTCGGGAGCGGTCGCGGGCCCAGGCGAGCACCGGGAGCTGGCAGGCCAGCAGCACCGCGATGTTCACCGCGAACGCGATCCCGGCCACCCGCGACGACTCGCCGCCCGGGCCGGTCACCCAGGCGGTGAAGATCGCGCTCGGCTGGGCCAAGGCGAAGACCGTGAGCAGCGTGTTGATGACCAGCACCCGTAACAGCGCCCGGTCCCGCAGCACGACGCGGTAACCGCCACCGGTGTCGGCGGACGTCACCACGGGGGCCGGGACCAGCAGCATCGCCGCCGCCAGTGCCACGTAGGAGACGGCATCCACGAGCAGAATCGCCACGTACGGCCCGGCCGTCGAGCCCACCGTCACGAACCCGGCGATCAGGGCGCCCGCGCCGAAAGCCGCGTTGGCGCTCGTGTAGCGCAGCGCGAAAACGGCGCCCCGCGACGAGGGCGGCACCAGTTGGGCCAGCAGGCTCGCGAAGCTGTTCCACGTCAGGCCACCCGAGAAGCCGTAGACGACGGCGGCCAGCAATGCCCAGCCCAGGCTCGTGGCCACGGTGAAGAGCGCGATCCCGGCTCCGCCCACGAGCAGCCCGCCCACGAACGCCGGGCGCGCCCCGACACGGTCCACCAGCGGGCCGGTCAGGGGCACCACCACGAGCCCGGCCACACCGGAGACGGCGAGGACGGCTCCGGCCGTACCCAAGGGAAGGTCTCGCACCGCATGCAGATAGACCAGGAGAAACGGCATGGTGAGGCCGCTGCCCAGGCAGGACAGCGCGTTCATCCCCAGCGCGAGCCAGGCGTCACGACCGAGCGGCGGAACCCTCACGCTGAGCCGGCCTTTGGCATGCGCTCATGGCCCTCGCCGTCGCGGCCGTCCGCAGCTTGCGCACAGCGAGGCTCGGTGCAATCGCTCATGCCCCCAAACTAGGCGGGGGGTACGACATGAATGTCGATGTGGTCCTGGATCTGGCCGGCGAATCCCTCGGCCATGGTCAGCTGGTCGCGCAGGGCTGTGACCCGTGCCTGGGCCGCCTCGTGGAACATCGTCAGGCGGTCGAGCAGCGCGGCGCGGTTGTCGGCGGGGTTGGCCTCGGTGAGCGAGTCGAGGAGTTCGAGGAGGTCGCGCATTTCGTCGAGGGTGAAGCCGAGCGGCTTCATGCGCTTGACCACGGCGAGACGGGCGAGGTCGGGCTCGGTGTAGAGGCGGAAGCCGCCCTCGCTGCGGGCCGACGGCATGATCAGTCCGGCTTCCTCGTAGTGCCGGATCGTGCGGATGCTCAGTCCGACGCGCTCGGCTGCCTCGCCGATCTGCATGTGCCGTCCCGTGGTCATCCCCATAGTGTGCCCGTCGGGGGAAAAGGTCAGGAAAGCGTCCCGGCCAGCCGGTCACGCAGCTTCGCGCTCGGGGGGTTGAGACCGGTGATCTCCACCGTCTTGCCGCGCGCGGCGTACTTCGCGCTGATGGCGTCCAGGGCGGCGACCGACGAGGCGTCCCAGATGTGTGCCTGGGACAGGTCGATGATCACCGAGTCGGGATCCGTGGCGTAGTCGAACCGGGTGACCAGGTCGTTGCTGGAGGCGAAGAACAGCGACCCGTGCACCGAGTAGATCCGGGTGCCGCCGGCGGGGTCGAGGACGCTGGTCACCTCGACCAGGTGGGCGACGCGGCGGGCGAAGATGACGGTCGCGGTGAGGACGCCGAGCACCACACCGATCGCCAGGTTGCGGGTGGCCAGGGTCGCCGCGACCGTCACGACCATGACGACCAGCTCGCCCGGGGGCATGCGCCGGAGGGTGGCCGGGGTGATGCTGTGCCAGTCGAACGTGCCGACCGAGACCACGATCATGACCGCGACCAGGGCGGCCATCGGGATCAGCGCGACCACGTCGCCTAGGGCCACGACCAGGATCAGCAGGAAGACCCCGGCCAGGAACGTGGAGATACGGGTACGCGCGCCCGACGTCTTCACGTTGATCATCGTCTGACCGATCATGGCGCAGCCGCCCATGCCGCCGAAGAAGCCGGTGACGATGTTGGCCACGCCCTGGCCCCAGGCCTCGCGGGTCTTGTTCGAGCGGGTGTCGGTGATGTCGTCGACCAGCTTCGCGGTCATCAGGGTCTCCATCAGACCCACCAGAGCGACAGCCAGTGCGTACGGAAAAATCGTCTGCAGAGTCCCGAAGCTGAACGGCACGTCGGGCAGTGCGAACATCGGCAGGCTGTCGGGCAGCGCACCTTCGTCACCGACCGTCGGCACGGCGACGTGCACGCTCACGGTGAGCACCGTCAGGGCGAGGATCGCGATCAGCGGCGCCGGCACGACCCTGGTGAACCGGGGCAGGATCCAGATGATCGCGAGCGCGGCGGCGACCAGCGGATAGACCAGCCACGGGACGCCGATCAGATGCGGCACCTGGGCTACGAAGATCAGGATGGCCAGTGCGTTGACGAAGCCGACCATGACGCTGCGGGGGATGAAGCGCATCAGCTTGGCGACCCCGAGCAGGGCCAGCACGATCTGGATGAGCCCGCCGAGGATGACCGTGGCGAACAGGTAGTTGACGCCGTGCTCACGAACAACCGGCGCCACGACCAGGGCAACCGCCCCGGTGGCCGCCGAGATCATCGCCGGGCGCCCACCGCAGATCGCGATCGTCACCGCCATCGTGAACGACGCGAAGAGCCCCACCCGCGGGTCGACCCCGGCGAGGATCGAGAAGGAGATCGCCTCGGGGATGAGCGCCAGGGCGACGACCAGCCCGGCCAGCACCTCGGTACGCAGGACGCGGGGAGAGATCAGCACCGGCGAACCCTACCCTCCCGTAAGAGGAGAGTTGCTACCCGCCCACGACAGCCGCGTGGATCGTGGCGGCGATGCCCTCCATGGGGTCGTCGTCGGTCGTGCCCAGGTAGTTCTTGGTGATCGCCAGCGAGAGACCCAGCTCCGGGTAGAAGCCGGCGAGGCTGCCGCCGTTGCCGCTCCAGCCGAACCGGGTGCCGCCGAGCTGGGAGACGTACCCCATCGTCTTGGGCAGGTCGCCGCCGAATGCCCAGTCCGGGCCCTCCGTCAGGACCGTGGTGACCTCTTTGAGGCGTTCGGGGGAGATCAGGCGTACGCCGTCCACCTCGCCCATCAGCGCCGCGTACATGCGCGCGATGGCGCGGGCGCTCACCGTGGCCACCGCGGGGATGTCGGTCTGCAGGATGTCGCGGCGGTTCGCGAGGCCGGACTCCGGGCGTACGTTCGGCGGGGCGATCGCGTCGAAGTTCTCGATGTGCTGGCTGAGCAGCTCCAGGGCCTGGCGCCAGTTGCGGTCCTTGAGCCGCGCGACCCGGTTGACGTCCTGCGGGGGCACCCCGAAGAACAGCTCCCGCTCGCAGCCCAGTGGCCGGGCGATGTCCTCGGCCAGCACCCAGGCCAGCGGTCGCTGCGTGGCGCGCCGCACGACCTCGCCGATCAGCCAGCCGTACGTCCATTCGTGGAAGCCGTGCCGGGTGCCGGGCTCCCACGTCGGGGTGGCGCCGGCGATGGTGCGGCACATCCTGTCCCAGTCGAGGAAGTCCTCGGCGGTCGTGTACGACGGCAGCGTCGGCACCCCGGCGGCGTGCAGCAGTGCGTGGCGCAGCGTGGCGCCCTTCTTGCCGTGTTTACCGAACTCCGGCCAGACGTCCGCGATGACCAGGTCGTAGTCGAGTTTCCCCTTCTCGACCAGGACGTGCACCGCCGTACTCGTCAGACCCTTGCCCGTCGAGAAGCTGAAGAAGGGCGTCTCCGGTGTGACGGGCGCGCCGGTCGACTCGTCGGCGAGCCCGCACACCGAGTTCACGATGAGTTGCCCGTCGAGGTAGGCGGCGACCTGCACGCCGATCTCCCGGCCCGCGAAGACCAGCGATTCGATCTGTCGCTGCACCTTTGTCTGCAGCTGCGCCCAGTCGCTCACGTTTCCAGCATGGCGCAGAACGGACAGCTGGGTGGGGTTAACCCTACTTTCGCGCGGGGGGTCTGCGGGCTCGGCCCGGCCGCCGCCGATGCCTAGGGTTTGACCCATGAGAGCTCTGCGTCAGCTAGGAACCGACTCCTCCTATGTCCTGCTCGGCTTCCCGCTGTCGCTGATCACGTTCGTCCTGGGCGTGACCGGCTTCTGCCTGGGCCTGGGCACGGCGATCATCTGGCTGGGCGTGCCCATCCTGATGGGCACGCTGATGATGTCCCGCGGATTCGCCGTGCTCGAGCGCAACCGGATCGGCCCGGTCCTCGGATACCAGCTGCCGCCGACCCGCTACAAGAGCGCGAAGCCGGAGGCGGGGTTCGGCCGCAAGCTCATCACCCCGGCCACCGACGGCCAGTCCTGGCTCGACCTGCTGCACGCCGTCTTCCGGCTGGTCCCCGCGATGTTCGGCTTCATCGTCGTGATCACCTGGTTCACCGTGGCGCTGGGCGGCATCACCACCCCGCTCTGGGACTGGGCGATCCCCCGCGGCCCGGACCAGCACGACCTGCCCGAACTGCTCGGCCTGGGCGACGCCGCCTCCACCCGGATCATCTTCCACATGTGCCTCGGCTTCTTCTTCGTCGGCACGCTCTTCCCGGTCGTCCGCGGTGTCGCGCTGCTCGAAGCCCAGTTCGGCCGGGCCCTGCTCAGCGGCATGACCACGCTGCGAGCCCAGGTCGCCGAGGCGAACGCCGACCGTGACACGGCCCGGGCCCAGAAAGCCGCCGCCGTCTCCGCCGAGGCGATCGCCCTGCGCCGGCTGGAACGCGACATCCACGACGGCCCGCAGCAGCGCCTGGTCCGGCTCGCCATGGACCTGGGCCGCGCCGAGCAGCAGTTCGCCACCGACCCCGACAAGGCCCGGGCCACCGTCGCCGAGGCGCTGACCCAGACCCGCGAAACCCTCGACGAGCTGCGCGCCCTCTCCCGCGGCATCGCCCCGCCGATCCTGGTCGACCGCGGCCTGAAAGCGGCCCTGACCGCCCTCGCCGGCCGCTGCACGATCCCGGTCGACCTGGACGCCCCGGCGATGGACCGCTTCGACCCGTCGGTGGAGAGCACGGCGTACTTCGTGGTCGCGGAGGCCCTGACGAACGTCGCCAAGCACAGCAACGCGCTGGAGGTCCAGGTGACGGTCCGCCGAGCGGGCAACGGGCTGATGCTCACCGTCGCCGACGACGGCGTGGGCGGCGCCAGCCAGGCGAAAGGCCACGGACTCGCGGGCCTCGCCGACCGGGTCGAGGCCGCCGGCGGCGTCCTCAGCCTCGAGAGCCCGGCCGGGGCGGGCACGACGTTGACGGTGGCCCTCCCGGTCTGACCGCTACGCTCGTCGGCATGCGGGTGGTGATTGCCGACGACGCCGTCCTCCTGAGGGAGGGCCTGGTCCGGCTCCTGGAGGAGAACGATTTCACGGTCGTGTCCGCGGTCGCCGACGGCCCGTCCCTGGTCAAGGCGATCGTCGAGCACCGCCCGGACGTCTCCATCGTGGACGTCCGGATGCCACCCAGCCACACCGACGAGGGCCTGCGAGCCTCGGTCGAGGCCCGGCTCCAGGTCCCGGGCAGCCCGATCCTGGTCCTCTCGCAGTACGTCGAGGTCGAATACGCCGACGACCTGCTCGCCGACCGCCGCGGCGCGGTCGGCTATCTCCTCAAGGACCGCGTCGCCGAGGTCGCCGAATTCCTCACGGCCCTGCGCCAGGTAGCCGGCGGCGCCACGGTCCTCGACCCCGAAGTGGTCGCCCAGCTCCTGGTCCGCCGGCGCCGCGACGACCCCCTGCGCGCCCTCACCCCCCGCGAACGCGAGGTGCTGGGCCTGATGGCCGAGGGCCGCTCCAACAACGCCATCGCCCGCAAGATCGTCGTCACCGACGGCGCCGTCGAGAAGCACGTCCGCAACATCTTCACCAAACTCAACCTGCACCAGGACGAAGAACAACACCGCCGCGTCCTCGCCGTCCTCACCTACCTGCAGGGCTAGGGCGCCCGGCAGGCGATCGCACCCGATCCGGCCGGTCAGCCCGTCGCGCCCGACGGGCGGCGAAACCCATCCGTCAACCGGTGGATGGTGGGGGTAGCACCACCATGAAGCGGGTGGCTGGCGGGTTCGTTACCGGGCAGCTTTCTTCATAGCGTTTTCGGTATGAAGAAGAGCGAAAACGTCACGGGGATCGCGGCTCGGGCCGCGGTGTGGAGTGCGCGGCATCGCACTCTGGCGATTCTTGGGTGGATTGCGTTTGTGGTCGGGGTGACCGTGCTGAGTGGACACTTCGGCACGCTCGAGGCGACGGAGAGCGACACGGGGCACGGGGATTCGGGGCGGGCGGATCGGATCGTTGCGGCGGCGGGGTTCCCGGAGCGGCCGGCGGGGGAGTCGGTGCTGGTTCAGGGGGCCGGGCGGGAGGCGGCCGTCGCCGATGTCACGAAGTCCTTGACGGGGCTTGCGGCGGTCGGGGACGTGGCGAAGCCGGTGGTGTCGCCCGACAAGGGGTCGACGCTGGTGTCGTTCACGATGGCGGGGGACTCCGAGACCGCGAAGGACCGAGTGCAGCCGGTGCTGGATGCCGTGGCGGGCGTACAGAAGAAGTATCCGCAGTTGTATGTCGCCGAGGCCGGGGATGCCAGCGGTGACCTGCTGATCGGGGATGCGCTGGATGAGGGGCTGACCCGGCTGTCGATGCTGTCGATCCCGATCACGCTGGGGATTCTGCTGGTGGCGTTCGGGGCGCTGGTGGCCGCGCTGCTGCCGGTGGGTCTTGCCGTGACCGCGGTGGTCGCTGCGACGGGGTTGCTCGCTTTCGCAAGCCGGTGGGCGCCGACCGTGGATACGACCATGCACGTGATGTTGCTGGTGGGGCTCGCGGTCGGGGTGGACTACTGCCTGTTCTACATCCGGCGGGAGCGCGACGAGCGGCGCCGTGGGGCCGATCCGCACCGGGCGCTGGTCATCGCGGCGCAGACGTCGGGGCGTTCGGTCTGGGTTTCCGGTCTCACTGTCATCGTGGCGATGGCCGGCATGTTCCTCACCCGGGACGCCGTGTTCACGAGCTTCGCGGTCGGCACGATCCTGGTCGTCGCGACCGCGGTGCTGGGGAGCCTGACCGTTCTGCCTGCGCTGCTCTCCACGCTGGGTGACCGGGTCGACTCGATCAAGATCCCGGGGCTGTACCGGCGGAACAGCGAGGGCCGGGTGTGGAAGGCGATCCTGCGGGTCGTGCTCGCCAAGCCGCTGATCTCGGCGGTGCTCGCCGTCGTGGCGCTGGGTGCGCTGGCCGCGCCGATGCTGGACATGAAGACCCGGGGCGAGGGTGGCGTGACGGACCTGTCGCCGAAGCTGCCGATCGCGCAGGCCATGGCCCGGATCAACGAGGCCTACCCGAGTGACCAGGCCACGGCGCAGGTCGTCGTGCAGGCGCCCGCGGTCGAGAAGTACGAGAAGGCGCTGGCCGGGCTTGGCAAGGAGATCGACATCAACCCCGCCGGGACGGTCGCGGTGGTCAGGGTTCCGATCCCGGGTGATGGCAATGACAGTACGTCCAAGGCCGCCGTCGAGGACCTGCGTGCGAAGGCGCCGGACGGTTTCCAGGGCGCGACCGTGCTGGTCACCGGGGACACCGCCGAGAACATGGACTTCGCGAACCGGCTGACCAGTTCGCTGCCCTGGGTCTTCGGGTTCGTGCTGGGGCTCGCGTTCCTGCTGCTGCTGGTGTCGTTCCGGTCGGTCGTGGTCGCGGCGACCGGTGTGCTGCTGAACCTGCTGTCGGTCGGCGCGGCGTACGGAATGCTGGTCTTCGTCTTCCAGTACGGGCATTTCGAGAACGTGCTCGACTTCCGGTCGGGCGGCGGGATCACCGTGTGGATGCCGCTCTTCCTGTTCATCATCCTGTTCGGATTGTCGATGGACTACCACGTCTTCGTTCTCAGCCGGATCCGCGAGGGCTACGACGGGGGCATGTCCACCCGGGAAGCGGTGTCGCGGGGCATCGGCAGCACGGCCGGGGTGATCACGAGTGCCGCAGTGGTGATGGTGGGGGTCTTCGCCCTCTTCGCGACGCTGCCGCTGATCTCGACCAAGGAGCTGGGAGTCGGGCTGGCCGCCGCGGTGCTGCTGGACGCCACACTCATCCGGGCGGTGCTGCTGCCCGCGGTGATGGCGCTGCTCGGCGAGCGCAACTGGTGGCTGCCGCGCTGGCTGAACTGGTTGCCGAAGGTCTCACACGAGCCCGCCCCGGTGGAGAACGCACCGGAGCGGGAACTCGTACAAGCGAATTACTAGCTCTTGAAGGCGTCCTTGATGGCTTCGCCGGCCTGCTTCAGCTTCGAGCTGGACTGGTCGGCCTTGCCCTCGGCCTCGAGGCGCTCGTTGTCGGTCGCCTTGCCGACGCCCTCTTTGACCTTGCCGCCGAGCTCCTCGGACTTGTTCTCGATCTTGTCATCGGCAGCCATGTCAACCTCCAGGGGGACGGTGAGAACTTCCTACGACCTGGGGGTACCCGCCGTCAGCTCCGGCAACCCTGTATCGGGCTGTGAGAAAGCCGGGGTCAGCGAAACACCCGCGCCGAGCAGCTCACCGAGCCTGACGGGCGGCATCGGGCGCGCGAAGTAGTAGCCCTGCGCGGCGAGATAGCCCAGCTCCAGCAGCTGCTCGGCCTGCTCGGCGGTCTCCACACCCTCGGCGACCGCGTGCAGGCCGAGCACCTGGGCGAGGTGGATCACCGCCGCCGAGATCGGCACCCGGTTGTCGATCGGCGTCTGGGTGAACGAACGGTCGAGTTTGATCTCGTCGATCGGGCAGTCGTGCAGCAGGGTCAGTGTCGAGTGGCCGGTGCCGAAGTCGTCGAGCGAGATGCGTACGCCCAGCGCCCGCAGCCGGTGCAGGTTGGTGACCGATTGCCCCGGCTCCACCGCCATGGTCTCGGTGATCTCCAGAACGATCCGGTCCGCGGTGATCCGGTGCTCGGCGAGCAGCGCCGCCACTGCGTCCGCGAAACCGGCCTCACGCAGATCCCGCGCCGACACGTTGACGTTGAGCACGCGCGGGGCGGCCTCGTCGTACTCCGCGATCCACGAGGCGAGCTGCGCGAAGGCTGTCCGCAGCACCCAGCGGCCCAGCGGGACGATCAGCCCGGTGCGCTCGGCGACCGGGATGAACGAGTCCGGGGCGAGCGTGCCGCGGGTCGGGTGGGCCCAGCGGACCAGCGCCTCCGCGCCGATGATCCGGCCGTCGTCGAGGGAGACGATCGGCTGGTAGAGCAGGAACAACTGGCCGTCGGTGATCGCCTCACGCAGCTCCGCGCCGAGGTGGGCGTGGTCGCTGCCGGTGGTGGCCATGGTCGGGTCGTAGTGCAGGTACGCCGTCCCGTGCAGCTTCTTCGCGGCGTACATCGCGATGTCGGCGTGCCGCAGCAGCACCGACGCCTCATCCCCGGTCCGCCCGTCGGCGATCCCGATGCTGGCCCTGATCGGCAGCTCGTGCCCGTCCGCGTAGATCGGCTGGAGCAGCGCGTTCATCATCCGCTCGGCCGCCAGGTCGGCGGCGCCCGGATCGGCGTCGTCGAGGACCACCACGAATTCGTCGCCGCCGAGCCGCGCGACGGTGTCCTCGACGCGTACGCACCCCTCCAGCCGCTTGGCGACCCCGATCAGCAACTGGTCGCCGACCTCGTGGCCGAGCGTGTCGTTGACCTCCTTGAAGTCGTCCAGGTCGATCAGCGCCACGGCGACGGGCCGGTCCCCGGGTGCGGTCAGCGCCGTGTCCAGCCTGGCGTGGAACAGCACCCGGTTGGGCAGCTGGGTGAGCCCGTCGTGGGTGGCGCCGTGGTCGAGGCGGGCCAGCAGCTTGCCGTTGTCGCGGAAGGCGAGGCTCTGCCGGATGACGACGAGGGCCATGAGCAGGACCGCGGAGCCGACGACGACACCCTCGTCGGGGCTGTCACTGACCGTGACCGAGATCAGCAGGGTGTCGACGGCTGCCACGGCGGCGTACGGCAGCAGGCTGAACGGCCGCCGCCGGGGCTCGACCACGCCCCGGCGCCGCGTCGCCACCGTGGCGGCGCTCCGCTGACGGTCGGCGGCCCACGCGGCGAGGAAGAAGACGAGCGGCGGGCCGGCCATGTTCGGGAAGACTGTCGGGTCCGCACGCTCGAACAGCGGCCGGAACATCGGGCCGACCGCGCCGACGAACATCGCCACGCCCAGCAGCCGCAGCGCCTTGTTGTCCACGTGCAGGCGGCTGGTGAGCACGAACTTGACGACGGCGAACACGGCGAGCAGTGCGATGAGGGTGACCAGCAGCGAGAGGTAGACGCCGGTCTTGTCGTTGCTCTCCAGCGCCTGACGGGTGGAGTAGTGCCAGATGAACACGGCGGCGGCCAGCGCGACCGTGGCGGCGTCGAGCACGATCCGGACGATCTCCCCGGCGGACTGGCGGCCGAGGGGGAGGCGGAAGAGGGCGTACATGATGATCAGGACCGCCGGGCCGCAGAACGAGAGCATGGCCGCACCGCTGTGCGGGCCGCGCGGGTCTGCGGAGGTGAGCACCTCGATCGCCTGCGCCGCCATCCCGGCCGTGACCAGGGCGACCGCACCGGTCAGTTGTTTCCAGAACCGGCGGGTGGGCTGGGGGAGTGCGTCGCTGCGGGCGGTGCGCAGGAGCACCAGGAACGCGACGATGCCGCCGGCGACCACCGGCAGCCAGAGCAGGAACCGGGGGCCGACCGGGTGGACAAGGTTCAAGGCGACCCACAGCAGGGCGAACAGCGCTGTGCCCGCGGAGGCCCGCATCAGCCGGTCCACGCTCGCCCCTTCCCGATCGGTCAAAGGTCCTATCG
Source organism: Winogradskya consettensis (assembly GCF_018332715.1). Taxonomy (GTDB): domain Bacteria; phylum Actinomycetota; class Actinomycetes; order Mycobacteriales; family Micromonosporaceae; genus Actinoplanes; species Actinoplanes consettensis. The sequence continues at coordinate 65,098 of NZ_BOQP01000032.1, read as the reverse complement.
GTCGTGCCGGGGCGCGCGTGAGTTATTCGTGGCGTGGCCAACCAGGGTTTCGGCTTTCGTCACTCAAGAGGTCGAACGTGAGCGGAATGAATTCCTTGCTGCTGACGGTCGTCGTCCCGGTGTACGCGGTGGAGGGCTACCTCTATCAGTGCCTGGAGTCGATCCGGGCGGGCCTGACCGCCGAGGAATCGGCGTCGGTCGAGGTCATCGCCGTCGACGACGCCTCGCCGGACGGCTGCGGGGAGATGCTCGACGGCTACGCGGCCCGCCACGGTGACCTGCGGGTGGTGCACCTGAGCCACAACGTGGGCCTGGGGCTGGCCCGCAACGCCGGCCTGGCCGAGGCGCGCGGGGAATACGTCTGGTTCGTGGACAGCGACGACTGGCTGCCGGCCGGTTCGGTGCGTGCCGTGCTGCAGCAGCTGCGCACCGGTCCTGACCTGCTGCTCATCGACCATCTGCGGGTGCAGGAGAACGGCCGGCTGGAGCGCGACGCGAGCAGCGGCGCGCTCAGGGACCCCACGCTCGCGAGCCTGATCAAGCTGCAGCACACCGCCTGGAACAGGATCGTGCGGCGCGGCCTGCTGGAGGAGCTGAACCTGCGCTTCCTGCCCGGTTGGTACGAGGATGTCCCGTTCAGCAACCCCGTTCTGATTGCCGCGGACCGGGTCGCCGTGCTCGACCGGGTCTGCTACCACTACCGGGTCGGCCGGCTTGGCGCGATCACCGCGACCCGCAGCGAGCGGCACTTCGAGGCGTTCGAGCAGTACGACCGGATGCTCGCGTGGACCGCCGAGCGCGATCTCGAGCCGTGGCTACGACACGCGTTGTTCACCTTGATGGTCAACCACTTGCTGGTCGTCCTGGGTAACGACGGTCGTGTCCACCCGAGGCAGCGGCGCGCCTTCTTCAAGCGGCTCGCGGCGCACTACCGCCGCTATCTGCCCGCGGACTACCCGGGTCACCCGGGCATCAAGCACAAGCTGGTGCAAGCGCGCAGTTACGCTGCGTACGCGACCATGCGGCAGGCGTACCGGGTCGTCAAGCGCAACCCCGAGCCGTCACCTGCGGTTCAGCCCGTCCTCGCCTCCGCGCCACAACCGGCTCAAACGGTGACCATACGTTGACGCCCGTGCTTCGCCCCGCCAGTGACTCCGACCGCGACATCGTGCTCTCCTGGCGTAACCACCCGGACGTGCGCGCTGTCAGCCTGACCACCCACGAGATCCTCCCGGAGGAGCACGCGAAGTGGTGGGAAGCGGCAACCGCGGACCCGCAACGGCACATCATGATCTTTGCGGAGGAGACCCGGGACTGCGGCGTCGTCATCTTCGACCTGCGCGAGGATCCGTCCAGCTGGAGTTTCTACCTCGACGTCGAGGGCCTGGACGGCAAGCTGCTGCCGGCCTGGATGCGGCTGGAACAGGCAGCGGTCGAGTACGCCTTCGGCCCGCTGGGCCTGACCCGGCTCGGCGGCGAGACGCTCGCCGCCAACAAGCAGGTCATCGCCCTGCACCGGCGCTTCGGATTCCTGGAGAAGCGGCGCTACGAACGGCTGATCGACGGTGTGCCACAGACCGTGGTGTGGACCGAGAGAGGAACTGACCAGTGATCGTCAACGACGTGGAGATCGGCGCCGGCAAGCGGCCGTACATCGTGGCCGAGATGTCCGGCAACCACAACGGCTCGCTCGACCGGGCGCTCGCCCTGGTCGACGTGGCCGCGGAGGCCGGCGCCCACGCCATCAAGATCCAGACCTACACGGCCGACACCATGACCGTGGACGTCAAGCACCCGCGCTTCCAGCTGTCCCAGGGCCACGAGCTGTGGGGCGGCGAGTACCTCTACGACCTGTACGAGCGGGCGCACACCCCGTGGGCGTGGCACGAGCCGATCTTCGAGCGGGCCCGCGAGCGCGGCCTGACGCCGTTCTCCAGCCCGTTCGACCGGACCGCGGTCGAGCTCCTGGAGAAGCTCGACGCCCCGATGTACAAGATCGCCTCCTCGGAGATCACCGACCTGCCGCTGATCCGGCTCTGCGCGAGCACCGGCAAACCCCTGATCATCTCGACCGGCATGGCGAGCGTGCAGGAGATCGCCGCCGCTGTCGACGCTGCCCGGGGTGCCGGTGCGCAGGAGATCGTGGTGCTCTCGTGCACTGCCTCCTACCCCGCCCCGCCGGAGTACACGAACCTGCGCCGCATCCCCGTGCTCGCCGAGGCGTTCCGGGTGCCGATCGGGCTCAGCGACCACACGATGGGCATCGGCGTACCGATCGCCAGCGTCGCGTTCGGCGCCTGCCTGATCGAGAAGCACCTCACGCTCGACCGCGCCGACGGTGGCGTGGACTCGGCGTTCTCGCTGAACCCGCAGGAGCTCGCGGCGCTGGTCGTCGAGTCCGAGCGGGCCTGGCAGGGGCTGGGCACCACCGCGATCGGTCCGACCGAGGCCGAGAAGGAGGGGCTGCGGTTCCGCCGGTCCCTCTACGTGGTGACCGACGTGCGCGCCGGTGACCTGGTCACCGAGGAGAACGTGCGCTCGATCCGCCCGACCGGGGGACTCGCACCCGACGCCATCGGCCTCGTGCTGGGCCGCACCTTCACGCAGGACGCGGCCAAGGGCACGCCGCTTTCCTGGGAACTGATCTGAGAGGCACGGACAAACACGGTGTGGCTGAAGGCGAACAGCAAGGAACTCCAGGTCTTCCTGGAGTCGGCGACGGTGTACTGGGAGAAGAACCTCCCGCATCCGGCTGACGATGCCGTGATCGTGGTGGAGATGTTCCACCAGGACATCCGGGTGAACCTGCGCAACCTGGTGTTCGCGAACGCGCTCCGGCGGCTGCACCCGGCCCGGATGGTGGTGCTGACCGGCGTCGAGGACGCGTGGATGCGGACGCTGTGGAGCGGCTTCGACGTCGAGGTCGTCCGCAAGGTCAGCGACGCGTTCGCAGGCTCCGAGGTGATCGACGTCTGGGAACAGGTGCGCCGCTCGACTACGCCGGCCCGCGACGACGAGACCATCGTCGCCTACACCGACGCCACCTACTGCCGGCTCGCCAAGCTGCCGCGGCTCCCGCAGGGATATAGGTCCAGGCCGGACTACCAGCAACGCCACGCGTACGCGACCCGCCTGCACGACATCTACCAGGAGCTCTTCCAGCGCAACGTCGTCGCCCTGGTCACCAGTCACGTCGACTACGACCAGTGGGGGCTCGCGTCGGAGGCCGCCCGGCAGGCCCGCGTACCGATCATCCACACCCAGCAGACCGGGTGCATGAAGGCGTACGGCCTGTTCCCGGAGCACGACAGCGGGACCGGCACGTTCCGCGAGGAGCTCACCCGGCAGATCGGCGAGGTCTTCGAGACCAAGGTCTGGACCCGCCGCGAGGAGCTGCGCTCCACAGCCGAGCTGGTCGCCTGGCGCGCCAAGGTCAACCTGGGCCGCCCGAGCTGGTGGCGCGGCGGCGTCACCGCGTCGGTCGACCTCAACAACCCGGCCGAGCGGGCGCGGCTGCGCACCCACGTGGTCGACCGGCTGGGCTTCGACGCCACCAAGCCGATCATCACGGTCTACAACCACGCTGTCTCCGACGCGCTCGGCACCAACCGCGAGCTGTTCCCGAGCCTCGCCGACTGGTTCGCCGACACCGCGGCGTACGCGGCCGAGCACCCCGAGGCGCAGTGGCTCTTCCTGGACCACCCGAGCCAGGCGCTCTACGACTCCACGAGCTTCTTCGACTCGGTTGCCGCGCAGTACAAAAAGGTCAAGTACATGGCGTTCCGGCCCAGCGCGACGCTGAGCAAGAACGCGCTGTGGAGCCTCACCGACCTCGGCGTGACGGTGCGGGGCAGTGTCAGCAACGAGCTGCCCGCGTACGGCATCCCGGTGATCCAGGCCGGCTGGTCGGAGTGGAGCTCGTGCGGGCTGTCGATCGTCGTCGACGACCAGGACGCGTACTGGAAGACCCTCGAGCAGAGCATCACCGCCATCCGCGCCGGTGAGGAGCTGGTCACCGAGGAGCAGGTGCGTCGTGCGCGGCTCTGGCTGTGGCTCTACCGCAGCGGCACCGACGTCGTCACCCCGCTCGTCCCGCAGTGGGAGGTGTGGCCGGCCGACATCCTGCTCAAGACCATGCGGGCGACGTTCCGCCACATCGAGGCCGACGCCGACCCCATGTACGACTCCGTCGAGCGGATGTGGACCCGGCGCGAGCCGATGCTCACCCGGACGGACTTCGGCGCATGATCGGCCGCTGGTTCGCCACCGACTACGACGAGCCGGTGCGCTTCATCGAAGGCCTGCCGATCGAGGTGAGCAGCGGTAGCGACCTCGGCATCGTCGACCAGGTGGTGCGGGGCAACGCGATCGTCGGACGGGTCACCGGGGATTTCGGGGCTGTCGGGCTGAAGGTGCGTGGTCCGGGCGTACCCACCAGGGTCTCGGTCGTGGTCCATCTCGACGAGCTGGGCACGCGCTGGTGGTCCGACCGGGTGCGCCCGCCGCGGCACGCCCCCGAACTGCCCCGGCTGGTGCTGGTGCGCGCTCAGGGCGAGCTGCGTGGCGCCGCGTTGCTCGCCCGGCGGCAGGGCCTGCGCAGTGCGGGCGGTGCGAAGGTCACGGTCGAGTTCGACCTCACCGCCGAGGAGCTCGACGAGGACGGCCTGCTCATGATCGAGCTGGCCGAACCCCCGCGACCCGAGTGGATGTCCGGCCGCGTGGCCGCGCGTTCCGCTCTCGGCCTGCGCATCGACAAGATTTATGTACGCCCGGAGCCGACCACGACCGCACCGGCGCCGTCTCCCTATGCCACGGGTTGCGACCTCGCACTCCTGGCATCGGACGGGCCGGAGCAGTTCCGCCTGGAAGTCAGCCCCGTGACACCGGCGCCGCCGCTCCCGCGCTCACCCACGCACAAGTGGAGTCGCCGCAAGCCGGCCCGCGCCGGATTCAAGGCCCTCCGGATCGCCCGCCGCGCCGGCACCCGGGTCGCCGCCGAGGTGGTCAAGTCCCGTCCCACCGACAACTTCGGGGTGCGCGCGACCGACCTGCTGACGGGCGTACCCGTCGAATTGACGGTCGTGTCCCGCGGAGCCGGAAGCGTCACGCTGAGCCGGGGTGCCGCCCAGGGCCCGATCCTGCTCGGGCTGGAACAGCCGGACCGCGGCCTGTCGTGCCGGATCGTCCCGTGATCCACCGCCCGGTCCTCGGCGCGAACGCCGAGGACAACCATCGCGTGCTGCAGGACGTGCTGGACACCGTGCCGGCCGGCAAACTCGAGCTGCCGCCCGGCACGCACACCATCGCCGACGGCCTGCGGGTGCCCGGTGGCTGGACGATCCGCGGCTCGGAGGTCGCCGGCGCGAACGGCGGCCCGCCCGGCACCTGGCTGGTCTCGGCCGGCCTGACCGGGCACCCCGTACTGCACATCGTCGGCTCGGACGTCGCGGTCAGCGACCTCGGCCTGCGCCCGCCGCCGGCCGACCCGGGCGAGCACGGCGGCGACCGCGGCACGGCCATCACGGTCGGCGACTACCTCTACGCCGCGGCCCCCGACTGGATCACGCACGTCGACCTGCGCCGTATGCAGGTGGAGCGCGCGGGGGAAAAACACGCCAACTGCATCGCGCTGATGGGCGCGGTCAGCGACATCACCCTGCACGACATCACCATCCGCGGCGGCTACACCGGCGTGGCGGTGCACTGGGGAGCCGTCGGCGCGGACGTCGCCTCGATCGTCGGCCCGACCTACCACCCGCACCGGCTCGCCATCACCGACCTGCGGGTCAGCGACGCCCTCGAAGGCTTCTACCTCAGCTCGGTGCACGACGTCCGCGTCGACGGCGCCTGCCTGACCGACGTCGAGATGGGCTTCCGCCTGCTCCCCGGCGACAACACCGACCGCTTCGTCACGTCCGACCTCGTCGGCTCCCGCATCGACATCTCCGACGTCTGCGTCACCTGGAACGGCCCCCGCTACGCGATCCGCGTCGCAGGCTGGGGCCGCAGCGAGATCGACGGCGAGGTCAGCGTCCTCACCTACCGCGACACCGCGATCCGCAACTGCACCCTCCGCGGCGCCGGCACCGGCGACGCCTGGTCCCCGATCCTCGTCGAACGCGCCGTCGGCGTAGAGATCGACCAGATCACACTCACGACCGCGGGCTCCGAGGACTGCTGCCGGCTCCACCTCGGCTGAAACACCGACAGGGGGCTGTCGCTGCCACCGGCGAGGGTGGGTTTCTCCCAACCTCAAGGAGCACGACATGCCCGCGATCAACAAGGTCGACTGGTTCCAGCTCGGCGTCGGCGAGCCCGCCGAGGCCGAACGGTTCTACGGCGAGGTCTTCGGCTGGACCTTCACCGGCGACGACGACGCCCCCGGTTACCGGCTGGCGACCACGCCAGGTCAGACCGGCCCGAGCGGCGGCCTCACCGCGAGCCCGTCGAACCACGCCATCTTCTTCATCAACGTCCCCGACACCGCGGAAGCCTGCCGCCGTGCCGAAGCCGTCGGCGCAAAGGTGCTGGTGGCGCCCCAGGACGGCGGTGGCGGCCTGATCTTCGCCCACCTACTCGACCCGTCCGGCAACCTAATCGGCATCTACACACCGGCAGACCATTAGGGCGCAGGCCGTCGTGATCCCTCAGCTGCGTCCTAGACCAGGCTCAGGGCATCCATCGGTTCGCCCGGGACCTGGAGATCGCCGAACTCCAGGTGGCGCTGCGGCGGCTCCTCGGCGGTGACGGTGACGGCGGCGATCCGGTCGGTGCGGAACACCCGCACCGACTGGCGCAGCCGGCACCAGGCCACCAGATACCAGCTCGCGGGAAAACCCACGAAGACCAGCGGCTCGATCTCGCGCACGGTCATCACGCCGGCCTTGTCGGCATAGTGGATGCGAAGCACCCGGCGTGCCGACAGCGCGTCGGCGACCAACCGGGGCATGCCACTCTCGGGCCGCCTCGCGCTTTGGGGCTGGCTCGCGCTTTGGGGCTGGCTCGCGCTTTGGGGCTGGCTCGCGCTTTGGGGCTGGCTCGCGCTTTGGGGCTGGCCCGCGCTTTGGGGCTGGCCTGCGCTTTGGGGCCGGTCGGCCAGCAGCACCCGGCTGGCCAGATCCTGGGCTCGGGCGACGTCCGCAGGACGCATGGAGTTGACCAGCTTGCGCAGCGCGGCCGCAGCGGCGGCGTGGAACGGCGAGCCGGACAGCTGCTGTAGCGCGACGGCCATGGCCACCGCCTCGTCGGGCCTGAAATTGACCGGCGGCAACGTGTGCGCCCGATCGAGGCAGTAACCCCCGGTCCTGCCCGGCTCGGCCCAGATCGGGGTGCCGGACTGCTGCAGAGCGGAGATATCGCGCTCGACTGTCCGGACGCTGATCTCGAAACGGTCAGCGAGCCACCGCGCACTGCGCGGGCGCGGGGCGACAGCGCGTAACTCCTCGACGAGCGCATAGAGGCGGTCGGTGCGGTTCACCTACCGAACGCTAGACCGGGGGTACGACACTCTGCCGGCACCGGCGACGCCTGGTCCCCGATCCTCGTCGAACGCGCCGCCGGTGTGGAGATCGACCAGATCACGATGGTGGCCACCTCCGCTGACCGTGCCGAGGTGTGTGGATGCACCACCGCTCCGCGCGGCGGGAGTCCGGCGGGCTAGCTTGATCAGGTGCGGAACATCCCGGTTGTCGTGGCGGTCGCTGTGGGCGGGGTCGTAGGGGCGCTCGCCCGGTACGGCCTGTCCACGCTGTGGCCGTCCGTGTGGACGGTCTGGGCCATCAACGTCACGGGCTGCTTCCTGATCGGCGTCCTGACCGTTCTGATCACCCGGCGCCGGCCGGAGTCCCGGTTGATCCGCCCGTTCTGGACCACCGGCGTCCTCGGCGGTTACACCACCTTCTCGACGGCGAGCGTCGACGTGGTCCGCGCGACGCCCGCCACGGCTCTGGCCCTGCTCGGCGCGACCATCGTCTCAGCGCTGCTCGCCGTCTGGCTGGGCACGGCACTGGCCGAGCGGGTGGTCGCCCGATGACCGTCCTCTTTGTTGCCCTGGGCGCCGCCGCCGGCGCCGCGCTGCGCTACCTCACCGGACGATGGGTCACATCGGCCAAGTTCCCGTGGCCCACGCTCACGGTCAACGTCGCCGGATCGCTGCTCCTCGGCTTCCTCATCGGGCTCCCGGTCGCTCCCTGGCTAGCGGCGTTGCTGGGCACGGGGTTCTGCGGAGCGCTGACGACGTACTCCACCTTCAGCCTGGAGACCTTGCAACTGGCCCGCGGCGGTCAGCGACTCCGGGCCGGCGCCTACGTGATCATCAGTCTTGTGGCGGGTCTCGCGGCCGCCTACCTGGGCATACTCATTGCCGGCGGTCATCGGTAGGCCTGCACGTTGCCGGCTGCCCACTGCGCGAACGTGCGGGGCGAGCGGCCGAGGATCTGCTCGACATGCGGGCTGACCAGCTGCTCGGCCGGGGTGGGTGCGCCGAGGATGGCCAGCGTCCCCTCGGCCACGGGCGGGGGCATGAAGGCCGACATCTGCGCGTACGCCTCATCGCGTGTCTGCTCCACGAACGTGACCGGCTCACCCAGCGCAACCCCGATGTCCCCGGCCCGCTGCCGTGGCGTGCTCAACTCCGGCCCGGTCAGCTCGTAGACCCGCTCGTCATGCCCGCCCGTCCGCAACACCACATCGGCGACGGCGGCAATGTCCGCAGGATCAATGACCGGCAACCCGACATCCCCGAACGGCGCCGCAACCGTCCGGCTCTTTCGGATCGGTTCCACCCAGGCGTACGCGTTGGAAGCGAACCCACCCGGCCGCAGAATCGTCCACCCGAGCCCGGACCCCTGCACAGCATTCTCCAGAACCCGCAGCGGTGCGTGCGACCCGGAGTCGGGCCGAGTGCCGGCAGCCTGCGACGAGAGCAACACGACCCGCTCCACCCCGCCGTCCCTCGCCACACCCAGAATCGCCTCCGGATCCAGGTGAGCCCCAGCCCCCGAGACCAGCAGGAACAACGCCTCGGCGCCTTGCACCACCGGCCGCAACGTCTCCGGCTGAGAAAGATCCGCGCGCACCCCACCATTCCGAGACACCGGAACAACCTTTTCCCCGGCCTCGGTCAACGCCCGAACCAGCACCCGGCCGACGTTCCCGGTAGCCCCCGTGATCACAAACATGGAAATCTCCCTCACACTCCGTCGAGTTCGAGGGACGCTAACATCATGCGGATAGTAGGTACCTAGAAGAAAGCGACTATCCCGCCGTGGCCGATTCCGTGCAGACCTGCCCCATCACCCCCGTGGTCGACCTGGTCTTCAGCCGCTGGACCACCCCGATCCTCTGGACCCTCAACGAACACGGCCGCCAACGCTTCGTCGAACTTGCCACCCACATTGGCACCATCACCCCCAAGGTCCTGACCCAACGCCTCCGCCAACTCGAACGCGACGGCCTGGTCACCCGCACCTACCACCCCGAGGTCCCACCCCGCGTCGAATACGAGATCACCGCCCTGGGCCGCAGCCTCGCCCCCCTCTTCCACCACTTGGCAGCCTGGGGCGAAGACAACCTCCCCAAGGTCGACGAGGCCCGCACCGATTACGACGGCCGATAGGGCGGGTCGTCAGGTCAGACCTCAAAAATCTCGCCCTGGTCAGCTTTGTCGGTGAGCCGGTATCTGGTGTTCTTTGAGCCGCGTCCCGGCTCGGCAAATTGGATCTTCCCTTCGCGCCGGAGCGTGCCAAGCCAGTGCTCAGCGGTCTTGACATTGACGTTGAGCAGCGAAGAAACCTCTGATTTTGACAAGTTTCCGTGCGCGGCCAAGAGGTCGAGGAACTGCCGCCGGCGATTTGGCCGGACGCGCTTCGTGTCGTCGGCTTCTTCCCAGGACTTCGCAGAGTCGCTGAGCGAATACCGAGCACTGCCCCGGGTGCCGGTTTGCTCTACCAGCTCGCGAGCCACCAGATCCTGCAGCTCAGTTGTTGCGATCCGGCTGTCGGAAATCCCGGTGGCTGCCCGGTACTTGGCGTTGTCGAGAACTTCGTTGCGCCGCATCAGGGCCAGCGCAGTTCGTTGAGTGTCCCGCAGTCCGTCACGACCGATCACTGCGAGCCAGCGAACTGTGGCTTCGTCGAACAGAGTGTGGTTCGGCATGACGACTTCGAAGGATGTGACCCGATCGTAAAAGTTCGGTGGGCTCATGCCGGCCCTCGACAATTCGTTTCGCATGGTCCTGATCCCGGAGCCTCTGTTCTCGCATATGGTCCGCGACTCTCCAGGTATGACGACGTCCTCGAGGATCTTGAGCAGTGAACTGTTGCGGGATGAAGAGACACCCTCTTCGCCCAACCTCGTGATGTCGACGGCACCGAACAGGCCGCCAGGGTTCAGGATGCGCAGACGATCGGGGTACATCTCCACCTGAACCTGAGTTCCGCGCGATCCGGGGCTCAGATCCCTGTGCACCAGCGCATTGACGACGGCTTCGCGGAGAGCTTCAGGCGGATACTCCCAAACATCCTGCCTGCCGGTTCCACTGATGAGCGCCCGCCGGCTCATGTTCCGCTGAATGACCGCCAGCGCTTCCCGGGCCATTTCTGGGATGGGGCCGTCCACTCGAACGTTGTCCAGGAACCGCGTTGATGTCGCCGGATTCTCGCCAGTGGTGGTGGGGTAATGCACGAACGTAAGGCATAGCTGTGGGAAGTATTGCTGGGGGTATCTGCCTAGTGTCAGGAGTCCGGCCACTGTGGGTCGCAGGTCGCCGTCCGGAGCCTTCTTGAGCACGCCGAGCATCTTGAGAACGACGTCATCCGATTCGTTGGCGAAGAGTCGGGGGTTGTTGGACCGGACCCGGGCAAGCATGACCTGGATCGCTCTAGGGTCCAGATCATCGAGCTCGGCCTCCTGAACTGTTTCCTGATCGAACCTCGGCTGACCGCGATCGGAGATCAGTTGCTGCACCTCCTCGCTGGTCAGCCGCCGGTCACCGTCGCCGATGCGGATGTAGCTACCCCTGCTGATGCCCTTCGACGTGACGTAGCAAGGCTTCTGGTCTCTGGGAAGCTCCACTACCTCCGCGCATATGACCACCTTCCCCTCGATCTCGAACATCCCGATCGACGGTTGCAGCGGTGGCGTGAAGCGATCCCGAGCCATGGCCGCGAGATCGGCTTGGACCTTGGCGGCGTTGGTGACACCCGTAACGGCGAAGTTGGCACTCTCGTCGACGCCGAGAAGGACAGTGCCGCCCTCGGGCGTATTCGCGAAGGCGGAGAGGCTCTCGGCCAGGGATTCGGGGAGCTTTGACTCTGCCCGCTTTGCCTCAATGCCGGAGTCCTCGGAGCCGAAGGTCCGCAAGGCCCAGATGGTGTTGCGCACGAACTCGGCATCCACGGCCGTTCCTCCTCAGTTAGGAGCAAGTTAGGAGAAATTCTAACTTACTTGGGAGAAAACCGGCCCCGGGCACGGGTTGGAGCGGTTTTGCTCCTAACTTAGGAGGAAAAACATCCAGACTTAGGAGCAAGCTTAGGAGGAAGCGCCGGTCGGGAAGAGGAGTTCGTCCGTGGCGATGTCGGTGAGGGGTTCGGCGAAGTAGTAGCCCTGGCCGAGTTCGCAGTTACCGTCCGTGAGTTCGGTGAGCTGGAATTTGTCCTCGATGCCCTCGGCGATGGTGGAGAGGCTGAGGGCCTGGCCGAGCTGGATGATGCCCATGGTGAGGGCGGCGGCGGTCGGTTCGTCGCCGACGTCGTCGACGAAGCTTTTGTCGATCTTGATGATGTCGACGGGGAAGCGGCGCAGGTAGGCGAGGGATGAGTAGCCCGTGCCGAAGTCGTCGATGGCGAGGCGGACGCCCAGTTCCTTGATCTGTTCGAGTTGGTGCAGGGTGGAGTCGCGGTGATCGACGAGCAGGGATTCGGTCAGTTCGATGATCAGGGAGGTGGCCGGGAGGCCGCTGTTGGCCAGGGCTGAGGCGACGACCGCGGGGAGGTTGGGCTGGTCGAGCTGGACCGCGGAGAGGTTGACGCTGACGCTGAGCGGGTGCTGGCTGTCGCGGCGGGCGTTCCAGGTCGCGGCCTGGCGGCAGGCTTCGCGCAGGACCCATTCGCCGATCGGGACGATCATGCCGGTTTCCTCGGCGAGCGGGATGAAGTCGAGCGGGGGGATCACGCCGCGTTCGGGGTGCTGCCAGCGGATGAGGGCCTCGAGGCCGGTGATCTCGCCGGTTCGTAGGTGGACGATGGGCTGGTAGCGCAGTTCGAACTCGTGCCGGACGACCGCTCGGCGCAGGTCCGCCTCCAGTTGCAGGCCGGCCTGGAACGTTGCCTGCAGCTCCGGTTCGAAGATCTCGTAGCGGTCCTTGCCCTGCTTCTTCGCGTGGTACATGGCCAGGTCGGCGCGGACCATCAGCTCTTCCGGGCCGGAGGTCACGCTGTAGGCGACGCCGATGCTGCAGCTGATGAACGTTTCCTTGCCGGCCAGGTCGAAGGGCTGCCGGAGGGATTCGAGGATGCGCTTCGCGACGGGTACGGCCTCCTCGATCCCGGCGCCGTTGGGCAGCAGCACGGCGAACTCGTCGCCACCGAGGCGGGCGGCGGTGTCGCCGGAGCGCAGGCAGGCCTGGATGCGTTCGGCGACGCCACGCAGCAGCAGGTCGCCGGCGGCGTGCCCGAGGGAGTCGTTGACCACCTTGAAGCGGTCGAGGTCGACGAAGAGGACCGCGACCCCTGTCGACGTGGCGAACGCGCGTTCCATCCGGGTGAGGAACAGCGCGCGGCTGGCCAGTCCGGTCAGAGAGTCGTGGAACGCCTGGTTCATCGCCTCCAGGGTCTGCACGTCGGTGAGTGCCAGGCTGACGTGTTCCGCGAAGGCGCGCAGGACTTCCTGGGCTGTCTTGTCCCATTGGCGTGGGCCCACGTACGTGCCGACGGTCAGCGCGCCGACGACCTCGCCGTTCTCGTGCACGGGCACGGCCATGACGGCCTTGAGGCGGGAGCGGACGACATCGGGGATGGCGATGGGGGAGCCGGCGTAGTCCTCGACCATGACCAGTTCGTCGCCCATGACGGCGAGTCCGGCCGCGCCCGCGGACGGCAGCGGTACGCGTTGCATGCGGGTCAGGATGTCCGGGGCGAAGCCGACGCTGGACACCATGCTGCCGACCGAGCGGTCGTCGCGTTCGAGCAGGTTGAGCGAGGCCATCTCGACGTTGAGCAGCTCGGCCGCGCCGGCGGTGATCGAGTCGAGGATCTGGTCGAGCGGCGCGCGACGGGCGATGAGCCGCTGGACCCGGGTGAGGTGGTCGAGGAGGCGCTGGTGTTCCTGCAGCGAGCCGACCAGCCGGACGTTCTCCTGGGCACGCCGGCGCTCGGCGGCGGTGACGTGCAGCGCCTGCAGGCTGAGTTCGAGGACCCGGGCCATGCCGCGCAGCAGACAGATCTCCTGGTCGGTGAACTGGGCGCCGCGACGGCCGAGCAGGAGCCGGCCGGGGGTGGGGCCACCGATCGGGGCGGAGGTGATCGCGTAGTCGTCTCCGACGAAGTCGCCCGGGGCGGGTTGCCCGACCGACGCGACCATCTCTCCGTCGATCACCAGCGCGGCGATCTGCGCGTCGAGGGCGCGCGCAGCGCACTCCACGGCGGCGTGTTGCGCCGCTGGTCCGTCCGGCCGGTCAGCAACGGCGGAGAGGAAATCCGTCAGCTGCTGCGTTGCGAGCATGCCCATGACCTCGACTAACGGTCTGCGAGGGCGGGAGTTGAGCAAAAACGGCGTGACCGTTTGGTCATGGCGACCGGTCCGGTCCGGTCCGGGGCGGTCCGGGACGGGCCTCGGACGCCCGAACCCACAGCGCGGAGCTAACCGACCTCACAGCCTCGGGCACTACCTGGGCGGTATTTTCGGGCAAACGGGCATGACTTTCATCCTGTTTCGTGCCTGGATGGCACGATAAAGGGCGGAGCGGAGCGGTTGCCAAACGGGCAGAGACAGGCCGAATCACCGTACATTGTGACGGCGGCCACACGTTTCCTCGGTGTTACAAATGGCGTACGGCAGGCGGGGGAGGTGTGGTTTGAACGCGGACGAGCGACAGCATCAGATTGTCGCCCTGGCCAGGCGGCAGGGCGAGGTCGACGTCGCCAAGCTCGCGGCGGAGCTCTCCGTCTCGGCGGAGACCATTCGACGTGATCTTCGCCTGCTGGAGAAGCACGGTCTGCTCAGGCGTACGCACGGCGGCGCCTACCCGGTGGAGACCGCCAAATTCGAGACCGACCTCGCGATGCGTACGACGCGCGGGGTCCCCGAGAAGAGGCGGATCGCCGCCGCCGCCGTCGGACTCATCGGCGACGCGGAGACGATCTTCATCGACGAGGGATTCACGCCTCAGCTCATCGCGGAGGCGCTACCCATCGACCGCCCCCTGACAGTGGTGACGGCCTCGCTCAACACAGCGGCGTGGCTGTCCACCAACAGCCCGGCGACCGTGCTCCTGCTCGGCGGCCGGGTCCGTGGCCGCACGCTGGCCACGGTCGACCACTGGGCCAGCAGCATGCTGGCCGGCTTCGTGCTGGATCTCGCCTTCGTCGGCGCCAACGGCATCTCCCGGGAGGTGGGCCTCACGACCCCCGACCCCGCCGTGGCGGACGTGAAGGCGCGGGCCGTGCGGGCGGCACGCCGGCGGATCTTCGTCGGCATGCACACCAAGTTCGGCGTACGCACCTTTTGCCGCTTCGCCGAGATATCCGATTTCGAGTCACTGGTCACGGACACGGGTCTTCCCGCGTCCGAGGCGCACCGCTATTCACGGCTGGGCCCACAGGTAATCCGGGTCTGACCCCACAACTGATAGAGCAGAACCGGCCCTTCGCGGAATGGCCGGCACGTTCCCGCATGTCTTCAAACGGAGGATCTGCAGTGCACAAAAGAAATGGCAAGCTCTCTTTGCTGATCGCGGGGGCGGCGACCGGCGCGCTCGTGCTCTCGGGCTGTTCCGGCGCGGGCTCCACCAGCGGAGGCTCCGACGGCGACCACACCATCACCGCTCTGATGGTCGGTAACCCGCAGATGGAGGACATCCAGAAGCTGACCGCCGAGAACTTCACCAAGCAGACCGGCATCACGGTGAAGTTCACGATCCTCCCGGAGAACGAACTCCGCGACAAGGTCACCCAGGACGTCGCCAACCAGGGCGGTCAGTACGACGTCGCCACCGTCGGCGCGTACGAGGTGCCGATCTGGGCGAAGAACGGCTGGCTGCACGAGCTGTCCACGAAGTCGGCCGCGGACACCGCGTACGACAGCGCCGACCTACTCAAGCCGATGGTGCAGTCGCTGACCGGTGACGACGGCAAGATGTACGCCGCTCCGTTCTACGGCGAGTCCTCGTTCCTGATGTACAACAAGGACATGTTCGCCGCGGCGGGCCTGACCATGCCGGAGAAGCCGACCTGGGCGCAGGTCGCCGAGTTCGCCAAGAAGCTCGACGACAAGCAGAAGGGCGTCGCCGGCATCTGCCTGCGCGGCCTGCCCGGCTGGGGCGAGCTGTTCGCGCCGCTGACCACCGTGGTCAACACGTACGGTGGCACCTGGTTCGAGAAGGACTGGACCCCGAAGGTCAACTCGCCGGAGTTCAAGGCGGCGACCGACTTCTACGTCAACCTCGTCAAGAACTACGGCGAGAAGGGCGCGGCGCAGGCCGGCTTCACCGAGTGCCTGAACACGTTCGGTCAGGGCCAGGCCGCCATGTGGTACGACGCCACGTCGGCCGCCGGCACGCTCGAAGACCCGAAGGCGTCGAAGGTCGCAGGCAAGGTCGGCTACGCGTACGCCCCGGTGGACAAGACCGCGTACTCCGGCTGGCTGTGGACCTGGGCGTGGGCCATGCCCAAGACCACCAAGCACGAGGACGACGCCTGGAAGTTCATCTCCTGGGCCACCAGCAAGGACTACGAGCAGGTCGTCGGCAAGAACCTCGGCTGGTCGCGCGTGCCCTCCGGCAAGCGCACCTCGACCTACTCGATCCCCGAGTACAAGGAGTCCGCGAAGGCGTTCGCCGACGTGACCCTCGGCTCGATCGAGAACGCCAACCCGCAGAACCCGGGTGTGCAGCCGCGGCCCGCACTGGGCGTGCAGTTCGTCGGCATCCCCGAGTTCGCCGACCTGGGCACGAAGGTGTCGCAGGAGGTCAACGCGGCGATCGCCGGTAGCTCCACGGTCGACAAGGCCCTGACGGACGGTCAGAAACTCGCCGAAGACGTGGCGAAGAACTACAAGTAGCGCCCGCGGAGGCGCTGCCCCCACGGGCAGCGCCTCCGTACCTACCCGGAAGGCCGACAATGACCGACGTCATCACCCGGGCGGATCCGAAGCCGGAAGCTCCCGTGGTGTCACCCAAGGGCGGAGCCAAGGACCGCTGGGTCCGCCGGGCCCCGTTGCTGCCCGCACTCATCTTCGCCATCGTCGTGACCCAGGTGCCGTTCCTGGTCACCATCTACCTGTCCACGCTGGACTGGAACGCCCTGCGCCCGGGTGATCGGCCGTTCGTCTTCCTCGACAACTACGTGACGGTGCTGACCGACACGCGGCTGCAGTCGGCCCTCCTCAACACGGTGCTGCTGACGGCCGGCGCGGTGATCTTCTCGATGATCCTGGGGCTGGCGCTCGCGATCCTGCTGGACCGCAAGTTCTTCGGCCGCGGCGTCGTCCGGACGATGCTGATCACGCCGTTCCTGGTGATGCCGATCGCGGCGGCGCTGCTCTGGAAGCACGCCCTCTACAACCCGGCGTACGGCCTGATCAACGGCATCTTCGGTGGCTCGACCGACTGGGTCTCGTCGTACCCGAAGGCCGCGGTCATCGCCACGCTCGTCTGGCAGTGGACGCCGTTCATGATGCTGATCCTGCTGGCCGGCCTGCAGTCGCAGAGCGAGGACATCCTGGAGGCCGCCCGCGTCGACGGGGCCGGCGCCTGGAAGATCTTTACCCACATGACGCTCCCGCACATGCGTCAGTACCTGGAGCTGGGCGCACTGCTCGGCTCGATCTACCTGGTCAACACGTTCGACGCGGTCTTCACCATCACCCAGGGCGGACCGGGTACGGCGACGACCAACCTGCCGTACGAGATCTACCTGACGACGTTCCGCAAGTTCGAGTACGGCGAGGCGTCGGCCGCCGGCGTCATCGTGGTGATCCTGACGATCATCGTGGCGACGTTCGCGCTGCGCGTCATCTCGAGCCTGTTCCGCATGGAGGAGTCCCGATGACGACACTCGCCACGCCCGCAGTGAAGTCCTCCACGGCCTTGAAACCCGCCGCACGGCGCCGCATGGGCAGTGCGATCTGGGGAGTCGTCGCCTGGGTCGCCGGGATCATCTTCGTGTTCCCGGTGATCTGGATGGTGCTCACCAGCTTCAAGCAGGAGCAGGACGCCGCCAGCAACCCGCCCACCTGGGTCTTCACGCCTACCTTCGATCAGTACGCGCAGGTCTTCGACCGCAACATCATGCCGTTCCTGCTGAACTCGCTGATGGCGAGCGTGTTCTCCACGCTGCTGGTGGTCATCCTGGCCACCCCCGCGGCGTACGCCCTCTCGTTGCGCCCGGTCGCGAAATGGACCGACGTGTTGTTCTTCTTCATCTCGACCAAGATGATGCCCGCGGTCGCCGCGCTGCTGCCGGTCTACCTGCTGGTGAAGAACCTCGGCATGCTCGACAACGTGTGGACGATGGTGCTGCTCTACACCTCGATGAACCTGCCGCTCGCGGTCTGGATGATGCGGTCGTTCCTGCTCGAGGTGCCGCGCGAGGTGCTGGAGGCCGGCGAGGTCGACGGCGCCGGGCTGCTCACGTCGATCCGGAAGATCATCCTGCCGATCGTGTCGCCGGGCCTGGCCGCGACGGCCCTGATCTGCTTCATCTTCGCCTGGAACGAGTTCTTCCTGGCGGTGAACCTGACCGCGACGAACGCCGGCACCGCCCCGATCTTCCTGGTCGGCTTCATCTCCTCCGAGGGCCTCTTCCTGGCCCGGCTCTGCGCGGCGGCCACCCTGGTCTCGCTGCCGGTGCTGATCGCCGGCTGGGTCGCCCAGAACAAGCTGGTCCGCGGTCTTTCGATGGGCGCGGTCAAATGAGAGCCGCCGTGGTTGTCACGCCCGGCACGATCCGGATCGAGAACGTGCCGGACCCGGCGCCCGGCCCCACCGACGTGGTGGTCAGGCCGGCGGCGGTGGGCATCTGCGGCACCGACGCGCACATCATGGACGGCGAGTTCGCGCCGGCCTTCCCGATCGTCCCCGGTCACGAGTTCGCCGGGGAGATCGTGGAGGTCGGCGCGGCCGTCACCGACTTCGCCATCGGTGACCAGGTCGCGGTGGACCCGTCGCTGTACTGCGGCTACTGCTACCAGTGCAAGCGGGCCCGCGGCAACCAGTGCGAGAACTGGAACGCCATCGGGGTCACCCGGCCCGGTGCGGCGGCGGAATTCGTCCTCGCACCCCGGGCCAACCTCTTCCGGCTCCCGTCGCACCTCGCGGCCCGCGACGCGGCCCTGATCGAACCCCTCTCCTGCGCGGTACGCGGATTCGACGTCCTCCCGCGCCGGATGTCCGACACGTTCCTCATCTACGGCTCGGGCACGATGGGCCTGATGATGCTTGAGCTCGCGAAACGGGCCGGCGCCGCAACGGTGTCCATGGTGGACATCAACCCCGAACGGCTCGAAACGGCAAAACTGCTGGGGTGTACGGCTGCGGTCACCAACGCCGACGAGCTGGACGCACCCCGCGGCTGGGACGTCGTCATCGACTGCACCGGCGCACCGGCCGCGATCCGGGACGGCCTCGCCCGGGTGGGCCGGGGCGGGACGTTCCTGCAGTTCGGCGTTTCCGCGTACGACGCCCGCGTCGAGATCGAGCCGTACGAGATCTACCGCCGCGAGATCACCATCACCGGCTCGATGGCAGTCCTGCACAGCTTCGACCGCGCGGGCGAACTCCTTGCCGCGGGGGTCCTCGATCCGGCCATCTTCATCAGTCACCGCTTCCCGCTGACCGACTACGCCGAGGCCCTCTCCCAGTTCCGCGCCGGCGTGGGCAGGAAGACGCTGATAGAACCCTGATGTGCCAATCTTTTCACCATTGGTCATTGCGTGATCACAGGTAGTTGCCAACGACGTCCGGCATGGGCGTCAATGGAGCGGTGCCCACGCCGCTGACCTTGAAGGCGGGGCGCCTCGGCGGAGCGTCCGTGATCGGCGTCGCCCTCGCCGCGGCGACCCCGCTGCTCCCCGCCGATCTCCCGCCGCCGCTGGTCGTGGCGGCCGCCGGGCTCCTCCTCCTGATCTTCGCCACTGCCTACGCGGGACTGACCCGCCGGCTGCCGTCCTCGGGTGCGCTGTACACGTTCGCGGCGCGGGGGCTCGGGCGGCCGTTCGGGGTGGCGGCGGGGTGGTTGGCGCTCACGGCGTACCAATCAATGCAACTCGGTCTTTATGCAGTGCTCGCGCCGCGCTTCGGAGCACCGTGGTGGGCGGTGGCGGGTGCGTGCTGGGCGGTGGTCGCGCTCAGCGGAATGCTCCCGATCGGCTTCGCCGCCTGGCTGATGATCTTGTTGGTCGTAGGCGCCCTCGCCTCCCTCGCCATCCCGGTCGCGGCCGACCTCCCGCACACCCTGGACGCCTTCCGCCTGACCGAAACCGGTCGCCCGGAGCTTGGTCTGCTGCTGCTAACCGCGACCCTCACCTTCGCGGGCATCGAGGTCACTGCGGCATTCAGTCAGGACGTGCGACGCTCCACGGCCCCCGCGACCTACGTCGTGGTCCTGCTTCTGATCATCCTGTACGCGCTCAGGTCGTCCACCGACGTCCAAGCCACCACCTGGGCGTTCACCGCGAGCCTCCTCGCCGGCCAGCTCGCCCTGCACCACGTGATGGTCCGCTACCTCGCCGCCCTGGGCCGAGAACGCGTGCTGCCGCCCGCGCTGGCCCGGCTCCGCCCCGCGTCCGCAACGCAGTCCGTTGTTGCCGGACTGTCCATCGCAGCACTGATCTTCGTCCCGGTGGATCCCCAGGACATCATGCTCGCGGGTGGGCTGGGCATCGTGGTCCTGCTCCTCGGCGCCTCCCTCTCCGCGCTGCTTTTCCTCAACCGTCACCCATCGGGCGAGGGGTTCTGGCGCCGCCTCTTCACACCCGCAGTGTCCACTGTGGGGTTCGGGGTGCTGGGGTGGCTCGCCTGCGAGAACCACCGCGTCCTGCTGGCCTGCGCCGCGGGACCCTTGGTCGTCGGGCTGCTGCACGCGGCGGTGCTCCGCCTGGCCAAACCCGTTGTATATGCCGGAATCGGCCTCGGCGGCGCAGCGATCGTGGTCGCCCCCTCCCCGTCCGCTTCCACTGAACCCATCGCCCCCTCGATTCCGCCGTCCCGGGTGCCCGGCGCCCATCGCCCGGAGCGGATAAACCCGGAGAAAATGACCGGCTGACGACCTTGTCGCGTGCCAATACCTGACAAACGCCTACTAGGCCTTCCGCAACCCTTGCGCAACGACTAGCCTCATCACCATGTCAGTCACACTCGCTGATGCCCCGGCGGCATCCGAAAGTTCCCTGGCGCAGCACCCCGTCGAGGTCTCGCCTGACACCCCTGACCAGCCATACCATTCGCGAATGACCGTCTCCGCACGCGACGTCGCCGCTGTCCTCCGTGATCGGCTCCCCGAGCTGTCGGTCAATAAGCTCCACAAGCTGCTCTACTACTGCCAGGGCCACCACCTGGCGACGTTCGAAGCACCGCTGTTCGCAGAGACGATTCATGCCTGGGACGGGGGCCCTGTGGTCGGGGCGCTCTGGCGGCAGGAGGCGACGAGCGAGCCGAGCCCTTCACCGAGGCCGCTGGGAGAGGCGGAGCTCAACACGATCGGCTATGTGCTGAGTCGTTACGGCAATCTCACGGGTAATGATCTCGAGAATCTGACCCGTAACGAGACTCCCTGGAAATCGGCTGATCGGGGCCGCAGTCCCCTGCGGAGTGTCCCGATCGAGCTTGAATCGCTCACGCATTATTTCCAGACCCGGGGCGCCCAGGGAACGGACGATGCCATCCCGCTCGACGGTGGTGAGCTGCGTCGGATGCTCGAAGAGGTGATGAGCCGGCCACCTTCGACGTCCGGGAAGGTCGACACCCGGGAAGAGATCCTGGCAAGGATGCGGCGTGAATCCTGAGCCTTCCCCGTGGCGCCTCAAGGAGTTCATCGAGCATATCGACATCTGGATCGGCCTCGAGAAGCCCGACGTCGATCTGCGAATCCATGTCCTGGCTTGGGCCATGCGCCGCGATGAAAACCCTTATCAGGGGGCCCGTCGCGAATCTGGGTTTCCGAACCTCTGGTTCGCGCCGGTCCCGCAGTCCAACCGGAATGGGCAAATAGTCATCTGCATTACGAAGTCTTCGAGTCGTTGTGTGAGGTGCGCTGCAAGGGGTTCGGCACGTTGAGCTGGCCCGTTTGAGGGCCGTCAGCGGGTGGGGTCGTCGGTGAAGAATTCCTGGATCTGGGTGAGGGTGAGGTAGCCCTGGGGTTCGAGGGGGCCCTGGTCCGGCGGGAGGGTTCGGTGGGTTACCTGCAGGTCGGTCAGGTGTTCGGGGAGGGCCGGCAGGGGTGGGGCCGGGGGCAGGGGTGGTAGGCCGATTGCTTCGCGGATGACTTCGAATATGCCCGTTACCTCGTGGATGGCCAGGGGTAGGAGGGCTGCGGGGCGGGCTGTGGCTGCGGGGGCGGCGCAGGTGAAGTTGGCGTGGAGATTGCCTTTGATTTTTCGGATGTCGGCGCTGGGGCGTCGGTGGTCCAGGTGGTTTTCGGCGACGATGCCCAGTTCGCAGTGGGGGATTCCGGCGGCTTGCCACCAGAGGCGCCAGGCGGGGTCCTCGTCAAGGGTTCGGGCTACGTGGCGGAGGGCTGCCAGGTAGGCCTCGGGGGTGGGGCTGTGGAGCGTCGTTGTTCCCAGGTGGGGATGCAGCCAACTGTGGTGGCGGCGCGGGTCCATGGATGCATCGTGGCATTTCGGGTGTGGGGCGCGGGGGACTTCGGGGTGCGCGCGTAAGGGTGGTCAATGTGCGTCGGGGGTGAGGGGTGCGTCACTTCGCGGAGATACATGTATAAGCCAGTGATATAAATCTTGGTATGCAGCCGGTGATCGAGTCCCAGCCTGAGAGTGCGTTCGTTGCCTTCGGGCTCGCGCGGCTCTATGACGCGCTGCGACGGCTCGCGCCGCGGATGGGGCTCAGCCTGACCGCGCACTCCACCCTGAAACGCCTTGATCAGCTCGGCCCGCAGCGGCTCTCCGAGCTGCATGCCGCCGAGAGTGTCACGCAGCCCGCGATGACCCAGCTGGTCACCCGGCTGGAGAAGGACGGATTCGCCGTGCGCGGCGGAGACCCCGCCGATCGCCGGGCCGTGCTCGTGAGCATCACCGAGGCCGGGAGCGCGCTCGTCGAGCAGCGCAGAGTCGCGTATGCCGAGGCGCTCGACACCGTGCTGGCGAGTCTCTCCGCGCCGGACCGTGCGGCGATCATCGCCGCGTTGCCGGCCATGGAACGGCTCGTCGATGCCGTCGCAGCGCACACCACCACCTGAACTCCGTACCACCGAAGCCCTGAAGGGGGGTCATCTCGCCGTGCTCACAGTTGATCATCCGAGGTACAAGTGGGTCGCTCTGTCGAACACCACGCTCGGCACGCTGCTGGCCACCATCAACTCCTCGATCGTCCTGATCTCGCTGCCGGCGATCTTCAAGGGCATCCACCTGAACGCCCTCGAGCCGGGCAACGTCAGCTATCTGCTCTGGATGCTGATGGGCTACATGCTCGTCACGGCGGTGCTGGTGGTCACGCTCGGCCGCCTCGGTGACATGTACGGCCGGGTGAAGATCTACAACGCCGGGTTCGCCATCTTCACGCTGACCTCGGTGATCCTGGCGCTGGACCCGTTCGACGGCGGCGGGGGAGCGCTGTGGCTGATCGGCTGGCGGGTGCTGCAGGCGGTCGGCGGGGCGATGCTGATGGCCAACTCCGCTGCGATCATCACCGACGCGTTCTCGGCGAAGCAGCGCGGCATGGCGCTCGGCGTCAACATCGTCGCCGCGCTGGCCGGCTCGTTCATCGGCCTGGTCGTCGGTGGCGTGCTGGCCGAGTGGGACTGGCGTTCGGTGTTCTGGGTGAACATCCCGCTGGGCATTCTCGGCACGGTCTGGGCGTACCGGTCGCTGCACGACACCGGGGTCCGGCGCAAGGCGAAGATCGACTGGTGGGGCAACGCGACCTTCGCGGTCGGGCTCACCGCGGTGCTCGCCGCCATCACGTACGGCATTCAGCCGTACGGCGGTCACACCATGGGCTGGACGAGTCCGTGGGTGCTCACCGGGCTGATCGGTGGCGGTCTGGTGCTGGTGGCCTTCGGCATCATCGAGACCCGGGTCGCCGATCCGATGTTCCCGCTCGCACTCTTCCGGAATACCGCGTTCACCAGCGGCAACATCGCCAGCCTGCTCTCCGCGGTGGCGCGGGGCGGGCTCCAGTTCATGCTGATCATCTGGCTGCAGGGGATCTGGCTGCCGCTGCACGGGTACGACTACGAGCAGACGCCGCTGTGGGCCGGTATCTACCTCGTCCCGTTGACGATCGGCTTCCTCGTCGCGGGTCCGCTGGCAGGTGCCCTCTCCGACCGCTTCGGTCCACGGCTGTTCGCGGCAGGCGGTCTGCTGGTGATGGCCGGGTCCTTCGTCGGGATGCTGCTGCTGCCGAGCGACTTCAACTACGCCGTCTTCGCGGTGCTGATCTTCGTCAACGGGCTCGGTGGCGGCCTGTTCGCGGCGCCGAACACGTCTTTGGTCATGTCGAGCGTTCCCGCCAACATGCGTGGCGCCGCGTCCGGGATGCGGGCGACGTTCCAGAACGCCGGGCAGGTGCTGTCGATCGGGCTGTTCTTCTCGCTGATGGTCGCCGGGCTGGCCGGGTCGCTGCCGTCGACGCTCAGCTCGGGACTGACCGCGCAGGGCGTCTCGGCCGCGACCGCCGATCAGGTCGCGCAGATCCCGCCGGTCGGCACGCTGTTCGCGGCGTTCCTCGGGTACAACCCGATCGCGGAGCTGCTGGGTCAGCCGACCCTCGACAGCCTGCCCACGCAGAACGCCGACACCCTGACCGGCCTGGAGTTCTTCCCCCGGCTGATCTCCGGCCCGTTCCACGACGGCCTGGTGATCGTCTTCTGGCTGGCGATCGCGATGACGGTCATCGGTGCCCTGGCCTCGCTCCTGCGCGGCAAGCCCGCGCCGAAGGAGGCCGAGACGCCCGAGGTCGCCGCGGAGGGCGAGTTCGTGGCGCACGAGGCCGAACTGGCCTCGGAGCTGGCCGAGGCGCAGGGATTGGCCCCGGCCACGCGGGTCGCCGAGCCGATCGACGCCCCAGGGGTCAAGGCCTAGACAAAGGCAGCAAGCTCAGAGAGCGGTGATGGCGGCGTCCACCAGGATTGCCGCCATCGCCCTTGCCGTCACAGCGGCCTCGGGGTGGCGGTCGAGCCGGGCCCCGGCGGAGGCGCCGTCGTAGAGGATCACCAGTTGGGCCGCCAGCGTCGCCGGATCGGGTGCGCCGGCCTCGCGGGCCAGCCCGACGAGCAGCTCCTGGGTCCAGGCGCGGTTGGCGTCGCTCATCTCCTCGGCGACGCCGCCCTTCTCCGATTCCGCGCTCGCGTTGTAGAACGCGCAGCCGCGGTAGGCCGGCGCGGACACGTAGTCGATCAGCACGTCGAAGACGCCGACGAGGCGGTCGCGGGGGGTGTCGAAGCGTTCGAGCCCGGTCAGGATCCGCTTCTGCCGGCTCTCGTGCCGGCCCTGCAGATATGCCCGGATCAGCCCGTCCTTGTTGCCGAAACAGCTGTAGAGCGAGGCCTTGGCGACACCCGCCTGCTCGATGACGCGGTCGATGCCGACGGTGTGCACCCCCTCGGCGTAGAAGAGCTCATCGGCGGCGGCGAGCAGGCGGTCCCGTGCGGATTGCTTGCGCACGGCAGGTGATGCAGCGGACATGCCCTTGACGATAGCAGACAGATCTGTCTACTGTCGTGATCTACCAGACAGACCTGTCTGTGCGACTCTGGGAGCGACATGACCACCTCACCCACCACCGCCCCACCCGTGACCACGACCCCCGGTGAGGTGGCCACGCGCCGGAGACGGCTCTCCCATCCGGTGGCCTTCGCCGCCATCGCCGCGATCTTCGTGGCGTTCACCGCGGCGTCCAGCGCACCGTCCCCGCTCTACGTCGTCTACCAGCAGCTCTGGGGTTTCTCCGCGACGACCCTGACGCTGGTCTTCGCCGTCTACGTGGTCGGGCTCGTCGGATCGCTGCTGATCCTCGGGGCGCTCTCCGATCACGTCGGCCGCCGGCCCGTGCTGGCCGCCGCGATCGTGCTCGAAGCCGTCGCGCTGGTGCTGTTCCTCAATGCCGGTGACGTGAACGTGCTGCTAGTGGCCCGCTTCCTGCAGGGCATTGCGACCGGTGCGGCGCTGACCACCCTCGGTGCGACCCTGGTCGACCTGAACCCGCCGCACGCCCCCGGCCGCGCCGGCCTGCTCAACAGCATCGTGCCGCCCGCCGGGCTCGCGTTCGGCTCGCTGGGCACCGGAGCGCTCGTCCAGTACGCCCCCGGCCCCACCCACCTGGTGTGGGCGATCCTGCTGACGATCATGGTCATCGCGGGTGTCGTCGTGCTGCTGCTGCCGGAGACCTCGACCCGCCGTCCCGGCGTGATGTCCTCCCTGCTGCCGAAGCTCGGCGTGCCGGCCCGGCTGCGCAAGGACCTCTTCGCGCTCGTCCCGATCATCGTGGCCAGCTGGGCGCTAGGCGGCCTCTATCTCTCGCTCGGCCCGTCCGTCGCGGTCGGCGTCTTCGGTCTCGGCAGTCACCTGATCGGTGGCCTGGTCGTGACCCTGCTCTGCGGCACCGGCGCGCTGGCTGCCTATGCGCTGCGCAGCCGGGCCACCAGCCGGGTCCTGACGATCGCCGGCGCGCTGCTGACGATCGGCACCGCGGTGACCCTGATCGGCATGGAGACCGAGTCGACGCTGGTCGCGGCGATCGGCACGGTCCTGGCCGGGGTGGGATTCGGCGCCTCGTCGCTCGCCTCCTTCGGCACACTGGCGGTTCTCGCGGCCCCCGACGAGCGGGGCGAGCTGTTCGCGGTCGCGCTGACCATCGCGTACGTGGCCTTCAGTATCCCGGCGGTCATCGCCGGCCTCGCGGCTACGACGTTCGGCCTGCACTCGACGGCTCTGGTCTACGGCCTGGTCGTGGTCGCCCTCGGCGGCATCGCCATGATCGCCCAGAGGGCACGTAAGGCCTGAGCGGAAAACAGGAGCGTCCCGGCGTGGGCGGCGGCTGACCCCGCCGCCCACGCCGGACCATATGTGGCGAAACCCCAAGAAGGGCCACATATGAGACGAATTCTAACAACGGTCGTCACGCTCGGCCTGGCGCTCTCCTCCGGCGTGGCCGTGGCGTACGCCGCATCCGACACCCCGCGCCGGGGCACCGCCACCTACGAGCCGATCAGGTGGGGGACCTGCGAGAGCACCGGCCTCGCGGCTCGCAACGCGCAGTGCGGCCTGCTCAGCGTGCCGCTCGACTACGCGCAGCCCGGCGGCGAGCAGATCAAGCTGGCCGTCTCGCGTATCGAGCACACCACGAAGGATGCCGACTACCAGGGCGTCATGCTGGTCAATCCGGGCGGGCCGGGTGGCTCGGGTCTGGACCTGTCGGTGCTGGGCGAATACGTGCCGAAGGACGCCGGGGACGCGTACGACTGGATCGGGTTCGATCCTCGCGGGGTCGGCGCGAGCGAACCGTCCCTGGGCTGCGACGGGGGGTATCTCGGCTACGGTCGCCCGCCCTACGAGCCGACCGGTCCGAAGATCGAGAAGGCCTGGCTCAAGAAGGCCAAGGGGTACGCGTCGGACTGCGCGCGGATCGCCGGTGACCTGCTCGACCACCTGCGCACCACGGACACCGTGCAGGACCTCGACAGCCTGCGTGCCGCGCTCGGTGCCGAGCAGATCAACTTCTACGGCTTCTCCTACGGCACCTACCTGGGCCAGGTCTACGCCACCCGTTACCCCCAGCGGGTACGCCGGATGGTGCTCGACGGCAACGTGGACCCCCGCCGGGTCTGGTACGACGCCAACCTCGATCAGAACATCGCCTTCGACCGCAACATGAAGATCTACTTCGCCTGGATCGCCCGGTACGACAAGACCTACCACCTGGGCCGGAACGCGAAAGCTGTCGAGAAGGTCTTCTACCGGGAGCGGGCCCGGCTGCTCGAGCATCCCGCCGACGGCGAGTTCGGGCCCGACGAGCTCACCGACGTGTTCCTGCAGGCCGGTTATTACGTCTTCGGCTGGGAGTCGGTCGCGTACGCGTTCTCCGCCTGGGTCAACGACCGTGACCCGGACCCGCTGAGGTCGCTGTTCGAGTCGGCCAACCCCACGGACGACGGCGCCGACAACGGGTACGCGGTCTACCTCGCAGTCCAGTGCACCGACGCCCCATGGCCCACCTCATGGCAGAAGTGGCGCGCGGACAACACGCGGATCCACTCCGCGGCGCCGTTCCTGACCTGGGGCAACGCCTGGTACAACGCACCCTGTCTGACCTGGCCCGCGGCGCCGGGCAAGCGGGTCAGGGTAAGCGGCACGAATGCCCCGCCGATCCTGCTGCTCAGCGAGACCCTGGACGCCGCGACGCCGTTCTCGGGCAGCCTCGAGGTGCGCCGCCGTTTCCCGCGTGCCGCGCTGATCGAGGGCGTCGGAGGAACCACCCACGCCGGGTCGCTCTTCGGCAACGCCTGTGTCGACAACGCCGTCGCGGAGTATCTGGCGTCCGGAAAGCTCCCGCAACGAGCGAAGGGCAACACCGCGGACAAGCGCTGTGACCCGGTGCCGAAGCCGGACCCGACCGAGCCGTCGGCGAAGCGTGCCGGCATCGCCACGCTTTCCCGGCTGGATCTGCAGCGAAGGATCGCCGGTTACTGAGCTGCCCGGCGGTCGTGCAGGGCCGCGTTGTGCCGCAGGTTCTCCGGGATCAGCTCCAGCAGCTGATCCCGGCGCAGCGGCAGGTCCAGCAGGCTCAGCTTGATCTGGCTGCGGTTCTGGTGGGTCCCGGCGGAGAGCCGGACCACCTGGGCGGCGTCCTCCCGGAACCGCGCGGAGAGGACGCCACCCGCCGCCAGCTCGCCGGCGTCGGTGCCGTCCACGTCCACCGCGACGGGGGCGCTGTCCGGTGCCACGGTCAGCGTGATCTGGTCGCCGGCCCCGAGCACCACCGCCCGGCCGATGCCCGCCATCGGCGCCACCGGGGTGATCACCGTCGCGGCGGCCGAGGGGGAGAGGATCGGGCCTCCGGCGGCGTAGTTGTAAGCCGTCGACCCGTTGGGCGTGGAAACCACCACGGCGTCGCAGCGGTAGTAGCCGTACTGACGCCCGTTGACGGTCAGGTCGGCGCTCACCGCGCCCTTGCGTCCCAGCCGCGCGAGCACCACGTCGTTGAAGCCGAAGCTGGTCCGCAGCCGTACCGGCCCCGCATCGGCGACCAGGCAGCCGTGCGACTCGATGGTGAAGTCGCCACGGCCCAGCTGCTCCAGGGCGGCTGCCAGGCTCGACGGGGTGATCTCGACCAGGAAGCCCAGGTTGCCGTGGTTGACGCCGAGCACGGGCACGGGCCGGTCGATCACCAGCCGCATCGCCCCGAGCATCGTGCCGTCGCCGCCGAGCGCGATCACGCCGTTGACCCGGCGCAGGAATTCCTCGTCACCGACGACCTCGAGCCCGTCGGTCGTGATCCGGGCGGCCTCCGACTCGCGGATCAGGACCGTGCCCTCGTGGGTCCGGGACCACTCGACGATGGTCGCCACCGAGTCGCCGACCGGTTTGTTCGGATGGACCACCAGGCCGAACGTCTTGACCGCTGTCTCCAGGCTCACACGCCCACCCTAGCCATGATCCGTTCCGTACCCGGTAGGCTGGCGAGTGCGAAGGGGAGTAGCTCCCAACGTGTCGGTCGACATACTGACGACAAGAGAAATCTTGAAGTCCGGCCGCACGGCCTCGGTTCACCACTCCGGGGCGAGCGAGACCTTCGACTTGGCCGATTCATCTGGCCGGGTCGAGGTCGCCCTGCGCCCAGAACCCGGTCTGACCATTCCACCGGGAGTCCCCCTTGTTCGACGGTTTCCTCGCCGCGACAGCGCTCAGCTTCGCCGTGATCTTCGTGGCCGAGCTCGGCGACAAATCGCAGCTCATGGCGCTGACGTTCGCGACCCGCTTCAAAACCGTGCCGGTGCTGATCGGCATCACGGTGGCCACCGCGGTCGTACACCTCGTCTCGGTCGGCATCGGCTATGGCCTCGGCGCGACCCTGCCGACCGGCTGGATCTCGCTCGTGGCCGCCATCGCGTTCCTCGCCTTCGGCGCGTGGACGCTGCGGGGTGACAAGCTCACCGACGACGAGAAGCAGAAGGCCGAGCGCACCACCGGCTCGGCGATCCTCGCGGTCGGCGGCGCCTTCTTCCTGGCCGAGCTCGGTGACAAGACCATGCTCGCGACCATCACCCTGGCCACCCAGCACGGCTGGTTCGGCACCTGGCTCGGCTCCACGCTCGGCATGGTGGCGGCGGACGCCCTCGCCATCGTGGTGGGCCGGCTGCTCGGCCGGCACCTGCCCGAGAAGGCGATCAAGTACGGCGCCGCCGCGCTGTTCGTTATCTTCGGCGTCTGGCTCCTCATCGAAGCCATCCGCGAACTCACCTGACCCCGGGGGACCACGTGCCGCTGCAGTACCGCGCCGAATTCGACGCCGTCGTGACGTTCAGCAACGGCGGCGGCCTGCAGACGCAGGGCTTCCGGGTGGACGTGCCGCACGCCGATGTGACCGAGGCGGAGATCTCCGCGCTCTTCGTGTCGGCGTGCCGGTTGCTCATGGTCGGCAGCGTCGAGCTGTCGAACGTGCGCATCTTCGCCGACCCGCACCTCGGCACCCCCGCCGGGCCGTCCGACATCCGGCGCCGGCTGCGCTGGGTCGAGCTGAGCCACGTCATCGAGGCCGGCATGATCACCTATCCGGGTCTGCCGACGCCGGTGATCACACCCCACCTGACCAGGGAGGACTCCCGCGGTATCTACGCCGAGGGCACCGAGTTCGCCATGGACGTCATCACGATGATCGGCAACACCGGCACCTATCTCGACAGCCCGTTCCACCGGTACGCCGACGGCGCCGACCTGGCCGGGATCCCGCTCGACCGGGTCGCCGACCTGCCCGCCGTCGTGGTCCGCACGGTTGGCAGCGGCGTCCGTGGCGTGGGCGTCGACGCGCTGGAGGACCTCGACGTCGCGGGGCGGGCGGTGCTGTTGCACACGGGCGGTGACGTGCATTGGGGCACTCCTGCGTACGCGGAAAATGCCCCGTTCCTGACCGGAGCCGCCGCGCAGTCGCTGGTCGACCGGGGTGCGGCTCTGGTCGGCATCGACGCGATCAACATCGACGACACCTCCCCGGACGCCGCCGGTGCCCGTCCCGCTCACAGCCTGTTGCTGGGCGCGGGCATTCCCGTGGTCGAGCACCTGACGGGCCTGGAGGAGCTGCCGCCGACGGGGGCGCGCTTCACGGCGGTGCCGCCGCGGGTGGTCGCATTCGGGACGTTCACCGTGCGGGCGTACGCGACGATGCCCGTGGAGGAAGCGCACGACCACCGGCGTTCCGCGGGCTGGTTGCCCACCGAAAAAGCGTGAACGGGCTCAGATCCGTACCGTTGGTGCCGATGATGGCCGTGTGACCTTTATCTTCCGCATGGCCGGCGCGCGCCGATGACCGATGTTGACGCCGTGCCGGGTGTCCTGCGGATCGGGTCCGAAGGTCTCAAGACCCCGACGGAGATCGGCGTGGCCCGGGCCGCCGCCCTGTTCGAACGGGTCGACCCCGCCGCGGCGGCCCAGCACCTCGAGCCGATCCTCGCCGCCGACCCGGTGTCGGGGCCCGGGTGGATCCTGATGGCCCGGATCCGGCTGGCACTCGACCAGGTTCCGCAGGCGCTGGAGGCGGCCGAACGCGCTGTCGCCGTCGCGCCCGAGGACCCGCGCCCGCTGGCGACGGCGAGCCGGGCCCTGACGCTGCTCGGACGGCACGAGGAGGCCGTGACGATGGCCTACCGCGCGGTGATCGTCGAGCCGAAGAACCCGCTGTGGCACGACCGGGTCGCGTGGGCGTTGCTCGCCGCCGACCGGCAGTATGCGGACGCTGAGCAGGCCGCGCGTACGGCCGTCGGGCTGGACCCACACGAGGCGCACTACTACTTCACCCACGGCGTGACACTCGACGCGCTCGGCCACTCCGACCAGGCCCGCCAGGCGTTCCTGATCTCGCTCAAGATGGAGCCGGAGAACCCCGTCGCGCGGCACCGCCTCGCCGTCCTGAACGGCGAGGCGGTCAAGGAGCCCGAGAAGAAGAAGCGTGGCTGGAAGATCTTCGGCCGCCGTGGCGCTAACGGGCCATCACGCCCGGAGGAGTTCCTGCCCTAGAGCGCATCACGAGCCAGACGAGCCAGCCCGTACCGATCACGAAGACGAAGCTGATCAGGCGGTAGAGGACCACGGCCGCGACCGCCGAACCGGTGGTCAGGCCGCCCGCGACCAGGCCCAGGATCAACGCGCCGTCGACGACGCCGAGCCCGCCCGGCACGATCGGGACGCTGGCCGCGGCCATCCCCGCGCAGTACGCGATGACGAGCTGGCTCGGATGGATCCCCTCGGCGTCCAGCGCGATGCAGCACATCCAGAGGCACAGCGCGTCGAGGAGCCAGTTCGCGACGGCGAGCAGGATCGCGTACGTCAGCTCGGCCGGCCGCATCCGCACCGAGCGCAACTGGTCGATGAAGCTCGTCAGCCCCGCCTGGCCGGTGTCGACGGGCCGGTGCCGCACCCGGTTGAGCAGGCCGAGCAGCATCCGCGCCGGGTTGATCAGCCATTCGGGGTGCTGGGCCACGAGCCGGACGCCGACCGCCACCAGCAACGCCCCGCCCATGTAGACCAGCAGCGTGCGCCAGCTGCCGGTGCTGCGGGTCAGGATCCCGAAGACAGCGCCGATGACCACCAGCGCACCCGCCGAGAGCACCCCGCTGAGCGCGATGCACCAGGACGCGACCGCCGACGAGGCACCGAAGCGGCGCAGGTGCTGGAAGTTGAAGGTGGTGGAGAAGAGCGGTCCGCCGGGCAGCGTCGCACTCAGCGAATGAGCCGCGTACGCGAGTGCCACGTGCCGCCGGATGCCCACTTTCGTGCCCGCACCACGCAGCAGAGCCCGCTGCATGCGGGCGTAACTGCCCATCGACGCGATCTCCGCGACCAGGGCGCCGGCCACCCAGTTCCAGTGCGGCGTACGCAACTGGCCCAGCGCCTCCAGCAGCGACCGCCACCCGAACACGAGCTCGACGGCGAACACGGCGAGGACCGCCGCGGCCACTACGGGCCCGCGGCGCCACCACGGCTGGACGGTGTCGGCCACTTGATCGATCGTCGCAAAGATCCCGTGCGCACGCTGGGGAGATTGACAGTAGGTGATCTCGTCGGTACAACGATTCCACCAGAGCGTGAGGAGCCGTGCCTTGTCGGAGCTGTACGCGCCTCCCACCCGGGAGTCCGGGCTGAAAGCGCAGGTCCAGCGGTTCGGCGGTTATCTCTCCGGCATGGTGATGCCCAACATCGCGGCGTTCATCGCCTGGGGGCTCATCACCGCGGTCTTCTTCGAGCACGGCTGGTGGCCCAACGAGCGGTTCGCGGCCCTGATCGACCCGATGTCGCACGTGCTGCTGCCGGTCCTGATCGGATACACCGGCGGGCGGATGGTGCACGCCCAGCGGGGGGCCGTGGTCGGTGCGGTCGCGACGATGGGCCTGGTCGTCGGGTCACCGTCGCCGATGTTCTTCGGCGCGATGATCGTCGGGCCGCTCGCCGCGTGGGCGCTGAAGTACGTCGACGGGCTCACCGAGAACCGCATCCGGTCCGGCTTCGAGATGCTGGTCGAGAATTTCAGCGCGGGCATCGTCGGCGCGTTCGCGGCGCTGTTCGGGGCGCTGGCCGTCGGCCCGGTCATGCGGGTCTTCACGGACGCGCTCGGCGAGGGCGTGCGGTTCCTCGTCCAGCATCACCTGCTGCCGTTCGCGGCGGTGCTGATCGAGCCCGCCAAGGTGCTCTTCCTCAACAACGCGGTCAACCACGGCGTGCTCGGCCCGCTGGGCATCGCCGAGTCCTCCGAGGCCGGCAAGTCGGTCCTGTTCATGCTCGAGACCAACCCGGGGCCCGGGTTCGGCATCCTGCTCGCCTATCTGCTGTTCGGCCCGCGCTCGCTGCGGCCCAGCGTGCCGGCCGCGATGGCGATCCAGTTCCTCGGCGGCATCCACGAGATCTACTTCCCGTACGTCCTGATGAAGCCCAGCATGGTGCTGGCCGCGATCTCGGGCGGCGCCGCGGGCATCGTGACGTTCATGGCGACCGGGGCCGGTCTGGTCGCCACGCCATCGCCGGGCAGCATCTTCGCCTATCTCGCCGAGACCCCCCGCGGTGGCTACTTCGGTGTCCTCGCCGGTGTCGCCGTGGCCGCGGGCGTGTCCTTCCTGATCGGCTCCCTGCTGCTCGGCGTCGGCCGGTTGACCCGCGACGACCTGTCCCGCAGCGAGGGGGAGCTCTGAGATGACCAGCATCCACGGCGGCAGCATCCGCAAAGTGGTGGTGGCCTGTGACGCCGGCATGGGCAGCAGCGTGATGCTCGCCTCGCAGCTGCGTCGGGAGCTGCGCGGGGCTCCGGTTATCGTCGAACACCACTCGATCGCGACCATCCCCGACGACGCCGACGTGGTCCTCTGTCAGCTCGGCCTCGCGGGCCGGGCCCGGGCCGGCGCACCCGGTTCGGTCGTGGTCGGCTTCCGGATGTTCCTCGGCGACCCCGCGGTGGCCCGGGTGGTCGCCGCGGTCAAACAGGGTGGCGTTGTCTTCGGTACGCCGGGGAGCTGACCGTGCTCGGCTCCATGCCGACGGAGCACATCGTGACGATGCTCCGTGCCTCCCCGCCCCAACGCGCAGCCGGGGCGCTGCTCGCCATGCCCAAGGACCGGATCGACCGGCTCCTCGCGGTGATGGACGGCAGGCTGATCGCGCGGATGCTGATCGCCACCGACGCGGCCCGGCGGCTGGCGCTGCTCGGCCATCTCGACGACACCCGCCTCGCCGCCGAGCTCGCCCTGCTGCCGGTGGTCGAGGCCGCGGCGGTGCTGGCCGTGCTTCCCACCGAGCGGGCGCGCCCGCAGCTCGAACGGGGTGCGCCGGAGCACGTCGCGATGCTGCTGGAGGCGATGCCCGCGGCTCAGCGGACCCGGCTCGTCGCCGTGCTCGATCCGCTGCGGGACGCGGAGTTGCGCCGGGTCGCGTACGAGAAAGCGGTCATCCAAGCCCTGCGCGGCACCGCCGCGACCCTGCAATGGGTGCCGGACGACCACGGCAGCAACCTGCTCGCAGGCGTCTTCCACCGGCTGTTCGGGGTCGCACTGCGGCATGTGGCCGACGGTCCGCTGCCGGCGGTCGCAGTCGCGGACGCGCACCGGGTCTTTGCGCAACGTCAGGTACACGGGGTGCTGATCGTGACGAATGCCTTCACGACCGAGGTACCTGTACCGTCGCGGGAGCCGCCCGCTCTGGTGGTCGTCTGGGAGAGCGGCGACAATGACGGCGTGCTGGGACGTGCGCTGGTGAGGCTGGCGGGATGACGACGAACATCAGCGGTGTGCTCGAGCCGCGCGCCGTGCGAGTGCACGAGATCGCCACCGACCGCGAGTCGGCCATCCACCGCTGCGCCGATGTCCTCGAGGAGATCGGCGCGGTGCACCCCGCCTATCGCGAGGCCATGCTGGACCGCGAGTGGGCGATGTCCACCTATGTCGGCGAGGGCGTGGCGATCCCGCACGGCCTCGACATGTCACGTGACCTGGTACGCCGGGACTCGCTGGCGGTGCTGCGCTTCCCCGGCGGCATCGACTGGGAGGGCGGCAGGGTCACCGTCTGCGTAGCGATCGCAGCCCGAGGTGACGGACACGTCGCCCTGCTCTCCCAGCTCGCCCTGATCCTGCTCGACCCCCGCAAGGCCGAGATCCTGCGCTCGGCCACCGACCCGGAGGCGATCGTGGCCATGCTCGAGGCGGACGACGAAGAATGATCCGCACGGTTCTCCTCGCCGGGCGCGCCGGTCTGCACCTGCGTGCGGCTTCCCGCATCGCCGACGCCGCGTCCGCGCTGCCGACGCAGGTCACGGTCCGCACCCTCGACCGCAGACCGGTGCCGGCCGACAGTGTGCTCTCGCTGCTCGGCCTGGGTGCGCTCTGCGGCACGGAGCTGATCCTGGAGGCGTACGGCGACGGCGCGGCCGAATCACTGGACCGGCTCGCCGAGCTGTTCGCCGTCGACCCGGACGCCGTCGGTGCCTGACCTGCTCAAGGGGCTCGGTGCCAGTTCCGGGGCGGCGACCGGGCCTGCCTACCGGCTGGGCGATCCGCCACGGTTGCCACGCCCGCGTGCGGTCACCGACGTGGACGGCGAGCTGGCCCGGGCCTTCGCGGCCATGGACGCGGTGCGCGATGACATAGGCCGGCGCGCGGCTGCCGCAACGGATTCGACAACCGCGGAGATCCTGCGGGGACAGGCGAACCTCGCTGCTGACCGTACGCTCCGCGACGGCGTCGCCGTGGTCATCCGCGACGGTCTGGAGGCACCGCACGCGGTGGCCGCCGTCCTCGCCGAGCACCGGGCCGCGCTGCTCGCCGTCGGGGGTCTGCTCGCCGCCCGGGCCGCCGACCTGGACGACCTGCGGGACCGGATCGTCGCGTGGTGCCTGGGCCTGCCGATGCCCGCGATGCCCGCGCCCGGGCGCCCGTACGTCCTGATCGCCGTGGACCTCGCCCCCGCCGACGTGGCCCTGCTGGACCTCTCGCAGGTGCTGGCCGTGGTCACCTCGGCCGGGAGTTTCGTGAGCCACACCGCGATCCTCGCCCGCGCCCGCGGCCTGCCGACGGTGGTGGCCTGCGGGGGAGCGCTCGACATCGCCGACGGCACCGTGATCACTGTGGACGGAACAACCGGCCGGGTCACCTCTGGCAGCGTCCCGCCGGCCCCCGCGGTGACAGCGCCCACGGACAACGGCGATCCGCGCGGATCGACCGCCGACGGGCATCGGATCGCGCTGCTCGCGAACATCGGCGGCGCGGCGGAGCTGGCCGGGGCCTGCGTCGAAGGGGTCGGGCTGTTCCGCACCGAGCTGCTCTTCCAGCATCACGTCGACCCGCCCGGGCTCGACGAGCAGGTCACGGCGTACGAGCAGGTCTTCGCCGCGATGCCGGGCCGGCGCGTGGTGGTGCGCACCTTCGACGCGGGCTCCGACAAGCCGCTGCCGTTCCTGTCCGCGGGCGACGAACCCAACCCGGCGCTGGGCATCCGTGGCCTGCGCGTGGTCCGCCGCCGTGCCGAGATCCTGGGCACCCAGATCGCCGCGATCGCCGCCGCGGCCCGCAGCTCGCAGGCCCGGGTCGAGGTGATGGCCCCCATGGTCACCACCGTCGCCGAGGCGGCCCAGTTCGCCGCGCTCTGCCGCGACGCCGGGCTCGCGACCGTCGGAGTGATGATCGAGGTGCCGGCCGCCGCCGTCCGCGCCGCTCAGATCCTCGGGGCCGTCGACTTCCTCAGCATCGGCACCAACGACCTCAGCCAGTACGCCTTCGCCGCCGACCGGCGCAGCGGCGAGCTCGCCGACCTGCTCGACCCGTGGCAGCCGGCCCTGCTGTCACTCGTCGCGCTCTGTGCTGCGGCGGGTTCGGCAGCCGGCCGCCCGGTCGGGGTGTGCGGTGAAGCGGCCGCCGACCCGGCGTTCGCGGTGGTGCTCGCCGGGCTGGGTGTGACGAGCCTGTCGATGACACCCGCTGCTGTTCCCCCGGTGCGGGCGGCGCTGGCGGCGTACACGTTGGAAGAGGCCCGGATGGCAGCGCAGCAGGCCCTCGCCGCGACCGACCCCGCAGCGGCGCGCGCAGCGGTCTCCCGTTTTTAGGTGGACACCGAGGCCGAAGCAGCCCGGCGGATCGCCGAATCCGTCAGGTCGCAAAGGGAATATTCACTTCACAAGTAATAATTCGGGCATGACTCTTCGTCGTTCCGTTCCTGCTGTGGTCCTCACCGCAATGGTGCTGGGCGTCGGTACAGCGTCCGCCCGGGCCGCCACCACTGACTTCGTCGCGCGGTACGACTTCGACGGCGGGCGGTCCGGGGCGATCGTCGACGAGTCGGGGAACGGCCACGTTCTCGGGCAGGTCAGCAGCGGTGGCGGGGCCGTGCGAGTGGTCGCGCACCGCAGTGGCCAGGCGCTGCGTTTTCCGGCGAAGTGCGGCCTCAAGGACCAGAGCAAGTGCCCGCACATCGCCCTGCAGAGCCCCAGCACCGCGTCGCTCAACCCCGGCACGCGACCGTTGGCGTTCGGCGCTTCCGTGTTGCTTGCCGAGAGCCAGACCACGAAGGGCCAGAACATCGTCCAGAAGGGTTACTCGGCGACCAGCAGCCAGTGGAAGATGCAGATCGACGGCGAGGCCGGGCAGCCCAGTTGTGTGCTCGTCGGCGCGCGGCCGGGCATAAAAATGGTGCGCAGCTCGGTGTCCGTGACCGACGGCCACTGGCACACCCTGCAATGTCTGCGCCGGGGCACGCAGTTCACCATCGTTGTCGACGGCGTGGTGCGGGGCAATCGCACGATCTCCGCGGAGCTGGCCATTTCGAACGAGCTTCCGCTGAGCATCGGGGGCAAGGGCGCCTTTCGGGACAACGATCAGTTCCAGGGCATTCTGGACGACGTCTGGGTCAGGGTCGGGTGAGACCTTCGGCCATGGCGGTCAGCAGTTTCGCGTCCGCGGTGTCGCCGGACAATTCCCAGGCGAAAGCGCCACCGAGGCCGTTGCTCCGGGCGTACGACATCTTGGTCCCGATGGTTTCCGGGGTGTCGTAGCTCCACCATTGCCCGCGGCAGAACGCATAGGCCGTGCCCGCGACCGTGCCTGTCGGTGGGCATTTCTGGCTGAGAACGGCGTAGTCCTCGATGCCTTTCTCATACGTGCCCCGGGCCGCGCCGGTCGCTTTACCGCCGGGTGCGGCAGCGCTGACCCCGGTCCAGCCGCGGCCGTAGAAACCCACGCCGAGAAGGATCTTTCCGGCGGGAATTCCCAGGCCTCGCAGGCCACGGACGGCGGCGTCGGTGGTCGCTGTCTCCTTCGGAATTCCCGGGTACGCACTGAGCGGCGAATGCGGCGCCGTAGGTCCCGCGGTGTCCCCGGTGCCGAAGAAGTCATAGGTCATGGCGCTGAGCCACGTCGTCTGCGCCGCCACACCCGCATAGTCCGTGGCGGTGATCTTGGCGAGGTCCGCCGGGATCGCGGCGGTCACGAGGGCGTCCGGGCCGAGCTCGGAACGCAGCGCCGACACGATCCGGGGCAGGGCGTCCGGTCCGCTCGTGTCGCAGGTCAGGCCGCAGGCGTTCGGATATTCCCAGTCGACGTCGATGCCGTCGAAGAGCCCGGCCCAGCGGGGATCACGGAGCACCTTCGCGCACGAGGCGGCGAACTTCGCGGGATCCTTGGCCACTGCCGGGAAACCGCCGGAACCGTTCCATCCGCCGAACGACCACAGCACCCGCAGCTGAGGGTGGCGCGCCTTGAGCTTGCGGAGCTGTCCGAAATTGCCGCGCAGGGCGTTACCCGCCAGGTCGGCGGTGCCGTCCACGCTGTCGGCGGCGGCAATCGGCTTCTCGTAGTCGGCCCACGTGTCTCTCGGCGCGCAGGTGCCATCCTTGACCTGGCCGAACGCGTACAGCAGATGGGTGAGGCTCTTTGCCGCACCGCTGGCCTCGACGTTGCGGACCTGGAAGTTGCGGCCGTAGACACCCCAGTCGGTGAAGTAGCCCACCACTCGCTTCTCCGCGGGGACGGCCATCGCGGGCGTCTCCGGCCCGGGAGACGAGCAACCGGCGAGCAGCAGGGCGATGACGCCAACAACGGGTCTGACCCGCACGCGGACCTCCGGGCTTCGGTGGAACCCGAAGCTACCGGTAGGGCAAGGTGAGAAGTTCCCGGGTAATCCGAACGATGGATGTCAGTAATACGACGCTCCACCTGGTGGGGGAGTGTCCTTCACTACGTAGCGAGCGCAGGTGGGCCCGGCTGTGCGATCGTTTTCCGGTGGTCGTACAAACCCGGGGCAGCCGCACCGACGAGTGGCGTGCGCTGTTCGCCTGGCCGCGAGTTCTCGACCGGGTCAAGGCGGTGCTCCGCAACGGCATCATCACGTTCCTCGTCCTGACCTTCACGCTGTGGCTGATGCCCGGCGTGCGCAGCACCGACGTCATCGACACCATCGGTCTCGTGCTGATGGTCGCCGGGGTCGGTGCGGTCCTGCGCCCCCTGCTGCTGTTCGGCGTCACCGCGCTCGGCGGCTGGGGTGCGATGCTGCTCGGCGTGACCGCCCAGGTCATCGTGATGGCGGTGGCCCTGGAGCTTGACCCGTCGAAACGGCTCAGCGGCTGGCCCACGGTCGGTGTCGCCGCCCTGCTCGCCGTGATCGGCGCCGCGATCCTCGACTGGATGGTGGACAGCGGCACCGAGGACACGTTCATCAAGGAAGCCAAGCGGCTGATGCGCGGCATCCGGCGCCGCCAGGCCCGGCAGGCCGGTGCCCGGTTGCTCACCTTCCGGCGCCAGGCCCCCGGCACCGAGCCGGGGCTGCTCATGGTCCAGCTCGACGGGGTCAGTGAGCCGGTGCTGCGCTGGGCGGTCCGGGCCGGCAACCTGCCCACGCTCGGCCGCTGGCTGCGCTCGGGCACCCACACCATGCGCGGCTGGCACACCGGCATCCCGTCTACGACACCCGCATCGCAGGCCGGCATCCTGCACGGCGCCTCCCGGCAGATCCCCGGTTTCCGCTGGTTCGAGAAGGAGACCGGCAAGCTGATGGTCTCCAACCGGCCCCGGGACGCCGCGCAGATCCAGCCGCGACTCTCCGACGGGCGGGGGCTGCTGCGCGACGGCGGTGTCAGCATCGGCAACGCGTTCTCCGGCGACGCCGCGATCAACCTGCTGACGGTGAGCCACGCGGCCCTGCCGGGGCGTTCGGCCCGGGGCTGGGCGGCGTTCATGGCCAGCCCGTTCGGCTTCACCCGCGCGCTCGTGCTGGGCGTCGGCGAGGTGATGACCGAGCTCTACCAGGCCCGGCTGCAGCGGCGGCGCAACCTGCAGCCGCGGGTCAGCCGATCGGGTGCGTTCCTGGCGCTGCGCCCGGCCTCGATGCTGCTTCGCGACGTGAACATCTCCCTGATCGCCGAGCAGATGGCCCGTGGCGCCCCGGCCGTCTACTGCGACCTGGTCGACTATGACGAGGTCGCGCATCACGCCGGGCCCGCGCGGCCGGAATCGATGCGCCAGCTGGAGAGCCTCGACCGGATGCTCGGCGTGCTCGAACGGCTCGGCCCGGAGGCGGCCCGGGCGTACAAGATCGTGGTGCTCTCCGATCACGGGCAGAGCCAGGGCGCCACGTTCCGGCAGCGGCACGGTGAGACCCTCGACCAGGCGGTCGAGCGCTTCTCGGTGCCCGACCCGGCCGACGCCCCGGCGAGTGCCGCCGAGGACGAGGCGACCGAGGAGCCGGATTTTCCGCCCTCGCCGGTCGCGCCGTTGCTGGTGGTCTCCTCGGGCAACCTCGCGCTGCTCTACCTCACCCGCTACAGGGAGCGCCTCGACAAGGCGCGGATCGACAAGGCCTACCCGCAGCTCGTCTCCGGTCTCGCCGGGCACCCCGGCGTCGGGCTGGTCGTCGTCCGCGAGGAGGGTTGCCCGGTCGCCTACGGGCCGGCCGGGCGGCATCGGCTCA
The DNA here is from genome assembly GCF_018332715.1 of Winogradskya consettensis. GTDB lineage: Bacteria > Actinomycetota > Actinomycetes > Mycobacteriales > Micromonosporaceae > Actinoplanes > Actinoplanes consettensis. The sequence continues at coordinate 24,070 of NZ_BOQP01000032.1, read as the reverse complement.
CCGACGGCGAGGTGGAGGGCATCGACCCCCTGCTGCCGTACGGTGACCACGCCCGCGCCGACCTGCTGCGCCACCAGGAGGCCGCCCACGTCGGCGACCTCGTGCTGATCAGCAGCGTCGACCCGGTGACCAGCGAGGTCGCGGCGTTCGAGGAGCTGGTCGGCTCGCACGGCGGCATCGGCGGCTGGCAGACCGACGCGATGCTCGTGCACCCGGCCGAGTGGCAGGTCACCCACGCGGAGCTGATCGGGCCAGACTCCGTGCACCGCCAGCTCGTCGAGTGGCTGGACCAGCTGGGCCTGCGCACGCAGGCAGCCCGCGAGGACGAGCTCACCGCCGACAGGGCTGATCTACTCGAAACCGACCGGCAAGAGGGCACGCTCGACGCGTCCTTCCTGCAGCCGGGGTAGTTGAACGACATGTGCGTTTTATCCGCTTTGTCCGAAGTTTTGTTCTGACTGCCCTCCTCACCACCGCGCTAGTCGTCGGCACCACGGCCCCGGCGCTGGCAGTCAGCCCTGTCCCGCAGAAGGCACCCCTCTTCAACGGTTCCGTCTACGCGATCGCCCACCGCGGCAGCACGATCTACGTCGGCGGATCGTTCACGAGGCTGACCTGGGGCGGCACGACGTACCCGCGAAACCGCCTCGCCGCCCTCGACGCGGTCTCGGGGCGGGTGCTGAGCTGGGCCCCGAGCGCGAACGGCCTGGTCCGGGCGCTCGCGGTGGACCGGACCTCCGTCTACGCCGGCGGCGACTTCAGCACCGTCTCCGGCCACCGCCGCGACAATCTCGCCCGCCTCGACGCCACCTCCGGCCGGGTCGACGCCCTCGCCCACACCGTCACCGGAGCGCCGTACGCCCTGGCCACCGGCAACGGCCGCCTCTACGCCGCGGGCAGCTTCTCCGCGATCGACGGCACCCCGAGACGCAACCTGGCGGCGTTCTCCCTGGCCACCGGTCGCCTCGACCCCACCTGGCACCCCGCCGCCGACGCCGCCGTGCACGCTGTCGTGGTCCACGGTTCGCGGGTGTTCGCCGGCGGCGCTTTTCACCGGGTCGGCGGGGTCGCGATGCTGCGACTGGCCGGGCTCGACGCGACAACCGGCTCGGTGACCGGGACATTCCGCCCTCAGCCACCGGCCAGGGTCAATGCGATCACCGTCGACCCCACCGGCCAGGTGTACGCGGCCACGGGCGGCACGGGGGGCCGGGCACTCGCGTACGGCGCCGGGGGCACTTTGCGCTGGCAGCGAGCCTTCGACGGCGACGCCTCCGCGATCGCGGCGCTCGACAACACGATCTATGTCGGCGGCCACTTCGACCGTGCCTGCACAACGACCGGCATCAACCCCCGCGGCGCCTGCGTCGGTGGGGCGATCCCCCGCGTGAAGCTCGCCGCCTTCTCTCCCACCGGCACCCTGACCGCCTGGTCGCCGCAGGCCAACGGCGTAATCGGCGTCCGAGCCCTCACCGCCGACCCGGCACGCCACACGCTGTCGGCAGTCGGCGACTTCACCCGCGTCGCCGGCCACACCCACAAGCGCTACGCCCTGTTCGGCTGACCCCGGCGATGCCGTTACGCGGCGCGTCGTCGTCGGGCCAGTGAGCGAGCGGTTCTCAAGGCGAGCAGGCCGCTCAGGGCGAGCGCGGCCGCGGTGTGGATCTTCTGCCATCCGCGTTCCTGCCGGATCTGGCGAATCTCCTCGTCGGCGTCCCGCTGGCTGGACATGTTCTCGGAGCGCCCCCAGGCTTCGGCGGCCGCGACCACGCGCTCCCGTGCGGCGGCCAGCCCGGCGGGCTCCCGCAGGGGAAACCCTGCGCGCGGGCCTGGTCGGTTGAGTTCCGTCAAACACTCATCACGGAACTGCTGAAGCGCGGCTACGAGCTGCTCTTCCTCGGGGCTGCCGTCCGCGTCCACGATCCCCAGCGTCTGCGCGGTCCCCGTCGGCGAGAACTCCGGCGGCAGTCTGAAGGCCACTCCAGGAAGAGCGTCCTGGTAGGCGTCCTCGATTTCCTGCGCGACCCCGCCCCTGCTCGTGCCGGACTCGTCCCGGGCCAACATCACTGCACGACCCATGTTCTCGGCGTAGCCGGACGCTTTGCCCTTGTCGCTTTCGTTCGTACTCCGGGCGATCCAGAGTCCGACGTTGGCATCGAAGATCTCATCGTGCTCCGCCGCGCTGATCAGCAGCACGCTCAACGGCGCGGCGAGCAGCAGCAGCGATGCGATCACGACGAGGAGCATTCCTATCGGCCCGGCACCCGCCCGCCACGGGCCGCCCGCGGAACCGGTTGGCAATGTCGTCTGCATGTCCCCTCACCGCGTGCCGCCGCGTCCGCCCGGCACGGACAGCAGGATCGGCAGGACACGCGGCGAGTTGAGCTACGCCGCGTCGGATTCAGCGTCGGATTCGGCGCCGTTCCAGTCGACGAGTTGGACGATGACGCCGTTCGGGTCGCGGACCTGGAAGGCCCGCTCGCCCCATTCCTCGCTGGTCAGCGGCATGGTGATCGTGACGCCCTCGCCCTGCAGCCGGGCCAGCTCGCCCTCCAGGTCGTCGACCACGAACGCGAGGATCAGCCCCTTCGCGTGGTCGTCGCGCTGGTCGGCGGGCAGTGTCGCCAGGCCGCGGCGCAGAAGGACGACGCTGAGGCCGACATCGTCGCGGGTGAGGGAGGAGAACCCGTCGGCGGCCATCTCTTCGTGAAAGCCGAAGTGCCGTTTCAGGAAGTCGGTGGAGGCTGCTACGTCGTCGACGTTCAGGGACACGGCGGAACCGGTGATGTTCACGTTGTACAGTGTACAGAGTAGGGCAAGGGCAGAATGTCTCCGTGCCCACGGAGATGACGAATGGCGGCGACCCCGCGCGTACGCTCGCGCTGCTCTGGCGTGACGAGGCGGCGATTCCCCGGCGGGGGCCGCGGCGGGGGCTGAGCCTGGACCAGGTTGTCGACGCCGCGATCGCCGTGGCCGATGCCGAGGGGCTCGCGGTGCTGTCGATCCGGCGGGTCGCGCAGGCACTGGACACCTCGCCGATGACCCTCTACACCCACGTCCCCGGCAAGGCCGAACTGCTCGACCTCATGATCGATTCGGCGTACGCCCGGATGCCCCGGACCGGCACCGCGGGACGGCCGTGGCGAGAGAAGCTGACGGCGGTGGCCGCGGACAACCGCACGCTGTTCCGCGACCACCCGTGGACCATCGCCGTCTCCACGCAGCGGCCGGCGCTCGGGCCCGGTGCGCTCGGCAAGTACGAGCATGAGCTGGCCGCTCTCGACGGCCTCGGGCTGACCGATGTGCAGATGGACGACTGCCTGACCTACCTGCTGCTGTTCGTGCACGCCGCCGCCCGCACCGAGCATGAGGCCCGCGTCGTCCGGGAAGCCACCGCGATGACCGACGAGCAGTGGTGGGCCGCCGCTGGGCCGGTGCTCGGCCGGCTGGTCGATCCCGACGCGTTTCCGCTGGCCAGCAGGGTCGGGGCAGCGGCGGGGGAGGCGCACGGCAGCGCGTACGAACCCGAGCATGTCTATGAGTTCGGACTCGGGCGCGTCCTCGACGGCGTGGCTCTGGTCCTGCCCCGACATACTTGACGGGTGCGGATCACGACGCTCGGGCCGTTGGCCGTCGACGGGCAGCCGGTGCGGGGCGAGCGGCTGGCCGTCGTGGTGCGCGAGCTGGTCGGGGCGCGGGGGCGGCCCGTTTCCGCCGGGGCGCTCGCCGAGGCCGTCTGGCACGGCGATCCGCCCGATGACGCCGCCGGGGCTGTGCAGGCTCTCGTGTCGCGGGTGCGTCGTCTGGGCGTGCCGGTCAACGCTGTTGCCGGTGGTTACCGGGTGCCTGCCGACCAGGTCGAGACCGACGTCGTCGCGGCCCGGACGCTCGCCGATCGGGCCCGCGCCGCGCTGAACGACGGAGATCCGGCGGCCGCGCGCAAGGACGCCGACGAGGCGCGGGCCTTGTTTCCGCCGGTTCCCGACCTGGTGGACGCCGGGGTGGCACGACTCTTCAGTGAGATCGCCGCCGTGCGTGCGCAGGCCGCGCTGGCCGGAGCGGGGGCACCCGACGAGGATGATCTGCGCCGGCTGGTCGTGCGGACACCGCCCGACGAGCCCGCCGCCGCCCTGCTGGTGCGGGTGCTGGCCGCGCAGAGCCGCGACGCCGAGGCGCTCGAGGTCGTCGAGCGGCTGCGTGCCGAGCTGGCCGACCGGTACGGCACCGATCCCTCGCAGGCCATCACGGAGGTGCACCTCGCGCTGTTGCGCGGCGAGCTGACCCCGGCACCCGTGACGAGACTCAAGCCGAGGACGACAGCCCTGCCCGCGTCGTGGCGACGGTCCGGCACCACGCTGGTCGGGCGCGAACGCGACCTCGCGGCCGTTGTCGAGGGGCTCGCCGAAGCCCCGCTCGTGACCGTGGTGGCGACCGGGGGCGCGGGCAAGACCCGGCTGGCGGCCGAGGTGTCGAGGCGGGCCGAGGGGGCTGTCCGGGTCATCGAGCTGGCCGGTGTGCGTACCCCCGGAGAGGTTCTTCCGGCCGTGCTCGCCGCTCTGGGCGGGGCGGACACGACCTCGACCATCACCCTGGAACGCCGGGTCCTGACCCCGCCGGAACGGCTGCGCGCGGTCGCCCCGGACCTCGACGGGCTGATCGTCTTCGACAACTGTGAGCACGTGCTCAACGCGGCCGCGACCGTGGTCGCCGACCTGATCGCCGCCGCTCCGGAGGTCGCGGTGCTGGCCACCAGCCGGGCGCCGCTGGGCCTCGCCGGGGAGATCGTGCACCGGCTCGCGGCACTCCCCGACGAGCAGGCCCTCGACCTGCTCCAACGCCGCGCGCGGGCCGGGGGCGCGGTGCCCACCTGGGACGACGAGCGGGCCCTGCGGCTCTGTCACCGGCTCGACAATCTGCCGCTCGCGCTGGAGCTCGCCGCGGCCCGCCTGCGATACATGCCGATCGACGACGTCCTGTCCGGCCTGGGCGACCGGTTCGCATTGCTGGACGACGCGCTGCGCGGGTTGCCGGAACGGCACGCGAGCCTGTGGGCGATGGTCGACTGGAGCCGCGAGCTGCTGGCTCCCGCCGACCAGGAGCTGATGCAGCGCCTCGCCGTGATCCCCGCATCCTTCACCGCGGCGACGGCCGCGTCCGTTGCCGGGCGCCCCGACGTACGCCGTGGCCTCGCCGCCCTCGTCGAGCAGTCCCTGCTGGTGCTGGAGGACGGGGACGGCGGGCCGCCGCGTTACCGGATGCTGGAGACGGTCCGCGAATACGGCGAGGCCCGGCTCGGCGACCGCAACCCGGCGATGGACGGGCTGGTGGCGTGGGCCCGGACGGTCTCGGTCGAACTGGCCGGGCGGTTCATCGGGCCGCACCAGCTCGACGCGTTCGCCACCGCGTCCCGCGAGCTGGAAAACCTCGCCGGCGCGCTGCGCTGGACGATGGCCCACGACGACACCGCGGCCATGGTCGACGTCGCCGCTGCGGTCCTGCACCTGTGGACGGTCCGCGGGCTGCACCTCGAGGTGTCGGCGCTGGGCCGGATCATGCTGCACATCGACGAACCCGCGAACCGCCGGCGCATCCTCGACGCCGACCCGCTGCCCGACGCCGACCGGCTCGCCTGGGTCTGCCTGCTGATCACCATCAACTCCGGCATCACCGGGCCACCACGGCTCGCGGCGCTGTCGGCACGGGTCCTGCGCGCACTGATGGCCACCCGGGCGGCCGAGGTGTCCGCCCGCAACACCGCGCTGGCCGACGTGCTGCCCATGTTCCACAATTTCGAGTCCCCGCAGAGCCGGGCCGGCGTGGAACGGATGATCGCGAGCGACGACCGCTACGTACGAGCGCTCGGCCTCTTCGCCCGGGCCGCGTTCCAGGAGAATTCCGGCCTGCTCGCGGAGGGACTGGTGAACGCCGAAGCGGCGTACGCCGACTTCGAGGCGGTCGGCGATCACTGGGGCATGGCGATGGCAGCGCAGGTGGTGGGCAACTCGGTGCTCACCCGTGACGCCGGTCGCTCGGTCGAGTGGCTGGCCCGCGGCGTGCACAACATGGACCTTGTCGGCGCGGCCCAGGACGCCCGGTCGCTGCGGGTGGTGCTCGACGCCCAGCTGGCACTGGGCGGCGACGCCGACGCCGAGCAGCGGTTGCGGGACATCGCGTCGTCCGGGCTGGCCGAGGCCTGGGACGAGGCACAGGCCTATCTCGGGCTCGCCCACCTCGCCTGGCAGCACCACAGCTGGGGTGAGGTGCTGCGCTACGCCGACGCCATCACCCGGGTGGAGCCGAGTCACGACACCCGGGGGCCCCTGCCCGAGCAGTCGGTCGGCCTGCGGATCGCAGCCGCGGTCCTCTACCTCTCGGTCACGGCCGTTCATCCCACGCCGGGCGCGGCCACCACCGCGAAATCCCTGCTGGCCCTGACCCAGGAGGAGGCGTTCGCCTCGCACGACGCCCAGATGATCGGGGCGTGGTCCGTCGGCGGGGCCGTCCTCGCGGCGCACAACGGCGACGAGCGGACTGCACGCGAGCTGTGGTCACTGGGCATGCGGAGCGGGGCCAACATCACGAGCCTCTTCCCGCCGGGGGAGACGATGCGGCTGGCGGCGGCCCTCGAGAACGAGGACCACCGCCGGGACACCAGGCCGGACAACGTCTCCGGCCGCATTCGCGAGCTCATGACAGATCTGGTCAGACCTTCTTCCGGTACGCCCTGAGCGCCAACGGCATGAACACCACCACGAACCCCGCGCACCAAGCGAGCGTCCACCAGATGTGATTGCCGATCGGTGTGCCCAGGAACAGCCCCCGCATCGCACCCACGAGGTGGGTCAACGGGTTCACCTTGACGAACGCCTGCATCCAGCCCGGCAGGGTCGTCGGCGAGACGAACACGCTGGACGCGAAGCTCAGCGGCAGGATCAGAGCGAACATCATGCCCTGGACCGCGCCGGGCGTACGCACCTTCATGCCCACGAACACCGGCATCCAGCTCAGGCACAGGGCGAACAGCACCGCCAGCGCACACCCGGCGAGCGCCTCGAAGAAGTTCGTGGTGACCCGGAAGCCGAGGATGTAACCGAACCCGATCGTCACCGCGGTGACGATCACATAGCGCACGATGTCACCGAGAACCGCGCCCAGCAGCGGCGCCGCCCGGGGAATCGGCAACGATCGGAACCGGTCGAAGATGCCCTTCTCCATGTCCGTGTTCAGGTTGACCCCGATCGAGATGCACCCCGTCGCGATCGTCTGCGCCAGGATGCCGGGGAGCAGGAACTGCAGGTAGTCATGAGTGTTGCCGCTGATCGCGCCGCCGAAGATGTACACGAACAGGACCAGGAACAGCACGGGCTGCAGGGTCACGTCGATGAGGGCTTCGGGCGTACGCCACGTCTTGATCAGACTGCGTTTCGCCAGGGCGAACGAGTGCCGCACGAGCCGGAGCGGCCGTGGGCCGGGGGCAATGGCGAGCGAGACCATCAGACCGCCACCTCTTCCTTCTTGGTGTTGCTCTTGGGGCCCGTGAGGGTGAAGAACACCTCGTCCAGGCTGGGCAGGTGCAGCGAGAGCTCGGTCACCGGGATCTTCGCGGCGGCGAGCCAGGAGACGGCCTCCGTCATCGCCGAGTCGTCGGCGACCGGCACGGCCAGCACACCGCGGCGGATCTCATCGGCCTTCGTCCCCGACGAGACCTTGGTGAGGATCTCCGCCGCCCGTGGCAGGTCACCGGGCTCGGCGGGCCGCACCTCCAGCGTCAGCCCACCGACCACCCGCTTCAGCCCCTCGGGGGTGTCATGGGCGATCACCCGGCCGTGGTCGATCACGGTGATCTCGTCGGCCAGTGCGTCGGCCTCCTCCAGGTACTGCGTGGTGAGCAGCACGGTCGACCCGTTCGCGACGAGCTGCCGGACCACGTCCCACATGTCCTCGCGCTTGCTCGGGTCCAGCCCGGTCGTCGGCTCGTCCAGGAAGATCACGTCAGGCGACCCGACCAGGCTCGCGGCCAGGTCGAGCCGTCGCCGCATGCCACCGGAATACGTCTTCGCCACCCGGTTCGCCGCGTCGGACAGGTCGAACCACTCGAGCAGCTCGGTGGCCCGCTTGCGCGACCCCGCCCGCCCCAGCTCCAGGAGCGTCCCGAACAGCTCGAGGTTCTGCCGCCCGGTGAGATCCTCGTCCACGGACGCGTACTGCCCGGTCAGCCCGATCTTCTGGCGCACCTTCTCGGCGTCGCGCACCACGTCGTACCCGGCGATCGTCGCCCTGCCCGCATCCGGCGTCAGCAGCGTCGAAAGAATCCGGACGGCGGTGGTCTTACCGGCGCCGTTGGGCCCGAGAACACCCAGCACCGTGCCACGCCGCACCGCGAGATCGACGCCCTGTAGCGCCTTTGTCGCCCCAAAATGCTTCTGAAGCCCAACGGCCTCGATAATCAGCTCCGATGTCATGCCAATGAGCCTGCACCCACCCGCTGACACGCCACCGACATTCCACCGACACGGCCTGACACCCCGGCCACACCGGTGCCGCTCAGGTCAGTCGCACCTGTCGAACGTCGCGCCCTCGAACATCTTCTCCAGGTCGTCCCGGGTGATCTCCGTCCGGTCCGCGACGGTGACCTGGACGGCACATGTGTCGATCTCGACGGCCAACCCGCTGCCGCCCGCCGGCACGCGCATGCTGCCACTTTTCTCGAAGTAGTACGCCGGGCGCCCCGCCACCGTCGTGTTCGGCGCTCCGCGCAACGACGGGGCCATGTCCGGCGAACCCTTCGCCGACGCCTGAACCTGCAGCGGCCAGGGCGTCCGCGTCGCGTCGCCGCCGAACCCGAGCGTGGCCGTGCCGTCGCCGACGTTCACGTACTTCAACGGCAGAGCTCCGGGGACGGCCGGGAAGTGCATCGGCACCTCGACGTCGGCCGGTGCCCCGATCTCCACATATTTTGCGATCCCGGTCAGCAGGTCCGTGCCGGGATTCTTCCGGGCCGAGACCGAGTCGATGTTCACGACGGTGACCCACTCACCCGACTTGTCCTGCCAGCCCACCGTCGGCATCTTCGAAACCCGGTCGGCTGCGCCGGACAGGTTCTTGACGTCCGTCGTGGCCGAGTACGCCTGATGGCCCGCGACAGTGATCCGTTCGCCGCTTTCCAGAGCCTGGCTGTCGTAGGTGCCGGGATCGTAGACGCGAACCTCGGCACAGCAGGCCGCCTGGCCGTCCGGTTGCATCCACTGCAGGGAGCCGGTGGTGCCGCGATTCCATGTGTACGGCGAATCGGCGGCTGCACGCACCGTCAGCTGGCCCGGCCCGCGAGGGTGCGTGCTGCTCGAAGCGGGAGGTGCGGCGTCAGCCCGCACCCGGACCACCGCCGCCGAGAACACGACCCCGATCAGGGCGAGGCCGGCGACTACGGTGATCCAGAAACGGCGTCGAGCCATGAATTCCTTGAAGCGCATGTGCGAGTAACGCCCGCACAAGCTGATCTGCTGCGCGCGCCACCGAATGTTCATGTAACGCGAAACCCCCTGCGGATCATGTCCGCAGGGGGTTTCGATCACTCCTCGTCGCCGCCGCCTTCGTCATCGTCGAAGACCTCGTCCATGACCTCGCCCGCGAGGTAGCCGGCCGCCATGCCGCCGGCCACGCCTGCGACGACACCACCCATACCCGAGCCGCCATGACCGCCGCCGTGGCCATAACCGCCGTGCCCGCCGCCATGGCCGTAGCCGCCGCCGTGACCGCCGTAGGCCGGCTGCCCATAACCGGGCTGGCCGTAACCGGGCTGGCCGCCGGCGAATCCGTGGCCGGGGGCGAAGCTGCGGTACTGGTTGAGGGCCTGGCTGACCCAGCCGTCGACGACCTGGGCCCAGTCGGCCGAGTCGGCGTCGCCGTGGGGGACGGTGTAGCGGCCGTAGGAGTCGTGGCCGCCGCTGAACATGCCGCCGCGCTTGTCGAACTCGAGGATGACCTCGACGGTCTGCGGGTTGGTGACGAAGGTCAGCTCGACCTCGTTGATGCCCTGCGCGTACTGCGGGGCCGGGAAGTATTCGATCTCCTGGTAGAACGGCAGGGTCTGGTGGACGCCGCTGATCTGGCCGTATTCGAGGTCGGCGTGCTTGAACCGGAAGCCGAGCCGGGCGAAGGCGTCGAGGATGCGCTCCTGGACCGGCAGCGGGTGCACGGCGACGGCGTCGAGGTCACCCTTGTCGACGGCTTTGGCGATGGACACCTCGGTGCGTACGCCCATGGTCATGCCGTGCAGGTGCTGGCCGTAGACCGCGGTGATCGGGGTTTCCCACGGCATCACGATCTGGAACGGCAGCGAGAGGCGCTGACCCTCGGCGAGTCGCATCGGGCCGCTGACCCCGACGCGGTGGAATTCGCCGTTCGCGGCGTAGTCGCCGCCACCACCCTCGACCTCGACGCGGGTGACCAGACCCAGCGTGATGTGCTCGATGTCGACGTCATGGTTGCCGCCGACCAGGTTCACGTGCCCCACCAGGGGCGCACCGGGCCGCGTGTTCATGTCGGTCAGCACGGTGTCGACACTCGGTCCGCCCACACCGAAGGCGCCCAGCATCTTCTTGAAACCCACGAACTTCCCCCTACACAGGACTGTCAGGTCGGGCAGAAGCTAACAAGTCCGGCTGAGTGGTTGCTGAGAGTGCGCGGAGCCGTACCCCTGTGATGGCCCGGCCCGTGACCTCGGTGATCTCGGCGAGGTGCCCGTCCAGAGTGACCGTCTCGCCGGGCTGTTCGGGAATGTGTCCGAGTAGCGACAACATGAGACCGGCCACTGTGGTGTATCCGGTGCTGAGGCCCTCGGTGTCGACGCCGATGTCCGACAGGTCGTGGATCGGGAACGTCCCGGGCAGCAGCATCGCGCCGTCCGGTTCGTGGATCACGCCGCGCACGTCGGCGTCGGTCTCGTCGTAGATCTCGCCGACGACCTCCTCGACGAGGTCCTCCATCGTGACGATCCCGCCGACCGTGCCGTGCTCGTCCACCACGAGCGCGAGCTGTTGGCGCTGCAGCCTCATCTCGCGCATCGCGCCCGCGATCTTCACGGTCCCAGGCAGGAAGAGCGGTTCATACACGTACGCGATGACGGGCCCCTCCGCCCCCACCAGATCCCGCAGATGCACCACGCCGAGCACATCGTCGAGCCCCAGCGGCCCGGTCACCGGCGCTCGGGAGTGACCGGCCTCGACCATCCGCTTGAGTGCGTCGTCCGCGCGCAGCACCGCGGGGAGCATGAACACGTCACGCCGCGGGACGAAGATCTCCCGCAGCGTCCGGTCGTCGATCTCGAAGGCACCACTGATGATCGTGCGCTGCTCGGCGGAGAAGTCCTCCTGCCCGGCGACGATCTCGCGGATCTCCTCGGTGGTGACCTCGTCGCGGCCGGCGTTCGGGTCGCCGCCGGCCAGCCGCACCACGGCGTCCCCGGCCTTACCGAGCAGCCACACCGCGGGCCGGGTGATGGTGGCGAGCACGTCGAGCGGCCGGGCCACGGCCAGCGCCCAGCCCTCGGTCCGCTGCATGGCGATGCGTTTCGGGGCGAGCTCGCCGACCACCAGGGTGAAGAACGTCAGCACCATGGTGACGAGGAAGATCGCGGCGGGCGAGGCGAGCGCGCCGAGGAAGCCGAGCGGTTCGATCAGCGGCTTGGCGAGCGATACGGCCGCGGCCGCCGAGGCCAGGAAGCCGGCGAGGGTGATGCCGATCTGGATCGTGGCCAGGAACCGGTTGGGGTCACGGGCGAGTTTGGCCAGCGTGGCCCCGGTCTTGGTCTCGCGTTCGAGCCGTTGCAGCTGGCTCTCGCGCAACGAGACCAGCGCCATCTCGCTGCCGGCGAAGACCGCGTTGAGCAGAACCAGCACTACGACGAGCGCGATCTGCCCTGTATATCCACCCATCCCCGGCACATACCCACCCGGCGATGAGCGGACACCCGCTCAGGACTGTGTGAGGCGTTCGAGCCAGCGGTCGAGCAACGCGGTCTCGACCGGTTCCAGAGCGTCGGTGCCGGAGATCGCGAGCTGGGACCGCAACTGCATCGCCACCGGCTTCACCTGCGAGTCGTCCTCCCGCCTTGGTGAAGAGGACGGCTGTCCGGGTGAAGAGGACAGCTGCCCGGGTGAAGAGGACGGCTGCCTCGGTGAAGAGGACAGCACCGAGGCGAACACCGCGTCACGCATGCGGTGCGAGAGGCCGGGGTCGGCGAAGAGCGAGGGCTGCGCGATCAGGCTGAGTGCGAGCCCGACATTCGCCGGAAGGATCAGCTGGGCGGCGAGCGGCGGCGCGATCCGCAGTGCACCGACCGCCGAGCAGCGCAGCAGGTTGGCCTCCAGCAGCTCCATGATCTTGCCGCGCGCCTGCGCGTGTGAGCGCGGGCGCGGGGCGAACATCAGCTGGTAGAGCGCCGGGTTGTCGCGGGCGAACGCCATGTGGTCGTCCCAGCCCGCCCGCAGATCTGCCACCGGGTCACCGGTCTGCGGCATCCGGGCCTTCTGCTCGGCGTATCGGCGCAGCCCGTCGTCGGCGAGCGCGTCCAGCAGGCCGTTCTTGTCGCCGAAGAGCCGGTAGAGCACGGGCTGGGTGACGCCGACCGCCTCGCAGACCGCCCGGGTGGCGATGTCGCCGTCCTTGGAGACCACGAGCTGCTGATCGGCTGCGGCGATCATCGCGGCGCGCAGGTCGGGGGTGATCGTCGTCATGAATCAATGCTACGCCAAACCTGTAGCGGCGCTATGGCGGTCGTGCTACCGTCGTCATATCAACGTTAATAACACCGATATGGAGTCACGATGAACGAGCAACGGGTAGCCATCGTCACCGGCGGTTCGCGGGGCATCGGGCGTGCGATCGCCACGAAGCTGGCGGCGCAGGGCACGGCCGTGGTCGTCGGATACGCGGGCGGCGCGGACGCTGCCGCGGAGGTTGTCGACGAGATCACCGCGGCCGGTGGCCGGGCGATCGCCGCGCAGGCGGACGTCGCGGACGAGAAGGCGGTCGCCGCGATGTTCGACGCTGCGCAGGAGACCTTCGGCGGCGTGGACGTGGTGGTGAACTCGGCCGGCCGGATGGCGCTGTCGACCATCGCCGACCTGGACCTCGCCGACCTCGACCGGATGCACCGCACGAACATCCGCGGCACCTTCGTGGTGGCCCGCGAGTCCGCCCGCCGCCTGCGCAACGGTGGCGCCGTCGTCACCGTCTCCACGTCGGTGGTCGGCCTGCAGTTCCCGACCTACGGCGGATACGCGGCCAGCAAGGGCGCGGTCGAGGCGCTGACCCTGATCCTCGCCCGCGAGCTGCGCGGCCGCGACATCACCGTCAACACCGTGGCCCCCGGCCCGACCGCCACCGACCTGTTCCTCGACGGCAAGACCGACGCCCAGATCGACCAGCTGGCCAAGCAGCCGCCACTCGAACGGCTCGGCACCCCCGACGACATCGCCGGTGTCGTCGCCTTCCTCACCGGCCCCGACGGCCACTGGGTCAACGGCCAGACCGTTCGCGCCAACGGCGGGATCATCTGATGGCCGTCGTCCTGATCACCGGCGCGTCGAGCGGCTTCGGCCGGCTCACCGCCGAGTCCCTGACCACCGCGGGCCACCAGGTCGCCGCCGGAATGCGCGACGTCACCGGCCGCAACGCACCCGCCGCCGCGGCGCTGGACGGCCGGGCGGTGGAACTCGACGTGCAGTCCCAGGAGTCGGTGGACGCCGCCGTCGCCGCCGTCCTCGACCGCCACGGTCGCATCGACGTGGTCGTGCACAACGCCGGGCACATGGTCCTCGGCCCGGCGGAGGCGTTCAGCCCCGAGGAATACGCCGCGGTCTACGACGTCAACGTGCTCGGCACCCAGCGGGTCAACCGGGCCGTGCTGCCACACCTGCGGGCACAGGGCTCCGGCCTGCTCGTCTGGGTCGGCAGCTCGTCGACCCGCGGCGGCCACCCGCCGTTCCTGGCGCCCTACTTCGCCGCCAAGGCCGCGATGGACGCGCTCGCGGAGAGCTACGCAGGCGAGCTGATCCGCTTCGGCATCGACACCTCGATCGTCGTACCCGGCGCGTTCACCTCCGGCACCAACCACTTCGCGCATGCCGGCACCCCTGCCGACACCGAGCGGGACAAGGCGTACGACGAACGCTACGGCGAGCTGCGGGCCGGGCTCAGCGATCGGCTCGCCGCGCTGATCCCGCCCGGCAGCGAGGCGCAGAGCGTCGCCGACGAGATCGTCCGCGTCATCGGGTTGCCCTCCGACGCCCGCCCGTTCCGCACCCACGTGGACCCGAGCCGCGACGGCAGCGAGGTCGTCTCGGCGGTCGCCGACCGGATCCGCCAGGAGTTCTACCACCGGGCCGGCATCGCCGACCTGCTGTCCGCCAACCCCGCACTCTGAAGGAGATCACCATGCCGTTCGCCAACCTCAAGGTCCCCGCTGACACCCTCACCCCGGAGTCCAAGAAGAAGCTGATCGACGCGGTCACCGACGCCTACGCCGACGTCTACGGTGAGCGCGCCCGCGCCACGACCCTGGTCCTCGTCGAGGAGGTCACCGAGGGCGGCTGGGGCCTCGGTGGCGACGTCCTGACCGCCGAGATGCTCGGCAGGAGCTGAGGCCCGCCGGTCGGTGTCTATGGTGGATCAATGGCAACGCTCAGGCAGGTCCAGATCACGTTCGATTGCGAAGAACCCGAGCGTGTTGCTCAGTTCTGGTGCGAAGCGCTGGGGTACGTCGCGCAGGGCTCGACGGCGTGCGTCGATCCGACCGGAGCGGGACCGCGGCTCTACTTCCAACGGGTTCCCGAGGGCAAGGTCGTCAAGAACCGGGTGCATCTCGACGTGCGTGCCGGCACCGGGCTCGTGGGTGCGGAGCGGCTGGCCGCGCTGGAGGCCGAGTGTGCACGGCTGATCCCGCTGGGCGCGACGCGGGGGCGACTGCTGCTTGCCGATGAGGACAACGAGTCGTGCCTCAACATGCAGGACATCGAGGGCAACGAGTTCTGCCTCGACTAGAACGAACGCAGCCCGGCCCTCCTTGAAGGAGGACCGGGCTGCGTCGGGGGCTGGTCAGCCCATGTGGGCACCCTCGGGGGTGGGAAGGTCCTGCTTGCCGACCTTGATGAAGACGGCGGCCACGACGGCGGCCAGCAGGATCAGGGCGGCCGACCAGGTGAACGCGTGGGAGTAGCCGTCCGCCTGGGCCAGGAGTCCGGCGCGGCGGCCCTCCGCGGGGTTCTGCGGCGGGTTCGCGACCAGGTAGGCGGTGATCGCGCTGGTGGCGATCGTGTTGAGCAGGGCGGTGCCCAGGGAGCCGCCGACCTGCTGGGTGGCGTTCAGTGCGGCGCTGGCGGCACCGGCGTCGTGCTCGGGGACGCCGACCAGGGCCAGGCTGGAGAGCGGCACGAACGTGAAGCCGAGGCCGAGGCCCAGCAGGATCTGGGCCGGGAACAGGTGGGCCCAGAACGACGTGTCGAGGTCGATGAAGCGGAGCATCACCATGCCCGCCGCGGCCAGGACCGGGCCGAGGATCATCAGGGGCTTGGGGCCCGTCCGGGGCAGCGCGTTGGAGGCGACCGTGGCCGCGATCAGCACGCCGAGCGTGACCGGCAGGGACGCGAAGCCCGTCTTGAGCGGCGTGTAGCCGAGGACGTTCTGCAGGTAGAGCGCGAGGAACAGGAACGCCCCGAAAAGGCCGGCGCCGACCAGGACCGAGGTCAGGTAGGCCCCGCCCCGGTTGCGGTCGAGCACGATGCGCAGGGGGAGCAGGGGGTTCTTCGTGCGCGTCTCCACCACCACGAACAGGATCAGCAGGACGATGCCGGCGCCGATGAAGGCCCAGGTCGTGCCGGAGTCCCAGCCCTTGCCCACCTTGGCGGCCTCGGTGAAGCCGTAGACCAGCGAGGCGAGACCCAGCGTGACGATGACCGCGCCCGGGATGTCGTAGGTGGTGTCGCCGTCGGCGCGGCTCTCCGGGACGAACTTGATCGCCAGGGCGAGCGCAAGCAGGGCGATCGGGATGTTCACCAACAGGCACCAGCGCCAGCTCGCATACTCGGTGAGCACGCCACCGAGCAGCAGGCCGACCGCGGAACCACCACCGGCGATCGCGCCGTAGACGGCGAAGGCCTTGGCCCGCTCCTTGGCATTGGTGAACAGCACCGTGAGCAGCGCCAGCGAGGCCGGCGCGAGCAGGGCACCGAAGACACCCTGCAGCGCGCGGGCGCCGAAGAGCATCGGGCCGGCGGTGGCGAGGCCACCGATCGCGGACGCCGCGGCGAAGCCGATCGCGCCGACCATGAAGGTGCGCTTGCGGCCCCAGTAGTCGGCGATGCGACCGCCGAGCAGCAGCAGCCCGCCGAACGCGAGCGTGTAGGCGGTGACCACCCACTGCTGGTCGGCCTCGCTGATGCCGAGGTCGGCGCGGGCGCTGGGCAGTGCGATGTTCACGATGGTGGCGTCGAGGACGACCATCAGCTGCGAGATCGCGATGACACCGAGTGCGGCCCATCGACGCGGGTAGAGCCCCGGCCCCGCCTCGTGATGAGTGTCGGGTGCTGCGGACATGGCAGTGCCTTTCGACGGTTTGCGGGCCGTCGTGCACCGACCCTCGAAACCGCGATCGTACAGATGTTCGTAGGCCTTGACCTGGGAATACCGCTGCGTCAGGAATCACTCTTTTCCTGGGTTTGACCCGTATCCGGCAGCCCCTGCGGCAGCGCGCTGTCGAGCGGCACGGCGGTGGCGGAGACAAGTCCGAGTTGTACCCCTTGGCGGGGGAGCACGGCGTCGAGCAACCAGTCCGCGGCGACACGCACCCGATTGCCCGGCATGGAAATCAGGTGATATCCGCGGGTGACGACTTTTGCCGGGAACCCCTTCAGGGGTACGCCAACCGGGTTCGCCGCCGAGTCGAGCCCACCGAGGTCGACTACAAAGCCGAGATCATGATGCTTGTACGCCCGCCGCCGCCCCTTACCGTACGAAGCGGCGATGTTGTGCGCGGCTGTCCTGCCCTGCCTGCTCGCATGCTGCGCGGTCATGCCGGTGATCTCGCCGGGACGCGTCAGGTCGGGCACGGCGGCGGCGTCGCCGATCGCGTACACATCGGGCAGCCCGGGCACGTTGAGGAACTCGTCCACGACCAGCCGCCCCTGCTTGACCTCCAGCCCGAGGTTGTCGACGAGCGGATCGGGACGCACCCCGACACACCAGATCAACGACCGCGTCGGCACAAAATCACCATTGCTGAGATGTACGCCCTCGGCCCCCGCCTCCTTCACCGAGGTCCCGAGCAGCACCTCGACCCCGCGCCTGCCCAGCACCTCCCCGGCGGTCCGGGCGAGCCGCTCGTCCAGCGACGGCAGCACCCTGTCGGCGGTGTCGATGAGCAGCCACCGCGCCCGCCCCGCGAGCTGCGGCCGGTGCCGGGTCAGCGCCTCGGTGAAGAGGACACCCTGGGCGGCGACCTCCGTACCCGTGTAACCGGCCCCGACCACGACGAAGGTGGTGCGGGCCTCCCGTTCGGCAGGGTCCTCGGCCGTGTCGGCCATCTCGATCTGCCGGATGATGTGATCGCGCAGGAAGAGCGCCTCGGGAATGCCGCGGAACCCGTGCGCATACTCGGTCACCCCGGGCACGGGCAGGAGCTTGTTGACGCTGCCCGCCGCGATGACGAGCCGGTGATAGCCGATGGTTCCCTTGCTGCCGTCCGGGTCGACATAGGAGACGGTGCGCGCGTCGAAGTCGAACCCGTCGACCTCCCCGAGCACCAGCTTCACGCCGGGCAGCGCCCCGGTGATCGACACGGAAACCCGCCGTGGCTCCAGGATCCCGGCCGCCACCTCGGGAAGAAGGGGCAGGTAGAGGAAGTAGTCCGTCGGGTTGATGATGACGATGTCGGCCGCCCCGCGCGACTGTCTCGCGAGCGTACGAGCGGCCTCGAAGCCGGCGAACCCGGCCCCGACGATGACGATCCGCGGACGAGCCATCGGCGATCCTTCCGTCCCGGGCGCCGGGCGGGCGCCGCCCCTACGAGCGTTGCCCACCGGACGCCGTCGAAACACCCCCGGTGGCCCGTGAATCCGCCCACTCCCGCCCGGACCACTCGGGGTTCTCCGGCGGCAGGCTCCCGTCCGCCAGCCCGGCGAAGTACGACTCGAACGCTTCCGCTTCCTCGTCGGGATCATGGATCGCGCAGTATTCGGCCTGCACCGCGACTGCCCGCCGCGCCAGCCCCGCGACGTCGGGCGACGCGGTGTAGAGCGAAGCCCAGATCTCCCGCGCCAGCACCAGCGAGGCCGCCTCCCACGGTTGCTCCGGAGTGCGCCGCCAGTTCGCCTCGGTGCGCGCCTTCTCGGGCAGGCCCCAGGTGCCGGTCACCAATCGGAACGGCCCGGCCATCGGATCGAACGACCATGGCAGGGTCCGCCCGATGCCGGCCGCGCCGAACGCCTTCACCAGCCCGAACACCAGATCGTCGGCGGGCCCGTCGCTGAGCAGCAGGGTCCGGACCGCCGCGACGTCCGCCCGCAGTCCTGCCACCGCGGCCCACCCGATCAGCTCCGCGACGACATCGTCGAGCTCACGGCCGGCCGGCTCCGGCAGGTGCCGCGGCTGATGCCGGTACGACCCGCACGGCCCACCGACGTCCCACAGATGGGTCAGCGCCGCTACCGCTCCCGGCACCGCCGAGCACATCACCGCACAGTCGCTGTCACTGACGTACGCGGCGAAGACAGGCTGCCCGGTCGACGCCGCCACCGCCCCGGCGGGCGCACACAGGTCCGGCGGATCGTCGAACCCCGTCGTCTCCAGCATCTGCCAGCCGTCGCCGAGCTCCCGCAGCCACCGGTGCTCGTACCCGAAACCGTCCACACCGGCCTGCTCAACAAGCAGCCCGGCCGGCCGGGCCACCACGATCGTCCCCCAATAGCCCACGCCGCATCCTATGGAGCGAGCCTGGTCCACGTGGTGAGGGAATCGCACCTGTCGAACGTGGCACCCTTGAACATCGCGTCCAGGGCAGAGCGGGGGATGGCCCTGCGATCGCTGACCTGGACCAGGATGCCGCAGGTGCCGACCTCGACGAGCAGCGAGCTGCCACCCTTCGGGACCATGACGCTCTGGGCTTTCCCCTCGAAGTAACGCGCCGGGCGGCCCGCGATGGTCGTGTTGACCGGGTCGTAGGTCATCTCGTTCCAGCTCGCACCCAGCGTCATGACCTTGATCTGGAGCGGCGTGTCGATGCTCATGTAGCTGGGGTGATAGAGGTCGACCGTCGGCGTACGGTCGCCGCCGAAGCCCAGGTCGGCCTGGTAGGTGCCGCTGGTGTTGGGCAGCTCGTCGACGTCCGCGAAGGTCATTTTCCGGTTTCCGGGGATGGCGGGGAAGTGCACCGGGACCTTGAGGTCCTCGGCCGGGCCGATCTCCACATACTTGGCGACGTCCATCAGCAGGTTCTTGACCGGTTGGTGGCGGGGCTGGCTCGGTTCGGCGTCGATGACGGTGACCCAGACGCCCGACTTGTCCTGCCAGCCGACGGTTGGGAGCAGCTGTACCCCTTCCTTCGTGCCGGCCCAGTTCCCGCCGCCGCTGAGGTGGACGTCGACGCCTGCCGTGCCCCAGTACGCCTGGTGGTCCCCGACGGTGACGCGCTCGCCCTTCTTCAGCTTGCGGGCGTCGTACGTGCCCGGGTCGTAGACGCGGACCTCGGCCCCCTCGTCCCCGCCCTTGCGGAACGGCGTCATCCACTGCAGGGCTCCATCGGTGCCGCGATACCAGGTGTACGGCGACCCGGCGGCCCCGCGTACGGTCAGCTGGCCGGGTGCCCTGGTGGGCGTACTCGAAGCGGGCAGTGGATCGTCGGCACGCAGCCTGACCACCGCGGCCGGGACCAATGCTCCGATCAGCACCAGGCAGGCCACCGCAGCAGCTGCACCGATCCGTCGCCGGCGTCGCACCCGCCGCGCGCCGGCCTGCACCCGCTCGGCCATCCCGGCCCCGTCCGAGGCGGTCGCCGCCATCTCCTCGATGGAGCGCAGCAGATCGTCGGTCGTCGTCATGACAGCACCCCTTCGTTCGCAAGCTCGACGCGCAGTGTGGCCAGCGCCCGGCTGGCATATCCGCGGACCGTCCCGCCGCGGCAGCCGAGCACCTCGGCGATCTCGTCGTCGCTCAGCCCCTCGTAGAACCGCAGCACCAGCACGACCCGTTGCTGGCGGGGCAGCGTCTCGAGCCGCGACCACAGATCGCCGCCGCCCTGAGGTGGTGGTGGTTCGGCCCGGTCGTGGCGGTCCAGGGGGACCAGCCAGAACCGGCGGCGCCGTTGACGGGACAGGAACTCGTTGGTGACCATGGTGCGCACGTACGCGTACGGCTCCTCGAGCCTCCCGATCCGCCCCCACCGCACCAGGGCCCGGGTGAGCGCCTCCTGCACCACGTCATCAGCCTCAGCGCGGTTGCCGCTGAGCGCTGTCGCGTACCGCAGCAGCGCGGGCAGCCGCGCCGCCATGAACTCTTCGAACCGCATGTGCCCGTAACGCTCTACGGGAGCGATCTGCTGTGCCGCGCACGAAGAGTTTTCATTGCGTGCAACCCTCGGCGGCCGGAGGCGGTCATTGAGGGTGTGAGACCAAACAGAGGGCCGGGCGAGAGCGAGCGTGACCGGCAGTTCCACGAATTCGTGGCCGAGCGGCGGGGGCGACTCCTGCATACCGCGCGGCTGCTGACCGCGGGCGACGCGCATCTGGCCGAGGACCTCGTCCAGACGGCGCTGACCAAGCTGTATGTCTCGTGGTCGGCGTTCCGGCGGGCGGACAACCCGGAAGGGTACGTGCGGCGGGTGCTCGTCAATGCCCTGGTCGACGAGCGCAAGCGGATCTGGCGGCGGTTCGAGCGCAGCGTCCCGGAGCCACCCGACCAGGCCGGCGGGGGACCGGCGGAGCTGCTCGACCCGGAGCTCGCCACCGCGTTGCGGCAGTTGCCGCCGAAGATGCGCGCGGCGATCGTCTTCCGGTTCTTCCACGAGCTCGACGTCGCGCAGACCGCCGCGGCGCTGGGCGTATCCCCCGGCACGGTCAAGAGCCAGACGGCGCGGGCGCTGGACAAGCTGCGCGCCATCCTCACCACAACCACCTTGCAAGGAGTGAACTGATCATGGATCTGCACAGCAGGCTCGAGCGCTTCGGCGGCCCGGTCGAATCCGCGTCGGCCGAGGACATCGCCGCCGATCTGGGCCGCGGCCGCAGTGCGGTGCGCCGTCGCCGTACGGTCCAGGCCACCGCCGGTTCCGCGTTCGCCGTCGCCGCGATCGTCGCCGCCGTCGCCTTCGTGGGCGGCACCCCCGGCACCGACGGGGTCCCCAACCGGGCGCCGGCCGTGGCCCAGGCACCCACAGGTAGTTCCGCGGCGACGGAAGTCGCACCGGGCGGTCTCACGCTGGTCGACTACCGGGGACCGCAGCCGAAGGACTTCACGATCG
Organism: Winogradskya consettensis; assembly: GCF_018332715.1. GTDB lineage: Bacteria > Actinomycetota > Actinomycetes > Mycobacteriales > Micromonosporaceae > Actinoplanes > Actinoplanes consettensis. The sequence continues at coordinate 2,562 of NZ_BOQP01000032.1, read as the reverse complement.
ACAAGGTGCCGGACGGCTACTTCGTCCAGAACGACGATTTCACCGGCCTGACCATCGCACCCGACCGGTTCAAGAACCCCGGCCCCGACGTCAACCCGTCGACGGAACCGATGTACGACCCGCGGGTGCTCACCGGCAAGATCGGCGTCTACCTGGAGCGGAAGGACTACCGCGGCGAGCTGAGCGGCGAGAAGCTCACCGTCGGCGACTACCAGGCGGTTCTGCACACCATCGGCACGACGCAGCAGCTGCTCATGGCGGTCGCCCCGGAGGTCTACGCCACGATCCAGGTCGACGTTCCGCTGAGCCGTGACCAGGTCCTCGCCCTCGGCGCCGGCCTGCACGTCCACCAGGAGGCCATCAACAAGACCGCCGCCGCCGAGGGAATCATCAAGAAATAGGCTGTACCCCACCCAACCGGACCGGCAGATGCCGAGCCGGTTCGGTGCGTTTACAGGCCCTTTGGCAGCACACGGGCGATGACGTTCCAGTAATGGCCGGGGATGAGCCGGGCCAAGAGGTCACCCGCCTTGGCCTCCTTGCTGATGACGAGCCGCGGTTTGCGGGACTCGACCGCCGCTACGATCTGCCGGGCCGCCTCCTCCGGGGGCATGGTCAGCGCCTTCTCGCTGAACGCCTTGGCCGCCGCGGCCTGCTGCCCGTCGAGGTCGGGACCGCTGAGCCGGGCACTGGTGGCGATATTTGTCCGTACGCCGCCCGGGTGCACCACCGTCACGCCGACCTGCCGCCCGGCGAGCTCGTGGCGCAACGCCTCCGAGAAGCCACGCACGGCGAACTTGCTCGTCGCATAGGCCACCTGCCGCGGCGGCGCCACCAGCCCGAACAGGCTCGACAGGTTCACCAGATGGGCACCCGGCCGGGCCAGGAGCTGAGGCAGAAACGCCTTTGTCGTACGCACCACCGCGCGCAGGTTGATCTCCATGAGCCAGTCGTAGTCGTCCATCGAGACCTGCTCGAAGGAACCGCTCAGCGTCACACCCGCGTTGTTGATCAGCAGATCCGTCCCGCCGAACCGGGCTTCGACGGCGGCCGCCAGGTCCAGCCGGTCGCCGCCGTCCGCGAGATCGACGACCTCGGTGGCCACGTCCCGCGCGCCGGCCGCCTTGGCCTGGGCGGCGACCCGCGCCAGGCCGCCCGCGTCGCGGTCGACGAGGAAGAGCAACGCTTCGCGACGGGCCAGGTGGAGGGCGAGTGCCGCGCCTATGCCACTCGCGGCGCCGGTGATGACACACGTACGCCCGGCGAAAACGAAACGGTCCATGATCGTCCCCTCGTCGTGATTACAACCACGTGCCCTGATTATCGCCGTCGTACGCCTTAGGTTGTCCCTGTGACCGCACCTCGATCAGTGGGACCGACCGTTACCTCGCAAGCGGTGCTCGCCCCGCTCACCGACGCCGCGATCTTCCTGGTCGCGACGCTCCGGGAAGGTGGCGAGGGGGTCGTCCGCGACCTGCTCGGAGACCTCAGCGCCCTGCAGCGTTCCGTCGGGTTCCGCGTGCCCGCCGCGCAGCTCTCCTGCGTGACCGGCATCGGCTCGCAGCTGTGGGACCGCCTCTTCACCGGGCCGCGCCCCGCGCAGCTGCACCCGTTCCGCCAGTGGAAGGGCCCGGCGCACACCGCGCCCTCGACCCCGGGCGACCTGCTCTTCCACCTGCGGGCCGGGCAGATGGACGTCTGCTTCGAGATGGCCGCCAAGATCGTCGGACGGCTGGCGGGCGCGGCGGACGTCGTCGACGAGACGCACGGCTTCAAATACTTCGACGAGCGCGACCTGCTCGGCTTTGTCGACGGCACCGAGAACCCGGCCGGCGTGACGGCGGAGAAGGCCGTCCTGGTCGGCGACGACGACCCGGACTTCTCCGGCGGCAGCTACGTCATGGTGCAGAAGTACGTGCACGACATGTCCGCCTGGAACAAACTGACCGTCGAGGAGCAGGAGGCGGCGATCGGCCGCACCAAACTCGACAACATCGAGATCCCGGACGAGCAGAAGGCCGCCAACTCGCACGTCAAGCTCAACGTCGTCGAGGACAAGGACGGCAACGAACTCAAGATCCTGCGCGACAACATGCCGTTCGGAGAGCTCGGCAAGGGCGAATACGGCACCTACTACATCGCGTACGCAGCCACACCCGACGTCCCCGAGCTGATGCTCCGCCGCATGTTCCTCGGCGATCCCTACGGCACCTACGACCGCATCCTCGACTTCTCCACCGCGCTGACCGGCAGCCTGTTCTTCGCCCCCACCGGCGACTTCCTGGACGATCTCCCAGACTCGCCCTGAAAAGCACACGCTGCACCTATTCGTGGCACAGCAGGCGCACAGGCACAATGCGCACTCTTCTCGGTAGATCTGGCTGATCACCGAGGAGATGCGCTGCGATGACCGTCAACGAACGCCCCCACGACGGGCTCTGGGCTCCCACCCCAACAGAGCCCGTCGTGCTCGACGCCCATCCGATCGGCACCCGCCCGGTCTCAGTCACCGCCGACCACACCCCCGACCACGGCATCGCCCCGGGCCCTGGGCAGGGCGTC
>NZ_BOQP01000031.1 GCF_018332715.1 Winogradskya consettensis | reverse complement strand
GCGCCGCCCCGCTTGGCCGCAACGCCCGGTAGCGTGCCCGGCGCCCCGTTGTCCGAGACCGGCCGGTTGAGCCGACCCGCGCGCCGGGACCCGCGCGTCTTTACCCGAGGGCCAGGGCGGCGACAGCCTCGGCGCAGCCCCACGAAAGGCTGACGCCCGCGCCGCTGTGGCCGTAGTTGTGGACCACCACGCGCCCCCGGCCGGCGTCGACGCGTTCCACCCGGATCCGGTCGCGCTGGGGCCGGATGCCCACGCGGTGCCCGAGGACCTCCGCGCCGGCGATCTCCGGCAGGACCGCGACGCAGCGTTCGATGATGCCGCGGGCGACCGTGAGGTCCGGGACCGGGTCGTCGCGGCCCTTGTCGGCGTTGCCGCCCAGCAGCAGAATGTCGCCCTGGGGCAGCAGGTAGGTCATCTCGTCGAGCTCGTCGGTGTGTTCGGCGAAGAACTCGGTGACCCCCGGGTTCCGGACGGCGACGAGCTGCCCGCGGATCGGCTCGACCGCCGGGTCCGGGACGAGTTCGCGGGCGCCGATGCCGGTGCAGTTGATGACGGTCGGGGAGCGGTCCAGGGCCTGTTCGAGCGATTCGAAACGCCCGGCCTCGATCGTTCCGCCGGTGGCCAGGAAGCGATTCCTCAGATAGCCGAGGTACGCCGGCATGTCGACAATGGGCGCCCGGTAACGCCACCCGCTGAGGAAACCGCCGGGGAGTTCGGCGCGCGCGCATTCCCGGAAGCCCGGCAGGTTCGTTGCCCAGGTGGGGGTGCGGATCTCCCGGCGCGAGGCCTCGACGCCGTCGACGAGGCGGACCTCGGGCCGCCCGGCGGTTTCCAGGTCACGTAGCACCGCGTACGTGTGCATGCTCCAGAGAGGAACGTCGGGATGGGTGGCGTAGCTTGGATCCCAGATGGCGCCGGCCGATGCCGAGGTGCTGTGTTCGGGCCGCCGCTCGGCCACTACGCGTACGCGTGGGTGGCTCGCGTCCTCGGCCAGTCGCACCGCGGTGGTCATGCCTGATACTCCGGCGCCGATTATCAGAAGATCGGGTCGGGCAGCGGTCATCTGTCGACGCTAACCGGGTCCGGCGTGTTCACAGGGAGACGCACGTAAATGTACGGCGAGTGCGGACAAAGGCACACAACGCTTGTCCCGGTGTGCCGCGTAATGCTAGCGAGATCTACGGAATGCGAACGCGTCAATACGCCCCGTTGCATTCCGCGATCGGATGCGGTCCAATCGAACGGCTGGCGGCAAGCGCGGCACGGGTCGCGCCGCTGGGGGAGTCACCGGTCACCGCTGACCCTGCAGCCTCGTCCGGCTTCTCCCCGGTGAGCCGTGGCGACCATGGGGGACCGATGCTCATCGTTGGCGAGGTGCACACCGGACTGCTGCGCGGGCGGGATCCGGCGACCCAGGACGAGGCCGGCCGCTTCGTCGACCTGGTGGCGGGGGAGGCCGTCCTGGTCTCCGAGCGGCCCATCTCCTACGTGCGTTCCCCCGCGGTCCCGGTGGGTGTCGACTGTGCTCTGGTCCCACCGGGCGCGGCCCGGCAGGTGCGGGGTGTGGGCACGCTGCTGCAGCGCTCGGCGGTCACCGGCGGGCATGTGGTGCAGGGCTCCGCGTACGCCGAGATCGTGCCCTCGGGTGGGACGGCCCGCCGGCCCTGGTCGCACTATCTGACGCGGCCCGGGGTGGTCGAGACCATCGGCCGGGTACGCGGCCCGGAGCTCGCCGACACGCTCGCCGCCGGCCGGGAAGGACTCGATGTCGGGGCGGTGGCGGCCCGCGCCCTGGACAGGGTGCAGCGGGTCAGCGCCCGCCCGGGCACCCCGCGGCTGCGCAGCGCCCGGACCAGGCTGCGCTGGCTGGCTGACACCGGCGTCGACGGTCCCCTGGTCCGCTTCGGGCTCGGCAAGGGTGATTTCCGGGCGATCAGGCTGACGGTGGCCGCCGGCTGCCCGCCCGCGCAGCTCGCGGCACTGTGCGAGGACCTCGCCCTGCACGACTGGCTCCTCACGACCCTGATCGAGGCCGTCCGCAAGGCCGCGCCCGGGGTGCTGGCCCGCGACGAGGCGTTGCGCCGGCTGGATCCGGTGATCGACTATCTGCTGCATCTGTGGATGCCTGACGCGCGCGGCGGTGACCTGTCCGCCCGGGTGTGGGCGGTGCTGGAGAGCCGTCCCGGCTTCACCCGGCAGTGGCGGACCCTGGAGGGCCGCATCCGGGACCAGCTGTCCGCCGGTGCGGTGGCCGGGCTGGCCGCCGCGGGACCCCGATGATGGCGTCGGTGCCCAGGGTGACCGGGGAGAGCTCCGGCGTCACTCGCAAGATCCTGCTCACCGTCGCCACCGGTGGCCTGACGTTCCTCATCACCAACGCGCTCGACCAGACGCAGGCCACCAGCATCACGCTGTCCATCCTCATCGGCGGGATCGCGTTGCTGACCCGGTTCCTCGCCGACTTCGAGAAACGGCTCGCCGCGCTGGAGAAGATCGAGGGCGACAGCATCGCGGAGATGCGCCACCTCATCGACGACACGTTCCCGCAGATCAGCCGGGCCACCGAGCTGTACCGGATGATCGACACCTCGGCGCTGGGCGCCACCCTGGTGACCGAGTTCGTCGACAACTCGACCCGGATCTCCCCGGACTCGCCACAGATCGTGCAGCACTTCGTGCGCGCCAAGATCCAGGAGACGTCCGGGCTGCTGAAACAGATCTCCGAGGGCGGCACGATCACCTATTACGGCGAGGACCGGGAATGGCTGCTGGGCCTGACCCGCAACGCCACGACCGGTATCGACGCGATCAGCATGGCCGCGGTCGACCACAGCCTCTGGCAGAGCGAGATCGGCCAGCGCTACCTCGACGCCCAGCGCCGGGCCGCGGCGTCGGGGCGCCGGGTGCGCCGGATCTTCGTGCTCGACACGGCCGCGGGGGCCGACGACCCGGATCTGCTGCGGGTCTGCGCCGAACAGGCCAGGATGGGGATCCGGGCCCGGCTGCTCGCACGTCCCGAGGTGCCGCCACATCAGCGGGTGCAGGTCCGGGACCTGATCGTCTTCGACGACACCCTGGCGTACGAGACGACCCCGACGCTCACCGCCGACCCGCAGCTCGCGCAGATCTCCGAGACGCGGCTGGTCCTCACCACGGACCGCGTCAAACAGTGCGTGCAGCTCTTCAGCGACCTGTGGGAAGTGTCGTTCGACCCGAAGGGTGTCACATGAAGGCGTACCGGATGCGGTCGACGAACTCGGCCGGCAGGACGATCCGCTCGCCCTTCGCCCGCCCCCTGATCTGCTCGTCCACCGCCGCGGTGACCGCGACCTGACCGAGGATCGTGCGAACCGCCACCTCGATCGGCAGGAACCGCGCGCCCAGCACCGAGAACGTGCGGTAGGCCCGGAACGGTGCCGCTGCGGGGTTCAGCCGGATCACCGGTGGGAGCAGATCCCAGTCGGCCGGCAGCTCGTCGAGTGCCAGCGGTCTCGGCTGCGCGACCGGCTCCCCGAGATGGCGGATCAGGCCGAGGCGTTGCAGCTGCCAGACCGCGGCCAGGAACGGGCACGACCACAGGCGGGCGCCGGCCTTCTCGTTCCACAGCTCGATGTCCAGGAAGATCGAGTGGTTCTGCACGGCGCTCTGCCGCGGTGGCTGCCACTGCCGGGGCGCCGCCATCGCGGAGCCGGCCTGGCCGGGGGAGCGCTGCCCGTTGGTCAGCCAGCCGCTCACCGACACCGGGGGCCGGGACCCGTCGGCACCCTCCGGAGGCTCGCTGACCAGGTGGTTCTCCACCACGCGGGCCAGCTCGATGCCGTCCGCGACCGCGCATCCCGACTCGCGTGCGATGTAGTCGATGCCCAGCCCGGCCTCGGCCGCCGTGGCGCTCAGCATGGCGATGACCTTGTCGGGCGTACTGAACCGGGTGAAGTAGTCGTCGATCAGGAAGCAGGTGCTCACCCGCGGGGTGCTGCCGGCGGGCAGCTCGGCGGCGGCGATGTCCCGGGCGGCGGTGGCCCACGGGGCGACCCGGCGGAACTGGTCGAGCAGATGCGAGGGGCCGGCCTCGAAGTCGTCCATGTAGAGATGGCCGAGCTCGATCGACAGGTGGGACAGCGCCACCGAGCGCACCACCGTGGTGGCCGACTCCTCGGTGAAGACGCCGTCGGGCAGCGTCACAACCCCACCCACGCGTCATCGTCGAAGATCTTCTTCGCCAGCTGCTCGAACGCCGTGACCGTCTCCTGGTTGGCCGTGCCGTGCAGCAGGACGTCCTCGTTGGACAGCAGCTGCTCCTGCCACTGCAGCACCGGGTCCAGCGGGATCTCGCCCAGCATCCGCGAGCGGCCGACCCCGGAGCTTCCGGCGAGCTCGTGCAACCGCCGGTCGATGCGGTCGAGCCATGCCAGCTGCTCGGGACGCAGCCCCGCCTGACCCTGCGCCGCCGGGTTGAGGACGGCGGTGCGGATGAACCGGATGGAGTTCAGCAGGGTCTGCCGGTCGTGACCGCGGCCGACGCCGGCGTCGAGGAGCCCCTGCACGCCGCGGACCAGGCCGGCGGCAGCGATGATGTGCTGGCGGGTCCACCGGTGGAAGACCAGCCACCGGGCGCTGATCCCCGCCAGCTCCGGGTGGGCCGTGGCAGCCAGCACGATGTCCGTGGCGTACGAACGGCCCGCGCTGAGATCCACGATGATGAGGCCGAACTCCTCGGCGAGCTTGAGGAACAGCTCCACGCAGCGTTCGACCATCTCGGGGGTGGCCTGGAACTCGCCGCCGCCACGGTCACCGGGCAGCAGCGTCAGCCGCCCCGCACCGGCCGGACGGCTGCGCAGCACGTCGCGCTCGGACTCCGCCCAGATGTCGATACGCCGGGGGAGGTCGGTGGTGCCGAGGAAGTAGTTGTGCAGCCCGTCCCCGCCGGTGACCCCGGCGGGCGCCGCGGGCAGGTCGAAGATCGCGCCGGCGGTCGGACTGCCGAAGTCGAAGTCGAGATAGCAGCAGTCGGTGCCGTCCAGAGCCGTGCGGTAGGCCAGGTTGCTGCTGGTCACCGAGCGCCCGGTGCCGCCCTTGTCGGAGGTCGCGAAGAGGATCACGTCAGATCGTCCCCGCGGTGGCACGCCGGGCCGCGGACAGCCGGTCGAGCTTGCGGAGCACCTCCTCGGTCACCGCGACCGCGACACCCGGGCGGTCCCGGCGCTGGGTCCGGGCCCGTTCCAGGTCGACCCCGATCTGTTTGAGCTGCTCGCCCAGAGACTGCCCGCTGTAGGTGGAGTTGTTGAGCAGCTCCCGGTCGTAGAGGTGTTCGGCCTCGTTGAGCAGATCGGCGGCGATGTCGGCGAGCAGCTCGCTGCGCAGCGGCGACTCGTTGATCACCCGTGACGCGGTGACCAGGCAGTCGACGACCCGTTTGGTGAAGTACCACGACGCCTCGGTGAACTTGACGTCGAGCTGGGGGTAGGCGCCGGCCGGCTGGTCCCAGAGACCGTCGGGCAGCACCCGCTCCTTGAGGTGTTTCCACATCTCGTCGCTCAACCCCAGCAACCGGCCGCGCTCGGTGCCGTCGGACAGCAGACCGGCCAGGCTCAACGTCCGTTTGAGCAGCAGCGGCGACAGATCGGCGACCGTCCACGCGAGCCGGGGCCCGCCGTGGCTCTCGCTGCCCTCCAGGGGGAAGCTGAGACCGGGATGGTGCACGTCGAGGGCCGTCTCCCGCTCCGACGAGCGCCGGGTGATCCGGCTGCGGTTGGCCAGCTCCTCCAGGACGTTGGCCATCCGGGCCATGTCGGCGTTGGGCGCGCGGGTGGCGATCATGTTCTGCATGACCATCCCGCCGACCAGCAGCGTGAAGTAGTCGAACTCGATGCCGTCGGTGGTGCGCCACGGCAGGTCCTCCAGCGGCCACCGGCCGGAGCCGAACGTCGCCACCGCCGCCCAGTAGGACCGGGTCAGCTCGAAGCGCAGCTGCAGCGCCTGGGCCAGTTTCAGCTGGGCCTCGTCGAGCAGGCCCAGCAGCCGGGTGCGCTCCGAGCTGAGCGCCTGGATCGCCTCCAGGGCCACCGTGGTGAAGTAGAGATAGGGGGCGTTCTGCGCGACGCCGTCACGCTGGACCCCCACGTCGGAGGTCTCGATCTGCGGGGCCTCCCGGACGATGCCCCACGACCAGCCGCACTCGAAGAGGCGGTTGGGCAGGTCGAGGTCGCTGCTCTCGGCGGCACCGGACCCGATGGTGACGTCGTCCCGGAGCCGGGCGTTGATCTCCCGCAGCGCCGCGCGCAGCTCCTCGACGACGACCCGCGACGGCCGCCGCTCCTGGTTGACCATGCGGACGAGCTCCTGGCCGAACGCGTCGTCGGCGGAGAACACGTTGACCGCGAAGCTGCGCAGCAGCCCGACCATCGCCGCGGTCAGCCGTTTGCTCGCCATCGCCTCGAGATCGTCCACCTCGGCCTGCAGCGCCGGCCGCGTGACGACCTGGCGGAAGACCCGGGTGAAGCCGACGACTGCCAGCGTCAGCGTGATGCTCACCGAGAACGAGTCGACGACGTCGAGGCCGCGCTGCTCCGCGGTGATCTCGTCGTCGAGCTCCTCGGACCGGAAGTAGGTGCCCCCGGAGAAGACCGGCGTCCCGTCGTCGGAGGTGTAGCGCTTCAGATAGCTGGCGAGGGCCCGGATCATGCGCTGGGGAACCTGGATGTCGTCACCGAGCGCGTCGAGCGCGTCCAGCACGTCGCGGTTGGCCACGTCCGGATTGTCGAGCCGGAAGAGCGGGATCTCCGTGGCGGGTGCCAGGATGCAGAGCAGCTGCTCGGCGTCGCTGATCGAGTTGGCGCCGTCCCGGCCGCCGAACCGCCAGCGATCGTCGGCGTAGGACAGTCGCGCCGTGGCGCGCCAGATGTCGAGGAGCTGTTGCCGTGGCTGGATCTGCATCGGTGTGCCGTCACCTACCCGTCCATCGGTCCGCTACATCTTCTTGCGTCCCGTAACAACGATCATGCCGCCGTAACCGTCGCGCAGATCGTTGCTCTCGACCGGATTGATTGTGACATCCCGCGCAACCCCTGAGAGCGCCCGGAGGATGTCATTCTCGTCCACCGAGCACGCCGGGAACGTGTTCTCACCGACGCGATAACCCGAGGAATTCTTCATGAACGCCGCGGCGAACGGCGCGTGCGCCCGCAACGAGTTGACGAACATGCGGGTCGCGCGCTCGAACTCGTCATCGCGCGTGGTGATCGACTCCGCGACGAAGAACATCGTCCCGATGTCGTACTGCTCCGGCTGGAGACCGTAGACGCTGCCCTTGACCACGCGGGCCCGGCGCGTCAGCAGGTTCAGCGGGTCGTTGATGGTCTGGTACGCACTGCGGCCCCGGATCATCTCCGCCCAGAACTGCTTCCACGTCGGACTCGGCCCGTCCTCCTGCTCCATCTGCTCCGTCAGCCAGGCACGGTTGGACGACGCCCGCTCGTAGAGCGTGATCTCGCCCGTGAACGGCAGCATCGTCAGCGCGGGATAGAGGTTCGCCCCGGCCCCGACGTCGATCGCCTTGGGGCGCCACGTGTCCGGCCACTGCTGCTTCTGCTGCTCGAAGAAGTCCGCGACGATCCGGATGATCTCGCCGTCGTCCGGGCGCAGGGTGCTGTAGTTGTGTGCGAAGTACGCCGCTGAGTCGAAAAGATCCCAGTCGACATCCTCGTTGAGCCGCGGGCCTGCCGCGCTCTCCGCCTGTGCTGCTCCGGCAGGGTTGCCCACGGTTCTTCCTCCGGCGATCTGGGCGGTCAACGCTGGAGTCCCGTTCACGCCGCTCTCGTTGAGCGTAGGTCTCCCACGTGGCGGCCGTTAGGCACGAAATTTCACATGACGTCACCGGCTGGCGGGCCGGCCCAGGTGTGACTTTTAGGTTCTATTGTCGCGTTGTCGGTTTTATTGTCACGTTGTCGGCCGGCGCATGGACCCGATTGCGGTAACGAGCGCTACGGCGTTCAGGAAACGCACAGTACAGGGGGTTGTCATGGGTCAACTCGGCGGGGTCGGACATTGCCCGGACTGGATCTGTTAACAACCCTTGATAAAGATGTTCACAAACGTCAAGATGTGGAGGACCTGCCTGGTCATCGATGTTTCGGGAGTCGCCATGGGCAAACGTCGTACCGTATCCGTGCTGGCCACCGGCGTCTCGCTGGCGCTGGCGACCGTGGTCGCCCTGGCTCCCGACGGCATGGCAGCCACCACAGTGGGTGTTCCTCTGCGCGCGGCGGCCGTGACCTGCACAGCTCCGGCGTGGGCCGAGGGCAGCACCTACACAGTAGGCACGCAGGTCACCTACTCCTCGCGGCTGTATTCGGCACTTGTCACACATACGGCGTACGTGGGAGCAGGCTGGAACCCCGCCGCGACCCCCTCGCTGTGGAGTGACCTGGGCGCCTGCACCGGCACGCCCACAACGCCACCTCCGACGACCACGCCCCCGACAACCACGCCTCCTACTACGACGCCACCCACCACCACCACGCCGCCGACCACCACCCCGCCCGGTGGCAGCACCTGCGCCGTCAAGTCGCGGCCCACCGGGAAAGTCCTCGCCGGATACTGGGAGAACTGGGACGGCGCGAGCAACGGCGTCCACCCCGGACTCGGCTGGGTCCCGATCACGGACAGCCGCCTCGCGCAGCACGGCTACAACGTCATCAACGCGGCCTTCCCGGTGATCCGCTCCGACGGCACGGTGCTGTGGGAGAACGGCATGGACGCGGGTGTGCAGGTGTCGACCCCGGCGCAGATGTGCCAGGCCAAGGCGAACGGCGCGACCCTGCTGATGTCCATCGGTGGCGCGGCGGCGGGCATCGACCTCAGCTCCGCCGTGGTCGCCGACCGGTTCATCGCGACGATCGTGCCGATCCTCAAGCAGTACAACTTCGACGGCATCGACATCGACATCGAGACCGGCCTTACGGGTAGCGGCAACATCAACACGCTCTCGGCGTCGCAGGCCAACCTGATCAGGATCATCGACGGCGTGCTCGCCCGGATGCCGTCGAACTTCGGCCTGACGATGGCCCCGGAGGCCGCGTACGTCACTGGCGGCAGCGTCACCTACGGCTCGATCTGGGGCTCGTACCTGCCGATCATCAAAAAATACGCGGACAACGGCCGCCTCTGGTGGCTCAACATGCAGTACTACAACGGATCCATGTACGGCTGCAGCGGCGACAGCTACTCCGCGGGCACCGTGCAGGGCTTCGTGGCGCAGACCCAGTGCCTCAACGCGGGCCTGACCATCCAGGGCACGACGATCCGCGTACCGTACGACAAGCAGGTCCCCGGCCTGCCCGCCCAGTCCGGTGCGGGCGGCGGCTACATGGCACCGGCGCTGGTCTCGCAGTCGTGGAACAGCTTCAACGGCGGCCTCAAGGGCCTGATGACGTGGTCGGCCAACTGGGACGGCTCCCGCAGCTGGACCTTCGGCGACAACGTGAAAGCCCTCCAGGGCCGCTGAAAGGCGTTCTCACCGGCCACGGCCCGCTGTCGCCCCGTCCCCAGGGCGGCAGCGGGCCGTCCCCCTCACCGGTCGGTGGCGTCGTTCCACATCTGCTCGAAGCGCCGCTTGCGATCCTCCACCCGCCAGTCCGCGACGAGCGTGACGCTGGTGATCAGCGGCGGCACGTCGGGGTCCGGGGCGGACGCGGCGCGCAGCTCGTAGCTGAGCCGCCCGTCGAAGACGATGAAGTCGTAGAGGTCCGTGCGGGTCAGCGAGTCCAGCTGCGACGAGCGCAGCACCCGGGTGCGTACCCCGATCTCCTTGTGCGGTTTCACCAAGTCGTCGATCCAATCGTCACCGGCGTCGGAGGCGTCGTCGATGACGAAGATCCGCCGGATGGCGACGTGGCGCTCGGTGATCGCCTGCCGCTGCCGGGCGAGGTAGTGCCGCCCGAGGTCGGTCGCCCAGAACAGGCCCGCGTCGGCGAAGTTCCCGGGCGCGTCGAACGAGGTCATGCTGGTGGCGTCGATCGTCTCGTACGCGCATTCGGTCAGGTTGAGCAGCCAGTCCCGGTCCTCGCCCTCGTAGACCGCCCACCCCTCGCGCAACCCGTCGAGGGTCTGCGCGAGCCGGCTGAGCTCGTGATCCGCGAACCGGCGCAGCACGACGTCGCTCGAGTCGATGCTCGCGGACGCCGCGACGAGCCGGTCGATGTGGTCGGCCCGCAGCCGCGATTTCCCGGGTCCGGTGTAGAGCTCTGTGACGGCCAGATTCAGATCGACCAGGATCAGAGCCACGAGCACGATGCCCGCGACGAAGACCGCCATCGTCAGCTGCCAGATCTCCGCCTGGCCCGCGGCGCTGGTGAGCAGATAGGTGAGGCCACCCGCGATCGCGGTGACGAGAATCTTGAAACGGACCTTCACGGGCGCCCCCTGAGCCGAGTCACGTTGATTTCACCCGATGGTGCTACCCGGCCGCAATCGGGCGGGCGGCTCATTGATTCTGTTAACAAGACTGTTCATAGACGTTGATAAGCGTCAATATGAACAGATGCTGCGAACCCTGCTCGTTGTCGCCCTGATGGCCACGGCAGTGCCGGCCATCGCCCCGTCCTCATCTGCCCCGGCCGCGTCCGTGACCGCCGCCGCGACCGTCTGCTCGGTGTCGTGTGACACCCGGGATCCCTCGACCGCTCGCCAGGACACGTTCCCGGTTCCCGACAAGACGCAGAACGGGCGGCGGATCTCGCTGCACCTCTCCGATGCCGACGCAATGGCGTGGGGGAGTATCGACAACGGGGGCGCCGGGGATTCCGTGTGGCTCGATCGGAGCTGGGACGGGGGTTCCAGCTGGGACGGGCTGCTCGGAAAGGCGAGCATTCCGGCGACCTGGACCGGCACGCGGACACTGATGTACAACCTCGCGGATCCGTCGCACCACAAGCGTGGCATGGTTCGGGCGTGCGGGGACGCGAGCGGGATCCAGTGCACCGAATGGGTGCGCCTCAAGGCGTGCGATGTGGTCTGTGACGGCGAGACCGCGAACGTCGGTGACGCGGTGCCGGTCCCTTCCGCCGCACTCAGCGGGCGCACCATTTCGTTGCACGCCGACCAGCGCGGAATGCTCTGGGGAACCATTTCCGGCGGGGCCGCGGGCGACGAGATCTGGCTCGACCGGTCGTGGGACGAGGGTGTGAGCTGGCCCGGGGGCTCGTCGCTCGGGCGCACGAGCACCCCGGGCGGCGCGAGCTCGGCGCGCACCGCACTCTTCACTTCCCGAGACATCAGATCCTTGATGTACGCGGGGAGCGTGCGCGCCTGCGGTCGTGCGGTCACCGGATCCAATGGCAGTTGTACGCAATGGGCGCGACCTGCCGCCGACCGTGCCGCCGCGGCCGCTGACGCGTTGATGTACTCGTATCAGCCGGATACCGCGTGGTGGCCGTCGAGCTGGTGGAATTCCGCGGTCGCCGTGACGACGATGATGGACTGGATGGCGCGCTCCGGGCGTACCCAGGAATATGGGTGGGTAGTTGATCGGACCTTCGAAGTGAACAAGGTGGCCTTCCCGGCCGGGGTGAAGAGCAGCGACGCCATCGAGGGGCATTTCATCAGCCGGGCCATCGACGATGCGGCGTGGTGGGGGCTCGCATGGGTGAAGGCCTACGACCTGACGGGTAACCCGAAATACCGCGACGAGGCAGTGATCATCGCCAATTACGTCAACGGCTTCTGGGACACCTCGACGTGCGGCGGTGGCGTGTGGTGGGACCGCGAACGTACCTATAAGAATGCCGTCACCAGCGGTCTGTACGTGCGGCTGGCCGCGTCGTTGCACAACCGGTTGCCGGGCGACACGACGTGGCTGAATCGGGCCGTGACCGGGTGGAACTGGTTCGCCGCCAGCGGCCTGATCAATGCCGCCGGGCTGGTGAACGACGGGCTCACCACTGCTTGCGCGAACAACGGGCAGACCGTCTATACCTACAATCAGGGGCTCGCGATCGGGGCCTCGCTCGAGGTGTGGCGCGCGACGGGGAACGCGAATGCGCTCGCGGCGTCGCGGCGGCTGGCGGACGCGGCGATCTCGTCACCCGTGCTGACCAGGGGCGGCATCCTGACCGAGTCGTGCGACGCCGCCGATCGGACCTGCGACGACAACGGGAAACAGTTCAAAGGCGTGTTCATGCGCTATCTGGGTGACCTCGCCGATGCCACGGGGGAGGCTGGGTACCGGACCTACGCGCGTACCCAGGCGGACAGCATCTGGAATGCGGATCGTGACTCCCTCAACCGGATCGGGCAGCGATGGAGCGGGCAGACGTCCTCGGCGTACCCGAACGCGCGGGACTGGCGCACCCAGGCCTCCGGGTTGGGTGCCCTGATCGCCGCGACCGGCTGAGTGTGACCGAGGCCGCACTTCCCAAAAAGTGTTTGCTCGTGAAATATTTGACGAAGCAAAGAGGTTGTGCGGGTCAGATCGGGACGAGAGGTCCCGGCGGGAAAGCCAGGAGCGGGTCATGCAGTTCGGGATCTTCAGCGTCAGCGACATCACCACCGACCCGACCACCGGTCACACGCCGACCGAGGCCGAGCGCATCAAGGACATCGTCACCATCGCCAAGCACGCGGAGGAGGTGGGCCTCGACGTCTTCGCCCTGGGTGAGCATCACAACGAGCCGTTCTTCTCCTCCTCGCCCACGACGACCCTCGCCTACATCGCCGCGCAGACCTCGACGCTGCAGCTCAGCACGGCGACCACGCTGATCACGACGAACGACCCGGTCAAGATCGCCGAGGACTTCGCCATGCTGCAGCACCTGTCGGACGGCCGCGTCGACCTGACCCTGGGCCGCGGCAACACCGGGCCGGTCTACCCCTGGTTCGGCAAGGACATCCGCGCCGGGATCCCCCTGGCCATCGAGAACTACGCCCTGCTGCACAAGCTCTGGCGCGAGCACACCGTCGACTGGAAGGGCAAGTACCGCACACCGCTGCAGTCCTTCACCTCCACCCCGCGCCCGCTCGACGAGATCCCGCCGTTCGTCTGGCACGGCTCGATCCGCAGCCCCGAGATCGCCGAGCAGGCCGCGTTCTACGGTGACGGCTTCTTCGCCAACCACATCTTCTGGCCGGCCAGCCACACCCAGCGGATGATCGCCCTCTACCGCGAGCGCTGGGCGCACTACGGCCACGGCGACCCGGACACCGCCATCGTCGGCCTCGGCGGCCAGGTCTTCATGGCCAAGAACAGCCAGGACGCGGTCAAGCAGTTCCGCCCCTACTTCGACAACGCCCCCGTCTACGGCCACGGCCCTTCCATGGAGGACTTCACCCGGGAGACGCCCCTCACGGTCGGCAGCCCCCAGGAAGTCATCGACCGTACGCTCGGCTTCCGCGATTACGTCGGCGACTACCAGCGTCAGCTCTTCCTCATGGACCACGCCGGCCTGCCGCTGAAGACCGTCCTGGAGCAGCTCGACCTGCTCGGCTCCGAGGTCGTCCCGGTGCTCCGCAAGGAGTTCGCCAACCTCAAGCCGGCCCACGTGCCGGACGCTCCCACCCACGCATCCCTGCTCGCCGCTAAGTCTTCCCCGGAGGTCTCGGTAGCATGAACCAGCGCTCTCTCGTCGTCATCTCGGCGGGGCTGAGCCAGCCGTCGTCCACCCGCCTGCTCGCGGACCGCCTGTCCGCGGCGGCGGTGGACCAGGCCGCCTCCCTCGGCGTCGACCTGACCGTGCGCGTCGTCGAGCTCCGCGACGTGGCGCACGACCTCATGAACCACATGCTCACCGGCTTCCCGCCGGCGGCGCTCAAGGACGTCATCGAGGCCGTCGAGGCCGCCGACGGGATCATCGCGGTGACCCCGGTCTTCAACGCATCCTTCAGCGGGCTGTTCAAGTCGTTCTTCGACGTCCTCGACAAGGACGCCCTGGTCGACAAGCCGGTGCTGATCGCGGCCACCGGCGGCACGGCCCGGCACTCGCTGGCTTTGGAGCACGCGCTGCGGCCCATGTTCGCGTACCTGCGGGCTGTGACCATGCCGACATCCGTCTTCGCCGCCACCGACGACTGGGGTGGCTCCGAAGATCTTCTCCACGGCCGCGTCGACCGCGCCGCGAGCGAGCTGGCCAGGGAGATCTCCCGGCGCGAGCCCGCCGTGGTCACCGACCCGTTCGCGCTGACCACGTCGTTCGCGGACATGCTCGGCGCCTGAACCGGCCCACTCGGGCTTGGGTCGCCCGGCTCGGGCTTGGGTCGCCCGGCTCCGGCCTGGGTCGCCCGGCTCCGGCCTGGGTCGCCCGGCTCCGGCTTGGGTCGCCCGGCTCCGGCCTGGCAAGATCAACATGCATGACGTTCGTCTCGCTTCGCGCGTGCTCCGAGCGGGGTAGAAATAACGGGACGACAGGGGGACACCATGGGTGAGATCGTGCTCATCCGGCATGGCCAGACCGAGTGGAGCGCCAACGGGCGCCACACCTCGTACACCGATCTGGACCTGACCGAGACCGGCGAACAGCAGGCCCGCGAGGCCGGCAAGCGGTTGCAGGGCCGCACATTCGCAGCGGTGATCTCCAGCCCGCGCAAGCGGGCCCTGCGCACGGCCGAACTGGCCGGCCTCACGGTCACCGAGACCACCGAGAACCTCGCCGAGTGGAACTACGGCGACTACGAGGGCATCACCTCGGCAACCATCCACGAGACCGACCCCGGCTGGAAACTCTGGACCGACGGCGCCCCCGGCGGCGAATCCCCGTCCCAGGTCGCCGCCCGCCTCGACAAGGTCCTGGCCCACGCCCGCACCTTCCTCGACCAGGGCGACGTCGCCCTGATCGCCCACGGCCACAGCCTCCGGGTCGCCGGCGCCCGCTGGATCGGCCTCCCCCCGGCCGGCGGCGCCCTCTTCCGCCTCGACACCGCCACACTGTCAACCCTGGGCTTCGACCACGGCGAGCCCGCCATCGACACCTGGAACGCCGCTTCCTGACGGCTCTTCCCCAGGCCGGTCCCTCTTCTCGGGGCCGGCCTGCCGTCGCTCCACATCCCTCTCGGACCGGCGCGAGCCCTTCCCCGGACCGGCACGAGCCCTTTCTCAGAGCGGCGCGAGCCCCGGAATGCCGTAGCGCGCATCGAGCACCTGCATAGCCGCCCCCGCCGCGATCACATCCTCGCCCAAACTGGACAGCGTCACCTCCACCGTCAGCCAATCCGCCCGCGGCACCTGAGTGCGAACAGCCTCCTCGACCGCGTCCCGGTAGACCTTCGCGTGCCGCAGCAGATCCGCCCCCGCCAGCACCACATGCTCCAGATCGAGCGTCTGCAACAGATTGACCACGCCGACCCCGAGCACCTCCGCGGCCCGTCCCACGTCACCGGCCTCGACAGCCGCGTCGTGCACCGCCTCGATGCACCCCCGCCTCCCGCACGCGCACCGCGGCCCGTCCAGCGCGACGACCGTGTGCCCGAACTCGCCGGCATTCGTGTGGGAGCCCCGATGCGCCGCGCCGCCCAGCCACAACCCGGCCCCGACGCCCGACTCCACCATGATCAGCGCGGCGTCCCGGAAGGCCGCACCGCGCCGCCAGGCTTCCGCCGTCACCCCCGCAGTCACGTCCTTGTCGAGGTGGACCGGCAGACCGAGCACATCCTCGGCGAAAGCCCCCAGCGGGATATCGTGCCAATGCCGCATCCTGTGCGCGTCGCGAACGGTGCCGGCCGCATGGTCCAGCGGCCCGATCATCCCGATGCCGACCCCGGTCAGCCGCCCGTCGATCTCATGCTCCGCGCGCACCTTGTCGATCAGCCCGGCCATCCCGTCGAGCAGATCGCCCGGCGTGAAATCGGCCGGCAGCGCCATCACGGCCGACCACAGCACGGTCCCCGCAAGATCAACCAAGACCATCCGCACCGTACGCCGTGACACGTGCGCCCCGATCGCATAGCGACTGTGGGGGACCAGCTCGTAGACCCCGGCGGGCTTGCCGATCGCGGGCCGGCGCACCCCCGCGGGCGCGACCACGCCCTCCTCGACGAGCCGGGCGAGAACCTTCGAGACGGCCTGCGGGGTCAGCCCGGTCGCGTCCGAGACGGTGTTGCGCTCGAACGTGCGCCAGGTGCGGGCAAGGGCCATGACCAGGGCCTCGTTGTAGTCCCGGAGGAAGGTCAGGTCCGCGGCGATGCGGTGCATAGGATCACACTACCCCCTAACGCAACAGCGTTGCTAAAGTCGTCCCCGTGGAACTTCTCAGCCCCCGTCACCGCTGGACAGCCCTGCTCGCCCTCGCCTTCGGCGGCGTGGCGGTCGGGCTGACCGAGTTCGTCGCCATGGGGCTGCTCCCCGACATCGCCCGCGGTCTGCTCCCCGCCGACTACGCTGCCTCCTCCACCGACGCGGTGGCCAAGGCAGGCTGGATGATCACGGCATATGCGCTGGGTGTCGTCGTCGGCGCCCCGCTGATCGCCGCCCTGACCGCCCGCGTGCCCCGCAAGAAGCTGGTCCTGGGCCTCCTGGTGCTGTTCGTGGTCGGCACGATCGGCTCGGCGGTGGCCCCCACGTTCGGTCTCGTCCTCGTCGCCCGGTTCATCGCGGCACTGCCGCACGGCGCCTACTTCGGCGCGGCAGGCCTGCTCGCGGCGACCCTGATGGGCCCGGGCAACGAGGCCCGCGGCTTCGCGGCGGTCCTCAGCGGCCTGACCGCGGCCAACGTCGTCGGCGTCCCCCTGATCACCAAACTCGGCCAGGCGACGGACTGGCGCGTGGCCTACCTGGTCATCGCCGGAGTCTTCGCGCTCACCCTGCTCGCCGTCGCCCTGACCGTCCCCGAGGTGAAGGCAGCCGAAAGCGGCTCCCCACGCAACGAGTTCGAAGCGCTGCGCCGCCCCCAGGTCTGGCTGGTCGCGGCAACGGCAGCCATCGGCTTCGCGGGCTTCTTCGCCGTCGACAGCTACATCGCCCCGATCACCACGGACGTCACGGGTCTCTCCTCGGGCACCGTCCCCTGGGTCCTGGTCGCCGTCGGCCTGGGCATGACGGTCGGCAACGCCCTCGGCGGCTGGTTCGCCGACCGCGACCTGCGCCGCGCCATGCTCATCGGCTTCCCCGCAATGATCGCCGCCATCGTCTTCTTCGGCCTCGCCGCCTCCACCACGATCGGCCTCTTCACCGGCGCCTTCCTGATCGGCGCCACCAGCCTCTTCCTCGGCCCCACCATGCAGGCCCGCCTCATCACCGTCGCCCCCAAAGCCCAGCTCATGGGCGCCGCCCTCAACCAGTCCGCCATGAACATCGCCAACAGCCTCGGCGCCGCCCTCGGCGGCCTGGTCATCGCCCGAGGCTTCGGCTACGTCGCCCCCGCCTGGGTCGGCGTCGCCCTGGGCATCATCGGCCTCGCCCTCGCCGCCATCAGCTTCGCCCTGGACCCCAAACCCCACCTCAACCCCACCCCCACCCCCGACCAACCCAACCCCACCCCCACCCCCGACAACTCCCACCCCGCCCTCCAATAACCCACCACAAGCTCCAACCCACCCCCACAAACCGTCGGAGGCGATGCGGCTGGTCGCACTGGTAGACGTGCCGGGTGTGCAGGAGGGCCGTGGACCAACCGCCCTGTCCGCAGGGAGCCTGGCCCACGCCATCGCTCCGCTCTCGGTCCCCGGCTACCCCGGGCTCCGCTCTCGGTCCCCGGCTACCCCGGGCTCCGGCCTCGGTCCCCGGCTACCCCGGGCTCTGCCCTCGGTCCCCGGCTACCCCGGGCTCTGCCCTCGGTCCCCGGGTACCCCGGGCTCCCTCCGAGGATCTCGGCTGCGTCCCAGCCTCGGTGGCAGGTGTGGCCCTGCCGCCGGGCCTCGTCAGTCGAGCGCGGCCTGCCCCGGGTAATGTTCCGGGGCCTCGGCTGCGCCCCGGCGCCGTGGGCCACCACCTGAACCCACGCTTCGTCCTTGGGGCGTGCCCGTCCCGCCTCGTCCGTGGGCGTGACCTGACCCCACGCTTTGTCAGTCCTTGAGGCCGGGCTCGCCCGCGTCTTGTTGGTGGGATCCGGGCTGTCTCAAGGCCTTGTTCTTGAGGGAAAGTGTTCCCCGTCGTTGACGGCGGCGCGGCTGGCCGGGCCACACCCCGCGCCTTGTTGGTGGGGTCTGATCTGCCCCGAGCTTTGTCTCTGGGGCTGGGCCTGCCCCGCGTCCTGTTGGTGGGGTCCGACCTGCCTCGAGGCTTTGTTCTTGGGCCGGTCCCGCCGCGTCTTGTTCATGGGGCCTGGCCGCCGCGTCGGGCCTTGTCCCTGGTCGCCTGGCCTGCAGGGAGGTGAAGGCCTGGCCACGGCGCGCCTCTTCCCGGGAAGTAAGCCCCGATTGCCGAGGTGAGGGGATCTGCGGACTTGATCATGTCCACGTGGGGCGGCATGCTGGCGCGGGTGAGTGACGACTACATCCGGTTGATTCCGACGGACAAGCAGTGGCAGCCGGATCCCGTCGGTGCTGCTGCGGCGGTGAGCTATGTGGCGGGTCTGTTCTCGGGGCCGGAGGACGACGTCGAAGAGGTCGAGGCGGAGTTCTATGACCAGGTCACTCTGGTTGATGCCGGGGAGAACACCACCCGGGTGTTCTGCTCGCAGTGCGGGGCGGACATCGGGGTGGGCTGGTTCGCCGACCTGATCGAGGAGCGGGGCGAGACCTTTGACAGCCTCGACTTCGAGGTGCCGTGCTGCGGGGCTGTCGCCGCTCTGGACTCGCATCGCTACGACTGGCCGGTGGGGTTCGCCCGTTTCGAGGTGTGTGCCATGAATGCCACGCGGGCCGGGTATGAGCTCGACGGCGGAGAACTCAGCGAGGTGGCGAGGCTTCTCGGGCATCCCGTCGCTCAGATTCTTGCGCACTATTGATCATTGACCGCACGGAACGCATTCGGCCGCCTGCGTTCATGGACTCAGCGGGATCGTGACGGCGTCCTTGGCGGTTGGTCGGACCAGATAGCGGCCGGCCCCATGTCCCCTCACGGAAGCCGGCAGAGGCGGAAGCCGCAGAGGCGGAAGCCGCAGGGGCGGGAACCGGGGGCGGCCGGAACCGTGGGCAAATCTCGTCGCGTGCCGGTCGAGGGCTCAATAAAGTGCGTTGCATGCGTCTTGAGGTGATCACGCCGGAGAATTATGAGGCGGCGCTGGACATTGCGGTGGCTCCGGGGCAGGAGGATCTTGTCGCGCCGGTGGTGAAGTCGCTCGCGGAGGCGTACGTATTCCCGGAGTTTGCTTGGCCGCGCCTGATCTGCGACGGCGACCGGGTGGTGGGTTTTGTCATGGCCTTTGTCGGCATTCCCTGGAGCGATGGTGGTCGCCGGTCCGGGTTGTGGCGGTTGAACATCGCCGCGGATGCTCAGGGTGCGGGCTATGGACGGTTCGCCGTGGCCGCGGTGTGTGATGAGCTTCGGGGGCGTGGCAGTTCGCGGGCCTACGTGACCTGGGAGCCTCGCGCAGGTGGGCCGGAGGGGTTCTATCTCAGGCTGGGTTTCCGGGCGACCGGGGAAGTCAGCCACGGCCAGACCGTCGGCGTCCTCGACCTTTGAAAGAGTGGGTCCCGGTATGCACAGCAGCCTGACCGAGCACGCCCGGTGCGTGTACGGCGATGAGTTTCAGCCGGATGCGGTCCCGTGCGCCGCGAACCACGATCCGCACTATTTCATCGAGGCGCTGACCTTCGCCGACGCGGACGCCATCCTGGCGATGCTGCGGGAGTTGTCGCCGAACCAGCTGGAGGGGTATCTGCCGGTGTGGGTGCGTAATCTGGCGTACCGGCTGGTGGTGTTGCAGCGGCCCGGTGAGCCGGAACTGATGCGGGAGGCCGCGTTGAATCTGTGGACGTACGGCCCGGACTGGGACGATATCGCGGCGGACCTGGAGCGCCGGGCCGGAATCTTGGAGTCAGGCGGCGGGGACCATCCAGCCGAGGACGGGGGTTCCCTGCAGCGCCACGAGGATGCACATCACGAGCAGTAGCAGGAGGCTCCAGCCGACCACGCGGCGGAAGATGTCGCCCTCCTTGCCGGCCATGCCCACCGCGGAGGCGGCGATGGCGAGGTTCTGGGGGCTGATCATTTTGCCGAGGACGCCGCCGGAGGAGTTGGCCGCCGCGAGCAGGAGCGGGTCCAGGCCCGCCTTGGTCGCCGTCTGGACCTGCAGGGCGCCGAACAGGGCGTTGGCCGAGGTGTCCGAGCCGGTCACCGCCACGCCGATCCAGCCGAGGATCGAGGCCAGGAAGACGAAGGCGCCACCGGTTTCGGCAAGGGCCTGGCCCAGGGTGGTGGTCTGGCCACTTTGATTCAGTACGTAAGCCAGCGCGAGCACCGCCATCACCGTCACGATCGCGTGGCGAAGCTCGGCATAGGTCGCCGCGTAGGCGCGCACCGCCCGGCGGGGTCGGACCCGGAGCACCAGCGCGGTGAGGATGCCCGCGAGGATCATCAGGGTTCCGGCGGCGGACAGCCAGCCCAGCGTGAACGTAGTCGACGCGAGGGGCTTTCCGTTGGCACCGAGGACGTGCAGACCCGGCCAGGCGAACGCCACCGTCCAAGGTTCCTTGGCGAGGGCCGCTTTGACCGCCCCGATGTTCGCGACGGAGAAGATCGCGATGATGATCAGGTACGGCGCATAGGCCCGCGCGACCTCCACCCGCGTGTCCCGCACCACGGTCACCGAGCCGGAAGGCCCCGAGCTGGACGGCCCCGAAGCGGAAGCAACGGAAGTGGACGGCCGGAGAGCGGAAGGCCCGGAACCAGAAGATGCGGACGCCGGGGGAGGGACGGCGAGGTCGGGGGATTCGACCGGGCGCCAGAACCGCAGGAGCAAGACAACAGCCGCCGCGGCCAGCAACGCCGCGATGATGTCGGTCAGCGGAACGGAGATGTAGTTCGACGCCACGAACTGCCCCACGGCGAAGACGACACCCGCCACCAGCGCGGCAGGCCAGGTCTGCCGGACGCCACGCCGCCCGTCGATCACCGCGACCAGCACCAAAGGCACGACGACAGCAAGCAACGGCGTCTGCCGCCCCACCATGGCCCCGAGCATCTCGGTGTTCAGCCGCGGATCATCGCTGGCGCCCGAGGTGACCGTCCCGAGCGTGACGATCGGCGTGGCCAGCGCACCGAACGCCACCGGCGCCGTGTTCGCGATCAGGGCCACCGTCGCCGCCCGCAGCGCAGGAAACCCCAGCGCCATGAGCATGACCACGGTGACCGCCACCGGCGTACCGAAACCGGCGAGGGCCTCGAGCAGCGCGCCGAAGCAGAACGCCACAATGATTGCCTGGATGCGCATGTCCGGGCTGACCCGTTCCATGGAGCGGCGCAGGACGTCGAAATGCCCGCTCGCCACGGTCAGGTTGTAGACCCAGATGGCGTTGATGACGATCCAGAGGATGGGGAAGAAGCCGAACGCGGCACCCTCGCTCGCCGACAGCAGGGCCTGCCCGACCGGCATCGTGTAAACGGCGATCGCGACGATCAGCGCCACCGCGAGCGAGATCAGCCCGGCCAGCCAGGCGCGCATCCGCAGCGCGCCGAGCAGCAGGAAGAGGGTGAGCAGGGGGAGCACCGCGAACAGCGCCGAGAGCCCGACGGAATCGGCGATGGGGTCGGTCACGATCGTGAACTGGTCGGACATGGCTGCCATCCAGGTTCTTCGATGAGTCCTGGAAGGCAATGTAACCGTTATGTGGCCGAGGGGAAACCTAGGGCGCGTCTGAGGGATCACGACGGCCTGCGCCGGGCCCAGCTGCCGCGACACGAAACCTGGACCTCGCCGCAGTCTCGCCGTGATCCCTCAGATGCGCCCTAGTGCGGCGCGGACGTCGCCGAGGCCGCGGGCCGCGATGAGTTCGCCGGGGCCCAGTGGCACCCAGGTTCCGGCCCAGGCCCGCCACATGCGCGGATCGGTGGGGACGGTCACCCGGGCGGACCCGCCGGCGGGCAGGGAGACGGCGGACCAGCCCATGAGGCGTACGGGATGAGCGTTGTCCTGGGGTCTGAAGTAGATCTGGACAACCTCGCGACCGGCGCGCGGGCCGGTATTGGTGACCGTGACGGCCACCGACCCGGACGAATACGAAATGTCAGAATAGTCCCAGGTGGTGTAGCCCAGCCCGTGGCCGAACCAGAAGGCCGGCGCCGGAGCCAGCCCCGCGTCATGACCCCGGTACCCTGCGAACCGCCCCTCGGCATAGGCGAGCACACCGTCCACCGGGGTGACCGACCACGCGGGTGATCCACCGTCCTCGGCCGGGAACGTCGTCACGAGCCGCCCGGCCGGTTCGATGTTCCCGAGCAGCGCCGCGGCGATCGCGTGACCCGCCTCCTGACCGGGCAGCCCGGCCCAGAGGACGGCGTCGACCCGGGTACGCCACGGCATGATCACCGGGCTGGCCGCGTTGACCACGACGATCGTGCGCCGCGCGGCTCCGGCGACCGCCTCGACCAGCGCGTCCTGTGCGCCCGGCAGGTGCAGTGTGCTCTTGTCGACGCCCTCGGTCTCCTGCTCCTCGGTCAGCCCGACCACCACGACGGCGACGTCCGCGCCGGCCGCCGCCCGGACCGCGTCGTCGATCACGTCGACGGTCTCGCGCCGGGCCGGCCGTCCGATCAGGCCGAACAGGCCCGCGGCGCTGAACGCGTCGGTTCCCGAGCCCAGCCGCACGGACGCCTCGAACGTCGTGCCCGCCGTCACCGTGTGCACACCCGTGGAAAGGGGCGGTACCACGAGTTCCTCGCCGAAGTTACGCCCCGTGGTCGACAGCGAGAATGATGACTCGCTGTCACCGATCCGGACGGTCCAGTCGCCGGAGCCGAGCACGCCGAGCTCGGCCGTGCCGGAGCGGGTGATCACGGCGGACAGGACCACGGTGGCCACCGGCTCGGCGTAGCGCTCGTCCAGGCCGGCCGTGGTGGTGGCGTCCGCCGCGTGCCGCCGCTCCAGCTCGGTGCCGCTTTCGGAGAGCAGCTTCACGCGTACGCCCGAAGTGCCGGTTTCCCCGTCCGTGAGAAACCCGCCGCGCGCGGGCACCGGCCTGCTCCGGACCTCGACCCCGTCGACCACGGTGACCAGATCACCCAGCGCACCACGCAGCCCGTCGGCGACGCTGACCTGGTAGGGCGGGGTGACATGCGCCGACCCGCCGCCCATGCCGATGGTCTCCACCGCGTGCCGCCCGATCAGCGCGACGGTCCGCGCCCGATCGAGCGGCAACGTCCCGTTCTCATTGACCAGCACCGTCATCCCCTGCGCGGCCAGCCGCGTCAGCTGAGCCCGCCGCGCAGCACTGTCCGGCGCCACAGCCGACCGGGTATGCCGCGCGGCACTGCCCGGCGCCCCGGCCAGGTGGTCAGCGCGGGCAAGGTGGTCAGCGCCGGTGTCGTCCTTGAGGGCGCCCACCCGCGCGGCGAGCAGCAGCAACCGCCCCAGGTGGTCGTCGATCACCGCCTCGCTGACCTCGCCGGACTCCACCGCGCCCACCAGCGCCTCACCCCACGGCCCGCGCGGCCCGGGCATGACGAGATCCAGCCCGGCGTTCGCGGCCGGCCCGGCCGAGCGGGCCGCGAACCAGTCGGACATGACCAGCCCCCGGTAGCCCCATTCGCCCTTGACGATGCCGGTGATCAGTTCGCGGTGCTCGGTGGCGGGCGTGCCGTTCACCCGGTTGTAGGCCGCCACGATCGCCCACGGGTCCGCGTCGGCGACCACGATCTCGAACGGCAGCAGGGCCACCTCACGCAGCGTCGCCTCGTCCAGTTCGCTGCTCATGGTGTTGCGCGCGGTCTCGCTGTCGTTGGCGACCAGGTGCTTGAGGGCGGCACCCACGCCGAGGTCCTGCATCGCGCGAACGGCGGCGGCGGCCAGCTTCCCGGTGAGCAGCGGATCCTCGGAGTACGCCTCGAAGAGCCGCCCGCCCAGCGGCGAGCGCGGCAGGTTGACGGTGGGCCCGAGCACCACGTGCACCCCGCGGGCGAGGGCCTCCTCGGCGAGGATCCGGCCCGCCTCTGCGGCCGCGTCCTCGTCCCAGAACGCCGCGAGCAGCGTCGGGTTGGGCAGCAGTACGGCGGTCGGCCCGCCGCTGAACGTGGCACCCCGCACCCCGGCGGGACCGTCGGAGACCCGCACCTCGCCCAGCCCGATCGACTCCCGCGAGCCCAGCGTGAACGCCGAGGCGCCGGTCAGCAATGCGACCTTCTCCGGCAGCGACAACGACCGGACGAGCGCACCGCGACCCGCACTCCCCGACGACTTCACCCGATGATCTTCGCCCGTCGGGGGAGCGGCGGCGGGACCGACACCCCCTCAGTGGCCGATGATCCCGCGGGCCAGGGCGCTCAGCAGGGCGCACTGGGTGAACGAGTCGGTGATCTCGCCGGCGGCGACGCCCGCCATCAGCTCGGCGGCGGTCAGCCAGCGGACGTCCGCGACCTCCCGGGAGTCGTCCGGCGCGCCGGGCAACTCCGCGTAGGTGGCGTGGAACAGGTGCACGGTCGAGGCCAGCAGCCCCGAGTTGGGGGTCACCGTGCCGATCGCTTCGAGCGTGTCGGGCGCCGCCCCGAGCTCCTCCTTGAGCTCCAGCTCCGCCGAGAAGAGCGCAGTTCCGGCGGCGAACCCGCGCGGGATGCCCCACTCCCACGACCGCGTCGGGTAACGGTACGTGAGCACCTGCGCGAACCGGCCCGCGTGCGAGGCCAGCATCGCCACCCCCGGCCGGCCCTCGGACTCGACGATGCGCAGGTAACGGCCCCGGGAATCGTCCGCGAACGCCACGTCGTCGTCGTAGACGGTGACGAACCTGTTCGCGTAGACGCGGCGTTCGCGCAGCGTACGGATCATGCGGGCCTCCCGGGGTCAGCGATAGTCCATCGTGTCCGAAACGAGCGACGGCGACCAGCGGTCGGACAGTTCCCCCGCGCGCGCCGCGGCGTGGCGCACGGCCTCGCGTTCGCGGAACACATCGGTCAGGTAGTTCGCGACGCTGGCCAGGGCGGCTCCCGCTCCGGCACCGGCGAGGACCAGGGCCGGGTCGCCGGTCAGCACGCCCACCCCGCCGCCGAGCAGGCTGCCGCCGATGTTGAGCGGTGCGGCCTTCACGTGGGCCCACATGCTGGTCCCGGTGTTCGTGGCGCGGGCGATCTCCAGGGTGTGCTCGGCGTGCCGGCTGATCAGGTAGCGGATGCGCCCGTCCGAGGAGGTGATCTCGAGCAGCTCGTCACGCAGGCGGCGTACCTCCTGCCAGGTCAGCCAGCCGCTCAGCGCGCGGTCGTCGACCAGCTCGGCGGTCTTGGCGCTCAGCGCCAGGCCCATGCCGTTCTTGGCCGCGAGGATCGCCGTCTCGTAGTCGGGGGCGTCGGTGTTCAGGCCCTCGGCGCCGAGCGTGGCCCGGACCAGGCCGTTGTAGGAGATGTTCACGAGCCCGTTCAGCTTCGCGACGGCTTCCGGGCCGGCCTCCAGGGTCCGGATCAGGCTGCGCCACTGGCTGCGGGTCCGCAGGGACGAGGGATCCGACCGTACGCGGGTCAGCAGCTCGCCGACGACCGGATCTTCGGGGAGTGTTTCGAGGCCGGCCCGCACGCGGGCAGCGAGACCGTCGCCGGGCGGTGCCGTGACGCGCATCGGCAGCCCCGCGTCGCGCAGGGCCCGATCGATCTCCACCAGGGCGGCGAGGCGCTGGCGCAGGGGACCGTCGGCGATGCCGTCGACGCCGGGCACGTCCCGGGCGAGCTGGACGGCCAGCTCCCGGCGCAGCTCCGGGTGCTCGTGCAGCTCGGGCCAGGAAGAGAATTCGAAGTCGTCGCGCAGCAGCGCCGAGCCGAACGCGTTGAGCAGGCTGAACCGGTCGGCCGGGTCGGCGGTGTCGCGCAGCAGGGGGTTGTCGACGATGCGCACCTGGATCGCGCCGCGGCGCAGCAGGCCGAGCACCGCGAGCGTCTCGTCGTCGTAGCGCTGCACCGCGCCGAGCACGAGCGGACCGTCGAACGCCTGCGCGGGGGAGAGCACCGGCGTCACCCCGCCGGCCAGCATGTGGATCATCAGCACGCCGGCGGCCTCGACGATCCGGCGGTCGACCTGGGTGGCGGCGGGCGCGAACCCGACGGGGTCCAGGGCGCCGAAGTACGCGGACCGCACCATGCCGCCCCCAGATGTGTCGCCCCAGCTGTGTGGTCGGGTCGTCACTCAAGGTATCGGCTGCGGTCAACGTGCGCGAGAGGGCTCTCGTTTGTCATAGGACCCACAGGTTGTGCACACGCAGCCCCAAGGCTGGTGGCGAAAGGTATGGGGTGTTGGGAACGGGACACGGCTTGGGGGAGTCCGAGATGCTTGTGCAGCTGAATCGCACCGATCAGAACGAGGCGTTCGCGCCCAACCGCTTCACCGGGAGGGCCGACGTCAACACGCCGCGGCCCGAGCCGGTCGTCGCCGTGCTGGGCTATCACGGGCGGGTCGCCGGGCTCGGCGCGCACCTGCCGAGCGGGTGGTCGGTGCGGCACGCGGCCGGGCTCGACGACATCCGCGCCGACGACATAGTGCTGATCAGCGGCGCGAAGGTGCTCGACGTCGTGGGTGCGCGGGCCGTCCTGCCCCGCCGGACCAGGATCGTGGCCCTGGTCGACGACGACGCCGCGGCCGAGCTGGTCGCCGGTGTCCTGTCCGCCGGCGCGGACGTCTGCGTGCGCGGCGGCCAGCCCGCGATCCTCGCCGGTCACCTCGTCGCCTGCCGCCGCCGCCAGCTCACCGACCGCTGGATGAACCTCGAGATCGCTTAGCCACGGTTACAACGATGCCGGCGCCCGTGGGAGCGCCGGCATCGGTCTATGCGGTGAGGGTCAGGGAGTCGGCGACGCGCTGGGCGTCGGCGCGAGGGCCTTGCAGGCCTCGACCGCCTTCTTGGTGGTGGCGTCCGTGGTGTTCAGCGGCGTGCCCTCACCGAGCGTCACACCGTGGTCCGTCAGGCACGTGCGGTAGGCGGCGGTCATGCCGTTGCCCCGGCCCTGGCCGTTTCCGTTGCCGCCGCCCGCCCGGCCGCTGGGCCGCACCGACGCGCAGGCGGTCTGCGCCTTCGCCCAGGTCGCGTCGTCGACGCCCTCGGGCTTCTGGAAGCCGCCCCCGCCACCCGGGAAGCCGCCGCCACGCTGGCCACCGGCGCCCGCGCTGCCGGAGGGCCGCGGCATACCCGACGGGAAGCCGCCACCCTGGGGACCACCGGACGGGAAGGCGCCGCGCGACGCTCCGCCGTTGCGGGCCATGCCGGACGGCATCGTGATGGTGACGCCGTTCTGGCTCAGGCAGCTCTGGTAGGCGGCGAACCCGTTGGCACCGTTGCCGTTACCGCCCCCGGAGGCGTCGGTGGACGAGGAGTCCGATCCGCCGCCGCACGCCGCGGTGACGAGCAGCGCCGCGGAAGCGACGAACAGGCCCGCGAGGCGGCGCGGGGTCATTCTGGAGTTCAGCGGCACGGGTCTCTCCTTGGGTACGCGGACACGACGGTCCAGAGAAGACCGCCCACCTCGTCGCTACGTGGGACGACCCTCGGAATTAGCTATGAGCGGCGGCCGGAGCTTCCGAGGTAACTCCCAGGCGGGACCGAGCCCGCGGCGAGGCCGGGCCGGAACACTCTGCCGACATGGGTATCGGTATGGCCGCCTGGCGCGGGGGAAACCGGCGATGGGTGTGGCTGACGGCCGGTGTGGTCGTGGTGCTGGTGCTCGTCGCGGGAGTGGTGTGGGCGCTGACCGCCGACGCGGATGAGAAACCGGTGGCTGCCGCGACGACGGTGGCGGCGGACAAGGGTGCGGTGACCTCGGAGGTCGCCACGACCGGGACGTTGCAGCCGGCGCAGACGCGCAACCTGTCGTTCACCGTCGCGGGGACCGTGGAGAGCGTGAAGGTGCGCGCCGGCACGGTCGTCACCGCCGGTCAGGAGTTGGCCGGCATCGGTGACGACGACGCCGCTGCCGCGGTCGACGAGGCGCAGGACACCCTGGCCGACGCGCAGGACGCGCTGACCGAGGCTCAGGACGCCGCGGCCGAGGCGACGTCCACGCCGACGACGTCGACGACGGGGTGTGTCGCCCCGGCGGCGTACGCGGATCCGGCCCCGAGCGCGAGCAGCAGCGCCACCGCGAGCCCGACGCCGAGCCGGACCACCACGTCCCCGACCCCGGCGGTGACCACCGGCCCGGCTACCAGACCGACCACCAAGGCCCCGACGAAGACACCCACGAAAACCACCGATCCGGCGCGCGGCGGCGGGGCGGCGCCCACCACGAAGTCGAACCAGAACTGCACCACCACCGGCGGCGGGAACACCGGCGGCGGGAACACCAGCGGCGGGCAGCAGGGTGGGGGACAGGGCAGCGGCGGTGACGCGGTGCTCAGCGCCCAGCAGCGGGTGAACCAGGCCGAGGTGGCCCTGGAGAACGCCGAGGACAACCTCGACGGCACCACGATCACCGCACCGATCGCCGGCCGGATCCTGTCGGTCTCCGGCAAGGTCGGCAGCCAGGTGAGCGGCGGTTCCACGTTCATCGCCCTGGCCGACGTCTACGACATGCAGGTCAGCGCGGACTTCCCGGAGGCCGACGCGGACCGCCTCGCCGTGCGCCAGAAGGCCACCATCGGGCTCGCGGACCGTGCGGGCGACACCCTGGGCGCCACCGTGGTCCAGGTCGACCCGATCGGGACGAGCGACGGCACGCTGGTCCGGTACGGCGTGGTGCTGTCGTTCGACGACGCCCCCAAGGACCTGCTCGTCGGGCAGAGCGCGTCGGTGCGGGTGACCACCGGCTCGGCGCAGGACGTCCTGCGGGTGCCGAGCACCGCCGTGCACGACGTCGCCGGGGACACCGGCACCGTGCTGCGCGACGGGGCCCAGGTGAAGGTCGGTATCGGGCTGCGCGGAGACCAGTACACGGAGATCAAGTCGGGGCTCACCGAGGGTGAGGCAGTGGTCCGATCGTGGTGACCTCAGCGGGCTCTCACGCAATTCATGGGAAATTCAAAGGAACCGTTGATAGTTCTTCCCAGTGCATTCCGATACGCGAGGTTCCGTCGCCCTGTCCGAGCCGCCGGTCGCCCGGCCGACCCGGGTCCTGGTGGTCGACGACGAGCCCAACATCTCCGCGCTGCTCTCGGCCACGTTGCGCCTGGTCGCCTTTGACGTCCGGGTCGCCGAATCGGGTCACGGGGCGCTGGTCGCGGTCGAGGACTTCGACCCGGACCTGGTCGTCCTGGACGTGATGCTGCCGGACCTGGACGGTTTCGAGGTCGCGCGGCGCCTGCGGGCCGCCGGGCGTGCCACGCCGGTGCTGTTCCTGACCGCGCGGGACACCGTCGAGGACCGGGTCGCGGGGCTGACCGCCGGCGCGGACGACTACGTCGCCAAGCCGTTCAGTCTCGAGGAGGTCGTGCTGCGGATCCGGGCGATCCTGCGGCGCAGCCAGCCCGAGCTGGCCCCGGAGGAGACGGGCGTCCTGCGCTACGCCGACCTGGAGATGGACGAGGACGCCCACGAGGTGCGCCGCGCGGGCCGGCTGATCGACCTGTCGCCGACCGAGTTCAACCTGCTCAAGTACCTGATGATCAACTCGGGCCGGGTGGTCAGCAAGGCCCAGATCCTCGACCGGGTCTGGAAGTACGACTTCGGCGGCGACGGGCGCATCGTCGAGTCGTACGTCTACTACCTGCGCCGCAAGATCGACAAGACCGGCCAGCCGCTCATCCACACCGTGCGCGGCGTGGGCTACGCCTTGAGGTTGCCACGAAACGACGACTGATGATCAGGCGGTGGGGGCACTGGACCCTGCGCTCGCGACTGGTGTTGGTCGTGGGCGCGCTGGCCGCGGTCGCGCTGATCCTGGCCAACATCGCCGGGCTGGTGCTCATCCGCGGCTATCTGCGCGACCGCATCGACGAGCAGCTCACCGGGATGGTCCGGCCGTTCTCGTCGAGCGCGCGCCCGGACTTCCCCGCCGGCAACGCCTTCGGGGCGCGGCGGGTGCTGCGGCTCGGCCCGGACCAGGTCGTCTATGTCTACACGGCCGCGGGCACCCTCGACCCGGAGCGCAGCTCGACCGCCGACGCGACCATGCCGCCGGTGCAGCCGCTGGCCGAGGTGCAGGCGCGTGCCGGGAGCGGCAAGCCGTACACCGTGAGTGCCACCGACGGCAGCACCGACTGGCGGTTGCTGGCGGTTGCGATGACCGACACCGGCGGCGTCGCGGTGATCGGCTCGTCGATGTCGGAGGTCGCGCAGACCGTCGACCGGCTGATGGCCATCGACGCCGGGGTCACGCTGCTCGTGCTGGCGCTGCTCGCGGCCGGCTCGGCGTTCGTGGTGCGGATCGGGTTGCGCCCGCTCACCGACATGGAACGGCTGACGACGGCGATCTCGGCGGGCAACCTCTCCGGGCGGGTCGCGGACACCGACCCGCACACCGAACCCGGCCGGCTCGGCGGGGCGCTCAACCTGATGCTGTCGCGCATCGAGGCCGAGGTCTCCGCGCGGACGGCCTCCGAGCGCCGGTTGCGCCAGTTCGTCGCGGACGCCTCCCACGAGTTGCGTACGCCCCTCACGTCGATCCGCGGCTTCGCCGAGCTGTACCGGCGCGGGGGAGCACCGCCCGGCCCCCAGCTCGACGAGACGATGAGCCGCATCGAGGGCGAGGCGGGGCGGATGGGCGTACTCGTGGAGGATCTGCTGCTGCTCGCCCGGCTGGACCAGAAACGGCCGCCGGTGCTGCGCCCGGTGGATCTGCTGGAGATCGCCGCCGACACGATCCGCGACGCGCACGCCCGCGTGCCCGACCGCCCGGTACGCCTCGCCGCGCTGGACGACGACAGCGACACGTTCGAGCCGCCCACGGTCCTCGGTGACGAGCACGGGCTGCGCCAGGTCGCCACGAACCTCGTCGCGAACGCGTTGCAGCACACCACGTCGGCCACCGTGACGGTGCGGGTCGGGCGCGTCGAGCGGTACGTGCCACGACGGGGAGTGGTGTCGTCGGGCGTCGCCGCTCTGGGCGTACCCCTCGCGGTCATGGAGGTCTCGGACGACGGCCCGGGCGTGCCCGCCGAGCACGCGCCCCGGGTCTTCGAACGGCTCTACCGGGCGGATTCCAGCCGGTCCCGCGGCAAGGGCGGCGGCTCGGGCCTGGGTCTGTCCATCGTGGCGGCGATCGTCACCGGGCACGGCGGGTGGGTGGAACTCGACTCCACGAGGGGTAAGGGCGCCACTTTCCGGGTATTGATCCCCGCTGAGGGTGACCGGCCGTGAATCTCAAAGGTGGCTCCCAGGTTACGCCGAACCTCCCTTGAGGGGGCGTCGCCACAGTGTCCGTCATGCCTGCCCCCCGCCTGGGTTCCCTGCGCCGCCCCACCGTGGCGGTCAACGCCGCCCTCGGGCTCCTGCTCGCCGGTGGCGCCTTCTGGGCGTACGAGACGTTGTCCGGCCCGGACACCGGTACCGCCGCAGCGGCGTCGACCCGTTCCGTACCAGTCCAGCAGGGCACCGTCACCGCCTCAGTCACCGCCGACGGCTCGCTGGAGAGCGCCAGCTCGGCCAGCGCCAGCTTCGTCACCGGCGGCACCGTCACCAGCATCTCGGTGAAGGTCGGTGACAAGGTCAAGAAGGGCCAGGTCCTGGCCAAGGTCGATCCGGCCGCCGCGAACCGTACGCTCGACGCCGCCAACGCCGACCTCGACGCCGCCCAGGCCTCCCTGGCCCGCGCCGAGGACGCCGGCTCCGACACCAGCACCGCGTCGAACGAGGTGACCCAGGCCCGGCTCGCCGTCGACGAGGCGGAGGCCGGGGTCACCGGCACCACGCTGAAGGCCCCGATGGCCGGCACCGTGGTCGCCGTCAACGGCACGCTCGGCAGCTCCTCCTCGGGCACCGGAACCTCCTCGTCCTCCTCCGGCAGCCAGGGCGGCGGCAGCCAGGGCGGCGGTCAGTCCTCCTCCACCACGACCTCGTCGTCCTCGACGAGCGACTCCGGATTCATCGACCTCGCGGACCTGACGAAGCTGCAGGTGACCGCCGCGTTCGCCGAGGCCGACGCGACGAAGCTCAAGGAGAAGCAGACCGCGACGGTGACCTGGAACGCGCTCAGCGGCACCGAGCAGAGCGCCAAGGTCGTCGCGGTCGACCCGCAGGCCACCACCAGCAACAACGTGGTCACGTACGGCGTCACGCTCAGCCTCGACAAGGTGCCCACCGGCGCGAAGCCCGGCCAGACGGTCTCCGTCTCGGTCACCACCGGTTCGGTCACCGACGCGCTCTACGTCAACTCGGCGGCGCTCACCAGCGTCGGCAACCGGCACACGGTCACCGTGCTGGCCAACGGCGTCGAGGAGACCCGCTCCGTGGAGATCGGCCTCGAGGGCGACCAGGCCACCGAGATCACCTCCGGGCTGACCGCGGGCGAGCAGGTCGTCATCAAGACCACCACCACGACCACGAGCGGCACCGGGACCGGCGGCGGCTTCGGCGGCCTGACCGGCGGGGGCGGCGCTCCCGCCGGCGGCGGCTTCCAGGGTGGCGGCGGTCAGGGCCGGGGCACCCGATGAGCAAGCCCGTCCTCGACGTCCGCGAGCTCCGCAAGATCTACGGCACCGGCGAGGCCACCGTGCACGCGCTGCGCGGGGTCTCGCTCACCGTGGACCGCGGCGACTACGTGGCGATCATGGGCTCGTCCGGCTCCGGCAAGTCGACGTTGATGAACATCCTCGGCGCCCTCGACGTACCGACCTCGGGGCAGTACCTGCTGGACGGCGTGGACGTCAGCCGGCTCGCCGACCGCCAGCTCGCCCTGGCCCGGAACCGGCTCATCGGGTTCATCTTCCAGGCGTTCAACCTCATTCCGCGTACGTCGGCGGTGGCGAACGTCGAGCTCCCGCTCGCGTACGCCGGGGTCAAACCGAAGGAACGCCGCCGCCGGGCCATGGCCGCGCTGGACGTCGTCGGTCTCGCCGACCGTGCCAAGCACGAGCCCAACCAGCTCTCCGGCGGCCAGCAGCAGCGGGTCGCGGTGGCCCGGGCCCTGGTCACCGAGCCGGCCCTGCTGCTCGCCGACGAGCCCACCGGCAACCTGGACTCCCGCTCGACCGACGACGTGCTGGAGGTCTTCGACCAGCTCAGCACGGCCGGCCGGACCATCGTGATCATCACCCACGAGACCGAGGTCGGCGATCGCGCCAAGCGGCTGATCCGCCTCGTCGACGGCAGCATCGTCCTCGACCGGCGCCAGGCCCCGGTCCTCAGCGCGGCAGGACGGCATTCACAGGCATGAGCGACTGCACCGAGCCTCGCTCACGGCGAGCCGCAGACGGCCCGGAACGGCGAGGGCCAGAAGCGCATGCGAAAGGTAAGCACAGTTGAGTTTCTTCGAGGTTGTCCGGTTCGCGCTGCGCGGGCTGTCGGCGAACAAGCTGCGGTCGGCCCTGACGATGCTCGGCATCCTGATCGGTGTCGCCGCGGTCATCCTGCTCGTCGCGGTCGGCAACGGCTCGGCGAAGGCGATCAGCGACCGGATCGAGGCGCTGGGCACCAACACGATCACCGTCATGAGCTCCGGCGGCGGCGGTGGGGGCGGTGGCTCCACGGCCAAGCTCACCCCGGAGATCGCCGACGCGCTGATCGACCCGAC
Source organism: Winogradskya consettensis (assembly GCF_018332715.1). Classification (GTDB taxonomy): domain Bacteria; phylum Actinomycetota; class Actinomycetes; order Mycobacteriales; family Micromonosporaceae; genus Actinoplanes; species Actinoplanes consettensis. The sequence continues at coordinate 29,564 of NZ_BOQP01000031.1, read as the reverse complement.
GCTGGCCCCGGACGTCGCCTCGGTGTCGCCGGTGGTGAGCTCCTCGGCCACGCTCACGTACGAGGGCACCGACCACGACGTGACCAGCTTCGTCGGCACCACCGCGGGCTGGTTCACGGCCTCCAACACCCCGGTGGGCACCGGCGCCGGCTTCACCGCCGACGACGAGGCCCAGGCCCGGCGGGTCGTGGTCATCGGCCAGACCGTCGCCGAGGAGCTCTTCCCCGGTGTCGACCCGATCGACAAGCAGGTCACCGTCAGCGGTGCCCTGTTCACGGTGGTCGGGGTGCTGAAGGAGAAGGCCTCGACCGGCTTCCAGGACAGCAACGACACCGCGGTCGCCCCGCTGTCGGCGGTGCGCGAGGTCCTCACCGGGTACGGCTCGATCAACTCGATCCTCGTCGAGGCGACCGACCCCGGCAAGGTCGACGCGGTGCAGTCCGAGGTGACCACGATCCTGAACCAGCAGCTCAAGGTCGACGCGACCAGCGGCAGCACGAGCACGCCGTACCGGATCCAGAACGCCTCCCAGCTGCTGGAGACGCAGACCGAGACGGCCGACACCTTCACCACGCTGCTCGGCGCGGTGGCCGCGATCAGTCTGCTGGTCGGCGGCATCGGCATCACCAACATCATGCTGGTCACGGTCACCGAACGGACCCGTGAGATCGGCATCCGCAAGGCGCTCGGGGCACCCCGGCGGGTCATCCTCACCCAGTTCCTCATCGAGGCCACGCTGCTCAGCGTCCTCGGCGGCGCGCTGGGGGTGGCGGCCGCGCTGATCGGCAGCAGCTTCACCATCGTCGGGGTGAAACCGGTCATCGTGCCCAGCTCCGTCGGGCTCGCCCTCGGCGTCTCCATCGCCATCGGACTGTTCTTCGGTGGCCTGCCCGCCAGCCGCGCCGCCCGGTTGCGCCCCATCGACGCCCTGCGTTACGAGTGAGGACCGCTGTGACCCCTTCGAACGACGACACCGCCGTCCTGCGGGTGCCCCCGGCGCCGGCCGACGACGACCTCAACCACGAGGACGGCCTCGCCGCCGAGCTCGCCAAGGCCGCACCGCGGCAGTGGTTCAACAAGGTGACGATCGGCCTGCTCGCCGGCGTCCTGCTGGTCGGCGGCTTCGTCGGCGGCCTCGAGGTGCAGAAGAACTACGGCACCAGCGCCACGGCCGCCGGCCGCGCGGGCGGCGCTGGCGGCGCTGGCGGTGCTGGCGGTGCTGCCGGCCGCGGAAACTTCGGCGGTTACGGCGGCACCAACGGTGGCGGTTTCCCGGGCGGGGGCCAGAACTCCGGCGGCGGCGCGGCACCTGGAGCGGCGGCCCCTGGGGCGTCCGCTGCCGCCGCCGGACCCACCACCGGCAAGGTCAAGCTGGTGGACGGCACGACCATCTACGTCGAGACCTCCGACGGCAGCGTCGTGACCGTACGCACCAGCGGTGACACCAAGGTGCAGACGGCGTCCACCGGCAAGCTCAAGGACTTCAAGGCCGGCGACCCGGTCAGCGTCCAGGGCAGCGCCGACGCCGACGGCACCGTCACCGCGACCACCGTCACCAAGAGCAAGTAGTCACAGCGGCCTGACCGTCAGGATCTGCTCGGCGCGGCCCACCGGCCCGTGCACGTCGTGCAGTGTCGTGCTGGTCAGGCCGTGGCCGTCGGGGCCGAACGCCACCGTGGTGTCCAGGCCCGTCCATGACCCCGACGGCTGCCGGTAGAGGTGGATCGTGAGGTCCAGGTTGGGGAACATCCACTCCTTCGGCGACTCGCGTACGACGATGCCGTTCGCGGTGTCGACCAGCTTGACCCACTCCGCGAGGGGGCTCGCCGGCTCGTCGCGCAGCAGGGTTGCCTGCGAGCCGACCCAGACGGCGCCGCGCCCGGGCCGGATCTCCCCGGCGGGGCGGGCCTCGATCGAGGTGATGTAACCGCCGGGCCACACCTGCGACATCGCGTACGCGGGAAGCGTCTCGGGGTCCGGCAACGGCTCCGGCTGGCCCCCGGCGACCGCGGACGTGTCGGCACCCGCCATCCGCCAGACCCGCGCGCGGACGGCGGGGCGCCCGCGGGCCACGACCACGGCCTCCAGCAGCTCGATCGTGCGGCCGGGACGCACCACCTCGACGGTCAGCTCGAACTCCTCGAGCTTGAGCACGCCCAGGATGTCCATGCTGATCCGCGCGGTCGCCAGCGCGTCCCCGCCCCGTGCCTCGACCATCCGGTCCACCTCGTGCGCGATCAGCCCGGTCATCGGGGCGATGTGCTGCTCGTCGGTGGCCCAGGCACCCCCGGTCAGCTCGGAGGGCTGGAACCGGTGCTCGCCGGTGCGAGCGAAGTAGCTGTTCACAGGATGGAGCGTAAACGGGAACCATCACACCGGTGATCTGACCAAACCCGTATGCATAGTTGTTGATGCGTGTAACCGAACCTTCCTAGTCTGAATGCATCGACAAGTGTTCACCGGGGAGATGACTCGTGGTTGTGCTCGGCAGGGCGGCACTGCTGTCCGCCATCGAGGCGCGGCTCAGCGCCGGTGGCGGGGTCGCGTTGCGCGGTCCCGAGGGCATCGGCAGGAGCGCGCTGCTCGACGTCGTCTCGGCCACGGCCGCGGCGCGGGGAGAGCTCGTCGTGCGGCTGCGGGCCGTCGAGGCCGAGCGCCTGCTTCCGTACGCCGGGATCGCCGACCTCGTGGCCCAGTTGCCGGGCGCCGCCGTCGCAGCCCTGCCCCCGGCTCACCGCGCGGCCCTGACCGGGTTGCGCCGGGGCGCCACGCCACGCGCCGGTGCCCCCGCCCTGGCCCGCCGGCTCGTGCTGCCGGGTCTGCTCGCGTGGTGTGCCCGCACGGCACCGGTGCTGCTGGTCCTCGACGACGTGCAGTGGCTCGACGCGGCGTCCGCCGGGCTGATCGGGTTCGCCATGCGGCGCGGTCCCGGGCCGCGGATCCGCGTGGTCGCCGCGCAGCGCCACCCGGGTGACGCCGGGCCGCACCGGGCCGCGCGGCTGTGCCCGGCACCGGTCTCCGATCTGCTGGTGCCGCCGCTGGGCACCGACGACCTCACCGAGCTGCTGGAGTCGCGCGGACTGCCCTGCCGCACGGCGACCCGGCTGCACGAGGCGAGCGGCGGCAACCCGTTCCTCGCCCTGGAGCTCGGCGCTGCGGTCGCCCCGGGCCCCGCGTGGCGGCCCGCGCCGCTGCCCGAGCCGGTGCGCGCGCTGCTGCGGCGCAGGCTCGACGCCGTGCCGCCCGCGGTGAAGTCGACGTTGCTGGTCGCGGCGCTGGCCACCGAGCCGGTGCGGCCCACGCTGGTGCGCGCCGGTTATGAGGACGCCGTCCGGGATCTGCGCACGGCCGCCGCGGCGGGCATCGTGGAGCTGGACGGGGAGACGATCCGGTTCACGCCGCCGGCGCTGGCCACCGTGCTGGCCGAGGACGCCGGCGCGGCCCGCCGCGCGGGGGTGCACGACGCGCTCGCCGACGCGGCGCTGGACGAGACCGTGGCGGTGCGCCACCGGGCCCTGCGCAGCGGACGCCCCGATGCCGACGTCGCGCGGGATCTGGTCGCCGCCGCCGAGCGTGCCCTCGCCCGCAGCGCCGGGCGTACGGCCGCCGAGCTCTACCTGCTGGCCGCCGACAGGTGCCCGCGCAGTCTCGCCGCCGACCGCTTCGGCTGGCTGATCGCCGCGGCCGGCACCGCCGCGACCGCGGGCGCCCCCGAGATCGCGGGACGGGCGGCCGAGGCCGTGATCGCCGCCGTCGACGCGCCCGCGCGCTTCCGCGTACGGGCCAGGGTCGTGCTGCTCGACCTGGCCGGGCAGGCCCTGGCCGACATGGGGGAGACATTCGCCGCGGCGGTGCACGAGGCGGGTGACGATCCGGCGTTGCTCGCACCCGTGCGCCTGCGCCAGACCTGGGCGGCCTTCCTGATCGGCGACGTGAACGCCGCCGTCGGGCACGCATCGGCGTCGGCCCGGGCGGCACGCACGGCGGGGGACAGCGGCACCGAGGCGATGGCGTTGTGCGCGCTCGCCCAGGTCCAGCGGCTGCGCGGGGAGGAGACGTGGCGGCTGACGCTGCAGCGGGCCCTGCGCCTGCCCGCCGCGCTGCTGCCGGGCTGGCTGCACATGAGCCCGCGCTACGCGGCCGCCCGGTTCGCGATGATGGACGACCGCCTCGACGAGGCCCGCGCCGAACTGCTCATGCTGCTCGCGGTCGCGGAACAGGACCGCACCGGCGAGGCCCTGGTCGAGGTCCTGCGCAGCCTGTCGGAGGTGGCGACCCGGGCGGGCCGCTGCAGAGACGCCCTCGGGTACGCCCACCGCGCCGTCGCCGCCGCCGGCCGCGCGGGTCTCAGCCCGGGACCCACCTGGTACACGGCGGCCGTCGCGGAGCTCGCCGGTGGCAGTCTCGCCGCGGCTTCCGGGTATGCGCGCCGGGGCGTACGAGCCTCCGAACAGGAGGGTGACGCCCTCTACCTGCGCCGCAACCTGCACGCGCTGGGCCAGGCCGAGCTGCGCGCCGGTGACGCGCGGGCCGGGGTCGCCGCCCTGCGCCGGTTGCGTGACCTCAGCGACGCCGGCGACCCGATGATCGTGCGCTGGCAGGGCGATCTGGCAGCCGGCCTGGCGACGCTGGGCGAGCACGAGGAGGCGGCCGCGACCCTCGCCGACGCCCGCGCGGCAGCCGTACGCCTCGGTGCCGGTCCCGCGCTGGACGGCTACCTGGACCGCGCCGCCGCGATGGTGATGTCGGAGAGCGGCGAACCCGATTCCGCGGTACGGCTCTCCGAGTCGGCGGCGCAGCGCTTCGAAGGCCTGCACCAGCCCCTCGAACAGGCCCACGCCCTGCTCGTGCAGGGCGGCGCGGAACGCCGTCGCCGCCGCTACGCCGCCGCGCGGGTGGCGATAGGGGCGGCGCTCGCGATCTTCCTGGCCGCCGAGGCGAAGCCATGGACCGAGCAGACCGAGCGCGCGCTGGCGCGTACCGAAGGAACCACCGCGCCCCCCGCGGACCTCGGCCTGACCTTCACCGAGGCCCGCATCGCGGGTCTGGTCCGCGACGGAGCGAGCAACCGCGAGATCGCCGCCCAGCTGTTCCTCAGCGTGAAGACGGTCGAGGCCACCCTGACCCGGGTCTACCGCAAACTCGGCGTCCGCTCGCGCACCCAGCTGTCCCAGCGCCTGCCCGCGATCCGCGTCTTCCCGGATCCAGAAACGTCGATCAGCGCTTAATGGCCGTTAGAATAAGCTCTGTTGTGGTGCAAAACACGGCAGCCCACTGACCTGCGGCGTTACCCGTAAAGGTGACCTGGGCTACCCGTTTTCGGTGGCCCGGGTCACTTTCCCATCGAGGGTTTTACCTGGATGATTTGGCGCTGTCTCCCGGACCGGCAACTCTTGAGTTCGAAGGCGATGACGCCCTCGCTCACCAGTCCGTAAGGAGAAGGCAGATGCCACTCAAGACGATCATCAGGTCCGCTCAGGTCACCCTGGCCAACCGCCGCACCGAGCGCCGCGCGCGCCAGCAGCTGTGCGCCGAGCTCGCGGCCTTCCAGACCCCGGCCGAACGCGCCGAGCTCGACCTCATCCTGGGCCGCCACAGCGTCGAGGAGACCCGCGAGATCCGCGAGATCCTCAACCAGCAGGACTACGAACGCCAGCGCGCCTGGCCCGTGGTCACCGGTTATAGCCGCTGACCGCGCCACCCCCAACGACGAAGCCCCGGCGATCCCCGCCGGGGCTTTCTCGTGTCCCGCAACCGTTTCGCACCCGGCCCGGCCCGCTTCGTTCCGCGATCCGCCTGTCCTGCAACCGTTTCGCGCCCGGCCCGACCGCTCGCTTCACGGCACGCCTGCCGAACGGAGGGTATGCGAGTATTCCGGTCCCGGCCCGCTGCCGGTCTGCTGGTCGTCACCACTGTCGCCGGCGTCGCCGTCGCGACCGCCCCGGCTGCCGACGCCGCGCTGCCGGGTCGTCCCACCCGGGTCGTCAGCACCACCTTTGACGACGCCGGCCGCCCGGTGATCACCACGCGGACGGCGACCAGCCAGGCAGCCGCCCTGCGGTACGTCCGGGAGGGGCGGCAGGGGCCGGCCACGGTGGAGCTCGACACTCGCGTGACCGTCGAGGACGTGCCGGCGGGCTCCGACCCGTACCGTGGCGATCAGTGGGATTTTGCCAAGATCGGCGTGGCGCAGGCATGGGAGCACTCGACCGGCTCCGGGGTCGTCGTGGCGGTGATCGACACCGGTGTCGACGCGACCCACCCGGACCTGGCCGGCCACATCCTGCCCGGCATCGACTACGTCGCCGGCACCACGGGGGCCAGCATCGACCCGAACGGCCACGGCACCCACGTCGCCGGCACGATCGCCGCGATCACCGGTAACGACGTGGGCATCTCCGCGGTCGCCCCGGACGCGAGGATCATGCCGATCCGGGCCCTGGGCGCCGACGGCAGCGGCAACATGGCCGACGTCGCCAAGGGCATCGTCTACGCCGCCGACCACGGCGCCGACATCATCAACATGTCGCTGGGCGCGGACGAAGAGATCACGGCGATGACCAACGCGATCACCTACGCGCGCGGCAAGGGCGTCACCGTCGTGGCCGCCGCCGGTAACGACGGCGAGAACGGCAGCCCGGTCAACTACCCCGGCGCCGACCCGGGCGTCATCGCGGTCGCCGCCACCGACTCGTCCGACCAGGTCGCCCCGTTCTCCAACCGCGGCAGCTACGTCGACATCGCCGCGCCCGGTGTCCAGATCCTCAGCACGTACCCGACAGGCTCCGGCTACGCGACCGACAGCGGCACCTCGATGGCCACCCCGCACGTCGCTGCGGTCGCCGCGCTGATCAAGGCGTACCGGCCGGCCGCCACCCCCGACCAGATCGAGCAGACCCTCGAGGACACCGCCGTCGACCTGGGCGTCGCCGGTAAGGACACCGGTTACGGCTGGGGCAGAGTCGACGCCGCCGCGGCCCTGAACGTCACCGAGACCACGGCGGTCACCGTCAGCACCGGCCCTCGCAGCGTTCTTTACGGAACCCCGATCACCACCCGATACACGGTCACCGCCGACGGCAGCGCCGCCGCGAACCGGGCGGTCCAGATCTGCACGGCGACCGCGTCCTCGGTGTTCACCTGCACCGACACCACCACCACTGCGGCCGGCGTCATCACCGTCACGGCCACGGCAACCGGCGTGCGACGGGTACGCCTCACCGTGCCGGCCACCGGCGCAACCCTCGCCGTGACGTCACCAGTCACGACGTACACGGTCGGCACGAAGGTCACCGCGACCCGGGCCGCCGCCCGTACCCTGACCATCACCCTGACCGGGGCTGCCGGGCAACTGGTCCGCCTGCAGCGCTCGACGAAGAGCGGCTGGAAGCAGGTCACGTCCTACCGGGCGGCCGGCACCCGCACCGTCACCGGCCTTGTCACCGGAGCCCGCTACCGGGTCGTCGTGCCCGCCACCAGCGCGCTCACCGGCTCGACCAGCACAACCGTCACGATGTAGCGGCTGCCCTCCAGGCGGTTAGGTGGCCATGTCGGCGAACGGTCCACTGTGGCGTGGCTGCGAACCAGTTGCCGAGCTGGGAGGTTCGCGCGCTGCGGCCGTACATGAAGCCTGGCCTGATGATGGTGTGCCGCAGACCGGAAGCGGCGAGCTCCTGCTCGAGCTGGCAGCGGGTTCGCGGGGTCGCAGCGCGGTGGCCGTCCTTACCGATACAGGCCTTGACCGTACGCGCTCAGTACCTCGCCATCGCCCGCCGCGTGGTGCTCGACCTGATCGACCCGGCGCACCACGAGGCCCTCGGAGACGCCTTGCGCAGCATCGCCGAGGGCCTCTGACCCCAGGTCAGTGCTTCGCTGGATCGTCCTCGTGGGACCGCGCGCTCAGACTGCCGGCGTGTGCCTTGGCCGACGGGTCGTTGCGGGTCTTGAGCAGGCTGGCCACCGTCGTGATGATCAGAACGCCGATGATCACGCCGAGCGAGACCGGGGTGCTGATCACCGGGGCGTCGTGCCAGATGTCCTCGTGCAGCCAGTGCAGCACCAGCTTCACGCCGATGAACGCCAGGATCAGCGACAGGCCGGTCGACAGGTAGACCAGCCGGTCGAGCAGGCCCTTCACCAGGAAGAACAAGGCCCGCAGGCCCAGCAGGGCGAAGGCGTTGGCGACGAAGACGATGTACGCCTCCTCCGTCACGCCGAACACCGCCGGGATCGAGTCCAGCGCGAACAGCAGGTCGGAACTGCCGATCGCGATCAGCGTGATGAACAGCGGCGTGGCCATCCGCTTGCCGCCGATGCGGGTGAACATCTTGCCGCCGTCGTAGTCGTCGGTCACCGGGAAGAACCGCTTGGTGGCCTTGACCAGGGCGTTGTCCTCCACGCTGGGATCCTCGGCCCGGTGCCGGAACAGCTGCACCGCCGTGTAGATGAGGATCAGCCCGAAGATCAGGAACATGAACGAGAACAGCGACAGCAACGTCGCGCCGAGAGCGATGAAGATGACCCGCAGCACCAGCGCGATGATGATGCCGAAGGTCAGGACCTCCTGCTGATATTTCTCGGGCACGGCGAACGTACCCATGATGATCACGAAGACGAAGAGATTGTCGACCGACAGGCTCTTCTCGACGATGTAACCGGCGAAGTACTCGGTGCCGTAGTTCCAGCCGGCCACCTGGGCGAACACCACGCCGAACGCGATCGCGACGGCGATGTAGAAGACCGACCAGGCAGCGGCCTCACGGAACCCGACGGCGTGCGGTTTCAGCACACCGAGGGTCAGGTCGAGGGCGAGCAGGGCCACGATGACCGCGATGGTCAGCGTCCAGCCGAGCGCGGTGACCTCAAGCATCAGGTAACAACCTCCGGGCGTCGTTGCGAGGGGGTACTCGGCTTATGAATACCCATAGAATCCCTGCTCAGACTGGGAGAAACCTGTAAAGCCGGTCTGACCTTTTTGCTATCGCACCACGAACGAGCGCTTCGACAGGCCCATCCAGAAGCCGTCGATCGGCTGGTCGGCGCTCTGCTCCGGGTCGCTCGACGCGCCCAGCGTCAGGAACATCGGGGCGAAATGCTCGATCGTCGGATGCGCGTACGGCATCCCGGGCGCCTTGTCGCGGAAGCTCGCCAGCTCGTCGACGGCCCCGCGGGCCAGCAGCTCGGCGGTCCACGCGTCGAACTCCCGGGACCAGCCCGGCGCCTTGGCGTCCTCCCGCCAGTCGCGCAGGAACGGCAGGCCGTGCGTGGTGAAGCCGGACCCGACGATGAGTACGCCCTCGTCGCGCAGCGGCGCCAGCCGGCGGCCCAGCTCCAGCAGGCGGTCGGGCTCGAGGGTCGGCAGGGACATCTGCAGCACCGGGATGTCGGCGTCCGGGTACATGACGGTCAGCGGCACGTACGCCCCGTGGTCCAGGCCGCGGGTGGTCCGCACGACGTGCTCGTTGTCGGGCATCAGCTTCTCGATGCGAGCGGCCAGCTCCGGTGCGCCCGGCGCGCTGTACCGCGTCTCGTAGTACTTCTGCGGGAAGCCACCGAAGTCGTACACCAGCGGCACGGACTCGGTCGCGCCGAGCATCAGCGGCGCGGACTCCCAGTGCGCGGACGCCATCAGGATCGCCTTGGGCCGGGGGAGGCCGGCGGTCATCTCCTTGAGCTGCGCCACCCACGTGGGGTTGTCGACCAGCGGCGGGGCGCCGTGACTGATGAAGAGCGCGGGCAGGGTGCTCATGACTGGCCTCCGTTGATGCTTCAACTAACTGCCTCCGACGATACGACGACTTAGTTGAGCCGTCAACTAAACAAGCTCGCCTCCCGTAGCGACTCACGTGAAATGAAACACTTTCCCTATGCCTACTGTGCATTGCGCAACTAGTCATACTCAAGGCACACTTCCGGAGTGCTTCCCGAACGCACCTCTCCGCAATCGCTGCTCGCCGACGACCTCTACCTGGCCGCCCACGACACCGTTCACGGCAAATGCGTGCTCACTCCGGCCACGCTCGGCCTGGGCCTCTCCGGCGGAATCCTCGCCGAGCTCATCCTCCGCCGCCGCATCGACCTGCGGGGCGACCGGCTGAGCCTGCTCGACGGCCGCCCGACAAGCGACATCGCCTCCGCCGCGGTCCTCGGCCAGATCGAACACGAGAACCGCCGCGGCGTCCGTGACTGGATCGCCTACCTCGCCACCGGCATCGCCACCGACCTCGTCGCCCGTCGCCTCGCCAAAACAGGAAAAGTCGAACGCCACGCCCGCCGCAGCCTCTTCGGCACCCGGCTCACCTTCGTCCCGGTCGACACGGTCACCTCCGGCCGCCCGGCCACCCGCATCCGCATCTCCGCCGACCGGCGCGAGCTGCTCGCCATCCCCGACATCGTCCTCACCGGCCTCGTCTTCGCCACCGGCCTCGACCAGCACGCCCTGATCGCCCTCCACCCCACCGGCCGCAACCACCTCCTCGACCAGATCCACCGCCGGCTCCCCCTCCCACTGCACGACCTCGTCGGCCACGCCGAAGCAGCCGTCGGCGACGCCGTCATGGCCCGCCGCGCCTAGCTTCCGCCCCCCGATCGGCTCCGGCCGCCTCCCGCTTCGGAACCCCGCGCCTGTCTCCCGCTTCGGAACCCCGCGCCTGCCTCCCGCTTCGGAACCCCGTGCCTGCCGCACTTTCAGAACCCCGCGCCTGTCTCGCCTGTCTCGCCTGTCGCGCTTGAGAACCCCGCGACTGCCTTGTTACCCGGCACCCTTGTGACCTGCGCCTGCCTCGTGAAGGAAGCCGGAGCACCGCCGGCTCCCTTTCCGAAACAGGCCCTGAACCCCCTCAACCCCGCTCCGCGCTGGTCGTTTCGCGCCGATCGGTCTGGTCTGCATGCCCTCTTCAGGAAGAGCACCCCTCATGCCTTACACGCCACACGGATCCGCCATGCTCACGAACGCCCTGGCCCGCAACCGGCTCGGCGTTGCCTCGGTCGTCTTCTTCGTCATGTCGGCGGCCGCCCCACTGACCGTCGTCGCCGGCGTCGTACCCACAGGCCTCGCCGTCACCGGCCTCACCGCGATCTCGATCGCCTTCGTCGCGGTCGCTCTCGTCCTGGCCGTCTTCTCGGTCGGCTACGTCGCCATGGCACGACACATCGCCAACGCGGGAGCTTTCTACGCGTACGTCTCCCGTGGACTCGGCCGTCCCCTCGGCGTCGCCGCCGCATGGGTCGCACTCGCGGCGTACAACAGCTTCCAGGTCGCCAGCTACGGCGGCATCGGGGCGATCGCCGCACCCCTGTTCGCCGAATGGTTCGGCATCCAGCCACCCTGGTGGCTCATCGCCCTCGCCGCCTGGGCCCTGGTAGCCGTCCTCGGCGTCCGCGACGTCGCCGTCAACGGCAAAGTCCTCGCCACCCTGCTGGTCGCCGAGATCATCCTCGTCGTCCTCTTCAGCCTCGCCGACCTGACCACCGCCGGATTCGTACCCTCCACCGCCCCACTCGACCCGGGCGGCCTCGCCGGCGCCGGCGCGGGCGCCCTGCTCGTCATGGCGGTCACCGGCTTCGTCGGCTTCGAGCAGTCTGTCGTCTTCAGCGAAGAATCCCGCGACCCCCGCCGCACGGTCCCGCGCGCCACCTACCTGTCCATCCTGCTGATCACCGCGCTCTACGCCTTCTCAGCCTGGGCGATGATCTCCGCCGCAGGCCCGAACGCAGTCCACCGCGCCACCACCGAAGGCCCCGAACTCTTCTTCACCCTCCCCGCCGCCGAACTGGGCGACCTCGCCGTAGACCTGGGCCACGCCCTGTTCCTCACCTCCCTCATCGCCGCCATGATCTCCTTCCACAACATCATCGCCCGCTACACCTTCTCTCTGGGCCGCGAAGGAGTCCTACCCCGAACCTTCGGCCGCACGGTCCCCGCCACAGGAGCCCCCAAAAACGGTTCCCTCGCCCAATCCGCCCTCGGCCTTCTCGTGATCCTCACGTACGCCACCCTCGGCTGGGACCCCCTCGTCCAGCTCTTCTTCTGGGGCGGCACCACAGGCGCCCTCGGCGTCCTACTCCTCATCACGGTCACCTCGGCAGCAGTAATCGGCTTCTTCCTCCGCACCCCCTGCGACGAATCCATCTGGCACCGCGCAATAGCCCCCACCTGCGCCACCCTCCTCCTCCTGGCATTCACCACAGCCGCTTTCACCACCATCGCCACCCTCTTCGGCGTAACCCCCGGCTCCCCTCCCACCTGGACGGTCCCCCTCGCCTACACCCTCCTGGCCGCAGCAGGCGCAACCTGGTCCCTAACCCTCCGCCTAACCCGCCCCACCACCTACGAAGGAATCGGCTGGGGCGCCCGCAGCACCCGCTTCCACCCCACCGAGGAAGCCCCACCCACCACCAACCCCGACGCCAGCAACTCCCTGCCCGGCGATTCCTTGCCCGGCGATTCCTTGCCCGGCAACTCCCCGGTCAGCGACTCCCTGCCCGGCGCCGTTCCCGACACCGACGTCACCGTCAGCTGGGCCCTAAGTAGCAACCTCCCTGGGGCCAACGTCGCTGCCCGCAAAGTCCCGAACAGCGATATCCCCGGTGTCAACGGGTCTGTCAGCGGAATCCCCGGCAGCGGAATCCCCGGCAGCGATACCCCCGGCGGCGCCTGATGACCTCACCCATCCGCCATGCCCGCCCCAACGAAATCCCCTCGGTGGCAGCCCTCATCGCCCACGCCTTCAACAACCTCGCCCAGACCCACTCCCTCGTCCCGCACGCCGACCACCGCCTCCCCGTGATGACCGCCTACTTCGAACTGGCCATCACCGCCGCAACGGTCCACGTGATCCCCGACCCCGACGACCACCCCATAGCCACATCGGTCTGGTTCGACCGCACCCACCCCGAGCCCCCGAACCCCACCTACGCCAACCACCTGGCCACCATCACCGGCCCCTACCTGCCCAACTTCCAAGCCCTCGACAACCTCCTCGCCGCCCACCACCCACCAGAACCCCACTGGCACCTGGCCTTCCTCGCAGTCCACCCCCACCACCGTCACTCCGGCCACGGCGTAGCCCTTCTCACCCACACTCACGCCACCCTGACCACGCCGGCCTACCTGGAAGCCACCAACGAAGCCAACCTCCGCCTCTACCGCCGCCACGGCTACAAAACGCTCCACCCCTTCGCCATCCACCTCCCGGACGGCACCCCTTTCTACCGAATGTGGCGACGCCCCTGAACAGGCCCGCGCATCCTCCCGCTGCCCGCCAGCCGTGAATAGCGCACACGGTTTCATGTACGCCTTAGTGAATTGAAGCCGCTCGTTGGTCCTCAACTGGCCTGCCGCTTTCGGCCTAGCCTCGAATTTGACAAGAACCTCTTCGGGGTGGCGACCTTCCCGTATTCGTAAGCCAAAAACTTGCTGCCCCAAATAAAGTGCGATGGTGTCTGGCCGTGATGGGATCCGATCCAGCAATCATAGGCGCATCGGCGTTAACCCCTACCTGACGCGAACGAGTCAGCCGAGCGTGTCGTACACTCTCGCCAATACTCGTCTTCCTGGCTTTTCTTCTCCACCCGGTTGGCGCACGCAATGGCGTTTCCATAAGTGCTGGTGTTCCCTGCGGCGGCCGCGTTGGCAGTGGCTTTTCCTGTGGCGACAGTGACCGCGTTTGGAGCACAGGCTTCAGTCGCGTCGCTGGTACAGGCCCGGGTGGCGTGAGCTTGGCCGGGTGTGAGGCGGGGGTGGGGCCGGCCGAAACGGGCTTGGACTGCGCCGATGCGTCCGATGGCGCCTCCGCTGGTGACGGGCGTGACCACGGTTGAGCCTGCGGTGCGCGGCCAGTCAACGGTGCCGCTGTCGTTGGTCTCGTCGGCCTTAGGGTGTCCGACCGCTGGGACCTAGCGAGTGCTGGAGCGGCATGCGGCCGTGGCTCGTCCGGAAGCGGCGGCTGCTGCCAGCCAGGCATTGTCGGGGCAGTGGCCGGCTGGATGGCTGGGCCGTGCTGCTGCTGAAGCAACGGTTCTTGAGGTGACGACTGTGCAGGCGCTCTTCGCTGTCGGAGTCTCGGTTGAGGCAGTGGCGATGGACGCTGTGGTGGCGTTGGTGGGGGTTGCGATGGCGTTGATGGCCGCTGCTGGAGGGGCTGCGGTTGCAATGCCGGCAGCTGGCGCTGCGGCGAGTGAGGCTGCGGGCGTGGCGGCGGCGATGGCGGCGGCGGCGGGGATGGCGGCGGCGGCGGGGATGGCGACGGCGGGGATGGCGATGGCGGCGGCGATGGCGGGGATCGGCGTGGGCGTGGGGTCGCCGGCGGGATCGGGAGGCGGGCGATGTCGTCCCAGAGGAGTCCACTTCTCTGGTGGATGCGCGGGTTTCCCTCGGCGGCACGAAGCTGGCGCAGGCGTTCCTTGTAGAGCCGGTACTTGCCCCACTCGCGTCGGTGTTCATGATCGCGACGGAATTCGTCGCGCGCGGCTGAATAATTGCGCGACCGGGTCCGGTCGCGCATTCCGGCGACCTGTGCTGCGCTGAAAATCTGTAACTGCCCCACGCGTCGATTATGGCGCCGCCCCGCATGATCGATCCACCCCGATCGTAGTTTGATCATGCCAAATCGGAGTGACCTGGAGCGCGCTCTCGGTGAACGTGATATGAGCTACATGCGGGTCGCTGTTCAAAGCTGAAACGGATACGATGAGGCCCTGGTTCTGCGGCGGGTTTAGGCAGCTGTGGAATTGAGTGTTACGCGTGATCATTGATTACTCAGGGCTTGGTCAAGGTGACCCGCGGGCACCTATGCAGCTGGGCACCTATCGGGGTGGAACCGAGCCGCTCGGAACCGAGCGAGCAGAAGCTGGCCGGCGGAAGCTGGCGGCCCGGAGCCGATCGAGTGGAGCCTGGGCGGCCGGGAGTTGGACGGCCGTGAGTTGGCCGCTGGGAGTTGGACGAGCATGAACTGGGCAGGCGGGAGTCGGCGACCGGGAGTTGGGCGGCCAGGAGTTGGGCGGCCAGGGGTGGACGAGCGTGAACTGGGCCAGGCGGGAGCGGGGCGGGGCGGGATTGGGTGAATGGGAGGTGGGGGTGGGCGTGGCGTGGGTTAATGCGTTGTTGTCGAGGTGACGGCGTGTCTACTGTGCGGTGATGCGGACGCTGACGATGGCTTTTGACGCGCGCGATGCGGTTCGGCTGGCGGAGTTCTGGGGCGGTTTGCTCGGCCGGGAGGTTGTCGAGGCCGGGGGCGAGGCGCTGCTGCCGGGGGATGACACGCAGGTGGGGCTTCGGTTCGTGTCGAGCGATTCGGAGAAGGCCGGGGCGAATCGGCTGCATCTGCATCTGACCAGTGCGACCAGCGCTGACCAGGAGCGCACGGTGTCGGTGGCTTTGGAGCTCGGGGGTGCGCACCTTGATGTGGGGCAGTTGCCCGAGGAGGGGCACATCGTGCTGGCTGACCCGGAGGGTAACGAGTTCTGTGTAATCGAGGCGGGCAACAAGTTTCTGGCCGGGTGTGGGTTCCTCGGCGAGGTTGCCTGTGACGGCGGGCGGGAAGTCGGCGTCTTCTGGAGCGAGGCGATGGGCTGGCCGTTGGTGTGGGACCAGGATGACGAAACTGCTATCCAATCCCCGCGCGGCGGTACGAAGGTTGCGTGGGGTGGGCCCTCGCCGGCCCCGGAGCCGGGCACGAGTCGGCAGCGCTTCGACGTCACTCCTGCCTGTGGCGATCAGCTGGCGGAGGTCGAGCGGTTGATTGCCCTCGGGGCCACGCTGCCCGAAGTTCGCCTAGACAGTGCTTACGGCGCAGGCCCCGCAGGCCCCGCGTACGGCGTGGGCCCCGCGTACGGCGCGGGCAACGCGGAGGTTGGGGGAGGCGTCGGTGGTGTGGTTGTGATGGTCGATCCCGGTGGCAATGAGTTCGTGGTGCGTGCTGGCTGATTTTCGGCAGGCGTACGCCAGGCCGCACGAGGTGCCGCCTGATGTGCTTGCTCAGGTTGGTGTCGGGGAGTCGAGCAGTATGGGGTGGTTCACCCTGCCGGATCGATCGACCATGGTGCCGGCTGTTGCAATCGCCAGGTTCGGGGGCCAGCAGCGCTTTCGAGCCTGGTGTCGGGGGATCGGCTGATGCTGACCAGCGCGAAAGGTTGACTGGCTCGCCTCGCCGAGGTGGGGCCAAGGCTGGCGGGCCGAGCCGGCGCCAAGGCTGGCGGCTGAGCGGCGCCAAGGACCTGCATGCCGAAAACGATGTAGGAGCCCTTGCGTCATAAGGGGGTGCCGAGGGCCGCTTGCCGTGAGCGGCGTTGAGGCCTGCTTGCCGGAAGCGGTCTCGAGGTCTGCTTGCCGCAACGGGTCTCGAACCCTGCTTGCCGCAAGGGGTCGCGAAGTCTGTCTGTTGTCGGGGATGCCGGGGTTTGCTTGTGAGCGGTGCCGGAGAGCTGGGTTGCCCATGCGATGCCGAGAGTCGGGGCTTACCGACGCGGTCGGTCTGGTGATGCCGGGTTGACCGCAGACCGTCCGGGGAGGACAGGCGGTGCGGGAGTGGGCGGGGCTGGGCGGGTTATAGGGATTGTTTCCAGGTGGCGATGGTGGTGACTGTGGCCTGGGTGGGGAAGATTTTTTCGGTGAGGATCTGGTGGACTTCGGGGTCGTTGTCGAGGCAGGCGTCGGAGAGGACCGTGAGGGTGAGGTCTCGGTCGGCGGCTTCTCGGAGGGTGGAGAGGACGACGCCGCTGGTGGCGCAGCCGGTGAGGGTCAGGTGGGTGATGGCGCCGGCTCGGAGGATGAGGTCGAGGTCGCTGCCGGTGAAGGCGCTCACCCGGCGTTTGGTGATGATGATGTCGTCTTTTTCGGGGGCTACGGCGGGGTGGATGGCGGTGGCTTCCGGGGGTGCGGGGGGCTTGGCTACGGCCAGGGCGCCGAACATTTTGTTGGTTTTGCTGACTTCCTGGTAGCCGGGGCGGAAGCCGACCACCACGTAGATGACCGGGAGGCCTGCTGTGCGGGCGGCGGCGATGGCGTCGGCCAGGCGGGGGAGGTAGGTGTCGTCGGGGTAGCGGCTGAGGACGACGGGCTGGACGTCCATGACGAGCAGGGCCTGGGTCATAGCGGGCGGCTCCAAGTAGGCAGGGCGACAGGGGTTCAGCAGGGCGGGTAGGTACGCAAGCAAAGAGCAGGGCGGGTAGGTACGCAAGCAAAGAGCAGGGCGGGTAGGTACGCAAGCAAAGAGCAAGGCGGGTAGGGGTGCGGGGAAATGTAATCAGTTGATGACTTGGTAAGGTAGCCATGTTGGGGGGCGGTGTCAACAAGTGATTACGTGGGGATGGGGGTGTGGTGGAGCGGCGGCGGGATTCGGGGCAGACCAAGCGGGATTTGTTGGGGGCTGCGCGCGTACGGTTCATGCGGTTGGGGTTTGATGGCACGACCTTGCGGGATGTGGCGGCGGATGCGGGGGTGAATTTGGCCCTGATCAAGCGCTATTTCGACTCGAAGGAAGGGCTGTTCAAGGCGGCGCTGGCGGCGACACCCGGGCCCGGCGAGTTTCCTAGTGATCGCGATGCGCTCGTGGCGGAGCTGAGCCGTCAGCTGTCCGTGGACGCGTGGCCGGAGTTCGGCGAGCACCCCGTGCTGATGCTGTTGCGCGTCTCCGAGAACGAGAACGTCGAAGAGTTGCGCCGCAAAGCCATGGAGGACTTCAGCAACAGGTTGCTGGAGGTGTCGGGGGACGGCGAGATGCTGCGGGCCCAGTTGTTGCTGGCGCTGGGCGTGGGCGTGGCGGTCATCCGGTCGGGGGTGGGGCTGCAACCGCTGAGCGGCGCGACGGCGGAGGATCTGGCGGGCCCGATCAAGGACGTGGTGGACGCGCTTTTAAAAAGATCAGTGAGTTGAAAGGCTGAGCTCGAAGCTGTAGCGGCTGGCCCGATAGACGTGTGAGCCGTATTCGAGCACGTGCCCCGCGGCGTCCCAGGCGGTGCGGCTCATCGTGAGCAGGGACGCGCCGCGTTTCTCCGTGAGCGTGCGGGCCTCCGCGGACGTGGCCGAGCGGGCGCCGATCATCTGTGTCGCGATCTTCGGGACGTGGCCCGCACGGCGCAGGAGCTCGTAGAGGCCGTGTTCGGCCAGGTCGGCGCGGTCCGGGCGGAGCACGCCGAGGGGGATGGCGTTGTGCATGAGGGCGAGGGGTTCGCCGCCCGCGTACCTCAATCTCTCGATCCAGGTGACCTCGGTGCCGAGCTCGATCTCCAGGGCGGCGGCCGCCTGCGCCGGGACGGGCATGACAGTCAACTGCAAGACCTCGGTCCGGGGTGTACGCCCGGAGCTGACCAGATCGTCGTACAGGCTGGACAGCTCGACCGGGCGCCGGACCTTGGGGTGCACGACCTGTGTCCCGACGCCCCGTTTGCGGATCAGCATGCCGCGCTCGACGAGGTACTGGATCGCGCGACGGATGGTCGGGCGGGAGACGCCGAGCCGTTCGGCGAGGTCGATCTCGTTCTCGATGCGGGCGCCGACGCCGATCTCCCCGCGCTCGATCAACGCCTGCAGCCGCGACGCGACCTGGAAGTAGAGCGGCACCGGACTGGATCTGTCCAGACGGGCGTGCAGTTCGGGTGCCATGTGGACCCTCCTCGACAGGCGTACACCGCCATGTGAGTTTGTCAGGACAAAGTATTGACCTGGAAGCGTCCACGTTATTACATCGAAACCTGTTCATGGCGCCGTCATCGTGCGCGGCATCCGCGGCTTGAAGGTCGCTTCGAGCAAGCCCTCATCCTTCCGCAAGGAGGACGCGTGGCCGTTGACGAAGTACTGACCATGGGACGTATCGGTGTTGATCTGTATCCACAGCAGATCGGTGTGCCGCTGCCCCGGGTGCGCACGTTCGAGAAGTTCCTCGGCGGCAGCCCCACGAACGTCGCGGTCGCCGCGGCACGCTACGGCCGGCGCAGCGCGGTGATCACCCGGACCGGCGCCGACCCGTTCGGCACCTACCTGCACGAGGCGCTGCGCAGCTTCCACGTCGACGACCGGTTCGTGACGGCCGTGCCGGGCCTGCCCACGCCGGTGACGTTCTGTGAGATCTTCCCGCCGGACGATTTCCCGCTCTACTTCTACCGCTTCCCCAAGGCCCCGGACCTCGAGATCCACAAGTCCGAACTGGACCTGGAAGCGATAAAGAACGCGGACATCTTCTGGGTGACCGGAACGGGTCTCAGCCAGGAGCCCTCGCGGGCGGCGACGCTGACGGCCCTGAAACAACGCGATAAATCGGACATGACGGTCTTCGATCTGGACTATCGGCCGATGTTCTGGGAGTCCCGCGAGGAGGCCCGGCACTGGTACCAGCAGGCCCTGCCCTACGCGAGCATCGTGGTCGGCAACCGGGACGAGTGGGAAACGGCCGGCACCACCCCGGACGACGGCCTGGCCATCGTCAAGCAGGGCCCCGACGGGGTGACAGCCCGCCGCGGCAGAGCGGGCGGCGAATCGGGCGCAGGCAAGGACGCCGGCGTGGAGGAGGTCAGCGCCAAGCCGATTCCGGTGGATGTGGTGAACGGGCTCGGGGCCGGGGACGCGTTCGGTGGGGCGCTCTGTCACGGGCTGTTGAGCGGCTGGGATCTGGCGACGGTCATCGGGTTCGCCAACGCCGCCGGGGCGATCGTGGCGTCGAGGATGGCCTGCGCGGATGCGATGCCGACCGAGGACGAGGTCCGGGCGGTGATGGCTCGTGCGTGACCTTCAGGATCTGATCACGGCGCGGGTCGACCGGCCGTATGCGATCGCCTCCGCGGCCCGGCGCCGGCACCGTCCCGCGTCGTGGCGCGGGGAGCACGGCCGGCTGATGATCATCGCGGCGGATCACCCCGCGCGGGGTGCGCTGCGGGCCGGTGCCGATCCCCTGGCCATGGGAAACCGGGCCGACCTGCTCGACCGCATCTGCACCGCGCTCGCCCGTCCCGGCGTCAACGGCGTGCTCGGCACCCCCGACATCCTCGAGGATCTGCTGCTGCTCGGCGTACTCGACAACAAGGTCGTGATCGGCTCCATGAACCGCGGCGGGCTGGCCGGGACCGTGTTCGAGGTGGACGACCGGTTCACCGCGTACGACGCGGGCAGCCTGAACGCGTCGGGGTTCGACGGCGGCAAGATGCTGTTGCGCATCGACCCGGCGGACGGGGGCACCGCACGGACGCTGCAGAGCTGCGGGCGGGCCGTGGGGGAGCTCGCCGCGCACCGGCTGATGGCGATGGTCGAGCCGTTCATCTCGCACCGCGACGTGGACGGGCGGTTGCGCAACGAGCTGACCGCCGAGGCGATGATCAGGGCGACGTCGGTTGCCGCGGGGCTCGGGGCGACCAGCGCGTACACGTGGCTGAAGGTGCCTGTGGTCCCGGACATGGAGCGGGTGATGGCGGCGACCACGCTCCCCGCGCTGGTGCTGGGCGGTGAGGTGTCCGAGGACGCCGATGCCGCGTACGCCCGATGGGCCAAGGCTCTGGCCCTGCCCACCGTGCAGGGTCTGGTGATCGGCCGAAGCCTGTTGTATCCGGCGGGCGGGGACGTCGCGGACGCCGTCGACCGGGCGGTGAGCCTGCTGTGAGCCATCTGCTGCGACGCGGCGAGGGCAGGACCGGGCCGTTCGAGCTCGCCGTGACACCGGCGAGTGCCGGCTGGGGTTACAGCGGGCTGCGGGTGCTCGACATGGGCATCGGCCAGCGGGTCAGCTTCCACACCGGCGACGCCGAGACGATCGTGCTGCCGCTCTCCGGGGGCTGCGACGTGACCTGCGACGACGAGCGGCTGACGCTGACCGGGCGGCGCTCGGTGTTCTCCCGCGTGACCGATTTCGCATACCTGCCGAGGGATTCGTCGGTGACGATCCGGGCGGGCAACGGTGGCCGGTTCGCGCTGCCGAGTGCCCTGGCGACGAGCAAGCTGCCGTTCCGCTACGGCCCGGCCGAGTCGGTGCCGGTCGAGCTGCGCGGCGCCGGGCAGGCCAGCCGGCAGGTGAACAACTTCTGCACGCCGGAGTCGTTCGAGGCCGAGCGGCTGATCGCGGTCGAGGTGCTGACCCCGGGCGGCAACTGGTCGTCGTACCCGCCGCACAAGCACGACGAGACCACCGAGGACGAGATCGCCCTCGAGGAGATCTACTACTTCGAGGTCGCGGGGTCGCCCTCGGGTGCGCCGGGCGCCGGCTTCCAACGTGTGTACGGGCACCCGGGCCACGACATCGACATCTGCGCCGAGGTACGCAGCGGCGACGTCGTCCTCATCCCGTACGGCTGGCACGGCCCCTCGATGGCCGCCCCCGGCTACGACCTGTACTACCTCAACGTGATGGCCGGCGCGGGCGAGCGCAGGTGGCTGTTCTCCGACGACCCCGTGCACGGCTGGGTCCGGGGTTCGTGGAGCCACCAGGAGATGGACCCGCGGCTGCCGCTGACCTCCATCCGCGAGAGGAGACGATCGTGAGGCTGACCGTCGCGCAGGCCGTCGTACGGTTCCTGGCCAGCCAGTGGACCGAGCGCGACGGGGTCGAGCAGCGCGCGATCGCGGGCGTGTGGGGCATCTTCGGGCACGGCAACGTCGCCGGGATCGGCCAGGCACTGCTGCAGGCCCAGCGCACCGGCTCGGCGGATCTGCCCTACCGGCTTGCGAGGAATGAGCAGGCCATGGTGCACGCGGCCGCCGGCTTCGCGAAGATGAAGAACAGGCTCTCCACGTACGCCTGCACGGCATCGATCGGCCCCGGCTCCACCAATATGCTGACCGGAGCCGCCCTCGCCACCGTGAACCGCCTCCCCGTCCTGCTGCTCCCGAGCGACGTCTTCGCGACCCGCGCGGCATCCCCGGTGCTGCAGGAGCTGGAGGACCCCCGCACGTACGATGTCACGGTCAACGACGCCTTCCGCCCCCTGTCCCGCTTCTTCGACCGCATCTGGCGCCCCGAGCAGTTGCCGTCCGCCCTGCTCGCCTCGATGCGCGTGCTGTTCGACCCCGCCGAGACGGGCGCGGTCACGATCAGCCTCCCGCAGGACGTGCAGGCCGAGGCCTGGGACTTCCCGGACGACCTGTTCGCCCGCCGCGTCTGGCACGTCGCCCGCCCCGCCCCCGAGCCGGCCGCCGTCGTCCGCGCCGCCGCCGTGATCCGCGCCGCCCGTAGCCCGCTGATCATCGCGGGCGGGGGAGCGATCTACTCGGAAGCCTCCGCGGAGCTCGACGCGTTCGCCCGCGCGACCGGCATCCCCGTCGCCGACACTCACGCCGGCAAGGGCGCACTGAGCTGGGACCACCCGCAGTCGGTCGGCGGCATCGGCTCCACCGGCACCCCGGTCGCCAACCGCCTGGCCCGCGACGCCGACGTCATCATCGGCATCGGCACCCGCTACAGCGACTTCACCACCGCTTCCCGCACCGCCTTCGCCAACCCCGGCGTCCACTTCGTCAACATCAACGTCGCGAGCTTCGACGCCCACAAGCAATCCGCCACCGCCCTCGTCGCCGACGCCCGTTCTGGGCTGACGGCTTTAACCGCCGAAATTGGTGATATCGCAATAAATCAGGACACGGTGGTGAGCCGGCGTGAGGTCGCGGCTTGTCCGGAGGAAGACGCGTCCGGCCAGCGTGAGGCGATGTCCGGCCGCAATGAGTGGGTGTCTGAACATGGGGAGGTAGGGGACGAGCAGCGGGAGGCCGTGTCGGTCCAGGGTGAGGCTGCGTCGGGCGAGCGTGAGGCCGCGTCGGGCAAGCGGGAGGCGGCCGCCCGGCAGCAGGGGATGGCGGCCGCTGAGCGTGCGGCGGTGTCCGAGCAGGGAGAAGTGATACCCGGCCCACGCGAGGAGTGGCCCGCCCAGGGTGAGGGGGTCGCCGGGGAGCAGGAAGTGGCGCCCAAGTGGCGGGGAGAGGCGGTTTGGCAGCGGGGTGTGGGGGGCTGGCGGGCGGAGGTGGTGGCTTGGCAGCGGGTCGTCGACGAGGCGTACCACCTGAATCATGGGCCGTTGCCCGCGCAGAGTGAGGTGATCGGGGCGGTCAACGACGCGTGCGGTGAGCGGGACGTCGTGGTGCAGGCGGCGGGAAGCATGCCCGGTGACCTGCAACTGCTGTGGCGGGCTCGCGATCCGAAGCAGTACCACGTCGAGTACGGCTACTCCTGCATGGGCTTCGAGATCGCCGGCGCCGTGGGGATCAAGCTGGCCGACCCGACCCGCGAGGTCTACGCCCTGGTCGGCGATGGCTCGTACCTCATGATGGCGCAGGAGATCGTCACCGCCGTCGCCGAGGGTCTGAAGCTGG
The DNA here is from genome assembly GCF_018332715.1 of Winogradskya consettensis. Lineage (GTDB taxonomy): Bacteria > Actinomycetota > Actinomycetes > Mycobacteriales > Micromonosporaceae > Actinoplanes > Actinoplanes consettensis. Next base: position 6,283 of record NZ_BOQP01000031.1, on the reverse strand, counting down.
TCATCGTGCTGGTGCAGAACCACGGGTTCGCGTCGATCGGCGCGCTGTCGGAATCGCTCGGATCGCAGCGTTTCGGCACGAGTTATCGCTATCGCGGCGCGGATGACGACTACGACGGGGGATATCTGCCCGTCGACCTCGCGGCGAACGCCGAGAGCCTCGGTGCCGCCGTGATCCGGTGCCGGACCATCGCCGACGTGACCGAGGGGCTCAAGCGCGCCCGGGATGCCGATCGGCTGACCGTGGTGCATGTCGAGACCGATCCGCACTCGCCGATTCCGTCCTCCGAGTCGTGGTGGGACGTGCCGGTGAGTGCGGTTTCCGAGCTGGAGAGCACCCGGGAAGCACGGGCGGGTTACGAGGCTGCGAAGCGTGGCCAACGTCAGTATCTCCAGGGGGGACCTGCCCATGTCCGTCATTGAGCACTGGATCGGCGGCAGCCCCACCGCGGGCGCCGGGGGACGCCGTGGTGCGGTGTTCAACCCCGCGACCGGGCAGCAGCAGCATGAGGTGGTGCTCGCGGATCACGCGGACGTGGACGCGGCCGTTGCCGCTGCGACGACGGCGTTCGGGTCGTGGGGGCAGGCGTCGCTCTCCGCGCGTACCAAGGTGATGTTTGCCTTCAGGGAGCTGGTGAATGCGAATGTGCAGGAGCTGGCGGGGATCATCTCGGACGAGCACGGCAAGGTGCTCAGTGACGCGGCGGGGGAGGTGCAGCGGGGGCTCGAGGTGGTGGAGTTCGCGTGTGGCATTCCGCAGCTGTTGAAGGGTGATTATTCCGATCAGGCCTCGAGCGGCGTGGACGTGTTCAGTTTCCGCGAGCCGCTCGGGGTGTGCGCGGGGATCACGCCGTTCAATTTTCCGGCGATGGTGCCGATGTGGATGTACCCGGTGGCGATCGCGTGCGGGAACACGTTCGTGCTCAAGCCCAGCGAGCGGGACCCCTCGGCGGCGAACTTCGTCGCGGAGCTGTGGCGCCGGGCGGGGCTGCCCGACGGGGTGTTCAACGTCGTGCACGGTGACAAGGTGGCCGTCGACGCGTTGCTGCAGCATCCGGGTGTCGCCGCGATCTCGTTCGTCGGGTCGACGCCGATCGCGCGCTACATCCACCAGGAGGCCGCCGCGTCCGGGAAGCGGGTGCAGGCGCTCGGTGGTGCCAAGAACCACGCGATCGTGCTGCCCGACGCCGATCTGGAGTTCGCGGCCAATCACCTCGCCGCCGCGGCGTTCGGGTCGGCCGGGGAGCGGTGCATGGCGATCTCAGCGGCGGTCGCGGTCGGCGGCGCGGGTGACCCGCTGATGGAGCTGGTGTCGCGTAGAGCGGCCGAGGTGGTCGTCGGCCCCGGCCGGGACCCGCGCAGCGAGATGGGCCCGGTCGTGTCCGCCGCCGCGAAGCAGCGCATCGAGTCACTGATCGGCACCGGGGAGCAGCAGGGTGCGAAGGTGCTGGTCGACGGGCGCGGCCTGAGCGTCGAGGGGTTCGAGGACGGCTTCTTCGTCGGGCCGACCGTGATCGACCAGGTGGAGACCGGGATGGACGTCTACACCGAGGAGATCTTCGGCCCGGTGCTGTCGGTGGTGCGGGCCGAGTCGGTGGATGCCGCGATCGCGCTGGTCAACGCGAACCCGTACGGTAACGGCACCGCGATCTTCACCGGCAGTGGCGAGGCCGCACGGCGATTTCAGCGCGGTGTGCACGTCGGTATGATCGGCGTGAATGTGCCCATCCCGGTCCCGATGGCGTACTACTCCTTCGGCGGCTGGAAGGACTCCCTGTTCGGCGACCGGCACATCCACGGTCCCGAGGGTGTCTCGTTCTACACCCGTGGCAAGGTCGTAACCTCCCGGTGGCCGCACGTCACCAGCGTGCACGGCGCATCCCTGCAATTTCCGACAGCTCTGTAGAACCTTTGGAGAATCAAGATGATCTTCTCGCGAGGTGCGCGCATCGTCGCGCTCGCCGCAGTCATAACGCTCGGCGCCACCGCATGCAGCGGCGGCGGACGGGTGAAGACCGACGACAGCGACAGCGCGGAGGGCGCGAACGCCGCGGGCAGCTCCGGCTTCACGGTGGCCTTCGTCACCCATGAGACGCCCGGTGACACGTTCTGGGACAAGGTCAAGGCGGGCGCGCAGCAGGCCGCCAAGGACGAGGGCGTCACGCTCAAGTACTCCAACGACCCCGACGCCACGAAACAGGCGGTGCTGATCCAGAACGCGGTCGACTCGAAGGTCGACGGCATCGCCACCACCCTGGTCACGCCGGACGCCCTCGCGGGAGCGGTGAAGTCGGCGACCGACGCGAAGATCCCGGTGGTCGGTCTCAACGCCGGCATCGACCAGTACAAGCAGCTCGGCGCGCTGATGTACTTCGGCTCCGACGAGACCGTCGCCGGGCAGTCCGCCGGGCAGCGCATCGCCACGGCCGGGGCCAAGCACCCGCTCTGCGTCGTCCATCAGGCCGGCTCGGTCTCGCTAGAGGCCCGCTGCGCCGGGGTGAAAAGCGCCGTGCCCGGAACGGAGAACATCCAGGTGAACGGTGCGGACGACGCGGCAGTGGTGTCGACACTGCAGGCCAAGCTGTCGCAGGACAAGTCGATCGACTACATCGTCACGCTCGGTGCCCCGATCGCCCAGGACGCGCTCAAGGCCCTCGCCGCCGCCGGCAGCACGGCGAAGCTGGTCACCTTCGACCTCAACACCGAGATCGCCCAGAACATCGCGGACGGCAAGATCGAGTTCTCCATCGACCAGCAGCCGTACGCGCAGGGGTATCTGGCGGTCAGCTCGCTCTATCTCTACCTGAAGAACGGCAACGACATCGGCGGCGGCAAGCCCGTCCTGACCGGCCCGTCGTTCGTCGACAAGGACAACATCGCGAAGATCCTGCCGTTCACGAAGAGCAACACGCGATGAGTCACAGCGTGCAGGCGGCGCCGCCGATGCCGGCGCCCGCGGAACCCCCGAGGTTCCGCCGCAGTCTCTCCAGCCGGGTGCTCGGCCGCCCCGAGGTGGGCGCGCTGGTCGCGGCGATCCTGATCTTCGTGTTCTTCCTGATCGCGGCGCCGGCGTTCCGCTCCGCCGAGTCGTTCTTCACCGTGCTCTACCAGTCGTCGACGATCGGCATCGTCGCGGTCGGCGTGGGCCTGCTGATGATCGGGGGCGAGTTCGACCTCTCCGCCGGCGTCATCACCACCACGGCCGGCCTGGTCAACTCGATGTTCTGCTGGTACTTCGGGGTCAACCTGTGGGTCGGCGCGCTGCTGTCGCTCGCGTTCTGCCTGCTCATCGGGTTCGTCAACGGCTATCTGGTGATGCGCACCGGCATCCCGAGCTTCCTGATCACGCTGGGGACGTTCTTCGTGCTGCAGGGCGCGAACCTCGGCGTGACGAAGCTGGTCAGCGGGTCGGTCTCCAGCCCCGACATCAGCCAGATCCAGGGCTACGACTCGCTGGGGAAGATCTTCGCGTCCAGCTTCAAGGTCGGCCCGGTCACGGTCTGGATCACGGTGCTCTGGTGGGCGCTGTTCGTCGCCCTCGCCGCGTGGTTGCTGCAGAGGACAAGGACGGGCAACTGGGTGTACGCCGTGGGCGGCGCAGCGGCAAGCGCACGCGCGGTGGGCGTACCCGTCGTGCGTACCAAAATCGGCCTTTTCATGGGTGTCTCGTTTTTGGGCTGGTTCGTGGGGATGCACACGCTGTACCGGTTCAACACGCTGCAGGCCGGTAACGGCGTGGGCAACGAGTTCCTCTACATCATCGCGGCGGTCGTCGGTGGCACGTTGCTGACCGGCGGCTTCGGCAACGCCGTGGGTGTCGCGATCGGCGCGTTCATCTTCGGCATGACCAGCCTCGGCATCGTCTACGCGGGCTGGGACCCCAACTGGTTCAAGGCGTTCCTCGGCGTCATGCTGCTGCTCGCCGTGCTCGTGAACCTCTACATCAAGCGGATGGCGACGAGCCGGAGGCTGTCATGACGACGCTCATCGAGATGGAAAACGTCGGCAAGTCCTACGGGGCGATCCGTGCCCTGCGGGACATCAGCCTGAAGGTCAACGCGGGCGAGGTCACCTGCGTGCTCGGCGACAACGGCGCGGGCAAGTCCACCCTCATCAAGATCATGTCGGGGCTGCACCCGCACAACGAGGGCGCGCTGCTCGTCGACGGCGAGAAGCAGACGTTCAGCTCCCCGCGCGAGGCCCTCGACCACGGCATCGCCACGGTCTACCAGGACCTCGCCGTTGTCCCGCTGATGGAAGTCTGGCGCAACTTCTTCCTCGGCGCCGAGATCTCCGCGGGCCGGTTCCCCCTTGCCGGCCTGCGGATCAAACAGATGAAGCGGATCGCCGACGAGGAACTGCGCAAGATGGGCATCGTCGTGCAGGACATCGACCAGCCCATCGGCACGCTCTCCGGCGGCCAGCGGCAGTGCGTCGCGATCGCCCGGGCCGTCTACTTCGGGGCGCGGGTGCTCATCCTCGACGAGCCGACCGCCGCGCTGGGCGTCAAGCAGTCGGGCGTCGTGCTCAAGTACGTCGCCGCCGCCCGGGACGCGGGGCTCGGCGTCGTGTTCATCACGCACAACCCGCACCACGCGTACCTCGTCGGTGATCATTTCATCATCCTCAAGCTCGGCACCGCCGTCCTCGACAGGACCCGCGACGAGGTCGACCTCGACGAGCTGACCACCCAGATGGCCGGCGGCGACGAGCTGGCCGAGCTCTCCCACGAACTGGGGCGCTGATGCTGACCGTTGGAGTCATCGGAACCGGCATGATCGGCCAGGACCACCTCCGCCGGATCACCAGGGTCCTCGCCGGCGCGACCGTCACGGCGGTCACCGACGTGGACGCCGACCTCGCCAAACGGGTCGCCGAGGGCCTCCCCGGCGCGGTCGTCCACCAGACGGGCGAGGAGTTGATCGCCGACCCCGCCGTGGACGCGGTCGTCGTCTGCTCGTGGGGACCCACCCACGAGCAGTACGTCCTCGCCGCGATCGCCGCCGGCAAACAGGTCTTCTGCGAGAAGCCCCTCGCGACGACCGAGGAGGCCTGCCGCCGGATCGTCGCCGCCGAGGTCGCCGCCGGGCGCAGACTCGTGCAGGTCGGCTACATGCGCCGGTACGACGCGGCGTACCGGGCACTCAAGGCGGCGATCGAGAGCGGCGAGATCGGCAACCCGCTCATGATGCACTGCGCGCACCGCAACGCCGGGGTGCCGGGCTTCTACGAGAAGGAAAGCATCATCACCGACACCGCGGTGCACGAGATCGACATGGTGCGCTGGATGTTCGGCGAGGAGATCAGTTCCGCGCGCGTCCTCGTACCGAGAAAGAACCGCAACGGAGGCGACCTGCAGGACCCTCTGCTGCTGATCCTGCAGACCGAGGGCGGCGCACTGATCGACGTCGAGCTGTCGGTGAACATCCGCTACGGCTACGACATCCGCGGCGAGGTCGTAGGGGAGGACGGCACCGCCTCACTCGGCTCGCAGAGCCCGGTCGTCGTACGCGGCGGCGGCCGGGTCGCGAGCCCGGTGCCACTCGACTGGCGGGAACGCTTCGCCCGAGCCTACGACGTCGAACTGCAGGAATGGATCGACTCCGTCGCGTCCGGTGGATCGCCGACAGGCCCCAGCACCTGGGACGGCTACGCCGCCGCGGTGGTCTCCGACGCCGCGGTCGAGGCGCTGCGCAGCGGTTCCCTGGTCGCCGTCAGCCTGATGGAGCGGCCCGCGCTCTACGAGGTGGTCGCCTGAGGATCGCGCTGGATCCGTACACGCCGCGGTCGGTTCCGCTCCTGGATCTTCCCGGGCTGGTCGCCGACCTGGGGTACCAGCACATCGAGCTGTCCCCGCGCGCCGACCTCCTGCCGTTCCTCCTGCACCCGAGGGCCGACGGCGCCGGGGTCAAGGCGTTCCGGAAGCCCCTCGCCGCGGCGCAGGTCCAGGTCGCGTCGGTGCTGCCGCTCGACAAGTGATCCGGCCCGGACGAGGACGAACACCAGGCCGCCGTCCGCCGCGTCGAGGCGGGCCGGCAGCAGCAGGTCGCCGGCACTTCCTCGGCCACGTCCTCGGGCTTTTCTGCCAGCACTTCCTCGGGCTTCTCTTCGGGCTCTGATGCGCTGTTCGAGATGCTCGGGATCACGCGGGTCTCGCTCGCCAGGCCGGTTCCGGTCGCCCCGTCCTCGTCCTTCACCGCGTCCAGCCGCGGGGTGACCGTCACCGCCGGGAACACCGGCTGGGCCGCGGACCCGACGTCGCGGCGCGGGCCATCCGCGTCGGC
>NZ_BOQP01000030.1 GCF_018332715.1 Winogradskya consettensis | reverse complement strand
TTAGGACTTACTCGTCTAGGCCTGCGTCAGGAGGGCCACCTGCGCCAATGCGTCCATTTCGGCGGCGAGTGGCACGACGAACTGCTCTTCGCCGTGCTGGCCGACGAGTGGACCGGGCGCCGGCGCTGACGGCGTACGGTCGAAGGGTGGAATCTGTTTGGGATTATCCGCGGCCGCCGCGGCTGGAGCTGAGCCGGGCGCGGGTCAGTATCGTGCATGCCGGGCAGAGCGTCGTGAGCAGTGACCGGTGCTGGCGGGTGCTGGAGACGTCGCATCCGCCGGTCTATTACGTGCCGCGCGAGGATGTCGCGGCGGGGGTGCTGCAGCCCGCTCGGGGGCGGTCGTTCTGCGAGTTCAAAGGCGACGCGACCTACTGGGATCTCAGCGTCGGGGGTGCGCGGATCCCGGAGGCCGCCTGGTCCTACGAAGATCCTTCCCCGGCGTACGCCGAGATGACCGGCGCCGTCGCCTTCTATCCCAGCAAGGTCGACGAGTGCCGGGTCGGGGACGAGGTGGTCCGCGCGCAGGAGGGTGACTTCTACGGCGGCTGGATCACGTCGGACATCACCGGTCCGTTCAAGGGCGGGCCCGGCACCCGCGGCTGGTGACACTATCTTGATCGCGCGTTCCAGAAAGGGTAGCGTGTCGGCATGGCGCGGTTGCGGGAGTTCGACACGGAGCTCGCCGTGGCGCGTGCCATGGAGCTGTTCTGGCTGCGCGGATATGAGGCGACGTCGGTGCGCGACCTCACCGAGGCACTCGGGGTCGGGCAGGGGTCGCTCTACGCCGCGTTTGGCAGCAAGGACGGGCTCTATCGGGCGGCGCTGACCCGATACCGGGAGACGCTGGCTGCTGACGCGCTCGCCTCGCTGGAGGAGTCCGGCGACGCGCGCACCGTCATCCGGGCGATGCTGCTCGAACGGGTCGCCATCGCCACCGACGGCGCTCGGGGCTGTCTCCTCGTGAATGCGATCGCCGAACGGCTGCCGGCCGACACCGCCACCGCGCGGGCCGTCCACGAAACTCTCGATGCCAGCAGGGATGCCCTCGCCGAGGTGCTGCGCGCGGCGGGCAAACGCGGCGAGATCCGGACCGGCCGCGATCCGGTCACGCTGGCCGCCTTCCTCGTCACCTTTCTCAACGGGCTGCTGGTCGTCTCGAAGGTCACGCCCGAGGTTCGCGAGCTCGAACCGCTCGTGGAAATTGCGCTGTCCACCCTCGACTGATTTTCCCGTGCCCAAATTCTGTATCGCACGATCCACAAAAGGAGTGGCTCATGACTCTCGGCGGCAACCGCTGGAACACCCTGCCCGAGCGGGCGAACCTCACCGCGGACAGCGTCTTCGCCCAGCTCCGGCCCCTGTTGCAGGGCGCCGTGCAGGCCACGGACGACGTCGACCCGCACATCCTCGATGAACAGATCCGCGCCACGCTCGCCCTGGGCACCCGGGAGACGTCACTGCCACTTTCCGGGTACGCCGACGCTGCCCCGGTCACCCGCGAGCTCGCGGAGCAGGCCCGGACGATCGGCGAGACGCTGGCACAATGGGCATCGCGGGCCCTCGCCGAGTCGCTGGACGCGCCGGTGCCGCTGCCCGGTGGGCCGCTGGCAATCCGTAGTCACTGCGATGGGCACCTGCTCACCCCGCCCGCGGCGGACCTGCTGCTCGGGAGCCGGGGCGGGCCGGTGGGGATGCAGCTCTACAACGAGTGGCTGCACCAGATGGTCCTGCTGCGCGACGCGTTGCTGCCGTTCACCAACTGGGCGGAGGTCCCGCTGCTGGTGACCCCGCAGGGCCTGCGCCACGTCGAGGCCGCCCGGGAGAAATTCCTCGCCGAGCTGATGTTCCGGCAGGTCCGGCACACCAGCATCGTGGCCTTCGCGCGCACGGTGGTGACCGGCACGTCCGGCCTGGCGGGTTACGGCTTCGACCATGACACGGGTACGGCGCTGCCGGCGGTCGTCGGCGGTTCAGTCCTCACCGCACCCCGCTACCTGTTGTCCTGGCGGCCCGGCAGCGTCACCACCGGCACGGCGACGTACGTCGCTGTGCACGCGGATTACTACGCGGCACCTCGTACACCGCTGCAGGATCTTGGTGCAACGCTGAAGGATCTTGCCGAAGACGTGCCGGATGCTGTGCTGAGCGCTCGCGTTGTCGCGAGCCCGGTCGTTGGCGGGGTTCGTACCGCTGCCGTCGAGGTTGTCCGCGGCGCGCAGACCTCGCGGGTCGATCTCGGCCAGGCCCTCCGCGGCCATCGCTTCGCCCATCGGCGCCCCACAGCTGTTGCGGCGCCTGAAATCGGGGCGGTTCTTGTCGTTGACGGTCTGGTGTGGACGGACGGCGCCGAGATCGGTGTGCCCGCCCACCCGGACGACCTGGTGAGGCTCGCGCTGCTCGGCAAGCTGTACCCCGACAACGTCGTCCTGCGATGAGCCGGCTCCACCTGGGCGCCGGTGAGCGTGTCTCCCCGGGACCGCGCCCGGGCTTCGGTGAGCGTTTCCTACCGGCCCGGGCGGCGGCCGCCGAAGCCGCCCTCGGGGGCGATGCCCGCGGTGACGGTGGTCAGCTTCTTGGCGGAGCCGAGGGTGCCCGAGGCGGACAGGCCGCCGGTGCTCGTCCCTGAGGCCTTGCCGCCCGAGTAGATCGTGTACTTGCCGTCCTTGGTGAGCGCGGACGACGAGTAGACGAGGTTCTGCATGTCCTTGCTCGTGACAAATGTGGCGAGCAGCTTGCCGTCCGCGTCGGCCACCTGCAGGGTCGTGCCGGCCGGGACGGTGGAGGTGAGGGTCGCCGAGAGCCAGGCCTGCGTCGAGTCCGTGCCCGGTGCCACCGGCATGCCCGCGCTGCCCGCTGCGATCAGGGTGCCGCCGCTGATGGTGAAGGCGCCGTTGACGTCCAGGGCGCCGTTGTTCCTCTCGGTCGGGCCGTTCACGACGACGGTGCCACCGGTGATCGACGCGGTGCCGTTGGAGTCGAGGCCGTCGCCGTCCGCGTTGATGATCAGGGTGCCGCCGGTGACGGTGACGTCGAAGTCACCCACCTCTTCGCCACCCCCTTCGCTTTCGCCCGACCCGTTCACGCCGTCGTCGCTGGAGGTCACGGACGCCGTGCCGCCCGCGACGGCGATGTGGGCCGCTTCGAGGCCTTCGTTGCTGCCGGTGACCGTCACCGAGCCCGCGTCGATCCGAAGAGCATCCTCCGCGTGTACGCCGTCATCGCCGCTCGCCGCCGTCAGCGCGACGCCGTGGAGGTGGACCGAGCCGTCGCTGTGCACGGCGTCGTCGGAGGCGTCCACCGCCGCGGTGCCGCCCTCCAGCACGGTGATGACGCCGGACTTGAGGCCCTTCGCCGACGTCTCGTCCGCCGGGGTGACCGTGTGGCTGCCGCCCGACGTGACGGTCAGCTTGCCGCCGGTCAGCACCAGGTCGGACGCGGCGTCGGCGCCGTCGCCGGTGGCCTTGACGGTGACCGTGCCGGCCGACATGGCGATGTAGCCCGCGTCGGCGTCGTCCTCGTTGTCCGCCTTGAGACCGTCGCCGCCCGACGTGACCGCGATGGTTCCGCCGGTGATGACGAGGTAGTCCTTGCCGCGGATGCCGTCGTCCTTCGCGGTGACCGTGATGGTGCCCGACTGCACCAGGAGCCCGTCCTTGGAGGTGATCGCGTCGTTGCCGTTGCCCGTCACCGTGAGCGACCCGGTGCCGGTCAGCGTCAGGTCACCCGCGCTGAACAGGGCGGCGTTGACATCGGCGTCCTCGGCGTACGACGCGGTGTCGGCGAGGGTGTTGGTGGTGCCGTCGGCCAGGACGACGACGAGTTGCCCGGCCTCGGTGGCGGCGATCGCGGCGGTCGTGGAGCTCGTGATGGTGACGCCGGCGAGGATGAGGGTGACCGTGGCGTCGGGGGCGTTGACGACGACCTGGCCGTTCGTGAGCGTTCCGGAGAGCCGGTAGGTGCCCGCCGCGGAGATGGTCACGGTGGAGCCGTCGACCTTGACCCCGCTGCCCGCCGATGACGCCGACGTGCCGGTGAGCGTGATGGCGGTCGCGTTGCCGGTGCTCGTGGCCGTGCTGGTGGCCGGGCTGGTGTGCACGGCCTTGTTCGCGGCGAGCACCGTGGCCGCGTCCTGGCCGGCGTCGACCGTGGTCGCCGTGCTCGTCTGCGCGGTGGGCTGGGTGTCGCTGTCCTTGTCGCCGGTGCAGGCGGTGAGCGCGGCGGCGGCCAGGACTGCTGAGCTGACGGCGGCGATCAGCCTGGTGCGGATCCTCATGGCTGCCTCTCCAATGCACGAGCGGACGCGGGCGTGGGCTGGGTCTGGGGCTGGAAGGCGCGCAGGATGCGGTGCCAGCGGTTGGCGGGCAGGTCCGGGTGGAGGGCGGCCAGGCCGGTGGCGTACTTGGAGATCGCGCAGGGGCGGTGCGACATCGACCAGAGGAGCTGGTCGACGGGGGACGTGCTGCGCTCGGACTTGGTCTCGACGATGACCCGGCCGGGAGTGCCCGTCGTCGTGCCGTCCGGCAGGGACCAGGCGAGGCGGCGGTCGATGGTGACCCGGCTTCCGGTCGACGCGACGAAGAGCGTGGTGCGCTCGTATTCGGTGGTCAGCGTCGGGTGGAAACGCAGGCCGTCGGCGGGGACGCCGGCTGCTGCCAGCGCCTGGACGGCGAGCGTGTGGGCTTCGGGGTCGAGGGTCGCGCTGCTGCCGGCGTACGGAAATCGTTGTTTGATGGTTGTTCCTCGTGGGCCTCTGGTCTTGATCTCCAGGAACTGCGCGCCGGTGTCGACGTAGCTGCGCACGCGCACCTTGAAGCGGCGGCGGCGCTGCCGTGCGGTGGTCAGGTAGCTGTCGAGGCCGGCGGTGTCGAAGTACGTGGACAGGTAGCGGAAGCTGCGCCGGCCGTCCACGTCGAGCACCCGGACATCGGCGGGCAGCCCCGTGAGCAGAGCCGGCAGGTCCCCGGACGGGATCAGGTACTTGCGGTCCAGCCGGGTGAGCAGGGCGGCCCGCTCGATGAGCTCGTCGAGGCCGATCGGGGCGAACGTCAGGTCGGCGGTCACAGCGCGTACCGCACCTCGGCGAGCGTGGTGTCGTTCACCATGTCGACGTGGCGGATCGACAGGTTGACGACCCGCGCGTGCAGCAGCGTCTCGAGGTGCGCGCGCAGGGCGCTCTCGTCGGTGAACGCACTGTCCAGTTGCATCGTCTGCTGCCGGTAGCGCCGGAACAACCCCGGATGGTCGCCGGCGAAGAGCACCGCGACGATCAGCAGCATCAGGCTCCCGGCCAGCGGCGTGACCGTGCCGTTCAGCCCGGCGATCAGGCCGAGGGCGAGCGCGGCGAAGTAGTACGCCACCTCGTGCTGCGCGATCTCGTCCGACCGCAGCCGGATGATCGACAGGACCCCGAACAGCCCCAGCCCGAGCCCCGCGCCGACGGTGGAGGAGCCGAGGACCATGGAGGTCGCCAGGACACCGATGTTCACCCCGAGGAACGCCACCACGAGGTCGCGGCGGTGGTGCCGGGGGAAGTAGATCCCGAAGGTGAGCAGGGCGATGGCGACGAGGTCGGCGGCGACGACCAGGAGCTGGTTCACGAAGATCCCTCATCCGGCGGTAACGACGCGTCCATTACGCCTTAGCGAGCTGTGAACCCGCTGTTAAGAATCTGGGTGTCCGGTGCGCTTGATCCCGGTCGCACGCTGCGGGAAGAGTGGGCACATCGACCTCCGTCGTGACCGCGATCACAGGAGCACGCATGTCCATTGTCCCGTTCGAGCGTCAGACCAACGGCCAGCGGGTCGTGTTCGGTGCCGGCGCCGCCCGTTCCCGGCTCGGTGCCGAGATCGAACGGCTCGGCTCGAAGCGCGTCCTCGTCGTCGCCGGACCCGCCTCCCGGCCACTCGCCGAGGAGCTGACCGCGCGGCTCCCGGTGGCGGGGTTCGTCGCCGACGTCCGGATGCACGTTCCGATCGAGGCCGCCGGGCGGGCCCGGGACCAGGCCGTCTCTGCGGGCGCGGACCTCCTGCTCAGCATCGGGGGCGGTTCGACCACGGGTACGGCCAAAGCCGTCGCGCTCACCAGCGGCCTGCCGATCCTCGCCGTCCCCACCACGTACGCCGGCAGCGAGGTGACCCCGGTCTGGGGCCTCACCGAGGCCGGCCGCAAAACCACCGGCACCGACCCGCTGGTGCTGCCCCGGACCGTCATCTACGACCCCGAGCTGACCCTCGGCCTGCCGGACGAGCTGACCGTCGCGAGCGGGCTCAACGCGCTCGCGCACTGCATCGACTCGCAGTGGGCCCCGCGGGCGAACCCGGTCGACACCGCACTCGCGCACGAGGGTGCACGCGCGCTGATGACCGGTCTGCCGCTCGTGCACGCCGACGGCAAGGACCTGGCCGGGCGCACGCAGGTTCTGTACGGCGCCTACCTCGCCGGGCTGAGTTTCGCCGGGGCCGGCTCCGGCCTGCACCACAAGATCTGCCACGTGCTCGGCGGCGCCTACAACCTGCCGCACGCCCAGACCCACGCGGTGGTGCTGCCGCACGTGCTCGCCTTGAAAGGCACGGCCGATGCGCTCACCGAGTTGCTCGCTCTGTACGACGCGATCGGGGCGCCGCGCGCGCTGAGGGACCTCGGCATGCCGGAATCCGCCGTGGGGGAGGCCGCGCGTCTGGTCGTGGAGGCCGCCCCCATCCCTCTCGCCGCCGCGGAACAGCTGATCCACGACGCGTGGTCCGGCCGGCTCCCCTCGGCGGGGCCGTCGGGTGAGGCCGCGCGGCGAGAGCAGTACGTGACAGATCAGGTGCTGCGGAGCTTCGCGGACGCTCCCGAGCCGCGGTTCAAACAGGTGATGGAGGCGCTCGTCCGGCACTCGCACGCGTTCGTCCGCGACGTGCGGCTCACCGAGGCCGAATGGCAGGCCGCGATCGGGTTCCTCACCCGCGCCGGGCACATCACCGACGACCGGCGGCAGGAGTTCATCCTGCTCTCCGACGTGCTCGGGCTCTCGATGCTGACGATCGCGGTGAACCAGCCGCCGGAGCCGGGTGCCACCGAGGCGACGGTGTTCGGGCCGTTCTTCGTCGCCGGGGCGCCCGCCGTGCCGTACGGCGGTGACGTCGCGCAGGAGGCGAACGGGCAGCCGTGCTGGGTGGACGGCGTGGTCCGCGGTGGCGACGGCCGGCCCGTGGCGGGTGCTCGCATCGACGTGTGGGAGGCGGACGAGGACGGCCGCTACGACGTGCAGTACGGCGACGACCGTACGGCGGGGCGCGGGCACCTTCTCACCGACGAGTGGGGGCGTTACGGGTTCTGGTGTGTGACGCCCACGCCGTACCCCATCCCGCATGACGGCCCGGTCGGGGATCTGCTCACCGCGGCAGGCCGCGGGCCCATGCGCGCGGCGCACCTGCACTTCATGGTCACGGCGGCGGGTTTCCATCGGCTGGTGACACACATATTCGTACGCGGTGACACCTATCAGGACTCCGACGCGGTGTTCGGCGTCAAGGAGTCCCTGGTCGTGGATTTCACCGAGCAGGAGCCGGACACCCCGAATCCCACAGGACGGGAGCTCGACGGCACTTGGACCCGCACGCAGTTCGACATCGTTCTCATCGACCTTGGGGAGCCCGCATGACCGAGCTGCAGACCGACGTCCTGGTGATCGGCAGCGGGCCGGCCGGTGCGTCCGCCGCGCTCTTCCTGGCCACGTACGGCGTGGAGCACATCGTCGTCACGAAGTACCGCTGGACGGCGAACACCCCGCGGGCGCACATCACCAACCAGCGCACGGTCGAGATCATGCGGGACATGGGCATCGAGGACGAGGTGCTCGCCGAGGCGACGCCGCATCACCTGATGGGTGACACCGTCTTCTGCAGCAGCCTGGCCGGCGACGAGATCGGCCGGGTACGCACCTGGGGCACCCACCCGGCGCGGGAGGCCGACTACCGGCTGGCCAGCCCCTCGCTCAACTGCGACCTGCCGCAGACGCTGTTCGAGCCGCTGCTCATCGGGCAGGCCGCGGCGCGGGGGAGCCGGATCCGGTTCGACACCGAGTACGTGTCGCTGGAGCAGGACGCCGACGGGGTCAGCGTGCGGGTCCGGGACCGCATCTCCGGTCACGAGTACGTCATCCGCGCGAAGTACGTGATCGCGGCCGACGGCGGGCGCAGCAAGGTCGCCGCGGATCTGGGGCTGCCCATGGCGGGCCAGATGGACGTCGCCGGCAGCATGAACATCGTCTTCCACGCCGACCTCAGCGCGTTCGTCGCCCACCGGCCCAGCGTCCTCTACTGGGTGCTGCAGCCGGGCGCGACCATCGGCGGCATCGGGCTCGGGCTGGTGCGGATGGTCCGGCCGTGGAACGAGTGGCTGATCACCTGGGGCTACGACATCAGCGGGCCGCCGCCGAAGCTCGACGACGAGATGGCCACCGGCATCGTGCACAGCCTGATCGGTGACGACTCCGTGCCGGTGATCATCCGGTCGCTGTCGTTGTGGGGCAACAACAAGATGTACGCCGAGCGGTACCGCGAGGGCCGGGTCTTCGCCGTCGGTGACGCCGTGCACCGGCACCCGCCGTCGAACGGGCTCGGGTCGAACACGTCCATCCAGGACTCGTACAACCTGGCATGGAAGCTCGCGCACGTGCTCAGCGGGAAGGCCGGGGCGGGGCTGCTCGACAGCTTCGACGCCGAGCGCGCACCGGTCGGCAAGCAGATCGTGCTGCGGGCCAACAAGAGCATCGAGGAGTTCGGGGCGATCCTCGCGGCGCTCGGTGTGCGGGGCGATCAGGACGTGACGCAGATGCAGCAGGCCATCGCCGCACGCGGGGACGACTCACCGGAGGGCGCGGCCCGGCGCGAGCAGTTGCGGGCGGCGCTCGAGTTGAAGGACTACGAGTTCAACGCCCACGGGGTCGAGCTCGGGCAACGGTACGCCTCCCGCGCGATCGTTTCCGACGGGTCGCCGGAGCCCGCGTACACCCGTGATCCTGAGCTCTTCTACCACCCGACCACCTGGCCCGGGGCGCGGCTGCCGCACTGCTGGCTCGGCCGTGACGGGCACAAGGTGAGCACGCTCGACGTGGCGGGCAAGGGGCGTTTCGTGGTGCTCACCGGCATCACCGGCCGGCCGTGGGCGCAGGCCGCGGCCAAGGTGGCGGACCAGCTCGGCGTTGAGCTCGAGGCCGTCGTCATCGGGCCCGGCGCGGATCTCACCGATCTGTACGACGACTGGGCCCGGCTGCGGGAGGTCGGCGAGGACGGGTGTGTGCTGGTACGCCCGGACGCGCACGTCGCCTGGCGCTCCGCCCACCTCGCCGCCGACCCGTCCGGAGAACTGTCCCGCATCCTGACCGCGCTCCTCGACCGCTGACCGCGCTCCTCGACGCTGGCCGAGGCCGGCCCGCTCAGCGAAAGGTTGTGCACAATTAAATTGTGCACAACCTGAATGGGCAGACCGGCGTCCCGCCCGTCACGCGGTCAGGACTTCGGCCTGAAGGCTCCGTCGACGGCCGTGGCAAGGGCTTTTTTGCGGCGCGCGTGCTCGGCGGCGGTGTCCTCGGGGCTCGCCGCGACCAGGGTGCTCGCCGGGGACCAGGCCATGGACATCGCGATGACCAGGGAGTGGACGTCCTGCGGGGCGTAGCCGGCGTCGATGTGCCCCGCGGCCTGGGCGTCGGCGATCGACTGGTGCTTCTTCTCGTCGCTCTTGGCCATGTGGGCGAACAGGTTGCCCGTCGGGATGCGTTCGAGGCGGGCCCAGGCGCTCAGCCGGACGAGGTGGGGGCTGCCGAGGTACGCGTCGTAGAGCCGGGTCGCGTAGCCGGGGAGGTCATCGGCGGTCAGGGGGACCGCGTCGACGATCTCGTTGACGGATTCCGTCCAGATGGCGTCGAACAGGTCGGTCTTGTTGCCGAACCAGGCGTACATCTGCTGCTTGTTGACCTTGGAGGTGGCGGCGATGCGGTCGACGCGGGCGCCGGCCAGGCCCCAGGTGGCGAACTCGGCGGCGGCGGCGTCGAGGAGGCGGCGTCGCGATGCCTGTCCGTCTGCCATGTGGCGACCTTAACAGGGGACAAACCAACTAGATGGTTGCCCTAGTGGTACGGTCGACCAACCAACTAGTTCGTTGGTCTCTGTCGAAAGGCAACGCGACATGCGTCAGACATCCGGATACGCCCTGCACAAGCCCGGCGACGAACTGCGCCCGTGGCGGTTCGAGCGCCGTGACCTGCGGCCCGACGACGTGGCGGTCACCGTCACCTACTGCGGGCTCTGCCACTCCGACGTGCACGCCGTCGACGCCGCGAGCGACGACGGGACGCCGTTCGTTCCCGGGCACGAGTTCGTCGGCATCGTTGCCGAGGTCGGTCCGGCGGTCACGCGGTTCGCGGTCGGTGACGCGGTGGCGGTCGGCAAC
This sequence comes from Winogradskya consettensis, assembly GCF_018332715.1. Lineage (GTDB taxonomy): Bacteria > Actinomycetota > Actinomycetes > Mycobacteriales > Micromonosporaceae > Actinoplanes > Actinoplanes consettensis. Next base: position 284,737 of record NZ_BOQP01000030.1, on the reverse strand, counting down.
ATCGTCGACTCCTGCGGCGTCTGCGAATACTGCCGGGCCGGGCAGGAGAACTACTGCGGTGCGTTCCCGACCACGACGTACGGCGGGATCGACCGGCACGACGGCACCGTCACCCGGGGTGCGTATTCGCGCGAGTACGTGGTCCGCGAGGCGTTCACCTACCACCTTCCCGACGGCCTCGACCCGGCCGCGGCTGCCCCGCTGATGTGCGCCGGCGTCACCGTCTGGGAGCCGTTGCGCCGCTGGAACGTGGGCCCGGACATGCTCGTCGGCGTGGTCGGGCTCGGCGGGCTCGGGCACCTGGCGGTCAAGCTCGCCAAAGCCCTGGGCGCCCGCGTCGCGGTGTTCACCACCTCGCCCGCGAAGGCGGCCGCGGCGCTGGAACTCGGCGCCGACGAGGTCGTCATCTCCACCGACGCGAGCGCCATGGACGCTCAGAAGGGCCGCTTCGCGTTCATCCTCGACACCGCTTCGGGCGCGCACGACCCCAATCCGTACCTGCGGGCACTCGGCCTCGACGGCACCCTGTGCGTGCTCGGCATCCCGGGCAGCTGGACCGTCGACCCGATGAGTCTGCTCGTCGGCCGCAAGAGCTTCGCCTCGGCCGGCAGCGCGGGCACGCGGGGTACCCAGGAGATGCTCGACTTCTGCGCGGAGCACGGCGTCACCGCGGACATCGAGATCGTCGCCCTGGCCGACGTCAACGAAGCCATGGACCGCTTGCGCCGAAACGACGTGCGCTACCGGTTCGTCCTTGACATGACAGAAGGCGCCTAATCTGAGCGGATGGAGATCGGGCGGATCGGCATCTGGACCAATCAATTCGATCAGGTACGCCTGTCGTCCGCCCTGCGAGCCGCGGCCGAGCTCGAACAGCTCGGGTATTCGGCGCTGTGGCTCGGTGAGCTGTTCGGCCGCGAGGCGCTGACCCAGGCGACGCTCATGCTGTCCGCGACGAGCACCATCACGGTGGCGACGGGCGTGGCGAGCATCCACGGCCGGGACGCCACCCTGATGGTGCAGGCTCAGCGGACGCTGCACGAGGCGTACGGTCCGCGTTTTCTGCTCGGTCTCGGTGTCGGGCATCCGTGGACGGTGAGCGAGATGCGCGGGCTCCCGTTCGGGCCGCGCCTGCCGACGATGCGCGCCTACCTCGACCGGCTCGACGAGGTGTCGTTCGGTCCGCCGAACGCCGAGAAACGACCACCGCGCGTGCTCGGGGCGGTCGGGCCGAAAATGCTCGGGCTGGCCGCTTCGCACGCCGACGGCGCGTTGCCGATGGGGATGCCGGTCGGGCACACCCGGATGGCCCGCGCCCTGATGGGCCCGGCGGCCTTCCTCGCCGTGGTGCTGCCCGTCCTCCCGGCCGACCGCACCGGCGTGGGCGAGCGGGGCGAGGACCGGGCCGCAGCCCGCCAATACGTCGTGGAGGCCCTGCCCAACAGGGCGGAAATGCTGCGATCCCTGGGGTACGACCTGAGCGCCGGCCCGGACGGTCTCGTCGACGATCTCGTGGCCCGCGGCGGCGTCGACGAGATCGGGCAGCGCGTCCGCGAGCACCTCGACGCCGGTGCCGACCATGTCTGCCTGAGCGTGATCGGGGCGCTGCCCGGCGAGCTGCCACTACGGCAATGGCGGACGCTCGCCGCGCTCACCGCCTGAAACTCAGGGCGGCCGCCTCGCCGCGGGAGCTCACCTGGAGCTTGTCGAGGATGTTGCGGACGTGGAACTTGACCGTGTGCTCGCTGAGTTGAAGACGCTCGGCGATCGCACGGTTCCGCAGGCCCTGGGCGATCCCCGCGAGCACCTCCAGCTCCCGCGGATTGAGCCGGTCGAGGGGGCGTACGTCCGCCGGTGCCTCGATGCCCAGCGGGAGGCTCGCGGTCACCGTGGTTCCCCACCCGGGGACGGCATCGACCTCCCAGCTGCCCCCGAGCGCCGCAAGCCGCCGGGTCACGTCGTGGGTTGGGCCGCTCCCGTCATGGGTTGGGCCGCTCCCGTCATGGGTTGGGCCGCTCCCGTCATGGGTTGGGCCGCTCCCGTCATGGGTTGGGCCGCTCCCGTCATGGGCTGGGCCGCTCCCGTGGGCTGGGCCGCTTTTGTCGGTGCTGTTGTCGCGGACCGTGATGTGCAGTGCCTGGCCGGTGAGGCGCCACGACGCCCGGATGCGGGTGGTTCCCGGCCGGTCGATCGCGGCGAGCACGAGGCCCCGCGTCGCCGCGCGGGCGGTGTGGGCGATGTCCTGGGGGATCAAGCCGTCCTCCGCGGGACCGGCCAGGGTGATGTCGGCGTCCGTGTGACGGACGAGCGGGGCGAGCTGGTTCTCCAGGGCGGCGAACGACGCGCTCGCCGGCTCCGCGGAGAGCTCCTGGTCGCGGTCGGCCACGGCCTTGAGCTCGATGAGGGCCTCGGCGGCGAGGTCGGTGGCGGTCCTGCGTGCCACGGGGTCGGTGAGGCGGGCCGATCGGAGCACCGCCAGCAGACCGGTCAGGGTGGTCGACCAGCTCTGACCGAGATCGGTGATCGTCCGGGCCCGGGCGGCGGCCGCGGCCAGGTTGCCCGCCAGCAGGTCCGGGGTCTGCGCGGTCGCGCGTCTGCTCTGGTCCGTGCTGAGAACGCGCCACAACCGGGCCGCCACGTCCAGGGCGGCGGCCGGTGGTTCGGGTTCCTCGGGGACTATCACCAGCAGCGACCGGGCCGAGGCGAGCAGGACGAGGCGGCGTTCGGCCCCGGCGAGGACCGCGTCGATCAGCAGCGCACTGCTGGCTTCTGCGGATCCTTCCGCGGGTCCGCCTGCGCGAGCTTCCGCGCGTTCTTCTGCGCGCTCGGACAGGCGGAGCAGCTCCGTGCTGGTTACCGCTTCCGTGATCGCCGGGTCGCCCGCTACCGCGAGGGGGCTGCGGGCGCAGTCGCCGGTCTGGATCGCGGTGGCGTGGTGCGGGATAAGCCTTTCCAGCTCGGCGGCGAACGCCTCGTACAGGTCCACTCGCGGGACCGCCAGGAGCCGTTCGACAACGGCGAGCACGTGGCGCGGGTCCGACCAGCAGGCGTCCATGACCACCAGGGTAGGCAGGCCGGGCGGGCGGGGGACTGCTCCTTCGGCTGGTGGACGCTGCTCCTTCGAGTGGGCTGCCGCGCCCGTCCGGCGAGTTGACTTCCCCTGGCCGGAACATCCCCGACGTCAGGAAGTCCCATGCGAGCGATCACCTTCACCGAGTACGGCGGCACCGAGGTTCTGCGGATCTCCGAGGTCGAAATTCCAGAACCAGGACCGCTACAGGTACGCCTCAGAGTCCGCGCCGCCGGAATCAACCCGATCGACTGGAAGATCCGCAGCGGCGCGCTCCGGCATGTCCTCCCGGTCACCATGCCGCACACACCCGGTCTGGAACTGGCGGGCATCGTCGACGCCGCCGGGGCGGACGCGGGCTTCGAGGTCGGCGACGAGGTGTTCGGCTGGGCGGACGCCGGTGCGTACGCGGAGTTCGCACTGGCCACCAACCTCGCGCCGAAACCCGCCGGGCTCTCGTGGGCCGACGCGGCGACGCTGCCGATCGCCGGTGCCGCGGCGGTCCGCGACGTTGACCGGCTGGGGGTTCGCGCGGGGGAGACGTTGCTGATCCACGGTGCCGGCGGGACCACCGGGCGGTTCGCGGCCCAGGTCGCGCTCGCCAAGGGGGTCACGGTCATCGGCACCGCGGGGGCCCGCCACCACGACGACCTGCGGGCGCTGGGCGTCGTGCCGATCCTGTACGGCGAGGGCTGGCCCCACCGGGCCCGCCTCGTCGCGGCAGGACACATCGACGCGGTCTACGACGCGGCCGGGCACGGACAGCTGCCGGGATCGATCGAGCTGCTCGGCGGCAAGGAACGGATCATCACCATCGCCGACGAGGCCGCCTTCGAGCTGGGGATCCCGTACTCCACGGGGGGTGAGCAGACCCGGGAGTCCCTCGCGGAGGTCGCGCGCTGGGTCACCGAGCGTGGGGTGCGGATCGTCCACCGGCGCGGTTACGCACTCGCGGAGGCGGCCGCCGCGCAGGCCGAGAGCGAGACCGGACACCCGGGGGGAAAGCTGACCATCCGCGGGGAATGAGCCATCGCCCGGCAGCAGCGTATGGCCTCGACCAGGCAGTGGATCGGCGAGGATGCGGGGACGTGGCAGGTGCGGTTGAATTGCTCGTTGTGCGTACCGAAAAAATGCTGCCGGCGGCTGTCGTCGCTGATCCCCATGCGGTTTATGAGCAGTTACGGGAGGACGGGCCGGTTCACCGATTCGTGCTTCCGGACGGGAGTTCCGCGTGGATCGTGACCCGTTATGACGATGCGCGGGCGGCGCTGGCCGACCCCCGGCTCTCGCTGAGCAAGGCCCATGCCGGGCCCGGCGCCTGGAAGGGTTTCGGATTACCGCCCGCGCTCGACGCGAATCTGCTGAACATGGATCCGCCGGACCACACGCGGCTGCGGCGGCTGGTTTCCTCGGCTTTCACTCCGCGGCGGATGGAGCTTCTGCGGCCCGGGATCGCGCGGGTGGCCGACGCGTTGCTGGAGCCCGTTGTCGCCGCCGGTGAGGGTGATCTGGTCAGGACGTTCGCGCCGCTGCCGGTCGCGGTGATCTGTGATGTGCTCGGAATCGCTGGGCAGCAGCGCGGGGAGCTGAAGAACTGGGCCGCTGTTCTGCTGGCGCCGCCGAAGGACGACCCGAAGGCCGCCGGGCGGGCGGTGCTGGAGATTCAGGCATTTCTCGGGCGGCTCATCGAGGACAAGCGGAGCCGGCCCGGTGATGACATTCTCTCCGCCCTGATCGCGGCTCGCGACGATGACGACCGGTTGAGCGAGGACGAGCTGACCTCGCTCGCTTTCCTGACGATTATCGCGGGCTACGAGAATTCCGCCAATCTGATCGGGCTCTCGCTGCTCACCCTGCTGCAGCATCCGGCGCAGTGGGCGGCTCTGCTGGCCGATCCGGGGCTGCTGCCCGGTGCCGTACGGGAGTTGATGCGGTTCGAGCCGCCGGCGCCGGTCTCGTTGCGGCGCTTCCCCAAGCAGGACCTGGAGATCGGCGGCGTACGCATACCGGCCGGCGACACCGTGCTGATCGCCATCGCCTCGGCCGACCGGGATCCGGCGCGGTGGCCCGATCCTGGCACCCTCGATCTCACGCGGGACACGTCCGGGCAGTTGTCCCTGGGGCACGGAATCCACTACTGCCTCGGTGCCCCGCTCGCCCGCATCGAGGCCGAGGAGGCCATCGGTGCGGTGCTGCGCCGGCTTCCCGATCTGCGGCTCGCCGTGCCGGTCGGCGAGCTCGGCTGGCGGCCGTCCTTCCGGTCCCGTGCGCTGCAATCGTTGCCCGTACTGGCCGGAGAGGCTGGACAGCGGCAGCGGGGGCCTCTACATTGAGGACACGCCGTTGCGAGTTCTTCCCCCGTGGAATTCGCAGCGGCGTTTTAATGCCCTCGGTTTACGGGCCCGCCCCGGCTTTGAAACCCGCGCGCCGGCCGATTTCGGATTCGATCAATTTTTCCGTGTTAGGCTAGCCGTGTCGGGTTTCGTCAGAGCATGACGATTGCAGCATATTTCGCCCCCCAATCTTCGGCCCAGATTTGCGGCTCAGATCTTTGGCTCAGATCGTTGGCCCGGATCTTCGGACCAGCTTTTGGCACCAGGCCTTTGGCCAGAATTCCGAGCCGGAATTCTGCCCCGCAATGTTGCCCCGCAATGTCTGTCCCGGGGATATCGCGGCGAAATGTCGCACCGAAATGTCGCGCGGCGGCCCAACCGGTTCGGTGGGCCGCCGCGGCTTTCCCGGCAAAGGCGAAATGCGGTCCTCGGCAGGCGGTGCGACACTTGCCTGGTGCGGCACCGGATTTTTCCGGCGCCGCCCGGAGGGTGTGTCAGCGGCCGGCCACCCCTCGTCGGCTGCCGAGTCCGCGGGACCCATGTTGCCTTCACCAACGGACGAGCACATTGCCCGACTGGCCCTTCCCGGCGATTCCGGTGCCGGCGCTGCCGGGCGGGAATTCGTCACCGCGCAATTGACCCGGTGGGGATTGCCACCTGACACCGTCGAGATCGCCGTCCTGCTCACCAGCGAACTGGTCGCCAACGCCGTCAAACACGCACCACCGCCGGGTGACCTGACCCTGGCCCTGGCCGACGAGTTCGTCCGCGTCGAGGTCGGCGATTCCAGCTCGGCGCCGCCGGCGGTGGCCGAGCAGCAGCCCCGGGCACTCGGTGGCCGCGGGTTGCTGCTCGTCGAGGCGCTCGCCGCCCGATGGGGGTGGCGCCAGGAAACTCAGGGCAAGGTCGTCTGGTTCACGGTGACGGTGCCGTCGGTGCGGATGGCGCCGCCAGTGCGATGGTGAGCGCGGACAGCCACTCCGGGTCGCGCAGCCGGTCGCCGTAGAGCTCCCGCAGCCGGGTCATGCGATAGCGGACGGTCTGCGGGTGGATGAACAGCTCCGCCGCCACGTCCTCGCGCCGGCCCTGGTGCATCAGCCAGCTCCGCAGCGTCTCGACCAGCTTCGTAGCGGCGAGATCCGGGCCGCCGGCGAGCGGCGCCAGCACTTTCGCGCGCAGGTCGGCGAGGGCCTGCGGGTCGGCCGTGAGCACCAGGACGGCGAGGTGGTCCTCGGTGTCGACGATCCGCCCGGCCGGCGAGAGCCCCGGGATCTGCATCGTGCGCACCGCGCGGTCGAACGACGCCCGCACCTGCGTCCACGGCCGGGCCGGGCCGACCACGGCACTCTGCCCGCGCAGCAGACCGGTGACGGCCGCCCGCGACGTGCCGTGCGCGTCGGGGACGAGCAGCAGCGAGAAATCCTGCACCCCCGGACCGGCCTCGCTCAGCTGCAGGGTCCGGCTGTCGAGCAGATCGACGACCGTACGCGCGGCGTGCTCGGGCACCAGCACCGCCGTCAGCGACTGCGGGGGTGGCCAGTCGGCGCGCTCGGCGGCCGCGATCAGGCTCTGCTCGGCCTCGCCCGCGAGCAGCGCGCGGGCGAGCTGCTCCAGGTGGCGCAGCCGGGCCCGGCCGGTGGAGGCCAGCTCGTCGGCGTGCCCGGCCACGCTCGCCGCGGACAGCTCGTCGATGTAGGCGAAGACCAGCTCGGCGAAGTGCGCGATGATCGGGGCCGGCTGTCCGGCGCCGACACTGATCGCGGCCAGTTCCCGCCAGGCGACCCGGGCACCCACCCGGTAGGCGCCGAGCAGGGCGTCCAGGCTGCGGCCGCTGCGGGCCTCGCCCCGGCCCAGGGCGTACGCCGCCTCGAGCGCGGGGGCCAAGGGCGACTGCGGATCGGGGCCGTACGCGCGCGACACGAGATTGAGGAACGTGCCCAGCGCCGCCTTGACCGCCCGCTCGATCTTGCTGCCCAGCAGGCCGGTGAAGGCCTCGGTGTACGCCGGGACCTCGGCCGTGATCGCATCGATGGTCTGCAGCGCGACATCCGACAGCCGCTCCCGCAGTGGCGCGACCACTTCGGGTGAGAGCCGGTAGCTCCGGACGTCGGGGAGGGGCTCCGACACGGTGTTACTCCCGTTCAACCACGGCATCTTGTGCTCGACGAACAAAGAACAGGGTGGAATTCACTTCGTTTGGTCAGGACTCTACCCCTGAAACGCAGGACCCTTGTTATGTGGCTGTTATACGCAACCTGCGGACCGGTGCCTGGCGCGTCGTGGAACTCATCACGACGCCTGTGGTCCCCGCCGATTACCTCGATGTGATCGCCCCGTTGCGCAACGCGAACGTGTTGCGTGCCCGGGTCGATGCGGTTCGTCCCGAGACGGAAAGGGCCGTCACGCTGGTGCTGCGGCCCGGTCGCGGCTGGGTGCCGCACGAGCCCGGTCAATATGTACGGGTGGGAGTCGACGTCGACGGCGTCCGCCTCTGGCGCTCCTACTCCATCACCAGCACGCCCGCCCGCAAGGACGGCCGGATCACGATCACCGTCAACGCCGTGCCCGACGGCGCGGTCAGCACCCACCTGCTCACCCGGGCCCGGCGCGGCATGCTGCTGCACCTCGACGTCCCGACCGGCGAGTTCCAGCTGCCCGCGGCGCGTCCCGGCAAGGCGCTGTTCGTGACGGCCGGCAGCGGCATCACCCCCGTGATGGGGATGCTGCGCAGCGCCCTGCACGAGATGTCCGACGTCGTGGTGGTGCACTCGGCCGGCACGCACGAGGCCGTGGTGTTCGGCGCCGAGCTGCGCACCCTCGCCGCCGAGGGGCGGATCCGGCTGGTCGAGCGGCACACCCGTACCGATGGCCGGATCAAGCCCGCCGACCTGGACGACCTGGTCCCCGACCTGTTCGACCGGCAGACCTGGGCCTGCGGGCCCAACGAGATGCTGGACGACCTTGAGGCCCACTGGGCCGACGCGGGTGAGGCGGACCGGCTCGTCACCGAGCGTTTCCGGCCCGCGTTGATCAGCGCCGGTGGTGGTGGCTCGGTCACGTTCACGCAGTCCGGCACCGTGGTCGAGACCGACGGCTCGGTGCCGCTGCTCGACGCCGGTGAGGCCGCCGGTGTCCTCATGCCGTCCGGCTGCCGGATGGGCATCTGCTTCAGCTGCGTGCTCCCGCTGCGCGAGGGCGCCGTGCGGGACCTGCGCGACGGGACGCTCACCGTCGCGGAGGCCGGTGACAGCATCCCCGTCCAGACCTGTGTCTCAGCCGCGGCGGGTCCCTGCCGCATCGACGGCTGAGCTCCCGGTCCTCCCCCTTACCTCTTCCCCCGCTCCCTGCGAAAACGAGGAAATTCTATGACCACCATCCAGCGCAAGAAGACCAGCCCGATCGCCCACCTCACGCCCGAGGACATCGAAGCGATCGGCGTGGAGCTCGACGCCATCCGCGACGAGGTCATGAACAGCCGGGGCGAGAAGGACGCCGCGTACATCCGGCGGGTGATCGCCTGGCAGCGCGGGCTGGAGCTCAGCAGCCGCGGGGTGCTGCTCTTCTCGCTGTTCCCGCCGGCGTGGCTGGTGGGAACAGCCGGTCTGTCGGTGGCGAAGATCCTCGAGAACATGGAGATCGGCCACAACATCATGCACGGCCAGTGGGACTTCATGCGCGACCCGAAGATCCACTCGACCAAGTGGGAATGGGACCACGCCTCCCCGGCCGAGCAGTGGAAGCACTCGCACAACGAGCTGCACCACACCTACACGAACGTCGTCGGGCGCGACAACGACCTCGGCTACGGCATCATGCGCGTCGACGAGGACCAGCGCTGGCACCCCATGCACCTGGGCCAGCCGCTGTGGAACTTCATCAACGCCTGCTTCTTCGAGTACGGCATCGCGGCGTACGACCTCGAGCTCGGCAAGAACCTCGCGACCAAGGAGCGCCGCCGGCGCCCCGAGTTCAAGAGCGCCCTCAAGAAGGTCCGCCGCAAGATCGGCAAGCAGATGCTCAAGGACTACGTCGTCCACCCGGCGCTGTCCGGCCCGTCGTTCCTGCACACCCTCGCCGCCAACGCCACGGCCAACCTGATCCGCAACGTGTGGAGCCACTCGGTCATCATGTGCGGCCACTTCCCGAACGGCGTCGAGACGTTCGAGAAGACCTCCATCGAGGGCGAGACCCGCGGCGAGTGGTACCTGCGCCAGATGCTCGGCTCCGCCAACATCAGCGGCAGCAAGGCCATGCACATCATGACCGGCAACCTCTCCCACCAGATCGAGCACCACCTCTTCCCCGACATGCCCAGCCGCCGCTACGCCGAGATCGCCCCCAAGATCAAGGACCTCTTCCAGAGGTACGGCCTGACGTACACGAGTGGCCCGCTCCCCAAGCAGGTGGCCTCCGCCTGGTACAAGGTCATCCGCCTCTCCCTCCCCAACCGCGGCGAAGCAGCCATCCGCCGCCCCAAGGCCGTCAAGCCCGTCGTCGCGAGCGACCCCTCCGCCCGCTGGCGCCGCGCCTCGGCCGCGGTGGCCGAAGCCCCCGCCGTCGTCGCCGCTTCCGCGGCCGCGGCATCCTCCGCCGTAGCCGCTTCCGCAGCCGCCGCGTCGTCCGCCGTCGCGGATGCCGCGACCGGCCTGGCAGGAACCACCACCGCGCAGGCCTGAGCCCCCGCCGGCGGTTCCTCGGCGTTTTCGATCGTGAGAGATGCCACGGGATCCGCGGCCCGTAGACCGGGCGGCGGATCCCGTGATCCCGTAGGGTTCGGTTCAGGTGTGCCGGGAAGTCTGGTCGGCGGTTCTTTTGCCGACCCCTCCGGAGGATCTCGCCCATGGCCGCTTCCCGTCTCTTCTCCCGTGGCAGCTGGCCCGAGGCCCGGCGGATCGCCGAGGTGCTTCGCGCCGAGACGGTCGGTGGCGCCCTGTTGCTCGCTGCTGCGGTGCTCGCCCTGGCCTGGGCCAACTCACCCTGGTCGGGCGCCTATCACGACCTGTCACAGGTCCGGGCCGGGCCATCCTCCTGGCACCTCGACCTGACCCTGGCCCAGTGGGCGGCCGACGGATTGCTCGCCGTCTTCTTCTTCGTCGCGGGGCTCGAGCTCAAACGTGAGTTCGTGGCCGGCGATCTCCGCGATCCGCGCCGCGCCGCACTCCCGGTGGCCGCGGCGGTCGGCGGCATGGCGGTGCCTGCCCTGATCTTCGCCGCGGTCGCCTCGCGCAGCGGCGGCGCCCTCGTGGGCTGGGCGATCCCCACGGCCACCGACATCGCGTTCGCGCTGGCGGTTCTCAGCGTGATCAGCACCCATCTACCCAGCTCGCTGCGGACGTTCCTGCTGACCCTCGCGGTCGTCGACGACCTGCTGGCCATCGCGATCATCGCGGTTTTCTACACGTCAGCACTGCACCTGATCCCGTTGCTGCTGGCGCTGGTGCCCATCGCGCTGTTCGGTGTGCTCGTGCAGCGGCGGGTGCGCAGCTGGTGGCTGTTGCTGCCGCTGGCCGCAGTGGCCTGGGGACTCGTCCACGCATCGGGCATCCACGCCACTGTGGCGGGCGTGCTGCTGGCCTTCACCGTCCCGGTCCGCAGCCGTGACGGCGCAAGCCACGGGCCGGCCGAGAGCTTCGAGCACCGCTGGCGGCCGATCTCGGCCGGCGTGGCAGTCCCGGTCTTCGCCTTCTTCGCGGCCGGGGTGTCGGTGGCCGACGCCGGTGGGATCGGCTCGGCGCTGACGAACACCGTCACGCTCGCTGTCGTCGCCGGGCTGGTCCTGGGCAAGGTCGCCGGCATCACCGGGTCGACGTGGCTCGTGCAGCGTTTCACCCGGGCCCAGCTGGCCGACGGGCTGAGCTGGTGGGACGTCACCGGCCTGGGCCTGCTCGGCGGGGTCGGCTTCACGGTCTCGCTGCTCATCGGCGAGTTGGCGTTCGGCGCCGGCACCGAGCGCGACGGCTATGCGAAGATCGGCGTTCTGGTGGGCTCGCTGGTCGCCGCCCTGCTCGCGATGGTGGTCCTGAGGCTGCGCAATCGCCACTACCGGCGGCTCTGCGAGCAGGAACAGGTCGACAGCGACCGGGACGGCATCCCCGACGTCTATCAGAGAGATCCCGCGTGAGCACCCTCGGCTGGATCGCGGTGGCGATCTTCGTGACCGCGTACGTCCTGATCGCCACCGAGAAGATCAACCGTGTCGCCGTCGCCGTGGGTGGCGCGGCTCTGATGCTGGCCATCGGCGCGACCGACGCGGAGCACGCGTTCTTCTCCGAGGACGCCGGCATCGACTGGAACGTCATCTTCCTGCTGATGGGAATGATGATGATCGTCGCCGTGCTCCGCCGCACGGGACTGTTCGAGTTCCTGGCGATCTGGTCGGCCAAACGAGCCCGTGGCCGTCCGTTCCCGATCATGGTGATCTTCATCGTGGTCACCGGCGTGCTCTCCGCCGCGCTCGACAACGTCACCACCGTGCTGCTGGTGGCACCCGTGACGCTGCTCGTCTGTGAACGGCTCGGCGTACCACCGGTGCCGTTCCTGCTTGCGGAGGTGTTCGCCTCCAACATCGGCGGGACCGCGACGCTGATCGGTGACCCACCGAACATCATCATCGCCGGGCGCTCCGGGCTGACGTTCAACGACTTCCTCAGTGTGCTCGCACCGTTCGTGGTGGTCGTGCTCGTGGTGCTGGTCGGGCTCTGCCGGATCATGTTCCGCAAGGCGTTCCGCTACGACCACGAACGGGTGCAGCGGATCATGGCGCTGAACGAGCGCGACGCGATCCGGGACCCGCGCCTGGTGGTGCTGAGCTTGTCCGTGCTCGCCCTGGTGCTCGCCGCTTTCGGGCTGCACACCGTCCTCGACCTCGAGCCGTCCGTCGTCGCCCTGCTCGGTGGCCTGCTGCTGCTGGCCCTGTCCCGGATCGACGCCGGCGAGATCGCCCGCGAGGTCGAGTGGCCCACACTGATCTTCTTCGCCGGTCTGTTCGTCATGGTCGGCGCCCTGGTGACCACGGGCGTCATCGGCTCCCTCGCCCACGCCGCCACCGAGGCGACCGCGGGCAAGCTGTGGCCGGCGACGATGTTGCTGCTGTGGGCCTCCGCCGCGCTGTCCGCGATCGTCGACAACATCCCCTACGTGGCCACCATGAGCCCGATCGTCGCGGACCTGGTCGACGCCAACGGTGGGCTCGGCCATGCCCAGGTGCTGTGGTGGGCGCTCGCCATCGGCGCCGACCTCGGTGGGAATGCCACCGCCGTGGGCGCCTCGGCGAACGTGGTCGTACTGGGCCTGGCCGAACGCGCCGGGCACCGGATCACGTTCTGGGAGTTCACCCGGTGGGGCCTGATCGTCACGGTTGTCTCGGTCGCGCTGGCCGTTCCCTATCTCTACCTGCGCTTCTTCTGAGGTCAGGTGCCCAGGATGTGGTCGAGCAGGCTGTCCAGGGTGATCGCGCCGGTCATCACCCGGTCGGCGTCGACGACCGCCACCAGCGGCACGTTCGCACGGGCCATCACTGCGGCCACCTCCAGCAGCGTGGCCTTGGGGCTGACGGCGGGCAGCTCCCGGCGCTCGCGGGGCAGCAGGTCCGCGACTGTGCGGTCGCCGATGCCGTCGAGGATCACCGTGGCGTCGGCCTCGCCGATCACCCGGGCCAGCGCCGGATCCTCCTGGCAGTAGGACGGCAGCGCCATCCGCAGCACCTGGACACCGGCCAGAACGGTGAGCGGGCGGCCCCGGTGGTCGACGACGATCAGGCCCGGCAGATCCTGACCGGCCAGCACCTTGGCGGCCTCGCGGGCGGGCGTGCCCTCGGTGACCGTCGCCATGGTGACGGCCACGTCCGCGGCTAACATCGGCGCCTCCAGTCGGTTGTCACCTCACGGTATCTCGGTCCCGCCCATGGTGAGCCCTTCCGCGACAGAGCTGGGCGCGACCACCGTTCGCCGGCGTGGTCGCGGTGCCGAGGAAGACCGGATCGCGTGGGACACGGGGAAGCCCGGCCTTCCCGCAACGAAGGCCGGGCCTGGACCCCAGGGTGGTCTAGAGGGTCGCCGTGCAGGTGGTGCCGTTGAGGGCGAAGGCGGATGGCGTGCCCGGGCTGCCGGTGAAGGTTGCCTGGAAGCCGGGGGTGACCGTGGCGCCGGAGCCGAGGGTGGGTGCCCAGCTCGGGCCGGTGACCGCGAGGGTGGTGCCGGACTGGGACCAGACGCCGTTCCAGCCGTTGCTGAGGGTGACCGTGCTGCCGACCGTGAAGGTCAGGCGCCAGGTGCTGAGCGGCGGGCCGTTGTTGGTGATGCGGAGGTCGGCGGTGAAGCCTGTTGACCACTGGTTCGCTGTCCAGGTGACCGCGCAGGCACCCGGGAACGAGGGCGTGGAAGGCGACGGGGACGCGGGCGGGGTCGTGGTCGGAGGAGTGGTGGTCGGCGGGGTGGTGGTGACCGGGGCTGCCATGGCCAGGTCGTAGGCGCGTTGCGGGACGAACTGGCCGGCGGGGCCGATGCAGCCGTCCGACTCGCCGGGGAGTTTGATCCAGAGGTACGCGTCGAGGATCGGGTCGGCGACCTGGTTAGTGCTCGGTGTGCCGATCGCGCGGCCGGCGGGGTCGCACCATTCGCTGCCCGCGGGGCCGTTGCCGTTGCGGCTGGTGTCGATGACGCCCTTGAGACGGGAGACTCCGGTGGCGGCGATGACGTTGCGGACGTACGTGGTGCTCTCCGCCGTGGTCCGGTAGTTGGACACGTTGACCGAGATGCCGTCGGCGCTGTTGGCGATGTCCGCGCGTACCAGTCGGGAAGCGATCTCGGCGGGAGCGAGCCACGCGGAGTGACCCGCGTCGAAGTAGACCTTGGCCTGTGCCGAGGCGGCCTTGAGCGTCCTGCCCGCGTAGGCGATCGACGTGTAGACCTCGGCCTGCTGGGCCGTGGTGAGGCACGTGGTCATCAGGGACAGGACGTCGGGTTCCAGGATGATCGCGGCGGCCCGGCCCCGCAGGCCCGCTGCCACCTGGTCGATCCATTGACGGTACGCCGTGTGCGACGGCAGCCCGCCGGAGCTCGCGCCGGAGCAGTCCCGATTCGGGATGTTGTAGACCACCAGGATCGGGATCTTCCCCGCCGTCGACGCGGCGGCGGTGAAACTGTCCACTTCGGACGCCACCGTGGCGGTGTTGTTCGCGGTGAACCAGCGGGCCTGTGGCACGTTCGCGATCCGGTCGCGGATGACCGCCGTGCGGGAGTCGTTCGGGTTGGCGGCGACCCAGCGGGCGGCCTGGGTCGACGGGTCGACGTAGTAGGGGGAGTCGGCGGCCAGCGCGGGCCGGGCGGTCAGAACGCCCAGCCCGGTGACCGTCGCGGCGGCGAGTGCCGCGGCGAGGACGGGTCGGTATCGCAAGGGGGAACTCCTATCCGGGCGGGGAAGGCTCCTATGCGGGCAGGCAGGAGAGGCCGGGAAGCGATGCGGGGGCGCTGCCGTTGGCGAGGAACCCGACGGTGGTGGTGGCACCGGCCGTCAGGGACTTGTTCCAGGCTTCGGGTGCGACCATGGCCGAGGTGTCCATGGCGCTGAACGTGCCGCCCCACGACTGGGTGACGCTCTGACCGCCGGGCCAGATGAAGTGCACCATCCAGTTCGACACGGCGGTGGTCGCGGTCACCTTGATCTCACCCTGGAAGGCACCGGCCCACGAGCTCGTTGTGGTGTACGCCGCAGTGCACGAACTCCCCGTGGGAGGCGTGGTCGTCGGCGGGGTGCTCGTCGGAGGCGTCGATGTGGGCGGCGTCGATGTGGGCGGCGTTGACGTCGGTGGCGTGGTGGGCGTTGTGCCACCACCCGTGCCGACTCCGGTGACCTCGCCGTTGCCGCCGTCGAACACCACGTCGGAGCAGCCGTAGAACGTCTCGTTGCTGTCCGAGCGCTGCCACACCGAGTAGATCAGGTGCCGGCCGCTCTTGCCCGACGGCAGGTTCGCCGTCCATGAGTAACGGCCGTCCACAGTGCCCGGTCCGCCGGTCGACTCCGGGTTGACGACCTGCGAGAACGGTGTCGTCTCGAGGTCGCTCCAGGCCAGGGCGCGGGTCGGGCTCCAGGTGTCCTTGGTGATGAAGAGCTTGAACGTGCCTGGGTGCTTCGCCCAGTTGTTGTAGTCGAAGCGCATGCTCGCACCCGACGTCAGGTGCGTGACCGGCCAGTCGGTGCGGGCCAGGTTGAAACCGGTGAAGTCGTACGGCCCCCCGGTGCCCGCGCTGCAGGCCTGCCCGTCGGGGATGAAGCCGGAGGTACGGCCGGCGCCGTCGGAACGCAGCACGGCGAACCAGTTGTACAGCGAGTTGGCCCCGCTCTGGGCGACGGCGGCCGCGCAGGCCGGATTCTGCGGCACGATCTGCCCGGTCGAGGTCAGACCATCTTTCCAGCAGAGATAGGTACGGCTGCCCGGTGCCATCATGGCGCCGTGCGCGCTCGCCGACGTCTGGGTGATCACGATCGCGCCGGTCGCGGCGAGGACGGCCGCGGCGGCGTACACCATGAACTTGTTGCGGACTTTCATGGGTGTGTGCTCCTTTCAGCTCCGTGCGCAGGTGGTGGCCGGGACGGTGGCTGCCCCGGTGCCGGTGAGGCCGAAGGTGGTGGTGGCGTTCGCGGCGAGGGTGCCGTTGTAGGCCGCGTTGCGTACGGTGACCGCCGCTCCGGACTTGGTGAGGGTGCCGTTCCAGACCTGGGTGACGTCCTGGCCGGACGGGAGCGTCCAGCCGACGGTCCAGGCCGTGGTCGCGGCCGAGCCGTTGGTGACAGTGACCTCGGCCTGGAAACCGCCCTGCCACGAGCTGGTGACCCGGTACGCCGCCGTGCAGCCGCCGGTGGTCGGCGGCGTTGTGGAAGGCGGCGTTGTGGAAGGCGGGGGCGTGGTGGTCGGCGGCGGCGTTGTCGGGGACGGGCTGGTCGACGGTGTCGTGGACGGGGACGCGGTCGGGCTGGACGTGGGCGGGGTCGTCGTGGTGCCGGTGCGGTCGGCGTAGAGGATGCCGCGGCCGTTGGTGCCCAGGTAGACGCGGCCGTAGACGCGGGGGTCGCCGGCGAGTGCGTCGCCGTTGTTGCCGTACTGGTGGGCGTTGTCGTTGATCCGCACCCAGGTCGCGCCGGCGTCGTCGGAGCGGAAGACGCCGTCCACACCGTCGACGACACCGACGAGGAACACCGCCGGGTACGCGGCACCTGGCGCCGCCTTGCCGAACGCCACGTTGATCGCGGAGGTCACGGTGGCGAGTCTCGTGAACGTGGTGCCCGCGTCGGTCGAGTGGTGCAGTCCGGTGGTGCCGGCCAGCCACACGTCGCCGGTCTTCCCGGGCACTGCCTTCAGGTTCGTGGCGGCGAGGGCTGCTCCGGTGGTGAACGTTGCCCCGCCGTCCTTGCTGACGTAGACCGAGCTGCCCGCGTACCCGTAGAAGGTCCTGGGGTTGACCCTGTCCGACTCGACCTTGGCCCCGGCCGGGATGCCGGTGGAGGCGGTCCACGAGCTGCCGCGGGTCGTCGAGTAGTGGACGCCGGTGCCGGCCGGGGACCACACGAACGAGTTCGCGTCCGCGCCGACCGCGATCGTGCCGCCGCCGGTGACGCCCGAGGGTTCCTGGCCCGCGTACCAGTTCTTGCCGCCGTCGTTGGAGACGCCGAGGTGCGGGGCGGCGTCCGCGTTACCGACCCGGGCGAAGACCGCGGGGCTGAGCTCGGCGAAGTCGAGGCTGGTGTTGCTGCCCAGGCTCGGGGTGTCGTGGAAGTTCGGCGGCACGGCGCTCAGATCGCCGTGGTGGAAACCGCCGACATCGCCGAGCGCGCTGACCAGCGGTGCGCCCGACGGCGGGCTGGCCAGGTCGAGGACGGCCGTCTCCTCGATGCCGGTGGCGAACGGCTTGATGGTGAACGCGGTGTTGCTGTCCCAGTTCGTCAGCTGGGTGGTGCCGTAGACGGTCGCGCCGGTGCCGTAGAGCATCCGGTTCGAGTCGAACGGGTCGATCTCGAGCGACTCGGTCATCCAGCCCAGCTTCGGGGTGGCCTCCGGTGGCTGCGGGTTGGTGTTGAAGTCGAGCCACGGATCCGATGAGACGTCCATGGTGTAGCGCTTGGTCGTGCTCGGATAGCCGTTGTAGTCCCAGATCCGGGTCCACGTGGCGCCGTAGTCGGTGCTGCGGAAGAAGATGACGTCGGGCCACCACGAGATCTGCGTGGCGACCATCAGCGTGCCGGGGTGCAGCCGGTCGACGGTCAGCCCGGAGTAGCCGTAGTACGCGTCCGCGGCCGGGGTCGGGCTGATGTCGGTCCAGGTCCCGGTGGTGGTGTCGAGGCGCTGCACCTGGCCGGTGCCGCCGTCGTACGGGCCACCGCTGTCACTGGTCGCGATGAACAGGTACTTGCCCTGGATGACGCCCTTGTGCGCGAGATAGCCGGTGGGCTGCCCGGCGACGCGTTCCCAGGTCGTGCCGCCGTCGAGCGAGCGGTAGACCGGGTTCTGCTTGTCCGCGACGCCCACGTAGATCTGGTTGGTGTCGCCGAACGTCACCCAGCTGAGACCCTGGTTCTGGTTCAGGTAGCCGTTCGGGTCGGCCGGGTCCTGCACGTAGTTGCCGGCATTCGGGAACGCGGTCACCTTGCTGAACGTCGTGCCGTAGTCGGTGCTGCGGTACAGCCCGTTGCCACCCTCGGCGGCGAAGTAGACGTTGCGGTTGTTGCCCGGATCGACCGCCAGCCGCTCACCCATGCCGCGGCCGGGCATGTTGCCGCCGTTCTTGAACGGCAGCGTGGTGATCTGCCAGGTCGCGCCGCGGTCGGTGGACCGCAGGATCGCGCCGTTGTTCGGGTCCCAGCTGTTGGTGTACATGCCGACGGCCGCGTACACCCGGTTCGCGTCGACGGGGTCGGCGGCGATGCTCAGCACGCCGTTGTAACCGAACTTGTCGCGCGCCACCCAGTCCAGCAGGGGCACCCAGTTCTGACCGGCCTGGTTCCAGCGGTAGGCGCCGCCGATGTCGGTGCGCGCGTAGATCAGGTTCTTCTCGGCGCGGCTGAAGATCAGACCCGGGACGAAACCGCCGCCGTCGATCCGGACGTTCTTCCATGCGTACGCGTCCGAGGCGGCAGCGGCCGCCGGAAGTGGCTGCTGGAGCGCGGGCACGGCGAGGGCGGCAGCGCCGCTGAGGGACAGCGCGGCGACGAGGACGGTGAGGCGTCGGCGGTGCAAGTGGTCCTCCCATCGATGGACGTGATTGTGGGAGCGCTCCCAGACAATGCTGTCTGTTCACGTGGCTGTCAAGAGTCGGAAACAAACTCTGGCGCGATGTGGGGTCTTTGCGTCGGTACCTGTTGACGCCGCCCGGTTCGGGGGGCTAGAAAGACCGCTGTCGATCCATTGTCGGAGCGCATTCGTCTGTATTCGATGAAGGCGTGCTCTTCGGGGCGGCAGTGACCAGCATCCGGAGCCCGACGCATCCGGAGCCGTGCGTTCTTCCAATGTGGCCTGCCACGGTTCGCTTGCTGCCGATGTCGGCGCGGAGTTGGATTCCAGGGCGCCGGCGGACACCCCCTGTGTTCTATTTCCTGGAAGTTTCGGGTTCGTTAACTGGGTATTGCGCTGGGAGCGCTCCCATGGCAACATCACGCTCAGTCGCTAGTTCGGCACCGACGAACGTCGATCAGATTCCCCGCCCCCGTCCTTCGAGGAGCAATCTGCGATGACTCCCCCTCCCTCTCGATCACCCCGGCGCACCCTCACCCGGGCGCTCACCGTGGCAGCCGCTGTCACGCTGGTCTCCGGACTCGGCGTGGTGGCAGCCACCCAGGCGAACGCCGCCGCCGGTTGCCGGGTCGCCTACTCCGCCAACTCGTGGAGCACCGGCTTCACCGGCAACGTGACGGTCACCAACCTGGGTGACCCGATCACCAACGGCTGGACGGTCGCGTGGGCCTTCGCCGGTAACCAAACCGTCACCCAGGGCTGGAACGCCACGATCACGCAGAGCGCGAAGAACGTGACCGCGGTGAGCCCGACCTACGCGAACTCGCTGGCCACCAACGCGTCCGCGACGTTCGGCTTCAACGCGAACTACTCGGGGACGAACACGAACCCGACGGCGTTCACGCTCAACGGCGTGGCCTGCACGGGCAGCACCGGCCCGACGACCCCGCCGTCGTCACCGTCCACCCCGCCGTCGTCACCCTCGACGCCACCGTCCTCGCCGCCCACCAGCCAGCCGCCGGCCGGAGCCAAGGTCGACAACCCGTACGCGGGAGTCGCGGGCTACAAGAACCCGGAATGGCAGGCCAAGGCGAACGCCGAGCCCGGCGGCAGCCGCGTCGCCAACAACCCGACCGCGGTCTGGCTCGACCGGATCGCCGCGATCGAGGGCACCGACGGCAGCAGCTCCAACGGCTCGATGGGCGTCCGTGACCACCTGGACGCGGCCCTCGCCCAGGGCGCCGGCTACATCCAGTTCGTCATCTACAACCTGCCCGGCCGCGACTGCGCGGCGCTCGCCTCCAACGGTGAGCTCGGCCCGAACGACCTGCCCCGCTACAAGAGCGAGTACATCGACCCGATCGCCGCGATCCAGGCCGACCCGAAGTACGCCGCCCTGCGGATCATCAACATCGTCGAGATCGACTCGCTGCCCAACCTCGTGACGAACACCTCCGGCAACGCCGGCGGCACCGCGGCCTGCGACACCATGAAGGCCAACGGCGGATACGTCCAGGGCGTCGGGTACGCGCTGAACAAGCTCGGCGCGATCGGCAACGTCTACAACTACGTCGACGCCGCGCACCACGGCTGGATCGGCTGGGACAGCAACTTCCTCCCGACCGCGAACATCCTGCTCCAGGCGGCCCAGGCCTCCGGCAGCGTCAACAACGTCACCGGCTTCATCGTCAACACGGCGAACTACTCCGCGCTCAAGGAGCAGTACTTCGGCATCGGCACCTCGGTCAACGGCACCTCGGTGCGCCAGTCGACCTGGGTCGACTGGAACCAGTACGTCGACGAGCTCACGTTCGCGCAGTCCTTCCGCAACCAGCTCGTCGCGGTCGGCTTCAACTCGAACATCGGCATGCTGATCGACACCAGCCGCAACGGCTGGGGCGGCTCGGGCCGCCCGACGGCGGCCAGCACCTCGACCGACGTCAACACGTTCGTCAACCAGTCCCGCATCGACCGCCGCATCCACGCCGGCAACTGGTGCAACCAGTCCGGCGCCGGCCTCGGCGAGCGTCCCCGGGCCAACCCGGAGACCGGCATCGACGCCTACGTCTGGGTCAAGCCCCCGGGCGAGTCGGACGGCTCGAGCTCCCTCATCCCGAACGACGAGGGCAAGGGCTTCGACCGGATGTGCGACCCGACCTACACCGGTAACGCCCGCAACGGCAACAGCCTCAGCGGTGCACTCCCGAACGCCCCGATCTCGGGTGCCTGGTTCTCAGCACAGTTCCAGCAGCTGATGGCCAACGCGTACCCCGCGCTGTAGAGCATTTCCGACCTGACCCTCTCCCACAGCCCGCGGACCGCCGTCACCCGGCGGTCCGCGGGTCTTTGCCGTTACAGTCCACCGGGTGCCCACGCTGCGAATCGTCGCCTCCGTCATCCGCGATCCCGAGGGGCGCTGGCTGCTCGTGCGCAAGCGCGGGACAACCATCTTCATGCAGCCGGGCGGGAAGCTCGAGCCGGGAGAAACACCCGATCAGGCTCTCGTACGCGAGCTGGGCGAGGAACTCGGGATGCGCGTCGGGGTGGAGGCGCTCGGGCATGTCGGGCGGTTCATGGCTCCCGCCGCGAACGAGGCCGGGTTCGACATCGACGTGGACGTCTACACCGCTCCCTATCCCGGCCCGGTCACGGCGCTGGCCGAGATCGAGGAGGTCCGGTGGCTCGACCCGCGGACGCCTGGTGACGTCGTGCTCGCCCCGCTGATCGTCGACCGGCTCCTGCCAATGCTGCTGGCCGGTCGGCTCTGACGGTTTCAGGTGCTCCCCGACGCTTTACGGGCCGAGGAGGGAGCGGAGGCCGCTGGCCCGGGCGATCGGGCGGGTGATGGCCGCTCGGATCGCTTCCGCGGTGCCGAGGATGCGCAGGTGGGTCCTTGCCCGGGTGGCGGCGGTGTAGAGGAGTTCGCGGGTCAGGAGCGGGGATTCGGGTGGCGGGAGGATCAGGGTGACGCGGTCGAACTGGCTGCCCTGGCTGCGGTGGACGGTCAGGGCGTAGAGGGTCTGTGCCTCGAGGAGGCGGGTCGGGGGGATCAGGACCGGCGTGCCGCCCCGGGCGAAGGCCGCTCGCAGCCCGTCCGAGGTCTGGACGATGACCCCGGTGTCGCCGTTGTAGAGGCCCGCGTCGTAGTCGTTGGCCGTGATGAGCAGCGGCTGGCCCGGGTACCAGTCGGAGCCTGACGGGGCAGCTTCCCGCCAGCGGGCGATTTCCGCGCTCCAATGCGTCACGCCGTGCGGGCCGTGGCGGTGGGCACACAGCAGGCGGTGCGTGTCGAGGCGGTCGAGTGCGGTGACGGCGTCGCCTTCCAGTGCTGCCCTGGTCACCTCGTCGAGGGCGGCTGTGACGTCCGCGCGGAGGCCGTCGGTCGCGCCGTCCTCAATGAGCTCGACCTCTCCGGCTGTCCTGTCGGCCCTGGCTTCTTCGCCGGCCCGGCCTTCTCCGGCGTCGACGCCGGCCTTGTGGCGGGCATCGGCGGTGAGGTGCAGGACTTCGAGGGCTGCGTCGGGGTCGCCTGCGCGGATGGCTCTGGCCAGGGCGGCGATGCTGCCCTGGAAGCGCCAGGTGTGGTCGAGGGTGACGACGCCGTTGGTGACGGGCCGGCCGAGGATCTCGCTGGGGTGGCCCTCGGCGCGGACGATGTCGCCCAGGACCGCGCCGGCCTCCACCGATGCGAGCTGGTCGGGGTCGCCGACCAGGATGAGGCGGGCGGTGGGGCGTACGGCGTCCAGCAGCTTTGCCATCAGGGTGAGCGACACCATCGAGGTCTCGTCGACGACGACGACGTCGTAAGGCAGGCGGTTGGTGCGGTCGTGGCGGAAGCGGGTGCGGGAGCCCGGGCGGCGTCCGAGCAGGCGGTGGATGGTCGACGCGTGCAGGTCGCCGAGCTCGGGCAGGTCGCAGGCCCGCACCGCTTCCTCCAGGCGGGCGGCGGCCTTGCCGGTGGGCGCGGCCAGGGCGATCCGGGGTGGGTCGCCGGGCTGGTGGTGCAGCGCGGCGAGGATTCGCGCGATCGTGGTCGTTTTACCGGTACCCGGGCCACCCGCGAGCACTGTCGTCCAGCGATGGACGGCAACCGCGGCGGCGAGCCGCTGGCATTCGCTGTCCGCGCCGGGGAACAGCGCGTCGAGGTCGGTGGTCAAACGTGCGGAATCGAACAGCGGGGTGGACCGGGCGCGTTGTTCGAGATGGTGACGGACCAGCTCCTCCTGGCGCCAGTAACGGTCAAGATAGAGCAGTTCGCGGACGAGACGCAGCGGGCCGCCGGGGGCGACCAGGGGGCTGCGCGCGCAAGCCTGCAACCATGCGGCCGGCGCGGGCCATGGCAGGTCGCCCGGGACGACGTCCTCGTCGCCGGTCGCGGTGCCGGCGACCGTCGTCAGGTCGACGCAGACCGAGCCCAGCCGCAGGGCGCGTACGGTCAGCGCGAAGGCGAGCAGAACCGTCTCGTCGCTCTCGCCGCCCAGCGCGGAGACGCGGCGGGCGGTGTGAACGTCGGCGAGGGCCAGGACACCGGCGGTGTTGAAGACCTGCACCAGGCCGGTGGCGCGCAGGGCGAGGGTCATAGCAGATCCGACAATTCCTCGATGAGGGCAGCGGGCGGCCGCCAGCTGAAAACGCCCTGCCCGGGCGGGGTTTCGGGGCCGTTCATGCCGCGCAGGAACAGATACAGCACCCCGCCGAGGTGGGTCCGCGGGTCGTAGCCGGGCTGACGCCAGCGCAGATAACGGTGCAGGGCAACGGCATAGAGCAGAGCCTGCAGCGGATAGTGCGCTGCGATCATCGCTTCCGCGAGTGCCGAGGACCGATATGCGTACGCCGTGAGCGGCGCCCCTCCCAGCCAGTTCGACTTGTAGTCGACGACGAGGTACCGGGGCCCCGGCAGGCGTAACACGGCGTCGATGCTCCCGGTCAGGTAACCACGAAGCCGCTGGGAACTGAGCGACGGTTCGCGCAGCTGCTGGGCGTACCCGTGGAGTGGATCGTCGGCGGGCAGGTGCCGTGCCAGGCTGTCGCCGAACAGGCCGAGGGTGACCGGCGGGCCGCTGCGGGGCAGGTCGCCGCCGTCGAGGGGGAGTTCGAAGTCCAGTTCGGCCAGGCGGTCGGCGGGGGAGAAACCGGTGAGACTGCGATTGCCGGCGAGCGGGCCGAGCGGGGTGTGCAGGCTGGGCAGCATCGCCTGCGCGAGTTCGTCCGGATCGAGGGTGAGGGCTGTCGCGGCGATGAGCGGTTGTGCGCGTTCGAGCAGGGCAGCGTGCAGATCGGTGGCCGTGAAGTCGAGGTCCTCGAGCAGGGTGTGCAGCAGCGTGCCGAACGCCGCCCCTTTCGGCAGACCACCCATCGGCGCATCACCACCTTCCGCCTCCCCTTCGGCGAAAGCATCCAGCTCATCCTCGATGCCGACGTCGGGCTCGCTGCGGACACCGGGCGCCTCCTGCGAAGCCGCGGTGGCTTGGTCGTGGTGGGCGGCGGTGAGGCGGGAGTAGGAGGTTCGGCGCCAGCCGAGGTCGAGGTGGCGGTGGAACCGGGCGGCGGACAGTGACGGCGGATCTGTCCGCGTGCCGTGGAAGGGAGCAGGCGGGGCGGGGGTGATCCGCTCGACCGCGAGGTTGAGGTGGCGGAGATGGTCCAGCGCGGCGGCGTCGGCAGGGACCGGGTATTCGGGGAGCGGGTTCTCGCCGGCGCCGGGGCGGCCGAACAGGAAACGGTGCAGGGCCGAGGCGGTGGTGTTCAGGGTCGGCGCCCACCACGCGACGACCTGGTTCGCGGCCCGGGTCAGCGCGACGTAGAGCAGGCGCAGATCCTCGCCGGCCTCCTCGGCCAGATGCCGGCGCAGACCCAGTGTGTACCCGGGGCCGCTGGGCCCGCCGACGTCGAGGACCCGGGCGCCGTTGTCGTCGTGCAGGTGCAGCAAGTCCGGCTTGCCCATGTGCCGGTCCCAGCCGAACGGCAGATACACCACCGGATACTCGAGGCCTTTACTACTGTGGACGGTGAGGATCTGTACTGCGTCGTCGTCGGATTCGAGACGGCGGCTGCGTTCCAGGCTGACGTCGTGCGGTGCCTCGTCGATGCGGCGGCGCAGCCACTCCGCGACGGCGGTCAGCCCGAGGGTGCCCTCGGTTGCCGCGGCGTGCATCGCCATGCCGATGTGGCGCAGGTCGGTGAGGTGGCGTTCGCCGGCGCGTTCCGCGAGCAGCCGGGCGGGCAGCCCCGTCGCGGTGACCGCTTCGAGCAGGGCGGCCACGCCACGCTGGTCGAGCAGCCGGGCCCACTGCCGCAGCGTTGCGCCGAGCTCGTCGAGGTCCGGTTCGGTGGCGACGGCCAGGCGTTGAGCGGACCAGCCGATCAGGCCCGACAACGCGACCGCGGCGACCCGGGCCCGGCGATGCGGTTGTTCCAGGGCCTCCAGCAGCACCAGCCAGTCCCGGGCCGCGGGTGTGCCGAAGACGCTGGTCGCCCCGGCCAGGACGGCGGGGACACCGAGTGCGGTCAGGGCCTCGTGGACCTGGGTGCTCTGCCGGTGGGTGCGGACGAGGACAGCCACATCGCCGGGGACCAGGCCGGCGCGGCCCGCGATGTCGGCGGCCAGGTCGGTGGCGACGGCGTCCCGGGCGTCCGCCGCGGGGATCAGGCCGGGTTTGTTCAGCGTGAATCCGGTGCGGGCAAGGACGCGCAGGCGGAACGGCGCCAGGACCCGGGGCTTCGCGGGTGTCGCCGCGCGCACCGGGCGTACGGTGATGCGGCTGTCGCCGAGGGCAGCGTGCCCGAAGACGGTCTCGAAGGCGGACAGGACCTGTTCGTCACTGCGCCAGTTCGTGGCCAGAGTGGCGTGCGCCGGCGCGGCACCGGCGGCGGTCAGGTAGCTCACCACATCCGCGCCGCGGAATGCGTAGATCGCCTGCTTCGGGTCGCCGATCAGGACCAGCGTCGTGTGACCGTGGAACGCGGTGCTGACGATCGCCCACTGCACCGGATCGGTGTCCTGGAACTCGTCGATGAGGACCACCGGGTACCGCTCCCGCAGCCGCGTGCACGCCGCCGGGCCCCGCGCCGGGTCGGCGAGTGCGGCTTGCAGTCCGGTGAGCATGTCGTCGTAGCAGTACAGCCGGCGGCTCGCTTTGCGTCGCTCCACTTCGGACCGTACGGCGCACGCGAACCGGTAGCGCACCCCTGCGAAGGAATCCGGCGGTGCCGCTGCCGGTTCGAGACGCGCCTGGCTGTCCGCCACAGCCTGGCGCGCGATGGCGAGCGCGACCTCGCGGCCGAAATGCGGGACGGGTGCGCCGGTTCGCGCGTACTTGCGGATGTAGAGGTCGTCGACCACCTCCGTGACCAGATCGTCGAGGTCCTCCACGAACGTCGCGTCCGGATCGCTGTCGGACGTGATGCCGAGCCCGGCGAGCACCTGATGGCAGAACTGGTGCGTGGTGGCGATCGTCGCCGCGTCGAAATCCGCCACCGCTGCCGCGAGCCGCTGCCTGCGCGCGGCGACCTCCCCGGGACCTGCGTCCGCCAGCAGTGCAAGGACCACATCGTCACCCGCGCGGGCGGCTGCCGGGTCCGCGAGCCCACGCTCAGCACTGACAAGTCTCTCCCGTACGCGCTGACGCAGCTCCGCCGTGGCCGCGCGCCCGAACGTCACGAGCAGCAACTCCCGCAGCCCGGCCCGCCCCTCGGCGACATAACGGGCCGCCAGCGCCGCGATCGTGAACGTCTTCCCGGTGCCGGCGCTGGCCTCGAGGACCGTGGTGCCGGTCGGCAGCGGCCCACACACGTCGAACGCGGGAATCGTGGTCGTCACGGGACATCCAGGACTTCGGCGTCGTGCAGCGGGCGCCAGAGTTGCAGTGCCAGGCCGCCGAAGAGAGTCGGCTCCGGGCCGCTGGACGCCGTCGCGGTCAGGCGGTCCAGCGGGGCACCGGGACCCCAGACCAGGGTGTGTGCCGGGTCGTCCGACTCGCCACCGCCACCGAAGCGGGTCCACGCATCCCAGGCTTTGTTCACCGCGACCTCCGGTGGTCTACCGGCAAGGCGGCTCTGCGCGTACGCATGGGAGGTCCTTGTCGCCATGAGTGCCGGCTCTCCCTGCTCAGCCCATGCGATGAGCGTGGTCAGTGTCCGCAGTGCCTTGTCAGCGTCGATCGGGCCGAGCGTGGAACGGCTTGCCCCGCCGCGCATGCCACGCCCGATGGTGACCGCCCGCCACGGGATGCCGGGGCGGGTGGCGGACAGGGCGAGGAGGTTGAGCCATGCACGGATCCGGTATTTGGGGCCGAGCTTGGCGTAGGTGATCGTCACGACGGTGTCATCGTGGACGTTGGCGACGGTGCCCGTGAGGCGGCGGCCGCCGGGAAGAGGGAGTTCGACGTCGAGGGCTTCGGGCGTACCGGTCAGATGCGCCCGGGCGGCCTCGGAGAGCGGGCGGACGTCCGCGGCTATCTCGTCCAGCAACCGCTTGCCCAGCGGGCCCGGCGGAACGGCTCCGCGCCGCCATTCGGCCTGGACACAGCGTTCCAGGTCGGCGCCGTCGAGCAGGGCGCGCAACATCCGGTCGCCGACCGCCCATTTGCTCAGGGCGTCCAGCTCGACGGGGAGCGCGTCGTCAGGCTCGTCCTCGCCGGTGGAGAACCCGAGCCCGAGGTTCCGGCGCAGAAACGCGCGCACGGGATGATCGAGAAAAGCGCGCAGATCATCCAGGGCGACTGTTTCGCTGGGGCCGTTGGGGGGCAGCGGGCCGGTCAGGAACGGCGTGGGTGCCCGGCGCTCACCGGCCGCGGCCAGCGCGCCGGCCAGCGCCGTCGGGTCGAAGCTGAACGGGTCACCAGTGAAGTTGCGCTGATCGAACGGCTGCAGCGGATGGTGGGTCACGACGTCCGGGCCGAGGACATCGAGCAGTTCATCCAGCGGTACGCACGGCGGGCGCGGCGCGTTCGTCCGCTCATCCGCGCCCGAGTAGAGCATGACGAGAGTGCCGGTGGCTGCCATGACCGCGTCGAGCAGGAGCTGACGGTCCTCGCCGCGGGGATCGCGCTCGCCCACGCAGGGGTCACGGGCCAGCACGTCGTCGCCGTCGACACCGGCCTGCCGGGGAAACGCTCCGTCGTCGAGCCCGAGCACACAGACGACCCGGTGGGGAACCGAGCGCATCGGCACCATGGTGCACATCGTCAGATCGCCGGTGCGGAAGTTCGCGCGGGTCGGCCGGCCCCGGAGGCGCTCGCTCAGAAGCGAACTGATGTCGCCGAGACCGAGTGACGGGTTCTGCGCGTTCTCGGTGAGCGCGAACAGTTCCGCGCGTACCTGGGAGCTCTGCCAGGCATCGGCATCCGGGACGTCGGTGAGCGAATCGACGGCGCCCGCGAGCACTTCGCGCCATTCGTTGAGCGGGCGTTCGCTGATCATGGCTGTCAGGACGGTCTCCAGCCGGTCGACCAGCTCGGCCAGCCGGCCGGCGAGATCCACATCGCTGGAGTCGACGTCGTCCAGCGGCAGGGCTGTCCCGAGCCAGGTCAGTTCCTCCTCCGACATCGCCACACCGAGCAGGATCCGGTCGAGCCCCGCGGCCCAGGTGTTCGGCCGTACGTCGAGCTGGAAACGTGCACGGTGACCGGCGTCGAAACCCCACCGGACACCGGACTCGACCACGAGGTCGCGCATCCGGTCGAGGTCGTCGTCGTCCAGCCGGAACTCACGGCGTACGGGGGGAAGGCTCGCGAAGTCCAGAACCTGGGCCGCCGTCACCCGGGAGCCGGCCAGTTCCAGGAGCCGGCCCACCACGGCGAACAGCGGGTTCACCTGCCGTAGTGCCCGGTCCGCCAGACGGACGCGGAGGCGATGCGCGGGGTGCGTCGCCTGCTCGCCCAGCCCGAACGAGGCCGAGATCAGCGGCGCGAACGTCTCGATGTCCGGGCACATGACGAGAATGTCGCGCGGCTCGAGCCCGGGACTGCGCGACAGCAACCCCAGGATCACCTCCCGCAGCACCTCCACCTGCCGATCCGGCCCATGGCAGGCATGCACCTGAACACTGGAATCGGCCGGTCCCTGCGTGGCCGGTCCCTGCGGTGCCGGGCTTTGTTCGGGTGGGAGGTCGTTGGCGATTGCGTGCTGGAGGCGGCCGAGGGTGGTGTCCGGGTAGGCGGGGCCGGGGTGGTGGGTGTCGTGAGGCGGTGATGGTGTGGTGAGGCTGAGCTGGAGTTCTCGGGCGTCGCGGCCCAGAGAGGCGAGGAGTGGGTTGCGGGGGAGGTCCTTGGTCGGGTCGTCCAGGCGGGTGCGGGGTTTCGAGTAGGCGCGCAGGCGGTCCCAGAGGACGGGGGAGGGATGGGGGAGCCAGAGGTGGACGTCGTGGTGTTCGGCCAGGGCGGTCAGGAGTGCGGCGTGGGCGGATGGCAGGCGGGTCAGGCCGAAGACGGACAGCCGGGGTGGCATCGACGCTGCCTGTGGGTCGTGGCGCAGGGTTTCGCACAGGTCGGTGAGGCGTTCGGCCGGGCCCGGGGTGTGGAGACGGGCTCGCAGGTCGCGCCAGAGTGCGGCCTGCCAGCGCAGATCCTCGGGGAGGGTTCTACCGATGCCGTCGACGTCGTCGCCGGCTGTCCAGGCGGTGACCATGTCCGGGCGGTGCAGGTTGTACGAGTCGAACAGCGCGGCCAGGTGGCGGGCTGTCGCGTAGCGCCGGCCGTCCGTCGCGAGGTAGGCGGCCAGGGTGCTGCACCACGGTTGCTGCACCGAGCGGTCGATCGCGTCGAGGACGTGCCAGACGAGGCGGTCGGGATGCCAGGGATCGGGTGCCGCACCGAGGGCCGCCGGGCCGCCCGGATCGGTGATCGAGTCGATCAGCGCGGACACCGACAGGAACTGCACATTCGCGCAGATCCCGTCACCGTGACCGACCGTCGCCGGGCCGGCGGCCGGGCCTGTCGCGCTGCCAGCGCCGGGTGGGTCAGCGCGGGGTGGGCTGGCACCGGGCGGGGTGGCGTTGGGTGGGGTGGCGTTAGGTGGGGTGGTGCCGAGGTGGTGGGAGAGGCGTTGGGCGAGCCAGCGTTCCACGCCGCGGGAGGGGACGCTGATGATTTCCGGGGCGAAGGGGTCGGGGAGGGGTGTGCGCAGGAGGGCGGCCAGGGCCTCGGCGAGGTGGTCGGCGCGTTCGGCGCGGTGGAGGCGCAGCACCTGGCTTATTTAACCGAATAATGCTCATAAAAGGCGTCAAACGGCCTGATCATCCACGGTTTAAGGTGGTGTGGTGGCTTATCTCGGACTGCTCACCACGGATGATGTCGCGCTGCACGGGCGTGACGTGGACACCGCTGCGCTGGTCGACGCGCTGCGCGGGGACGGGCTTCGGGTCGATGCGCCGGTCTGGCATGACGAGTCGGTTGACTGGGGAGCGTACGACCTGCTGGTCATTCGTTCGCCCTGGGACTACTCGGAGCGGTTCGCGGAGTTCATGGCGTGGCTCGATCGGGCGGCGGGGCTGACCCGGATCCTCAACGCGCCCGAGCTGATCCGGTGGAACATCGACAAGAAGTACCTGCGTGATCTCGAAGGACATGGTCTGCCGTGCGTTCCCACCGTGTTCTGCGAGACGGTCGAGGAGGCGGAAGTGGCCGTATCGCGCTCGGGGCAGGATCGGATCGTGGTGAAGCCGTCCATCTCCGCCGGGTCGCGGGACACCGGGCTGTTCGCGCCCGGCGATCCGGAGGCGATCGAACTGGCCGGCCGGATTCTCGCCGCCGGGAAGACCGTCATGGTCCAGCCCGCGAACGAGCATGTGATCGAGCACGGCGAGAACGGGCTGTTCTTCCTGAACGGGACGTACGCGTACGCGTTCCACAAGGGTCCGATCCTGGCGCCCGGCGGGGTGTACGTGGGCGGGGAGTACGGGCCGGCGATCACCGCCACGGAGGCCACCCCGGCGGAGATCGCCTTGGGGGAACGGGCACTTGAGGCCGTACGTAAATCGGGATTTGATCTTCCGCTCTATGCCCGGATCGACATCGCCGCCGGCACTGAGGTGATCGAGGTGGAGGTCTTCGAGCCCGCCTACCAGAGCGACACCGTGCCCGAGGCGGTCGGACTGGTCGCACAGGCCATCCGCGATCGGATCCGGGGCCTCTAACCAGAGCGCGGCGAAGAAGGGGACCAGCTCGGCGACGGCCTGGGTGACGTGCTCGTCCTTGTCGTGGAGCGAGATGTGCGTGCCGCGACCTTCGCGCATCACCGCGCCCACGTCCGTTGCACGACGGACTGCGCATGCTCGCTTCGTGGGCCGCGGGTATCGATGTCGCGGCCCTGAGCGGTGATCAGGCGTCGGTTATGCGGTAGCCCGCGCCGGGGATCGTGATGATGACCGGTGGTGTGCCGAGTTTGCGGCGCAGGCGGCCGACCGTCACCGTGACCGTCTTGGTGAACGGGTCGGTGTGCTCGTCCCAGACCTTGTCGAGCAGGGTCTCGGTGCTGAGGAACGCCGGCCCGGCGAGGAGCAGGGCTTCCAGGACCGCGAATTCCTTGACGGAGAGGTCGAGCCGGCGGCCGTCGCGGACCGCGGTGCGGCGTACGGGATCCAGCTCGATGCCCGCGGCCCGTAACGTCCGTGGGTGGGCCGCGGGTCTGCGCCGTGCCAGGGCACGGACCCGCAGGACCAGCTCGGGGAAGTGGAACGGCTTCGCGAGGTAGTCGTCGGCGCCGAGGGTGAGGCCCCGGACCCGGTCGGCGGGCGCTCCGGCGGCGGTCAGCATCAGCACCATCGGCCGGTCGTCCCGCTCGGTGATCATCTGACAGAGCGTGTCGCCGTGCAGTCCCGGCAGATCCCGATCGAGTACGACCACGTCGTACCCGGTGATGTCGAGTTTCGCGGCCGCCTCCAGGCCGTCGCGGGCGAGGTCGACCGCCAGACCCTGATCCCGCAGGCCTTCCGCGACGACATCGGCCAGCGCGCGGGCGTCCTCAACAACCAGGACCCTCATCTGTGTACGCCTCCAGGTGTCCATTCGTGCAGGGTGACCGTCGCCGCAAGTCCGCCCGATGCACGAGTGCGCAACTCCAGCCGGCCGCCGTGCGCACCAGCGACCGCCGCGACGATCGACAACCCGAGCCCCGTTCCGCTGCCCGCCCCGATGCCCTCACCGAGGCGTTGGAAGGGCTGTCCGAG
Source organism: Winogradskya consettensis (assembly GCF_018332715.1). Lineage (GTDB taxonomy): Bacteria > Actinomycetota > Actinomycetes > Mycobacteriales > Micromonosporaceae > Actinoplanes > Actinoplanes consettensis. The sequence continues at coordinate 252,947 of NZ_BOQP01000030.1, read as the reverse complement.
CCGGGCGACCTGCGCGGGATCGAGCACCGGCCCGCCGCTCTCCACGACGATCCGCGCCCGGTCGGCGGAGACGCGAACCAACCCGCCGGCCACGTTGTGCGTGACCGCATTGTCGATCAGGTTGTCCACCAGCCGGCCCAGCAAAGCGGCATTGCCCCACGTCCGGCCGGGATCTCCGATGCGTTCCACGGTCAGCCCCTTGGCCGCGATGTCCGCGCCGCGCGCCTCGACCGCCCGCTCGATCAGGGCCCCGAGCTCGACCTCCGCGGTACCGGCCGGGTCGCCGCCCGCGGACAGGGCACCGTGCTGGGCGCGGGCGAGCATGAGGAGGCCTTCGAGCAGGGACTCGATCCGGTCGAGTTCGGGGCGCAACCGATCCGCCAGGGCGACGGTCTGCGCGGCGGCCTGGGGTTTCGCCGAGGCGACGTCGAGGGTGGCGCGGATCGTGGTGAGCGGGGTACGCAGCTCGTGCGATGCGTGCGCGACGAATCTGCGCTGCGCCGCGAAGGACACCTCCAGACGTTCCAGCAGGTCGTCGATGGTGTCGGCGAGGTCTTTCACCTCGTCGGCCGGGCCGGGGACGGCGAGTCGCTCGTGCAGGTTCTCGGCGGTGATCCGGCGGGTGGCCGTGGTGATCGTCGTGAGGGGCCGCAGGACGCGCCGTGCGGCTGACCGGCCCAGCAGCACCGACACCACCGCCATCACGGCCAGCGCGATCAGGGAGCCGGCCAGCAGCTGGCGGGTCTGGGCCGCCTCGGCGCCGGCCAGTTGCTCACGCAGATCCGGTCCGGCGCCGGCGAGGCGGGTGTACCTGACCGTGCCGAGGACGTTGGCCAGGGCCAGCAGGGCGGCGCCCGAGACCAGGAACATGGCGGCGTACATGATCACGAGCCGTTGCCGGGCTGTCCGTCGTGGCTGATCCATGGCGTGAAGGATGCCGCATGGCCGGGAACAGGGTGGTAACAGCGTGCGACACCGCCCTGTCACCGCCCGGCCGGTAGGAATTTCGGCATGCGGAAAACCACCATCATCGGGTTCGCCAGTGCTGTTCTGGTCGTCATTCTCGGCGGGCTGCTCACCGCGTACACCGATCTGGCCCATTGCAGCGAGGGCGAGCGGGAGGTGCCCTGCCCGGCCGCCGAACGGGTCAGCGACACATTCGTCTTCGCGCACAAGCCGATGAGCGCGAACGGCAGCATCACGGTGCACGTCGCCGCGCTGACCGGAACGCTCACCTATCCGCCGCCCGGCCGTGACGCGATCGTGCCGGGGCTGGTGCCCTGGGCGAAGGGCGGCATCATCATCAAGGACGGAACGGGTCAGGGCAGCCCGTACGTCGCGCTCATGCGGACAGCAGAGCACGGCGTCCGGCTGCAGTACGCGTACACCCATGATCTGGCCGGAAGCCCGGATGCGACCTGGCTGCGCCTCACCCGGGAGGGTGACACGGTGATCGGCTATGACTCGATGGACGGCCGCGAGTGGACGGAAATCGGCCGTACGCGCATTCCGGACCTGCCCGCCACTGTCGAAACGGGCATGTTCGCAACCTCGCCCGGCTGGCTGGGACTGCGCACTGTCGCACTCGGGGCAAGCGTCGCGGAATCCGGCTTCACCCAGGCCTCCGCGACCTTCGACACCATCACCACCACGGGTACGCCCACCGCGCCCTGGACCCCCGCGATCATCGGCGACCTGGGCCACACGGACTGGGAGAAACACCACCGAGCCCCGGGCATGACCGAGTCCGCCGGCACGGTCACCGTCACGGGCAGCGGCGACATCGGGCCCCAGGGAGACGGCGGCGCCCGTGACATCGAGGACACCCTGGTCGCCCTGGCACTCGGGCTCCTGATCGTGCTCGTGATGAGCACGCGCGCGAACACCGCCCCGGTGACACTCGCCGCGATGGCGTTCGGCGCCGGACTGATCGCGGCGGGTGCCACCATCCCGCTCGGCGTCCGGCTGCTCCGCGCGAACGGCAACACGGTCAACGCGGCGTCTGTCCTCACCGAGCTACGGGTGATCGTCGGCGTCGGGGTGCTGTTCGCGTTGGCCGCCCTCTTCGCCCGAGCCCTCGCCGTCCGCCTTCACCGACGCCGCCTCGCCATTCTCGTCGCTGTCGCCGTGGTCGTTGTGCCTTACCTGCTGGCGGCGTTTCCGCTCCTGCCGGACGTGGTTGCTGGTTGGCTTTTGCGGCTCACCCCGGCGGCCGGGTTTGCGGTCGTGGGGACGACTCCCGAGTATTCGCAGGTCGCGGCCCATTATGTGCCCTCGGGCGGCTACTTCCCGCTGCCGTGGTGGGGCGGTCTGCTGGTCCTGGCTGCATGGACGGCCATTGTCATGGTCGGCCGGGTCCGGCGGGTCAGCTTCAGCCGTGGCTCGGATGGCCGGACCGGGCAAGGCCGCTCGAACGGCTCGGCGGAGTGAGCAGCGCCCGAAGACTGAGTGGCGTTCGCAGTGTGAGTGGTGCCCACAGTGTGAGCGGTGCTCGCGGAGTGAGTGTTGCTCGCAGTGAGCGACGCTCGAAGAATGGGCCATGCCCGCAGTGTGAGTGGCGTTCGTAGTGTGAGTGGCCAGCTCGGAGTAAGCGGCGTTCGCACTGTGAGCGATGCTCGAAGAGTGAGTGTTGCCCACAGTGCGAGTGTCGTTCGCAGTGTGAGTGGCCCGCGCAGAGTCAGCGGCGTTCCCAGTGTGAGTGTCGCTCGCACAGTGAATGGCGTTCGCGGAGTGATTGGTGCTCGCAGAGCGAGCGACATGCGAAATGTGAACGGTGCTCTCAGAGTGAGTCGCGCTCGCAGAGTGAGCGGTGTGCGCAGAGTGAGGGGCGGCCCGGCAGGGTGCGTGGCCGGGCAGGGTGAGTAGCCGGGGGTGCGTGGCCGGGCAGGGTGAGTAGCCGGGCAGGGTGAGTAGCCGGGGGGTGCGTGGCCGGGCAGGGTGAGTGGCCCGGCAGGGTGCGTGGGCGGGGAGGGTGAGTGGCCCGGCGCCCGGGGCGGCCGCCTCCGCTCCCGGGTGCCGGGTCCGCCCCGCACTGCCGGCCAATTGTGCTGAAATGGCTGGTCAGCGCGCCCCTGAGGAGTGGCGCAGGACGTCGGAGAGTTGGGCGGCGGCGCGGACGGCGGCCAGGCGGCCCTGGTGGAGGATGGTGAGGTCCTCGACGGCGCCGGCGGGTGGGGTGTGGCTGACGGCGGCGGCGAGGGCTTCGTTCTGGCGGCCCCAGGTGGCGACCGTGTCGGTGAGGGCGGTGGCCATCGCGGCGGGTGGGAGGTCGTGGGCTGCGTAGTACGCGAGGAGTTGCTGGCGGTGGGGCCAGTAGGACCAGACCTTGGTTTCGTCGAGCAGCTGCTCGACCGGGTCGGTGCGAAGGTAGCGCAGGGCGAGCTGGACGGAGTCGGGGCGGCCGTCGGCGATCAGGTCGTCGACCATGCGGTGGCGGGCGTGGGAGCCGGCCACCTCGTAGAAGGTGCTGCGGCAGCCGTGCGGCCGGGCTGCGGCGACGATGCTCTTCCAGGTCAGCGGTGCGCCGGGGCGGGTGACCAGGAGCTCCGCCGCCGCGCGGAAGTAGATGATTTTCGTCTGCCAGTGGTTGCGGCGCGGGGACTTGTTGCCCGAGAGCCTGAGGAGCCAGCCGGCGGTGACAGTGTGCCGCAGTTCGTGGGTGATGGTCGTGGACATCGGCTGGGGCCCCTTTCGGGTCGGCTTGTCTCCGATGTCGAGCGTGGCTCGCACCGCCGGGACGGGGCATCACGTGTTCACGTGATCTCCGTCAGTTCGCCACCATCGCGGAGTTCGGGTCCCCGCCATCGCGGAGTTCAGTTCGCTACCATCGCGGCGCTCAGGTCCCCACCCTCGCGGAGTTCAGTTCGCCACCATCGCGGAACTCAGCACGTCGCAGAGCTGCGCGCCGGCGCGGACGGCGGCGAGCCGGCCCTGGTGGATGACGGTGAGGTCCTCGACGGCGCAGGCGGGCGGGCTGTGGTTCACCGACGCCGCGAGCGCCTCGTTCTGCCGGGCCCAGGCGAGCACCGACTCGGTCAGGGCCGCGGCCATCTGCTCCGGCGTGAGCGACGGCGACAGCGACAGCGACAGCGACGGCGACATCGACAAGGACCGGGACTGCGACTGCGACTGCGACAGCGACCGGGACGGCGACTGCGACGGCGACGGCGACTGCAGGCGGGCGAGAAGCTGCTGACGGTACGGCCAGTACGACCAGACCTTCGTCTCGTCGAGCAGCTGCTCCACCGGGTCGGTGCGCAGGTAGCACCAGGCGAGCTGGACGGAGTCGGGGCGGCCGTCGGCGATGAGGTCGTCGACCATGCGGTGGCGGGCGTGGGAGCCGGCTACCTCGTAGAAGGTGCTGCGGCAGCCGTACGGCCGGGCCGCGGCGACGATGCTCTTCCAGCTGAGTGGTGTGGCCGGTAGCGCGGCCAGGAGTTCGTCGGCGGCGCGGAAGTAGGTGACCTTGGTCTGCCAGTGGTTGCGGCGCGGGGAGGTGTTGCCCGAGAGCCGGGTGTGCCAGTCGCCGGTGACGGTGTGCCGGAGGCCCTGCATGATCATCGATGACATCGGCGTGAGTCCTTTTCGGTTCGACGTGATCCGATGTAGAGCGTTGCCGTCGCCGGGTCGCATCGACATCACGTGTTCACGTGTTCCTGACCGGCGCGACCCGTGACCACGTCCAGCACGGCCTCCCAGTCGGTGGGTACGGCACCGGAGCGCCACGCCACGTGCTGGTCGGGGCGCACCAGCACGAGACCGCTCTCCCAGCGGGCCCGCACCACGGCCTCGGTGATCGTGAGGTGCTTCATCGGGATGCCGCGGGCGGTGGCGGCGGCCACGAGCGGCGTACCGTCCGCCTTGTCCGTGAGGTCGACCAGGGTGAACTGCGGGCCGAGCCGGTCGAAGAGCTGGCCGCCGTCGGCCATCCGCAGTGCCGGCGGCCGGGCACCCGGCGCGGTGGTCACCTGCCCGGCCGCGGGTGCTCCGGTCTCCTGCCAGACCACGCCGGAACTGCCCGCACCTTCACCCGACGCCGTGCCGTTCAGATCCAGCTGGGGTGGCTCCTGACCGAGCACCCCGGCGAGGACCTCACGGCTCGCACCGGCGGCCGTCAACCGGCCGAACCGGCTCCGCGTCTCCAGTGCCCGCGCCGCCAGCTCCCGGTCGATCAGCGCCCGCCGGCGGCGTTCGTCCTCGTAACTGCCGAGCAGCGCGGGCCCGCCCCAGCCGTTGACCGTGGCGGCGAGTTTCCAGCCCAGGTCGACCGCGTCACCCACGCACGTGTCCACGGCATCACCTGGTGGGCGGAACCGGTGGGCGGCCTCACCCGCGAGGAAGACCGGTCCGCACCGGTACGCCGTGGCGACCCGCAACGCCTCCTCCGACTGGGTGACCCCGACGATCTCCGCCGTGTCCGCCACCGCGCCCAGCCGTCCCTTCAGCATCGCCATCGGGTCGACCATCGTCACCTCGTCGGCGGGCAGCGGCAGATGGCCGATCCACAGATCCTCGTCGTGGCGCCAGGTCAGGGTCAGCCCCGCCGTGATGATGGTCAGCGGGGACGCAGACGGCCCCGCCATCCCGTCGATGCGGAAGTAGACGGTGTAGTGGTGGACGGGGGCGGCCAGGTGTTCCATCGCGACACCGACACAGCGCCGCACCGTGCTCTGCGCGCCGTCGCACCCGGCCAGATAGGTCGCCTGGACCACGTGCCGGTCACCCGTACCCGCTTCCACCAGGACGGCCACCGCTCCGCCCTGCTCCGGTCGCAGATCCGTGAAGGTCCAGCCCTCCCGCAGATCGATGAGGGGATGCTCGCGGACGGCGTCGCGCAGCCGCCCGGTCAGCTCCGCAGCCGGTAACAGCACGTACGGCTCGATCGGCGCGGTTCCGTCCGTGACGGCTTCGTACGCGGTCCGCAGCTGGTTGACCGACGGCAGCGTCGACATCAGCACGGGTGGCTGTTCCAGCCCGCGCAGCCAAACCACCTCGGCGGTGCAGTCCGGGTCGATGCTGTGCCGGCGGATGTCCCCGGCCAGCCCCAGCCGCCGCAGCAGCTCCATGCTGCGGCCGCTGACCAGATTGAGTTCGCGGTGCGGCGCGGGCCGGGACGCCCGCTCGACCACCGTGCTCGCCACCCCGTGATGAGCGAGCTCGAGCGCGAGCACCGAACCGGCCACGCCGGCACCGACTATGAGAACAGGAGTACGCAGCGCAACCATACGGCCCATGCTGCGGCCACCGCCGTCGCGCGTACATCACGTACCCACGGGATAAGGCCTATCCGCCGCGTTCCCGCTCGACGCGTTTCGCCAGCTCGATCCGGCGCTTGATCTCCAGTTTGGCGAAGATGTGCCGCAGGTGGCTGTCCACGGTGTGCCGTGAGAGGTACAGCTCGCCGGCCACCTGCAGGTTGGTGAGGCCGTCCGCGACCAGCAGGGCGACCTTGCGTTCGGCGGGTGACAGCTCGGGGAGCAGCTCACTCTTCGGCTCGGCCGGGGGCGCACTGCCGTGCTGCCGTTGCAGGCGTCGCTGCGCGCCGGTCGCGCCGCATTCGCTCACGATGCCGAGCGCCTCGGCGTACCAGTCGGATCGGTCCTCCGCCCGTGCGGCATCTTCCAAAGTAGAGGCAAGAGCCAATCTGCGGGGTGTACGCCGGAAGCAGTCCACTGCTTGCCGCAACCGCGCCGGATCGCCGTGCAGCAGACCGCCGGCGTGGGCCGCGGCACCGTGGGCCGCATGCGACTCCGGGTTGCGTCGCGCCAGCGCCTCGGTCGCCGCCACGACCCGCCCGGCCGCGGCCCGGTCGCCCTGCCCCAGCGCGATGCCGACCAGGATGCCGGGGGCGGTCGGGTCCATCGTGATCAGGGCCGGGCGCTCCGGCAGCGATCCGTAGAAGCCCGCCGCCAGCGAGAACGCCACATCACTCTGTCCCTCGGCGTGCAGCAGCAGCGCTTCCGGCCAGACGACATCCTCGGGCGTTGCGGTGATCCCGGTGCGCATCAGCTCGTGCATCCGGGCCAGGTGCGCCTTCGCCGCCTCCAGATCGCCGCGCAGCACCGCCAGCCGGATCAAGGTCCCGAGCAGAGGCACCACCAGTTGGTACGCCGTGAGCTGCTCGGCCGTCGCCACCCCCGCATCGGCTTCCGCGGTCGCCTCGTCGAGCTCTCCGCGCGCGGCGAGAAGATTGGCGTTGTAGTAGTGCCACAACGGCTGCGCCCACAACGTCCCGAGCCGCTCCGACTCGCGGCGCCCCCGGCCGAGGACCTGCCCCGCCTCCTCGAACCGGTCGTACGCCGTCAGCGCGCTGCCCATCCAGATCGCCGGATGCCGGTGCCGGGCACGGCCGCCCCGCGTCGCCGCCGTGCTCGTCGCGGACTTCGCGTGCGCGAGCGCCGCACCCATGCGACCCTGCGCCTGAGCGACGAGGCTGCGCGCGGTCTCCCCGAACACCGCCGCGCCGTACTCGCTGCTCGCCATGCCGAGGCGCTGCGCGTCGGCCCCGGACGCGTCGGCACCCTCCAGATCGTCCACATAGAACAGGGCGTGGGCGCGGATCGCGTACAGCCGGGCCCGGGTCGCGTCGCCGATCTTCTCGTGACCCAGGCCGCGGTCGGCGTACTCAACGGCGCTCCTGTTCTGTCCTGCGTGCTTGCACGCCTCCGCCAGGCCGAGCAGCAGCTCGGCCTCGGTCTCGGCATCCAGCCCGGCGTCCAATGCCTCCTCGCCGAGCCGCCGGGCCTGATCGACCCGCGCCGCCGACGCGAGCAGGCCGACCGCCTCGGCGATGAGCACGGTCCGGTTCTGATCGTGCGCGGGCAGCGCCTCGAGCGCGTGCAGCATCAGATCCGCCGCTGTCGCCGGAGCCGCACCGGCCACCTCGCGGGCTGCGGCCCGCAACATGGCAACAGCGTCCGTGGTCCCGGCGCGACCGCTCTTGAGCAGGTGCTCGGCGACCTCGATGGCGGGCAGCCCCTCGTCCCGGGAGATCGTCGCCGCCTCCCGGTGCAGCCGCTCCCGCAACGTCCGGGGCAGCGTCGAATACACCGCCTGGCGCACCAGGTCATGGCTGAACGCGATCCCGTCCCCGGCATCGGTGAGGATCTCGGTGAGGCCCTCCTCGACCAGGCGGTACATCTCGGCGGGACCGTGCCCGGTCAACCGGGTGGCGGCCTCGACCCCGAACGGGCGGGTGAACACCGAACACGCCCTGACCAGCCACTGCGTACCCTCGCTGAGACTCTCCAGCACCTCCCGGACCGTGTCGACGAAGCTCGACGGCAGCTCCCCGCCGATCACGGTCGCCGTCCCCGCCGTGATGACGAGCTGCCGGGAGGCGCGCAGGGCCCGGAGCAGCTGCCCGACCCGCAGCGGGTTCCCGCCACAGCCGTTGGCCAGCGCCAGCACGGTGTTGTCGACCTCCGCACCGACCACCGCCGCGCTGAGCTCAGCGATCGCCGGCTCCTCCAGAACGCTCAACCGGATCGGCGCGGCGCCACCGCGGATCAACCAGTTCAACGTCTGCAGCCCCGGCGTCTCCACCGGCTCCGGCCGCCCCGCGAACACCCACCACACCGGCGAGCTGGCCAGGGCCGGAACGAGCTCGCGCACGGCGAGCGCGCTCAGCTCGTCCATCCACTGCGCGTCGTCCACCACGATCAGCAACGGCCGCTCGGCGGCGAAATCCTCGAGGGACGCCCGCAGCAGATCGATCGTGCGGTACTGCTCGGTCCGGTGCGAACCGTCGAACAGCCAGGAGAAACGCTCACCCTCGCGCGTGCACGCCCGCAGCGCCCCGGCCAGGGTGACGAGCGGCGCCGCCAAATCCAGCTTGAACGCCTCCCGTGCGGCCACGGCCAGCCCGAGCTCGGTCGCGGTCTGCACCGCCGCCCGCACCAGGTGGGACTTGCCCACACCGGCCGGCCCGAGCATGACCAGGCAGCCACCCTCACCCGCCGCGGTCCCGGCGAGGGCGCGGCGGATGGTGTCCATCTCGTCGCTACGGCCGAACGTCTGCTCGTTCAGGACGGTCTCCCCGGCATGCTCGTCGATCCTGGGCTGGGCTTGCTGAGTGGGCTGGTCGGGTTGGGCGTGCCGGTCGGGGCGGGCTGGCAGGGCAGGTCCGGCCCGCTCGGGCCGGGGCCGGCCGTTGTGGCGGTGGTGTCCGGAAGTGATGATCAATTCAGGGGTCCGTTCGGACGGTGGGCCACTCCTTGTCATAACCGGACGGACACGGGAGTGCCCGGACAGCGACGTGGATGATTTTTGTATCACCGCACTGTTGGGTGCACCTTGTCGCTGGACGGCCGGCCGCCCGTGATCCGGGCACCGCGTCATCGATCATCGGGTACGGCAGCGCCTGACCGTTCCGGGTCAGCGCGCGCCGCGCAGTACACCGGCCTGAGTGGACATAAGAGCTGATCAATCCATGGACCGCCGTCGTGCCAGGCGCTCGCGGGGTCCGCGCGCTCCGGCACACGATCGGCCCGGCCGGCTCGTCGCGATCACTCACCGCGGCGAACGGAACGCCGGAACCGGCATGATCGCGGCCGTCATCGATCGTCGTGGTCCGTGACACGCCTCGCGTGGATTCACTCATTCGGGTGACCGTCGGCTTCATGCTCACGTTGCTCGTTTCTGTCCGGGCCGTGCCACAGCTCCGCATCCGTTCACCAGGGTGGTGCTCACCGCTACCGTTACCCTTCCGCGGGCGGCGGCGTCCGCTGTCCGGGTGAACCCGGCCGAGCCGGCGGCACCGCCGCGGGAGACCTTTTCCGGCGGCCGGGAATCTACGGCCGCTGGCCTGTGTATCGCGTGATGACCATTCCTGATGCGCCCTCGGGGTGTTCCGGTGATGACGATTCCCCGGCAGCCGGAAATCGGCACCTACCCATACGAGTAGTAGGCCCCGGCGCCCTTCGTGGCTAGCGTCGAAATGCAACGGCGCTCTCGCGGAATCGGCTCTGAGCAGCCGCCGCGCCGATCTGCCGACCACCGCCCGTCGAGGCGGTGACGAACTCGAAAAGGGGTCACGACAATGGAGGAGAACGGAACCTTCGGCCGCCGGTTACGGCTGCGCCATCTGTATCGGAAACCCGGATCCGGGCTGCTCGTGGTGCCCCTCGACCACGCGATCGCCGGCGGGCCGCTGCACCACCGGGGTGACCTCGACAATCTCGTCGCCGAGCTGGCCGACAACGGTGCCGACGCGGTTGTCCTGCACAAAGGAGCCGCCCGCCGGGTGCATCCCGCGCGTTTCCGGCGGCTCTCGCTCGTGCTGCACCTGAACGCGAGCACCGGCCTGGCACCCGACCCCGACGCGAAGTACCCGGTGGCCACGGTCGAGGAGGCGCTGCGGCTGGGAGCGGAAGCGGTCAGTGTCCACATCAACGTCAGCTCGCTCACGGAGAGCCGGCAGATCGCGCATCTAGCTCTCACCGCGGAGGACTGCGACCGGTGGGGCGTTCCGCTGCTGGCGATGATGTACGTCCGCGGGCCGGAGATGATCGACGGCCGCGCCCCGGAACTGATCTCCCGGGCCCTGACCGTCGCGGCCGAGCTCGGCGCCGACCTGGTCAAGACCAGCCTGCCCGCCACGCCGGACGAGCTCACCCCGATCCTCACCGACTGCCCGATCCCCGTCCTCGCCGCGGGAGGCCCACTCGCGGGAGGCCCGGCGGCTGGCGGCCCGGCGGCTGGCGGCCCGGCGGCTGGTGCCTCAGCCGAGGTCCTGGCCGCTCTGGCCGGTGCCGTGCGTGCCGGAGCCGGGGGGATCGCGGCGGGCAGGCTGGTGTTCACCGCTCCCGACCCCGGCGCCATGGTCCGGCAGCTCGCCACCCTGGTGCACGATCGGACGGCGGTGGCGGCGCGATGACCGTCATCGACGAGAACAAGCTGACGGCTGCGGGTTCGCCCGGGGGGACCGACTTCGGCGGGGACAGGAAATGCTGGCTTGATCTGCGCGGGCTCGGTGAGTGGCGGCAGGCGGTGGGGGAGGAGGCCCTGCACCAGGGATTCGACGCGATCGTGGCCGCTGATCCGGCCGATCTCGCACCGCTGCCGCCGTCGGTGACCAGGGTCCTGGTCCCGGAGGAGTTGCCGGACGACTTCGGCGTGGCGGACCTGGTGCTGGTCGATCCGCGGCGGCACGGGATGCCGTCGGTGCTCGCCGAGCGGCACCCGGGAGTGCGGTTCGGGAGCCGGCACGACGTGCGGGACCCCGATGACCTGGCGGCGGCGTGCGAGAGCGTACGCCGTGACCCCGTGGTCCTGTTGCACTTCCTCGACCCCACGAACATCCCGATGGAGATCGTCCTGGCCGCGGCGGACGGCGCCGAGGGCACGATCATCACCCGCGTGGACGGCGTGGACGACGCAGCCGTGCATCTCAGCGTGCTGGAGCACGGACCCGGCGGCGTGATGCTCGCCGGAGCCGCGCCGGGAGAGGCGACCAGGCTCGCGCAGGTGGTGCGCGACCGGTCACCTGATCTGGAACTGGTCACGCTCACGGTCACCGGGGTACGGCACGCCGGCACGGGTGAGCGTGCGTGCGTCGACACGTGCACCTATCTGCGCCAGGACGAGGGGATCCTGGTCGGTTCGCGGTCCCGCGGCATGGTGTTGTGCGTCAGCGAGACCCACCCGCTGCCCTACATGCCGACCCGTCCGTTCCGCGTGAACGCGGGCGCGATCATGTCGTACACGCTCGCCGATCACGAACACACGCGTTACCTGAGCGAGCTGGCGGCCGGTGGCACGGTCCTCGCGGTCGGGGCGGACGGGCGGACGCGGCGGGTCACGGTCGGGCGGGTGAAGATCGAGACGCGGCCGTTGCTGTCGATCGACGCGGTGGCGCCGACGGGTGAGCGGGTCAACCTGATCGTGCAGGACGACTGGCACGTACGGGTGCTGGGCCCCGGCGCGACGGTGCACAACTCGACGTCGCTGCGCCCGGGCGACGAGGTGCTGGGCTACCTGCCCGGCCGGGAACGCCACGTGGGCTATCCCATCGACGAACTGTGCTACGAGCAATGATCTTCGACTTCCACGCCAGGCTCGCGCCCGTCCCTCGCGCCGCTGAAGTACTGCTCAGCGTCATGGACGGGGCGGGCATCGCTCGCGCGGCGGTGTCGGCCGGCGGGTTGATCGGGCTCGGCCGGCTCTCGACGCAGATCTCCGAGGGTGGGCGCGCGGAGGTGAGCGCCGACAACAACGACGTGCTCGCGCAGTGTTCGCTCTCCGGTGGGCGGCTGCTGCCGTTCTTCTTCGCGGATCCGGTGCACGACGTGGCCGCGTACCGACAAGGTGCGGGGAATTTCCGGGGGTTGGAGATCTCACCGGCCGTGCACGGGTTCCGGCTGGACGATCCGGCGGTGCACGAACTGATCGCCGTCGCGGGTGCGATGCGGCATCCGGTCTACGTGGTCACGCTGGCTCACGCCGGGGCGCGGCCCGCCGATCTTGCGCGGCTGGCCCGGGCGAACCCCGGGGTCACGTTCGTCTGGGGACACTGCGGTCACACCGGGCTGGAGCTCGCGGGTCTGGCGGAGCTCGCCCCGGTCCCGAACGTTCTGGCCGAGCTGTCCGGCTGCCTCACCGTCACGGCGCGCGCGGCGGTCGAGGGGTTCGGCGTACGGCGCGTGCTGTTCGGCACCGAGCATCCGTTGCAGGAACCGCGGGTGGAGCTGGTCAAGATCGCGGCGCTCGGTCTGTCCCCGGCTGACCTGACCGCCGTGACCTGGGCCAACGCCTGCCGCGTCCTGGGGGAGGAGACGACATGAGAGACGTCCGGCCCGGTCTGGGTGACTGGCACGATGCCGCGGAACTCGCCTATCTGCAGGACGCTCAGCTGGGGCAGCTGCTGGCGTCGGCCGCGCACTCCCCGTTCTATCGCAAACGCGGGGTGCCGGGCGGGCGCGCGGAACTCGCTCAGTATCCGCTCACCACGAAGGAGGATCTGCGCGACGCCTATCCGTTCGGGATGCTCGCGGTCGATCGGGCGGAGCTGGCGACCTATCACGAGTCGAGCGGGAGCAGCGGGGCTCCCACCGCGTCGTACTACACGGCGGCGGACTGGCTCGATCTGGCTGAACGGTATGCGCGTAAGCACGTCGGGATCCACGCGACGGACACGTTCCTGGTGCGGACGCCGTACGCCCTGATGATCACCGGGCATCTGGCGCACGCGGCTGCGCGTTCCCACGGGGCGACCGTGGTGCCCGCGGACAACCGCTCACTTGCCACCCCGTACGCGAAAGTGGTCCGGGTCCTGCACGACCTCGACGTCTCGCTCACCTGGTCGTTGCCCACGGACACGCTGCTGTGGGCCGCCTCCGCGCGGCTTCGCGGACTGCGGCCGGAGCGGGACTTCCCGGCCCTGCGCGCGCTGTTCGTGGGCGGCGAACCGTTGAGCGCGGCCCGGCGGGCGCGCATCGCGCAGATCTGGAACACGCCGGTCGTCGAGGAGTACGGCGCGACCGAGACCGGCAGCCTGGCGGGGGAGTGCCCGCACGGACGGCTGCATCTCTGGGCGGACCGGGCGATCTTCGAGGTGCACGATCCGGGAAGCGGGCGCTGCGCACCGTACGGTCGCGGGCAGCTGGTGGTCACGCCGTTGTACCGCTCGGCGATGCCGCTGCTGCGCTACAACATCGAGGACGAGGTCGAGATCTCGGACGCCCCGTGCGCGTGCGGCTGGGCACTTCCGAGCGTCAGGGTGCTCGGCCGGGCGCGGTCCGGCGTGCACGTCCGGTCCGTCGAGCTGACCCAGCTCGACGTGGAGGAGATCGTCTTCCGGCTCCCCGCGGAGTACGGTGTCCTGTTCTGGCGGGCCCGCCCCGATCCGCCGCGGCTGCGGGTCCAGATCGAGGTGGATGAACGATTCCGGTCTGTCGCGGCGCGGGACCTGCGCGACGCGCTCCACGCCGCGCACGGCATCGACACCGTCGTCGACACGGTGCCACCCGGTGGGCTGGTGCCGGCGGCGCTCCTGACCGCCGCACCCGACGTGATGAAACCCCGCAGCCTGTTCGGGTCCGCCGACAACTGGGACAAAGCGCTCCAATATTACTGATGGGCCCTCTTTGATACTGACAGGAGTGAGTGTCGTGGCCATGACCAGAGCAATCGTGATCGGCGCGGGAATCGCGGGCCTCACCACGGCCGTCGCGATGTCCCGCACCGGCGTGCATTGCGAGATCGTCGAGCGCAGAACCTGTCCGGCCGGTGGCGGCGGGCTCCAGCTGTCCCCTGATGCCACCTCGGTTCTGCGGCGGCTGGGGCTGGGAACGGTGCTGCGGGACGCGACCCGGCCGCGCACCCGCGAACTGCGGCGCTGGCAGGACAACTCCGTCATCGCCCGGACCGGACTCGGGTCGCGGGAGGCGCCCTACTGCACGATGCGGCGCACCACCCTCGTACGCGCACTGCTCGCGGCCGTGCCCGGTTCTGTTCACTTCGGGCGGCGCTGTGCCGGCGTGATCGACCACACCGGCGGCGTTGTCGCCCGCCTCGACGACGGCACGGCGCTGACCGCGGACATCGTGGTGGGGGCTGACGGATTGCACTCCTCGGTCGCCGCTCAGCTCGGCACCGTGCCGATCCGCTACTCGGGGCACAGCGTCTACCGGGCGGTGATCCCGGCGGGCCGGGCCGGGCGGCTGGCGCCATCCGGCGTGGTCGTCTGGCTGGGCCCGGGACAGCACTGCGTCGCCTACCCCATCGACGACGGGGGCAGCATCAACCTCGTGTTCACCGTGCCGGCGGCGGTGCCACCCTCGGCCGTCCGGGAGGTGGAGACGGCGAGCGTGCTGCGGGCGTACGACAATTGGCATCCCGCCGTGCGCGGCCTGATCGCACTGGCCGACCGGTTCGATCATCATGGCCTGTTCGACCGCGCACCGCTGCCGGCCTGGCACCGCGGCCGCGTGGTCCTGGTCGGCGACGCCGCGCACCCGATGCTGCCGTTCGTGGCGCAGGGTGCGGCGCAGGCCATCGAGGACGCGGCGGCGCTGGCCGGAAACCTGGACGACTTCGCGCGTTTCGAGGCGGGGCGCCGGCCGCGGGTGGAGCGCATCGCGGCTGCCGCGCGGGACGGCGCGGTGGAGTTCCACCTTCCGGACGGTCCGGCCCAGCGTGAGCGCGATCGCCGGCTCGCCGCCGGTGCCCGACCGCAAGTGGGGGCCCTGCGATGATCGCTCTGGTGACCGGGGCCGGTCAGGGGATCGGCGCGGCTGTCGTCGCGGCACTGGCGGCGGACGGGTACCGCGTCGTCGCGACCGATCTGAAGCCGCCGGTCACGGATCCGGGCACACCGGACGTCCTCGCGATGGCGATGGACGTGTGTGACACGGGTGCGGTGACGGCGACCGTCGCGTGCATCGAGCAGTCGGTCGGAGCGATCGACGTCCTCGTCAACGTCGCGGGGATCCTGCGGGTCGGCCCGGCCACGGACGCGACCGACGCCGACTGGCACGACGTCTTCGACGTGAACGCGGCCGGCGTCTTCCGGGTCAGCCGTGCCGTCGCCCGGCCGATGATGGCGCGGCACCGGGGAGCCATCGTCACCGTCGCCTCGAACGCGGGCGGTGTGCCGAGAATGAACATGGCCGCCTATGCGGCGTCCAAGGCCGCAGCCGTTCATTTCACGCGCAGCCTGGGGCTCGAGCTCGCGGCGTTCGGCATCCGGTGCAACGTGGTCTCCCCGGGTTCCACCGACACCCCCATGCAGCGTGGTCTCTGGAGCGACGCCGGGGGTGCGGCGGCGACTGTCGCGGGCGATCCCGGCCGGTACAAGGCCGGCATTCCGCTGGGCCGGATCGCCGCACCGCAGGACGTGGCCGACGCGGTGGTGTTCCTCGCCTCGGCCCGCGCCCGCCACATCACCATGCAGAACGTCTATGTGGACGGGGGCGCGGCGCTGTGATCACGCAGGACCGTCGCCAGCTCCACCCGGGAGGCGATCCCGAGCTTCTGGAAGACCTGCCGCAGGTGGTAGTTGACCGTGTGCGGCGACAACCCGACCCGGTTGGCGATCTGCTGGTTGGTCAGGGCGTGACCGGCGAGTTCGGCGACCTCACGCTCCCGGGAACTGAGCAGGTCCCGGCCCGGTCGCTGCGGTGCCACGCGCAGCGCCGCCGCGATCGGGCGCGGCAGGCTGTCCGTCACGATCGCCCGGACGAGGTCGTGACTGAACGACAGCATCTCGCCGTCGCCGACGAGCAGCCCCGACTCCAGCGCCTCGCCGATCGCCGGCACCACCCGCACCGGGCTCACCCGCACCAGCCGGGTCAGCTCGACCAGGGGAAACGGCGAGCGCAGGGTCGTCGCGGCCTGCAGGAGGTGCCGCGCCTGCGGGGAGAGGGCTGCGAGCTGTCCGGACACCCAGGATTGCGTACGCCGGGGAAGTGCCGGAGGCTCCGAAACCGTCACCCGCCCCTCCTCCTGCAACCCGGTGATCAGCTCGCGGACCGCCCCCGGGCGCCCGGCGGCAACCCGCAGCAGGTCCACCAGTTCCCTGCCCGGCGGCCGGCCGAGCAGCTCGGCGGCGAGCAGTCCGACCTCGGCGGGCGGCAACGGGGCGAGGGTCAGCCGGTGGACCGAGGGCGAGGTCAGGCGGTCGAGCGGAAGCGGATCGTGGCCGGTGCGAGCGGTCACGACGACGAGGACGGGGGCGGATTCGGCGAGCAGGTCGAGGCCGTCCCAGATCCGGGCGGTGATCCGCAGCGGATGGTCGCTGCAGAACATCAACGGCCCTGCCGGCGTCCACTCCGGAGCATCCGTGACGGTGACACCCAACCGGCGGGCCGCCGCGCTCAGCTCCTGCAGGAACCGGGTCCGGCCGCTGCCCGCGGCACCCTCCACGACCAGGACGGTGACCTGGCCCGGCGCCGTGGCGCCGAGCAGCCCGGTGGCATACCGCAGTTCGCGTTCCCGGCCGACGAACGGTGCCGGGCGCAGGTCACGGGCGATGTCGGGGCACCCCATGGCTCCTCCTCGATCGTTGTGTACGAACGATGGTGGGCCGAGGTCGCCGGACGGACGCTCTATAAGTAGGGGATCGCGGCACGCAGTCGCCTTCCTCACATCCGGTATCAGAAGGTGAGGCATAGCGAAACCCGGTCCCCGTGTCCGCAGCTGATCATCGGAGAAAGGGTCGTTCGAACGGCGCGAGACTTCGACGATCGTCTCTAGGTGGGCCGCGAATCGCTTGATCCTGCGCACAGCCCTCCCGCAGGACGGGCGTTTCCGGTCAAGCTGACGCTCCACAGTCCTCATTCAGGATCGGCCCGATCGGGCGACTCGATCGGATCCCGATCTGGCAGCTCGACCGGAAGGAGTAGCGGTGAACAACTCGCATGCCCCGACCCAGCGTCTCGACCCCGCCCGGATCCGTGCGGGCCGCGCGTCGAACGCGCCCCAGGGCGGGCTCTACGCCTCCCGCACGGTCCGGCCCGAAGCGCCCGTCGAAGTGCGGGACCAGCCGTCGCGCAGCGTCGACGAGCGGCGCGTGATCGACCTGCGGCCGGGCTCGGAACGCGCCGAGGGGGCGCTGTCCGACGGGTTGCGGGCGGCGGGTGACGACCGGGTCCGGGAGTTCCGTGGCCTGGCGCGCAGTGGACAGCTCGCCGCCGTTGCCGCCGCCGATACCGGCCTGCGGGTGCGGCTCAGTGGTGCGGCGTACGAGGTGGTCTGGCCGATTGTGTTCTCCCGGCTGACCCGTAGGTTCGAGCTGGCGCGCGGGCACGCCATGTGTGCGTCGGGCGTGGAACGGCTGGCCGACGAATGCCTCGACCGGTTCCACGAGGACGTCGAGGCGGTCGTCGCGGACGTGCTCGCCCACGCCCGGCAGCCGATCCTCCACCTCGAGGCGTGGATCGCCGGGCGACTCAACGCCGCCACGGTCGACCATCACCGGCGGATGCGGGGACGGCGTGGCGCATTGCAGCGTCCGCGGTTGCCGCGGTGGCTCGCCGATGCCCTGGACAACGATCCGTGGCTCACCACGCTCGCGACGGAGATCCTGGTCTGGGTCGGGGTCACGCTCACGGCGGGCTCCGAGACCTGGCCCCTGGAGTCCTGGTCGCAGAAGCGGGGGGTCCGGACCGGGCAGTGGGCGACCAGCGACCCGGCAACCGTCGCGCGGGAGATCGAGTCGGTTCTCGCGATCATGCGCCGACGGCGGGACTGGTACGAGTCGTACGTGGAGCGTCCGCTCGGCGCCAAGCAGGCGCCCGTGGCCACCTCGCCGGTGGGGGACGCCACCGGTGAGCTCGCTCGGCCGCTCGGCCCCGCGGACCCCGACGGCGCGATCGACGCCGAGCTGCTCGGCCTCGCCGCCGAGGCGGTACGGAAGATCGACAGCCGGGTCGCGGGGGGCGAGCGGGCCGAGGCCATCGTGGTCGACGTCATCCGCGCGGTCTTCGGCGGGACGTTCACCGGGACGCTCGACCGCGCACCCTACGGCGCCGCCGATCCGGTCGGCGGTCTGTCCGGCGCGCTCGCGAACACACAGACGGTCAACCGCATCGTCACGACGGTCCTGAGCATTCTGCCGGCGGGCATGTCCGTCAGAAACGAGCATGACGACACCAGAGAACAGCGAGCCCGTCGCCCACATCGGTGAGCGTTCCCAGGCCGGTGCGCGCGGTGACCATCCACAGCCCGCCGGCCTGATGCGGGTTGCCGGCTACTCGCCGCCCCCGGTGATCTCCCGGCCGGCGACGGCGGGAGATCGCATCGGGGCGGCACTGCTCGACGGGGGGATCGCGGTGGTCACCCTCGGGGTGGGATGGTTCATCTGGTCGCTGTTCACCTGGCAGCACGGCCAGAGCCCGGGCAAGTCGCTGCTCGGCTACGTGGTGGTCGACGCGCTGACGGGCGAGCCGTTCGGGTGGGGACGGATGTTCGTCCGCGAGCTCCTGATCAGGGCCGTCCTGTTCAGCGGCGCCGGCGCGCTCACCTGCGGCGTGTTCTCCCTGGTCGACGCGGGCACGATCTTCCGGCAGGATGTGCGCTGCCTGCACGACCAGGCCGCCGGCTCGATGGTGGTGGTCCTGCCGGCCGGCTGAGCTACGGGCGGGTGTTCGACGTCACGGATACCCGGGCGCGATCTGCGGATACTGTTCCCCGCGGTGTCCAAGCTCGCCGCGGCCTTCGCCCTGCCCACAGCGCCCGGATCCTTCGTCGGCCGTGCGGTGCTGCTCGACGCCCTGCGCGCGGAGCTGGCGAGACCGTCGGCGCTGGTGCTGCTCACCGGCGAGGCGGGGGTCGGGAAGACCCGGCTGGTCGCCGAGCTGCTCGACAGCGCCGAGGTCCCGATCGTGGTCGCCCACTGTGACGACCTGCGCGACCCGCAACCGCTCGGACCGCTCGTCGACGGGTTGCGGCTCACCTCCCCGCTGGTCACCGGGCCGCCGCTGGACGCCGACGCCGAGCGGGCCCGGCTGCTCAGGGCCATGGCCGAGCTGCTCCGCGAGCGGGGTCCGCTCGTCGTCGCTCTCGAGGATCTGCAGATGGCCGATCCGGCCACCGTGGAGCTGATCGACCATCTGGCCGCGTACCCCGTGCCCGGCCTGTCCGTGCTGATAACCATGCGTGACGGCCTCCCCGGCTGGCAGCCACCCCCGGCCGTGCGGCACTTGCCGGTGTCGCCGATGACCCGAGACGAGGTCGGCAGTCTCGCCGCCGCGGTGCTGACCAGGTTCGACGCGGGCGCCGAGCCGCCGGACCGGTTCATCACCCACCTGTTCGAGCGGACGGCCGGCATCCCGTTCCTGATCGAGGAGGTCGTGCGCTCGCTGGTGACCGGCGGTGACGTGGAGCGCATCCGGCGCCATCCCGAGGTCCTCGCCGACGTCGCCGTCCCCGCCCTGCTGCGGGACGTGCTCCTCACCCGCCTGCGCCAGCTCGGCGAACGCACCCAGGAAATTCTCGGCGCGGCCGCGGTGACCGGCATGGCTGCGGACCCGCACCCACTGTCCGTGATGGTCGACACGGATCACCGTACGGTCGCCACGGCCCTCGCCGAAGCCCGCGCCGCCGGCCTGCTGCACGAACGCGACGGCCGGCTCTGGTTCCGGCACACCCTCGCCCGGCAGGTCGTCTACGAACTCGTCCCGCCGGTGACCCGCAGCCTGCTGCACCTGCGCAGCGCCCGGATGCTCGAGGAGCAGCAGCCCCGGCCGGTCGCGCTGCTCGCCCACCACTACCGGCTCGCGGGCAGTCCCGCCGACCACGTGCGCAACGCCGAGGCCGCGGCCGATCTCGCCACCGCCCAGGGCGACGACGCCACCGCGGCCCGCTTCCTGCTCGAGACCATGGGGTACGCCGACCTGCCCCGCCCGGTCCGGGTCCGGCTCGCGGTGAAACTGGGCCGCTCGGCGATCGAGAGCGTCGCCCAGGCCGACGCCATCCCGGTCCTGCGCCGCCTGCTCGCCGACCGCCGGCTGCCCCCGGGCGCCCGCGGCGAGCTGGGCCTGGCACTCGGGCGGATGCTGCGCCAGCAGGGCGAGGCCCGCGAGGGGTACGAGGAGATCGAGCGCGCGGTGCCCTACCTGCGTCAGCACGCCCGCCGCGCCCGCGCCCTCGCCGTCCTCTCCGCGCCGGACACCGTCGTCGGCCGGCACGTCTCGGAACATCAACGCCGCTGCACCGAGGCCGCCGCGGCAGCCGAGCTCTCCGGGGACCCGTCCGCCCTGCTCGCCGTCGAGATCGCCCGCCTGTCGCTCAGCCTGGAGACCGGTGATCCCGGCGCGTGGCCCGCGATCGAGGCGGCCCTCGCCGACGAGACGTTCGCCGGCTACCCCCGGGACCGGGCCCGGGCCTGCCTCAACTGGGCTCAAGGCGCGCTGCACGCCGGCCTGACCTCCGCCGCGTCGCAGCTGCTCGACACCGGTCGCCGGCTCGTCGACGCCGCCCAGTACGAACGGCTCCGGCCGATCGTAGAGCTCACCGAGATGGGCCTGGATCTGGCTGCCGGGCGGTACGACGGGCTCGAGGAGCGGCTGCTGCATTTTCTCGCCCGGCCGTACCGCTCACCGCAGGCCATGCCGGACGCGCGGCTCTACCTCGCCCGGCTGCGCTACCGGCAGAGCCGCGCGGCCTCGGCCTCGGCCGTGGCGTCGGCTCCGAGCGGTGCGGAAGCGGGGATGCGTACGGTGATCGCCGAGGCCGCCCGGGTCGGTGCTGTGTGGCCGCTCATCCCCGCGCACACTGCACTCGCACTGTTGCTGGTGGAGGACGGCCGCTCCGCGGAGGGGATGGCCGAGGTGGCGGCGGCCCTGGAGCTGGTCGAGGGAAAAGGCATTGAGGCGTGGGGGCGGGAAGCACGTAGCATCCGCAACCATGCGGATCACTAAATACACCCACGCGTGCGTCCGGCTCGAGGCCGAGGGCCGGGTCCTGATCGTCGACCCGGGGACCTGGAGCGAGGCGTACGCGCTGAAGGGCGCCGATGCCGTCCTGGTGACCCATGAGCACAGTGACCACGTCGACGTGTTGCGGCTCGCGGGTCTCGGCGTCCCCGTCTACGCCCCGGCCGGCGCAGGGATCACGGGGGTGGACTTCACCCCTGTCACGCCCGGTTCGACGTTCAGCGCGGCGGGTTTCGAGGTGCAGGCGGTCGGCGGGGAGCACGCCACCATCTACGGCGGGCTGCCGGACTGCCCCAACCTCGGGTACATCGTGGACGGCGCCGCCTACCACCCGGGGGACTCGCTGCACGTTCCCGGCGTGCCGGTGGAGACGCTCCTGGTCCCGGCGCAGGGCTCCTGGCTGAAGATGCGCGAGGCGATCGATTTCGTGAAGACCGTCAACCCGGACCGCACGATCCCGATCCACGATGCCCAGCTGAACGAGCGCGGCCTCGAATCGATCAACGGCTGGCTCGCGGAGGAGACCGACAACGGGTACCGCTATCTGGCGCCCGGCGAACACATTTGATCTTACGCATTTGGCTTCAGTGCGTACGGGGCGTACTCGACGCAGTTCTATGCTCTATTCTCCTTGCCTGGCGACCGGATATTCCACTCCGGCTTTTTGATGCCGGCTTTTCTGCTTACGGAGATTTCAGGGCATGGGCGACAAGATCGAAATGCTGGTGTCGGTCCAGGAGACCGATGCCGACCTTGAACGCATCATCGAGCTGACCGGCTATCTGCGGGACAGGATCGCGGAGAACGACGACGCCGTCATCGGCCACCCGGTGACCGGTGGCGGCCCGCCGGGCACCCGGGGGACCGACCTCGAGACGATCGGCGCGATCCTGGTGACGGTGCAGGCCTCCGTGAGCCTGGTCGCGACGGTGGTCGACACGGTCCGGGACTGGCTCAGGACCGACACCGCATCGCAGCGCCGGGTGAAGATCCGAGTGGGTGACAACGAACTCGAGGTCAGCGCGGCGACGACCGCCGAGCAGGGACGCCTCGTCGCCGCCTTCCTGCGGGCGATCGAGGCCGGGGACGACGGGCGGCCCTGAGCTCATGGCCGGCGCCCGGTCCGCCCTGATCATCGCCGTGAACGACTATCTGGACGACAACCTCGACGATCTCCGGGCGCCGTTGCGCGATGCGGCGGCATTGAAAGGTGTCCTGGCCGATCCAGCGATCGGCGCGTTCGACAAGGTCACGATTCTGCCGAATCCGACGGCGGACATGGCACGGCGCGCTCTGGAGAATTTCTTCAAGCGGGGCGGGGCGACCGAGGTGCGGGTCTGCCACTTCAGCGGGCATGCTTTTCGTGGCACATCGAGCGACAGCCTCTATCTCGCGATGCACGACACGGATACGGAGGAATATCCCGATTCCACTTCCATCCCCAGCGACTGGCTCGCAAATCTGATCAAGAGAAGTCCCGCCCGGTACAAACTGCTGCTCCTCGATTGCTGTCACGGCGGCCTGTTCAAATTCCGCGGCCCGGACGGCGGGGAAACCCTAGGCTCCGACGACGTCGACGAAACGCTGAACCGCAGCGTCGGGAAGTTCGCCCCGGCCCCGGCGATTCCGATAGCGGGCGGCCGGGCCGCGGTGGCGATCGCGGCCGCCAGAGCCGGGCAGGGGTCGGTGGAGAAGCGCCACGGCGCGCTGTCCGAGGCGATCATCGAGGGCCTGAGCACCGGCGACGCCGGCCGGGCCGACAGCGAGTGGATCACCCCCGACGACCTGCTGGCGTACGCCAGGGACTGGTTCACGAAGACCGGACTGCAGCAGTCCCCGGTCGGGACGCAGCACGAGAACACCGCCGACTTCCTCGTCGCCCGCAACGTCTCCTACCAGCCACTCATCCCGCCCGACGTCGAGGAGTTGCTCAGGTCTCCGACCCCCGCGACCCGTTACACCGGGATCGCGAAGCTCGACATGGTCGCGAGCTCGGGCGCAGCCGGTGCGGCGCAGGCGGTCCGGACCCGGCTGCAGCAGTTGGTCCAGGACAACAAGGGTTCGCAGCTCGGCGAGCTGGCTCAGGTGGTACTGCTGCGAAATTCCCTGACAGTGAACCCGGCCGTGGCAGGCTTCGGCCGGGTGCGCCGGGGAACGACAGTGCCGGCTCACGAGATCACGGTGGCCGTTCCGCACCTGGGCGACCGGTGGCAGGCCGAGTGCGCTGACCCAGCGGTGACGCTCACCCGGCACTCCGACCGGCTCGCCATCGCCATCGACCCGGCGCGACGCGGCGACATCGCCGCCACCGTGACCGTCACCAGTGCGATGGGCGACGCCGAGATCCCGGTGACGGCGACGGTGATCCGCCCGGAGATCCCCTGGCACGTGCCGGCCTTCCCCCTGCTGCCGCGGCGGCTTCACCTGCCCAGGTTCACCGATGCCGGGAGGCGCACCGCCGCGACCCTGGCCTGCGGTGCCGCCGTCCTGCTCACGACCACGTCCGCCCACCTCGTGCCGAAGGTCCAGCTGCAGGGCTGGTGCATCCCGACCCAGGACCTGCCGGTGCTGACGACCCAGTCCCTGCAGCCCGCCCTCGAGAAGGCCGCCCGCGAGTTCGAGAGCAGCCACACCAGCACCGACTGCGCGGACACCCAGGTCCGCATCAGCATCACGGCCCTGAGCTCCGACGGGCTCGCCGAGCGCCGCATCGCCGAGCAGTGGCCGGACACCGCCGACGCGGATCCCCGGGCGACGCCGGAGGTCGCCGCAGCGGCGGACGCCGAGGCACGAATGGCCGGGCCGGCCCCGCAGGTGTGGGTGCCGGAGTCATCGGTGCAGGTGGAGCTCGCCCGCACCGCCATGGGTGGGACTGCCCCGCTCAGCCTGAACCTGCCGGCCGCTGCGGAGATCTCCGAAGCGTCGGTGGCCGCGTCACCGTTCGTCCTCGCCGTCCCCGATTCCCCCGGCAGCCCTGCGCACCTGACCTGGAAACAGGTGCTCCAGGACGGATGGAGGTTCCCCCGGCCCGACCCGCGGAATTCCACCACCGGTCTACTGGCGACCTACGCGCTCTACGAAGCGGCGTCGGACGACCGCGACGCGGAGAAGATCCTGCGGCCCAGCCTCGGCGGCGACGACCTGCGCAACGATCTCTGCCGGCTGCGGCTGTCCACCGACGCGCCACCGGACGGCACAGCGTTCCTCATGCCCGAGAAATACGTCTCGGACTACAACGCCGGGCGTCCGCTGGGCGACGGCTGCCCCGTCGCCAATACGGCGCCGGTGACCACCACCCTCAAGGTCGTGGAGTCGAGCACCCCGGCGCCTGCCCTGGACGTGCCGTGCGTGACCCTGACCGGCATCCCGGCGAGCGACGGCGCGCAGCACGAGCTGGCCGAGGCGTTCTGCGATCACCTCCACAGCGCGAAGGGACTCGCGGCCCTGCGGGCCGATGGCCTCGCCGCCCCGCGGAGCAGCGCGGCCATGCCCAACCCGGGCACCGGGGCGGCGAAGAAGGTCATCGACACCTGGACCTCGGCGCAGCGACCCGTCCGCGTCCTGCTCGCGATGGACGTCTCCGGCTCGATGAAACTGACGCCACCGGGCTCGTCGACGCAGCGCATCGAGACCGTCCGGGCGGCGGCCCGGACCGCGGTCGAGCGCAGCAAGATGGCACCGGGCGACGAGGTCGGCGTCTGGCGGTTCGCCACGCATCTGTCGGGCAACAGGGACTACGCGGAGCTCGTGCCGCTCGCCTCCGCCACCAGCGACCAGCAGAGCCGGGCGGCGGCGGCGCTCGCGTCGCTGACGGCCACGCAGGCCGACACCGGGCTCTACGACACGATCCAGGCGGGCGTGCGGACCCTCGCCGAGGGGATCACGGCAACCGCGGGCGTCGACCCGGTGAACAGGCTCGTGGTGCTCACCGACGGCGAGAACGACGACGACCCGACGGCCGCGACGGTGCAGGATCTCGCCACCGAGCTGCGCGCCTACGACGTCGAGGTCTCCATCATCGCCTCGGTCGGCGCCGACTGCGCGCCCTTCGAGCCGCTCTACAAGTTCGACCTCACCTGCGTGGAGAAGGGCGCGGACGAGCTGGCCGCGGCGTTCGCCAAAGCACTCCCCAGCCGGGCGGTGACCCCCTCATGATCACGCCGGCGCGGGTGGCGCGGGTGGCGCGGGTGGCTGGGCCGGCGCGGCTGCGCAGGCTTGGCTGCGGGGCATCGGTGCTGTTGCTTCTGGCTGCCCTTGCGGCGGTGGCAGGCTGCGAAGCCGGCCCGCCCGAATGCGGCGCCGACGGCATCGGAAGGATCACGTTCGCCACGGTGAAGAACTATTCGGCGGCCCAGCGACGCGACCTCACCCAGCGGTGGGCCAGGGACCACCCGGCCGAGCCGTTGACGATCGTCGTGCTCCCGGCCACCTCGGACCAGCAACGGGTTCAGCTCGCCACCACCCTGCAGGCCGACAAACGCGCCGGCCGCGCCGGGCCGGGCAGCTACGACGTGGTCGGCATGGATGTCGTCAACCTGCCGGAGTTCGCCGAGGGCGGATACCTGCAGCCCCAGGACGAGAAACGCTTCCGGCGCGCGAACTTCCTCGGCGTACCGTGGCAGAGCTCCGTCCAGGGCGGCACCCTGTATGCCGTGCCGTTCACCACCAACGTCGGACTGCTCTACTACTGGGCCGACGAGCTGGTCAGCCGCAAGGTGATCAGCAACGAGAACGAGCGCTGGAAGCCGGAGAGCTGGCAGCAGATCGCCGACGCGGCCCGTGCCTCGATGGGCGACGACAGGGCCGGATACACGGCCCAGCTGAAAAGCTACGAGGGTCTGACAGTCAACGCGATGGAGCTGATCTGGGCGGCCGGCGGCGACCTGCCGACCCCGACCCGGCCCGTCAGCCAGGACCAGTTGGACGCCGCGGCCGACGGCATCGAGGTGCTCATCGACGGCGTCCACCAGCGGTGGATCTCCCAGGACAGCCTGGACTACGACGAGTCGTCGAGCCTGAACGCCTTCCTCGGCAAGAAAGCGGTGATCATGCGGCACTGGCCCGACGCCTGGCCGGTGCTGCGCAAGGGCGACCCCCACATCCGGGTCACGATGCTGCCGGGGACCCGGTCGACCACCCTCGGCGGTGAGAACATCGCGGTGGCCCGCTGCTCACCGCACCGCAGCAGCGCGTCGGACCTCCTCGCCTTCCTCACCGCTCCCGACCAGCAAAAGTGGATCTTCGATGCCGGCGTCTACCTGCCGACCGTCCAGAGCCTCTACACCGACGGCAGCCTCACCGGCGGCACCCTCAACCTCGAACCGGACTTCATCGCCCTGCTGAGATCGAGCATCGACAATGCCCGCCGCCGCCCGGTGCTACCCGCCTACAGCGACGCGAGCCAGCTGATCCAGACCCACATCCACGCCGCTCTGCAGACCCCGGCAGGCGAGGGCAAACCTCCGGTGGACGTCATCAACGACCTGGCCGGCGACCTGCGCGGCTGACCGCCCTACCGCGGCTACGCTGTTTACTCCTTACCGCGGCATGCGCTGCGCGGCAATGGTCGCCCTGCCGAGCGGCATCGTCCGCCATCGAGCCGCAAAGGTCCCCGCCCCCGCATCCAGCACAATCCTCATCCGGTGCGGAGTCTCCACAAACACCAGATCAACAACATCCGCACCGTACGCCGTGACTACCGGCCCGCTCCCCGCCCAGCTCCCGTCAGCGCTGAGAGCCATCACCTCCCCGTCCACGACAACCTCCTTCGCATCCACGACCACCTCCCGCACAGTGGGCACCTCATTGCCCGCCCCCGCCCGATAACTCCCCGCGGTGAGCCGCGCCGGCCCCACCGGCCGCGCCAGCTCTGTTGCCGTCGCGGCTTGCGCGTTGTCTCCGCCCGCCGGTCGCGCTAGCTCTGTTGCGGCCCCGGCCTGCGCGCTGTTTCCGCCCGCTGTTGCGGTCCCGGCCTGCGTGCTGTCCCCGTCCGGGGTCAGGGCGGGGAGCAGATGCGTCCACACGGCGTCGAGCTGGGCTGCCATGTCGGGGCTCTGCGCGGTCATCGCGATCACGGCGTCCTGCTCCGGCAGAACCAGCATGTACTGCCCGTACGCCCCGTCGCCGCGGTAGCCGTGCCGGCTGCGCCAGAACTGGAAGCCGTACCCGAGATCCCAGTCCTGCTCGGGCCGCCGGGTCTCCACGTGCTTGCGGGTGGCCTCCGCGACCCACTCGGCACTGAGCAGCCGCCGCCCCGCCCACACACCGCCGTCCAGATACAACTGACCGAGCTTCGCGACGGCCTCGGTCGTGACATGCAACCCCGCGAACCCCGGCTGCCGTCCGACCCGGTCAGCTCCCCACCCGTACGTGCTGATGCCCAGCGGCTCGAACAACCGGGGCCGTAGGAAATCGATCAGCGACCCACCACTCACCCGGCCGATGATCGCCGACAACGCATACGTGCAAGGCTGGTTGTACGCGAACACGGTCCCCGGCTCCCGCTCCGGCGGCACCTGCAGAAAACCCCGCAGCAGATCCCCACCGCCGGCCACCCGCGCCCGCTCGAACGTCTCCTGCTCGTGCCCACTGGCCATCGCCGCCACATGCCGCACCCGGATCGACCGAGCCCCGGCATCGGTGACAAGCCCGTCGAGCTCCGGGAAATACGACAGCACCGTCGCATCCAGATCGACGAGCCCCTCCGCCACCGCCATCCCGAGCGCCGTCGACGTGAAACTCTTGCTGAGCGAATACAGCCCGTGCGGAATCTCCGGCGCATAGGGATGCCACCACCGCTCGGCAACAACATGCCCGTGCCGCAGCACCATCAGACTGTGCAACTCCACCCCGTCCATCCCCGCGACCGCGGCGACGAACCTGT
Source organism: Winogradskya consettensis (assembly GCF_018332715.1). GTDB lineage: Bacteria > Actinomycetota > Actinomycetes > Mycobacteriales > Micromonosporaceae > Actinoplanes > Actinoplanes consettensis. Next base: position 224,690 of record NZ_BOQP01000030.1, on the reverse strand, counting down.
CGATCCCCCCGGCATCGACGCCTTGCTCCCCGGGCGTACTCCGCGGCAACACAGTGCTCTGCATCCCTGCTTTATACCTTCCGCAGCGCAGGCCCGGCAGCCGCCACGAACCTCAGCCGTGGAACAGGTCGATCAGGCTCTGCGCTGCGTCGTCGCCGAAAATGATCCTGGTGGTGGCCTCACCCTCAGCCGCGGCTTCGGCACTGCGAGGAAACATGACCTGTTCGTACGCCGTGAGCGCGCCCTCGACGTCGCCGGGGTGAGCGGCGATGGCAGCACCGAGCTCGGCGCCGTCCTGCATCGCGAGGTTGGCTCCCTCGCCGTTCGGCGGCTGCAGGTGCGCGGCGTCGCCGAGCAGGGTCACCCCGGGCACCCGGTCCCAGCGATGGTCGCCCGGCAGTGTGAAGTGGGGCCGGCAGACCGGAGCAGTGTCACTGTCGGTGAGCAGCGCTCTCAGTTCGGGCGCCCAGCCATCAACCTCGCGGGCGATCCGGGCGGTCGCCGCGACCCGGTCGCTGAAGTCGATGCCGGCGAACCACTCCTGCGGCCGGGCCAGCCACAGGTACGCGTGCAGGTTGCCGTCGCTCTCCCGGTGAACGAGGAACGCTTTCCCGCCGCCGCTGTTCTCGGACACGAACAACATCCCGTCACCGACCGCCTTCGCGGTGGCGGGATGCCGGCTGGCGGCGTCGAAGAGGAAGGTCTCGATGGACGAGCTGCCGCCGTACACGGGCGTGACATCGGTGAGCAGCGACCGCACCTTCGACCACGCCCCGTCTGCCCCGACGAGCAGGTCCGTGCCGACGGTGCTGCCGTCGTGGAAGATCACCTCGTGGCGTCCGCCGCCGACCGACCGCACCCCGCTGACCCGCCGCCCCCACCGCACAGTGCCGGCCGGAACCGAGTCGAGCAGCATCTGCCGCAACGCCGCCCGCTGCGCCTCGGGACTGCCACCGCTCCCGTCGTCAGCCTTGTCGAACAGCACAACGCCACCCGGGTCGAGCACCCGTACGGACTCGCGCCCCGGCAGCACGATGGCCCGGAACTCGTCCATCAGACCGGCCGCTTCCAGGGCCACCTGGCCGTTGTAGTCGTGAATGTCGAGCATCCCGCCCTGAGCGCGCGCCGTCGGCGACGCCTCCGCCTCGAAGACGGTGACAGGGATGCCGTGCAGATGCAGGACGCGGGCGAGGGTGAGGCCACCGAGTCCGGCGCCGATGATCGTTACTGGGCTCTTCATGCGTTCGAGCCTGCGCGCCCCCACCGACACGCCGGCGACACAACAACGACACGACACCTACACCCGGCTCCGTAGCTCGGCCCTGCCGCTTGCCGGCGTCGGATGGCACTTCATTCCAGTTCGCCAGCGTTCAGGTTCATTGCAGCGTGCGCTAATATTGGATCCAACAAGACAGTGCTTGGATCCTGAAATGGGATTTCGGGGCTTGCTATCGTGCTTCCACCCCAGCCGCCGTCGCGGCACCGATCGAACCCGGGACCGCATTGACCACAGCGGGCGAGGCCACCATGGACGACGCACCCCGGAGCGACGCGCTCGTCGACGCCACAGCCGCTGCCATTCGGGCGCGGATCATGTCCGGCGACATCCCGATCGGCGCGCAACTGCGCCAGGCGGAGCTGGCCAAGACACTCGGCGTCAGCCGCACCCCCGTGCGCGAGGCGCTGCGCCAGCTGCAGACCGGCGGCCTGATCGAGGTCGTCCCGCACCGCGGCGCCGTGGTTCGCGTCCCCGCCCCGTGGGACGTGCGCGAGACATACGAGGTCCGCGCCGAGCTCGAGGGCCTGGTTTGTGAGCGTGCCGTCCCCCGGATCACCCGCGACGGCCTCGACGACCTGCGCAAGGCCAACGAGGCGCTGCGGCCCGGCGCGATCCGCCCCGACGGCTCCAGCACGGTCGCCAACGACAGCTTCCACACGCTGATCCACGGCATCGCCGGCAACGAGCGGCTGGCCCGGGTGATCAAGGAGATCAACGAGGCGTTCCCGCGCAACGTCTCCGCGCTCGTGCTGCAGGACAACCCGCGCCACCGCGAGGACAACTTCGCGGAGCACGAGCGGATCATCACCGCGCTCGCCGCCGACGACGCCGAGACGGCCCGCCGCGAGATGCAGGCACACGTGATCAGCGCCGGCGAGCAGCTCGCCCGGTGGTACGAACGCCGGTCCGCCACGGTGTTCCGGGGATAGGTCACGCCGTCACCGCGAGAGCCGCGGGGGAGAGCCCGTCCGGATCGGGGAGAGCCCGTCCGGATCGGGGCTGGCGATGCCGGTCGCGAGGTCGGCCAGTGCCGCGCCGATCGCGGGACCGAACTTCAAGCCGTGCCCGGAGCAGGCCGCCGCCACCAGCACGTGCGGCAGGCCGGGCATCGCCCGATCGCGAACCGGTTGCGCGACCGCGAACCGGTTACGCGGCGCCATCGTGTAACGGCACCTCGATCGAGAACGCGCCGAGCCCGGGCGGCGCGACCAGCGACGCGTTGCCGGCACCGAGGAAGACGTTGACGATCCGGGTCTCCTCGAGCAGCGGCGCGAGCGCCGGGTAGCAGCCGCGACGTCCACGGCCTGGCGCAGACGACCGGCCGGTCGGCGGTCAGCTCCCCGCCGTCCGTGCTGACCCGCATTCCACTGCCGCCGGCCCGCCACGACGTGACCGTGGTGCCTGCACGGGGCCGGCGGTCCTCGATCGATGCTATTGGATGCGACAATCGGGGTTGCGACAGTTCTCTTGCATTTCACCGGCCATTGGCTCACGCGAATTACGCTCACGCGACCCGATGCGAGGTTCGCGTATCTGTTCGCCATCTGTGATGATCATGAAAATGTACTTTCCCGCGCTGAGCTTGGCTTTCTTCGTCGACTGTCCGCTTGCGACAGTCGTTACGAGAGGGATGCCCGTTTCGGAAACGCAATGGAAGCACCCCCTTCATTACTCCTTTCGGGTTCACGCCATTCCTTTTTAACAATCAGGCCCTACCTTTTACAGCGGCACGGGTATGTGTGGGGGAGGTGCCGTGAGAAAACTATTAGCTCTGCTCGTTTCGGCTCTCCTGGTGGTCGTTGTCCTGGCACCGTTGCCGGCGCAAGCGGCGCCACCAGCGGATTTCCGGACCGAACTCGTGGTCGGGGCCGGGCTGGAGGGGCCGTCCGGTTTCGAGATCGCTCCCGACGGGCGGATCTTCGTCCTCGAGCGGTCGGGAAAGATCAAGATTGTCAAGAACGGGCGACTGCTGGCCACGCCGTTTGCGGATCTGCCGTCGCAGCCCAGTGGCGACCGCGGCCTGATCGGTGTCGCGTTCGACCCGGAATTCGGCGTCACCAACCACTACGCGTACTTCTATTACACCGGCCTCGATCTGCACAATCGGCTGGTCCGATTTGACGCTTCGGCCGATGTCGCCACCACCGGTCCGTTCACCATCTTCCAGACCGAATCGTTGTCGCAGGAGCTGCACGTAGGCGGAAGTCTCGCTTTCGGGCCGGACGGGAAGTTGTATTTCGCGGTCGGGGACAACGGCTACCCGCCGAACGCCCAGCTGCTGACCAACCCGCACGGCAAGATCCTGCGCATCAACCGCGACGGCACGATCCCGCCCGGCAACCCGTTCGCCGGCCAGGCCGGCAAGCAGCAGGAGATCTGGGCGTACGGCTTCCGCAACCCGTGGCGCTTCCAGTTCGACAGCGCGACCGGTCAGCTCTACGGCGGTGACGTCGGCGACTACACGTGGGAAGAGGTCAACCACATCGTCAAGGGCGGCAACTACGGGTGGCCGCTCAAGGAGGGCGCCTGTACGTCGGCGTGCACGGGCTACGTCGACCCGATCTACGCGTACCCGCATGAGGGTGAGAGCGCGGCCGTCACCGGCGGGCCTGTCTACCGCGGGACGATGTTCCCGGCCGAATACCGGGGCAACCTCTTCTTCGGCGACTACGCCAAGGGCTTCATCCGCCGCGCGGTGCTCGACGCGGACGGCAACGCCACCTCCGTGGAACCCTTCGACACCGTCGCCGGCAGCGTCGTCGACCTGAAGGTGGCACCGGACGGCTCGCTGTACTACCTCACCTTCATCCCGGGCCGGCTCTACCGGATCAGTTACGAGATCGGGAACCACGCGCCGAGCGCCACGGCCACGGCCGACGTGACCAAGGGCCTGGACCCGCTGACCGTGCACTTCTCCGGTGCGGCCAGCGTCGATCCCGACAGCGACCCGCTCACCTATCAATGGGAGTTCGGCGACGGCACCGGCAGCACCGCGGCAGAGCCGGTCAAGATCTACCCCGACATCGGTGTGTACGTTGCCACGCTCACCGTCACCGACAGCGAGGGAAACGCCGCCGAGGCGGTGCCCATCGTCATCCAGGTCGGCATCGCGCCCACGCTCAACGTCGCCGTGCCGGCCGACGGTGCCCGCTACCGCGCCGGCGACGTCATCACCTACAACGCGTTCGCCAGCGACGCCGCCGGTTTCGACCTGGACGACAACGACATCACGATGAACGCGGTGCTGCACCACGGCACCCACATCCACCCGTTCGTCGGCCCGCTGACCGGAAGGGCCGGCTCCTTCACGATCCCGTCGACCGGGGAGTCGTCCGCGGACACCTGGTACGAGCTCACCGTCACGGCCACCGACACGAACGGTCTCAGCACCTCGCGCTCCGTCACCATCCGGCCCATCACGACGACGTTCACCGTTGCCACCAGCCCACCCGGGCTGACGGCCTATCTGGACGGCATCCCCGAGACGGCACCGCACGAGGTGGCCGGGGTCGAAGGCTTCAGGCGTGAGTTGTACGCCCCACCGGTCGCCGTCGCCGCCGACGGCACCACGTACCACTTCACCGGCTGGTCGGACGGCGGAAGTATCCGGCACACCATCGTCACGCCCGGGGACGACACCACGTACACGGCCGTCTACGCCCCGTCGACGCCGTTCGCCGCCAAGTACTACGCCGGCAGAGCCCTCGCCGGGGCGCCCGTCCTGACCCGCAACGACCCGCGCATCGACTTCGCGTGGGGCGGGGGCTCACCCGGCGCCGGTGTGCCCGCGGACAACTTCTCCGCACGCTGGACCAAGAAGCAGTACTTCGCCGCCGGCCGCTACCGCTTCACCGCGGTCTGCGACGACGGGTTCCGGCTCTACGTCGACAACACCCTCGTGCTCGACCACTGGTCCAGCCAGCCCGGCACCGCGTACGACTGGATCGGTGACCTGGGCGCGGGCAACCACACCATCACGCTGGAGTACTTCGAGGAGGCCGGCGGGGCGATCGCCAAACTCGACTGGGCCGCCACTGTGGAGCAGCCCGACGACACCTGGCGCGCCGAATACTGGAATCTCCCCGGCACCGGCAGCTCGCCGACGGTGCCCAGCGCCCCACCGGTCCTGACCCGCGCCGAGGACGCCGTCGACCACGACTGGGCGGGGGGATCACCGGCCCCGGCGATCAATACCGACCACTTCGCCGGGCGCTGGACCCGGACCTTGAGCCTGGCCCCGGGGGAGTACGAGTTCACCGCCACCGCGGACGACGGGGTACGGCTCACCGTGGACGGGCTGCGGGTGATCGACCGGTGGACCGATTCGGGGCCGGTCGCGACCACCGCCACCACGGTGCTCGACGGTGGCCCGCACACGGTCGTGCTGGACTACTACGAGAATTCCGGCGGCGCCGTGGCCCGGCTCGCCTACCGGCAGCTCGCGGACCAGCTCGACCCGCAGGACTACACGTCGGAATTCTGGAACACCCCCGGTGCGGGCAGCGCCCCGCCGTTTCCCGCCGGCGAGCCCGACGTGACGCGGACCGACCCAGCGATCGCGTTCGACTGGGGCGGTGGTTCCCCGGACCCGGCCATCAACGATGACAAGTTCGCGGCCCGGTTCACGCGAACAGACACGCTGTCCGCGGGCCTCTACCGGTTCTCGGGCCTGAGCGACGACGGGGTACGGGTCTTCCTGGACGGCGTACCGATCGTCGACGAGTGGGCCGACCAGCACGCCACGTTCAGCACCGACCGCCCGGTGCTGGCCGGCATCCACCAGATCCGCGTCGAGTACTACGAGAACGGTGTCGGCGCCGCACTCCAGTTCGGCTATCAGCGCATCGGCGCGTACCACCCGGCCGCGACCTGGTCCGCGGAGTACTTCGCCAACACCACCCTCACTGGTACGCCCGTGGTGTCCCGCAGCGACGACACAGTGGACTTCGACTGGGGGCTGGGGTCGCCGGACCCGCTCGTCCCGGCGAACCAGTTCTCCGCCCGGTGGACGAAGACCGCTGACTACGCCGCCGGCACCTACCGGTTCGCGGCGACCGGGGACGACGGCATCCGCGTGCTGCTCGACGGCGTCACGGTGCTGGACGGCTGGTCCGACCACGGCCCCACCACGTTCACCACAGACCTCGACCTCGGAGCCGGCGAGCACACCGTCGTCGTCGAGTACTACGACAGCTTTGTCGGCGCCGTGGCCGTGTTCACGGAGACACCCCAGTGAGCCCCCTGTGAAACACCCCCCAGTGAGAAGGAGTCCGTTCATGGCGGAGATATCGCCGACCCGGCTCGAAGCCCCGGCGCGGGTCGCCGGCGCTCCACCGGCGGTGACCGTCGTGGTGCCGACCCGCAACGAGGCGGACAACGTCGGCCCGCTCGCCGACCGGGTACGCGCCGCGTTCGGCGACCAGCCCGTGGAGATCGTCTTCGTCGACGACAGTGACGACGCGACGCCGTCGGCCATCGAGGCGATCGCCGAGCGTCACCCCGGAGAGGTGCGTCTGATACATCGTGTCTCACAGGAGCGTGCCGGTGGTCTCGGTGGTGCCGTGGTCGCGGGGATCTCCGCCGCCCGCGCGCCCTGGGTGGTGGTGATGGACGGCGACCTGCAGCACCCGCCGGAGACCGCGCCGCTGCTGCTGGCCGCTGGTCGCGCAGAGACCGCCCAGGCCGTGGTGGCCAGCCGTTACCGGGAGTCAGGCCGGGTCGACGGGCTGGGCGGCTGGTTCCGCCGCACCGTCTCGCGTGGCTCCGGGCGGCTCGCCAAGCTGTTCTTCCCGCTCCGGCTGCGCGGTGTCACCGACCCGATGAGCGGGTTCTTCGCCGTGCGCCGCGACGCGGTCCGGCCGGCGGAGCTGCGCCCGGACGGCTACAAGATCCTGCTCGAGATGCTGGTGCGCAACCGGATCGAGCGCGTCGCCGAGGTGCCGTACACGTTCCGGTCCCGGACCGCGGGGGAGAGCAAGGCGTCGCTGCCCGAGGGCCTGCGGTACTTCCGGCACCTCGCGGGGCTGCGGCTGTCGATGATGCGGCGGCCGCAGTCGGCGTACGGCCGGATGGCGGGTTTCGCCCTCGCCGGCGCCGCCGGCACCGCGGTCAACTCGGTGGCGCTGTGGGCCCTCGGTGAGCTCGCCGGGCTGCCCTACCTGCTCGCCGCGTTCCTGGCCGTGCAGGTCGCGATCGTCTGGAACTTCGCGGTCATCGACCACCTGGTGATGCCGCCCGGCGTACACGCGCGACGGCACCGCTTCGGCCGCTTCCTGCTGCTGAACAACAGCCTCACCCCGCTGCACCTGGGCCTGCTGTTCGCCCTGGTCCGCTGGGGCGGGCTGCACTATCTCGGCGCGAACGTGGTCGCCATCATCGTGGTGTTCGCGCTGCGCTACATCGTCACGAGTTCCTGGGTGTACGGCACCCCGGCCGGCGGCGGTCTGCCCGCCACGGAGCTGATGCGGCTGGTCCGGCGGACCGGGCAGGTCCGCGTGATCCTGACCCTGCTGCTCACCGCGCTGGCGTTCCCCGCCCTGCTCGCCGTCTCGTGGAACGGGCTCTGGACCCGCAGCGGTGCGGTGCCGCTGATCATCCCGCTGGCCGCGGCGACGGCCCTGGTCCTGGGGCGGCTGCGCCCCGACCGCGGCGAACCGGATGTGCACGACCGGCAGGTGGACGGCCTGCTCTCGGTCGGGTGCCTGGTCTCCGCGTCGGCGCTGCTGCTGCTCGCCCCGGCGCCCGACCGGCTCACCTGGCTGCTGCCGGCGTCACTGTTCTACCTGGCGGGTGCGGCGATCCTGCTCCTCGGTACGCGTACGGCGGCCCGGCTGCGCTGGGCCCTGCTGCTCCCGCTCGTGTCCATCGCTGATCTCGGCCTGGCCGCGAACGACGCACCGGCCGTGCTCGGCGCCGTGGCCTGCCTGATCGTCAGCGCGCTGGTCATCTTCGGGGCCCGGTGGGGTGCCTTCGCACGCGCCGCCGTCGCGTCCCTGGCGGTGGTCGCGGTGGCGGCCAACGTCCCGTTCGTGGCGGGGATGTTCTCCTCGGGCCGCTACGCCGGGCTACCCGCCCTCACCGACGTCTCGCTGGCGCTGGTGGTGGCGGCGATCGTGGTGTTCTGGTCGCGGAGCCGCCCGGTCCGGGCACTGGCTGCCGGGCGCCCGTTCCTGCCCCGGGCCCGCTTCGTCCTCGCGACCCTCACCGTCGTCGCCGTGCTGCTGGGGCTGCGCACTCTGCCCGAGCTCACGTGGCAACCCGCGGAGCTGCCGGCGACGTCTGGCGCCTCGTCGCAGGGTTCGCCGCGGGGAGACCGCTGATGCCGGCTGAGGTGATCGAGCGCAAGCTCACCGCGTACTCCGCGCATGTTGTTCTGACCCGGCTCCAGCGCATCGGCCTTTTCGCCGGTCTCGCCCTGCTGGCCGGGGTCGCCGTGCTGCGCCCGATGCTGGTGCTGCAGGTGATCGTCGCGCTCGTGACGCTCTGCTACGGCGCGGCCATCGCGTTCCGGGTCGCGCTGGTCTACGCCGCCGGGCGTGGTGAGCACCGGGTGCTGATCAGTGACGAGGACGCGCGGGCCGTGGCGGACGCCGAGCTGCCGGTCTACACGGTGCTCGTCCCCGCGTACCGTGAGCCCAGTGTGATCGGTGCCCTGATGGCGCATCTCTCGGCACTGGAGTATCCCCGCGACAAGCTCGAGGTGATCCTCCTGCTCGAACCGGACGACACCGAGACGATCGAGGCCGCACGGGCCGCGCTCACCGGCGAGCACCTGCGGATCCTGGTCGTGCCGGAGTCGATGCCCAAGACGAAGCCGAAGGCCTGCAACGTCGGGCTGGCCGAGGCGACCGGCGAGTTCGTCACGATCTACGATGCCGAGGACATCCCCGACCCGCTGCAACTGCGCCGGGCCGTCGTGGCGCTGCGCCGGCTCGGCCCGGAATACGTGTGCCTGCAGGCGGAGCTGGGCTACTTCAACACCGATCAGAATCGGATCACCCGCTGGTTCGCCCTGGAATACGCGACCTGGTTCCGGTCCCTGCTGCCCGGGTTGGTCGCGCTCGGCATGCCGGTCCCGCTGGGTGGCACAAGCAACCATTTCCGTACGCGTGAACTGCGCGAGCTCGGCGCCTGGGATCCGTACAACGTCACGGAGGACGCGGACCTCGGCATCCGGCTGGCCCGCTCCGGCTTCCGCGTCGGCGTGCTGGAGTCGGTGACCCTCGAGGAGGCCAACTCCGACTTCATCAACTGGATCAAGCAACGCAGCCGCTGGTACAAGGGCTATCTGATGACCTGGCTGGTCCACCTGCGCAGCCCCCGCGCGACGTTCAAGCAACTGGGGTGGCGCGGGCTGCTGTGCCTCAACCTGTTCGTCGGCGGCACTCCGCTGGCCGCGCTGCTCAACGCCGTGCTGTGGGCCACCACTCTGCTCTGGTTCCTGGCCCAGCCCGCCGTGATGGAGCAGATCTTCATCCCGCCCTTCTACTACATCGGCGTGTTCTGCCTGGTCTTCGGCAACGCCACGGTCATCTACCTCAACGTCCTCTCGGTTCGCAGCATGGACCGCCCCGACCTGCTCGGCACCGCGCTGCTGTCGCCGCTGTACTGGGCGATGATGAGCCTGGCCAGCGCCAAAGCCGCGTGGCAGCTCGTCTTCAAGCCCTCCTACTGGGAGAAGACGACCCACGGCCTGCACCTTCCCACCACGGCGCCGGCGGCCTCCGATGACATCTGACACCCTCGTCGCCCGGCGACGCCCGACCCTCACCGAGCACCGCGCGGTCCTGCTCGCGTGCGGCATCGTCTACCTGGCCGTCGCTCTGTGGTTCTGGCACAACCAGGTGATCCCGAGCGACTCGACCAGCCGGCTCGCCAACGCGTACTACACGCTCTTCAGCCGGGACCCGCACCTCGCCGCGGTCGGCTTCGTCTGGAACCCGCTGCCGTCGCTGATCCTGCTCCCGTTCCTGCCCCTGAAGGTGCTGCTCCCGGCGCTGACCCAGCAGTCCCTGCTCGCGCCCCTGGTGTCCGCCGCGTTCATGACGGCCACCGTCGGCGTCGTCCACGACCTGCTGCGCCGCATGACGCTCACCCGGACCCCGCGGCTGATCCTGACCGCGGCGTTCGCCCTGAACCCGATGACCGTCCTCTACGCGGGCAACGGCATGAGCGAGGCCTGCTTCCTGCTGTTCCTGCTGCTCGCCACCCGTGCGCTGTACCAGTGGCTGACCGTGCGCAAGGTCGAGTCGCTCGTCCCGGCCGGTCTCGCGATCGCACTGGCGTACGGCGCGCGCTACGAGGCCCTCGCCCCGGTCGTCGCGCTCCCGGTGGTGGTCGCTCTGGTCACCTGGCGTCTGGGGGGAACCGGCAGCCGGGCCGCGCTGGCCCGGGTCGACGCGGTGATCGCGGGGCTGCCCGGGGTGCTCGCGGTGGTGCTCTGGGCGGTCGCCAGCAAGATCATCGTCAACCAGTGGTTCGCCACGTTCTCCTCGGAGTACGGCAACTCGGCCCAGGTGTCGAGCGGGTCGACCGGGATCTCGTCGGTCACCGGTGACGACCTGGGCGGGCGGCTCGCGTACTGGTCCCAGCAGTGGCTCGGGCTCGCCCCGTTGCTGCTCGTGCTGCTGGTCCTGGCGGCGATCCTGGCCTGGCGGGCGCGCAACCCGGGCATCCTGGCGCCGGTCACGATCCTCGGGTCGGTGCTGGCGTTCGACGCCCTCGCGTTCCTGACCGGCATGTCCTTCGGCTGGCTCCGCTTCCAGATCACCCTGATCCCGCTCGGCGTCCTGCTGGCCGGGCACGTCCTGGCCACGTGGCGCCCGCTCGGCACCGCCCGCGTCGCGGTGACCCTGACCTTGGCCCTGCTGGCGATCCCGAGCACGCTCTACACCCTCACCCAGCCCGAACTCGCCCGGGAGGAATCCGAGTACGTCACGGCCGCCGGCTCGGCCCGGCGCAGCGACCTCGCCCGCGTCGACGCCCGGGTGGCCGCCGACCTGGACGCCATGAACCTGCCCGACGGCGCCGTCCTGGCCGACGCCGCGGTCGCCTACGGCGTCATCCTCGCCAGCGATCACCCTCACGGCTTCGTCACCACCCCGGACCGCGACTTCCCCGGTGCGGTCACCGACCCCCGCGGCCACAACATCCGCTACCTGCTGCTCTCGGCGGACGCCCCCACCGACGCGGTCCGCACGGGGCGTTACGGGCCCGACGCCGCGTCGGTTCCTGTCACCGGCGTGCGTACCTGGTCGGACGCGTACGGCAACCTGCAGTGGACCCTGATCGCAGCTTGACCGGCATTGCCCGGCGGGTGGGTCTCCCGCCGGGCAATGCCCCCTACAGTGATCATCATGGTGACTGGTGAATACAGGGACTTCTTCGTGGCGATGGCCGGCGCGGCGGGTGCGCTGACCGGCCTGCTGTTCGTGGCTCTGTCCTTGACTCCGCACAACAGCCCCAAACTCGACAATCCAGTCATTCGACAGGTACGCGCGAGCGCCGCCCTCATCGCCTTCACCAATACCCTCGTGGTCTCACTCTTCGGCCTCGTCCCCGAGACCAACCTCGGTTACCCGGCAGCCTCCATGGGAGTCGTCGGCGTCCTGTTCACGGCAGCCGGCATCCGCACGGTCCTGGCCAGCGTCGCCGCCACCCGCGCCCGCCTGCGCCAGGCCGGTCTCATCGTCCTGCTGCTCAGCATCTTCGGCGCCGAACTGATCTGCGGCGGCCTCGTCATCGCCGGCATCAACCCCGAGGTCGCCATGCACCTCATCGGCTACGCGCTCTGCACCTCGATCCTGGTCGGCGTCGCCCGCGCCTGGGAGATGGTCAGCGACCGCGACACCGGCGTCGTCGCCTCCCTCGCCACCCTGGTCGAGCACAAGCCCTGAGTTCCTCTGCCGGCGTTGCTCGGCTTTGCGGGTGCAGGCAGATGACGAGCGCACGCCGCCGACTTCGAGACGTCGTCGCCGGGCCGGCGAAGAGGTGATCGGCCTGGTGTCCACCTCGGGGTGATCGTCCACAAAGGGCGGGGTCCTGCGTACGCCGCGTGCCAGGTGTCGCACTCTCCGGATTGGGGCATATATCGACGTACATGTGTCAGCTGGAACCGGTTTGACGCATACTGCTAGCGTTCCCGGCGGTCGGCGATGGTCGATCCGTGTGGATCGTGTTCAGTGGAGGTGTCGCTGGTGCTGGAGAGGCTCAGCGGCGGCCTCGATCGGCTTCGTGACGAGGCCGGCGAGGGCACCGTGACAAGGCGGCGGTTGCTGACCGCCGTGCCGGGAGCTGCCGGGCTGCTCGTGCTCGGCGGGGCGGCGACGGCCGGGTCCGTGTCGGCGGCGAGACCCGAGCACACGCCGCGGGCGACGACAAAGCCGCGCACCCCGCCCAAGGAGAGCGCGCCGGCCAAGCCGCCGGGGCTGCCGACGCAGAAGAAGCCGATCTTCACGCTGGCGGACTATCGGCGGATGTCGTCGGCGCCGCCGTTCCCCACCGACGCCGTGGCGCTGACCATCGACGACGGGCCGCACCCGATCTGGACCCCGAAGATCCTGCACCTGCTCGACAAGTACCACGTGCCGGCCCTGTTCTGCATGATCGGCAACCAGGTGCTCGGCCACGAGCAGATCGCCAAGACGGTCGTCGGCGCCGGTCACCAGCTCGCCAATCACACCTGGAGCCACCCGACGAAGCTCGCCGGCAAGTCCGGCCCGCAGGTGGCCAAGGAGATCGCCAGGGCCCAGGCCAAGATCCAGAAGACCACGGGGTACGCCCCGAAGCTGTTCCGTTCCCCCGGCGGCGACTGGTCCCCGACGGTGCTCCGCGAAGCCGCCCGCGCGGGCCTGCTCCCGGTCGACTGGAGCACCGACCCCCGCGACTGGTCCCGCCCCGGCGCCCCCGCCATCGAGCACCGGCTGATGGCCGCCCGCCCCGGGCAGATCATGCTCTGCCACGACGGCGGCGGCGACCGTTCCCAGACCTACACCGCGCTGAAGAAGGTCATCCCCGCGCTGTCGGCGAAGGGCTACCGCTTCGTGGCCCTGTAACCGGACCGGCCTTCCCGTCGACAGCGCCCGTTCGGCCGTGTTCGCCGGTTGGGCCCGGGGTGGCCGGGGTCGCGGTGGCGGTCCTGCGGGGGAGGGCGGCGAGGAGGCGGTCGAGGGCCAGGAGGGCCGCGCCGAGCAGGGCGAAGAGGGCCAGGAGGGCGACCATCCAGAGTGCCACGCCCAGGTAGCCCTTGCCCTCGGGGCTGAAGAAGAAGTACGGGTAGCGGTCGGGGACCTCGGGGAAGAGGATGGCCCGGAAGATGGACGTGATGCCGTACCCGAACGGGTAGATGAGCCAGAGCGGGAGGTCCCGCCAGGGTGACACCCGGCGGGGGCCGAAGAGGAGCCAGTCGAGCAGGACCATGATCGGCACTGCGTAGTGCATCAGGAAGAGCGAGCGGTTGGTGAGTTCGGTCGCCGGGTCGCCGTGGATGAGGCCGGGCAGCGGATTGTCGCCGTGGTTGAGCACGAAATGCGAGATCAGGCACGTGATCACGATCCAGAGCGTGACCGGGCCGCGGAGCCGGGGTGCGGCCGGAGCGGTGGTGCCGCGTTTCAGCATCCAGTAGATCGTGGCGCCGAAGTAGCCGAGGACGATCAGGTTGCTCTGGTTCGTGTAGTAGGCGAACCGGTGCTGGTCCATCTGGAAGCCGGTGTAGCCGCAGGCGACGATCGCCACCCGCCACCACAGCTCGGGACGGGACAGGACGGTCATCGGGGGAGGGTCCTTCCGGCGGGTCATGCTTGAGGGGGCTTGATCGATTCTCTGGATTATGCGGGAGTCTCGCGGCGGGCGCGCGGCACCCCTACGATGGTTGTCATCGATACCTGGGAAGCCGTTCCGCGCGGCAAGGGCTTTGTCGTCACCATCCATGCCGGGCCGCGCCCGCACGTCGCGCGGCTGTCCGCCGAGGAGCTGGAGATCGTCCGGCCGATCCTCGACGAGACCGTGGAAGCCGGTGGCCGCGACGAGTTCAGCCGGGTCCAGTTCGCCGACGCGCTGCGGGTGGCGATCGGGCGGGACCCGTTCCGGCAGGTCGGGCGTGGGGGAGCCGAGTGGCGCACGGCCCGGCTCGACATCGCGGGCGTCGTGATCGGGTTGATCTTCGCCAACTCCGACGACGTGCGGTGGCGCCAGGTCACGGGTTACGCCGTCGCTGCGTTCTGCTTCGCCCATCTGTGCTGGCTGACCATCCGCGTGCTGCTCCGCCGGCAGCCCTGACGCTGCCGGCGGAGTCCGGTAGAGGCGGAGCCCGGTAAAGGCCGAGTCCGGTAAAGGCCGAGTCCGGTAAAGGCGGAGTCCGGTAGAGCCAGGGTCAGTTGATGGTCACGCGGTGGCGGAGTTTGTTGTAGCCGGTGCTGGGTTCCCAGAGGCCCTCGTTGGCGAGGTGGATGGAGTACTCGGGGCGGCCGGCCAGGCGGGCGCCGGGGTCGGGCAGGTCGAGGAGCAGGTCGTACGTGCCGGCTGCGAGACCGTTCAGTGACACGGTTTCGGTGGCCGTGGTGGTGGTGCCGGGCGCCCAGCGGCGGGGGTCGGCGGTGAGGAAGCGCAGGTAGTTGATGCCGGTGTCGGTGTTGCGCAGGACCAGGGCGGCGTCGCGGGGGTTGGCCGGGGCGGACCAGCCGTCGTTGCGGACGGTGAAGCTGATCGGCAGGATGCCGCCGCGGGCGGCGGTGTCCGGGTAGGAGCCGCTGACGAGGGTGAAGCGGTAGCCGAGGCTGCGGCGGATGGTGTCGATGCAGCCGCCGGAGGACCAGCTGGCGAGCACGTCCGGGTGGTAGTCCTCGTTGAGGAAGTTGTAGTGGAACTGGATCAGCTCCTGCACCGCGGTCGGGCAGTCGGTGCGGGGGGAGTTCTTGGCGCAGGTCTCCCCGCCCATGGCCACGTACCGGGTGTCCGCTTCCAGGTACGGGTACTCCGCGTTCGGGTTGCGGAACGTGCCCATGTCGTCGGCGGCGGCCAGGAAACAGTCGTTGTGGTGGCCGAGGCGGGCGGCGATGGTGCCGGAGTACGCCTCCGTGTCGGAGACGGGATCGGGGTCGTACAACGTCTGCTTGTAGGCCATGGTGCGGACCTGGAGCATGCGGTCGGCCGGCAGGACCGTGAGCAGCTTGTCCAGGATGGCTTTGCGGTTCGCCCAGTCGGCGGGGGAGATCTGGCCGAGGTTGCCGAAGTTCTGCGTGTAGTACCACTCGCCCCAGGCGCCGATGAAACCCGCCTGCAGGACGTGGATGATGTCGGCATTGGCACGCAGTACGGGTGCGAGCTGGTCGATGTGCGCGAGGATACGGTCCGATGTGGCATCGTCGCCGCCCATATCGGCGGTGTAGGCGAACCGGACGACCATTTTGAGCCCCGCCGAGCGTACGACATCGGCTTGTTGCTGGAATTGTTTCAGGGCTGCGTCGCTGATCGGGGAATGCTTGTACGGCGTGAGATAGAACATGCACATCACAAGTGAGATGTGCTCTTTTCTACGGAACGACAGAAGTCGATCACGGTCGAAGTCGTGCGAGTCACAGTTTCCGGGGTAGTGGTAGAAACCGCGCTCGGGATTGGCGATGTCGGCGCCGTCCGCGCTGTAGGCAACCGAGTTGTCCGCGGCGCGGGCCTTCGTGGTGAAGGGCGGGGCCGCGCCGACAATGGTGGCACAGAGCAGACCGGTGAGAGCCGCGGCCGGCATGCGTTTCAGAGGCATGAGAATACGCTAGGACAAACTCCGATGAAAAGCCGCATAACACGATAAAAGAAAGGCGCCCGGGGGAATCTGCCCCGAGCGCCCTTCAGCATTTCTCAAGCAATGGTCACGGTACGCAGCAGGTCGTTGAAACCGGTCGAGGCCTCCCACACGCCGGCGTTGGCGAGCTGGATCGCGTAGTCGGCGCGGGCCGCGAGGCCGGTCGTAGGGTCGGGCAGGCTGAGCAGCAGCCGGTAGCTGCCCGCGGGGATCTCGGCGAGTGAGAGCGACTCGCTGACCGTGGTGGTCGTGCCGGCCGCCCAGCGCCGCGGGTCGGCGGCGAGCGGGAGCCGGTAGAGCGCCCCGGTGCCGGTGTTGCGCAGCACCAGCACGGCCTTGCGCGGGTTGGCGGGCGCCGACCAGCCGTCGTTGCGGACGGTGAACCGGACCGCGAGGGTGCCGTTGCGGGTGGCGGTGGCCGGGTACACCCCGGTGGTGAGGGCGAAGCGGTAGCCCAGGCTGCGCCGGACCGTGGTCATGCATCCGCCGGCCGTCCAGGTGTTCAGGACGGACTGGTTGTAGTCGGTGTTGAGGTAGTTGTAGTGGAACAGGGCGAGCTCCTGCGTCGCGGTCGGGCAGTCCGAGCGCGGGGAGTTCACGCCGCAGGTCTCGCCGCCCATGACGACGTACTTCGTGTCCGCGGCGAGGTACGGGTACTCCACGGCGGGGTTGACGAACGTGCCGTAGTCGTCGGGGCTGGCCAGGAAGCAGTCGTTGTGGTGCCCGAGACGGGCGACCGCCGTTCCGGTGTACGCCTGCGTGGCGGAAACGGGCTCCGTCGCGTACAGGTCGCGTTTGAATGCCGGTGTCCGGAGCTGGACATCGCGGTCGGCCGGCAGCGCGGTCAGCAGCTTGTCGACGACGGCCTTGCGGTTCGCCCTGTCGGTGGCGGAGACGACGCCCGCGTTGCCGAAGTTCTGGGTGTAGTACCACTCGCCCCAGGCGCCGATGAAGCCCGCCTGCATCACGTGGATGACGTCGCTGTTCGCCTGCAGGAGCGGCTTGAGCTGGTCGATGTGGGCGAGCACCCGGCTCAGCGGGGCGTCGTCACCGGTGGTGTTCGTGGTGTACGCGAACCGCACGATCATCTTGAGCCCGGCTGCCCGCACGGTGTCGGCCTGGCGTTGGAACTTCGCGAGAGCGTCCGCACTGATCGCGGAGTTCTTGAACGCGGCCAGGTAGAAGATGCACATGACCAGCGAGATGTGATCGTTCGCGCGGTACGCCGCCAGGGTTGCCTGGTTGAAGTCGGCCGCGTCGCAGTCCTGGGTGTGGTGGTAGAGCCCGCGCTCCGGGTTCGTGATGTCCTCGGTGCTCGCGGCGTAGGAGACGGAGCCGTCCGAGCCGCCGGTGTAGGTCTGCGTGATCCTCGCTGAGGTCTCGAGCGGTGACTCGATCTGGAAGACGAGGTCGGCGTCGCCCGGGGTGGCCGTCTCGCCGAGGTCCGACCGGTTGACCGTCCACGTGGCGGTGCCACTCGCCGCGGTGTGGGTGACCGTGGCGACCGAGGCCCAGCTCCAGCCGCTGCCGGAATTGCGGTAGAGGGTGTTGTTCTCGAGGAGGAAGTCGGCGCCGACCCCGGCGGTTGCGAAGCCGGTGGCGGCGTTGCGGTCGGCGTCCACATAGACCCGCCGGAAGGCCGGGGAGCCGGTGTAGCCGACCGTGTACGTGACCGTTGTGGCGGTGTTGGTGGCGCTCGGCGAGGTGATCGCGGCGTGGGCCGGGGTGACGGCGAGGGCGGTCGCACCGAACAGCCCGGCGACGGCCGCGGCCAGTAAGCGCTTCAGGGGCAGAGCTCGTGTCAGGGGCAGGGCTCGTGTCAGGGGCATGGCTCTCCTATCGGCAGGTGTCTATTCCTATATTGAGGTACTCCAGGGAAATTCGGGCGACGGTGAACAAACTTTGGTAAAAAAGGGCGCCCCCGGGAGAACCCGGGGGCGCTGTCGTGCGGCGGGTACCGGTCAGAGGCCCGCCCACTTCTGGTTCGCCGCGCCCGTACACGTCCAGATCTGCAGTTTTGCACCGTTGGTGGTGGCGGCGTCCTTGATATCGAGGCATTTACCACTCGCCACGTTCACGAGGTCGTGACCGGCGGTGTACGTCCACTGCTGGTTCGGGCCGCCGAAGCAGTCCCACATCTGCACCGCCGCGCCGTCAGTTGTCAGGTTGTCCTTCACATCGAGGCACTTGCCGAGCGAGCGCAGTGTGCTGTCCGCCGGGTGCTGCCAGAGGCTCTGCGCGGCCGGATCGCCCGCGTAGCAGTGCCAGGCCGAGCCCGCGACGTTGGCGCCGGCGGCGGTGTTGACGCTCTGCGCGTACGTCGTGTCGTCCCAGTTGTGGTCGTACCCGAGGATCCTGGTGCTCAGCCCGGCCGCGGCGAGTTTCGGGGCGAGCGCGTTGATCACCCGTGCCTGCTGGTCGGCGGTCATGAGCATTCCGGGATAGCCGGGCGGCGAGAACTTGGGCTCGTTCTGCACGCTCAGATATCCGATGGGTACGCCGGCATCGCGGTACGCCTGCGCGAACTTGACGAGATAGTCCGTGTAGGCACCGATGCCGGCGTCTTTCAGCGAGCCGCCGATCAGCGCGGAATTGGTTTTCATGCGAGTGGGTGCGCTCCACGGCGTACCCATGAAAGTGACCTGGGGGTTCAGGGCGCGGGCCTGGGTGAGCAGCGGAAGAATGTAGTCCTGGTCGTGCGCGATCGTGAATCCCGCACCGTCGTCGTAGGTGTAGAAGGAGCGCGAGTAGTCGCTGGCCGCGATCGGCTGGCGTACCCAGCTCAGGCCGATTCCGGCGGCCGGGTCGAACAGTTTTGTCATCACCGCGTCGCGCTGCGGGGAATGGAAGATGTTGTACGCGGCGGAGTCGGTGAACGACGCGCCGAAACCGACCATGCTCTGGTAGGTCTTCGCGGGGTCGACCGTGATGACGGTGCCCGACCCGGTGCCGCCGAACGCGACCGCCGCCTGCTGGGTGAGCAGATTCGTCCGGTCGGGGGTGGTGAGCCCGAGGGGGAGACCGCGCGGGGATTCGCGGCGTCGCGACCATGGCCGAACGGATCGGGAGCTGTCCATGATCGGTGTAACAAATGGGGAGTTTCAGCCCGTTGTTACCTCACGGGAGGGACCTTCTTCCCTGGTGGGCGCGTTGTGCCCTATCCTCTGCCGACTGCCGCAACGGCAGGATGAGGCACAGTTGAACGGGGCAGGGGACCACGGTGTATCCAGGACAGCAGCAGGGCGCTCCGGGCGGGGCGATCGCCATCACGACCAAGTATTTCTGGCTCGCGTTCCTGATGGGGCTCTTCAAGCCGGAGATCAGCTTCAACGGCCAGATCGTGGCGAAGGCCTGGGGGCGCACCGTCGTCCCCGTGCCGGCCGGCCAGCACCACGTCCACGTGCACGTGCCCTACCTGATCCCGTCGCGGATCGGCAACGCCGACCAGGGCGTCACCGTGCGGCCGGGCGAGACCGTCGAGATCGAGTACAAGGCGCCCACGATCGCGTTCCTCGGCGGCGCGCTCGGCACCCCGCCGCAGAAGTTCCCCGGCATGGTCGCCACCTGGATCATGCTGGGTGTCGCGCTGTTCATCATCCTGTGCGCGTGCGGTGGCAGCCTGATCTCGATCGCGTCCAGCGGCAGCACCTCGCCGTAATCAGTTAACCCCGGAACGCGAACCGCTCTCGCGCGTGCCCTGGTTCGGTTGGTAGCATCCCGCCGTTCCAGGGCCACGTGCGGAGGTCTCCGGTGACAGACAATCGGATGAAGGATCGTGTAAAAGTGATGTTCAACGGGACGTCCCCGGACAATGCCACCTCCGAGCACCAGCTGCTCGCGCCCGGCCAGCCGCAGCAGGGCCAGCCGCACCAGGGCCAGCCGCACCAGGCGCAGCAGGGTCAGGCCCAGCAGGGCATTCCCCCGAACCAGGCGCTGCAGGTCCTCACCATGGCCCAGCGCACCGCCGAGGAGCACCTCCAGCGGGCCCAGCAGCAGGCCGACAAGATCCGCACGGACGCGCTCGCCGCGGCCGAGGAGATCGGCCGCGAGGCCCAGATGCACGGCCACAACGTGCGCCGCGAGGCCGAGCAGGTGCTGCTCGAGGCCCGGGCCAACGCCGAGCAGATCGTCCGCGACGCCCACGAGCGGGTCGAGGAGTCACAGCGCAACGCCGCCAAGGTCGTCCTCGAGGCGCGCGGCGAGGCCGGCCGGATCACCGCCGACGCCCAGGCCAACGCCGACCAGCTGCGCCTGGCCGCCCAGCAGCGTTACGACGACGTGGTGGGCAGCCTCGGCGCCCGGCGCGAGGCGTTGCAGCAGCAGATCGAGGCCCTGGAAGCGTTCGACCGGGACTACCGCGGCCGGCTGACCAGCTTCATGCAGGGTCAGCTGCGCTCACTCTGGGTGGACCAGCCGCAGGTCAGCGGTGACCTCGGCAAGCAGGAACCCGAGCCCGTCACATTTACCCCGGCCCTGCGCCAGCCCACCGGCCAGCTGCCGATGATCATCCCTCAGCAGGCCACCCCCTCCTCCTCGCCGGCCGCGTCCGACGAGGACGAGGACGCGGCCGAAGAAACCGAGGAGACCGAGGACGCCCGCCAGGGAGCTCACGCGTCGCGCGACGAGTAGACCAGCGAACCACCCACGTAGGTGAGGTCCACGCGGGCCTCGGCGATCGCCTCCGCCGGGCCCGCGAGCAGGTCACGGTCCAGAACGACGAGATCCGCGCGGTGGCCGGGCCTGAGTTCGCCGCTGTCATCGCGGTGATTCACAAATGCCGACCCCTTGGTGTACGCCGTGAGCGCCGGCGAGATCCCCAGCGCCTGACCCGCCAGGAACGGCGGCTCCCCGGAACCGGGATGCGCCCGGTTCACCGCGGTGTGTACGCCGAGCAGCGGATCCGCGGTCGTCACCGGCCAGTCGCTGCCCGCCGCCAGTCGCGCCCCGGCACGCGCCAGATCGCCGAACGGGTACTGCCATCCCGCCAGCGACGGTTCAAGGAACGGAATGGTCAGCTCGTCCATCTGCGGTTCGTGCGTCGCCCAGTACGCCTGGATGTTCGCGGTGGCACCGAGCGCGGCGAAACGGCGTACGTCATCGGGGTGCACAACCTGCAGATGCGCGAGATGCGGCCGGGTGTCCCGCATGCCGTTGGCTTTCCGGGCGGCGGCGACCGCGTCGAGAGCCTCCCGGACGGCCCGGTCGCCGAGTGCGTGGAAATGCGCCTGGAATCCGAGCGCGTCGACCGCCGTGACGTATTCCGCGAGGGCGGCCGGATCGACGAACGACAGGCCGCTGTTCCCGGTCGGGTGCCCGCACCTGTCGCGATAGGGAGCGGTCATCGCGGCGGTGAAATTCTCCGCGACGCCGTCGAGCATGAACTTGACCGACCGGCTGCGCAGATTTCCCACGCTGAATGTGTCGCGCTGCTGCAGCAACGTCTCGATCTGCTCGGCGCCGCGGTCCCTGTTCCACCACAACGCGCCCTCCACGCGGGACAGCAGCGAACCGTCGGCCGCCGCCGCCAGATAGGCGTCGGAATGGTCGGGATAACCGTTCGCGCCGCACAGCATCGCGTCCTGCCACGCGGTCACCCCGAGCGAGTGCAGCAATTCCTGGGCCCGCAGCAACCCGGCCAGCCGCTCGCCGGGCGTCACCTCCGGGACGAGACCGGCGACCAGCGCCATAGCCCCCTCCTGCAGGCACCCCACGGGCTCGCCGTGCGCGTCACGGTCGATGCGCCCGTCCGCCGGGTCGGGCGTGCCCGCGGTGATCCCGGCCAGCTCCAGCGCCCGGCTGTTCACCCACCCGGCGTGGTGGTCCCGGTTCATCAGGAACACCGGCCTGCCGCCGGCTATGCCGTCCAACAGCGCTTTCCCGGGTACGCCGCCCGCGAAGCTCTCCATCGACCACCCGCCCCCGGTGATCCACCCGGCATCGGGACGGGTGTCCGCATAGTCCCGGATCCGCCGCAGATACTCGCCTACGTCAGTGGTGCCGCTCAGATCGCAGAGCCCCAGCTCCAGCCCGCCCAGCACAGCGTGCACGTGGGCGTCCTGGAAACCCGGCAGGAGCAGCCGTCCGCGCAGGTCGACGAGCTCCGTGCCGGGCGCCGCGCGCTCCCGCACCTCGTCGCCGCCCAGCGCGGCGATGTGCTCACCGCGTACCAACAGGAAGGAAGCGTCCGTGCCGAAGAGCCGGCCGCCGGTGAAGAGAACGTCCATGCACCGACAATGGCAGCTCTTGACCTGGAGCGCGCTCCAGGTCCTAGCGTCGTTCGCGTGCAGACGACAGAACTGGGACACACGGGTACGCAGATCAGCCGCCTCGCCCTCGGTGCCATGCAGATGGGCAACGCCACCAGCGAGCCCGACTCGATCCACATCCTGAACCGCTACCTCGAGATCGGCGGCAGCTTCCTCGACACCGCCGACTGCTACGAGTGGTGGGCCACCCCCGGCAGCCGCGGCGGCGAGAGCGAGGAACTGCTGGGCCGCTGGCTGCGTGCCGGCAACCACCGCGACGAGGTCTTCCTGGCCACCAAGGGCAGCGCCCTGCCGGTCCACTCCCCGGAGCTGTGGGCGGCCGACGGCACCCCGGACTGGGACCGGGCCCGCCGGACGTTCGCCGGTGGTGGCGCCACGGTCCTGCGCGACGCCCTCGACGGCAGCCTGCGCCGTCTCGGCACCGACCACGTCGACCTCTACTACATCCACGTCGACGACCGGGTCACCCCGCTGGAGGAGACGCTGGAGACCCTGGCCGGCTTCGTGCGGGCCGGCAAGGTACGCCACCTGGGCTGGTCGAACGTCTACACCTGGCGCCTGGAACGGATCCGCCGGCTCTGCTCCCGCCACGGCTGGCCCCTGCCGGTCGCCGTCCAGCAGCAGCACTCGTACCTGCGCCCGAACGGCTCCTACGTCTCGGTCAGCAACGCCGAACAGCTCGACTACCTCGCCGAGCACGGCGACCAGACGCTCGTCGCGTACTCCCCGATTCTCAAGGGCATCTACGACGACCCGGCGAAACGGGCCGGGCACAGCGCGATGTCGGCGTACGCCGGGCCGGATTCCGACGCCCGGCTCGCGGCGCTCACCTCGCTCGCCGGCGACCTCGGCGTCACCCCGAACCAGCTCGTCCTGGCCTGGATGATGCACCAGGACGCCCCCACGGCGATCCCGCTGATCGGCCCCCGCACGATCGAGCAGTTCGAGGCCGCCGTCCCCGCCCTCGACCTCAAACTGACCCCCGAGCAGCTGGAACTCCTGTCCTGACCGGACGAGTCAGTAGCCGCTCGTCTAAACAGGATTGTGAATTCGTGCGGTGATCGCCGATGGCGTAGGGTTCCGGCGTTCTGCCCGTCGATGCGCGAACTGAGGGAATCCGGTGTCACTGACCAGGAAGCAGCTGGGTATGGCGCTCGCCGCCGGCCTCGTCACAGCGGGTTCGATCGTCGTCGTCACCGTCGCCATGATGATGGCGAGCGAGCCGCCCGCGACCCAGGTGATCACCGAGAGCGCGGTGAACCTGGCGTCGCCGCCCGTCGTCGCTTCTTCTTCTCCTTCGTTGTCGCCGTCGGCCTCGGCGCCGGCTTCGCCCTCGGCTTCTCCGTCGGCTTCTCCCAGTAGGTCCAAGAAGAAGACCCCCTCGAAGTCCCCGTCGCCGACCCCCTCGAAGACCACACCCCCGATCAAGACCTGGCCGTCCGGTACGAAGGCGAGCGCGTCCAGCGTCCACGCCTCGAACGTGGTCGACGGCGTGACCCGCCACTACGAGGCCGCCGGCGCCATCGACGGCGACGCCGCCACGTTCTGGAACGACGACACCGCCGACCAGCAGCCTGACACCCTCACGATCACCACCCCGGCCAAGGTCACCGTCGCCGGGGTCGCCGTCACCTCGCACGTCGACGGCATCATCTCCGAATACCAGGTGCAGACGTGGAACGGCAGCGCCTGGGTCACCCAGGGCAAGGTCAGCGCCAGCACGGCGATGACCCGCACGATCAGCTTCGCGGACCCGGTGACGACCACCAAGGTACGAGTCGTGGTCACCGGCGTCGTGAACCAGTCGAGCCGCATCGCCGAGGTGAAGCCCGCGGTCTGACCGGCCTGTCAGCCGGTGTTTCGCGGTGCCGCGGACACGCCGGTGACGGGGGCTGCCGGCTGCCCGGCTGCGGCGCCGTTCTACTGCGGGGCGGGCCAGGTCGGCGGGCAGGTGGTGGCGTCGGCTGACCAGCCGGAGTTGCCGGGGCCGGTGGTGATGGTGAAGCCGGTGCCGCAGCGGTAGACCGGCGGCGACTGCGCGACCCCGGTCACGGTGACCCCGGTCAGTGTGGCCGCGCCGGCGTTCTGGAAGAGCAGCGCGTACGTCCCGGCGCCTGCGATCCGTACACCGTCCAGGTCGAGCCCGGTCACCGCGCTGCCCTCCACGGTCTGCACCGCGGCGTACGTGCTGTCGATGATGTCGGTGTCGCTCACCTTGATCGACGCCCCGGTCAACGGCGCGTTCAGGGCGTCGAACCACAGCGCCCCGATGCCCGACTCCCACTCGCTGGGCGACCCGGCCCGGATCAGCGTGTTCCGCGCGAGCGTGAACGTCCCGGACACCGCAGTCGGCCCGCGCACGTCGTCGAACCGGTTGCCCACGTGCACCCCGCCGCCGCTGACGATCGTGTCTGCAACCACGTTGTCCGTCACCGTGATGCCGGTGCCGCCGTAGACCGCGATCGCGTTCGCCAGCATCGGCGCGACGACGGTGTTGTCGCGGAACGTGTTGCCGGAGTTGACGTTGGTCTGGGACCACATCGCCAGCCCGTCGTCGCCCGTGTTGCGGACGAACGTGTTCTCCACGGTGGAGCCGGTGATGCCCCGGTGGAAGTTCACGCCGTCCGCGGTCTGGTCCAGGATCCGGCTGTTGCGCAGCGTGAAGTTCGTCGTCACGCCGTCCAGCCACAGCCCGACCTTGGTGTGCTGCAACCACACGTTGTCGACGACGGAGTCCGTCAGCGAACCACCGATCGCGTTGGTCGGCGCGCTGTCGTCGCGTTCGGTGATGTCACCGATGATCGCCAGGTCACGGATCGTCACGCCGGTGCTCGGTGCCCCGCCCGCCCCCGCGTACCTTCCGAACAGCCCTGCCGCCCGGGACCGATCGCCGGGGTCACGCCCGCCCAGCACGGAGTACCAGGGTCCCGCCCCCTGCACGGTCACCTTGTCGACGGTCACATGCCCGAAGAGCAGGAAATTGCCCCGGGGTACGAACACCGCGCGGCCCTGCGTACGCCCCGCATCGACTGCTGCTTGAAATTTCGCCGTCGCGTCGACTGTGCCGGTCGCGTCCGCCCCGAAGTCGGCCACCACGTCCAGCGCATCGGCGGGCCTGGCGATAGGCGCCCCGACCAGCTCGAAGTCGGCGAGGTCCACGGTGATCGAGGGGGTCTGCGCCGTCGACGACAGCTCCACCCGCACCGTCGACCCGGCCGGCAGCGTCTGCCCGAACATGGTCCGCGTCTCGTCGTAGAAGTGGTGCGCACCCGTACCCGGCGTGTTGGTGAACGGGAACGACCCGTAGTAGAACGCATACCGTGACGTGACCGCCACCGCGGTGCTGTTGCCCCCGGCCCGCACGTCGACGCTCGCGGTCCGCCCGGTCCCGGCCGCGTCGTCCGGCACGCTGTAGCGGAACGACATCGCATCAGCCGGCGCCGTCAGCGTGAACTCGACGTACTCCCCGGCCGCGTCCAGGGTCACGGCCCGGCGCCCCGAAGCCTCGGTCGCGAGGGTCCCGTACCGCCGGTCCGGCGCCAGCACGGTCCCGTTGGTCGCCGCATCCTCCGCCTCGAGCTCGGTGAACGGCACCCGCGCACCCCGCCCGTCCACCGCGAACGGCGACGTGGCCGTGGCCGCGGCTGTGATCGCGGCATCAGCCGACGGCGACGCGGCTGTGGTTGCGGCATCAGCCGACGGCGACGCGGCTGTGGTTGCGGCATCAGCCGACGGCGACGACCACCAGGACGACAGGCTCAACCCCGCAGCGACAACCGCCGCCGCCCCCAGGGCAGCCACCCCGCCCGCCGCCCGCCGCCGCGCCCGCCGGTGCCGCGCAGGCGCACCCTCACCGTGGAAACTCATCGAACCGGTACCTCCGAGACAGCCGACAGCCACCCGGACGCTATAGACCCGCCCCGCAGTCACGCACCGTCAGTAAGCAAAGTTAAGAGCTGCCTAAGGGGAGGAGATCGCGAGTGCCCTTTCACTACGGCCGGTTGTGCACGAACCAGGCGTCCCCGCTGGCCACCGCGACTGCCAACTCCCACTCAAGGACGTCCGAATCAGGTCCCAGCGCGAGCAGTTGCCGGGCCGCCGTCCACGCGTCATCTCCCGGAACCGGCGGCCAGCGCCGTCTGTGCCTCGGAGTCGAGGGGTGAAGGCGCCACTATGTTCCGGCAATTCGAGCATGGGCCCGATTGTGCATGTCACCACTCGGTTGACGTTATATGACGGCTTCCGTACTGTGTGGCCCGTGCAGAACTCAACTCATGGCTTCGGGCCGCTGCTCGCTGCGTACCCCGCTCGGATGCGTCGGCGGCACGGGGCGGAACTGATCGCGACCCTGATCGAGATGGCCGGGCCGGACGGGAGGTCGAGCCGGGCCGCCCGGTGGCAGCTGGCCGCCGACGGACTGCGGGAACGGTTCCGGTTGCCGGGCGGGCGGCCGCTCGCCGTGGTGGCCGCGGTGCTGGCACTGGTGGTCGGTGGGGCGCTGGGGGCGGCAGGCGGATCCTGGGTGGGCACCACGTTGTACGCCGACCTGCCCGGCGCCGAGTCGGTCGCGGCGCAGATGCTGCCTCCGGGCGGCACGCCGCTCAGCCACACCGGGGACAGCTCGTACCTCAACGTGATGGACACGATCGCCGCCGGCCTGAACCCCGCTGAAGCGGCCGAGGTGTCAAGGCAGAAGATGGAGGCCGACGGCTGGGACACCACATCGGTCGGTACGGGCGACGGCTCCGACGGTCTCCTGCGAAACGCCCACTTCCACGCGACGAACGGCAACACCGAGCTGAGTGTGTACGCGTACTACGCCACCGCCGACGTCGACCCCATGATCTCCATCGCCGGATGGCCCTCCCGGCCCGCCGCCTTCGTACCGCTGACGATCGCGGGGCTCGTGCTGGGCATGATCGTCGGATGGCTCGTCGCGGCGGCGCTCACCCACCGCATCGCGGCGGCCCGGCGACGCCGACCGGCCGCCCTGCTCGGCGGGGCAGGCCTCACCCTCCTGCTCCTCCCGGCGACCACCTTCTTCGCCTCCCTGGCCTACTACCTGACCGGCCCGGACACCGCGAGCACGGGCGGCCGCCTCCACACCGGCGACGCCTTCACCTTCGGCCCGACCATGGATCTGCTCCGGGAGACCGGTGTCCAAGGAGTCTTCGGCCAGACCGGCACCTACCTCAGCTGCACCCTTACCGGCTTCACCCTCATCGCGATAGCCGCCATCGCCGCCCGCCCCCACCCCGCCGGCGAGGCCCCCGACCCGGTCGGCGCGCTTCCCGCCTGACCCGGCTGCTCGAGCCCGTTCACCCGCGCGTTTCGCCTGGCCGTCTCGCCTGCTGAGGCGGCCAGGCGGTCTTCCGGCTGATCCCTTGTGGATGGCCTGCGCTCATGAATTCCCGCGATGAGACGATCGCGTCGCCGAGGTCGTGCTGCGCGGTGCCGTGGTTCCGCACCTGCTCGGCGCCGCCGAGGACCCCGGCGGCGCCCCGATCGAGGTCTTCGACCAGCTGCGGGCCGGGCTCGCCGACCGCTCCGAGTTCTGTCGCGGGCTCGCCGAGCCGTGGCCCACACCTTCCTGGCCGGGGGCCTCTTCTCAGCGGGAGGCGGGTTTCACCTGGCTGAGCAGGGCTGCTGCTTCCTGCGGGGTGAGCGGGCCGTCGACGCGCAGCGTGGGGAGCATCAGCGGGTAGACCCGGCCGGCGTTCCAGGAGCGCTCGTACGGGGCGGCGTCGAGGACGATGACGCGTACGCCGTCGTGGTGGGGGATGTCGGCGGGTTTGCCCTCGTTCCAGATCCAGTCGCCGTTGGCGTCGATCATGTTCCAGCTGCCCGTGATGCCACCGTCGGGTGCCGGGTCACCGGTGCTCGCCGCGGCGATCTCGATCTCCGTCGGCGGGCGGCCCGGCAGCCGGGTCTCGTCGGCGGGGTCGCTGATCAGGGCGGCGGCGAGCAGCGTGTGGAGCTGGAAGTTGTCGGCGATGCCGCCGATCGTGACCCGGTAGCCGCGGCCGGTGCCGGCGAAGCCGCGGTCGAGCACGATGAGCGGTTCGTCGTCGAGGACCTCGAGCAGGCCGGCCAGCCAGGACGGCGTGCCGAGCCGTTCCCGGACGGGTTCGATCGCGGCGGCGAGGCGTTCGCGGCCGGGCAGCGCGGCCCGGGCGTCGGCGCGCTGGCAGAGCACCAGCAGCGGCTGGACCAGCTGGTCGGCGGACATCCAGGCCTGCATCAGCAGCTCGGCCTCGTGCGCGTCGAGGCTGCGGCGGCGGGCGAGCTCGGTGAAGCGGGCGAGCGCCTCGCGGGCCGTACTCTCATCGGTGAGGTCCGGGATCTCGCCGAGGTCCGCCTCGCACAGGCCGGCGAAGAGCGCGGCCGACTCCAGCACCTCGGTGGCCCGCTCCACGAGGACCGGCAGCACCACGAGCGGGTCGGTGCCGAGCCCGGCGACGGCGCCGACGACCTGGGCGAGGTCCTGCGCGAAGAAGAACGGCATCGCCCGCATCCCCTGGGCGAGGCGTTCCAGCGCGGTCTGCACCTCGGCCGGCTCGGCCCGCTGCGCCTGCTCGACGATGCCGGCCAGCGCGGCCTCCCACTCGTCGGGGTCGGCGGTGCGGCTGAGGACATCGAAGTACACGTCGAACGTCACCGCCGCGATGTTACCGGGGTTCAGGTGCTGTCACGCGCCGTGGGCGTAGAGCGCCAGGCGTACCCGGTTGGGGCTGGCGGTCTTGGTCATCAGGCTGGTGACGTGGGTCTTGACCGTGGTCACGCCGATGTGGAGCCGCTCGCCGATCTCGGTGTTGCCGAGGCCCTCCGCGACCAGGGCGAGCACGTCGCGTTCGCGGGCTGTCAGGGCCACCGCCGTGCGCGGCTCACCGGTGGGGGCCTGCATCGCCCTGCGGACCAGCCGGCGCAGGACGTCCTGACTGAACGGGCTGTCGCCGGCCGCCGCCCGCCGGATGCCGTCCAGCAGGTCCTCGGGGGAGGCGTCCTTGAGCAGGAAACCGCAGGCCCCCGCGTTGAGCGCCGGGTAGAGATGGTCGTCGTCACCGAACGTCGTCAGCACCAGCACCCGGGCGGCGGGCCGGGCGGCCAGGATGCGCCCGGTCGCGGTGATGCCGTCCAGGCCGGGCATGCGCAGGTCCATCACGGTCAGGTCGGGGGCGAGCCGCTCGGCGAGGGAGACCGCGTCGCGGCCGTTGTCCGCCTCGCCGACCACCTCCAGGTCGGGCTGGGCGTCGCAGAGCATCCGCAGGCCCGCCCGGATCAGATGCTGGTCGTCGACGAGAAGAACCCGGATCATGCGGTCACCTTGGGGAGGAGGGTGCGGACGCGCCAGCCGGTGCCGAGGGGACCGGCCTCGAGCTCGCCGCCCAGCACCGACACCCGTTCGCGCATCCCGGTCAGGCCGTGCCCGCCACCGGACGGTACCGCCGGGACGGCCCGGGTGTCGCGGCCGCCGTCGTCGCGGACTTCCCACGTGTCGCGGCCGCCGTCGTCGCGGACTTCCCACGTGACGTCACCGTCGTCGACCGCGAGGACCAGCCTTACGTGGGAGCCGGGGCCCGCGTGTTTCGCCACGTTAGTCAGGGCCTCCTGGGTCAGGCGCAGCACGGCGAGGCCGCGGACCGCGTCGAGGGCGCCGGCTGCCGGGGAGATCTCCGCGTCGACCACCAGCCCGGAGCGGCGCGCGGTCTCCACGGCGCCATCCAGTGCCGCGGGCAGGGCAGCAGGTTCGATTGCGGTCAGGGCGGCGTCCCCGCGTACGCCATCGGGGTCCCGAAGCACCGCGACAAGCCGCCGCAGGTCCGCCAGGGCCGTCGTGCCGGTGCCGTGCACGTCGTCGAAGACATCGCTCACCTGCGGGTCCAGGCCGGGCAGCACGTGCCGCGCCACACCGACCCGCAGCACCATCGACGCCACGTGATGCGCGACCACATCATGCAGCTCCCGGGCGATGGCGGTGCGCTCGTCGGCCCGGGCCGCGCGCAGCTCCGACTCGCGACGGCGGTGCCCCTCGGCCACGCGTTCCGAGGCCTCCCGGGCGAGCTCGGCGCTGATCCGCACGACCATGCCGAGCAGCAGCGGCACGACGACCGCCACCATCAGGCCGAAGACCCGCACGAACAGCGACCCGTACCCGCCGGCCACATAGACCACCGAGAGCAGGCCGGCACCCCACCACCGCACCACCGGCCTCGCCCAGATGGTCACCTCGAGCAACGCCCAGCCCGCCCCGACCTGGTTGATCGTCGGATCGTCGAGCAGCCCCATCGCCACCGCGAGCAGCACGGCCTGGGCCGCCAGGTTCGCGGTCGGCCGGTTGCGCAGGACCAGCGCCGCCGTGAAGGCGATCACCGCGAGCACCCACTGGTCCGCCCCCGGTGACCGGTGCGCCTGGGCGCTGTAGACCAGGAAGCCGACGCCCGCGAGGTCCACCAGCACCCACCGCACGAGAGCACCGCGCGCGTCGAAGAGCCGGCCCACCCATCTCACGGCCCTCACCCTATGCCGCCGCAGCATCGCTCTCCCCGCACCACTCACCCAGATCGGTTGTGCACAACTTGGTTGTGTGCAATTTAATTGTGCACAACTTAATTGCACACAACTCAATCGTGCACAACTGAATTGCCCGCAACCGATTTCGGGCGCCACCAGCGGCGGAGCACGAGGTACGCGAGCAGCCCCAGCGGCCCGAGCAGGATCGTGAGCAGCAGAACCGGGGCCATGACCAGCGCCGGGACGGCACGCTCCCGGCTGTCGAGCCACGCCCACCGCCCGACGAACAGGTCGAAGGCGATCATGTGTGCCCACCCCGCAGTGGCGCCGTCGGCCGAGCCGAGCAGCTCCCGGACGCCGGCGAGGGTCGGGGAGGCAACGGCCGGAAGGACCTCGCCGAGCGACCCGGCCACGGTGATGGCGTAGATCAGCAGCGGTGGCAGCACGATCCAGGGCGAGCCGATGATCCGGCGCGTCCACGACCAGCTGGGAAGCAGGATCATCAGGGCCCAGAACGGCGCGGCACAGGCGAACGTCAGCGAGAACAGAACTCCGGTCATGCGGTCACAGCCTTCCGGTTCGCGGCGAGATACACACCGGCGGCGGTCGCGGTGGCGGCCACGATGACGGCCAGTGCGGTGAGAGTCAGGGCATCCGGGTGCACGACCGACTGGCCACGCAGTGCCTGCCAGGTCAGCACGACGGTCGTTGCGCCGTAGGCCGTTCCCGCGACCCGGAGCAGGCCGATCTGCGTACGCTGCGCGAGCCGTCCGCCGAGCCGGGCCAGCAGCAGCGCGAGCAGCGGCAGTGCCTGCAGGGCGTGCAGGCCCACGAAATGCCCGGCGCGCAGGTCACCGCCGACCGTGCTCCAGCCCAGCACCGGCAGCCCGGGTCCGCCGTCGAGAGTGCCGACGCTGTGCGCGCCGGCGATGTCGTCGATCCCGGGTGCGGCGGTCGGCAGGACCATCGGGATCGCTGCCAGCATGCCCAAGGACGACAGGCCCAGCCCGAGTCGTACGCCCAGAGCGGCGACCCGGTCGGCGATCCGTGCCCGCAGCACCACCACGGCGATCACGATCTGAGCCACGAACAGCACCATGATCGCCGTACCCATGACGTTCCAGAGCACCGAGTTGAGCGCGCTGGTCTGGTTGTAGTGGCTGGTCTGGCCCCGGGCGGCCTGCCCGGCGATGACCACCATCTCGGCGACGCCCATCGCGACGATGACGACGGTCGACCATTCGGCGAGGCGGCTGCGCCGGGGCAGCAGGGTCAGCATCCACGCGAGGGTGCCCGCGTAGAGCACGAACGAGACGGAGAACTTGAACGGCTTGAGCCAGACCGGGGCTCCGGTGACGATCCGGTCGTCGGCGGCCAGTCCTGCCAGGGTGGCGATCGTCAGCACGGCCATGGCGGCGGCCAGGACCAGCAGCGGACGGTTCCAGCGCTGGACGCGTACCGGCATGATTGTGGTGGTCATAGGTCGATCCTCGGGTTCCGCGGTGCCCGTTTCGCCCGCCCCGGGGCCGGACCCGCGGCCGCTGGTCCGAGCCGTGCCTCCTCCCTGGGGAGGAGGCACGGCTAAGCTCCGAACCGTGATCGCGAATCCCGGAATCGTCTTCAAGGACCATGTCGTCGCCGTGCCGCTCGACCACTCGCGGCCCGACGACGGGGAGACCATCGAGGTGTTCGCCCGCGAGATCGTCGCCGCCGACCGAGCCCGTGACGAGCTGCCGTGGCTGCTGTTCCTGCAGGGCGGGCCGGGCAGCCCGGGGACGCGGCCGTTCGGGCAGGACGCGTGGCTGCGCCGGGCCCTGCGCACGCACCGGGTGCTGATGCTGGACCAGCGCGGCACCGGGCGCAGTACGCCGATCACCGCGCGGACGGTGCAGGGGATGACCGACGAGCAGATCGCCGCGTACCTGAGGCTGATGCGTGCCGACAGCATCGTGCGCGACGCCGAGATCCTGCGTGAGGAGGTCGCCGGCTGGGTGCCGTGGGACACCTTCGGGCAGAGCTACGGCGGGTTCTGCACCCTCACGTACCTCTCGATCGCTCCTGAGGGCCTGCGCAATTGCTACATCACCGGAGGACTGTCGGGGCTCGATGCGACGGCGCACGACGTGTACGCGCGTACCTATCCCCGGGTCGCGGCCAAGAACGCCGCGTACTACCGGGCGTACCCGGAGGATGCCGCCGCGATCCGCCGCCTGAGCGACCGGCTCATTGCCGAGGATGTGCGCCTGCCCGACGGTGACCGGCTCACGGCCCGGCGCCTGCGGCTGCTCGGCTCCTCCTTCGGCATGAGCAACGGCTTCTCCAACGTGCACTGGCTGATCGAGTCCGCCGGCCTAGGAGCGGAAATTCCCGATGCCTTCAGGTACGCCGTGATGAGCGAGACCGGGTTCGTCGACCGTCCGCTGTACGCGTTGCAGGAGTACTGCTACGGGGCTCCCGGCAGCGCGACCGGGTGGGCCGCCGAGCAGGCGATCACGCAGTACCCGGAGTTCGCGGAGAAAGCCGATCCGCTCTACTTCACCGGCGAGATGATGTACCCCTGGATGTTCGAGGAGATCAAGGCGCTGCGCCCGTTC
Organism: Winogradskya consettensis; assembly: GCF_018332715.1. Taxonomy (GTDB): domain Bacteria; phylum Actinomycetota; class Actinomycetes; order Mycobacteriales; family Micromonosporaceae; genus Actinoplanes; species Actinoplanes consettensis. The sequence continues at coordinate 191,249 of NZ_BOQP01000030.1, read as the reverse complement.
GCGGGTGCCGCCGAGATCCTGGCCCGGGCGCAGGACTGGCCCGCCCTGTACGACCCGGCGCGGCTCGCCTCGAACGAGGTCCCGGTCCGCGCGGCGGTCTACCACGACGACATGTACGTCGACGCCGGCCTGTCCCTGGAGACGGCCGCCGCGGTCGGCAACGTCCGGACGTGGGTCACCAACGAGTTCGAGCACGACGGTCTGCGCGCCGACGGCGAGCGGGTCCTGGGCCGCCTGATGGACATGGCCACCGGTCTGGCGTGACGCTGGGTGACGGTCTCGATGGGGTGGGCCCGATCACCAGGTTCGCCGGAACGGCCGCCGGGGGCGTAAAGTGGGCCGTACTCCGGAACTGCGCGCTCCTCTGACGGGCATGATGCGCGGTCGGCCGGTCTACTTGGCATCGTTGTTCGGGCGCTGTCAATCTTGGCCTTGTCGCTCCTGGCGCTGCCAAACATTCCGGCATTCCAGACTTTCGGCATTCCAAACATTCCGGCATTCCAGCCTCTCGGTGATCCTGCCGTCGGCACACCGGTTCGGCCTCGACCCCGCCGCGTCGCGATCTTCCGATGACGTACGGGCCGATCCGACGGGCTTTCCCGCGCCATTCACCGCTGCGCATGCGGTGCAGGGCGGCCGTCGGCCCGTGGCCGGTGCCGTGTTGCATCCGTCGCGGCACCACGGAAGCAGCCCGCCATGATGGTTCCCCGGCACGTCATCGTCACCGCCCTGCGCGAGCGCGGCAAGAGCCAGCGCGCCGACTGGGTCGACCGTTCCCTGCCCGACCAGGTCGACCTGCACCACCAGGTCGGACTGCTCGCCACCCTCGACCTGAGCGCCGACGACCTCGTCGCGAAGGCGGCCGCGTCATGACCGCCGTCGCGGCACCCACCGTCCGGCTGCGCCTCGCCCCCGGGGACACCCGGGGCAAGCTGCTCGACGGTGCCTGGTGGCCCCGCACGAACGACCTGACCACCGAGCTGCCGCAGCTCGTCGCCGAGCTCAGCGGCCGGCGGGGCACCATCACCCACGCGCTGGCCCGCACCGAGGACTGGCAGGCGCCGCATCCGAAACGGCTGCCCGGCGACCGCCGCGCCGTCCGGCTCGCCTGGTTCAGCTCGCAGCCGCACGGCCTCGTCACGCTGATGACCGACTTCGGCCGCGACCGTTACGACCTGGCGATCGTGCCGGTCGACGCCACCGGCGAGCAGGCGGAGACCGTCATGGCCGCCGCGGCCGACCCGGACGGCGAACGCCGCGCGCCCGACCTGCTGACCGGGCTCACAGCCTGACCGCAGTGGCACTCCAACCATCGAAAGCAGGGGTTATGCGGTTCGGATTTCTCAGCACCCAGCCACCCACCCGGTGCGGCCTGGCGACGTTCAACGCCGCGCTCGCCGGGAGCATCACCGGCGGTGACACGGCCGGCAGCGTCGTACGCGTCACCGCCCCGGGGGACCACACGCCGTCCGGGCCCGACGTCGCGCACACCTGGCGGATGGCGGCGGCTGACGGCTGGCGGGAGGCCGCTGACGCGCTGAACGCGTTCGACGTCGCGATCGTGCAGCACGAGTACGGCATCTACCCCGGTGCTGACGGCGCTGACGTGCTCCGGCTCATGCGGCGGCTGACCGTACCCACGATCGTGGTCCTGCACACCGTCCTCAGCCGGCCCACCCCGCGGCAGAAGTCCGTGCTGGAGCAGGTCGTCGCCACGGCCGGCGCCGCCGTCACGATGACCGCCACCGCCCGGGACCGGCTCCTGATCGGCTACGACGTCGACCCGGCCAAGGTCGCCGTCATCCCGCACGGTGCGGCCTTCGACACGGGTACGCGCACCGAGCGGCCCGCCCGTCCGCACATGCTGACCTGGGGTCTGCTCGGGCCGGGCAAGGGCATCGAATGGGCGATCCGGGCGCTCGTACCCCTCAAGAGCCTCGACCCGCTGTACATCGTCGCGGGCCGGACCCACCCACGCGTGATCGAACTGCACGGCGAGTCGTACCGGTCGGGCCTGCACCGGCTCAGTGCCGAGCTCGGCGTGGCGCCCCAGGTCGACTTCCGGGACACCTACCTCGACCAGGCCGGCCTCGGCGCCCTCATCGGGTCGGCCGACGTGGTCGTGCTGCCGTACGACTCCACCGAACAGGTCACCTCGGGCGTCCTGGTGGAAGCGGTCGCGGCGGGCGTACCCGTCGTCGCCACCTCGTTCCCGCACGCCGTCGAGGTCCTCACCGACGGCCCCGGCCTCATCGTCCCCCACCGCAACCCCCGCGCCCTGTCCGCCGCGGTCCGCAAGGTCCTCACCAACCGCGGCCCCATCGCCGGCTCCGACACCGCCGCTCTGCGCTGGCCCGCCGTCGCCGCCCGCTACGAAGCCCTCGCCGCCGCGCTCGTCACCGGCGTCCCGGCGGCTGGTTCCTCCCCCGCCCCGGCTGCTGTCTCCGCGTCTGTTTCTGCCTCTGTTTCTGCGACCGCCCTGGTATGACCGATCGCATTCTCGCTCCGCCGGCGCGGACCTCCTCGGCGTTCGTGGCCCGCGGCCGCTCGGCCGTGACCGATCGCCTCTTCGTTCCGGGGGCGCGGACTTTCTCGGCGTTCGTGGCCCGCGGCCGCTCGGCCGTGACCGATCGCCTCCTCGTTCCGGGGGCGCGGCTTTCCCTGCCGTCCGCGGTCTGCGGCCCTGAGGGCATGTCTGAGGGGGCTCAGCCATGACGGCGCCGGTCGAGGCACCGGCGCGGCGGACCACGCCGACGCCGCCGTTCCATCATTTGATCCGGCTCACCGATGACACCGGGTTGTTCGAGCACGCGCAGTACGCCATCGCCCGCCGTGAGCACGGCTACTGCACCGATGACGTGGCGCGGGGCCTGCTCGTGGTCAGCCGCGAGCCGGACCCGGCGCCGGCGCTGCTGCGGCTCGCCGAGACGTACCTGACGTTTCTCGTCCATGCCCAGGCCGCGGACGGCTCGTTCCACAACCGGCTCAGCTTCGAGCGCCGTTGGACCGACCGCCCGGAGCTCGGCGACTGGTGGGGACGTGCCCTGTGGGGCCTCGGCACCGCCGCGGCGCGCCACCCCGCCGGCTGGATCCGGGACTCGGCGCTGCGGGCGTTCACCGCCGGCGCCGCCCGCAGGTCACCGGCGCCGCACGCCATGGCGTTCGCGGGGCTCGGCGCGGCGGAGATCCTGCGTGCCGACCCGGGCAACGAGCTCGCCGCGACGCTGCTCGCCGACGCCGCCTCCGCGATCGGGTGGCCCGACCCGGACCCGGCGTGGTCCTGGCCGTACCCGCACCTCAGCTATGCCAGCGCCGCCCTCGCCGAGGTGGTCATCGCCGCGGGTCATCGCCGCGGCGACGTGGCGTTGCGCGCAGCCGGTCTGCGGATGCTCACCTGGCTGCGCGACGCTCACCTGGCAGACGGGCACCTGCGCCCGCTCCCGGTCGCCGGATGGACCCGCCGGACCGTACGGCAACGCTACGACCAGCAACCCATCGAGATCGCCGCCCTCGCCGACGCCTGCGCCACCGCCGCCGAGGTCACCGGCGACGAACAATGGCTGGTGACAGTGGGCCAATGTGTGCAGTGGTTCCTCGGTGACAACGACGCCGGCGTCACGATGTGGGACCGCGCGACGGGCGGCGGCTTCGACGGACTGACCGCGCAGGGCGTCAACGTCAACCAGGGCGCCGAATCCACCCTCGCGCTGATCGCGACCCTGCAGCACAAGCGCACGCCGAGGTCCCGGTAGGCCCCGTCACCTGTAGCTGGTCAGCTCCTCCGGGGCCCGGCCGAGCAGGTCCGCCAGCTCGCGTACCTCGATGGTCCGCTCCGTCGAGGCCGCGGGCACCGGGGGCTGCGGGCGCCGGTCCCTCAGCCTTCGCTCGGCGATCCCGTGGATCCATCCGGTGACGCCGGAAGGCGGCCCCGCGTAACAGCCGGCCAGCCACCACACCTCGACATAGACGGCCGCCACCAGCGTCGTCGTCGAGTGTGGATGCACCAGACGGGCCTGGATCCGGTCCCGGACCGGCCCGGAGGTCTGGTCGTACAGGACGGCGAAGGCCTCGCGGTCTCCGCGGGACACCCGATCCATCAGAGAGCCGAAGTCGACCTCGGGCACCGCGTCGCGGGTCAGAGACGGTCGGCGAAGAGAAATGCGCACAGCGGGCTCCAGACCATGGCACAAGAGAATTCCGTGCCGCCGAGTTTCGTGCCGCCGGGGTCTGGAGCGACGATGCGAGGTGACATCCCAGCAGATAAACCGACAATACCGATGTTCGCTGCCGCGGGACCAGCGGATTCGCCCGGAAGTGGTACGCGGTTCGCCCCGGCGGGTGTCCATCCAGGAACTGCCGTAACCCCGGAACGGACTGCGTCGTGCGGAGGCGACGGAGCCCCACGCGGTGGTTGAGGCCGCGTGGGGCTCCGCCGGTCCCTCCCCAGGGGCCGGTCTGAGAGGGGCGAATCAGGTCAGGTTGGCGTGGGCCGCCCGGGTTGCGTGGGCCGCCCGGCCTGGCTGGGTTGCCCGGCTTGCGTGGGTCGCCCGGCCTGGCTGGGTTGCCGGGGTTGCGTGGGCCGCCCGGCCTGGCTGGGTCGCCCTGGTTGCGTGGGTCGCTCAGACGAAGTGCGCGGCGATCCAGTCGGCGACCGTGTTCACCGAGGCGAAGACCGCGCCGTCGTGGGTCTGGCCGTTGAGGGTGATGAACTGCTCGGGGGCGTTGTAGGTGTTGAGCTCGTCGATCAGCGGGCCGGCCGTGATGACGTACGGGACGGCCTCGTCGTCGGTGCCCTGCACGATGAGGATCGGGGCGCTGGGCGCGGACGTTGCCGGGTTACCGTACTGTGCCAGTTTGTTCAGCACGGTCTGTGACACAACGCCGCCCGGCACGAGCTGCTCCGGGGTGAACGAGGCGTACGCGTCGAGGATCTCGTAGAGACAGCCGGTCGCCAGCACCGAGGCCTTGGACTTCGCCGGTGCTGCCAGGTAGTTGTTCGGGACGAACGACGGCTCCACCGCGTTGATGCCGTAGAGCGCCATCACGAGGTACCCCTGGCCGGGCGTGCCCGGGATGTCGGGGGCGATCAGGTTGAGGTTCGACACCGGAGCGATCGCCGCAGTGCCCTTCAGAACCAGGGCGCCGTCGTACGAGGGGGCGAGCTGGTTGGCGAACAACGCGCCCTGACCGCCCTGCGAGTGGCCGTCGATCGCGTACTGGGTGCCGAGCGCGGCGTCGAGGTTCCGCGCGGCCTTGGCGCTGTCGATGATCGCCCGCGCCTCGCTCGCCCCGACCAGGTACGGGTGGCTGCCGGCCGTGCCGAGACCCGCGTAGTCCGGGGCGGAAACGGTCCAGCCGCGCTGCAACAGCACCTTGATGGCGGCGATCGCCTCGGGCCAGAAGACGTTTATGTTGGTGGACGGCGCGCAGTTGTCGGCCAGCCCGGTCGTGCCGTGCGCCCACACGACCGTCTTGTTCTTCTTGTTGGTCTTCGGCGTGAACACCAGCCCGGAGGTCGTGATGAGTACGCCGTTGATCGCGGTCGTCACATACGTGATTTTCTTGGCCGTGGCCAGCGCCGAGTATTCCGCCGGAACGGTGAGATTCGCCGACGACAGAACGGTTCCGGCGACATTGACCACCGCGTTCGCGGGGCTACTGGTGGTGAGAACAACACCGGCAAGGGCGAGCACAACGGCCTGGCCGGCTGCGGCCAGGCGGACGGCATAACGCCGTCGGAGCACAGTTCTCATGTATGTGTCCTTTCAGGGAAGCGGTATCGCGCATTACTGACGGACGGATTACGGGCAGCCTGTGGCACTGATCGAGTTCCGGCCGGCGAAGAATGTAAAGGGACTGCTTTCGCGGCGATGATTACCGAGATCGGGTGAATTGCTCGCGGATCAATTCTCCGGACGTGTTCTCACACCGCCGGCATTTCTGCGGCGGAGCTGGGCCTGCGGGGACGGCGCCGGTCGTCCGGCCCGGGGCGCGCTTCACGGTGCGCGGATCGCCGGGCGGCGACCGGTGCGGGTGCTACCTGACGTTTCCGCACGGCGGTCTCGCGGCACGCATCGTGCTGTCGGAACGATGCACTGCCGTGCTGTGTCATGAACGCCGCTACGGGTGAGGGGCGGCGCACCCGCACGAGTGCTGTCGTGCGGGTGGCGCTGCGTGCGGATTTACGGGTGGTGCGGAGTGGTGTGCACGTACACATATACGCGCAGGTTGTAGGGGGTGTACGTGCGTGCGCACGCACACGGAACGTTCGGATGCGGTGGTGCGTATTGCGGGGTGGTACGCGGTGCGGGGGTGGTGCGCGGTGCGCGGTGCGGGGGTGGTGCGCGGTGCGCGGTGCGGGGGTGGTGCGGGTGGTGCGGGCGGTGCGGCGTGCCGGGCGGTGCGGGCGGTGCGGCGTGCCGGGTGATGCGGGGTAGTGCGGCTTGGGGTGGTGCGGGGGTGGTGCGGCTTGCCGGGTGGTGCGGATTGCTGGGTGGTGCGGCTTGCGGGGTGCTCCCAGGGCGGGCCGGTGCGGACCGGGCGGGCGGACCGCACCGGCCCGGACCTGGGCGGGGAATAAGGCTTCTGACGCCGGTGGGGACCGGTCGAGTGGGGACGGACCGAAGGTGGAACTGCCGATGGGCGGACAGACCGGGGGTGGAGCGGCCAGGGCGCGGCCAGGCCGGGGGTGGAGCGGCCGGGGGTGGAGCGGCCGGGGGTGGAGCGGCCGGGGGTGGAGCGGCCGGGGGTGGAACGGCCGGGAAGGGACGGCTGAGGGTGGGACGGGGGAAGGGGGGTGGGGCTGGGAGGGGGAGAGGGTGGGTCAGGCGAGGTGGTCGGCTATGCGGCGGAGGGCGGTGATGGTTTCGCGGTCCCGGGTGGGGTCGTCTTCGGTGGGCCAGGCGCTGCATTTGACGATGACGACGTCGGCGGCGGGGTCGACGAAGAGGTATTGGCCGTGGACGCCGAGGCCGGTGAAGGCGTTGAAGCAGCTTTCGCCGAGGGTCCACCACTGGTTCGCGTACCCATAGTGGTCGTAGCCGCTGGGGCCTAGGGCGCCGACTGCCAGGTGGGGGAGGTCGGTGCCGCGGCTTCGGCGGGCCCAGTCGCGGGGGACGATCTGGTCGCCGGCGAGGCGGCCGTCGTGGGACATCAGGAGGCCGAGGCGGGCGAGGTCGCGGGCGGTGGCGTTGAAGGCGCCCGCGCCGATGGCGGTGCGGGGCTGGGAGCGGGTGAGGCCGTAGTAGGCGTCGCGTTCGGCGCCGATGCGGGTCCAGAGCCTGTCCGACGCGTACGCCGCCAGGGTCCTGCCGGTTGCCGCTTCGAGGACCCAGCCCAGGATCTGGGCGTCGAACGTGGAGTAGTTGAACGTTTCGCCGCTGGGGGCGGTGCGGGGCGCGGAGCGGATGATCGCGGGGACGTCGCCGCCGCTGAGGACGGCTCGTTCGAAGTCGCGGATGATGCTGGCGGCGCCGTCCCACGACTCGAGCTCGCCGACGCCGCTGCTCATGTCGAGCAGGTCGGCGAGGGTGACGCCGTCGTAGGCGGTGCCGACGAAGTCGGGGCGGTAGTCGGTGATCTGGTCCTTGATGCTGCCGATCGCGCCGTCGGCCAGGGCGATGCCGAACAGCATCGAGGTGACCGACTTGGAGAGCGAGAACAGCTGCATCCTGGTGCGCGGGCCGGCGAAGGCACCGGGGTAGCTCTCGTGCACGATCCGGCCGTGGTGCAGCACCACGAACGCGGTGGTGAACGTGCGGTGGTGCAGGTCCGTGAGGTTGTAGTCGTGGTCGTCGAAGCGGTAGGTCAGGTCGAGGGGCACGGAGGCGACCGACAGGGGACGGTATTCCAGCCCGCAGCTGACGCGTTCGGTGGGCATCAGCCAGTTCATGTGGGTGAAGGTCCACTCGTTGAGCGGCCTGCGCATGATCACGTCGCTCTGCCGTTCCCACCAGGAGGGCTGGGCGGCGGCGGGGCGGACGGCCGGTGGCTCGATCGTGCTGGTCATGGTCGGTCCCCGTTCTGGTCGATGGTGCGATCCGCCGGGCGCGCCCGGAACGAGGTGTCTCGGAAGTGCTCACGCAAGGTCAGCCCGGATGGTTCATTGACCGGTTCGAGGTAGCTGTTGAGGATGCCGAGGACCGCCATGGCGACCAGGTTGTCCTGGTGGTCCTCGCCGACGATGCCCGCGCCGGGGTCGCCCAGGTGGTGCAGGGCGAAACCCTCGGTGACCGCGGCCAGCATGTTGGCGAGCTGGTCGAGTGTGACGCCGTTGCGCAGCTGGAAACCGCGGGAGGCGAACGTCGACTCGTAGATCTTCTTCCACGGCTCGAGGGCGCCGTCGTACTGGTTGGCGATCGCGTCGTGGATGCCGTCGTTGCGGTCCGCGGTGGCGACCATGATCAGCTGGAGCCGGAACAGCGGCATCCGGCAGATCGCCTGCAGCTCGGCGAAGGTGGCGCGGTCGATCGCGTCGACGAAGCTCTCCTCGTCGTCGAGCCAGCCACGGGTCTCCACCTCGGCGTTGTACTGCGGGTCGTAGTTGTTCGCGTGGAACATGAAGGTGAGCAGGTCGTTCAGGTAGTCGTCGTGACTGGCCCAGGTCGCGCGGTAGGGCCCGTCGCCCTTCTGCCGCAGGAACGGCGGCTCGAGGCTCTCCATCTCACGCGACAGTGCGCGCTCGGTCAGGAACCGCAGGCCCGACCAGTACTGCTTCTTGCCGGTGTCGGCGACCGCTGCCCAGTCGCACGCACCCAGGTTCTGCTCGACGAGGTTGGCACCGGCCTTGAGGTAGGACGCCACCTTCGGCGAGTTCACCAGCGCGGCGCGCGTGGCCTCCCGGACACCCTTCACGCGGGTGACGATGCCCGAGAAGTCCTGGTTATAGGGATAGGGCAGTTCTGCCTTACCGACCGTCATGCAACGATTCTTTGGCCGTTTCCCGTTCCGGACAAGTGCGTGAGTGCGTAGTACTCGAAGTCTAGTCCTTGCCGTTTTACGATGGCGGTAAATATTACCTTTAGTAGCGCGGCGATTACTGTAAGAAATTGTCGAGGTCGCCATGATTGGGTATAACGAGCACATGCACAGTGAAGCTCTCGTGGGTCTGCTCGGCGAACTACCCGGCACGGAGGTGTCGGTGGCCGCCGGCGCCGTGACCGTGACCATCCCGGCCATCGGTGACGCGGTCACGCTCGCGATCCGCGACGTCCTGGGTTTCGAGCAGGTGATCGTGCCCACCGGCGACCCGGGACTCGAGCTGGGCGTGCGGCGCGGCCACGAGGAGCTTCCCCTGATCATCACCGTCGACGACGTCGTGTTCATGCCGGCGTACGCCGCTGACATGCTCGTGCCCGGGGCCGAGGTGCGCGTGCCCGCGACCCCGCACCTCATCGCGTACTCGGAGATGCACCGCGACGTGCGTGCCCTGGGCCGTGCCGTCGACGCGCAGGGCGCCGAGTTCGACGACGACATCCTCGCCGCGACGCTGCTGGTGCACCGCTGCTTCCTCGCGGGCGCGGTCCGGGTGGGGCTCTGGCCGGTGCGGGTCGCGGCCTGGTGGGAATACACGTACGCCCGGGTCGGCAGCCGGCTCGCGCTCGGCCCTTTCCGGCCCGATCCGGCGTGGGACCGGCTGATGGCGGACGTCACCCGGGCGCGGGCGTCGAGCGCTCAGCCCGTACATCAGGAATGATTTTTGTTTGGGGTCCGCTCCACTGTGGGTAGCTGAACGGTGTCAGCGATTCTCATGAAGGAGTTGGATGATGGCGCAGGTGACCAGCACTCGGCCGACCCGTTCCGGCGTTACCGCAGCCCGGGTCTGCACCATTGTGGGCTTCGTCTTCGCGGCCCTCGCGATCGTGTTCTTCCCGCCCGTTTTCGGCCTCGTCGCCGTGATTCTCGGAGTCGTCGCCGGTTCCCTCGGCGACCGCCCGCTCGGCTGGTACGCCGCGGCTGCCGGAGTGGCCGGCGCGGTGCTCGGCATGGTCCTGAGCGCGCTTCTCCTCAACGCCGTCTGACAATTCCCAGCCCCCGAAGGGCCGTGCCGCCAAATCTCCCCCTTGGCGGCGCGGCCCTTCGTGCTATGCCACGGCATCGCGCACGATGCCGGCAGCGCGCTGCGCGATGTCGGCATCCGTGCCATTCCACAGCGAGGCGAGCCAAGGGCCCGCGAACAATCCGACCAGGGTGGGTACGCCGTCAGCGCCGGAAGCGTCGAGCCATTCGCAGATATCGCCCGCGCCCGGCCCGTGGATCCGGTAGTAACCCGAACGCGACACCGGCCAGAAGTGCTCGTCGAAGCGGAGCACCACTTTCTCGACCCGGCCCATTCCCAGCCGCGAAAGAGCGTCGCGATGCCCCTGCGGCAATGGCGGCACAAAAGCGAGCGTGCCGGCCTTCAGCACTCCCACCGGCACGGTCACGATCGCCGCGTCGAAACGGGTGCCCCCGACGAGGACACCGTCCGGCCCGGCGCTGACGTGCGAGACCGGGCTGGACAGGTGCACGGTGAGGCCGCGCGCGAGATGGTCGACCAGGAGCCGGTAACTGCCCGCGATCCACCGGTCGCCCGCACCGACCCCCGGCTCGAACCCGTGCCGCGCGCTCAGCCACGACAGCGGCGCCCCCGAATCCATGATGATCTCCGCGTCGGCGAACCGCTGGATGTCCGCGGGCGTCCACGGCGCCGGCTCGCGCAGCCACGCGTCGACCACGTCCGCGATCGACGCGTCCGCCGGTGCCGCCGCCAGCCGCCGCTGCGCGTCCACGTCGAGCCCCGCCGGAGCCGGCGCGCCCCGCAACACCATCGGATCGGCGAAATCCGTCGGCACCGTGCGCAGCCCCAGCCGCTCCGCGATCCGCGCCAGCGCGTTCCCCGCGTACTGCTGAAGCCAGTTGGCACCGAGATCGAAGCGGAAGCCGTCCAGATCCTGCCCGGCGGTCCGCCCGCCCAGGCGGTCCCGGGCCTCGAAGACCTCAGTGTGTACGCCGAGCCGGGTCAACTGCCGCGCCGCCGCCAGCCCCGCCATCCCGGCACCGACCACCGCGACCCGCCGATGCCCCAGGTCCGCGGCCCACAGCCCGGCCTCCCGGCCCTTCTCGTACGCGCCGTGCGCCATCCCGGCCCGCTCCGGATGGGTGGCCTCGCCGGCGATCCGCAGCCGTACGCCCACCGCGCTGCCCAGCGTCACCCGGTCCGCCGGGGTCCCGCCCCGGCCGATCAGGCTCCACGAACCCCGGGACCACGGGTCGTCACCCCAGTGGGAGACGAGAAAAGCTCGCATCACGGCCGCAGCGTACGCCTTCGCGCGCGGGAGGTAGGTTGACGGGAACTCGTCGTCGCGCGCAGCGGGCTCGTGACGTGCCCGTCGAAAGGTGCGGCAGTTGTCTGCTAGGAGGGCGGTATCCCGATCAGGGCAGGCTCTGCCCGCGACCCGCCCGCCGACGCTCGACGAGGTGGCCACCCGCGCCGGCGTCGGCCGCGGCACGGTGTCCCGCGTCATCAACGGCTCGGCCCAGGTCAGCGATCAGGCCCGCGAAGCGGTGCGCTCCGCGATCGCCGAGCTCGGATACGTACCGAACAGGGCAGCCCGCACCCTGGTCACCCAGCGCACCGACTCGATCGCCCTGGTCGTCTTCGAATCCGGCGAACGCTTCTTCGCCGAGCCCTTCTTCGGCCGCATCGTCCAGTCCATCTCCACCGGCCTCGTCGACCGCGGCCTGCAGATGGTCCTCATGATCGCCCAGGCCCCCCACGAGCGCGAACGCCTCGAGGGCTACCTCACCCGCCAGCACGTCGACGGCGCGCTGCTGCTCTCCCTGCACGGCGCCGACCCCCTGCCCACCAAACTCGAGGAACGCGGCGTCGCCACGGTCCGCGCGGGCCGTCCCGCCGGCACCGACCTCGGCTGCTACGTCGACGCCGACAACCGCGGCGGCGCCCGCGACGCCGTCGCGTATCTGAAGGACCGGGGCCGGCACCGCATCGCGACCATCACCGGGCCGCAGGACATGGCCGCGGGCATCGCCCGGCTGGCCGGCTATCACGACGTGGCAGGCCCGGGCCTCGTCGAGCACGGCGACTTCAGCGAGGAGAGCGGGGCCGCGGCCACCGTCCGGCTGCTCTCGCAGGACCCGGAGCTCGACGCGATCTTCGCCGCTTCGGACACGATGGCGGCGGGCGCTCTGCGGATACTGCGCGAGCGAGGCCTGCGTACGCCACAGGATGTCGCCGTTGTGGGTTTTGACGACTCGGTCGTCGCCGCCCACACCGACCCGCCGTTGACCAGCGTCCACCAGCCGATCGAGCAGATGGGCCAGGAGATGGTCCGGCTCCTGCTCTCCAAGATCGACGGCATCGAGCCCTCGGACCCCGAAGTCGTCCTCACCACCAGCCTCGTCATCCGCGGCTCCGCCTGACCGTTCCGAGCTGTGGTCTGCGTCTTTCCGTTCTCAGCTGCGGTTAGCGCTTGACCGTTCCCAGCTGTGGTTGGCGTCTTACCGTTCTCAGTTGTGGTCGGCGACCATGAGGCGGCTGTTGCCGAGCGAGCGGGGCCGGTGGGACGGTGTTTCCAGGGCCGCGGCTACCGCCAGCAGATCCTGGTCCAGCGTGACGGTGAAGCCGTGCCGCGCGAGCAGAGCCGTCATCTCACCCGCCGTCCAGGTCGAGCGCCACGGCTCCCGCGCCCAGACACTGCGCCTCCCAGTGGAGGCCATCAGAGCCCGCGCCACCAGCTGACCGACCCTCATCGACGGTGCGGGCGCCTGGAAGTTCACGATCAGGCGACTCCCCGGGGCCGAGCAGGCAGCGGCGGCGGCAACCGTGGCGGCCACCTCCGGCCTGGTCAGATACGGCACGACGCCCTCCCGGATCCAGGTCGTGGCCACGTCGGCACGACAACCCGCCGCAGCCAGCACCTCGACCAGGTCGTCCCTGCCGAAATCCACGGCCACATATGCCGGCCCGGCACCGTCGAGTAGTGCGGCACGGTCGCGTTTGTCCTGCTGGGAGGCCGGCTGGTCAACCTCGAAAACCGCGGCGCCGGCAAGCTCGGGCATCCGCCACGCCCGGCCGTCCAGCCCCGCACCCAGAATCACCACCTGGGGGCTCGCCCGCTCCCGCACGGCATCGTCGATGGCCACGGTCCGCGGCACCATCATCTCGGCGCAGCCCCTGACCATCTCGTAGTCGACCCTCTCCCGCCACCGCCCGGGCACGGCCCCATCACGCACCCGGTTGACCGCCGTACGCTCGCCGTCCCGAAGTAGAGCCATGGCCGTCGGATCCGAGAAACGGCCCGTGGCAATCAGGCCATGCCCAGCCGCCCGCCCCTGACAGACCATCACCGCCGTACGGCTGGCCCTCAGCGTCCCTGTCATCTCAGCCCTCACCCGGACCACGCTAATCGCGGGGCAGAGCCGGCACCGCTGACAGATGTCACCACTCCGAGCCGAGTAATTCCGATTGTTTCTTGGCCGGGTCGGGCCACCGGCGCCTCCCTGCGGTGGTCAGTTGACGGCGCTGCCGTGGACCGGACCGCCGGAGGTCAGGCCTGCGGTGGTCAGTCGATGGCGCTGCCGTGGACCGGGCCGCCGGAGGTCAGGTCGGCGACCTTGAGCATTCCGGCCCAGCCGTCGTCGTACCCGAGCACCACACGGGTGGTCTTGTCCGTGCCGCCCTCGTCGGCGCGCTGCACGATGCCCTGGACCTTGGCGGCCTCGGCGGGGCTCAGCTCGACGCCGTTGTCCGTGCCGGTCGCGTCGACCTCGCCGAGCGAGCCGTTGAGGACCACGCAGTACCCACCGCCGTCCACCTCGACGTAATAGGTGTCGGCGTCGCACATCCCGATGAGGCGCCCGACCACGCCGGGGCGTTCCGAAGCCGGGACCGTGGTGCTGATCGAGTCGTCCACGGTGTAGACGTTCACCGTGTGCGTGCTCCCGGGCGGGAGCGGTTCATTGCCGCTGTGCGCGATCACGTACGTCGCACCCGTCGCCGCCGTGGTCACGCCGGCCGCGGCGAGCACGGCCGCTGCGATGAGCGCACGTCTGACCCAGCGCCGGCCCTGGCTCTTCGCCGGGGGGCTCGTGATCGGACGGTCGAGTTCAGTCGTGGAAGTCATGCGACCCAACGTATTGACCGATCCGAGCCGGCACGTGAGCTGTCGTACTCAAACCGCCTGGGTGCTGCAAACAAATCGATTGACCATGCACCGGGGTGGCCGTGAGGGTGTGCACATGATTGGTGTCACCGGGGCCACCGGCAACCTGGGCCGGATCGTGGTGGAGGTGCTGCGGGAACGGGCCGGTGAGGTTCTCGCGTTCGGCAGGGAGCAGGCCGACTACGACAAGCCTTCAACTCTGGCCGAAGCCTTTCACGGGGTTTCGCGTCTGCTGTTCATCTCGTCGCCCGAGCTGGACCCCGGCCGGCGCACCGCGCAGCATCTCGCCGTGGTCGGGGCCGCCGCGGAGGCCGGGGTCGAAGCCGTCGTCTACACCAGCTTCCACCGGATTCCCGGGATCTTCGCCGTGCACGGCCTGACCGAGGACGCGATCGCCGCCAGCGGCATGGCGTACTCGATCCTCCGGAACCCCTTCTACACCGAGCCGTTCGTCGCAGCCGCCCCGACGCATTCCGCCGGTGGGCATACCGCCGGTGGGCGGTCCGTCGAAGGCCCGACGCATTCCTCCCGCGGGCGGTCCGTCGAAGGCTCGACGCATTCCGCGGGTGGGCGGTCCGCCGGAGAGCTGACGCATTCCGCGGGTGGGCAGTCCGCCGGTGGGCAGCCCGCTGGTGGGGAGTCCGTCGGAGAGCTGACGCATGCGACCGGTGGGCAGCCGCTGAACACCGCCTACCGGGCCGATCTTGCCGAGGCCGCAGCCGGAGCACTGCTCTCGGATCGGATCGCCAATCGCACCTATGAGCTGAACGGTCCGCTCTGGACCTTCCCCGAGCTTGCGGCATCCCGGGGCACGACGGCGCGGGAGGGTGAGGTCGCCGGGCCGATGGGCTGGCTGCACGGGTTCGCTAAGGCCGGGGCCCTCGCCACACAGACGCCGGATCTGGAAGAGCTGCTGGGCCGCCCCGCACGTGCGCCGCGATGAGCTGAGCCACCCGCCGTACGCCGGGTGAGGTCTCCGCGCTCCGGGTCGCCATGACGAGGTCGACCGTCGCGCTGCGCTGCAGCAGTGGCACGTAGGCGACGCCGTCGATGCCGAGCGACCGGACCGACGCGGGGACCAGGGCAACGCCCATGCCGGCCGCCACGAAGGTGACCAGCGTCGACGTCTCGCGTACCTCGATGATCTCGCGGGGCTGGAAGCCCGCCGCCCGGCAGGTGTCCAGCAGGCTCTGGTGCATGGAGGAGAGCCGGCGCGACGGGTGTGAGACAAACGGTTCCATAGCGAGGGTGGTCAGGTCGAGGACCCCGGCGCCGGCCCGGGGGTCGTCCGCGCGCAACGCCGCCACGAGGGCCTCGGTGCGCAGCGGCACGACGTCGAGGCCCGCGCGGTCGGTGGGCGGGCGCATGAGGGCCACGTCGAGCGAGTAGTCGAGGACGCCCGTGACCAGCTCCGGGGTGAGCATCTCGCCGCGCAGGTCGAGGCGGAGGTCGGGCAGGCCGGCCCGGAGCTTGCGGGCCACGCCGGGCAGGACGTCGTAGGTCGCCGTCCCGATGAAGCCGATGCTGACCTGGCCCGCGCGGCCCTGGGCCAGGCGGGCCTGTTCGTCCTCGGCCCGGGTGAGCAGGGCGAGGATCGTGCCGGCCCGTTCCAGCAGGAGCGTGCCGGCCTCGGTCAGCTCCACGCGGCGGGTGGAGCGGGTGAAGAGCGTGTTGCCCAGCTCCTTCTCGAGCTGGCGGATCTGCTGGGAGAGCGCCGGCTGGGCCAGGTGCAGGCGGGCGGCGGCGCGGCCGAAGTGCAGCTCCTGCGCCAGCATCGTGAACGATGTCAGCTGCCGGAGATCCATGCATCCAGCTTATCAATCCGTGGCGATTGAAGATTGGAGAGTATGAGTCAGCGGCCGTACGGTGAGGGGTATGACCGCGAGCTATCTGTACGGCGCCGCGCGCACCCCGTTCGGCCGGTTCGGCGGGGCACTGGCCGGCGTACGCCCGGACGACCTTGCCGCGACCGCACTGTCCGGCCTGCTGGACCGCTTCCCGGCGCTGGACCGCGCCGCCATCGCCGACGTGGTCTGGGGCTGCGCCAACCAAGCCGGCGAGGACAACCGCAACGTCGGCAGGATGGCGGTGCTGCTCGCCGGGCTGCCGGTCACCGTCCCCGCGACCACGGTCAACCGGCTCTGCGGCTCCAGTCTCGACGCGGCGATGATGGCCTCCCGCAGCGTCGAGACCGGCGACGCCGACGTGGTCGTGGCCGGCGGTGTCGAGTCGATGACCCGGGCGCCCTGGGTGCTGCCGAAGCCCGACAAGGCGTTCCCAGTCGGCAACGCCACCGCGGTGTCGACCACGCTGGGCTGGCGCCTGGTCAACGAGCGGATGCCCGCCGAGTGGACCGTGTCGCTGGGAGAGGCCAACGAGCAGCTGCGCGACCGCTTCGGGATCGACCGGGAACGGCAGGACGAGTTCGCGCTGCGGTCGCACCTGCTCGCGCACGCCGCGTGGGAGGAAGGCTTCTACGACGACCTGGTCGTGCCGGTCCCGGGCGCGGTGCTCACCCGCGACGAGGGCATCCGGGCATCGAGCACCCTGGAGAAGCTCGCCACGCTCAAGCCGTCGTTCCGCCCGGACGGCGCGATCACCGCGGGCAACGCCTCGCCGCTGAACGACGGTGCCGCCGCCGTACTCATCGGGTCCGAAGCCGCAGCCGCGCAGATCGGCAGCGCCCCCCTGGCCCGCATCGCCGGCCGCGGAGCCGCCGCCCTCGAACCGCAGATGTTCGGGTACGCCCCCGTGCAGGCCGCCGACCGCGCGCTCGCCCGCGCCGGGATCAGCTGGGACGACGTCAGCGCCGTCGAGCTCAACGAGGCCTTCGCCGTGCAGAGCCTCGCCTGCGTCGACGCCTGGAAGATCGACCCGGCGATCGTCAACGCCAAGGGCGGCGCCATCGCCATCGGCCACCCCCTCGGCGCCTCCGGTACCCGCATCCTCGCCACCCTGGCGAAGCGCCTCACCGACTCCGGCGACCGCTGGGGCGTGGCCGCCATCTGCATCGGCGTCGGCCAGGCCCTCGCGGTCGTCCTGGAAAATGAGTCATGACTTCCATTTGTGCGAGCACCGACGAGGCCGTGGCCGGGGTCGAGGACGGGTCGACGGTGCTGGTCGGGGGCTTCGGCATGGCGGGGATGCCCACCCACCTCATCGACGCGCTGATCCGGCAGGGCGCGACCGGCCTCACGGTGGTGTCCAACAACGCCGGCAACGGCGACGCGGGGCTGGCGGCGCTGCTGGCCGAGGGACGCGTACGCAAAGTGATCTGCTCCTTCCCCCGCCAGCACGACTCCTGGGTCTTCGACGGCCTCTACCGGTCCGGCAAGATCGAGCTCGAGGTCGTGCCGCAGGGCACCCTCGCCGAACGGCTCCGTGCGGCCGGCGCCGGCATCGGCGCGTTCTACTGCCCGACCGGCGCCGGCACGCTGCTCGCCGAGGGCAAGGAGACACGCGAGATCGACGGGCGTACCCATGTGCTGGAATTTCCCATCAAGGGCGACGTGGCGCTGATCGGCGCGCACCGCAGCGACCGGATGGGCAACCTGGTCTACCGCAAAACGGCCCGCAACTTCGGCCCGGTCATGGCGACCGCCGCCACGACGGTCGCGGTCCAGGTCAGCGAGATCGTCGAGATCGGCACGCTGGACCCGGAGGCCGTCGTCACGCCCGGCATCTACATCGACAGGGTGGTCGCGGTATGAGCGGGCGGTTGGTCGGCGAGATGGTCGCGGCATGAGTGGGCAGGCATCTATCGGCAGGGTGGTTGTCGGATGAGCGGGCAGGCTTCGCTGGGCAAGGCTGAGATGGCGGCGCTGGTCGCGCGGGACATCCCGGCCGGGGCGTACGTGAATCTCGGGATCGGCCTGCCCACCCTGGTCGCCGATCATCTCGAACCCGGCTCGGGCGTGGTGCTGCACACCGAGAACGGCATGCTCAACATGGGCCCGCAGGCGCACGGCGACGACGTCGACCCGGACCTGATGAACGCCGGCAAGGTCCCGGTGACCGAACTGCCCGGGGCGGCCTACTTCCACCACGCCGACTCGTTCGCGATGATGCGCGGCGGTCACCTCGACGTCTGCGTGCTCGGCGCCTTCCAGATCTCCGCAGCCGGCGACCTCGCGAACTGGCACACCGGCGCCGCGGACGCCATCCCGGCCGTCGGCGGGGCGATGGACCTCGCGATCGGCGCGAAGAAGGTCTACGTCATGACGACGATGTTCGCCAAGGACGGCAGCCCCAAGGTCGTGCCGGAGTGCACCTACCCCCTGACGGCCGCCCGCTGCGTCGACCGCATCTACACCGACGTCGCCACGCTCGAGGTGACCGGCGACGGCCTGGTGGTGCGAGACCTCTTCGGCATCACGTACGCCGACCTCAGCGCACGCCTCACCGTTAAGCTGAGTGACGGCTCAGCTTAGCCCTGCCACGGCCACCGTCGGCGCGGCCCGTAAGGGCAGGGCGCCGTTAGGGCAAGGTGCCGTGAGGGCAGAGCGCAGTGAGGGCAGAGCGCTGTGGCGTCAGGGTGTGGCGGCGGCGGGGTGCCGTGACGGCAGAGCGCTGTGGCGTCAGGGTGTGGCGACGGCGGGGGTGCCGTGACGGCAGAGCGCCGCGGCGTCAGGGTGCGGCGGCGGGCTGGTCGAACCAGCCGCAGTCCGGGCAGAGGTCGAAGGCGGAGTAGCGCCGGACCCTGGTCTGGTCGCAGTGCGGGCAATGAGACGGTCTGTCTCGGAGTGGGCCCGGCCGGTCGAGGCGCAGCACTGCGAAGTCCAGGACGTGCCGCAGCACCCCGTCACCCGGGTCCACCGACAGCGAGCCCGCGCGGTCCGCGACCGTAGCGCTGATCACGAGCCAGGGCCGGGCCTGCGCGGGGAGCGGCTCGGCCAGCAGCGGCCCGGCCTCCTGCGGGTTGACCTGTTCGATGCCGGTCACTACCGCCGCCGAGGTGCGTACGCCCGGCCGGCCCAATGTCTCGCGCCAGCGGCGGTGCGGGCCCGGGCCGGCGGCGGTGCCCAGGTGGGTGCGCAGGATCAGGCACAGCGGGGCGGTGTCCGTGCCGAGCATGCCGGTCTTCACGTCGGCGTCGCGGCCGTCGTTGAGGCCGGAGAGCAAAGCGGGTTCGGCCGGAGCCGTGAGGCCGGGGTGCAGGAGCGGCGCGGCTTCGCGTACGAAATCCCAAAGGGCCGACCGGACGCCTGGCCGCAGCACTTCACCGCAGTTGGCCCTTCGCCACCGGTTGATGGTGGCGGTGCCCGGCGGACGCCTGGCGGGCACGAAGATCCCGGAGGGCTCCTGAGGTGCGCGGGAACCTGAACGCATGTCCGCATCGTGTCATCAAGGCCACTGTCGATCATCGCCGGGTCGATCATGGCGGCCGAGCGTGGTTGGGTGGTGATCGTGACGGATACCGGGGTAGGCCTACGGTCGGAGCGTGGTCCGGTGCTCGCCGCCGTCATGCTGAGCACGGCGCTGGTCGCGATCGACTCGACCATCATCGCCACGGCGGTGCCGTCGATCGTGGCGGACATCGGCGGGTTCGCGGAGTTCCCGTGGCTGTTCTCGACGTACCTGCTCGCGCAGGCGGTGAGCGTACCCGTGTTCGGGAAACTGGCTGACCTTTTCGGACGCAAGCCTGTCGTCCTGGCCGGTATCGCGGTCTTCGCCCTGGGGTCGGTCGGCGGTGGCCTCGCCGGCAGCATCGGCGCCCTCATCGCCTTCCGGGCCGTGCAGGGCCTGGGCGCGGGCGCCATCCAGCCGACCACGATGACGATGATCGGGGATCTCTACTCGGTGCGGGAACGCGCGAAGGTCCAGGGCTATATCGCCAGCGTATGGGGCATCGCCTCGGTGCTCGGGCCGACCCTGGGCGGCGTGTTCAGCGAATGGGTGTCCTGGCGGTGGATCTTCTTCATCAACATTCCGCTCTGCCTGGCCGCCGCCGTGACCATCTGGCGTCGCTTCGGCGAACGCGTGAACCGGGCCCACCCGGCGATCGACTACCGCGGCGCGGCGTTGCTCACCACCGGCCTCACCCTGATCATTCTCGGTCTCCTGGAGGGCGGTCAGAGCTGGGCGTGGGCGTCGGTACCCGGCATCGCGGTGCTTGGCGCGGGCGTCGCGCTGCTGGTCGCCTTCGGCTTCGCCGAACGCGACGTCGCCGAACCGGTGCTCCCACTCTGGGTCTTTCGCCGCCGGACCCTGGTCGCCGCCGGCCTGACGTCGTTCGGGATCGGGGCGGTCCTGCTCGGCCTCACTTCCTACATCCCCACGTACGCCCAGACTGCGCTCGGCGCCAGCCCACTGCTCGCCGGTTTCGCCCTGGCGACCCTGCTGATCGGATGGCCCATCGCAGCCAGCCAGTCAGGAAAGATCTATCTGCGGCTCGGCTTCCGTGGCTGCGCCCTGATCGGTACGGCGATCGTGCTCGCCGGCTCGCTCCTGCTGCTCGTCCTCGACCAGCGCTCCAGCGTGTTCACGGTCGGCGCGGTCTGCCTGCTCATCGGTCTCGGCATGGGCCTCGTCGGCCCGCCCACCGTCGTCGTCGGCCAGTCGAGCGTCGGCTGGGAGGACCGCGGCGTCGTCACCGCCAACTATGTCTTCATGCGCTCCCTGGGCAGCGCCGTCGGAGTCGCGGTCTTCGGCGCGATCGCCAACGCCACCCTCCGCGGCGACGGCACGGACCCCGTCCGCATGACCACCGCGGTCCAGCACGTCTTCCTCGGCATCATCGCCCTCGCCGTCCTCATGGTCGCGATGGTCACCCTCATGCCCCGCGGCGACCGCCCCGATCCTGCCGCCGCGGAGTAGACGTGGAGCTCCATGAGTTCGCCGCACTCGCCGAGCCGCTGCTGGCGAGGTCCGCAGCGGGGGAGGCCGAGCACGGCTTCGCGCTCGTCGAGGGACGCACGGCCACGGCCGATGAGATAGCCGTCGTCGAACGCCGCCTGGGAATCGCACTGCCGGAGAAGTACAAAGCGTTCATTGTGCGCTTTGGTGGCGGCATGTTCGGCTACGTGGAGCTGTTCCCCGTCGTCGCGGAGCCGCAGGAGTACGGCGACGACCTCTGCACCGTCAACGACCAGGAGTTCCCCGATCGCAGTTTTGTCGCCGTCGCCGCGGTCGGCACCGGCGACCACTGGGGCTTTCCCGTCGAGGATGGCCGCTGCCTCGAGCAGGTCTGGTTCCACTTCCACGCCGCCGGCGACGACGAGATCGTCGCCGCGGACTTCCTCAAGTTTCTGGCGGCGCACGCGCTCAGGCCTTGAACCTCCCGTCCGGCTCGTGCGCGGCGACGTGCCTCTTGTCCTGGGCGCGCCTGCTGGAGGGTCGGCGGAGTCTGGCGGCGTGCCTCTTGTCCCGGGTGTTCGCTGGAGGGTCGGCGGAGTCTGGCGGCGTGCCTCTTGTCCCGGGTGTGTTCGCTGGAGCGTGGGCAGGCTCTGGCGGGGGATGCGCCCGCCGGAGCGTCGGGGGGACTGGAGATGATCTCGCGATGGAATTCGTGCTGGATCCGCCGTACGGGGCCGGGCCGCTGCGGCTCGGGATGACCGTCGAGGAGGCAAGATCGGCGCTGGGGACGCTCGGGCCGCTGGTCCGGGACGCGTTCGGCGGGGTGGCGCTGACGATGCCCGGCGGTCTCGGGTTCAGCGTCGGGTTCGGTGTGGCCGGGCGTTCCCGGGGGCGGGTCAACTTCATCGAGCTGTACCGCCCGTACGAGGAGGACGTCGTGCGGTACCGGGACGTTGATGTCTTCGGGCAGGCGGCCCGCGAGGTGGTCCGGGAGTTGCGGCGGCACACCAGGGTCGATGCGGGCGAGGACGATGGCTGCTTCTCGGCGCCCGATCTGTACCTGGGCCTGTGGCGGTCGTTCGCGGCGGACGACGATCCGGATGAGGAACAGGGGTTCTACTTCCAGTCCGTCGCCGTGGCCCGGCCCGGGTACGGCGACGGACCGGCCGAGGCCGCTGCCCGGGCCGCTGTGGGGGAGGAGTCCGGCTACTGATCGCGTACGGCTGAAGGATCTGTCGCTCATCCTGATTTTGGATCTTCAGGGAGATGGTTTCCGGCTTGTTTCCGTGGTGTGCTGGGTCCATGAGCGATGAGAAGGTCACCAACTGGGCCGGGAATATCGTTTTCGGCGCGCACCGCCTGCATCGGCCGACGTCGGTGGAGCAGATCCAGGAGCTGGTGGCAGCCGGTCGGCCGGTCAAGGTCCTGGGCAGCGGCCACTCCTTCAACCGGATGGCCGACACCACCGGCGACCTGATCTCGCTCGCCGACCTCCCCCGCATCTTCGAGGTCGGCCCCTACCACAACTCGGTACGCATCGACGGCGGCATGCGCTACGGCGAGCTGGCCTCCCGCCTCGACGCCGAGGGCCTGGCGCTGCACAACATGGCGTCGTTGCCGCACATCTCGGTGGCCGGGGCGATCGCCACCGCCACCCACGGTTCGGGCGAGCACAACGGCAACCTCGCCACCGCCGTCTCGGCTATCGAGCTGATCCGCGGCGACGGCAAGCTGGTCACGTTGCGCCGCGACCTCGACGGCGACGCCTTCCTCGGCGCGGTCGTCGGCCTGGGCGCGCTCGGGGTGGTCGTCTCGCTCACCCTCGACGTCGCCCCGGCCTTCGAACTACGCCAATATGTGTACGACGACCTGCCGCGCGCCGAGCTCGAGCGCGACCTCCCGGGCATCCTCGGGGACGGCTACAGCGTCAGTCTCTTCACCAACTGGACCGGCCCGGACGTCAACATGGCCTGGCTCAAGCGCCGCGACCCGATGCCCGCCGGCGACTGGCACGGGGCCCGCCGCGCGGACGCCGCCCGCCATCCCGTCCCCGGCATGCCGGCCCAGAACAGCACCGACCAGTCCGGTGACCCCGGCCCCTGGCACACCCGGCTGCCACACTTCCGCATGGAGTTCACCCCGAGCAGCGGCGAAGAACTCCAATCGGAATACCACGTCCCCCGGGCCCACGCCCTCGAGGCGATCGACGCGGTCGCCGCGATCGGCGACGTCGTCTCACCGGTCCTGCAGATCTGCGAACTCCGCACCATCGGCGCGGACGACCTGTGGCTGAGCCCCAACTATCAGCGCGAAACGTTCGCCCTGCACTTCACCTGGATCGCGGACACGGACATCGTGCTCCCGGTCGTGGCCAGGCTGGAGCAGGCCCTGGCACCGCTGGACGCCCGCCCCCACTGGGGCAAGGTCTTCACCACCAGCCCGGAAACCATCCACGCCCAGTACGACCGCTTCACCGACTTCGTATCCCTCACCCGCGAATTCGACCCGAACCGCATCTTCCGCAACCCCTGGCTCGACGCCCTGCTCGACTGAGCGCGCGGGTTGACGGGGCCGGTTCGCCGGGCCGTGCCGGGCCGCTTGGCCGGTTCGCTTGGCCAAGCCGGTTGGCCGGTTCGCCGGGCCGGGCCGTGCCGTGCCGCTTGGTCGAGCCAGTCTGCTGTAGTGGCTCCAATGGACCGGGACGCGGCGCTGCTGGGTTGGGTGCCGGATTGTTCGGCTTGAGCGCCGCATTGTTCGGCTTGGGCTGTGTCGGTCACCTGGGGCTGGGTCACTCGGGTTGGACCCACGCCCCGGGCGGGGGCCGCGACCCGGTAACCGACCTCGGCGAGGTTGTCCGGGCGTTCCCGGGGCGGTTGTCAGGCGGCAGCGCGGGCTGGGCGGGTGGTGCTGTAGGTGCGGGGTGCGTCGGCGTAGGTCCGGGTTGCGCGGTGGGGGGCTGCTGCTGCGGTGCGGGCCGGCGTTCCCGTCGCGCGGCTGGACCGGGCAGCAGCCCGGGTGGACGTCGCAGCGATCCGGGTGGACGACGCCGCGGTCCGGATAGACGTCGCCGCGAGGCGGCCGCGGGAGACGAGCAGGGCCGCGGCGGCGTAGGCCGCTACGACGAACACCACCTCCTCGGCTACGCCTACGATGACCGGCAGGCCGGGGACGTACTCCGTCACCGAGACGCCGCTGACCACGAGGGCGGCAGCACCGGCGAGCCCTAGCACGGCCGTCAGGAAGGGCCGGCGCAAATGGAGAGCGCGGCCGGTCAGCAGGCCGATGATGAGGCCGGTCGGCACTCCGATGGCGAGGGCGACCAGGGCGGCGTTCATCACGTAGTCGGCGATGTCCTGGCCGTCGTGCGGCCGCACCAGCAGGTTCGACACGGCGTACCCGACGACCCACGTCACCAGGGAGACGGCCCCGACACCGGCGCCCCGCGCCGCGACGGACTTCCAGGACGGTGCCGGCAGGTTCGCTGTCTCAGTCATGTGGATCATCCTGGCGAACCGGCGCCGCCCTTAAATCCCGTCATCGTGCCAAGACCGTGCGCCACGGCGGCCTTGTCACTCTGAGACAAAGTGTCTGACTAAGCCGGACAGGCGAGTGACTCGCGCCCACAGAGGAGAGACACGCAATGGCGGTTCGATCAGGCGTTCTCGGCGAAGGCCGTGTTGAGCTGGTCGGCGAGGGCCGCGTCGATGACCGGGCCGTGCAGGCGGTCACCCTCCCAGCCCACCGGCAGCTCGACCGAGATACCGCCGTTCCGGGCTGCCCACAACGCCGTGTGATAGACCGAGCCCTTCGCCTCCCGGATCTTCGCCAGGGTCGCGGTCTGGAACTGGATGGGATGGCCGGCCGCTGCACCGGCGCGCATGTGGGCGTACATGGTCCGGTAGGCCGGGCGGGTCTGCTCGAGGGTCCCGTCGACGTCCGCTGCGATGAGGGAGTTGTTCTCCCAGACCCCGAAGTCACCCATGGCGGTGCGCTGGTGGTCCATCAGCTCGATGGTCCTGCCGGTATCGTTGACCAGCGAGTTCGTGGCGCCGTCGGGCGAGACCACGATCGTCTGCAGGGGGTTGTAGGCGATCGAGGACGAAACACCGTACGGGGATAGGAGCTCCTCGTGGATCGCGATCGCCCTCTTGAGCGCGTCCATCTCGTCCTGCGTCGTGTACTCGAGCTTCAGCAGCGTGGTCCTGTTCGCCTGCGAGTCGAGCTCGTGGATGCAGGGCTCGGCGAACACCGTGCACGTGGCCGACACCGTCACCTCGCACCACATCGGGTCGTCGAGGTGGTCGCGGAGCCGCAGCACGAAGTCGCGGTACGCGTCCAGGTACGCGCCCGTCCACCAGCGCGGCACCGTCAGTGGTTCGCCGTCGTTGTCCCAGTCGAGAGCCGTGCCGCCGATGGCCTTGGCCCAGCCCGGCGCTGACTGGCCCGCGACCAGGCGCAGCTTCAACCGGGAGTAGCCCTGCTCCCTGGCGAAGGCGACCGCGCCGGTCAGCTGGTCGCACGCCGCCTTGCTGATCGCCCCGCCCTCGGCCGGCTGCGCCGCGTCCCAGTTGAGCCGGACGACAAAGCCTTTGAGCTGGGCCGCGCCCTCGTCGACCTTGTCCTGCTCCCGGGCGAGCAACCCGATGACATTGCCCTTGTCCGGCCCGGCGGCGGCCGCAGGGGAGAACGGCAAGGCAGACCCGAGGGGTACGCCGATGCTTGCCAGAGTCAGAAAGTCACGTCTACGCATGAGATGCGGATGCCCCTCTCACGACAGCTCCGGGCCCACAACCCTGACGAGCCCGGCGTGCGCCACAGATCGCCGATGCCCCCGATGAGCTCCCGGCCACCATCCAATGTAGTCAATTTTCGGGTTGATACGTCACCGCAGCCGACCCCGCTCCAGAGGCAGCTCGCTGCCCCGGTCCGGTTGACGCCGGTGCCGGCCGTCCGCCAGTCAGGCAGCGCAGCGGTGTGGCGCTCCCGCGGTGTGGCGGCCCCGGGGTGTAGCGGTGCGGTGGGCGGCGGTGCGGAAATTTGGTTTGGGGGGCGTGGGGCGGTCCGTATAGTCCTGGCTCGGTGGACCTGTAGCGCAATTGGCTGTCGCGCTGCCCTTTCAAGGCAGAGGATGCCGGTTCGAGTCCGGCCGGGTCCACCGCCGGGGTGGCCGGTAGCGCAGAGGTCGACGCGCCGCACTGCTCGTGCGGAGGACGCCGGTTCGAATCCGGCTCGGCCCACCTCGCCAGCGGGGAAGCAGGACAGGGGAGGCGGCCGGCCTGCCGGCGAACCGGGGGAGGTGAGCGGTATGGACGGCGATGCGATCGAGGCGGCCCTGCGGGTGCTCGGCGAGGTTCGTGATCTTGCTGTTGATGACCCGGTGCGGCAGCGGTTTCAGCGGGCCGTGGACGGGCTGGTGAAGGACGCTCAGAAGCAGCGGCGTGCTGATCGGCGGCGCAGGACGGCGGCCTTGGATCGGGCCGTTGTGGCAGGGGCGTCGACGGGGGCGGTGGACCGCGCTGAGGGCGTACCCGTGGTGGGTGGCTCTGATGAGGGGTCTGGGACCACTCGGCGGGAGCGGCGGTGTTATGCCTGCCGGGGGCGGTTTCGGATGGTCGACGCGTTCTATCACGCACTCTGCCCGGAGTGTGCCGGGCTGCACCGGCGGTATCGGGACGCCCGAACCGACCTGACCGGACGACGGGCGCTGGTGACCGGTGGGCGGGTGAAGATCGGGTTCCAGGTCGCGTTGAAGCTGTTGCGCGACGGCGCCGAGGTCATGGTGGTGACGCGGTTCCCGGCTGATGCAGGACGCAGGTTCGAGGGGGAGCCGGACGCCGCGGCCTGGCTCCCGCGGCTACGGATCATCGGTGCCGACCTGCGTGACCCGAGGCAGGTGCTGGAGGTCGCGGACCGCGCCGGCGAGCACCGCCTCGACATTCTGATCAACAATGCCGCCCAGACGGTACGCCGCCCCGCGTGGGCCTATCAGCCGCTGGTGGCAACGGAGCTCCTCACCGCCCGGGCTGCCGGAGCGGGTAGGTCCGGCGAGGTCGCTCCGAGAGCCGAAGCCGGCGGGTCCGTCGAGGTTGCTCGGACAACCGGAGCGGATGGATCGGCCGCGGCCGCTCGTGCGGCCGCAGAGGGCAGGCCGGTCGATGCTGCCCGGGCCGGCGTAACGGGTCCGGCGGTCGAGATGGTGTCGGGATACCGGCCCGGTGTCGCGGAGCTGATGCTGCCCGCTATCACCTCAGCGACCGGGCGTGCCGGCGTGGACGGCGCGACGACGGCGTGGGACGAGACCGATGCCACCGGGGCGCTGGTCGTGCCGGGCGAACACAACTCGTGGACCGCCCGGCTCGGGGAGGTCGATCCGGTGGAGCTGCTCGAGGTGCAGCTCGTGAACGTCATCGCGCCGTTCCTGCTGCTCGATCGGCTGCGCCCGGCGTTGACCGGTCCCGGGGTGGACCGGCGCTACGTGGTCAACGTGACCGGTCGTGAGGGCTGGTTCGGTGGCGGGACAGGTCCGGAACGTCATCCGCACACCTCGATGAGCAAGGCGGCGCTGAACATGCTCACCCGGGTCGCGGCCCCCGACCTGGCCCGCGACGGTGTCCACATGTGCGGTGTCGATACCGGCTGGATCACCGACGAGAACCCGCCGGGACGCCGGGACCGCCGTGCCGCTGCGGGCTGGCGGCCGCCGCTTGACGTCGTCGACGCGGCGGCCCGCGTCTACCACCCGATCCTGAGCGGCGAGGCGGGCGCGCCGCTGCATGGCGTACTCGTCAAGAATTACGGGGTTGTGCCCTGGTAGGTGCCGGTGGGCGCCGGGCGGTAGGCCTGGCAGTGGCCGCAGCTCAGGAACTGCCGGCTCGGGCGCACGGGGAAGAGCGGCACGAAGAAGAGCGTGAACTTCGTCGTGCGCCGGATCAGGGTCTGCGGCGCGTTCCAGCCGCACACCTCGCAGATCATGGTCGTGACGGAGATCAGATAGTCCTTGGAGCGCAGACCGAAGAGCAGGAACATCCCTCATTTGTACCCAGGGCGGGCCACCTCACTCCCCGACGCTCAGCCACGCCGCGGTGTCGGGCGGTAGCAGGCCGTCGGCGGTGAGCGGGCCGCTGGTCAGCAAGACCTCGCCGGGTGGCAGCTCGGCGGCCCTGTCGCCCATGGCGATGGCAAGGACAAAGGCATCCTCGCGTACGGCGGTCAGCAGCCCGTTGTCGTGAACGCGCCACACGACCGCATCGTCAGCCGTGAGGGTTCCGTCGTATTCGTGCCGCGCGCCTGCACTGCCGTCCGTGAGGGTTCCGTCGTATTCGTGCCGCGCGACCGTGATGTCGGCGTGGAGGGCGCCGGTGACGTCGGCCGATGGCCTGGTCGCGGTGACGGGGTCGCCGTGGAGAAGACGGCGGCGCAGGGCGAGGGCGTGGCGTAGGAAGGCCGGGTCGGTGGCGTAGGTGCCCCAGTCCGGCGGGACCGGCAGCCACGGTGGGGCCGAACCGGGTGGGGAGAAGCCGTAGGTGTCGGCCGGGTCGGACTGCCAGGGCAGGGGGACGCGGCAGCCGTCGCGGGAGATGCCCGAGCGGGTCCAGGCCGGGTCCTGGCGATCGGACGGTGATACGTCAACCTCGGGCAGGCCGCGTTCCTGGCCCTGGTACACGTACGCGGCACCGGGCAGGAACAGGATCGCGAGCAACGCCGCCTTGGCGCGGGCCGGGTTGCCGTAGCGCGTCGGGGTGCGGACGACGTCGTGGTTCTCCACCACCCACGTCACGGGGGTGCCGCCGTTCATCAGCCTCGTGCCCACGTCCGCCCATGCGGTCGCGTCCCACGGGGCTGCCACGAGCGCGAAGGCGAAGGCCTGGTGGAGCTCGTCCGGGCGTACGTATCGGGCTGCTCGTTCCGGGTCGAGGTTGACCTCGCCGATCAGGGCGCGCGGCGGGTCGTAGGAGTCGGCGATGTGCCGCCACTGCCGGTAGACGTCGTGGACCTCCTCCTGGTCGCTGGCGAGAGGGTTGCCCCGCAGCCGCATCGGCGGGACGGCGCCGGGGTCGTCCAGGTCGGGCAGGCCCGCGGCCTTGTAGAGCCCGTGCGCGACGTCGATGCGCAGCCCGTCCACGCCGCGGTCGAACCAGAAGCGCAGCACGCCGGCGAAGAAGTCCGCGGTGAGCGGGTTGCGCCAGTTCCAGTCGGGCTGCTCGGGCGCGTACAGATGCAGGAACCACTGACCTGGGCGCCCGTCGCCCTCGGTGACCCGGGTCCAGGCCGGGCCGCCGAAGACGCTGGGCCAGTTGTTCGGTGGCTCGTCCCCGCGGCCGTCGGCGAAGTGGAACCGGTCGCGGGCGGCGCTCCCCGGCCCGGCGGCGAGCGCGTCCTTGAACAGCGGGTGCTCGTTCGAGCAGTGGTTGGGCACGACGTCGACGATGACCCGCAGACCGAGCTCGTGGGCACGCGCCACCAGTGCGTCGAAGGCGGCCAGGTCACCGAAGAGCGGGTCGACGTCGGTGTAGTCGCTGACGTCGTAGCCGTGGTCGGCCTGCGGGGAACGCTGGAACGGCGTCAGCCAGATCGCGCCGACGCCGAGCCCTGCCACGTACCCGAGGCGTGCGGTGATGCCGTCGAGGTCCCCGACCCCGTCGCCGTTGTTATCGGCGAATGATCGCGGGTAGATCTGATACACGACCGCGTCGCGCCACCACATGTCCGGCATACCGCCGACACTTTCACAAAGCTCTATACAGTGCAGGGAGGCGGAGCAAGAGGCCGGACTGGCGCCGCGGAGCCGCAGGTGGCACCGTGATCGATAAGGGTGTGTTTCGGATGGTCGGAGGCGACATGGCACGCGACGGTGACCGGCTGGGGCAGGGAGCGCCCGGCGAGCCCGCGAAGGGGCGCGGACCCAACTCCAGCGGCGAGTATTCACAGGCCGACTATCACCACCCCTCCGCGGGATGGGGCGCGGCGGTCAGCGTCGGCAAGATCATCGCGAAGGCTCAGGAGCCCCTGGCCGCGCCGCGGGCCGTGCTCCAGATGAACCAGCTCCGGCTGAACAGCAAGGGCGGCGGCTTCGACTGCCCCGGCTGCGCCTGGCCGGACGACCGCAAAGGCCTGCACCTCGACTTCTGCGAGAACGGCGTCAAGCACGTCACGTGGGAGATGACCCGCAAGCGCACCGACGCCGCGTTCTTCGCCACGCACACGGTCGCCGAGCTCAACAAGTGGAACGACCACGACCTGGAGAACCAGGGCCGGCTCACCGAGCCGATGAGCTACAACCCGGCGACCGACAAGTACGAGCCGATCAGCTGGGCCGACGCGTACAAGATGGTCGGCGATGCCCTGCGCGCCCTGCCCAGCCCGCACGAGGCCTCCTTCTACACCTCCGGACGGCTCAGCAACGAGGGCACCTTCCTCTACCAGCTGTGGGTACGCGAGTACGGCACCAACAACCTCCCCGACTGCTCCAACATGTGCCACGAGGCGAGCGGCCGGGCTCTACAGGCAGCGATCGGCACCGGCAAGGGCACCTGCGACCTGGAGGACTGGGAGAATTCCGACCTGCTCATCCTGATGGCCGTCAACGCCGCCTCGAACGCGCCCCGGATGCTCACCTCGCTGGCCCTCGCCGCCGACCGTGGCGCCGACATCGTGCACGTCAACCCGCTGATCGAGGTCGCCAGCCAGCGGACCATCGTGCCGCACGACTTCAAGGCGATGGGCACGTTCCACGCCACGAAGACCGGCACGATGAACATCCAGCCCCGCATCGCCGGTGACCTGGCGCTGCTGCGTGGCGTCGCCAAGGTGGTGCTCGAGCAGGGCGCCGTCGACGAGCACTTCATCGCCGAGCACACCGATCAGTACGAGGCGTACCGCAAGACGGTCGAGGACTCCGACTGGGCCGAGCTGGTGCACCAGTCCGGCGTCCCCGAGGAGCAGATCCGCGAGCTGGGCGCGAAGTACGTCGCGTCGAAACGTACGATCATCGCCTGGTGCCTGGGCCTCACCCAGCAGGAACACAGCGTCGACACGATGCGCGAGATCATCAACCTGCTCCTGCTGCGCGGCATGATCGGCCATCTCGGCGCCGGACCGTCCCCGATCCGCGGGCACAGCAACGTGCAGGGCAACCGCACCTGCGGCGTCAACCACCACCCGACCGAGGCATGGCTGGCCAAGCACGACGCGGCCACCGGCATCGTCTCCCCCCGCGAGCGCGGCCTGGGCACGGTCGACACCATCGAGGCGATGCGCGACGGCCGGGTCAAGGTCTTCATCAGCGTGGGCGGCAACTTCGCCCTCGCGGCCCCCGACACCGAGCAGACCTTCGCGGCGCTGCGTAACACCGAGCTGACGGTGCAGGTCAGCACGAAGCTCAACCGCAGCCACCTCGTACACGGGAAGAAGGCTTTGATCCTGCCTTGCCTGGCCCGCTCCGAGAAGGACTTCCGCGGCGGCAAGGAACAGGGCGTGACCATCGAGGACTCGATGAGCTACGTGCACCTCTCCTACGGCAAGCGCAAGCCGCCGACCGAGCACCTCGAGTCGGAGAACGCCATCCTCTGCGGCATGGCCCGGGCGACCCTGCCCGGCTCGGCCACGCCATGGGAGGCCTACGCCGAGGACTACGACAAGATCCGAGACACAATGTCTCACGCGCTCGACGGCTTCGAGGACTTCAACAAGCGCGTCCACGACGGCATCGGCTTCCGACTCGCCCAGCCGGCCAGGGAAAGGGTCTGGCTGACCGCCTCCGGCAAGGCCGAGTTCCACAGCTCACCGCTGCCCGACGTGGTCCCGCCCGAGGGCCGCCTGATGCTCTCGACCGTACGGTCCCACGACCAGTGGAACACCACCATCTACTCGGACAACGACCGCTACCGTGGCGTCAAGAACATCCGCACGGTCCTGTTCATGAACCGCGAGGACATGACAGAACACGGCCTGAGCGAGTGGGACCTCATCGACATCACCAGCCATGCCCGAGACGGGGAAACCCGATCTGTGTACGGGTACCGCGTGATCGGCTACGACACCCCCCGCGGCAGCGTCACGGGTTACATGCCCGAGCTGAACGTGCTCTGCGCGCTGACGGACAACAGCTCCCAGAGCGAACAGCCGCTGACCAAGCACCTGATCGTCGAGGTCACCCCCGCCGCGACGGCCTGACGATATCCACCTCGGCATCCTGGCCCGGCGCAACCTGTTCCTTGCGCCGGGCCTTCGCCTTTATGGATCGCCCGGCGGCATGGGGAGCGCTTATCCTCCGGACGTGAGTGAGATCAGCGGGGACTTCGAGACACACGTGACCGTTCAGGCGCATCAGAGTGATGGCCTGGACGTCTTCGCCGCCGAGCACGATCTCAAGGTCGTGCACATCGAACTGGACCGCGGCGACGTTACTCACCAGCCGATGCTGACCCTGCACGGCAGCGGCACCCTTGCGGAGCAGATACGGCTGGCCGGCCAGTGGTGCGACAGCCTGCGGCAGGCCGGCATGCACCCGGCCCGGGTCAAGATCGAAGCAGCACCGTACGCGACCGGCGCGCCCGTCGTCGATCGTGACGCCGCCGGCGAGCCGGAGGAACGGTACTTCGAGCACCACGTGAAGGTGCTGCTGCCCGCCGCGGCAGGCATGGCCGGTCTGCTCGAACTCACCGACCTGGCGACCTCGTTCGGAGCACGCCTGTCCCGCAACGCCCGGTCCCGCGACGCGGACGGCAACCAGGCGCGCTTCGTCAACCAGCGCTGCTGGGGCGTCGGCCGGGAAACGTCGACGGCACGGCTCGACGAACTGGTGAACGGCCTGCGAGCCGCCGGCTACGAGATCGCCAAGATCGAGCAGGAGTACGTGGTGCACGACAGCCACCTCGACCTGGACCTCGGCTGGCTCCAGCCGGACCGTCCGGAGCACACCTGGGCCCGCAAGAACAACGACTGGCACACGAAGCGCGACAACGCGAACAGGCGGGCCCCGGCCGGTGAACCCGGCTACCCACCCACCTACCAGCCCCTACCGTCCGCACCCGGCCTCTATCAGCGCGCAGCCTTCGACCCGGCCGTCAAGCCGTACCCCCACGCGTTCCGCCCGGGCGAGCCGGTCTTCACCGACCCGGTGCAGGGCCAGCGCTGGCGCGACGCCCGCCGGACAGCCATCCAGGACCTCCTGACGGCGATCGCTACCAGCCGCTGGTCCGAGCACCTGGTGCTCCGGGGCAGCGTCACCATGGCGGCCTGGGTGGGAGAAGCCGCCCGTGAGCCCGGTGACCTGGACTTCGTGGTCACACCCCCGACCCTGACCAGCGACAGCACCGAAGCCCGCCAGTTGCTCGACGGCATCCTCGCGTGCGCGGGGCTGCACCCGGGCGAGGCCGCAGAGTCGGCAATCTGGACGTACGAACGCGCCGACGGTCACCGGCTGGCCATCCCGTTCGACGCCCTGCACACCCACGGCGTTTCGGATGAGGGTTCGCGTGGCGGTGCGGCGTTGCGCGGTGGTGCCGCTTTGCCTGGCGGCGAGGGTTCGCGTGGCGATGCGCTGTCGCGTCGCGGTGGAGGCCGGCGTTCGCGTCGGCCTTTGCGGGGGTCGCGGCGCTCGGTGGAGGAGCTCGGCGGGTCGCTGCAGGTCGATGTCGTCTTCGGGGAGCGGCTGCCCGTCGACCCGCTACCGGTGACGCTGCCCGGCGTGGGCGTCCCGGTGCAGGCCGCCACCGCGGGGTTGTCGCTGGCCTGGAAGCTGCAGTGGCTCGGCACCGACATGTGGCCCCAGGGCAAGGACCTCTACGACGCGGTCCTCCTGGCCGAGCACACCCCGGTCGACCTGGCCCTCGTCCGCCAACTCCTTGACGACTCGACCTTCGGCCCGGAGACCGTACTGTCCTGGATCGACGTCGACTGGGACAACCTCGCCGCCGAGCACCCGATCATCGAGGGC
Source organism: Winogradskya consettensis (assembly GCF_018332715.1). Lineage (GTDB taxonomy): Bacteria > Actinomycetota > Actinomycetes > Mycobacteriales > Micromonosporaceae > Actinoplanes > Actinoplanes consettensis. The sequence goes on along the minus strand of NZ_BOQP01000030.1, from coordinate 157,355 downwards.
GACGTCGAGCGATGGGTACGTCGCCTCGCCATCGCCCTCGACCGGTAGCACCGCCCCTGCCGAGCACTGAACCCTCGCAGCACGACACTCATCGACGGTCCGCGTACCCCTCGGCGGGCTTGTGCCTGCGAACAGCAGACGGGTAGATCGCCGGAGAGGTAACGCCGCTGGTGAGAAAGCCGCGACCGCCGTTAGCGGGCCGGCACCACCAGCCTCACAGTCAGGCGAGGCCTTCGCGGTGGGCAATGACCGCGAGCTGGGTACGGTCACGCGCGCCCAGTTTGGCAAGGATCCTGCTGACGTAGGTCCGGGCGGTCGCCGGGCTGATGAACAGCGCTTCGCCGATCTCCTGGTTGGTCTCCCCGAGACCGACCCGGGACAGGACCTCGCGTTCGCGCTCCGTGAGCCGGGCGAGCCGGGGATCGGGTTCCGCAGGGGCATCCTGCGAGGCGAGCCGGTCCATGACATGCCGGGTAACGGCTGGGGACAGCAGGTTGTCCCCGGCGGCGACGACCCGGACCGCCCGGCGGAGATCGTCGGAACCGATGTCCTTCAGCAGATAGCCGGCCGCTCCCGCGCGGATCGCCGAATCGATCTCGGTGGCCTCGTCGAAGGTGGTGAGTACGAGGACCCGCACGCCGTTGAGGGATGCGTCCCGGGTGATCTGCGCGGTCGCTGTGAGGCCGTCGCCGCCCGGCATACGCAGATCCATGAGCACCACGTCCGGCAGGTGCCGCCGGACGACGGCGAGACCGGCGACGCCGTCACCTGCTTCGGCCACGACCTCGACGTCGGGGACCGACGCCAGCAGAGCGCGCAGCCCGGCCCGGATGAGCTCCTGGTCGTCGACCAGCACGACGCGGATCATGCGGGTTCGCGCAGAGGCAGTTCGGCCTCGACGGTGAATCCGGACGCTTCGTGCCGCGTGCGCAGCGACCCACCGAGCGCGCGGGCCCGCTCCGTCATACCGGCGATGCCATGACCCGCACGGACGGGCTTCCCCGATGGCGGACCGTCATCGGTCACGAACACTCGCAGCCGCGTGGTGCCGGCGACCACTTTCACACTCAGCCGACTGGCATCGGCATGCCGGACCACGTTGGTCACCGCCTCCTGGACGATCCGGTACGCGGCCGCGTCGATGATCCGGGGCAGCGTCCCCGGCGCCACCTCGACCTGTTCCTCGACATCGAAGCCGGCCGCCCTGGCCGTGTCCAGCACAGGCGACAGGTACGCGAGCGACACCGTGACACTCCTGCCGGGCGGCTTCGAACGCAGCACGCCGACCGTCGTACGCAACTCGCGCATGGCCTGCGACGCGGCGGCCTTCACCTGCCGTACCGCAGGTCCGGCGACCTCGTCGTCCACCGGGATCGCCTCGCGTGCCACCTCCGCGTGCAGCGAGATCACGGAGAGAGCGTGCCCGATCGCGTCGTGAAGGTCGCGGGCGATCGACAATCGTTCCTCGCGTAACCAACTCTCTGCTTCCTGGATGTACTGCCGTGCCATCAGGTCCCGCAGCTCGCGCTGACTGCGCTGCTGGACCCGGCGGCTCCGCAGGCCGTCGCCGAGCGCGATGGCAACCGCCATCAGCGTTACGTGCGGCGCCAGGTCGTAGCCGAGTACGAAGGCGGCGTCCTGCCCTTCCATCAGCCGGAACATGAGCGAGACGCCGAGCACCCCCAGCGAGGTGACGGCGGCGGTCACGAGCCGGCCGGCCTCCGCGGCGGAGAACAGGGCGGCGGCCAATGGTACGGCGACACCGACCGCCGGGTACCCCACCGAGTAGTAGGCGAACAACCCCAGGGCGGTAACGCCCAGCACCGCACGCGGATAGCGGCGGCGGGCGAGCATGAGCGCACCCAGCCCGGCGGCCCATGCGTACGCGATCGCGTCCGGTTGCTGGGTACCGCCCTGCCGGGCCGAGATGGTCCCCACCAGCGTGGCGGTCACAACGAGCCCGAGTATGGAGTCGGCCACCCACGGCATGGGCCTCCGGATACGACTATCCATGGTGGCCAGCCTAAATCCCCGGTACCGCGGTAGCGCGCCGCCGAACGTAGTAGCGAGGCGTCCGGGCTGTCGCTTCTCGACGTACACGGTCGAGGTCCGAGACGGATGGCGCGCGAGGCCCGGGCGCCTACGGTCGGGCCATGCAGAAGCAGCCATCCCGTCCCCGAGGAATGCCCTGGCCCGCTATGGCCGGATTGGCGCTGCTCGCCGTGCCCCGCGTGATCCTGCACGATCTGGACATCCTTGAGGAAGGAACGTTCGTCAACCTGCTGTTCGTCGTCGTTCCGCCGATGATCTGGATCGCGGTGGCGCTTGCTGCCAGGGTCCCGCGACCGTTCCTCACCCTCCTGGCGGTCGGGGCCTTCTACGGCGTGTTCCTGTGCATTGCCCACCAGCTGCTCTGGGACGCGAGCGGGGGTCACGATGTGCGCCTGGGCGGCAACCTCGAAGGCCGGCTGTCGCCGGGCACGGAACAGCTGATGATCCGGATCTTCGCCGCGGTCAGCAGCATCTTCACCGGCCTGTTGGTAGGCGCCATCACCGGACTGATCGCCTGGGGTGGACGCCGGCTCCTGACGAAACGGGAGAGGGCGTGACAGGCGAAGCATCGTTCACCGGCTCGGCAACGCCGGGACCGCCCGGTGAGGTCAGTGGGTTCAGAGCCAGACCGGGACCATCGTGCCGGAGTCGAGCCGGTCCGCCGAGTCGACCTGGCAACCCATCAGGGCAGCGGCCCGCAACACAGCCGTGCGGGCTCGGTCGTTGTCGCCGGGCGGGAACGCGATCCGGATCTGATGCCTGTACGCCGTCTCGTACATCACCCGCCACCGGCCACCGGCCGCGGCGAACTTGTCCTGCCGGGACTCCTCGGGGCCGACCCGCATCCGGTCCGCGGTCGGGGCGAGGGCTTCGCGCAGGTGGGCGTACCGCTGCTCGTAGGGGAGTGTGCTCTCGGTGAGCCTGACGTAGACGTGGGTCAGGTCCTGGACGGGGTCGAACCACTGCGCTGTGGCCCGGAAGGCGTCCGGGAACGCCGCAACCCGGCCGGCCAGCCAGCCTTCGAGGAACGCCGCAGCGCCCATGCGGTAGAGCTCCCACTCCGCACCCCGGGGAGTCCACACCACGACCGGCCACTCCTCGGGGCCGCCCTCGGTGAGCCAGCACAACCAGTCGCCGTTGCTGGTGCCGCCCCAGATCAGGATCCCGCCGGGCGCCGGATACAGCGGGTACGGGTAGTCATCAGGATCGTCCTCCTGATAACCCCGCTCGTCCTCGAGCACGTCGGCGTTGTAGCCGGGCAGGTCCGGCTGGAGAGAGATGAGATCGCAGAACTCGCCCTGCCCGTAGCGGTCGGCCATCGCCTTGAAGTCGCCGGGCAGGCGCAGTCCGAGCCCGGCCTCGGCCGCCGCCCAGTCCGCCGGCCCGCCGGCAGGATTGGCCGGCGGTGGCACCAGCCGCATCAGATCATCCAAAGCCGTCACAGCCGGTGAGCTTAACTGCCCCGCCCGGCCCGCCCGGCCCGCCCGGCCCGCCCGGCCCGTCCAGCCGGTCCACCGCGAAGGCCGGTGAAGCGCGAAAGGCCGCCGCGGCTCACCGAAGTGAGTCGCAGCGGCCTTGGACGAGCGGAAGAGGTCAGGCCTTCTTGAGCCAGAAGGTCAGGCCGATCTGCTCCTCGGTGAACGGCGTGCCCCAGTCGGGCGTGCCCTCCGCGTAGTCGGTGGCCAGGACCTCGTCGGCGACGAGGTCGCGGTGTTCCCAGAGGGCGGCCGACGTGGCTTCGTCCGTGGCCTGGTAGCGCAGGACGATGCGGTCGGAGACCTCGAGGCCGCTGGATTTGCGGGCCTCCTGGATCAGGCGGATCGCGTCGCGGGCCAGGCCGGCGCGCTTGAGCTCCGGGGTCAGGTGCAGGTCGAGGGCCAGGGTGGCGCCCTGTTCCGAGGCGACCGCCCAGCCTTCGCGCGGCGTCTCGGTGATGATGACCTCGTCCGGGGACAGGTCGACCGGGGCGCCGTCGACGAGCACGGTTGCCGTACCCGTGGTGGTCAGGGCTTCCTTGAGCGCGGCGGCGTCAGCTGCCGCGACGGCCTTGGCCACGTCCTGCACGCCCTTGCCGAACCTTTTGCCCAGTGGCCGGAAGTTCGCCTTGGCGGTGGTGTCCACCAGGGACCCGCCGGCCGCGGCGACGTTGAGGACGACGCCGACGTTGAGCTCGGAGGAGATCTCCGCGAGCAGCTCGGGGCCGAGCGCGTCGAAGCCGTGGCCCGAGGCCAGTGCGCGGGACAGTGGCTGCCGGGTCTTGACGGACGATTCGGCGCGGGCGGTGCGGCCCAGTTCCACCAGGCGGCGGACCAGGGTCATCTGCTCGCCGAGGCGGGCGTTGATCAGCGTCTCATCCGGCGAGGGGTACGCGGCCAGGTGCACCGATCGTGCCGCCGTCGGGTCGACCGTGGCCACCATGTCCTGCCACACCCGCTCGGTGATGAACGGGGTCAGCGGCGCCATGAGCAGCGTCACCGTGTGCAGGGCCTCGTGCAACGTGGCCAGGGCCGCCTTGTCGCCGCGCCAGAAACGGCGGCGGCTGCGGCGGACGTACCAGTTGGAGAGGTCGTCCACGAACGCCGCGAGCAGCTTGCCGGTCTCGTGCGTGTCGAAGGCGGCCATGGCGGCGTCGACGTTCTTGACCAGGGTGTTCAGCTCCGAGAGCACCCAGCGGTCAAGGACGGGACGGTCGGCCGGTGCCGGGTCCGCGGCCGAGGGCGTCCAGCCGGCGGTACGCCCGTAGAGCGCCTGGAACGCGGCGGTGTTCCAGTACGTCAGCAAGGTCTTGCGTACGACCTCCTGCAGGGTGTTGTGACCGACCCGGCGCTGCGCCCAGGGTGACCCGACCGCGGCCATGAACCAGCGGACCGCGTCGGCGCCGTGGCGTTCCAGCAGCGGCATCGGCTCGAGGATGTTGCCCAGGTGCTTGGACATCTTGCGGCCGTCCTCGGCCATGATGTGCCCGAGGCAGACGACGTTCTCGTAGGGGGACTCGTCGAAGACCAGCGTGCCGACGGCCATCAGCGTGTAGAACCAGCCGCGGGTCTGGTCGATCGCCTCGGAGATGAACTGCGCCGGGTAGCTGCGCTCGAACAGCTCCTTGTTGCGGTACGGGTAGCCGAACTGGGCGAACGGCATCGACCCGGAGTCGTACCAGGCATCGATGACATCGGGCACCCGCGTGGAGGTCACGCCGCACCAGCAGCCGAACGTGATCTCGTCGATGAACGGCCGGTGCGGGTCGAGGTTGGACAGGTCGCGGCCCGTCTTCTCGCTCAGCTCGGCGAGGGACCCGATGCAGGTCAGGTGCCCCTCGGGGCAGCGCCAGATCGGCAGGGGCGTGCCCCAGTACCGCGACCGGGACAGCGCCCAGTCGACGTTGTTGTTCAGCCAGTCGCCGTACCGGCCGTGCTTGATCGTCTCCGGCTGCCAGGTGGTCTTCTCGTTCTCGCGGATCATCTGCGCGCGGACCTCGGTCGTCCGCACGTACCAGGACGGCTGCGCGTAGTAGATCAGTGGCGTGTGGCAGCGCCAGCAGTGCGGGTAGCTGTGCTCGTACTGCTGCTCACGGAAGAGAGCACCGCTCTGCTGAAGCTCGAGGACGAGCGGTGCGTCGGCGGACTTGAAGAACATGCCGCCGACGACGGGTACGCCTGCCTCGAACGTGCCGTCCGGGCGTACCGGATTGACCATGGGAAGCCCGTAGGCCCGGCAGGTCGCGAGGTCGTCCGCGCCGAAGGCGGGGGACTGGTGCACCAGGCCGGTGCCGCTGTCCGCGGTGATGTACGTCGCGAGCACCACGAAGTGCGCGTCGGGGATCTCGACGTAGTCGAAGGGACGCTGGTAGGTCCAGCGCTCCATCTCCTTGCCGGTGAAGCTCTGCCCGGTCACCGTCCAGCCCTCGCCGAGCGCCTGCTGCACCAGCGCCTCGGCGACGACGAGCCGCTCGTTGCCGTCGGTCGCGACGACGTACGTGAGGTCGGGGTGCACGCCTACGGCGGTGTTCGAGACCAGCGTCCACGGCGTCGTCGTCCACACGAGCAACGACGCGGTGCCGGCGAGCGGGCCGTTGGTGAGCGGGAAGCGGACGTACACCGAGGGGTCGATGTCGTTCTCGTAGCCCTGCGCCAGCTCGTGGTCGGACAGCGCGGTCTGGTCCCGCGGGCACCACGGCGCCACCCGGAAGTCCTCGACCAGCAGCCCCTTGTCGAAGATCTTCTTGAGCGACCACCACACGGACTCGATGTACTCGGGGTCCATGGTCCGGTACGCGTCGTCCATGTCGACCCAGTAGCCCATGCGCTCGGTCAGCGCGGCGAAGGCGTCGGTGTGCCGGGTGACGGACTCGCGGCACTTGGCGTTGAACTCGGCGATGCCGTACTTCTCGATGTCCTGCTTGCCGGTGAAGCCGAGCTCCTTCTCCACCGCGAGCTCGACGGGAAGACCGTGACAGTCCCAGCCGGCCTTGCGCGCGACGTGGAAGCCCTTCATCGTCTTGTAGCGCGGGAAGACGTCCTTGAACACCCGGCTCTCGATGTGGTGCGTGCCGGGCATGCCGTTCGCCGTCGGCGGGCCCTCGTAGAAGATCCAGTCGGGACGGCCCTCGGTCTGCTCGAGGCTGCGGTTGAACACGCTGTTGGCGTGCCAGAAGTGCAGCACCTCATGATCGACCTGGGCCAGGTCGACCTGCGCGGGAACGGGCTTGTACATCGGGTCCTTCCTCCGTCGGGTTAACACTCACCAACGGAGGGACGAGGCTCGCGCCCCGCGGTACCACCCTCCTTGACCACGCGTACGCCGTACGTGTGGCCCCCTCATTAAGGGTTTGCTCGGCTCGGGGGGTGATTTTCGCGCCGTGCACACCTCCGGGCTCCCACCGTCCCCGGTCGCTCTCAGGCTGCGTTCAGCGGTACTCGTCCCCGTCAGCACCTCGCGGTGGGCAATGCTACCGCAACCCGTAACGGGCCCCGAGCGCATTACCCCCTACGATGCGCGCCGTGAATGCCGATCGTCACATCGACGAGTTGTACGCCGCCGCCCGTGCCAATGACATGTACGCCTTCCAGCACGGCGTCCTGCCGCTCTGGACCGAGCTCGAGGGCGTCGGCCCCGCCCGGGCCGCGGAGGTCCTCGACCGGATCCTCGGCCTGTTCGCCCTGGTGCCGAACCCGGCGTCCAGCAAGCTCGGCATCCTGGCCGGGAGCCTGGTCGCGATGGGTGCCCCGCCGGCCGCGCTGGCGGAGGTGGCCGCCCCGATCCTGCTGGAGAACATGGCCGCCTCCGTCGCCTTCGCCCGCTTCTGGCGGCGCGCGGCCGGCCCGAAGGTCCCGCTGCCCCGGCCTGATCAGGGACAGGAGGCATACGAGTACGCGCAGGCGACGCTGACCCGTAACTCACGCCTGCCGTGGCGGCATGCCGTCGCCCCGCAGGACGCGGCCGGTCTTGCCGGTGCGTGGTTCTCGCTGGAGGACTGGCTGACGTTGGCCACCACGCTGCTGAGCATCCCGGAGATCCGGTCGTCGTTCTTCGGTGACTCTGCGGCTGCTGACCCGTCCGTGGCTACCGGTCGTGATGAGGCAGCACAGCTGGTTGCCGACCTCGGCGCCGTGCGTGGGGACATGGACTGCGTGGCGGGCCTGCTCGAGGTGCTCGACGACGAGGAGCTGATCGTCGTGCATCGCGGCGCCGGGCGGGCCTACGCCGTGACGCTCACCGGCGTAGGCGACAACTTCCAGCTCTGCACGTTGCTGGCGGACGCCTTTGCCGGCGAGTTCCCGGAACTCACGCCGGAGCCCTCCTGGGTGCTGGCGTCCTCCACGGGCCCGGTCGACGCGGCCGCCCGGATCGAGGCCCGTTGCCAGCTGACCGACGCCCTCGGCGCGAACATCTGGTTGGAAGGCCGGCCCGCCGGCATCCCGCGGGCCGATGAGCGCCGGGTCGTGGTGCTCGACCCCGTGGCGTACGGCAGGAGCTGGGATCTGGGCCGAACCTATGAGCAGATGGTCCCGAAGGTCCGGGTCGACCGGGAGCTCGCACCGCAGGAAGCGGCCCGGTGGATGGCGCAGATCGCGCCGCCCGCGCCGGTCAAGGGCCATCCGCCGGCGCACATTCATTTCGGCAGGCTCACCTCGACGGTCGAGGTCACCGGCTGACAGGAACCGCACAACCGGCGTACATACGTCGCCTGGGGGAGTGAGGTAGAAGAGTAAGGGTAGCCTTACCGAGAACCTCACTCCGCAGGGAAGAAGTGGTCTCATGCCAAAGCCAGTCCGCGCCGCCAAGATTGGCGTCGTCACCCGGATCGAGCAGCTCACCCCGCACATGGTGCGGATCGTCGTGGGCGGGCCCGGTCTGGCCGAGGTTCAGGCGGGGGAGTTCACCGACCATTACGTGAAGGTCATGTTCCCGCCGCCCGGCGTCGAATACCCCGAACCCTTCGATGCCGCCGCGATCCGGGAGACGCTGCCTCGCGAGGCCTGGCCGGTGGTGCGGACCTACACGGTACGCCGCTGGCTTCCGGACGTTCCTGAGCTGTGGCTCGACTTCGTGGTGCACGGCGACGAGGGCATCGCCGGGCCGTGGGCGCGTAACGCGCAGGTCGGCGACCCCGTCCGCTTCATGGGCCCGGGCGGCGGCTACGCACCCGACCCCGCCGCCGACTGGCACCTGATCGCCGGTGACGAGAGCGCCATCCCGGCCATCGCCGCCGCGCTCGAGGGCATGCCGGCCGGCGCGAAGGTGTACGCGTTCATCGAGGTCTCGGACCCGGCGGAGGAGCAGAAGCTGGAGACCGACGCCGACCTGTCGCTGACCTGGCTGCACCGCGGCGAGCGCCCGGTCGGCGAGTCCCTGATCGCGGCCGTGCGGGAGTTCACCTGGCCGGCGGGCGACCTGCAGGCCTTCGTGCACGGCGAGGCGAACTTCGTGAAGGACCTGCGGCGGCTGTTCCGAGTCGAGAAGGGGATCCCGATGAGCCAGCTGTCGATCTCCGGCTACTGGCGCCGGGGCATGAACGAGGACGGCTGGCAGTCCAGCAAGCGTGAGTGGAACCAGCAGATCGAGGTTGAGCAGGAGAGCGTCACCCCCGCGTGACGCTCACACCTGGTCTTTCCGGGCTGCTCGGGCGGCCTGCGCCGCCCGAGCGCCGGGACGGGTCATGGCCGTCCGTAGGTCTCCAGCAGGCGCAGCCAGATCTCGTTGATCGTCGGGTACGCGGGGACGGCATGCCACAGCCGGTCCAGTGGCACCTCGCCGACGACCGCGATCGTGGCGGCCTGCAGCATCGAGTCGACGTCGGGGCCGACGAACGTGACGCCGAGGACGACCTTGCGCTTCTCGTCGACGACCATTCGCGCGGTTCCGGAGTATCCGTCCTGGTAGACGCTCGCCCCGGCGACGTTGCCGATCTCGTAGTCGACGACGCGGATGTCGTACCCGGCCTTCTTCGCAGCCTCGGCGGTCAGGCCCACCGAGGCCACTTCCGGGTCGCTGAAGACGACCTGGGGTACGGCCTGGTGGTCGGCGGTCGCCACGTGCGTGCCCCACGGCGCGTCCGACACCGGCTTGCCGGTGGCGCGGGCGGTGATGACGTCCCCCACGGCGCGGGCCTGGTATTTGCCCTGGTGGGTGAGCAGTGCGCGGTGATTGATGTCGCCGGCCGCGTAGAGCCAGTCGTATCCTTCGACCAGCAACGTGTCGTCGACGTGCAGCCACTCGCCGGGCGTGAGGCCGACCGTCTCCAGGCCGATGTCGCCCGAGCGCGGCTTGCGCCCCGTCGCGATCAGCACCTCCTCGGCGCTCACCGAACTGCCGTCGCCCAGCTCGATGACCACGCCGTCGTCACCGCGGGTCACGCTCTTGGTCGCGGTGTTCAGCAGCACCGTCACACCCTGCTCGCGCAGCGCCGCGGCGACTTTCTCACCGGCGAACGGCTCCGAGCCGGCCAGCAGCCCGCCCCGGGAGACCAGGGTCACGGTGGTGCCGAAGCTCGCGTACGCGGTGGCCATCTCGACCCCGACGACCCCACCGCCGACCACGGCGAGGCTGGCCGGCACGGTCTTGGCGCTCGTCGCCTCCCGGCTGGTCCACGGGTCCGCGTCGTCGAGCCCAGGAATCGGCGGGAGCAGCGCATCGGAGCCGGTGGCCACGACGACGGCGTGCCGCGCGGTGACCACGGTCTCGGTGCCGTCCTTGGCGGTCACGGTGACCTGCTTGGTCCCGCTCAGCCGGCCGTGCCCGCGGAGCAGGCCGATGCCGGCGCCTTCGACCCACTTGACCTGGCCGTCGTCCTTCCAATTGCTGGTGAAGGTGTCCCTGCGGGCCAGCACGGCCTCCACGTCGAGCCTGCCGGTGACCGCCTGTGTGGCGCCACCCACGTGCTGCGCGGCGCGCAGCGCCTGGGCCGGGCGCAGCAGCGCCTTCGAGGGCATGCAGGCCCAGTAGGAGCACTCACCCCCGACCAGTTCGTGCTCGATCAGGACAGCGGTCAGCCCGCCCTGGACCACCCGGTCGGCCACGTTCTCGCCCACCGGTCCGGCCCCGAGCACGATGACGTCGTATTCGCTCATGCCCCGATCTTCCCATCCCCGCGTCACGTGTCCGCGCTGTTTCTCGCGCGATGCGTTGTAAAGACAAGTCAGAGCTTGCAAAGTCTTGCATGGACAATCGGCCGGGGTTAGCGTGCGTCGTCCGCGCATATAGGAAGGCCTCGATGTGGAGCTCTCCCGCGCGAGCCGCTTGCTGCTCGCCGCCCTGTTACCTTTCCTGACTCTCGGCGTGGGCATACCCGCCGCCGCCCAGGCCGCGACCGCGTCGGGCCTCCCGGCCGACGCCACCCGAGCGTCGGCCGTCACCGCCCAGGCATCGGCGCGACCAGCCCCGAAGCCGAGCCCGAACGAGCAGTTCTACTTCGCGCTCCCGGACCGCCTGGCCGACGGCGACCCCGCGAACAACCTCGGCGGGCTCGACGGAGACCGGCTCTCAACCGGGTACGACCCCACTGACAAGGGCTTCTACCACGGCGGCGACCTGCAGGGCGTGATCGACCGCCTCGACTACATCCAGGGGCTCGGCACCACCGCGATCTGGCTCGCGCCGATCTTCAAGAACCGGCCCGTGCAGGGCAGCGGCACCGACGTCTCGGCCGGTTACCACGGCTACTGGATCACCGACTTCACCCAGGTCGACCCGCATTTCGGCACGAACGCAGACCTCAAGCGCCTCGTGCAGCTCGCGCACCGGCGCGGCATGAAGATCTACCTGGACATCATCGTCAACCACACCGCCGACGTCATCAAGTACGCCGAGAACCAGTACGCATACGTCGACAAGACGGCCAAGCCCTACACCGACGCGCAGGGCCGGGCCTTCGAGGACCGGAACTACGCCGACGGCACCCGGGCCTTCCCGGCCATGAACACCTCGTCGTTCCCCTACACGCCGGTCATCGACCCCGCGGACCGCGCCGTCAAGGTTCCGGCCTGGCTGAACGACCCGCTGATGTACCACAACCGGGGCGACTCGACGTTCACCGGCGAGAACAGCGAGTACGGCGACTTCTTCGGCCTGGACGACCTGTTCACCGAGCGTCCCGAGGCCGTCCGCGGCATGACGAAGATCTACGCGGACTGGATCGGCAGCACCGGGATCGACGGGTACCGCCTCGACACGGTCAAGCACACCGACCTCGACTTCTGGCCGCAGTTCTCCCAGGGCATCGCGGACGCCGCGAAGAAGGCCGGCAAGCCGGGCTTCTTCATGTTCGGTGAGGTCTACAGCGCGGACCAGGAGGTCGAGTCCACCTACGTGCGTCAGGGCGGCCTGCCCGCGACTCTTGACTTCTCCTTCCAGGACGCGGCGAAGACTTTCACCGCCGGGGGCGGCTCCGCACAGGCCCTCGCCGATGTGTACGCGAAGGACGACCTCTACACCACGCCCAGCACCGGGGCAGGAAAACTACCGACCTTCCTCGGCAACCACGACATGGGTCGCATCGGGTCGTTCATCGAGTCGGGTGACGCCGATCCGGCGACCTACCTGCGCCGCGACGAGCTCGCCCACGAGCTGATGTTCCTGACCCGGGGCCAGCCGGTCGTCTACTCCGGCGACGAGCAGGGCTTCACCGGCCCCGGCGGCGACAAGGACGCCCGTCAGGACCTGTTCGCCAGCAGAACCGCGGACTACCTGGACGACGACCTGATCGGCACCGACCGCACCCATGCCCAGGACAACTACGAGACCGGGCACCCGCTCTACCGGACGATCGCCACGCTGGGCGCCCTGCGCAAGTCCCACCCCGCGCTGCGCGACGGCATCCAGGTCACGCGGTACGCCGCCGACGGCCCGGGCGTCTTCGCCGCATCCCGTGCCGACCCGTCCGAGCGACGGGAATACGTGGTGGCGGTCAACAACGCGACCACCGCGCAGACGGTCACGGTGGACACCTGGACGCCGGGATCCTCGTTCCAAGGTATCTACGGCGGAGCCGGCCGGGCCGTCGCCGGCGCTGACGGCAAACTGACAATCACCGTGCCCGCGCTGTCATCGGTCGCCTACCGGGCCGGCACCAGGATTCCCGCAGCCACCACGGCGCCGACCGTCGAGATCACCTCACCATCCGCCGGCGCACTGGTGCCGACTCGTACGGACCTGACCACGACGACCACCGGTGACCCGCTGTCGACGGTCACCTTCGAGGCCCGCGTCGGCAACGGCCGCTGGCAGAACCTGGGCACGACGTCGCTCGGCGGCGTCCACCACGACCTGGACGGACTGCCCGGCGGCACGGAAGTCACCTATCGGGCAACCGTGCGGGACGGCAAGGGCCGTAGCGCGTCCACCACCCGCGCGATCAAGGTCGGCACCCCCACGATCACGGCCGGCCCGGACTACGCCGTCGTCCACTATCAACGGTCCGCCGGGGACTACGACGACTGGAACCTGTACGCGTTCGGCGACATCGACGAGTCCTCGCAGACGAGTTATCCACAGGGCCAAAAATTTGTCGGCGAGGACGCGTACGGTCGGTTCGCTTGGGTGAAGCTCAAGCCCGGCGCCAAGAGCGTCGGCTTCATCGTGGTGGACAAGAACGGGGTGAAAGACGTGGCCGCGGACCGGTTTCTCGATCCCTCCGTCAATCCTGAGATCTGGCTCAAGCAGGGCGATCCAGCGATCGGCACGAAAGCTCCGGACGCCCCGCAGGACGACGGTACGGCCGTCATCCACTACCACCGCACCGACGGTGACTACAGCGGATGGGGCATGCATGTGTGGGAAGGCGCGGCGAAACCGACCGACTGGGCAGCGCCGCTGCAACCCTCGACGACCGACTCCTTCGGTGTCACGTTCCGGGTTCCGCTCGCCGCCGGTGCGACCGGGCTCAACTACATCATCCACAACGGCGACACCAAGGACCTCCCCGACGACCAGCGCCTCGACGTCGCTACGGCGGGGCACGAGATCTGGGTGCTGTCGGGCGTACCCGAAAGATTGGTGCCTCCGGTGCTCAAAGCCGGCGGTGGCGGCACCACCGACCTGACCACGTCGGCCGCGGTCTGGCTCGACCGCTCCACGATCGCCTGGAAGACGGGCGTCGGCAGCACCCTCGAGCCGAGCGGCGCGGGCACGGACGGGCGGGTCTACGACCTGATCTGGGCGTCGCAGGGCGGGCTCGACCCGGCCGCGCCGCAGCACAGCCTGCGCCTCAGCGCGCAGCGTGACGGGCTCACCGAGGCGCAGCGCCTGAAGTTCCCGCACCTGTGGCAGCACAACGCGTTCAAACTGCCCCGGGGCGACATCCATGAGCTCCTCAAGGGGCAGGTCGCGATCACCGAACGCGATGCGGCAGGCAAACTGCTGGCCGCGACCGGTGTGCAGATCGCGGGCGCACTCGACGATGTCTACGCCGCGGCGGCGAACGCCGCACTGGGGCCGGTCTTCGCCGAGGGGCGGCCGAAACTGTCCGTGTGGGCACCGACCGCACAATCCGTGAGCTTGGAGCTCTTCGACTCACCGACCGCGACGGCGCGCGGCGTACCCATGTGGCGTGACGCACAGACCGGCGTCTGGTCGGTCCGGGGCACCAAGGACTGGAAAGGTAAGTACTACCGCTACCGCGTGACCGCATGGCAACCGGCGGAGCAGAAAGTGGTCACCGCGAGCGTCACCGATCCCTACTCGGTCGCGTTGTCCGCGGACTCCACACACAGTCAGATAGCCGACCTCACGGATGCCACCCTGGCCCCGGCGGGCTGGAGCTCGCTGCGCAAACCCGCGCCCAAGCCCGGCAAGACCCAGATCACCGAGCTTTCGGTACGCGACTTCTCACCCGAAGGCACCTACAGCGCCTTCACGAACCCGTCGACGCCGGGCATGCGGCATCTGAAAGAGCTGGCCGACGCCGGCACCACCCACGTCCATCTGCTGCCGGTCTTCGACTTCGCGTCCACCCCGGAGCGCCGCGCGGACCAGCAGCAACCCGCCTGCGACCTGTCGTCCCTGCCATCCGACTCCGACCAGCAGCAGAAGTGCGTCGGCGCGGTGGCCGGCAAGGATGGCTACAACTGGGGCTACGACCCGCTGCACTACACGACACCCGAAGGGGGCTACGCGACCGATCCACAGGGTGCCACGCGCACCAGGGAATTCCGGCAGATGGTCGCGGGGCTCAACAACGCGGGTCTGCGCGTCGTGATGGACGTCGTCTACAACCACACCGCGGCCGCCGGCACCGACCAGTACTCGGTGCTCGACCAGATCGTCCCCGGCTACTATCAGCGGCTCCTTGAGGACGGCACGGTCGCCAACTCGACCTGCTGCGCCAACACGGCCCCCGAGAACACGATGATGGGCAAGCTGGTCGTTGACTCACTCGTCACCTGGGCCAAGGCGTACAAGATCGACGGCTTCCGCTTCGACCTGATGGGACACCACCCCAAAGCCAACATCCTTGCCGTGCGGGCCGCTCTCGACCGGCTCACCCTCGCCAAGGACGGGGTCGATGGCAAGAACATCTACTTGTACGGCGAGGGCTGGGACTTCGGCGAAGTGGCCGGCAACGCCCGCTTCGTCCAGGCGACCCAGGCCAACATGGCCGGCACCGGCGTCGGCACGTTCAACGACCGGCTCCGTGACGGTGTGCGCGGCGGCGGCCCGTTCGACGACAACCCGCGCGTCCAGGGCTTCGGCTCAGGCCTCTACACCGATCCCAACGGCGACCCGGTCAACGGCGCTCCCGCCGAGCAGAAGGCACGTCTCCTGCACTACCAGGACCTGATCAAGGTCGGTCTGAGCGGAAACCTCGCCGGCTACACGTTCACCGCCACGGACGGCGCGGTGCACACGGGCGCGCAGATCGACTACAACGGCGCCCCGGCCGGATATACAGCGGAGCCCGGCGAGGCAATAACCTATGTGGACGCTCACGACAACGAGGTGCTGTACGACGCTCTCGCGTACAAGCTTCCCCAATCGACGTCGGCCACCGACCGGGCGAAACAGCAGTCCGTCGCCCTCGCCACCACGGTCCTGGGCCAAGGCGCGAGTTTTACGACCGCGGGCAGCGAACTGCTGCGCTCCAAGTCGCTGGACCGTAACTCCTTCAACTCCGGCGACTGGTTCAACCGCAACAACTGGGACTGCAAGCAGGGCAACGGCTTCGGCAAGGGCCTGCCGCCGGCCGCCGACAACGAGAGCAAATGGGTGTACGCGAAACCGCTGCTCGCCGACCCCGCCCTCAAGCCCGGCTGCGACGCCATCAACCTCGCCAACACCCGCTACGAGGAACTCCTCAAGATCCGCAACTCGTCCCCGGTGTTCGGCCTGCCCACCGCGGCGGAGGTCCAGAAACGCATGTCCTTCCCCCTCTCCGGCAAAAACGAGACCCCCGGCGTCATCACCATGAAACTCGACGGCCGAGGCGTCGACCCCCGCTGGAAATCGGTAACCGTGGTCTTCAACGCCACCCCCACCCCCACAACCCAGACCGACCCCTCCCTACGCGGAGCCTCGGTCACCTTGCACCCCCTCCAGCACCTCCCCGCCTCCTTCACCCCCTCCACCGGCACCCTGACAGTCCCGGCCCGCTCGGTAGCGGTATTCGTACAAAGCTGACGCCACCAGCTACGACAGCACACCCCAGCCAGCCGCGGCGCTGCTGGGGTGTGCCCGTGCAGTGCCTGTGCGCGTGGACCCGCCGGCCGTCAGCGACCTGGTGAACCAGCGATACCCCAACTGCCACACCAGCCACTTCTGCCGCAGCGACGACCGTTGCCACTGCTCGGCCTTGCTGTGCTCGGCCTGGCTGTGCGGTGCCTGGCTGTGCGGTGCCTGGCTGTGAGGCGAACCGGCGTCCGGCGAACCGGCGTCCGGCGAACCGGCGTCCGGCGAACCGGCGTCCGGCGAACCGGCGTCGATCCCGTCCGATATCGGTCACGCAGCTCGGTTTGACGGGCGCCCGGCTGCGTGTGGCCGGGCAGCATGGGATTCGGCTCGGAAGAGCATGGCCGCGTGGAACGTGGCCGCGTTGGGCGTAGCTGCGTGAGGGTCCTGGCTGGATGGGGGTGCGGCCTCGTGGGTTCGCCAGTGAGGGCCTGGTCGTGGGTGTTCGGCTGACGAAGTTCACCGAGACGTGCCCGCCGTGGCGAATGCGGTGATCTGGGTCGCGTTCACACAGCTTGGGCAGGGGTTTTCCTCAGGTTGCCGGGACAAACTCGCGATAGATCATCCGAGCACATTCCCCGAGGAGGTGACGCCGTGGGCACGAGTCTCGCGAGTCTGAACCTGCACGGCGGCCTGGATCACGAGGACAATCCGTACTCGGTGAAGGCTGCCATCGCCGAGTTGGACACCGACATCGTGGTGGTCCAGGAGAACTGGCGCCCGCTGAGCGCGGGCACCATCAGCTTGGCCGCGCAGGCCGCCGCCGACTGCGGGTACGACTCCTACGCCGAGATCGACATGATCTCCGGCCGAACGCTCAAAGAGCTGGGAGTGGCCGGGGGTGCCGGTGCGACCGAGCCCGGGGCATGGGGCATCGCGATCATGAGCCGGCTGCCGTGGCACAGTCTCGGCACGATCCCTCTCGGTGCGGCACGAGGTGATGTGATCGGCGAGCGCCGTGCACTGACCGCGGAGGTCCGGACCGCGGACGGCAGGCTGCTGCGGGTAGCCGTCGCTCACCTGACCCATCGGCTCGTGCACGGGCCTGCTCAGCTTCGGCGCCTGCTGGCCGGTCTGGAGGGCTCCTCGGTTCCCACGGTGATCGCGGGCGATCTCAACATGTGCCGTCCCACGGTCTACCTCGCCGGCCCCTATCGTCCGGCCTTGCGTGGGCGTTCCTGGCCGGCCCACCGGCCTGTCGCCCAGATCGACCATATCCTGGCTGGTCCGGGCGTTGCCGTGACGAATGCAGCGGTGGTCCGGTCGCTGGGATCGGACCACCGACCGGTACGCGCCGATCTCACCGTTACGGCCGGGGCGCGCCTCCTCCAGGACGCCGGACCAGTAGCTGCACACCGCTGACCCAGCGGCCGTTCATGGTGGCGACCTCTATGCGACGCTCGTCCACCGGCTCGAAGCTGCCGCTCTCGGCGCTGCCGGCGCCGGCAGGATGAGACGTACTGCTGGACAGCAACGCCCGTAGGGCGGCGAGGTCGTGGTGCCGGCAGACCGCGCCGTCGTCGGTGGCGAACACGCCGTACGGAGTCTGGGACGCGGCGCCGTACCGGGCGCGGTTGCGGTCATCGTTCTGCAGAAGCACGTCGCTGACGTACAGCAGGCCTCCGGGGACAAGGACGCGGTGCAGTTCCGCGATGAGCGCCTGCTGGTCCTTGTCGGCGGGGACACAGGTCAGGACGGCGAAGAGGAGAACCACGTCGAAGCTGCTGTCGGCGTACGGGAGGAATGGCGGAGAATCCAGGAGGCTGAAGCGGAAGTCGGGTCTTGCCAGGCGGCCGCGGGTGAGGAGGGCGATCGACGGGTCCGCACCCGTCAGGTCGGTGAAGCCATGGTCGCTCAGCTCCGCCATGGCTCGGCCGTAGCCGCATCCGTAGTCGAGAATCCTGGCGTCGCGGGACACCGCGTCGAGCCAGGGGTGATGCACGGGGTGGGTGAAGGTCTTCGTGGCGCCAGCGTTCTCCCAGTAAGGAAGCATGTGTCGTACCGTAACGGCGCCGGGAGTCAGCTGATCCGGTTGTAGCGGTACGGGGCGTAGGCGGCGCGGATCGCGGAGATCGTCACGACGCGGCGGCGCATGTCGGTGGCGGTGCCGCTCTGTTCGATGATCCAGGCTCGGGTGTGTGCCGGGTTGGCCCAGGCCTGGACCAGCTGGACGTGTTCGAGGGCGCGGTTGCCGGGCACCAGGCGCAGCAGGATGTCGCCGCGGCGCAGGTCGCGCCAGCCGATACGGGACGACACCGTCGGCAGTTCCCAGGTGACGAGCGCGCGGCCGATGCCCGTCGGGTCGAGCGCCCACGCCATGGAGACCATGCCCGAGCAGTCGGGGCGGTAACGGCGTCCCCGGTTCAGGTCCCAGCGCGCGTCGCTGTTGCTCTGTGAGTACGGGATGTCGCGGCGCAGCCAGTCCGCCGCCCGCACGATGGTCTGGTTACGGCTGATCCGTCCACCGTAAGCGGAAGAAGCGGCCCGCTCCGTAAGAGCTGCACCCGAAGATCCCAGCGCGACAAACGTCAGCGCCGAAGACGGCAGCGCCGAAGACGTCAGCGCCGAGGATGCCAGCGTTCGCAAGGGCTGCAGAACTGGGGAGGACTGCAGCACTCGCGAGGATGCCGGGGCATCCGGAAAGGTCGGCCTGGCCGAACGAGAGGCTTGTGCAGGGGCGGGCGACGCGAGGATGGTGCAGGCCGTCAGTGCGGCGAGGACCGGACGCAGCATGTCCCCAGCATGACCGCCGACTTTAGCTTTCGGGGCCAAAATCACACATTTCGCCGCGGCCGCCATCGCCGCGGACACGGTGTTACCGTGGAATCGCACGAAGTGCTGCGTCGGAACGCTTCGTGTGTCACCACAGTGGCCCCGTGACGCGCCGAGGAGCGCTGTCGTCGTGTGTGCCACGCCCTCGGGGGCCGTTTCCCAGACCGGAGACCTACCCCATGACCACCCTGGTTATCGGAGCCCGCGGCAGTGTCGGCCGCCATGTCGTCGACCATCTCCTGACCGCCGGTGAGCCCGTTCGCGCCTCGGTTCGCTCCATGCACAAGGCCGTTCTGCCGGCCGCCGTGTCCGTCGTGGAGTCGGACCTCGCCAGACCCGAGACCGTCCGGGCGGCCCTTGACGGCATCAGCAAAGTGTTTCTGTACGCACCTGAGCACCTCACTTCCACCCAGGCGGCCGCATTCCGGGGCCTCGACCGTGTTGTGCTGCTCAGCTCCGGCAGCGTCCTGCTTCCCACCGCCACCGGCAACGCGATCGCGGAACAGCACCGCGCGGTCGAGCAGGCCTTCGAGTCGGTGATACCGATCCGTCCCCTGGTCCTGGCGAGCAATGCCCTCAACTGGGCGAGGTCCATCCGCTCTGAGGGGGTTGTCCGCCTCGTCCACCCCGACGCCATGACGGCGCCGATCCACGAGCGTGACATCGCCGCGGTGGCGACGGCCGCCTTGTTAGGTACTGCGAGCAGCGAGGTAAGTAGCCTACTTACCGGACCTCGCCTGATCTCCCAACGCGAGCAGGTGGCAGCGATCGGCCCCGGCCTCCGGGTGGAGGAGCTCTCGGAGAGCCAGGCCCGCGCGCACTTCGGCCGTTTCGAGACCGCGGAGAACGTCGAGGCGATCCTGCACTTCATCCGCGAGGCGGCCGAAGGTGGCTCCCCGGCGACGAAAACCGCCGAAAACGTGCTCGGCCGCCCGCCCGTCGAATTCGGGGAATGGGTCCGCGACCACGCCGGGGACTTCCGGTAGGGATCGGTCGGATGGGGGACAGCATCGCGCCGGAAAACCGGCAGACTGAGGGGTGTGCGAATTCCCCGGGCGGCGGTTGCCGTCGTTCTGGTCGCGACTGTCCTGAGTGGGTGTGAATCTTCGGAGTCCGTGGAGCGAGGCCCCGCGAAGCCCGTCCACATCGACGGCAACAGGTTCATCGATGTGGACGGGCAGGAGCTGAAACTACGCGGATTCAACCATTCCGGTGCCGAGTATTCATGCGTCGAGGGTGATGGTTTCTTCGACACCGAGGACGGGCGAGCGCCCTCCGAGAAGGTCGTCGCGGCGATGGGGGAGTGGCACGCCTCCGTGGTGCGGGTGCCGCTCAACGAGCAATGCTGGCTCGGACTGCCGTCGGTCCCCAGGGAATTCTCCGGTGCCGCATACCGGGATCAGATCCGGACCTTCGTCGACCGCCTCAACCGGCACGGGATGGTCGCCGTCCTTGACCTGCACCGCAGCGCTCCCGGCGATGGCGTCCCACGCGAGCAGGAACCCATGCCCGACCGCGAGCACAGCCCGGCATTCTGGCAGTCGGTCGCCCAGGACTTCCCGGCCCAGGCCGTCATCTTCGACCTTTTCAACGAGCCATTTCCGTACGCGGAAACGAACAGTGACCGGGCCTGGTCATGCTGGCGCGACGGAGGTTGCACGCAGACCTCGGTCAACACCGGTGAACCCTATGTCGCGGCGGGAATGACCGAGTTGATCGCCGCCGTGCGCCGGACCGGGTCACGGGTGCCGCTGTTGGCAGGCGGTATCCATTGGGCGGAAAGTCTTACCCAATGGGCGAAATACCGGCCGGTTGACCCCGAGAATCAGCTCGCGGCCTCATGGCACACCTATTCGTTCAACGAATATTGTACCGGGCAGGACTGTTTCCGGCGGGAGCTCGACCAGCTCACCGATCGGGTTCCGGTATTCGCGGGCGAGGTCGGGCCGACGCTGACGGTCGGCGCCGACGGGGTCGACGCCGACTGCCCCCGTTCCGCCGTCCGTAAGGGCGGGTTCGCGGATTCCACGCTGGACTGGCTCGACGATCACGCCGCCGGGTACGCGGCCTGGAGCTGGAATCCCTGGCCGGACTGCTGGTCGCTGGTCGAGGACTGGGGCGGCGAGCCGACGTCGCGGTGGGGTGTGGGCGTGCGACGCCGGCTCGCCGCGTCATAGGGGCGGCCCGTCCCCACGCTGGCCCGGCACGTACCACGCCGGGTTCAGGTTGGCGGTGGCCTCACCGGGCAGGGCGCCGTTCGACCCACCGTTCGTGGTGCCGGCCAGTAAGCCGTGCGGCGACGTGCCGGACGATCCGCTGATGGTGGTTCCGGCCCGCGAGGCGTGTGGCGTGCCGGATGACGAGCCGTTCGAAGGGTCCAGCTTTGACGGGCCGGCCAGGGTGCCCGCGTTGGAGGAGCCGTAGACGGTCGAGGTCGGGGCCGGTGAGATCGGGTCTACCACGACGGGGATCGACGCCGTGTCGTCCACCGCCGCGCCGGCGTTCCGGGCGCCCGGAACGGTGACGGCCTCGACCGGTCTGGTGTCACGGCCCTGCGGTGCCAGTCCGCCGGCGCTACGTGGTGCGTTGAGCAGTACCCCGCTGACCTCACCCTCCGCGCCCGCCGCGAGCTCCGCGAGCGCCCGCGTTACCGCCTTGCGTGTGGAGCGACGCAGATCACCGACGAGCAGGATGTGATCGCTCGCCGCCGCGAGCACGATCGCATCCGAGACCGTCAGCACCGGCGAGCAGTCGAGCACCACCACGTCGCAGCGGGAGCGCAGGGTACGCAGAATCCGCCTCAGCTGCGTACCGCCCAGCAGATCCGCCGCCGCCTCGGCATGCCGGCCCGCCGTGAGCAACCGCAGCCTCGGCACCGGGCTGTCACGCAGTGCCGCAAGCAGATCGGCGTTCTCGGCGAGGACATCGGTAAGGCCGACAAGCCCCAGGCCCGCACCCTCGGTAAGGCCGACAAGCCCCAGGCCCGCACCCTCGGTAAGGCCGACAAGCCCCAGGCCCGCACCCTCGGTAAGGCCGACACGCCCCAAGCCCGCACCCTCGGTGAGGCCAGCAGGCGCCGGGCCCGGACCCACGGCGAGGCTGGCACGCGCCTTGCCCGGGTGATCGGTGGGGCCGACCCGCTGGTCCCGGTCGTCGGTGAGGCCGGC
The DNA here is from genome assembly GCF_018332715.1 of Winogradskya consettensis. Lineage (GTDB taxonomy): Bacteria > Actinomycetota > Actinomycetes > Mycobacteriales > Micromonosporaceae > Actinoplanes > Actinoplanes consettensis. Next base: position 135,207 of record NZ_BOQP01000030.1, on the reverse strand, counting down.
GTGCCCTGAGGCTGGGTTCCCGGACAAGGCTGCGGTTCTCAAGCCAGCGCCGTCGAAGTCGTGAGCGTCAGCGCGGACGTCCCTGCCGTGGACCTCGGACGCACGAGCTCCGGAGGTCACCCCGAACGCCGTGGCCACGCCGGGGTGGCGAAGGTCGGCGTCGACCAGGATGACGGTGCGACCGGCCTGGGCGAGTGCGACCGCCAGGTTCGCTGCCGTGGTCGTGCGCCCTTCGCGGCCGTCGGCGCTGGTCACGAGGATCGTCGTGCTGTCCTGCAGTACGGGCCGCAGGCGCGAGCGGAGATAACGGAACGCCTCCGCTGCCGGGGACGAGGGGTCGCGCAGCAGCACCGGCCTGGTCCGGTCACCGCGGCGCCACCGGCGTTCGCGGGGGATCGTGGCGAGGACCGGTGAACCGAGCAGCTTCGCCAGGTCGTCGCGACCACGGAGCCGGTCGCTGAGCCGGTCCCGCAGCAGGGCCGTGCCGACACCGAGCAGCAGCCCGATCACCAGGCCCAGTGCCAGGTCCAGATAGACAGGTCGTTCCTCCGGCAGGGACGGTAGCCATGCGTCGGTCACCAGGGTCGCCTGTTGTGCCTGGGCCGCGCCCTTGCTCTTGGCCTCGTCGGAGTTCCGGTATTCCACGTACGCCTCGGCGAGCCGCTGCGCCCGCCGTTGCGCCGCACCCGGCTCCGCGTCGGTGTAAGCGAACGTCAGCACGTTCGCGTCCGGGGCCACGCTGACCACCAGGCCCTCGGCCATCTCGCCCGGGCCGATCCCGAGCTGTTTGGCTGCCGGGTCCACCACCAGCCCAGACTGCGCCAGCTGCTTCTCGGTGCCCATGTCGGGCGCCACCGGTGTGGTGTTCGCCCGGACCCGGGACTCCACCACCACGATCGCCGCGGACCGGTACTCGATGGGCGCGTTGCTCGCCACCGCGTACGCGCCCGCCATCACCAGAACCGTCACCAGGACGATCCACCATCCGTGTACGCGGATCAGCCGCGCCGGACCCCCACTCGTCACGCTCTTGCCTCCCTGGGCAGAACATCGGCCCCCACCGGCCGGTTGAACACAGTCAGGTACTTCCTCGCCTGGTGCTCCCAGGCGAGCTTCTCCACCACGGCCCGCCGCCCCGCGGCGCCCAGCCGCTCCCGGCGTACGGGATCAGTCAGCAACGCATCGATGAGCGAAGCGAACGCCTTCACATCCCCGGCCGGCACCAACCCGGCAGCCCCCTCCACCGAGACAACGCCGGCGGCGTCCTTCCCCGGCGTGCGGCCGGTCGGTGAAAGATGAGTCGGGACTCCGGATGCGATCAGCCGGGTCTCCGTGACGTCGAACGCGACGAACGGCAGTCCGAAGGCCATGTACTCCATGGCCTTGACGGGCGTGACGAACTCCTCGAGGTTCGGTTCGAGGCCCAGGTCCGCGGTGGCCAGGTAGTCGAAGACCTCCGCCTGCTCGGCCCAGCCGGGGAACGAGACCCATGGTTCCAGCCCGTGCCGTTCGACGAGGCGGACGAGGTCCGGAACGGCGTCGCCCACGCCGACGAACGTGTACGCGGTGTCGGTGCGGCCGAGGCCGTGGACCAGGTAAGCGATCGCCTCGATGGCGAGGTCGATGCTGTCCTGCGGACCCATCATCCCGACCAGGACACAGAGGTGTTCCCTGCCACGGCGCAGCTCGGGCCGGACCGTGCCGCCGCCGTTCAGCTCGGACAGCCGGGGGCCGTTGCCGACGACCGTGACCGCGTCAGCGGGTACGCCGCCCCGGCGCATCGCGACCTCGCGTACCGATTCGTTGACCGCGACCACGTGATCGGCCGCGCGGAGGCTCGCGTGCTCGAGGCGTTGCAGCAGCGCGTACATCAGGCCTTCGCGGGTGTGGTAGCGGGCGGCGTAGATCTCGGGGGAGAGGTCCTTGAAGTCGAAGACCACCCGGCGTCCGAGCAGTTTCAGCGGCCGGGCGATCAGGAAGTAGATGTCCGGGGTACTGGAAACTTGGAGAACATCGATCCCGCCCGAGAGCAGTGCTCGCACGGTGAGCAGGCCGGCCATCGCGAGCGAGTAGCCGTACTCCCAGAGGAATCCGAGTTTGGACGTGCCGTCGCGGGGCGGTTCGTAGTCGAGGACGCGTACCCCCGGCACGGTCTTGTTGCCCGGGTCTCGCCGGCAGATGACAGTGACCTGCATGCCGGCCTCGACCAGCGCGGCAGCGTGCTTGCGCAGCCGGTGGTCGCGGGCGAGGGAGACGTTCTCCACCATCAGCAGAACCCTCATGACTCCACCTGTTCAGGTCGGTGTTCGAGCACGCGGAGCAGCGCCAGCAGGCCGAACAGGGCGTCGGCCGCGCCGCGGTAGGTCAGGTGCGGGTCGAAGATCATCAGGACCGCGTTCGCGGTGACGACCGCCGCGATGGCCAGGCCGATCGTCGCGACCACGCCGGTGGCACGGCGGGCTGCCGCACTCGCGCGCCGCACGGTCACGACCACGAACCACAGGTACGCGCCGAGCAACGGGAGACCGCCGCCCCAGAGGAGCCACACGTAGCCGCTCTCGATCCACACCCAGCCGAACTCCTCGTGCGCGGCGGGGACCCTCGCGGACGGCCGGACCCCGGTCGCCCAGTTGCCGTGCGCGCTCAGGTCGGGCAGGAAGTACGTGCTCAGGTTGTGGTAGCGGACGATCCAGCTCTCGGGCAGCCCGGACGCGCTCTGGAATCCGGCCAGCCTGGTCTCGATCACCGGCCACATCACCACCGCGCCGGCCATGAGGAGCGGCAGCGCGTACCCGATGATCCGGGTGGCCCTCGAGACCACGATCAGCGCGCCCATCGCGACGACGAGGCCGAGGATCGTGGAGAACTCCCCGGCGCCGAGCGCGCCGAAGGTGCAGACGGCGATCACGCCGGCCAGGAGGACGCGGTGCCTGTTGCCGTGCAGCAACAACCCCACCGCGATGGCGAGGTTGAGGATGGCGAGGTCGGCGACCGCCGCCGCGAGGGCGAGGGTCGAGCTGCCCCGGCCGATCGCGAGGGTGCGTTCCACCCCGAAGGGCGCCCACAGAGTGCCGAGCAATTTGGGTACGCCGAACAGGTCCAGTGACTGCAGGATGCCGATCACACACACGACGACCGCCGCGCCCATGGACAGCACCAGGCACACGTAGGCCTGGTGCCGGTCCGCGATGCTGAAGCGGACGATGAGATAGACCGCGAGGTACTTCCACAGCACGATCGCGTGCTGCAGATCGTCGCCGGTGATCTCGCGGTGCCGCGCCACCATCATCAGCAGCGGGACGACGGAGCTGCACACCGCGAGCCCCAGCAGGACCAGGTCGATGCGGTTGATCCGGACCAGCCGCACCGACCCGGTCCGCACATTCAGCAGATACCGCACCAGCAGAGCCGCCCCGGCGAAGACGCAGAGCGCTTCATTGGGCCGTAGGACCGGGAGCAGGGTGCCACGGTCGATCCCGGCGGTGATCGGCGTCAGCGCAATGATGAGGTACGCCGCCACGGCCGGCCGCAGCACGATCCAGGTGCCGAGCCCCACGGCAGCGACCACGCCGACGGCGAGCAACGGTTCGCGCCCGAGCAGCGCCCCCATTCCCGCGCAAAGCATCAATAGCGCCAGATTGATAAGTACACGCGATGAATTCCCGGGCCGCCGCACTCGTCGCGGTTGCCTGCCAGCCGCGGCCCCGGCTTCGGCCCCGGTTGCCCCGGGCGCCGCGGCCCCCCGGGAGGAGCCGAGTTTGCTTCGCAGGGAGCCTCGGACCCACTTCAGCTCGGGGGCGCGGGCCGTGGCCTGGAGTCCGAGGTAGAGGACCGCACCGGCGACGCCGCCTGCCGTGACTCCGAGGAGCCCTCCGATCCCGCCGCCGACATGGCGGATGACGACGGCGCCGGCCACGTGCGCTGGTGCGAGCATCAGCGCGGCGATGCCGAGGATCCGTCCGAGCGGCCGGAGCAGCGGCTCGTCACCCGGCGGCAGGCCGTGGAGGAGTTTGCCGACCAGGTACGCGGAGCTGACGACAGTGCCCGCCGACAGTGCGGCGCCGAGGATCGCCAGGACGGCGGCGCCCGAGGTGAACGGCGCCAGTGACGCCACCGCCAGGCAGACGGCGAGCTGGAGCACCATCGCCCGCAGCGGCGTACGCGTGTCCTCCCGGGCGTAGCACGCATATGTCGCGACCAGGAACGCCGCCTCGCCGGCCACCCCCACCGCGAGGGTCGCGAGGGCCGCGGCGATGAGGCCGGTCCCGGTGTCGTTGCCGAACCCGCCGTACGCCATGGCCCGCGCGATCGGTCCGGAGATCGCCACATAGCCCACTGCTGCGGGTACCGCGACGAACAACGCGAAGGCCAGTCCCCGCAGGAACGTGTCGCGGAACATCGCACCGTTGCCCGGTCCGCGCATCCGGGCCAGCCGTGGTGCCAGGGTCAGCGCGACCGGGGTCGCCGCCAGGGCGATCGGCAGGAAGTAGAAGTTCATGGCGAGCTGGAATGCGACCACGCCGCCGGCGACCCGGTTGGCGAGCACGAGTAGCACCAGCAACTGCGCCGCAGCGAGCGCGGCCTGCCCCAGGGACGGGAGGGCGCGGGCCAGGACCCGGCGTACCTCCGGGTCCCGCCACCCGCGGCGGGGCCGTAGCCGGACACCGGCTCGCTGGGCGCCGTACCACTGGGCAGCCGCGTGGAGGGCCACCGATCCGGTCGTGCCGAGACCGAGCAGGAGCAGGGCTCCGCCCGGCGGTTGTGGGAGAGCAGTGATGCCGGGGTAGAGCAGTGCTACGGCCGCCAGGACGGCTATGGTCCCGACATTCTCCAGCGCGGGTGCTGCCGCCGCGAGCGCGAACCGCCCGTGTGCGTTCATCGCCGCCCCCGCCGTGGCGACCAGGCCGTACAGCGGGATCTGCGGCAGCAGGAGCAGGACCAGCAGCACCGCGGTGGTGCCCTGACCGCCCACCTCCGCCGCGTGCAGTGCCGCCGGGGCGGCCAGCGCCGCGAGGGGCACGGCCACCGCCGCACCGGCGGCGACCATGCCGAGAAACCCGCCCGCGACCCGCTCGGCGGCCCGCCGGTCGCCGCTGTCCACATGGGCGACCAGCGCCGGGATGAGCAGCGACGACAGCATCGAGCCGCCGAGGAAGCCGTAGAAGACGAGGTTGGGCAGCGAGTTCGTGAACTGGTAGGTGTTGGCGAACACGGTCACGCCCAGCACCGCGGCGATGACCACGCCCCGCACGACGCCGGTGATCCGGCTGATGATCGTCCAGGCGGCGACCGTCATCGAGTCGCCGACGGCCTCCGTGGGTGCGGCGAGACCCACGTCGGGCCCCTCGGTGACGCCGGCGCCGGCGCCGGCGCCGGGTGAGGTGGTGGTCGTGGTCATGCCGTGCGGCGCAGCGCGGGCAGGGTCCGCGCCAGGATCGTCAGATCCAGCCACAGGCTCTGCCGCCGTACGTACTCGACGTCCAGGGCGAGCGCCTGCGGCATGGTCAGCCGTGCCCGCCCACTCACCTGCCACAGCCCGGTCAGGCCGGGGCGGGTGGCGAACCGGGTCCGCTGCTCGTCGGTGAACAGCGCGGCCTCCCACGCCAGCGACGGCCGTGGCCCGACCAGGGACATCTCACCGCGGACGACGTTGACCAGCTGCGGGAGCTCGTCCAGGCTGGTCCGGCGCAGCCAGGCGCCGAGCCGGGTGACGCGGGGGTCACCCTCCAGCTTGTAAAGACCCGCGGTGGGCTCGGCCCGGTCGCCTGCCATCAGCATCTGACTCACGTACGCGCGGTGAATGGCATCGCCCGCCCCGGTGGTCATGGACCGGAACTTGAGCATCGTGAACGGCTTCTCGTGCAGCCCGAGCCGTTCCTGGCGGAAGACGGCCGGGCCGGGCGAGCCGATCCGGACCACGGCCCAGAGCACCAGTAGCAGCGGTGAGAGCACGATCAGGCCGGCACCCGCCAGGACCAGGTCGAGGGCACGCTTCATCGCCCGGTCCTCTCGGTGAGCGGTGCTCTCTGTTCGTGCGGTGCCCTTTCCGCGAGCGGTGCTCTCTGAGGGGCGGACGACGACGGAGTGAGCGGTGCTCTCTCGCTCAGGTCGGCGACGCGCTGACCGATCTCCGGGAGATCGGTCACGCGCCGGTGCGGCACAGCGGGGTTGCCGTAGGCGACCATGCCTGCCGGGATGTCGCGGGTGACCACCGAGCCGGAGCCGATCATCGCGCCGGCGCCGATGTGGACGAACGGCAGGATCGTCACGTTGACGCCGATCTGAGCGCCGGCCCCGATGTGCGGGCCGCTCATCAGCTGCGCCGAGCGGGTGTCACCCGGGTAGAGGTCGTTTGCGATCGTGACCCCGGGGGCGAGGAACGCGTCATCCTCCAGCCACGTGAACTGAGCGATATAACAGTTCGCGTGGATTTTCACCCGGTTACCGATCCGGCAGCCGTAGTCGACGACGGTGTTGCTCCACACGCTGACGTGCTCACCGATGATGCACTCCTCGCGGATGACCACACCATGGCCGGTCTCGAGGTTCGCGCCGATCTTCGAGCCGTCGTAGAGCACGGTCCCGCTGCGCAACCGGGCATCGCGCCCCAGCTGCAGCCCGCGCCCGGGACCACGCCCGGCCGGATATCCGATCCGGACCCCCTCATCGGTGACCCACCCCTGCCCAGCCCAATTCGGCCCAGCCCGGTCGGTCCCAGCCCAATCCGCCCCAGCCCGGTCGGTCCCAGCCCGGTCGGTCCCAGCCCGGTCGGTCCCAGCCCGGTCGGTCCCAGCCCGGTCGGACTGAGCCCGGGTAGCGCCGACCCAGCCCGCGTTCGTCCCGGTTCGGTCGGTCCCCACCCGGCCCGCCCTGGTCTCGGCCCGCCCCGCCCCAGTATCGGAGCGGTCGGCGCCGGAGCGATCAGGCCCGGTCCGGTCGATCCGGCCCGTCCCGGTCTGCGAGCGGTCGATCATGTCTCTGGCACGGTCTGTCTCAGACCCGGCCGGTTCGGCCGAGCCTGTCCCGGCCCCGATCCGGTCAGGCCAAGCCCCGGCCCGGCCGGTATCTGCGCGGCCCGTGTCTGCGCGGCCCGTGTCTGCGCGGCCCGTGTCTGCGCGGCCCGTGTCTGGGCGGCCCGTGTCTGGGCGGCCCGTGTCTGTGTGGCCGGGTTCCGGGGTCATGAGGCCACCGCTTCGATGAGTGCTTCGCAGACGAGGTCGACCTGGTCGAGCGTCATGTGCGGGTAGATCGGGAGGGAGAACTGTTCCTTGGCGGCCTGTTCGCAGACCGGGAGCGGGCCTGTTGCGTACCGGCGTAGTGGTGGTTGTGAGTGGCAGGGGAGTGGGTAGTGGATGCCGGTCTGGATGCCTAGGTGGCTCAGGGCTTGGCGGACCTTGTCGCGGTCGGGGACGCGTACGACCATCAGGTGGTAGGCGTGCCGGACGCCGTCGTCGAGGGCGGTGAGGCGTACTTCTGTGCCGGTGAGGCGTTTGCGGTAGACGGCGGCCAGGTCGATGCGGGCGTCGGTCCAGGCGTCGAGGTGGTCGAGTTTGGCAGTGAGGGCGATGGCCTGCAGGGTGTCGAGGCGGCTGTTCGTACCTATGTAGTCGTGTTCGTAGTGGGCTGAGCCGTTGGTGCGGCCGTGGTTGGCGAGGGCTCGGATGCGTTCGGCGAGGGCCGGGTCGGAGGTGACGACCGCGCCGGCGTCGCCGAGGGCGCCGAGGTTCTTGCCCGGGTAGAAGCTGAAGCAGGCTGCGGTGCCCCGGGAGCCGGCTCGGTGGCCGTCGCGTTCGGCGCCGTGGGCCTGGGCGGCGTCCTCGATGAGGTGGATGCCGGCGGTGTTCGCGACCGCTTCCAGGGCGGCCAGGTCGGCGATGTTGCCGTAGAGGTGAACCACCATGACGGCCCGGGTCCGGGGGGTGAGGGCGGCGGTGAGGTGCTGCGGTGTGAGCAGCAGGGTGTCCGGGTCGACGTCGGTGAAGACGGGGGTGGCTCCGGCCCGGACGACCGCCGCGGCGGTGGCGATGAAGGTGTTGGACGGGACGACCACCTCGTCGCCGGGGCCGATGCCGAGTGCGAGCAGGGTGAGTTCCAGGGCGTCGGTGCCGTTGGCGACGCCGACCGCGTGGGTGGTGCCGCAGTACGCGGCCCACCGGCGTTCGAACTGCGCCACCGGTTCGCCCCCGATGTAGCGGCCGGTGAGCAGCGCCTCGGTGAATTCCTTCTCGATGCCGGGCCAGATCTCGCGGGCCATGGCACCCAGGTCGGTGAAGGGAACGACGGTCTGCATGCGTGATGTCCCTTCCCGGTCAGGCACGGACGGAGGCGGCGGTCGCGGTGACGGAGGCCGCGGCGGCGGAAGGCGCGGGCGAGGATGGCGCGGTCGAGGAAGGTGGCGCCGGCACGAGGCCGGGGAGCGACGGACCGTCACCCGCCACCTCCTCGAGCTGCACCCGGCGGTCCTGGGCGAGCGACAGCTGGGCGGCCTCGATGACCTCGACGACGGCCAGGCCGTTGGCTCCGTCGGTACGTGGTGCCGTACCCGTCCTCATGCATTCGATGAAGTGCCGGGCCTGGACGGCGAGCGGCTCCTCGAAGGGCACCACCGGTGAGGTGATGGCGCCCTGGTGGTAGCTGAACCGCGACGGTGACCGCCGGTCGGTGTTGGGCAGGACGGCCTTGTCGTGCACCCGGATCCGTTCGGCGGCGTCGGTGTCGTCGAAGACGGCCATTTTCTTCGAGCCGACCGCGGTCACCAGCCGGACCTTGCGCGGGTCCAGCCAGCTGACGTGGATGTGCGCCCCGACGCCGATGTCGGCGTAGTCGAGTTCCAGGTGCGCCACGTCCTCGAAGACCGGGTCGACGTGGTGCGAGCCCCATGCCCGTACCGAGGTCGGGGTCGAGCCGAGGACGTAGTTGGCGATCGAGATGTCGTGCGGCGCCAGGTCCGAGACGACGTTGACGTCGCTCTGGTAGAGGCCCAGGTTGAGCCGCGCGCTGTCCAGGTAGTAGAGGTCGCCGAGCTCCTGGGACTCGACGAGTTCGCGCAGCATCATGACCGCGCCGTTGTATTCGAACGTGTGCCCGGTCATCAGCGTCACCCCGGCCGCGCGGGCGGCGTCGATGAGCTGCCGCGCACCGGCCGGGCTCGTGGCCATCGGCTTCTCCACGAGCACGTGCTTGCCCGCCCGGATCGCCTCGAGGGCGACCTCGACGTGCGACGCCGGCGGCGTGGCGACCACCACCGCGTCGATGTGCGGCAGCGCCGCCCGCAGCGATGTGTAACCGCCGCCGTTGGCGAGCAGGTGACCCATGCCCGACAGCAGTGGCAGCCGGGCGTCGATGGCGACCGCGCGGGCCACCCCCGGCGTCGACTGCATGACCCGTAGCTGCTTGGAACCCCAATAGCCGACGCCGACCACGCCGATCCTGATGCCGGCCCCCGCAGGTCTGCCCACCGACTCGCCGGTTAAGCCGCGATCGTCCTGGTAGGACTGGCTCCGGTCTGCCCCCATTTTTGTGCCGTCCCCTCGCATTGCGTTGGTGCCTGTGGACGAGAAGCGCTTCGGCGCCGAGTATTCGGTGTGCACTGTGTACTCAGCTAGTGACCGTAAGGCTGAGTAACGCGGGCCGACCGGTGGAGTATCGGTGGATCAGATCATTGAGATCGGGAAATATCCGCAGGTCGCGATGCGGATGAATAAATGTTCACGGGCCTGTGGGTAATCCGGCGGAAATCAAGAGGAAATTACCGTCGGCACCCCAGTTGTCCGTATTTGCGGGACCGTCGGATATCCGCCGATCGTGCCATGTGGCTTTTAGCGGGCACGTGGGAAAGTCGTCACGACCGTGCCGGTGAGTGCGGTGCCAGAAAGGATCTCCATGACTCTCCATTTATTCGATAAGACCCGCATCCACCTGCGAATACTTGCCGCTGCGGCACTTCTGGTGCTGCTCGGTAGCCCGTTGGTCGGAGCCGTTCCGGCTAACGCCTCCCCGGCGAACCCGCTCGTCGTGACATTTACCTTCGACGACGGCGTGACCGACCAGCTGGCCGGTGTGACGATGCTCGACGACCATGAAATGGACGGCACCTTCTACATCAATTCCGCGCTGGTCGGCGCAACCGGTTACATGACCCGCGCGCAGCTCGACGCCCTTGCCTCGGGCGGACATGAGATAGGTGGACATACCGCCACTCATCAGGACCTCACGACGCTGTCCGCCGACGAGATGAATAGGCAGATCTGTCAGGACCGCGACACTTTGTTGTCATGGGGATACGCGGTAACGTCATTTGCGTACCCGTTCGCGGAATTCAATGCGACGATCAAATCGATGGCCGCCCACTGCGGATACGACACCGCCCGTGCGGTGGGCGATCTGTGGTCACCCGCCAGCTGTTCGGACTGCGACGCGGCCGAGACCGTGCCACCGCTCGACCGCTTCGAGACCCGCACCCCCGACGACGTGGAGTCGACGTGGACGCTCACCGACCTGCAGGCCGTGGTGCTCAACGCCGAGGCCACCGGCGGCTGGCTCCCGTTCAACCTGCACCACGTCTGCGACGGCTGTGCGCTGGAGTCCATCTCCCCGGCGCTGCTCGACGAGTTCCTCGACTGGTTGCAGCCGCGGACCTCGGTCGGCACCACCGTCAAGACCGTCCAGCAGGCACTCAGCTCGACGCTGCACCCGGCCGTCGCACCCAACTCGCCGGCCCCGCCCGGAGCTCCCGGCGTCAACACGGTCCTCAATCCGTCGCTGGAGGATCCCGAGACCGGTGACAACCCGACCTGCTGGCAGAACGCCGGCTACGGCACGAACACCGTCACCTACACGCGGGTCCCGGACGCCCACACCGGGGTGTACGCCTCCCGCATCGCCGTCAGCAGCCTGACCGACGGCGACGCGAAGATCATCCCGACGTTCGACCTCGGCACGTGCTCGCTGTCGGTCGCCGCGGGACACCACTACGAGGTCAGTGCGTGGTACCACTCCGACGTGCCGGTGTTCTTCACGCTCTATCGGCGTACGGCTGAAGGGTCCTGGGCGTACTGGACGCAGAGCCCGCGCCTGGCCGCTCAGGGTGAGTGGACGCGTGCGACCTGGGTCTCCCCGCCCGTCCCGGCGGAGGCCGTCGCCGTCAGCTTCGGCCTGACCATCGACTCGGTCGGCACCCTCGTCAGCGACGACTACGGCTTCGCCGACACCCCGGCCCTGCCCGACCCCGCACCGCCGGGAGCCAACGCGTTGCGCAACCCGTCGCTGGAGACCGCGGGCGCCGACGGCTTCCCGCAATGCTGGACGGGCGCGGGCTTCGGCACCAACACGCCGGTCTGGACCCGGGTCACCGACGCCGCCGACGGCACGTACGCGCAGAAGCTCGACATCACCGCCTGGACCGACGGCGACGCCAAGCTCATCCCGCTCTTCGACAGCGCCAACTGCGCCCCGACGGTTGTAACAGACCGTACATACGCGCTCAATGCGGCGTACAAATCAACGGCTCCGGTCTTCTGGACCCTCTACCGCCAGCTCTCCGACGGCAGCTGGGCCTGGTGGACCCAGAGTCCTGCGTACGCGGCCACGTCGTCCTACGCCTCCGCGGCGTGGACCACCCCCGCGGTCCCCGCCGGCACCCAGGCGGTCAGCCTCGGCCTCACCCTGGCCGGCACGGGAAGCCTCACCACCGACGACTACTCCATGATCGGCAACCCCTGACCCCGCGCACAGGGGACGGGCTCCAGCAGTAGAGGCGGGCGGACCGCGTGCCGGTCCGCCCGAACCCGTCGGCTGCCGAGTGCGACCGATCGCACTCGCGATCGAGCGCGGCCAGGTCGCACTCGCGATCGAGCGCGGCCACGGCGTCAGCCGCGTCGCCGTTTCAGGAGCGGCACATCGGGGAGACCCTCCGTCCGCCCGTCGCTGTCGCCGACGGCGCCGCCCCGCCTGCGCTGTCGCACGGCCCGGCGCTGTCGCGCAGGCCTGCCTCTGTCGCGCAGGCCCGCACTGTCGCGCAGGCCCGCAGTGTCGTGCGGCCTGCCGGTGTCATGCAGGTTCACGCGTACACGCCGCCCGCGGTGTCCCGGTAAGCGGCGTGGCTCGACGGGCAACCCGACCGCGCGACCCAAACCCCGCCGCCAAGGGCTCGCCGCCCTCGCGTGTTTGTTACAGGCGGTGCGGGACAATCGGGCGTCTGTCCGCCTACGTGTTGAGCGGGCGGCGGGCGACGAGGAAGACGTGGGTGACGGGCCAGTCGACCGGGTCGCCGGCCGGGGTGGTCAAGGAGGCGACCGGGGCGAGGCGGTTGTCGACGATCCAGTCGTTGCGGGTGGTGTCCGAGGCGGGGTCGAGTTCGAAGCCGATGTCGGTCAGCAGCGACTTCCAGTCGGCGAACTCGAGACCGCAGAACTGTTCCTGCGTTTCGGACAGCCAGTTGTCGGTGTAGTCCTTGCGGGTCAGGAAGTCCATGGCGTCGCCGAACGGGAGCTCGACCGTCGTGTCGTTCACCGTGGTGAACGAGAACGGGAAGCGGTAGTCGGCGGCGAACCGGTCGAGGCGGGCGCGGGTGGACAGGGCGCTGACGTGGGTTGCGACCTCGGAGGAGGACAGTTCGGCGAGCTCACTGCGTACTGATGAAGGATTGAGGCCGTCGGTGGCGGTGAGGGTGAGATGGACCGGGCGGTCCTTGCCGTCGGGGCCGCAGACGTCGCTGTTGATCCAGACGCCGCCGGGGGCGGTGTGGTCGTAGATGGCCTGGGCGAACGTGCGCAACGAGGCCATGCGGTCGCCGTAGGACCAGATCTCGTGGGTGAGGGCGAACGTCAGCGTGGTGTCGATCGAACGCGGTGGGAAGATCGCGCCGCCGAGGACGTTGCGGCGGTAGAAGTAGACGTTGGCGTTCTGGAAGACGCCCTGGGCCTTCTTGTGGACACACTCGTCGTAGAGGTGCCGGGCGATCTCGACGCCGATGAGGTCGCTCTCGCGCAGGGCCGGCTCCTGGTCGGCGCGTTCCAGGACCGAGCCCGCGCCGCATCCGATGTCGACGATCCGGCCGGGGCGCACGTGCGGGCGGACCAGGTCCCACTTGCGGCCGGCGGCGTCGGCGAAAGCTTCCGCGTACGTCCGGTAGTCGCGGGTCGGGGTGAGCCCGCCCTCGTCACCGACCACCGGGTCGTTCACGACCGTCCGGACGCTGTCCTCCAGGCGGTAGCGGTCGAAGACGTCGGTCGTGGCCGGGTGGGCCAGCTCACGCCATCGCTGGTCACCGGCTGCCAGGCGCAGCAGTACGTCCCACGGCCGCTCCGGTTCGGGTGTGATGTCCGACTCGACTCCGGCCACCGGGAAGCCCAGCCGCTCGTACAGCGCTGAGACTGATGGAGTCGAACACGCAACCACCGTGTTCTGTGGGGTAAGGGTGATTCCCGTGGCAACAGTCACGTTCTTGAGGGTGACCTCGGCGAAGCGGTCCGTCGGCGCGGTGTCGAAAACCGGCACGACCAGCGACCGCAGCCCCGCCAGCACGCTGAACCGCTCGATCGCCGCTTCCCGGCGGTGGAACGGCACCGGGTTGCGCTTGGTGTTCGCGTGATTCGCGGAGGTTACCGCCCATATGATCGTCGTATCTCCGAAACCCGCCAGATACCCGGCCTGGAACCTGGTTAGAACATGGTGACGGCCTGGGAACAACACGAACTGAGATTCCATTCGCTCGTTGATACCGTACGACGAGACGACCTGAGGACCGGAGGCCCGAAAAATGGCTGAACGCACTGCTCACCGGCACCGTGTGGTGATCGTCGGAGCCGGTTTCGGCGGGCTCTTCGCGGCGAAGGCGCTGAAGAACGCGAACGTCGACATCACGCTCATCAACGGCACCGCGTACCACCTGTTCCAGCCCCTGCTCTACCAGGTGGCGACCGGCATCCTCTCCGAGGGCGAGATCGCCCCTCCGATCCGCGAGATCGTCCGCAAGCAGGACAACATCGACGTGAAGCTCGGCTGGGTCACCGACGTCGACGTCGAGAACAAGAAGGTCAAGGTCACCGCCCCCAGCATCGAGTACGAGGTGGAGTACGACACCCTCATCGTCGGCGCCGGGGCCTCCCAGTCGTACTTCGGCAACGACCACTTCGCCGACCACGCGCCCGGCATGAAGAGCATCGACGACGCCCTCGAGCTGCGCGCTCGCATCTTCGGCGCGTTCGAGCTGGCCGACCTGCAGCAGGACCCGGCCGACCAGGAACGCTGGATGACCTTCGTCGTCGTCGGCGCCGGCCCCACCGGCGTGGAGATGGCCGGCCAGATCGCCGAGCTCGCCCACCGCAACCTCGCCGGTCAGTACAAGCACATCGACCCCCGCAAGGCCCGGGTCATCCTGATCGACGCCGTCGACGCCGTCCTCAAGACGTTCGGCGACCGGCTCTCCACCCACGCCCTGCGCCAGCTGCACCTGCTCGGCGTCGAGGTCGAACTCGAGACCAAGGTCGTCGACGTCGACGCGACCGGCATCGAGGTCGAGACCAAGCGCGGCCACGAACGCATCGATTCCATGACCAAGATGTGGGCCGCCGGCGTCGCCGCCCCGCCCCTGGCCCGCAAGCTCGCCGAAGCCGCCGGCGCCCAGACCGACCGCGCCGGTCGCATCATGGTCGAGCCCGACTGCACCCTGCCGGGCCACCCGGAGATCTTCGCGGTGGGCGACATGATGTCCCTCGACCGCCTCCCCGGCGTCGCCCAGGTCGCCATCCAGAGCGGCCGGTTCGCCGCCGACCAGATCAAGCGCCGCCTCAAGGGCAAGGAAACCGGCCAGAAGTTCCAATACTTCGACAAGGGCAGCATGGCCACCGTCTCCCGCTTCAACGCGGTGGCCAGCATCGGCAAGATCCACCTCTCCGGCTTCATCGGCTGGCTGATGTGGCTCGCCGTCCACCTGCTCTACCTGGTCGGCTTCAAGAACAGGTTCACCGCTGTCGTCCACTGGTTCGTCAGCTTCTTCGGCCGCGGCCGCTCGGAGCGGGTATCGACCTTCCAGCAGTCGTACGCCCGGATCGCCACCCGCGAGTACGGCGATCCTTTCGAACGGCGCCGGGTCGAGGAGGCAGAGGCCGCCGCCGCTGCTGAGAAGGAGGCGGCTGCCGAGAAGGCCGTCGCCGGGACCACTCCTGCCGGGACCACTGTGCAGGCGTCGTCTGCTGGGGCCGCTGGGGCTTCTGCTGCGGCCAAGGGCGGGACTCCCGCCAAGGCTAAGGCTGCTGGCCGACGCTGATCGCAGAATATCGATGACGGCTGCCGGGCTTGCCCGGCAGCCGTTTCTTTGCCTGGATCTCCCGGGTCCGCCATCAGCACGGGACCGCCATCAGCACGGGTCCGCCATCAGCACGGGACCGCCATCAGCACGGGTCGGCCGCAGGACGGCTGAGATCGCCGCGGGGCTCTGCCCATTCGTTGTTCTGTCGGCCCGTGGCTCTGTCGGCCCGTGGCTCTGGCAAGCCGTTGTGCTGTCAGTCCGCGGCGAGGCGGTAGCCGGATTCGACCGCGATGATCTCCACGCCGAGCTTGCGGCGCAGGGAGGCCAGGCAGAGCGCGACCACGGCGGTGCGCCCGCCCGGGATGCGCGCCCCCAGGTCGATTCCCGGGACAACTTCGCCGGGTACGCGCATCAGCTGCTCGAGCACGTCGAACTCGATGCCGGTCAGCGGGATCGTGGCGCCCCCGCGGCGCACGGTCCGGCTCTCCACACCCAGCTCGAGGTCGCCCGCTTGCAGCACGGTCCCGGCGGGGGAGTCCGCGGCGTCGCCGAGCACGTTTCGCAGGCGGGACACCACGAGGTCCAGGCTGAACGGCTTGGTCAGGTAGTCGTCCGCCCCGGCGAGCAGACCGGCCGCCCGGTCCTCGGCCGAGTCCCGTGCGGTGAGGAACAGGACAGGCAGGTGCGGCCACTCGGTACGCAAGCGGCGCAGCACCTCCACGCCGTCGAGGTCGGGAAGCATCATGTCGAGCAGCACCGCGTCGGGGGTGAACACGGCCGCCGTCGCGAGGGCCGCCTCGCCGTCGGCCGCGCTGCGGACGTCCCAGCCCTCGTAGCTGAGGGTCAGCGTGAGCAGTTCGGCCAGCGACGGTTCGTCGTCCACCACCAGGATGCGAGCGGGCCGTCCCGCCGTGCCGTACCGGCTACCGGGGGCGGCTGAGGTCACCATCGTCATGAGGAGAGTTTCGGCTCGCGCTTTGTGACCACCCTGAGCAGCACATGTGGATGAGCTGTGACCGCATCGTCACGCTACGGGCGGGCGCTCGGTGGTGAGGTGTCCGCGCTGCGAGCGCCGCATCAGGTCGCGAGCAGGTGATGCATACCCCGCGACCGGTGCACCACGGTGAGAGCACTGCATCGTCTTGCGGGTGAGCGGTGCACCACTTCGAGTTCGTGCATCAGATGCGACCGGACGGGGTGCATCGAGCAGAGAGCGGTGCACCGCTCTGTGAGCGGGCGATGCGTTTCTAGCGAGCGGTGTACCGCTTTGCGAGCGGCCATGCGTTGTGTTGCGAGCGGTGCACCGCTTGGAGAGCGGTGTGTCACGCGGCCAGGGTGGCGTAGCGGCCGCCTTCGGAGACCAGGGTGTCGTGGGTGCCGGACTCGAGGATGCGGCCGTGATCGACCACGGCGATCTGGTCGGCGTCGCGGACCGTGGAGAGGCGGTGGGCGATGGTTACCGTGGTGCGGCCCTTGGCCAGTTCGTCGAAGGCGCGCTGGACGGCGCGTTCGGTCTCGTTGTCGAGGGCGCTGGTCGCCTCGTCGAGGACCAGGATGCGGGGGTCGCGCAGCAGCGTGCGGGCGATGGCGATGCGTTGCTTCTCGCCGCCGGAGAAACGGTGGCCGCGTGAGCCGACCATGGTGTCGTAGCCGTCGGGCAGGGCGGCGATCAGGTCGTGGATCTGGGCGGCTCGGGCGGCCCGTTCGATCTGGTCGTCGGTGGCGTCCGGGCGGGCGTAGCGCAGGTTCTCGCGGATCGTGGTGTGCAGCAGGTAGGTCTCCTGGCTCACCACCCCGACGATGCCGGCGAGGTCGGCCAGGCGCAGGTCGCGAACGTCGATGCCGTCGACGGTGACGCGGCCGGCGTCGGGGTCGTAGAGGCGGGCGACCAGGGCGGCGAGGGTGCTCTTGCCGGAGCCGGTCTCGCCGACCAGGGCAAGTGACGTCCCGGCCGGGACATCCAGGGTCACGCCGGCGAGGGCGGCGGTCTCACTTCCCGGGTACGCGAAGGTGACGTCCTCGAACCGCAGGTGACCACGGATGCGGGCGGGGTCGACGGTGACCGGGTGCGCCGGGTCGTCCACCTCCACGGGCAGGTCGAGGTATTCGAAGATGCGTGCGAACAGGGCGAGCGAGCTGGTCAGTGAGACACCGACGCCGAGCAGGCCCATGAGCGGGCGGAACAGGCCGGACTGCAGCGCGGTGAACGCGACCAGGGTGCCGATGCTGAGCTTGCCGGCGGTGAAGGGCAGGCCGGCGCTGAGGTAGATGACCGCCGGGATCGCGGCGAAGAGGATGGTCATCGAGGCCATCCGCCAGCGGCCCGCGAGCTCCGAGCGCAGCTCCAGGTCGATGAGGCGCTGGGAGGACTCGGTGAAGCGGCTGACGAGCGCGGCGCCCGTACCCATCGTCTTGGAGAGCTGGATGCCGCTGATGGACAGGCCCTCCTCGACGGTGACGTTGAGGTCGGCGAGCTCGCGCTGGCGCTGGGCGGTGATCTCGCGGCGCATCTGCGCGACCCTGCGGGTCAGGTAGATCGCGGGCGGCAGCACGACCAGCGAGACGAGCGACAGCTGCCAGGAGAGCGCGGCCATCGCGACGGCGGTGGCGACGACGGTGGTGAGGTTCGAGGCGATCGAGGTGGCCGTCGACGTGACGACCGACTGCATGCCGCCGATGTCGTTGGTGATGCGGGACTGCACCTCACCGGTACGCGTACGCGTGAAGAAGCCCACCGACTGGCGGTGCAGATGCGTGAAGACGTCGGTGCGCAGCCGGTGCATGACCTGCTGACCGACGGTGGTGGAGATCCAGGTCTGGATCACGCCGAGGGCGGAGGTGACCCCGGCGACCGCGACCATGCCGGCGACGAGCCAGCCGAGCAGGGCGAGGTCCTGGTGGGGGAGGGCGTCGTCGATGACGGCGCGGAGCAGGAACGGCGAGGCCATGGAGATCACCGAGGACGCCACGATGATCGCGACGACGACGGTGAGCTGGGCCCGGTGAGCGGTGAACAGGCGGCCGATGCGGCGCAGGGAGACTTCCTTGGCCTGCTTCTTCTCGGCGGCGGTCAATTTCCTGGGTTTGCGGGGGCTGTCCAAATGGAGCCTGCTTTCGGATCGGGTACGTCGACATGCTGAGGTTACCTCAACATGAGGGAACAACAGCAACCGCTGGTACGGTATTCCCTGTGGAGGACAGCACACTCTCCGAACTCTTCTGGTCCGTCGCCCGCCGCCTGCGCCACCTCGGCAAGGAGACCCTCGAGCCCCTCGGCATCTCCCCGTCCCAGGCGCGCGCGATCGGTGAGCTCACCCGCCACGGCTCCATGCGCCCCGGCGTGCTGGCCGAACACCTGCGCATCGCCGCCCGCTCGGCCACCGAGGTCGTCGACGACCTCCAGGAGCGCGGCCTGGTCGAGCGCGACCACGACCCGGCCGACCGGCGCGCCACCCTGGTCTCGCTGACGAGGGCCGGCCGCGAGACTGCCGAACGGATCAAGGCGACCAGGCAGGCGGAGGCGGAGCGCTTCTTCGGCTCCCTCGACCCCGCGGACCGTACGGAGCTGACCCGCATCCTGCGCACCCTGCGTGACTGAGGCGCGCCCCGCACGGTGAGGTGCGCTCTGCCTGACTGACGGAGCTGCCGTAGCAGGGTTTGGTGTTAGGTGCGCCACTTGGCTGACCGATCGGACAGGTTCTGACCGATCGGTCAGGCAGGATGGTGCAATGGTTCGCGTCAATACCCGTGACGAGATTCTGCGCGTCGCGGCTGAGCAGTTCACCCACTCCGGGTACAAGGGCACCTCGCTGCAGGAGATCGCTGCTGCGGTGGGGTGTTCCAAGGCGACGTTGCTGTACCACTTCGCCAGCAAGGACGCGATCCTGCACGCGCTGGTCGCTCCCGCGGCGCTTGCGCTGGCCGGGCTCGTCGCTCATTTGGAAACCGTCGACGACGCGGTCGTGCAGGCCGCGGCCATTGACGGGTACGTCGACCTGGTGCTGCGGTTCCGGCACGAGGTCGCCCTGATCTATGACGTCATCCCGCAGTTCCTCCAGGAGCCGGCGTTCGACACGGTGCGTCCTCTCACGGATCAGTTGTGCGCCGCGTTCGCCGGGCGCACGGACGATCCCGGCAACGGCATCGCCGCCGAGGTGCTGCTGGGCGGGATCGCCGGCGTGGTCATCGACGACGACCGGGACGCGGCCGAGCTGCGCCCCGCCCTGATCGGTGTCGCCCGGCGGGCCCTGCTTCCGGCTGTCTGACACAGGGCCGACCGGACAAAAGAGCTTTCTATCCCTCGCATCTGACATAAGGCCCGGCCCGGCAAGAGAGTCCGTGCCTGTTGCATCACCGCATCACCGCACCCCGAGCGGGGGTCGATCCCGCGCGGGTTCGCGTACCCCTCATCTGACAAGGATTGACATGGCAACCCTGCTGTACCGGCTCGGCCGGGCCTCGTTCCGGCGTCGCAGGATGGTGGTGGTCCTGTGGCTCGTGCTGCTGGCTGCCGTCGGTGGCGCGGCGCTGGCGTTCAAGGGCTCGACGTCGAGTGACTTCACGATGCCCGGCACGGAGTCGCAGCGTGCGATCGATGCGCTCAAGCATGAGTTTCCCGAGGCCAGTGGCGCGACCGGTGTCATTGTCGTGCGGGCTCCCGAGGGGAAGGCGCTCGCCGACCCGGCGTTGACCGCGGCGGTGCAGGGGCTGGTCAAAGAGGCTTCGGCGCTGCCCGGAGTGGTCGGGGCGGTGGATCCGTTCGCGGCGAGGGCGCTCTCGCCGGACGGGCGGTATGCGCTGGTTCAGGTGCAGTTCGCGGAGCGGTCGGACGGGGTCACCGCCGACCAGCGCAGTGCGTACGAGCAGAGCGGCGCGACGGCCCGGGCGGCCGGACTGCGGGTGGAGCATGGCGGAGAGGTGATGAACGCCGAGCCGGAGGTCGGGGGCACCGAGGGGATCGGTGTGGTCATCGCGCTGGTGGTGCTGGTGGTCACGTTCGGGTCGCTGGTCGCCGCCGGGATGACGATGCTCAACGCGCTCATCGGGGTGGCCGCGGGCATGGCGGGGCTGTTCGCGCTGAGCAGCGTGATCTCGCTGACCAGTACGGCTCCCGTGCTCGCGCTGATGCTGGGGCTCGCGGTGGGTATCGACTACTCGTTGTTCATCACCTCGCGGCACCGGCAGCATCTCACCGAGGGTGAGGAGCCGGAGGAGGCCGCTGCGCGCGCCGTCGGGACCGCGGGTTCCGCCGTGCTGTTCGCCGGCATCACGGTGATCATCGCGCTGGCCGGGCTGTCCGTCGTCAACATTCCGTTCCTGACCGTCATGGGGCTCGCCGCCGCCGGGACCGTCGCCGTGGCCGTGCTGGTCGCGCTGACGTTGCTGCCCGCGCTGCTCGGGTTCGCGGGTGCCAAGGTGCTGCCGCGCAAGCTGCGCGACGGGTCCGCCGATCGGGCCGCCGCGGCGGCGAAGGAGGGCTTCGGGTTCCGCTGGGCGCGGATCGTGACCCGTCTGCGCGTACCCGTCATCATTGTGGGAATCCTCGGCCTGGGCGCGCTGGCGCTGCCTGCCGCCGGCATGCGGCTCGCGCTGCAGGACCCCAGTGCCAGTGCGGAGGGTACGCCCGCACGTGAGGCCGCCGACCTGATCAGCACCGGATTCGGCCCCGGGTTCAACGGCCGGCTCGCCATGGTCGTGTCGAGCGCGTCCGCGGAGAAGACCGCCGCCGCCGTGCAGCTGGTCGCCCCGGCGCTGCAGGGCACGCCGGACCTGGTCGCGGTCACCCCGCCGAACCTCAGCCGGGACAAGCGCACCGCCCTGCTGGCGATCATCCCGAAGGACGGGCCGACCGCGGAGAGCACCGAGGCGCTCGTGCAAGAGGTACGGAAGCGGACCCACGGCATCGGCGGCGCGGATGTCTCGCTGACCGGGCAGACCGCTGTCGGCATCGATGTCTCCGAGAAGCTCTCCGACGCCATGCCGATCTACCTGGTGCTGGTCGTCGGCCTGTCGGTGCTGCTGCTCATGCTGGTGTTCCGCTCGATCCTGGTGCCGCTCAAGGCCGCGCTGGGCTTCCTGCTGACCGTCGGCGCGACGTTCGGGATCACGGTGCTGATCTTCCAGGAGGGGCACCTGGCCGGGCTGCTCGGCGTCGACACCCCGGGGCCGCTGATCAGCTTCCTGCCGATCCTGCTGATCGGGATCCTTTTCGGTCTCGCCATGGACTACGAGGTCTTCCTCGTGTCGCGGATGCGGGAGGACTACGTGCACGGTGCCGGGGCGCAGGAGGCCACGGTGAGCGGCATGGGCCACGGCGCCCGGGTGGTCACCGCTGCGGCCCTGATCATGATCAGCGTATTTGCCGGGTTCACCCTGATCGACGATCCGATCATCAAGTCGATGGGCTTCGCCCTGGCGCTCGGGGTCGCGATCGACGCGTTCGTCGTACGGATGACGATCGTCCCGGCGGTCGTGTCACTTCTCGGGCGTTCTGCCTGGTGGCTGCCGCGCTGGCTGGACCGGGCACTGCCCAACGTCGACATCGAGGGCGAGAAGCTGCGCGCTGAGCTGGCGGCGCCCGAGGATCGGGAACCGGTCACCGTCTGAACCGGTTGAGTTAACACGGAGTCCGGGACGCCCCTCGGCGTCCCGGTTCTTCATTGCCGGATTGTTACCTGAACGGTGATCTCGAAACTTGCGAATCATCTTCAGATCGGAATAGGTTGCCGACGGCAACAAAACAGCGAAACTCCATCCCCCTCCGGAGGCAGCCATGACGTTCGTGAGGTGGTGCGTGCGATGACGACAAACGCCCCCATCCTCCTGGAGATGCGTGACATCACCAAGGAGTTCCCCGGAGTCAAGGCTCTCTCCGACGTCAACCTGGTGGTCAAGGCCGGCGAGATCCACGCCATCTGCGGCGAGAACGGCGCCGGGAAGTCGACACTGATGAAGGTCCTCAGTGGCGTCTACCCCTACGGCACCTACTCCGGTGACATCGTTTACCAGGGCTCCGCGGCGCGGTTCTCCGACATCCGGCAGAGCGAGAACGCCGGCATCGTGATCATCCACCAGGAGCTCGCGCTCATCCCGGACATGTCGATCACCGAGAACATCTTCCTCGGTAACGAGCCGCGCAGGCGCGGCGCGATCGACTGGAAGTCCGCCCAGCGCCAGGCCCTCGACCTGATGGCCCGTGTCGGCCTCTCCGAGGACCCCGACACCCTGATCAAGGACATCGGCGTCGGCAAGCAGCAGCTCGTCGAGATCGCCAAGGCGTTCGCCAAGGACGTCAAGCTGCTCATCCTCGACGAGCCCACCGCGGCGCTGAACGAGGCCGACTCGCAGCACCTGCTCGACCTGCTGCGCGGGTTCCGTGAGCGCGGCGTCACCTCGATCATGATCTCGCACAAGCTGAACGAGATCGAGGCCATCTCCGACTCGATCACGATCCTGCGCGACGGCAAGACCGTCGAGACGCTGGACGTCAAGGCGGACGGCGTCGACGAGGACCGCATCGTGCGGGGCATGGTCGGCCGCGAGCTCAGCAGCCGCTTCCCCGACCACACGCCGAACATCGGCGAGGTGTTCTTCGAGGTCCGCGACTGGAACGTGCGCCACCCGATCTCCGCCGACCGGCAGGTCTGCAAGCACGAGAGCTTCAACGTGCGCAAGGGCGAGATCGTGGGCTTCGCGGGCCTGATGGGCGCCGGGCGCACCGAGCTGGCGATGAGCATCTTCGGCCGCTCCTACGGCGTCTTCGAGTCCGGCCAGATCTTCAAGGACGGCAAGGAGATCAAGCTGAAGTCGGTCGCCGACGCGATCGACAACGGCCTGGCGTACGTCAGCGAGGACCGCAAGGCGATCGGTCTCAACCTGCTCGACGACATCAAGACCTCGACGGTGGCCGCGAAGCTCTCCAAGATCTCGCACCACGGCGTGCTGAACGAGGTCGAGGAGTACGACGCCGCCGAGGCGTACCGCAAGGAGCTGCGTACCAAGGCTCCGACGGTCGACGAGGGAGTCTCCAAGCTCTCCGGCGGCAACCAGCAGAAGGTCGTCCTGGCGAAGTGGATGTTCACCGACCCTGACCTGCTGATCCTCGACGAGCCCACCCGCGGCATCGACGTGGGCGCGAAGTACGAGATCTACGGCATCATCCAGCGGCTCGCCGACCAGGGCAAAGGCGTCATCGTCATCTCCTCGGAGTTGCCGGAGCTGATCGGCCTCTGCGACCGCATCTACACCGTGTTCGAAGGCCAGATCACGGGCGAGCTCGCCCGCGAACAGGCGGACCCGGAGACCCTCATGAAGCAGATGACCTCGACGAAGAAGATGCAGACGCGATGAGCCGATTCAAGGACCTTCAGAAGAACCTGTTCGGAGGCACGACCTCCAACGCCCGCCAGTTCGGGATGATCTTCACCCTGGTGGCGATCGTCCTGCTGTTCCAGTTCCTCACCGCGAACAACCTGGGTGTGGGCTTCGGGGACGGCCTGACGCTGCGGTCGGACAACCTGATCGCGCTGTTCCAGCAGAACTCGTACATCCTGATCCTGGCCATCGGCATGCTGATGGTGATCGTGGCCGGCCACATCGACCTCTCGGTCGGCTCGGTCGCCGCGTTCACCGGCATCCTGGTCGCCAAGTCGATGGCGGACTGGAGCCTCCCCTGGCCCCTGGCCATCCTCTTCGGCCTCGCGATCGGCGCGGTCATCGGCGCCTGGCAGGGCTTCTGGGTCGCCTACGTGGGTGTGCCCGCCTTCATCGTCACCCTGGCCGGCATGCTGCTGTGGCGCGGCGCCAACCAGTACGTCGGTAACGCGGACACCATCCCGGTGCCCAAGGGCTTCCAGGACATCGGCGCGGGCTTCCTGCCCGAGGTCGGCCCGGACACCGGCTACAACAACCTGACGCTGCTGCTCGGCCTCGCCGCCTGCCTCGCCGTGGTGTGGCGTGAGCTGCAGGCCCGCAAGACCCGCAAGGAGATGAACGCCGAGCCGGCGCCGCTGTGGGTCTCGATCTTCCGGATGGCCGTCATGGTCGCCGTGCTGATCTTCGTGACCCTGCGCTTCGCGGGTGGCCGGGTCGGCACCAGCTTCCCGATCTCGGGCCTGATCCTCGTGGCCCTGGTCCTGATCTACGGCTTCTACACCCGCAACACCGCGGGCGGCCGGCACATCTACGCGGTCGGTGGCAACTCACGCGCCGCGGAATTGTCCGGTGTGAAGCTCAAGCGGGTCAACTTCTTCGTCATGATGAACATGTCGATCCTGGCCTCGCTGGCCGGCATGATCTTCGTGGCCCGCTCCGCCGCCTCCGGCCCGCAGGACGGCCTGAGCTGGGAGCTCGACGCGATCGCCGCCGTGTTCATCGGTGGCGCCGCGGTCTCCGGCGGTATCGGCACCATCTCCGGCTCCATCGTCGGTGGTCTGGTCATGGCCGTGCTCAACAACGGCCTCCAGCTGCTCGGCGTCGGCTCCGACCGGGTGCAGATCATCAAGGGCCTGGTGCTGCTGCTCGCGGTGGCGCTGGACGTCTACAACAAGAGCCAGGGGCGCTTCTCCATCATCGGAAGCCTGACGCGCCCCTTCCGCCGGGATGAACCATCCAAACCGGCACCCACGTCGGACACGGGCAACGAGCCCGCCAAGACGACGGTGGCCGGCTGACGCCGGTCACCACCCCCCTCTCACCCGCAACACCTCTCACTAGAAGGGCTAACCCCCGCATGCGTAACTTCTTCGGCAAGACGGTGGCGGTCGGCGCCATCGCGATGCTGGCCTTGACGGCTTGTGGCTCCGGCCGCGACGGCGACACCGACAGCGGCAGTGGCGACAGCGCCAAGGGCTTCGCTGCCAACTCGCTCATCGGCGTGGCGCTTCCCGCGAAGACCTCGGAGAACTGGGTCCTCGCCGGTGACCTGTTCACCAACGGTCTCAAGGAGGCCGGTTTCACCAGCGACGTGCAGTACGCCGGCGCGTCCACCACGGTGGCCGACCAGCAGGCCCAGATCACCGCCATGGTGACCAAGGGTGCGAAGGTCATCGTCATCGGCGCGACCGACGCCGCGCAGCTGTCGACCCAGGTCACCGCGGCCCACGCCGCCGGCGCCAAGGTCATCGCGTACGACCGCCTGATCACCGGCACGCCGGACGTCGACTACTACGTCGCGTTCGACAACTTCAAGGTCGGCCAGCTCCAGGGCCAGGCCCTGCTGGACGGCATGAAGGCCAAGAAGCCGACCGGCCCGTACAACATCGAGCTGTTCGCCGGTTCTCCCGACGACAACAACGCGACCGTGTTCTTCAACGGTGCGATGGACGTCCTCAAGCCGGAGATCGACAAGGGCAACGTCGTTGTCACCTCGGGTCAGAAGGACTTCAAGCAGATCGCCATCCAGGGCTGGAAGGCCGAGGGTGCGCAGGCCCGCATGGACCAGCTGCTGACCTCCACGTACGGCAGCAAGGAGCTGGACGGCGTCCTCTCCCCGAACGACACGCTGGCCCGCGCCATCATCCAGTCGGTCAAGAGCCGTAACAAGGCTGTCCCGGTCGTCACCGGCCAGGACTCCGAGGTCGAGTCGGTCAAGTCGATCGTCGCCGGCGAGCAGTACATGACCATCAACAAGGACACCCGTACCCTCGTCGCCCAGACCCTCACCATGGTCAAGGCGCTGCAGGCCGGTAACGCCCCCGAGGTCAACGACACCAAGTCGTACAACAACGGCAGCAAGGTCGTCGACACCTACCTGCTTCCCCCGGTCGCGGTGACCAAGGCCAACGCGGCTGAGGCCTACGCGAACGACCCGAAGCTCGCGGCACTCACCAAGTAAGCAGCAGCACCCTTGGGGTCCCCGGAGTCCGTCTCCGGGGACCCTTTGCCGTGTCCCCCGAGCTCCATGTCCGTTTTGTAGGTCAACGGCCCGTTCGTCGTTCCCGGCCCGGAAGGAGCCCGCTGGTGGTGACCCCGCTGCGCCGCGGGCTGCATACGGGATCCGCGACCGCCGCTGACCCGCAGTCGCCCGCACCGCCCTCCCCGGCCGCGGGCCAGGAGGAGATCCGCCGCCAGAACCTGGGCGCCGTCCTTCGTTATGTGCACGTGCACGGCCCGACCTCCCGCGCGGAACTGACCAGCAGCCTCGGCCTGAACCGCAGCACGATCGGCGCCCTCGCCGCGGACCTCGCCGCCTCCGGACTCGTCACGGAGGAGGCCCCGCCCCCGGCGCGCCGGGCCGGCCGCCCCTCGCCGCTGGTCAGCCCGCGCTCGGCAGCGGTCTACGCCGACGCCCTCAGCATCGAGGCAGACCGGCTCCGCGCCGCTCGCGTCGGCCTCGGCGGCCGCATCCTCGACCTGCGCGAGGCACCCCGCCCGCCCGGTGACGTCGTACCCACCCTCGCCGCCCTGGTCCGTTCCCTCGAACCGGAAGGCTTCTGCGCCGGCGGCGCGGTCGCGGTCGCCGACACCACGCGAGCCGCCGACGGCACCCTCGACGTCGGCGGCGCGGACGAAGGGCTGGCCGCCGCCCTCGACGCCGCCCTCGACGCCCCCGGCCGCTTCCTCGTCGGCGACCTGGCCGACATAGCCGCTCTCGCCGAACACACCCGGGGCGCCGCCGCCGGCATCGACGACCTCATCTACCTGCACGGCGACCTCGGCGTCAGCGCCGGCATCGTGACCGGCGGCCGCCTCGTCATCGGGCACCGCGGCCACAGCGGCAAGGTCGGCCACATGGTCGTCAACCCGACCGGCCGGCACTGCGGCTGCGGCTCCAAAGGCTGCTGGGAAACCGAGATCGGCACGGAAGCTCTGCTCCGGCACGCCGGCCTGCCGCCGGGTTCAGACCACCTTCCCGTCGTACGCGCAGCCGAGCGCGGTGACGCCGCGGCCCTCGCGGCGCTGGACCGGGTCGGGGACTGGCTCGGCTTCGGCGTCGCCAACCTGGTCAACGTCTTCAACCCGGACATCGTCATCTTCGGCGGCACCCTCGGCGACCTCTACCCGGCCACCGCCCCGGCCATCCGCCGCCGCCTCGACATGATGGCGCTGCCCGCATCCCGGGAGCACCTGCAGCTGCGGGCTACGGCACTGGGGGACGAGGCCGCGCTGATCGGGGCCGCGGAGCTCGCGTTCGATCCGTTGCTCACCGATCCGCTTGCCGCTGCCGGCCTGCTCTCCCACACTCCGGCCGAAGCCGGCCCCGCCGCACCGGACGCTGAACCCACGGGCCAGTAGCCGGCGAGTCAGGTCGGGCGGGACGGCGTCTCAGCTGCGGTGCGGGGGACGGCGGGTGGTGAGGCCCGGGAGCAGGGTGATGGCGGCGAGGAAGCCACCGATCACCATGAGGGCGTAGGCGAGGAACAGGCCCTCGGGGCCGGCGCCGAACATCACCGAGCCGAGGACGACGACCATGGCGATGAGCATGGGACCGGCGGCGAGGACCCAGGCCGCCGCCTTCACACCCGGGGTCCAGCGTGGTGAGGTCGTGGTGAGCACCAGGCCTGCCAGCGGGCCGGCGCCCGGCAGGATCACGGAGCCGGCGGTCAGGAGGGCGAGGGCCGCGTAGTCCGCGCCCGACGACGCCGGGGCGGGTGCCGGGACTGCGAGCCGCCGCAGGTGGGCAGGCATCCGCCCGCGCCTCGCGGCGGCCGCCAGCGACGCGGGCGGCCCGAGCCGCTGCAGAATGGGCGCGGCGTCGTCCATGCTGCCGCCCTGCCCCTGACGCCGCACGGCGATGAAGTCGGCAACGGCGGCCATCAGCTCGTCGCGCAGCTCCGGTTCGAGATCGTCGGTCGCGGCCCACAACGCGGCCAGGTAGTCCAGAACAAGAACGTCGGCCTGCGCCTGCACCAGCGGTGCGGTATCGGACCCGGACATCATCGTTTCCCCCTGACAAACTCTCCGGTGACAACGAACCCAGCATCCCGGCCCGGCCACCACCCCCACATCCGGCCACGGACCGGCCTTCCCGCCACCACCTCTACCTTTCGGCCGACCCGGCGAGACCGGCGCTGCAGGGCTGTTCCGAGGGCCGGCGGGTGAGGCCGGCCTGCGTGACCGACCGTGGGGCGACCTGCCGGGCCGGCCAAATGAGCCGACCTGTTGGGTCCGGCCGGGTGGGGTGAGCTGCCGGGCCGGCGGGGTGGGGTGAGCTGCCAGGTCTGGCGGGGTGGGGTGAGCTGCCGGGCCGGCGGGGTGGGGTGAGCTGCCGGGTCCGGCGGGGTGGGGTGAGTTGTTGGGTCCGGCCGGGTGGGGGTGAGCTGCCGGGCTCGGCCGGGTGGGGTGAGCTGCCAGGCCGGCCCCGCGAGATCGGCGCTGCGGGGCGCGCCTGGGGAGTCAGCAGAGGGCGGCGGACCTCGGGTGGAGTTTCGGTGTCATCGGGGTCGGTGCGTCGTTGGTCCGTTTTCGGGATGGTCGCGGGGGCCCGGGTCCGGCAGCGTGGGCTCGTGACTTGTGGGGATCTTGACGGTGGCGGGGCTGGGGGTGGTTTTCCTCAGGGTGGGAGTGGTTGCGCCGATGCAGGGGGCGTGGCCGATGATCGCCGGGCGCCGTGGCGTTATGTGTGGGTGGCGGGTGGGCTTGGGCTGGTGAGCTGGGTCTGGTTCGTGGTCTGGGCCGTTTCCGGGGCCGGGCCGGTGGGGGTTGCCTATGTGGCGGTGCCCCTCGGTGGGGTGGTCTCGGTGGTGGCGCTGGTCCGGCTGGGGGATGTGGTCCGCGGCGAGGTGGTAGCGCGGCGGTTCTGGCGGAGGCTGATCGCCGGGGCGGTTTTTCTGACTGCCGGGTTCACGTTGATGGCTGTGCACGCCTTCCGGTTCTCGGTCGGGGACGTGCCGCCTGACATGCCGTTGTCCGCTGCTGTCGCGGTGGCGCTGGGGTTCGCGATGATCACGTGGGCGGTGGCGCGGGTGCCGGTGCGGCCTGCCGGGCCGCGGGAGCGGCGCAGGATGTATCTCGATCGGGCGATCGCGTTCCTCGGGTGTGCGACGCTGCTGTGGCAGTTCGGGCTGGCGCCGATGCTCACGGCGGCCGAGCGGTGGAGCGGGCGGACGCTGGTGCTGATCGCGCTGGCGCTGCTCATGTCGCTCGCCGGCATCACGAAGGTGTCGTACCTCGGGGACGGTCCGGTCGATCGGACGGCGATGCGGCTGGTCGCGGCGATCGGGCTGACCGGGGCGGGGGTGTCCGTGCTCGCCGCGACCTACGGGGACGCCGGTGGGGCGCCGGCCCAGGCGGTGGTTCTTCCGGTCGCTCCGGTTCTGCTGACTCTTGCCGTACGCGCACAGTGGCGGGTCGCCGCCGGACTGCGCCAGCCTTCTCGACGGTCGTCGTCAGTCCTCGCGTACGTGGCGATTGCGGCTGTTGATCTGCCTCTGATCGCTGTTGCCGTGGGGCGGTTGCAGTGGCCGGGGCGGGTGGCGGTCGGCGCGGCCGTGGTGGTGAGCGTGCTCGTCACGGTCCGGCAGTACCTGGCGTTCCGGGACCACGTCCGGCTGCTCGACAGTCTTCGCTCGCAGGAGGAGCGGCTGCTGCACGAGGCGAGCCACGACGGGCTGACCGGGCTCGCCAACCGGGCCCGCTTCCGTGACCTGCTGGGCGGCGCGCTCGATCGGGGCCGGGGCGCGACGGTGCTGCTGGTCGACCTCGACGACTTCAAGACGGTGAACGATTCGCTGGGGCACGACGTCGGGGACGACCTGCTGGTGTCGTTCGCGGACATGCTGCGCGTTCAGGCGGGCGAGGACGCTCTGCCCGTACGCATAGGTGGTGACGAGTTCGCCCTGCTCCTGACCGGTGGCGCGCCGGTGGGCGAGACCGTCGCGCAGCGTGTGCTCGATGCCCTGACCGTGCCGATCAGCTCGCACCTGCTGCTGGTGCAGGCGAGCATCGGCATCGCGACCGCGGAACCGGGTGCGACCGTGGACACCGTGCTGCGGGCCGCCGACGTCGCCATGTACGCGGCGAAACAGCGGGGCAAGGCGGCGTACGTGCGGTATCTGCCGGAGATGGCCGTGCCGGTCCTCGCGCACATGCAGCTCGGCGGGGAGCTGCGCCGCGCCCTGGACGAGGGCGAGTTCGAGCTGTACTACCAGCCGGTGATGGCGCTACGGACCGGCCGGGTGATCGGGGTCGAGGCGCTGGTGCGCTGGCGGCATCCGGTGCGGGGGATGGTGCCGCCGGTGGAGTTCATCCCGGCCGCCGAGCGTACGGGGCTGATCGTAGAACTGGGACAGTTTGTCTTGGACGAGGCGTGCCGGCAGGCCGCCGCGTGGCTGGCCGAGCTCGGTCCACAGGCGCTGCAGAAGGTCGCGGTCAACGTCTCCGCACGCCAGCTGCACGACCCCGGCTTCGTCGGCGACGTGCTGGCGGCGCTCGAGGAGCATGCGCTGCCGACCGACCGGCTGGTGCTGGAGCTGACCGAGTCGGCGGTGCTGCGCGGCACCCAGGTGTCGCTGGCGCTGCGGGAGCTCGACGGGCACGGCATCAAGCTCGCGCTGGACGACTTCGGCACGGGGGAGTCGTCGCTGAGTCTGCTGCGCGCGTTCCCGGCGGCGATCGTCAAGCTGGACAAGTCGTTCGTGGACGGCATCGAGATCGACGACGCCGACCCGGCCGCGCGGGACGCCCGGCAGGCGGTCGCCCGGGCGGTGATCCAGCTCGCCGGGGCGCTGCGGCTGGATGCCGTCGCCGAGGGGATCGAGAACGAGGAGCAGGCCGAGCTGCTGCGGGCGCTCGGGTACACGCTCGGCCAGGGGTTCCACCTCGCCCGGCCGATGCCCGCCGGCGCCCTGGCCGAGCTGCTGCGCGAGCAGGTCGCGGCCGCGGGGACGGCCGTGCGCACGGCCTGAGCGCCGGCGCAGCCGCTGCGGGGTGGTCTCGCGGCGCGGCGGGGTGGTCTCGCGGCGCGGCGGGGCGGTCTTACGGCGCGGCCGGCTGTTTTCATGGCGGCCGGCTGTTCTCACGGCGCGGCCGGCTGTTCTCACGGCGCGGCCGGCTGTTTTCATGGTGCGGCCGGGTGGTCGACGATGGCCGGGTGGTCTCACAGTGAGGCAGGGTGTCTCACAGGCCGGCAGGGCAGTCCTATTGCTCGGCGGCGCGGTCTCACTGGGCGGCGGGGCGGTCTGATGGGCGGCGGGACGGGCGTACGTACGGGGTGACGTCGAAGGTCCAGTCGTCGGGGACCCGGTCGAGGTCGGTGGTGGGTGGCAGGGCGATGCAGCGTGCCGCGAGGTGCTCGAAGAAGGCGTTGTAGGACGGGTCGGCGCGGTGGAGGCGTTCGGCGCGGAGGTAGGGGGCGGCCCGGTCCCAGGCGCGCAGCACCGACTGGCCCATGAAGCCGCGCACGACGGTCTCGTCGACGACGCCGTTGGCGACGAGGACGCCGACGTTGTTGAAGTAGCTGACCACCGGGATGACGCGGGCGCGGTCGTTGTCGGGCAGGTCGAGGATGCCGGTGTCGTCACCGGGCGGGTGCTCGGTCCAGAGGTCCTCGACGATGTAGCGCATGTTGTCCCGGAACTGCCCGGTGCGGAACTCGCGGAACAGGTCGAGGGCGACGGGGAGCATGTTGCTGTGCCGCATCCGGACCAGCTGGCGCACCGCGACGCCGCCGGACACCGCGAGGGCCAGGATCGAAACCACCAAAGAGGACAGGCTCAGGATCATGGCTCCACAGTGGCAGGGCGTGTCGATGTCCGGCCTGTCCGTGTTGACGGGGACTTAGGCGTCGGTTGATAGAAACTTTTGCATTTTTCGAAGATTCTTTTGGCCACGACGGCGAAACCTGTGATTAACATCAGCTAGCGAACAAGTTCGATGTTCCGCAGTGCTCCGGCGTGGCACGTGGCCTGGTCAGTGACTCCTCTGACCGGCCGCATCCGCGTGCCCGCGCCCATCCCGCACCACCGATCGGGAGGCATGCAAGCGATGCACAACGACTCCACTCTCAGCCGCCGAAATCTCCTGGGCGCCGCGGCCGCGACCGCCGGTGCCGCCGCCGTCGGGGGCTCGGCGCTGCTCGCCTCGCCCGCGCAGGCCGGCGGCTCAGGGCACGGATCCCTCAGCCGCGTCCCGCGTGACCAGATCAGCGTGCAGCTCTACACCCTGCGCAACCAGCTCGCCATCGACCTCGACGCCAGCCTCGCCGAGCTCGCCCGGATCGGCTACAAGCGCGTCGAGCACGCCGGTTTCGTGGGCCGCACCGCGACGGAATTCCGGGCCGCCCTCGACCGGGCCGGCCTGCGGGCCACCTCGGGCCACGTCGGGATCCCGCAGCCGTTCAACGCGGCCACCTGGGAGGCAGCCCTCGCCGATGCCGCGATCATCGGCAACAAGTACATCGTGCATCCCTACTTCGGGACGACCTCCACGGGCGCGCCGATCCGCGACAGCGCCGTCTGGAAGGCATTCGCCAAGGATCTCAACAAGGCCGGCAAGCTCGCCCGCAAGCATGGCCTGAGCTTCGGGTACCACAACCACCACAACGAGTTCGCCCGCCAGGACGGCGGCAAGCTCACCGGGTACGACGTGCTGACCCGCGAGACCGACCCCGGGCTCGTGCACCTCGAGGTCGACCTGTTCTGGGCGTACCGCGGGGCCAGCGACCCGGTCGACCTGATCGGGCGTAACCGGGGCCGGATCACCCAGGTGCACGTGAAGGACCTGGCCACCTCCGGCAGCTTCGCCGACCCCGGTGACGGGCTGATCGACTTCGCCCGCATCTTCGAGCGCTCCCGCGAGGCCGGGCTGGTCGAGTACATCGTGGAGCGTGACGACGCCGGCAGTCCGCCGCGCACCCCCGCCGACGCGCTGATCACCGCGCAGGCCGGTTTCCGGTTCCTCGACACCCTGCGGTTCTGAGGAGAGTTGATGAGACGTTCGCTCACCGCCGTACCCGTCATGGCCCTGGTCGTCACCGGCCTGACGGTCCCCTCGGCGCAAGCCGCCCCGCAAGCCGCCGCCCCACCGCCCGACTCGTCCTTCCAGAAGGTCACCCTCAACGACTTCCCGGGCGAGCCGATCGCGCTCGCGGTCCTGCCGGACAAGCGCGTCCTGCACACCGAGCGCAAGGGCGAGGTCCGCGTCAACGACCCGCGGACCGGCGAGAACGTGCTGGCCGCCACGATCCCGGTCTACAAGCACGACGAGGAGGGCGTGCAGGGCATCGCGATCGACCCGCACTTCTCGTCGAACAAGTGGGTCTACGTCTACTACTCGCCGGTGCTGAACACGCCGGTGGACGACCCGGCGACGCCGACGGTCAACGAGGGTGACGCGCCCGAGACCGGGACCGCGTCCGACTTCGCCCGCTTCAAAGGAGTTATGAGACTTTCCCGGTTCAAGCTGAGTGGCAACTCACTTTTGCTGACCACCGAGCAGAAGATCCTCGACGTCGCCACCGACCGCGGCATGTGCTGCCACGTCGGCGGGAAGATCGACTTCGACGGCGCCGGCAACCTGTACCTGTCCACCGGCGACGACAGCAACCCGTTCCAGTCCGACGGGTACGCGCCGATCGACGAACGCGCCAACCGCAACCCGGTGTTCGACGCGCAGCGCACCGCCGGCAACACCAACGACCTGCGCGGCAAGATCCTGCGCATCAAGGTCGGCGGCAACGGCGGCTACACGATCCCGAGGGGCAACCTGTTCAGGCCCGGCACCGCGAAGACCCGCCCCGAGATCTACGCGATGGGCCTGCGCAACCCGTTCCGCTTCACGGTCTCGCCCGAGGGCGTCGTCTACGTCGGCGACTACTCGCCGGACGCCAACACGGCCAACCCCGCGCGCGGCCCGGCCGGGCAGGGACGCTGGGCCGCGATCGACAAGCCCGCCAACTACGGCTGGCCCTACTGCGTCGCCCCGGACCAGCCCTACGTCGACTACGACTTCGCCACGAAGACCTCGGGCGCGCCCTTCAACTGCGCCGCCCCCGTCAACGAGTCACCCAACAACACCGGCAAGCGCGCTCTCCCGCCGGTCGAAAAAGCCGAGATCATCTATGGGTACGGTGCCAGCGCCCAATTCCCTGAGCTCGGCACCGGGGGCATCGGGCCGATGGGTGGCCCCGCCTACGAGTACAGCGCCGCCAACCGGTCGCAGACGAAGTGGCCGAAGTACTACGACGGCAAGCCGCTGCTCGCCGAGTGGACCCGCGACTACGTCAAGGGCCTCACCCTCGACCGGCGCAACCAGGTGACCGCGATCGAAGCGGTGCTCCCGTCGATCGTGTTCGACAACCCGATGGACCTCGAGTTCGGCCCGGACGGCGCGCTCTACGTCCTCGAGTACGGCGACGGCTACTTCAGCGAGAACCCCGAGGCGCAGCTCGCCCGGATCGACTACGTACGCGGTAACCGGTCGCCGATCGTCGCCGTGCAGGCCACCCCGTCCAGTGGTGCCCCGCCGCTCACGGTCACGTTCACCAGCACCGGGACCAGTGACCCGGACGGCGACAGCCTGCGGTACGCGTGGGACTTCAACAACGACGGCGTGATCGATTCACGGCAGGCCAGCGCCGTCTACACGTACACGCAGAACGGGAACTATCGCCCGACCCTGAAGGTGACCGACCCGGCCGGCCGGTGGGCCGCGGCCGAGGTCATCCTCCCCGTCGGCACTGCTGCGCCCGTCGTGACGCTCGTCGCCCCGGTCGAGGGCCAGCCGTTCACGTTCGGTGACACGGTCGACTACCAGGTCACCGTCGAGGACGACCAGCCGGTCGACTGCGCCCGCGTCACCGTCACCTACATCCTCGGCCACGACCAGCACGGGCACCCGCTCTCCACGGCGTCCGGCTGCAGCGGCTCGATCACCACGTTCCTCGACGCCGGCCACGCCGGGGCGGACAACCTGACCGCCGTGTTCGTCGCCGAGTACACCGACACCGGCACCCCGCCGCAGAGCGGCTCTGACCAGGTCGTCCTCACCCCGTCCACCGACTGAGACCCGCCCTGCCGGACCCCCTTGCATCAGGGGGTCCGGCAGGGTTCTCCCGGAAATTCACTCAAGTACGCCTCCGGTACGCCAATGTGAGAGGCGTGGACGCGCACGACGAATCATGGTGGACGCAGTTCCCCGAAGCATCGGACCGATTCGACCGCGCCTACGTACTCGAGGGCCTCAGCGACCTCATCTCCCCCAAGATCCAGGCCCCGCTGCTGCGCCGCGAGGTCAAGATCGCCACGGACACGGTCGTCCGCTACCTGGAACGCCCCTCCAGCGAGACCCGCGCCGAGCACGCCCAGGACGCCACCGCCCGCCTCACCCGCACCCTCGACCGCATCGAGGAACGCTCCACCGGCGCCGCCATCTCCACCGATGAGGCAGCCATCCTCCTGACCGCCGCCCGCGGCAACTACGCCGCCGCGGCCGCCGCGGCCACCCGCCTGGTCGGAGCCACCCGCCTGCAACGCCTCTTCGTCACGGCCCTGCGCCTCGAACGCTTCGACATCCCGATGGTCCTGCGCCTGCTCGACGGCGGCCAGACCCCCGCCCAGGCCATCCAGGCCGGCCACCTCCTCGGCCGCTACAGCTGGTGGCCGAGCTGGCTGCTCCGCGTCGTCACCGAACGCGCCCTCGCGGGAAGCCTCGACGAGGAGACCATCGCTGCCCTGGATCGCTGCGCCTACGCGGAGCTCAGCCCCACCCAGGCCAACCTCGCCCGCAAACTCCTCAGCGGCAACGAAGGCCTGATCGATACGGCCGCCGAACGCCTCGCCGGCCTGGGCGAGCCGGAAGCAGCCGGCCGCCTGCGCGAGGGGGACCTCAACGCGGTCGCCCTGGCGGCCCGCCTGATCCCGCTCTGACCTGGCCGGATCCACAGTTCGGACTGTGCTGTGGTCTGGTCGGCCCGTAGGCCGGATCCGGCCGGATCCGGCCGGGTTCGCTGGTGTCCCGCTGTCCGATTCCGCTCCGACCGGTTGGTCCTCTGTCGGAGGCCGCCACGTGCTGCGGGCCGGAGCCGGTTCTCAGACGGCGACACCGATCCGGGTGGCGAGATCGCGCAGTCCTGCCGGAGTTGTCGTGGGTGCGTACAGCAGGGTCGAGACCAGGTCTCGAACCGAGGGCCTTGTCGCTTCCTCGGGGGCATGGCGCTCCGCGGACAGCAGGGCCCGCACCGCCCGGTCGGCTTTGCCGTGTTGGGCCCACGCCCTCGCGGTATCGATGCAGAACCGTCCGTAGCGCTCCGGCCCGGGGAGCTCCGCTGGATCGACGGTCGCGGCATGGGCCAGGGCGGTCGCCGAGTCGCCGAGCGCGGTGAACACGCCGATCTTGTAGACCGCGACGATGGATCGTCCGAACGGCGCCACCCCGTTCGTGATCACACCGTCCCCGAGGCGCCCTGCCGCGGCTGTCGCCTCGTCGAGGAACGTAGCGGCGTTACCCGCGTCGTCGGCCTGGGCGCTGCTGTAAGCGGCGGTGCACAGCAGGTTGCCGTAGGCGCCGATCAGTCCGGCTGTCGCGGTGCCCCGGCCGGCATCCAGGCTTCCGGCGGCACTGGTGAGCAGGCCGAGCGCACCCTGGTGGTGGCCCGCCCGTCGCATCGTGATCGCCACGGTGCGCGTGGCCGCCGCGACGGTTGCGTCCTTGCCGGACTCCCTGGCGGCCGTGAGTGACCGGTCGGCCAGCACCCACGCCAGACCGTCCTCACCATGTTTGGTGCTCAGGGACGAGGCCAGCGCGTAAGCGTGCGACAGCATCGCGGCGAAGGTTTCGCGTTGCTCGTCGCCGGACTGCTGCAACGCCGCGCGGAGGCCCGCGAGCAGGCCAGGCAGGGTGCGGGTCAGTTCCGCGTACCGGCTGGCGGAATAGGTGCGGCCCGCGCCGGTGAGGCTTGCCCGGGCGGCGCCCCGCGTGAGCGGAGCAACTGCGAGGTCCTCGCTGAAGAGCAGGGCCTCCAGCCCGGCGGCGCCCGGGGTGGCGGCTGCGGGCCCACCCATCGCGATCCCGGCGACCGTGGATCCGGCCATCCCTGCCAGCAGGGTTCGTCGTTTCATCGGCTCACCGCCCTCGCTCGGTCCTCGGTGGAGCGTAGCCGGATCCGCGGTATCCCGTCGCGATCCGCCGGCCGTTCGGGTGTCGTGTCGCGAAACCGAGGATGACAGGCCCAGATAGTCGTCGGGGATGTCCAGGGCCTGGGCCAGGCGGCGGCGCACCGCGATGTGGTGCAGCGGCGGCTGGCCGTTCTCGAGCCGCGAGATCGTCGAACCCGAGTAGCCGCACATGGCGCCGAGCTCTGCCTGGCTCAGATGGGCGGCCTGCCGGAAGAGGCGGACCACTGTGCCTGGCTGGTCGTCTCGCACCGCCTGAAGCAACGGCGGCAGGCGATGGACTGCTTCCATATTGATGAAGGTAGCTCACAGTAGTGATCAAAGCACTTGATGCATTTGCAGAGGCTGCAAATGGGTCCCGGACATCGCACACAGCATGGCTCGCCATCCCCTCGGTGGGTCTAGTGGAAGGGATTCGTCTCGAAGGAGGAGCCATGGCGCCGTCATCACGGTGGAGCATCCGCATTCTGGGGCTGGGGATCGCCGTCATCGGGCTCCTCGCACCGGATGCACCGCCGGACCACCTGATTGATCTCGGCAGGTGTGTCCTGGTCGCGTCGTGGGTCGATGCCCTGCTCGAGGCGATCCTGCTCCTGCGTGAACGCCCGGCCCGTCACACCGGGCAGGGCCGGGCCGCCCCGGGCGGATCACCGCGGGCTGTTCAGGAGGGTGAAGGCGTCGGCGAGCGGGCCGTCGGTGCTGCGGAGGGTGGAGAGGGCACGGCTGGCCCGGCTCTTGACCGTGCCGGGGGAGCAGCCGAGCTGGGCGGCTATCTCCTGTTCGGTGAGGCCGGCCCAGTAGCGCAGGACCAGGACGACGCGCTGGGCTGCGGGGAGTTGGCGCAGTGCCTCCAGGACCACGTGGGCGGTGTCGCGTGGGGTGTAAGGGTCCGCGGTGGGTTCGTCCGGGAGGGTAGCGGCGGGGATTTCCCGGTGCCAGAGACGGCGGGCGGCGCGCCAGGCGGCTCGGGCCATGATGCGGCGGGTGTAGGACTCCGGGTCGCCGTGGGGGTGCAGTCCGGGCCATTTTCGGTACGTCTTGACGAGCGCGTCCTGGGTGAGGTCCTCGCCGTGGCCGCGGTCGCCGGTGAGGAGGGTGCCGTAGCGGACCAGGGACGGGTAGCGGTTGGCGACGAATTCGGCGAAGCCGTCCGGTGCGGTCATCGGGCGGCCAGCCCGAGCAGGTGCTCGAGCTCGGAGACCGTGGCGTCGGTGAGGCGTACCCGGCCGCCGGCGGACGAGACGGCCTCCTGGCAGCGGTCGCCGAGCGTGATGATCACGCTGGTCGGGTCCGGGGCGTCGCCGGCGAGGGTGAGGCGGAGGGCGTTGTGGGAGGAGCCCGCGCAGGCGCCGGTGAGCATCGCCGGCTGGCTCCCCAGCAGCCTCGTCACAGCGGCGATCGTCGCCGGGTCGGTGGTCTCGGCGTGGCCGGTCCACGGGTCGGCGTCGGTGATGTCCGATGTGGTCAGCTCGACGGAGGAGGTGTCCACGGGCAGCACGAGTGCGCCGAGGGCGGCCGGCTCGGTGCGGATGGAGTCGATGATCGTCCGGGAGGCGGCGCCGTCGACGCGGAGGGTGATCGAGACGTGGGACCAGGGGAGGTGCAGGACGTTGTAGTAGCTGTAGCCGGGAGCGTGGTCCGGTGCGAGTGCCTCGGAGTCCAGGGCGTCGGTCATCCAGGCGGGTTCACCGCCCGGCAGGGTGACGGACTCCGGGGGGAGCACGATCAGTGGGAGATCGGTGCGGGCGGACGGATCGGCCCCCGGCTGTCCGTCGGCGGACGGAGCGACGTCCTTGGGGAGGAGAGCCCGGCCGGCGGGCCAGGTGCTCGCGGTGCCGGTCACCTCGATCTCGGCGGTCTGGCACCCGATCTTCTGCGGGCCTGAGATGAGGACTGTGGTACTGAGTGTCTCACAGGGGGCGTCCGCGACCGGGGTGGCGACGGTCCAGCCTGCCGGGATCGGGAGGTGCAGGGCGCCGGCCACGACCTCGCCGTTGACGACACGAGGGGTCGGGGGAGCGAAGGAGGCTGCGGGAGGTGCTTCGTTGCCGGCGACGTGGGTGGTCACGGCTACGGCGGTGGCGGTGCCGAGGAGGGCTGCTGCGAGGGCCGCGGTGGTCAGGGTGCGACGGCGGCGGCGGGCTGCGCGGCCGCGGGCGATGACGGCGGTGACCGGGTCGGGGTTGTCCGGGGTGATCCCGGCCACCGCGTCGTCGAGCAGTTCTCTTATTCGTGCGCTCACTGCGTACCCCCGGAGTCCTTGAAGGAAGGTGTCATACTCCTCAAAGGCAGCGGCAGGCGGGAAGGTTCCGTGCGGTCAGGCGCCGCCGGCGGTGAGGGTGACCGTCTGGGGCTGGAAGGACGTGCCCGTGATGTCCGTGCCCGCGGCCTTGACCTGGTCGAGGGCCTGTTTGATGTAGTCGTTGGTGTAGGCGAGGCCGGTCGGTTCCTTGGTGAGGACCGTGTCGCCGGTCTGGTTCTTGGCGGTGAGGGAGATGTCGACGGTCTGCTTCCAGGCCGCTTCGTCGATCATGCCGACGCCGCCCGTGGCGGCGGGCCAGACGAGCTTGTTGACCTCGTTCATCTGCCAGAGCTGGTGGCTCTTGCCGAGTTTGGAGCCCTTCGCCACGACGAGGTCGCGGCAGGCTTCCGGGTTGTCGCGGCAGTAGGCCCAGCCCTTGACCGTGGCGGCGAGGAACTTCACGGTCTGTTGCTGGTACGCGGGGTCGTTGAGCTTTTCCGTGTTGGCCCACACGGCGTCCTGGAGCATGGCGGAGCCGTTCGTCTTCCAGTCGATGATCTGGAAGTCGTCGGGGGTGTAGAGCTTGCCCGTGGCGGGGTTCGTGGCTTCGAGCAGCTGCGCGTACTCGTTGTAGGACATCGCCTGGGCGACGTCGATCTCCTTCTTGAGCAGCGCCTGCATGTCGAACTGCTGCTGGACGAGCGTGACGTCCTTGCCGGCGTCGAGGCCGGCCTTGGTCATGCCGGCAAACAGCTCGAACTCGTTGCCGAAGCCCCAGTTGCCTACCTTCTTGCCCTTGAACTGGGCGGGTGTCGTGATGCCACTGTCCTTCCAGGCCACCTGGTAGGTGCCGGACCGGGCGAAGATCTGGCCGACGTCGGTGATGCCGGCGCCCTGCTCGCGGGACGCGAGGGCCTTGGGGACCCAGGCGACGGCGTAGTCGGCCTTGCCCTGGGCGAGGACGGTCTGCGGGACGATGTCGACGCCGCCCTCGAGCAGTTGGACGTCGAGGCCCTGTTCTTTGTAGAAGCCCTGGTCGACGGCGGCGATGTAGCCGGCGAACTGGGCCTGGAAGAACCACTGGAGTTGCAGCTTGATGGGGGTCGTGCCGCCCGAGGCGGTGGGGGTCGCGGGGGTGTCGGCGGTGCCGCAGGCGGTGAGGAGGAGGAGTAGGGAAGCGGCGATCAGATATCGGCGCACACGGGCTCCTTTAAATGCGATAGGGCATGGCGATCCGCTCCAGCAGGAGCGTTGCTAGGTAGAAGACGAGTCCGAGCAGGCAGGCGCCGGCCACGAAGGCCCAGGCACGGGGGTACGCGGTGAACGCGGCCGCGGAGGTGATCCGGGACCCGAGACCGTTCTGCAGGCCGCCGAAGTACTCGGCGACGACGGCGGCGATGACAGCGAGCGAGGACGCCTGGCGCAGGCCGGTGAAGACGAACGGCAGCGCCCCGGGCAGGCGGACGAGGCGGGTGAACGTCCAGCCGCCGGCGGCGTAGCTGGTCATCAGCTCGCGGTGGACCGGGTTCACCTCGCGCAGCCCGCGCAGGGTGTTGATGAAGACCGGGAAGAACACGATGATCCCGGCTACCAGTCGGCGCGGCAGGCTGGACGTCGACTCGAACATGTTGTTGAGGATCGGGGCGAGCGCGATGATCGGCAGCGCGTTCAGCACCGCGGCCAGGGGCAGGGACAGGTCGGCGAGGAAGCGGAAGCGGCTGGCCACCATGGCCAGCAGGACGGCGGCGGCGGTGCCCCAGAGCAGGCCGATCAGGGCGTTCAGGCCGCTGGCCAGAGCCGCGTCCCAGATGTTGCCGCGCTGTGCGATGAGCTCGTGCCCGATCGCGGAGGGGGCCGGGAGGATGAACGGGGCGATGCGGCCTAGCGAAACGGTCAGCTCCCAGGCCGTCAGGGCGGCGATGCCCAGGACCAGCGGCGGGAGGACGCGCCTCAGGCCGCCGGCGCTGGGTTTCATGCTGCCGCCCGGAGGGCTTTGCGGACCGTGGTGACGGCGTCGAAGAAGGCGGGGGACTGGCGTACGGCCTCGTCGCGGGGGCTGGGCAGGTCGATGTCGACGGTGGCGGTGATCCGGCCGGGGCGGGGTGACATGACCACGACGCGGTTCGAGAGGAACACCGCCTCGGAGATGGAGTGGGTGACGAAGATGGTGCTGGTGCCGGTCTTCGCGCAGATGGCGAGGAGTTCGGTCTGGAGCCGTTCGCGGGTCATCTCGTCGAGGGCGCCGAACGGCTCGTCCATGAGCAGCAGCGGCGGGTGGACGGCGAGGGCCCGGGCGATGGCGACGCGCTGCTGCATGCCGCCGGAGAGCTGGGCGGGGTAGTGCCTGGCGAAGTCGGCGAGGCCGACGAGTTCGAGCATCTCGGCGGTGCGGGAGCGGCGTTCGGCCCGGGACTGGCCGCGTAACTCGAGCGGTAGCTCGACATTGCGCTGGACCGTGCGCCATTCGAAGAGGCCGGCCTGCTGGAACGCGATGCCGTACTCCTGGTCGAGGCGGGCCTTGCCGGCGGGCTTGCCGTTGACCTCGACCGTGCCGCTCGTGGGGGTGATGAGGTCGGCGATCAGCCGGAGCAGGGTGCTCTTCCCGCAGCCGGACGGGCCGATCAGGGAGACGAACTCGCCGGGGGCGACCGTGAGGTCAACGTCGGACAGGGCGGTCACCTCGCCGGTGTGCCCGGGGTTGAAGACCTGTGAGACAGCCTGTATTGAAACCGCGGTCACATCGTCACCACCGTTACTCGGCGCCGGTGCCGCATCAGCGGCAGTTCGAGGAGGCTGACCAGGCCGGCGACGACGAGCCCGAGCAGGGCCGCGCCGACCATGGCCGTGTAGACCTTCGCGGGGTCGGAGGTGGCCTCGCGGGAGTACTCGAGGATCAGCCGGCCGATGCCGCCGCGCGTGCCCGTGGAGATCTCGCCGACCACCGCACCCACGACGGCGGCGGCACCGGC
Source organism: Winogradskya consettensis (assembly GCF_018332715.1). Taxonomy (GTDB): domain Bacteria; phylum Actinomycetota; class Actinomycetes; order Mycobacteriales; family Micromonosporaceae; genus Actinoplanes; species Actinoplanes consettensis. Next base: position 92,697 of record NZ_BOQP01000030.1, on the reverse strand, counting down.
CAGCCGCAGCGCGGGGAACAGGTAGGGCAGCGAGGCCGGGAAGCGGAGCTTGATCAGGGTCCGCCACCAGCCGGCGGCGTAGCTGCGCATCAGCTCGACCCCGCTCGCGTGCGGGGACTGCAGTCCGCGGAGCATGCCGACCGCGACGGGGAAGAAGCTCAGGTACGCGGAGATGACCGCGACCGTCATCCAGTCCTGCCACGGGTAGGCGCCGAACGACAGGTTGCCGCTCCATCCGGCGATCAGCGGCGCGAGGGCGACCAGGGGGACGGTCTGCGACAGGATGACGTAGGGGAGCAGGCCGCGCTCGACGATGCGGAAGCGTTGCATGGCGACCGCGAGGACTAACCCGACCGCCGCGCCGGCGACGAAACCGAGAGCAGTGATACCGAGTGTGAACAGTGTTGCGCTGAGGACGGCCTGCCAGACCGGCCGGCCGCCCGTGAGTTCCGGGCGGCCGAAACGGGACAGCATGTCCCACACGTGCGGCATGGACAGGTCGTCGGCGCGCGGCAGGACGCGGGTGCCGAACAGCACCGTGCCGTCCGGGTTGCCGACCGCCTTGTAGCCCTCCCAGAGGGCGACCATGAGAAGAAGCCCGATGACGACGCTCAGGGCTCGTCTCATGAGACCGCCGGGATGATGCTCTTGCCGTAGGCCTCGAGCGTGGCTTCCTTGTCGTCGTGCTGCAGGTAGAGCGCGAACTGGTCGACGCCTAGCTCGCGGAGCTGCTCGAGCCGGGCGAGGTGGTCCTCGACCGGGCCGAGGATGCAGAACCGGTCGACGACCTCGTCGGGCACGAACGCGGTGTGCGAGTTGCCGGCGCGGCCGTGTTCCGCGTAGTCGTAGCCTTGCCGGGCCTCGATGTAGTCGGTCAGGGCCTTCGGGACCGCGCCCGCGGAACCGTAGCGGGACACGATGTCCGCGACGTGGTTGCCGACCATGCCACCGAACCACCGGGTCTGGTCCCGCTGGTGCGCGAGGTCGTCGCCGACGTACGCCGGGGCGGCCACGCAGAACTTGATCGCCAGCGGGTCGCGGCCGGCCTTCTCGGCGGCGTCCCGGACGGCCTTGATCATCCACGCGGCGATGTCCGGGTCGGCGAGCTGCAGGATGTAGCCGTCGCCCACCTCGCCGGTCAGGGCCAGCGCCTTGGGGCCGTAGGCGGCGACCCAGACGTCGAGCCTGCTGTCCGGGGCCCACGCGAACTGGAGCTCCTTGCCGCGCAGCTCCACCGTCTCGCCGCTTGCCAGGCCCCGGATCACGCCGATGCTCTCGCGCAGCTGAGCGAGCGTGTTCGGCTGCAGTCCGAGGACCCGCAGCGCCGAGTCGCCCCGGCCGATGCCGCAGATCGTGCGGTTGCCGTACATCTCGTTGAGGGTGGCGAACTGGGAGGCGATGACCGTCCAGTCGCGGGTGCCCGGGTTCGTCACCATCGGGCCGACGATGACGCGGGACGTCTCGGCGAGGATCTTCGAGTAGATGACGAACGGCTCCTGCCACAGCACGTGCGAGTCGAACGTCCACACGTGGCTGTAGCCGAGGTCCTCCGCCTTCTTCGCGAGCTCGACGAGCTCGCTCGAGGGTGGGTCGCACTGCAGGACGACGCCGATGTCCATCGCCTTCACCTCACCTTCGGGAAGCCGAGGTCGACCTCGGAGGTGGCCGGGTCCGGCCAGCGCGAGGTGACGACCTTGCTGCGGGTGTAGAACTGCAGCCCCTCCGGGCCGTACATGTGCAGGTCGCCGAAGAGCGACGACTTCCAGCCGCCGAAGCTGTAATAGGCGACGGGTACGGGGACCGGCACGTTGACGCCGACCATTCCGCACACGACGTCGTACTGGAACTGCCGCGCCGCGCCGCCGTCGCGCGTGAAGATGGCGGTGCCGTTGCCGTACTCGTTGCTGTTGACCAGGTCCAGGGCCTGCTCGTAGGTGTCGACCCGGACCACCGACAGCACCGGCCCGAAGATCTCGTCGGTGTAGAGCGGTGAGTCCGTCGGCACCTTGTCGACCAGCGAGGCGCCGAGGAAGAACCCCGGCCCGTCGGTGATCGGGGCGTCGCGGCCGTCGACGACGACCTCGGCGCTGCCCGCGTCGGCGAGATAACCGGCCACCTTGTCGCGATGCTCCCGGCTGATCAGCGGACCCATCTCGGCGTTCGGGTCGCTGGCCGGTCCGACGGCGATCCGGCCGATCCGCTCCTTGATCGCGTCGACGAGCGGGTCGGCGCTCGCACCCACTGCCACGACGACCGAGACGGCCATGCAGCGTTCGCCGGCGGAGCCGTACCCCGCGCTGACCGCCGCGTCGGCGGCCGAGCCGATGTCCGCGTCCGGCAGCACCACCATGTGGTTCTTGGCCCCGCCGAGCGCCTGCACCCGTTTGCCCTGCGCCGTCGCGCGCTGGTAGATCGTCCGCGCGATCGGTGTCGAGCCGACGAACGAGATGGCCTGTACGTCCGGACTGTCGATGAGGGTCTCGACCGCGAGCCGGTCGCCCTGCACGACGTTGAACGCGCCGTCCGGCAGCCCGGCCTGGCGCAGCAGGTCCGCGAGCAGCAGCGCCACCGACGGGTCCTTCTCGCTGGGCTTGAGGACGAACGTGTTCCCGCAGACCAGGGCGTTGCAGAACATCCACATCGGGACCATGGCCGGGAAGTTGAACGGCGTGATCCCCGCGACGACCCCGAGCGGCTGGCGGATCGAGTAGACGTCCACCCCGGTCGAGGCCTGCTCGCTGTAGCCGCCCTTGAGCAGGTGCGGGGCGCCCGCGGCGAACTCGATGTTCTCCAGGCCCCGGGCCAGCTCGCCGCCCGCGTCGGCCACGGTCTTGCCGTGCTCGGCGCTGACCAGCGTCGCGATCTCCTTGCGGTTGGCGTCGACGAGCTCGCGGAAGCGGAACATCACCTCGGCGCGGCGGGACAGCGACGCCGCCCGCCAGGCGGGGAAGGCCTTCTTCGCCGAGGCGACGGCAGCGTCGGTCTCGGCCGCGGTCGCCGCCACGATGTACGCCTGCTGCTCGCCGGTCGCCGGATCCCAGACGGGAAGCTGACGGCCGCTGGTGCCCGCGGTCGCCGTACCGTCGATCCAATGTTTGATCTCACGCATCGCCGCGCCCCCTAGACCAGGTACTCGGAGAGGCCGCGCGGCACGTACTTGCCGTGCCCGGCGTGGCCCTTGTACTCGCCGTTCTGCACGATGACCGAGCCTCGGGAGATGACCGTGTCGACCTTGCCCGCGATCTCCCAGCCCTCCCAGGCTGAGTAGTCCATGTTCATGTGGTGGGTGTCGACCGAGATCCGGGTACGCCCGGCCGGGTCGTACAGCACGATGTCGGCGTCCGAGCCGGGAGCGATGACGCCCTTCTTCGGGTACATGCCGAACATCCGCGCCGGCGTCGTCGCGATCGTCTCCACCCAGCGGCCCAGCGACAGCTTGCCGTCGACCACACCCTGGTAGAGCAGGTCGACGCGGTGCTCGACGCTGCCGATGCCGTTGGGGATCTTCGAGAAGTCGCCGATCCCCATCTCCTTCTGGTCCTTCATGCAGAACGGGCAGTGGTCGGTCGACACGACGGCGAGGTCGTTGGTCTTCAGCCCTTTCCACAGGTCGGCCTGGTGGCTCTCGTGCTTGCTGCGCAGCGGCGTCGAGCAGACCCACTTGGCGCCCTCGAAGCCGGGCGCGCCGAGCTGGTCCTCCAGGGTGAGGTACAGGTACTGCGGGCACGTCTCGGCGAAGACGTTGCGGCCGCGGTCGCGGGCCGCGGCGACCTGCTCCAGGGCCTTCGAGGCGGAGAGGTGCACGATGTAGAGCGGGCAGTCCGCGGCGACCTCGGCGAGCCAGATCGCCCGGCTCGTCGCCTCCGCCTCCAGCTCCTGCGGGCGGGTGACACCGTGGTAATACGGGTCGGTCTCGCCGCGTTCCAGGGCCTGCTTGACGAGTACGTCGATCGCGGGCCCGTTCTCTGCGTGCATCATGATCATGGCGCCGTTGTCGCGGGCCTTCTGCATCGCGCGCAGGATCTGGCCGTCGTCGCTGTAGAAGACGCCGGGGTACGCCATGAACAGCTTGAAGCTCGAGATGCCCTCGGTCGCGACGAGCTGGTCCATGGCCTTGAGCGACTCGTCGTCCACCCCGCCCAGGATCATGTGGAAGCCGTAGTCGACGTGGCAGTTGCCGGCCGTCTTCTCGTGCCAGGCCGCCAGCCCGTCCTGCACGACCTCACCGGTCCGCTGGATCGCGAAGTCGATGATCGTGGTGGTGCCGCCGAACGCCGCGGCCCGCGTACCCGTGTCGAAGGTGTCGCTGGCCTGTGTACCGCCGAACGGCATCTGCATGTGGGTGTGCGCGTCCACGCCGCCCGGGATCACGTATTTGCCGGTCGCGTCGATGGTGTCAGGCACGTCAGGGGCGGTGCCCGGGGCGTAGAGCGCGACGATCCGCTCCCCGTCCACGAGCACGTCGGCGGCGTTGGGGCCCTGCGGCCCCACGACGGTCCCGTTCTTGATCAGGAAGCTCATGGGGTGACCAGCCCGTCGTAGCTGTCGGGGCGGCGGTCGCGGTAGAACTGCCAGCGGTCGCGGACCGTGGAGAGCAGGTCGAGGTCGAGGTCGCGGACGATGAGCTCGGGGTTGTTGGTGTCGCCGACGTCGCCGACGAACTTGCCCTCGGGGTCGACGAAGTAGGACTGGCCGTAGAAGTCGTCGTCGCCGAGGGGCTCGATGCCGACGCGGTTGATGGCGCCGATGAAGTACTCGTTGGCGACGGCGCTGGCCGGCTGTTCCAGCTGCCACAGGTACGACGAGAGGCCACGGCTCGTGGCGGACGGGTTGAACACGATCTGGGCGCCGTTGAGGCCGAGCGCGCGCCAGCCCTCGGGGAAGTGCCGGTCGTAGCAGATGTAGACGCCGACCTTGCCGACCGCGGTGTCGAAGACCGGGTAGCCGAGGTTGCCCGGGCGGAAGTAGAACTTCTCCCAGAAGCCCTTGACCTGCGGGATGTGGTGCTTGCGGTACTTGCCGAGGTAGCTGCCGTCCGCGTCGACCACGGCGGCGGTGTTGTAGAGGACGCCGGGCTGCTCCTGCTCGTACATCGGCAGGACCATCACCATGCCCAGCTCGGCGGCGAGGGCCTGGAAGCGCTCGGTGGTGGGGCCGGGGATCGACTCGGCGTACTCGTAGTACGCGGCGTCCTGGACCTGGCAGAAGTAGGGGCCGTAGAAGAGCTCCTGGAAGCAGATCACCTTGGCGCCCTGGGCGGCGGCCTGGCGGGCGTAGTCCTCGTGAGCCTTGATCATCGTCTCTTTGTCGCCCGTCCAGGTGGTCTGGACGAGGGCGGCTCGCACGATACTGCTCATCGGTGCTGCCCCTCTCTCTTTATGGTGGCATGAGTCACGTGTTGATTGTGATCGCCTCGGCACCACCTGTCATGGCCCCTGCTCTGCTTGACATCCGGGGCCCATGCAGGGGAACACTAATGACACAGGCAGAGGCGAACAATTGCTCGCTTGTTACCAAATGTTTCGCGCCGGTAATTTGCTTCGGCCCGTCCGGGGGCGGGCCGGCCGGGAAGTGCGAGGAGGGGGCGGGGCTTGCTCAGGCTCATCACGGGGGCGGTCGACGACCGCAGTGCCCGGGGCATCGCCGCGGCGGTGAGCCGTCTCGTCACGGCGGGTGACCTGCCGAGCGGGGCGCGCCTGCCCACCGTGCGCGACGTCGCCGCGGCCCTGGGCGTCAGCCCGACCACGGTGAGTGAGGCCTGGCGCAGCCTCGCGCGGGCCGGGGCGATCCAGACCCGCGGCCGGTCCGGCTCGTTCGTCACGTCACCCGGCCAGCCCCGGCAACGCCTCCGGTACGCCCAGCTCGGCGGCACGTTCCCCGGCGTCACCCAGGACTTCTCCACCGGCGTGCCCGACTACGATCTGTTACCGAGTATCACCGAGTCGCTCAAGCGGGTCGGGGACGCGCGCCTCACGACGAGTTACCTCGAGGCCGCCGTGCTGCCGCCCCTGGAGACGGTGCTGCGGGCGCGGTGGGCGTACCCGGTGGATCGGCTGACCGTCGTCGACGGGGCGCTCGACGCCCTCGACCGGATTACTTCCGCGATCGTCCGGTACGGCGACCACGTCCTCGTCGAGAACCCGGCGTTCCCCCCGGTGCTCGACCTGCTCGAAGCCGTCGGCGCCACCGTCGTCGGCGTGGCGCTGGACGAGCACGGGATGCGGCCGGACGCGCTGGCGAGTGCGCTGCGGGCGTACGACCCGGTCGCGGTGTATCTGCAGCCCCGGGCGCACAACCCGACCGGGGTCAGCCTCAGCGCCCGGCGCGTCGAGGAACTGGCCGACGCGCTGGCCGCGTACCCCCAGGTCACCATCGTCGAAGACGATCATGCGGGGGACATCGCCACCGCGCCCCCGGTGAGCCTGGGCACCCGCCTGCCGCACCGGACCGTGCACGTCGCCGGTTTCTCCAAGAGCCACGGCCCGGATCTGCGGCTCGCCGCGCTCGGCGGGCCCGCACCGCTGGTCACCGCGATCGCCGACCGGCGGCTGCTCGGGCCCGGCTGGTCCAGTCGCCTGCTGCAGGCCGTCCTGCTCGACCTGCTCACCTCCGTGGACGCGATCGTGCAGGTGGCCGAGGCGCGCCAGGTCTACGCGGACCGCCGCGCCGCCCTGCTGACGGCGCTCGCCGAGCGGGGCGTGTCCGCGACGTCGGACGACGGCATCAACCTGTGGATGCGGGTCGAGGATCAGCAGATGGCGATGCTCAGCCTCGCCGGGCACGGCATCGCGGTCGCCCCGGGCGCGCCGTTCGAGGTGTCCACGCTCGGCGCCGACCACGTCCGGATCACGGTCGGCCTGATCCGCGACGGCGTACCCGCGCTGGCCGACATCTTCGCTTCCGCCGCCGGGGCCGACGCCCGCGGCAGCGGTTCCCGGAGCCAGCCGCACCCGCGCGGCTGGCGCTGACGCCCACTCCTGGAGGACACCCATGACCGATGACCTGCTCGCCCGGCACCAGGCCGTCCTGCCCTCCTGGGTGACGACCTACTACGGCAACGACGCGATCGAGCTCGTCTCCGGTTCCGGGCGGCGCGTGACCGACGCGTCCGGGCGTACCTATCTCGATTTCTTCGGTGGCGTGCTCACCAACATGCTCGGCTACGACGTCGCCGAGGTGCGCGAGGCCGTCGAGCGCCAGCTCGCCACCGGCATCGTGCACAGCTCGACGCTGTACCTGATCCGGCAGCAGGTCGACCTGGCCGAGAAGATCGCGCGGGTGTCCGGCATCCCCGACGCGCGGGTCTTCTTCACCAACTCCGGCACCGAGGCCAACGAGGCGGCGCTGCTGTTCGCCACGAATCACCGCCGCTCCAACCAGATCCTGGCGATCCGCAACAGCTACCACGGCCGTACGTTCGCCGCGATGGCCGTCACCGGGCACCGCAGCTGGTCGGCGAGCGGTCTCAGCCCGCTGCAGGTCAGCTGGCTGCACTCGGGGGACAAGCTGCGCGGGCGGATGGCGGGGCTGTCCGACGGTGACCACATCGACGCGGCGGTCGAGGACCTGCGCGAGGTGCTGGCCACCACCACGGCCGGTGACGTGGCGGCGCTGATCGCCGAGCCGATCCAGGGCGTCGGGGGGTTCGTGCACGCCCCGGACGGGCTGCTCGGCGCGTTCAAGAAGGAGCTCGACAACCACGGCATCCTGCTCATCGCCGACGAGGTCCAGACCGGCTGGGGGCGTACGGGTGAGCATTTCTGGGGCTACCAGGCGCACGACGTCCAGCCGGACCTGATCACCTTCGCGAAGGGCATCGGCAACGGGTTCGCGCTGGCCGGTGTCGTCGGCCGCGCGGATCTCGTCAACGCCGTGCCCGCCACCAGTTTCTCCACGTTCGGCGGCAACCCGATCTCGACGGCGGCCGGCAACGCGGTCCTGGACTACGTGCTCGATCACGATCTGCAGGCCAACGCCCGGCGTACCGGCGAGATCCTGCTGAGCGGTCTGCGCGAGGTCGCGGCAGATTCCAAGATCCTGGCCGAGGTACGCGGCCGCGGCCTGATGATCGGCCTCGAGTTCTGCCGTTCGGGCACCACCGAGCCGGACACCGCCGCAACGCTCGCGGTCTTCGACGAGTGCCGCAAGGGCGGGCTGCTCGTCGGCAAGGGCGGCCTCTACGGCAACGTCCTGCGCATGGGCCCGCCGCTCACGCTCACCGAGGACGAGGCCCGCGAAGGCCTCGCGATCCTGGTCGCGGCGATCCGCACCGCCGAGTCGCAGGGCTGATCCGAGGCTGATCCAGAGGCTGATCCGGAGGGCGGGTCCCGCATGATCACCGGGGCCTGCTCATCCTGGCCCAGGTGTCAAGATCGACGAGGGTGAACAGCCGGTGAAATCTGTTCCATGGCCGGAAGAACTTACCCGTGACCAGGCTTTCGACGGTAGCCGTACATCGATGGCGCGAGTCAGTATCTGCATGTGACAGAGACTTCCGTGATTCTCGTACTCGTGGTCGTGACCGCACTCGGTTTCGACTTCACGAACGGGTTCCACGACACCGCCAATGCGATGGCCACCTCCATCGCGACGAAGGCGCTACGGCCCAAGGTGGCCGTGGCGCTCTCCGGCATCCTCAATCTTGTTGGTGCGTTCCTCTCCGTCGAGGTCGCGCTCACCGTCAGCAACGCCGTGGTGAAGATCCAGAGCTCGAACGGTGCTCCCAAGCCCGAACTGCTCGCCGACGGCGGCTCCGCGTTGCTGCTCATCGTGCTCGCCGGCCTGGTCGGCGGGATCGTCTGGAACCTGCTGACCTGGCTGCTCGGGCTGCCGTCCAGCTCCTCGCACGCACTGTTCGGCGGGCTGATCGGCGCGACCATCGCCGGGCTCGGCTGGGCCGGCGTCAACTGGAACGGCGACGGCAGCAAGCTCGACGGCGTCGTCGGCAAGGTGATCCTGCCCGCCCTGCTGTCGCCCGTGATCGCCGGCGTCGTCGCCGCGGCCGGCACCTGGCTGATCTACCGGATCACCGTCGGCGTCGCGAAACGCTTCACCGACAACGGGTTCCGGTGGGGCCAGATCGGCAGCGCCTCGCTGGTCTCGCTCGCGCACGGCACCAACGACGCGCAGAAGACCATGGGCGTGATCACCCTCGCCCTGATCGCCGCCGGGGACTGGACCGATACCAAGAGCATCCCGTTCTGGGTGAAGGCCGCGTGCGCCCTCGCCATCGCGGCGGGCACCTACCTCGGTGGCTGGCGGATCATCCGGACCCTCGGCAAGGGCCTGGTCGAGATCGCCCCGCCGCAGGGCCTCGCCGCCGAGTCCGCGTCGGCCGCCGTCATCCTGGCCTCCAGCCACCTCGGCTTCGCACTGTCCACCACGCACGTCGCCACCGGCTCGATCCTCGGCTCCGGCGTCGGCAAACCCGGCGCGCAGGTCCGCTGGCGGGTCGCCGGCCGCATGATCGCCGCCTGGCTGATCACCCTGCCCGCCGCCGCGGTCGTCGGCGCGGTCATGTGGTGGATCGGCAACCTGCTCGGTGGCGGGCTCGCCGGCTCGATCGCCGTCTTCGTCATCCTGCTGGCCGCCGCCACGTACATGTTCCTGCGCTCGCGGCGCACCCCGGTCGACCACAACAACGTCAACGACGAGTGGGAGGACGCCCGGCCCGCCGAGCGCGAGCCCGCCGCCGTGGCGAGCTGAGAGGCGTACGAGATGCACAACCTGGGTTTCGCCCTCGAGGGCGCGTGGAAGGTCCTGGCGGCGGGTCTGATCCTCGGCGCCGGCCTGCCGGCCCTGTTCGCCCTCGGCATCCGCACCCTCGCCTGGGGCGACGGTGGCAGCGCCGAGGCAACCGCCGGAGCAGCTCCGCATGCCGCGGGCAAGATCCTCGGCTGGCTGCTGTTCGCGATCGTGTTGCTCGGCGTCGTCCTGGGTATCACGTTCATCGTGGCCAGCGGCCTCGGCAAGGCGCTGAGCTTCGAGCACGTGTTCCCGACCATCGTGGACAAGTGAGGCCATGACCGAATCACGGTCCAATTTCATGACCCGCGCCGTCGAGTGGCTGCGCGCGGGCTACCCGACGGGCGTGCCCCGGCAGGACTACGTCGCCCTGCTCGGAGTCCTGCGCCGCAAGCTCACCGAGGACGAGGTACGCCAGATCGCGATCGACCTGGCCAAGGAGTCCCCGGAAAGCCCGGACCCCATCACCGCCGAGGACATCGAGGCGATGATCGCCGGCTCGGTGCTCCAGAACGCCACCCCCGAGGACGTCGTACGCGTCTCCGCCCACCTCGCCGCCGGCGGCTGGCCCCTCGCGGACCCGCCGCTCGCCTGAGCCCCCGTTCCCGCCGGGTGTCCGATCCGCGCCCGGCGGGAACGGCTTCGGCGTCCTTACCATCGGGCGATGCTCATCGCGCACCTGAGTGACCCGCACCTGCCGACCGGCCCGCTCGCCGCGGCCCCGGCGACGGCCCTGCACCGCGCGTTCGCCCGCCTGCTCGCCCTCGAACCCCGCCCGGCCTGCGTGGTCATCACGGGAGACCTGGTCGAGCACGGCACCCCCGACGAGTACGCGCTCCTGCTCGACATCCTGGGCCTGTGCCCGATCCCCGTGCATCTCGCACCCGGCAACCACGACGGCCCGCGCTTCACCACGGAGCTGGGCGGCAGCCGTTACCTCGCCGGTGGATCGTCCTCGTCGTACGCCGTCGAATACCCCTCGGCCACTGTCATCGTCGCCGACTCGGTCATCCACGGCCGGGCGGAGGGCCGGCTGGGCGACACGCAACTGGCCTGGATCGACGAAACCCTGGGCGTACGCCCGGACGTGCCCGCCTTCATCGCCATGCACCACCCGCCCGTGGCGGTCGGCATCCCGTTCCTGGACGGCATGGGGCTGCTCGACGGCCCGGAGCTCGGAGAGATCGTCGCGAGGCGGGGCAACGTGGCGCGGGTCCTGGCCGGGCACGTCCACCGGACCATCGCTGTGCCGTGGGCGGGAACGCTGGCCAGCGTCGCCCCGGCTACCTACCGCCAGACCGCACTGCGCCTGCACGACGCCCAACCGCCGGGTTACCTGATCGAGCCGGCCACCTTCCTGCTCCACGCCCCCGCCGGTGACGGCTGGGCGACCCACTCGGTCGCCGTCTCCGGGGCGGGCGCCGTCCTCGCCTACTGACACTGCTCTCCAGGGTGAGCACTGCTCTGCGGGGCGAGGGTATGCCGTTTGTGGGGCGGGGCGCTGCTCGCTGCGGTGAGCGCTGCTCTGCGGGGCGGGGGTATGCCGTTTGTGGGGCGGGGCGCTGCTCGCTGCGGTGAGCGCTGCTCTGCGGGGCGGGGGTATGCCGTTTGTGGGGCGGGGCGCTGCTCGCTGCGGTGAGCGCTGCTCTGCGGGGCGGGGGTATGCCGATTGCGGGACGGGACCCGCTTGCTGCGGTGAGCACTGCTCTCCGAATCGGGGGATCTCGCCCTTCGCGGCGAGCACCGCTCTCCAGGGCGAGCACCCGGTCGGAGCGTGGCCGGGGTGTGGGTGGGGCCGGTCGGAGTGTGGGTGGGGCCGGTCAGAGCGTGGCCTGGCGGAGGGCGGTTTCGGCCTGGGCGGCCAGGGCGGGGACGAGGTCGGCGGCGGAGGGGTGGTCGGTGATGAGGTCGGTGGACTCGCCGGCCCGGATCGGTTGTGCGGGGATGTCGCCGCGGTCGGCGGCGTCGCGGGAGGCCTGTCGGGCGTGGGGGTCCGCGGCCAGTTCGGGTTCGCGGTCGCGCCAGCGGTCGAGGAAGGGGTGGCCGAGTGTCCGGGCCGTGTAGGTGGACGGCCAGGGGGAGTTCCGGGCGATGTCCAGGACGCGGCTGCGTTCGGTGTTCTCGGACCGGCCCTCGAGGATCGCCGTGACGGTGGACGGGTCGGCGAGGCTTTCCTGGGTGGCCTGGAAGCGGGTGCCGAGGAGGGCGCCCGCCGGGCCGAGCGCCAGGGCCGCGGCCACGCCGCGGCCGTCCGCTGTGCCGCCGGCGGCCAGGACCGGCACCGGTGCCACGAGGTCCACCACGGCAGGGATGAACGGGAGGGTCGACCGGCCGTGCCGGGCGCCGTGGCCGCCGCTCTCGGTGCCCTGGGCCACGATGATGCCGGCGCCGAGGTCGCGGGCGCGGCGGGCCTCGTCCAGACCGGTGACCTGGACCATGAGGATGGCGCCGGCATCGTGGACGAGGCCGGTGAACGCCGGTGGGGTCGCCGAAGGAGAACATCACCGCCGCCGGCCGGAAGGAGAGGACGTGCTCGACCGCCGCGGTGCCGGTCGCCCAGGTCAGGAAGCCGGCGCCCCAGGGGCCCGGGCCGGCGGCGGCCAGGGGGAGCTCGCGGGTGAGCCAGTCCCTGTCGCCGCCGCCCGCGCCGAGCAGGCCGAGGCCGCCACCGCGGGCGACAGCGGCGGCGAGGGCACCGCCCGCGGTTGCGCCCATCGGCGCCAGGGCGATCGGGTGCCGTGCTCCGGTCATCCGCGTGAACGGGGTTGTCAGTGTCATGATCCCATCGGCCAGTGCCCGCGAATAACTGTCGATCGAATGTGTCACGGGTAGCGGTAAACCGCCGTGCGGGCGATAATTGTGGCCGTTCGGTGGAGATTTCTTGCGGGTAACGCGATGATCCATTCGGGGTGGTCCGGAGAACCTTGGGAAAATGGTTCCCGTTCCTGGGCTGAACCCACAGTTTACGGCCGTGTTGCTCCCGCAATCCACTTCGGACTGTTTGTGCTGCCCGGGGGTAACCTCGCAGATCCGTCGCTTCGTGTGAACCGTGCCCTATGTGGACATTAGGGAGGCGGATCACGCTCAGTGATGATCTCCGATGTCGTGTTGGCGGTCCGGCTGAATGTTAATGGCGCATTACGAAAGGCAGAGGAGATTCGCAAGTCAGGTCCATGGAGTCGACTTTGCGGACGGTGTTACGGCGCGGCGGGGGTTCGGGTGCTATCACCAGGGACGATCCAGAGTCAACCGCACCAATAGTCAATCTGGGGACACCCGAATACGGCCTCGGTGATCCTTAAATCTTGCTTAGACTCGCCGTCGGCCCGCCATCCTCGCCGGCTTCGCGAGCATGCACCGCACCGTTCTTACGTTTCTGTCGTCTCTGCTGTGGAGGACGCCTGATGGCTCCTGCTCGTCTCGTCCAACGACGAGGGATCGTCCAACGACGGGGGATCCGCTCCCTCTTCGCCGTGCTGTGCGCCGGTGTCCTCGTCGCCGCCGCGCCTACACCGGCCGGCGCGCAGCCGGTCCAGCGCGCTCAAACCCAGGCCGCGCTGCGCGCTCAAACCCAGGCCGCGCTGCGCGCTCCCGCCGGAGCCGCGCCGAGCGTCCCGGGTTACGGCCAGGTCGCCCAGCCGCGGGTCACCCCGCCCGCGCCGCTGCCGAAGCGCACCGGCAAGGTCGCCGTGACCACGCCCGGCAAGGCCGCCGCGACCACAACCGGCAAGGCCGCCGCAGTGGCCGGCGTCAACGACCAGGTCGCCCTGCGCTCGCTGATCATCGCCACCGACACCAGCGATTTCGGTGTCGCCACCTACAAGGCCACATTGGACCGCGTCGGCGCGGCCTACGACGTGCTCTACTCGGCCGACACGACGCTGACCACCGGCTCGCTGGTGCGCCCTGACGGCGTCGGCAAGTACAACGCGATCCTGCTGACCAACAGCATGCTGGTCTACTCGTCCGGGGGTGCCTACCTCAACGGCCTCGAGAGCGGCGAGTGGAACATCCTCTGGGCGTACGAGCGGAACTTCGGTGTCCGCCAGGCCGCGCTCTACACCAGCTACGGCACCTGGCCCGAGGACTACTGCCTGCGTTCCGCCGGGGAGACCTCGGTCGGTGACACCCCGCTCAACGTGAACTTCACCGCGGCGGGTGCCGGGGTGTTCGACTATCTCAAGGCGAGCGCCACGATCCCGGTGGTGCAGTCGTACGTCTACAAGACCTCGATCGCCGCGGGTTGCAGCGCCGACTCCACGCTGACCGACGGCACGAACGTGCTCGGGGTGCGGACGACGTCGACCGACGGCCGTGAGCGGCTCGCGCTGACGTTCACGCTGAACCAGTACCTGCTGCAGTCGGATCTGCTGGTCTACGGCGTGGTCCGGTGGGCGACCAAGGGCATGTTCCTCGGCGAGCAGCGGCACTACCTCAACGTCGACGTCGACGACTGGTTCAACACCTCGGACCACTACTACCCGGACGGTCACGTCGAGTACACGCCGGGCTTCCAGGTCTCCGCGCACGACATGGTCAACCTGAAGGACAAGCAGGCCGCGCTGCGCACCGCGCACCCGCAGGCGTCCGGGTTCACCTACAACCTGGCCCTGAACGGCGCGGACATCGATCCGTTCGCGGGCAGCACGTGCAGCCCGAACGGCGGCCCGACCGAGCTGACCGCGACCAGCAAGTGCCTCAAGAACGACTTCCGGTGGCTGAACCACACGCTCAACCACTACGAGCTGAACAGCACCAACTACGCCACGACCTATGGCGAGATCAACGACAACCGTACGGCTGCCACCGCCGCCGGCATCTCCACGCCGAACGACGTGCTGAAGACCCCGGAGTACTCCGGGCTCGGCGTCTACACGACGGACCCCGACGACGACACCGGCGTACCCGTCGACCACGGCCTGACCGGCTCCAACCCGAACCTGCTGCAGGCGGCCAAGGACCTCGGGGTGAAGTACCTGCACGGCAACTTCTCGTTCGCGAGCCACGTGCCGGCGAACTTCAACACCAGCATCGTGCACCCGCTCGAGGCGAGCCTGTCGGTGGTGCCGGACTGGCCGACCAACATCGCGTACCACGTCACCACGCCGCAGGAGGAGACCGCGTTCTACAACTCCTTCTACGGGCCGAACGGGCGCTTCCCGTACTGGCCGACCGACCGCACGTACGCGCAGATCGTGGATTACGAGGCCGGCGTGGCGCTGCAGCACGTGGCGTCCGGTGGCATCAACACGCACACCTTCCACATCGCGAACGTGAAGGACTACGGGACCGGTAAGACGCTGCTCACCGACTGGACCGAGAGCGTCGTCGGCAAGTACGACTCGCTCTACGCGACGCCGCTGATCAACCTCGACTGGTCCGCGCTGGGCGCGTACACGACGGTTCGTAACGCGCACTTCGCGCAGCGGGCCGCCGGGGCCGACCCGGTCTACGACCGGTCCACCGGCACGGTCACGGTGACCTCGCCGCTGACCGGCACGGTGCAGCTCAGCGGGGTGACGGCGGCGACGTCGAGCACGTACGGCAGCGACGTCTCGGCGCCGATCGCCCTCGTGGCGAACACGGCCGTGACGGTGACCGCGGCTCCGCGGGCCTGATCGCGGCGGACGGGGGGAAGGCGGAGATCCAGTGCGTGTCGCACTCGTGTCGGAGGGGACGTACCCCTACGCGATGGGCGGGGTGAGCATCTGGTGTGAGCAGCTCATCCGAGGCATCCCGGACTACCGCTGGGAGGTCGTCGCGCTCACCGTGGACGGCAGCGAGGAATCCGTCTTCGCCCCGCCCGTGAACCTGGACAACGTCCACTCGATCCCCCTCTGGGGGAGCGGGCCGGACCACCCCAGGCGCAACAACCAGCAACCCGGGGCCGCGTTCACCGAGTCGTATGCGGTGTTCCTGCGCGCCCTGGTCACCCCGCTGGAGACGACGCTGTCCGAGCAGGGCGCGGTCAGCCGCAGCATGTTCCTGCTCGCACTGCGCGGGCTCTACGAGTACGCCGCCGACGGCGGGGACCTCAGCGCCGCGCTCGTGTCGAACGAGGCCCTGGGCATGATGCTCGACGCGTGGCGTGAGCTGCGCGTCGAGCAGACGTCCCCGGCGCCGACCGTGGCGGACGCGATCCAGGCCGCGTGGCTGATCGAGCACATGCTGCGTCCGCTGAGCGCCCCGGTCGTCGAGGCCGACATCATCCACTGCTCGATGAACGGGTTGTCCACGCTCGTGGCCATGGCGGCCAAGTGGCGGCACGGCACCCCGATCGTCATGAGCGAACACGGCATCTACCTGCGGGAGCGTTACATCTCGTACCTGGACGACGACGCCTCGCACGCGGTGCGGGTGCTGGCGCTGAGCTTCTTCCGGTCCCTGGCCGGGGCGGCGTACCTCATCACCGACGTGCTCGCGCCGCACTCGGCGTACAACCGCCGCTGGCAGCTGCACAACGGCGCGGATCCGGACCGGATGTGGACCATGTACAACGGCGTCGAGCCGGCCGAGTTCCCCGCGGCGACCAGCGAGCCCGGGGTGCCGACGATCTCGTTCATGGGCCGGATCGACCCGCTCAAGGACCTGCACACGCTGATCAGGGCGTTCGCCCTGGTGAAGAAGGAGATCCCGGCGGCCCGGTTGCGCATCTTCGGGGGTACGCCCGCCGTGAACCGGATCTACCACGAGTCCTGCGAGCTGCTCATCGAGGAGCTCGGGCTCACCGGCTCGGCGGTGCTCGAGGGGCGCATCGGGAACGCCGTCGACGCGTACCACGCGGGCAGCATCGTCGCACTGACCAGCATCTCCGAGGGCTTCCCGTACACCGTGGTCGAGGCCATGGCCTGCGGGCGGCCCACGGTCTGCACGAACGTCGGCGGGGTGTCCGAGGCGGTGGGGGAGACCGGCATCGTGGTGGCCCCGCGCGACCACGCCGCCGTCGCCGAGGCCTGCGTCAAGCTGCTGCGCGACGACGAGCTGCGGTTCCGGCTCGGCGTCGCCGCGCGCGCCCGGGTCCTCGAGCACTTCACCCTCAGCCAGTCGCTGCAGATGTATCGCAACGTCTACGAAGGACTCGCGACGCCGATCGGTGCCGCCGAGCAGCCGGAGCACCTGCGCGGCACGGCGCAGGGCCGGGCCAGGCCGCCGCGGCAGCGTTCCGCCGCCACCTCGGGTCTCTACACCGGTGGGCAGCTGTGACGGTGAACGACGAGGCCGGCACCGAGACCGTGCGGATCGACATCGGCGACAAGACCGTCCGCATCGAGCTCCCGGACGAGACCGTCCGCATGGACGTCGGCGACCGGACCGTACGCCTGTCCGCGCCGAACACCGCCGGGGCGCACCGGACCGACAACTCCGACACCCAGGTGATCCGGCCCCCGATCCCGCCGCAGTCGCGCCGGACCCGCCGCGCCCCCGCGGGCCCCGCGCGGCCGGACGGCACCTCCGCCGGCCCGGACACGGCAGCGAGCGGCCCGCCGATCCACACCGTCGTTCTTCCCCGGATCTCCGACGACCCCCTGGAGGAACTCGTCGACCGGATGCGGCCCAAGCTGGCCCGTGCCGTCGACGCCCTGCAGGTCGCCGCCGCCCTCGAGTCGGACGGCTTCACCGACCGCGGCGCCAAGGTCGAGTACGGCTTCGCCGACGTGTTCGCCCTCGCCGTCGAGGTATACCGCCGGCTCGGCCCGCCGCTCGAGCAGACGGCCGCGCCGGACGCCCCGCGGACGTGGCGCTCCGGGCTCCGGGTCCTCGCGCACGGCCCGCTGTACGCCCTGCCCAGCGCGGTGTTCCCCGCGGTGCTCGGCGTGCTCGGGCAGCGGTCGGTGGTGCTGGCGCTGACCCTGGCCAGCGCGCTCGGCTGGCTGTACGCGGGGACGGCCGCGTTCGGCGCGTACAAGCTGCTCGGGGGCAACCGCCCGCGGGCCGCCGCCCGGCTCCTGCGCTTCGCGACCGTGGGCGCGCCGTTCGCGGGTGCGGCGTGCGGGTTCCTCGTGGTGGCGGTCACCGGCGGTGGCTGGGGGCTGATCGTGCTCGCCATGTGCCAGCTCGGCTATCAGCTGGCCGGCACGGTGCTGGTGTTCTACCGCCGCGAGGGCGTCCAGGCGCTGACCATGGTGCCGGCGGTCGTCTTCGGCTGCGCGTACCTCCTGGCCGGCCCGGCCCTGCGGACCCCTGCGCTTGTCACCGCTGCCGCCGGGGTGACCGCCGCCTACGTCGCCGCGCTGCTGCTCACCCGGAACCGGGGCGACGTGGCGGAGGCGTCCGGGTTGCCGTTGCTGCGCCTGCAGCTGCCCGGTCTGGCCGGGGTCACGTGGTACGGCCTGTGCTCGGCCGCCCTGCTCCTGCACGCCGAGGCGCCGTATCTGCTGAACCGGCTCGACATCGCGGCCGCGGTGGCCCCGCTGATCCTGGCCATGGGGTTTGTCGAGTGGCGCGCCGAGGGGTTCCGGGCCGCCGCGGTCCGGATCACCAGGCTCAGTCACCGGCCCGAGGACTTCCAGCGCGCGATGCGCGTACTCATCGCCCGGGAGACCTTGCTCTGCCTGGCCGTCCCGGCAGGTCTCGGCCTGGTGCTCATCGCCGGGCTGGCCCTGACCGGGTGGCTCTCGGCACCCGGCGTGGTGATGATCGCCGCCCACGTCGTGCTGGGCGGCGCCTACTACTCCGCGTTCCTGCTGGCCGGCTTCGAACGTTTCGGCTGGCTCTGCTGGTCGATGCTGGCCGCGCTCGCGGTGCACATCGGGATCGGTGCCGCCCTCGGTGCCGCGCCCCTGCTGGGGCGGACGGCGCATCCGCTGACCGACACCCTGCTCTATCTCGGCAGCGTCGTCGCGCTGCAGGGCCTGTTCCTGTACGGCCTGTCCCCGTTCGCGGGCCAGGTCCGCCACTTCCGGTAGATCACGACCATGGGGAGGCAGAACTGCTATGCATGCGGTGATTCTTGCCGGCGGCAAGGGCGTGCGGCTGCGGCCGTACACCACGACCTTGCCCAAGCCGCTGATGCCCATCGGTGACAAGCACGCGATCCTGGAGATCGTCCTCGAACAGCTCGCGGGGTGCGGCTTCACGTCGGTCACCCTCGCGATCAACCATCTCGGCCCGCTGATCCGGGCGTTCGTCGGCGACGGGGACCGCTGGGGGCTGCACGTCGACTACATCGAGGAGGACCGGCCACTGTCGACGGTCGGGCCGCTGTTCGGCCTGAAGGAGTCGCTGCCGGAGCACTTCCTGGTGATGAACGGCGACATCCTGACCGACCTCGACTACGCCGACCTGCTGCACCAGCACGCGTTGTCGGCCGGGGGGCTGACCGTCGCGATCGCCGAGCGTACCCACAAGGTGGAGTTCGGCGTGCTCGACGTCGAGGCCTCACGGATCGTCGGGTTCCGCGAGAAGCCCGAGCTGCACTACCAGGTCAGCATGGGCGTGTACGGCATGTCGCGGCGCACGCTGGCGCCGTACCCGCCGGGGTTGTCCTTCGGGTTCGACCAGCTGGTGCTCGACCTGCTGGCCCGCGGCGACAACCCGGCGACGTACCCGTTCAAGGGGTTCTGGCTGGACATCGGCCGGCCGGAGGACTACGACGAGGCCAACCGCAGCTTCGAGCGGATCCGGCCGCTGATCCTGCGCGAACGGCTGGGTGAGCCGGTATGAGGGTGCTGCTCTTCGGGTCGTCCGGGTTCATCGGGGGTCATGTGCGTGCGGCGCTGACCGCCGAAGACCGGGTCGAGGACCTGATCTGTCCCGGGCGGGACCGCCACGACCTGATCGCCGGGGACGTGACCGCGCTCGCGGAACTGCTGCGCGCCGAACGCCCGGACGCCGTGGTGAGCTGCGTCGGGGCGCTCGGCGGCTCCGGCGAGGACCTCGTGCGAGCCAACACCCTCGTCGCGGCGAAGCTGCTCGAGGCGGCGGCCGAGGCGGTGCCGTTCGCGCGGCTGGTCCGGCTCGGCTCGGCCGGGGAATACGGCGTCGTGCCGCACGGCGAGGCCGTCGGTGAGGACTCGAGGACAGAACCGGTCGGCGCGTACGGTGTCAGCCACGTCGCCGGCACGCGACTGTTCACGCTGTCCGGGCTGGACGCGGTGTCCGTACGCGTGTTCAACCCGATCGGCGCGGGGCAACCGGCGGAGAACGTCCTGGGCCGGGCGGCTCTGCGGATCAGGGAAGCGCTCGCGGTCGGCTCGACGGAGATCACGCTGGGGCCGCTGGGTGCCTACCGGGACTTCGTCGACGTCCAGGACATCGCGTCGTTGCTCCGGGCGGTCGTCACCGAGCCGCGGCTGCGCAGCCGGGTCTACAACGCGGGCAGCGGGCGGGCGGTCACCGTACGCGCCGCGGTCGGCCTGCTGGCCGAGCGGGCCGGCTGGAAGGGAGCCATCCGGGAGGTCGGGACCGGGCCGCAGCGCTCCGCCGCCGTGGACTGGATCCAGGCCGACATCAGCCGGGCCCGCGACGAGCTCGGCTGGAAACCGGAGCACGACCTGGAGACGTCCATCACGAACATCTGGGCGGGGGCGCCCGGGTGAGACTCCACGGCCACCGCGTCCTCTGCGTGGCCGCCGTGCTCCTTCTCATGGCGGCCTGCTCGGAGGACCCCTCTCCGCCGCCGCCGGCTCCTTCGACGTCCGCTTTGTCCCCGGCTCCGGCTTCCACTCCCACGCCCACGCCCACTGCTACCTCCGACGGGACGGTGGCCCCCACGGGAAAGCCCACAACCACGCCGGTGGAGTTCCGCTCGTGGGCGTACCAGCTGCAGGACTACTCCGGCGGCAAGCTCGACCAGCTGGCGGCCGGGCCGTGGCAGGTGGTCGTGGTGGATCTCGCGCGGGACGCGCACGAGGACTACTTCACCGCCGCCGAGATCGCGAAGGTGCGCTCGACCGGCAAACGCGTGCTGGCGTACTTCGAGATCGGCAGCATCGAGGATTTCCGGCCCGAATACCCGGGGCTGCGGCGTGACGCCGCCGACCTGATCGCCAACGAGTGGGGGGACTGGCCCGGCGAGTACTTCGTGCGCTACTACGACGAACGGTGGTGGCAGCGGGTCGTGCGGCCCCGGGTCGACCAGGCGTTGCGGGCCGGGTTCGACGGCGTCTACCTGGACACGCCCCTGGCGTACGAGGAGATCGATCTGGGCTCGGTGCAGGGCCGGGACCGGGCGCGGCTGGCCCGGGACATGGCGGGGCTGATCGCGCGCATCTCGGCGTACGCCAAGGGCCGCACCAAAGATTTTCTGATCGTCCCGCAGAACTCGCCGGAACTGCGGCACCAGCCCGGATACACCGCGGCGGTCGACGGCATCGCCATGGAGGAGCTGTTCTACCAGGCGACCGACGAACGCTGCACCGAGGACTACTGCGCGGAGAACCTGAGCGAGACGCGGGCGTTGCGGGACGCCGGCAAGTTCGTGCTCAGCGTCGACTACGCGACCCGGGCCGCGGACGTGCGCAGCGCCTGCGCGCGATACCGGACCGAACGTTTCGCCGGCACGGTCACCGTGCTGGATCTTGACCGACCCGGCCCGCCGTGTCCGTGACGCGGCGGCCGACACACACCGAAGTACTGGAGGGGAACCACATGCCTATGACGATCGGGGTCGTCGGGCTCGGCTACGTCGGGCTCACCCTGACCGCGGCTCTGGCCGACAAGGGATTCATCGTGCACGGCGCTGACGTGTCGCCCACGGTGATCGACACCCTGTCGCAGGGCCGGTCGCACATCTTCGAGCCCGGGGTGGAGGAGATCTTCGCCGCCCGGGTCGGCAACGGCGTCCACGTCGCCGCCGAACTGCCGCGCGACACCGTCGACGTCGCCGTCATCAGCGTCTCCACACCGGTCGACGAGAGCACCCGCCGGCCCAACCTGGCCAACCTGGCGAGCGCCGCGCGCAGCGTCGCCGCGACCTGCCGGCCGGGCACGCTCGTCGTGGTGCGCAGCACCGTGCCGGTCGGCACCAGCCGCAAGGTCGTGCTGCCCGAGCTGCGGGCCGCGTGGGGCGACGACGTCAAGCTGGTGATGGCCCCGGAACGCACGATCCAGGGTCAGGCGCTGCGGGAGCTCGTCGAGCTGCCGCAGGTCGTCGGCGGCCTGGACGAGGCGAGCCTGCGGGCCGGTGTGGAGTTCTTCAGCGGTCTGGCGCAGACCGTCGTCGAGGTCTCGGACCTGGAGACCGCCGAGATGGTGAAGCTGTCCAACAACTGCCACACCGACCTCATCTACTCGTTCGGCAACGAGATCGCGCTGATCGCCGAGCAGCACGGTCTCGACCCGCTGGAGGTCCTGCGGGCGGCGAACGTCGGCTACCCGCGCCCCGACCTGGCCAAGCCCGGGTACGTCGGCGGCGGGTGCCTGTCGAAGGACCCGTACATCATGCTGGACAGCGCGGGTGACTACGAGCCGTACCTCGTCGGTCAGGCGCGGGCGCTCAACGAGTTCCTTCCCAAGCACGTGGCCGACACCGTCGTGCGGCTGCTGGCCGAGGCGCGCGGGGAGACCCGGGGGCTGCGGCTCGCCGTGCTCGGGTGGGCGTACAAGGGCTGGCCTCCCACCGACGACATGCGGGGCACGCCGATCGCCGACATGATGCCGATCTTCTCGGCCGCCGGCATCACCGTGACCGGCCACGACCCGATGGTCACCGAGGACGTCATCCGGCAGTACGGCGGCGACCCGGTCAGCCTCGACAAGGCGTTCACCGACGCGGACGCGATCCTCGTGATCAACGACCACCCGGACTACCGGTCGATCGAGGTGACGGAGCTGCTCGGCGACAGCCGCCCGGCGCTGATCTTCGACTCATGGCGCATCCTCGACAGCGCCGCCGTCGAAGCGCTCGGCATCCGCTACGCCGGTCTCGGCTACCTCCCGTCGGCTCCGGCGGCTCCGGCGGTTCCTTCGGTTTCGGCGGTTTCGGCATGAGGGCGCTGCTGCTCGGTGGTGCCGGGTTCATCGGCCTGCACCTCGCCCGCCGCCTGTCCACCGAGGGGTACGAGGTCACGATCGTCGACGACTTCTCCCGGGGCCGCCAGGACGGCGACCTCGACGAGCTGATCGCCCGGCCCGGCGTCAAGGTGATCTCGGCGGACCTGACCGACCCGTCCGCGTACGCCGGCCTGCCGCACGGGTGGGACCAGATCTACCTGCTCGCCGCCGTCGTCGGGGTGCGCAACGTGGAGAAGGACCCCGCCCGGGTGGTGCGGGTCAACACCCTTGCCGCGATGCACCTGCTCGACTGGATCGCGCCCGGTGAACGGGTCTTCTTCGCCTCGACCAGCGAGGTGTACGCGGGTGGCGTCGACGCCGGCGTCGTCAGCGTGCCGACCGGCGAGGACATCCCGGTGATGATCTCGGACATCACGGCGCCGCGGTTCGCGTACGCGGCCAGCAAGCTCCTCGGCGAAGCCGCTTTCCTGCACACCGCGCGGGCCAAGGGCTTCGAGACCGTGGTGGGCCGCTTCCACAACGTCTACGGCCCGCGGATGGGCGCCGATCACGTCATCCCCGAGATGTCGCTGCGCGCGCAGGCCGGCGAGGACCCGTTCCTGGTGCCCGGCGCCGACCAGTTCCGCGCGTTCTGCCACGTCGACGACGCCGTCGAGGCGATGGTGCGGCTGATGACCACGCCCGAGGCGGCCGGTCAGATCGTGCACATCGGCAACGACCGCGAGGAGGCCAACATCGGCGACCTGGCGAAGCTGGTGCTGCGCGTGGCCGGGGCGAACCCCGTCGTCGCCGCCACCCCGGCCCCGCCCGGCTCGGTGCGCCGGCGCTGCCCGGACCTCACCCGGCTGCGGTCGCTGACCGGCTACGAACCGAAGGTGTCGCTCGAAGAGGGCGTGCGATCGACGTACGCCTGGTACGCCGAGCACGGGAGACCGTCATGACCGACCCGATCTGCTTCTACTACGGCAACGGCAAACTCACCGAGCTCGCCGGGTATCCGCGGGTGGTGCTGCAGCCGGAGTTCTACAAACCCGAGGAGATCGCGTTCCTCAAGGAGCGCGGGGTGCAGACCCTCGGCTATCTCACGCTGTCCGAGGACCAGGGGCCGCCCGCCGTCTGGCAGCGCGCCGAGAAGAACCCGGACTGGGGTGGCTCTTTCGTCCACGTCGGACATCCGGAGTGGGTGGCGCACGTGGTCGGTCAGGCCCGGGACGCGATGGCCGCCGGGTTCGACGGGCTGTTCCTCGACACGCTCAACGTCGAGCTGACCTACCCGGAGGACGTGCCGCACCTGCTGACCCTCGTGGCGGCGATCCGGGCCGAGGCGAAGCCCGCGTACATGCTGGCCAACCGGGGTTTCGGCATGCTGCCGCGGCTCGCCGAGCTGGTCGACGGGGTGGTCTTCGAGTCGTTCTCGGCCCGCTGGACCGACGACGGGTACGCGCCCTGGCCCGCGGACGTTCTCGAGTTCCACGCGCAGATCGCCGAGCAGTTACTTCAACTGCAACTTGACCTGTACGCCCTCGACTACGCCGACACCCCGGGTCTGACGGACTTCGCGGTCCGCCGTGCCCACCAGTTCGGCATGCAGTGCGTGGTCAGCGATCGGGCCCTGTCCCGGGTCTGACCCCGCGTATTGGCCTCTTCTCCCGGGCCGGCGACGCGCTGTCGCCGGCCCCTTACGTATCGACAACCATCAACCCCTAAGGCCATGATGGGTACGTGTCGATTGTCGCCTTACGCCGGATCCTGCTCGCCGTCGTCGTCATCCTCGCCCTGATCACCGGCGGGCTGATAGCCGGCGGGCGGGCGGCGCGGGCGGCCGGCGAGCACACCGTGACGTTCGTCAACGCCAGCGGCGAGAAGGTGTGGGTCGGCAGCACGGTCAACGCCGACGAGTCGGTCAACTTCACCCGGCTGCCGATCCTCGAACCCGGCCAGTCCGCCACCATCGTCATCCCGGAGAACACCACACCCGGGCACTGGCGCGGCAAGTTCTTCGCCCGGCAGCGCTGCGCCGGGGTCAGCGGCAGCACGTTCCACTGCGAGGTCGGGGACTGCGGGAACGCCGCCGACCACTGCGCGATCAACTACGAGCAGGACGCCAGCCTCGCCGAGTTCAACTTCGACCCGTCCGACCCGTGGGGCGCGCCCTGGTACAACGTCAGCTACGTCAACGCCGTGTCGCTGCCGATCACCATCACGCCGTACGGTGCGCCCGCACCCGCGCCCGGATCGCAGTACTGCGCCGAGGCGGGCTGCGCGAAACCGCTGCTCAGTGCGTGCCCGGCCGCGTATCTGCGCCGCGACGCCCAGGGCGAGCCGCTGCTCTGCGTCAACCCCAACCGCGACGCGGTCACCGACTACAGCCAGGCGATCAAGGCGGCGTGCCCGCGGGCGTACAGCTGGTCGAAACACGACACCGAGCCCGGCAACCAGGTCATGTACAACTGCAAGGAGTGCACCGGCTTCACCGTCACCTTCCACGCCAACGACGGGGTCACGCCGCCACCCACCACGCCGCCACCCACCGGCGCCGAAACGCAGATCATCAGCGACTGGAACGGCAAATGCGTCGACGTCCCCAACGGCGAATACTCCGACCGGATCCGGCTCGGCGTCTGGGACTGCTGGAACGCCCAGGGCCAGCGCTTCACCTTCGCCCCCGACGCCACCATCCGCATCGGCGGCAAATGCGTCGACGTCGCGGACGGCTCCACCGCGGACGGCGGCTGGGTCCAGCTCTACACCTGCAACGGCACCGGCGCCCAGCAATGGCGCTTCACCTCCGGGGGCGACATCGTCAACACCGCCTCGAACAAATGCCTCGACATCGGCGGCTGGAACCCCGCCAACGGCGCCCCGTTGAACATCTGGACCTGCAACGGCTTCGCCAACCAGAAATGGCACCGGGCCCTCGTCACCCTCGCCGCGGGCCAGGCACCCCCGCCGCCCCCGCCGCCGGGACCCCGCCCCCGCCCCCGGGTGATCTCATGATCACTTCACGTGGCGGTAGGGTGCCACGGTGGCAGTTGTGGAGACCTCGGCCCTCGTCAAGATGCTCACGCTGGGTGCCAAGCCGGCGCTGGAGCGGCTGAAGCGCAAAGAGGCCGTGGTCGCGGCCCTGAAAAAGGTCCATCTCGCACCGGACCGCCCGCCGGCCGATTTCGACGGCGTCTACACGTACGCCATCGTGGAGTTCTGCTACGGCAAGCCGGAGCCGGTGATCCTGCTCTTCCGCAACGAGTTCGTCATGGCGGCCTTCCGGAAGTCCTTCGAGTCGGGCGACGAACGCCACCTGCGCCGTGAGGTCGACCTCGTTCTGCAGTGGAACGACGAGACCGGTGGCCTGGGCCGGATCGACTACAACCTCGCGCTGGAACTGACCGGCTTCCAGGCGGTCTTCGAGCAGCTCGTCGACAGGACCCGCAGCGCCGCGCAGGCCCGGTTGGAGCGCAAGGTCGGCGACGTCCACCAGAGCGTCAGCGACCTCGTGGACCGCATCGACCGGATGAGCACGCCGGAAGAGATCGTCCGCTACATGGTCCGCAACTCCTCCCCGGCGGAGGTGCTCGCCGGTGAGCTGCGCGAGTGGTTCGCCGCGGTCGAGTACAAGATCACCGCGGAGATCCTGAACGGCCCGGACGAGTTCGTCTGGCTGGTCCGGGTCCCGGCCCGCCGCGGCTACGACTCGGTGGTGGTCCTGGGCATCGGTGCCGAGATGAGCCGCCCGGACGTCCTGCGCGCTGCCTCGCTCGTCGGGGAGCACCGGGCCAAGGAGGGGTGGGTCATCGCCCCGCAACGCGTCAGCCAGGCGGCCCGGATCGCCGATGAGGAGCTCGACGAGATCTTCTGCTACACGCTCGACGAGCTGATCGACGAACGGGCGGACTTCGAGCCGTATCTGCATTGGCTTGAGGAGGAGGTCCGCACCCGCCACATCGACACCCGCTATGTCCCGCTGACCTGCGCCAAGGACGACATCGACCGGCGCTCCGGGAAGGTCGGCGGCACCAGTGTCTATCCATGGACGGGAGGCGGCCTCGACGACTACGTCGGCGGCTGGCTGGAGGACGACACCAAGGAACACCTGTCAGTGCTGGGTGAGTTCGGGATGGGCAAGAGCTGGTTCTGCCTGCACTACGCGTGGACCCTCGCCCAGGAATGGCGCGCCGCCAAGGCCGCCGGGCGCAAGCGTCCCCGGCTGCCGCTCGTGGTCCCGCTGCGCGACTATGCCAAGGCCGTCACCGTCGAGTCGCTGTTCTCCGAGTTCTTCTTCCGTAAGCACGAGATCCTGCCCGACGGCTACCGCGTCTTCGAAACCCTCAACCGGCTCGGCCGGCTGCTGCTGATCTTCGACGGCTTCGACGAGATGGCCGCCCGGGTCGACCGTCAGGCAATGATCAACAACTTCTGGGAGCTGGCCCGGGCGGTCGTACCCGGCTCCAAGGTCCTGCTGACCTGCCGCACCGAGCACTTCCCCGAAGCCCAGCAGGGCCGCGACGTCCTGGGCGCGCGGCTGGTGGCCTCGACGTCGGCACTGACCGGCGCGCCGCCGCAGTTCGAGGTCGTCGAGCTGCAGCCCTTCGCGGACGAGCAGATCGGGGAACTGCTGTCCCGGATCACCGACACCCCCACCCGGAACCTGGTCCTCGGCAACGAGGAGCTGATGGAGCTCATGCGCCGGCCCGTCATGTCCGAACTGGCCCTGGCCGCCCTGCCCGCCATCGAGGCCGGCGCCAAGGTGGACCTCGCCCGGGTCTACCTCTACGCGGTCCAGCACAAGATCGACGCGGACATCAAGGCGGAGCGTACGTTCACCTCGCTCGCGGACAAGGTCTTCTTCCTCTGCGAGCTGTCCTGGCACATGCTCGCCGAATCGGTCCTGACCATCAACTACCGCGAGATCCCCGACCGGATCCGCGCCTGCTTCAAGGACGTGGTCCAGGAACAACGCGACCTCGACCACTGGCACTACGACATGATGGGCCAGACGATGCTGGTCCGCGACGCCGACGGCAACTACACCCCGGCCCACCGCTCTCTGCTGGAATTCTTCGCGGCCTACAAGATCGCCGCCGAACTGGGCCTCATGAACACTGACTTCATGACCCTGATCGGCGCGACCGATGCGGCGGGCGCACCATCCTTCGCCTGGTCGGGCCTGGTGGGCGCCACTTTCGGCCAGCGCAGCACCGCATCCGGCTGGCTCCCGGAACCGCTCGAATCAATCGCGTCGTCACTGCTCATCGATACCCTGACCGACCCGGTCCTCAGCCTGCTCGTCACCATGGTGAGCGATGACGCGGGAGCCGTGATGGCGAGGCTGGCCGGCGACACTCGGAACCTGACGGCCGAGGACGAGACAAATCTCGGTGCCCGCTTGGTCGATGTCATCGTGGAGATCGACCCGGCAGGTCTTCGGGGCGCTCATCTGGACGATGCGGCCTTGTCCAACGCGGTTTTCGACCGCTATCTGCGCGGCATGGATCTGACCGGCTGCTCGCTCAGACATGCCGATCTGCGGAACACGGATCTCGAGGACGTCGTCCTGGTCGACGCCGATCTGACCGGCGCGGTGCTCGACGGCGCACACTATCTGGGCTTCGACCGGCGGGCTGCGGCGATCCTCACCGAGGCGTCAGGGAACGAGGTCTACTTCTGCGACCGGCGGGGGATACGGCTCACTCGATGGAGGATCGGCGAGCCACCCGAACCGCTGGCCGAGCTGGACACCATGCTGGAAAGTGCGTCCTGGCTCGACGGAAGGATCGTGGCCGTCGAGGACGTGGCGGGCAGGGACGGTGTCGCGGTCCATCTGATCGATCCGGAAACGGGACAGCAGCAGACCTTCCACAGCCCGAAGTTCGCGGTGACGGCGGCGGTCTTGGGGGACCGCCCGGTGCTGCTGACCCACGACGGCGTGGGCGGCTCGATCGAGATCGTCGTCCGGGACCCCGCGGACTTTCGGGAACTCGGAAGCGCGGTGGTGCCAGGTTTCGACTTTGCAGAGTTCGAGTCCAACGGCGCAGGACGCGTTGTCGGCCTGCTCAGCAACAACCCGAAGAGGGACGAACTCGAGAAGAAGGCCGTCGTCGAGCTGGCCATGCCCGCACCGGGGACGTTGTCATGGACGGTGGCGGGCCTCGTCGCGCTGCAGGAGATCGTCCAGGAGATCATCTTCTTCGGTGCCGGTGACCTGGCAGCCGTCCAGTTCGGTGAGGACGGCCAGCTTGTGCTGTCCCTCTTCGGGGCGGGGTTCACGAACGGGCATCAGTTCGTCTTTCCGACCTGGCCCACCGACTGGTTACAACCGCCATATCCCTACGCCGGTCCCCGCCACTGCTCAGTCAACGCGGCGGGGACCGTGGTGGCCGTCTTCACGGGCGCGCGCATACACGTCTTCGACCTCACGGATCTGACCTCCCCTCGTTTTGTCGTCGACGACCTTCCGTCGGTCACCACCTTCGCGATCCTTCAGAAGTCGGAGACTCTCGTCGTGGCGAACGCCCACGGGCGGGTGGCGGCGTTCGATCTGGAGAACGGGACCGTGATCGACGAGTTCACGCTGAGCCGCAACGTGCGCGGAGCGAACTTCACCGGCGTGGTCGGAGTGCCGCCTGAGGTGCTTGCTCAGTTGAGGTTCAACGGGGCGGTTCTTTAAGAATCCCTTAACCTCTCGGGAGCGCTGATCCGGTGTGGAAGCGCTCCCGTATTGATCGCCGAGGTCCTTTGACAGGAAGGCTTTGGCGAAAATGCACATCACCCGTAGTTCCGCTCGTCGCTGGCAGATCGCCGGTGTCGGCGCGGTCGCCGTGGCTCTGGTCGGCGTCGGTCTCGGGGTCGCCTCGGCCGCCGAGAACACCCCGACGGTGAACTGCCCGTCGGTCGCCGGCGCGCTCGGCACCATTCCCGCGCAGTCGCAGGCGGAGATCGAGCGGAACCTCGCTCTGCTCAACACCCAGATCGCCGAGGCGAACAAGCGCCTCGTGACCAGCAAGGGTGAGGGCGGCCCGAACTTCATCCAGAACGCGATCCTCGGCCCGCTGAAGGACAAGCGGGTGTCCACCATCGACCGGATGGTGATCTCGATCGGCCGGCACACCACGGCGCCCAAGCTGGACGAGCAGGCGCTCGCGACCTGCACGCTCAACGCGGACGGCGGTGGCGTCGCAGCTCCCGAGCCCACTGCCGTCGAGTCCGCCGCACCGGCCACCGGTGACGACGCCGACGGTGGCGCGGACGCCGGCTCCGGCACCGCCCCCACGGTGAACTGCCCGGCCGTCGCCGGCTCGCTCGGTGCGATCCCGGCGCAGGCCCAGGCCGAGATCGAGCGCAACCTCGCGCTGCTCAACACGCAGATCGCCGAGGCGAACAAGCGCCTGATCACCAGCCAGGGCGAGGGCGGCGCGAACTTCATCCAGAACGCGATCCTCGGCCCGCTGAAGGACAAGCGCGTCGCGACGATCAACCGGATGGCGACGGCGATCGGCCGTAACGCCGCGAAGCCGGTCCTCGACGTCGACACCCTGGCCACCTGCAGCCTGAACGAGGGCGGCGGCGCGGCTGCCACCCCCGAGCCCACCGCGGTCGAGACCAGCACCCCCGGCACCGGCACCGAGGCCGGCACGGCCCCGACCGTCAACTGCCCGGCCGTCGTCGGCCTCCCGTCGATCCCGGCGGAGGCGAAGGACGAGGTCGTCCGCAACCTCACCCTGCTCGACACCCAGATCGCCGAGGCCAACCAGCGCCTCATCACCAGCCAGGGCCAGGGCGGCGCCAACTTCATCCAGAACGCCATCCTCGGCCCGCTGGCCGACAAGCGCGTCGCCACCCTGAACCGCATCGAAACCGCCATCGGCCGGCACGCCGCCAAGCCCGAGGGCCTCGAGAAGTTCGCGGTCTGCACGCTCAACCAGTAAGCACTGCCCCGCACGATACTTCGGGCGTGACCGGCTCCGGCCGGTCGCGCCCGACGTGTTCCCGGCGTGATCGGCTCCGGCCGGTCGCGCCCGACCTGTTCCGGCGTGATCGGCTTCTGCCGGCACGCCCGACGTGTTCTCCGGCGAGTTACGGTCTGTGCGGCCCGCCGCGGGGTAAGCAGAAGGCATGACACGTTTAACCGTTATCGGCGGAACCGGGTACACAGGCGCGGCGATCGTCCGGGAGGCGGCCGCGCGCGGGTTCGA
Organism: Winogradskya consettensis; assembly: GCF_018332715.1. Taxonomy (GTDB): domain Bacteria; phylum Actinomycetota; class Actinomycetes; order Mycobacteriales; family Micromonosporaceae; genus Actinoplanes; species Actinoplanes consettensis. Next base: position 61,810 of record NZ_BOQP01000030.1, on the reverse strand, counting down.
GGTCACCGCGTACAGCCGGTCCGAACCCACCGAGCCCGTGCCCGGCGTGCGCTACGAGCAGGGCTCGATGCTCGACGAGGCCTCACGGGTCAAGGCGGTCGGCACGGGTGAGGTCATCATCTCCGCACTCGCGCCGCGCGGGGACCTCGAAGGAAAACTGGGCGGCGTCGATGCTCACCTCGCTGAACTGGCCGGGCTCTCCGGCGTACGGTTCGGGGTGATCGGCGGTTTCAGCTCGCTGCGCCCGCAGGCCGGCGCGCCGCGCTTCACCGACAGCGGCGAGGTCCCGCCGCAGTTCGCCGCCGAGGCCAAGGAGATGGCCGACATCGCCGACGCCCTCGCCGCCGCGCCGGAGTCGCTCGACTGGTTCTTCGTCAGCCCCGCCGCGGAGTACGGCTCGTACGCTCCCGGCGAGGCCACCGGCAACTACCGGCTGGGCGGCGACGTCGCGTTCTTCGACGAGGCCGGCAAATCCGCCCTCTCCGGCGCCGACTTCGCCAAGGCCGTCGTCGACGAGGTCCAGAACCCGAAGCACCACCGCGCCCATTTCTCCGTCGCCTACTGAGACAGCGCGCCTTCTGAGACAAGGGCTCTCACTGAGGCGGCGCCTTTGAGGCAAGGGCGCTCGCTGCGGTAGCGCGCCTTCTAAGGCAAGGGCGCTTGCTGCGGTAGCGCGCTTTCTGAGGCAAGGGCGCTTGCTGCGGCGGCGCGCTTTCTGAGACAAGGGCGCTCACTGGGACAAGGTGCCTTTTGGGGCAAGGGCGCTTACGTCGACAGCGCTTACCGGGCCGGGTCGTTCATCGCCGCGGCGATGGCGGCCTGGTTCTGGTACTCGCGCCAGCGGGTGATCCGGTCGTCCCGGACGGTCAGGACGCCGATGAACGGGGCGCTGGCGGAGAAGCCGGTCGCGACCATCGTGGCGGCGAGCTCGTACTCGACCACGATGGTCTCCGGGGTGGCCGTGTCGTGGACGGCGAGGGTGCGGCAGTCGTCGAAGCGGAACGGGACCGAGGCCTGGCCCGCCCTGATGTAGGCGAGCACGTCGGCCCGGCCGGTGGTGGTGACCGGGCGGCCGGGCATCGCGAACGGCGTCTCCAGCACCACGTCGTCGGCGAGCATCTCCTCGTCGAACGCGGGGGCGTTGCTGATCCAGTTCTGCCGCATGCGCTCGTACATGTCTCGCGGGGTCATCCTGGGCCTCCAGTAAGATGAGTGACGACTCGACTTTGTCCGACGATAATGAGTCGTGACTCATTTTCCAAGGGGGTTCGCCCGTGCGGGCTGACGCGCAGCGCAACCGCGCCCGCATCCTCGACGCCGCCGAGGAGGTCTTCGCGGCCCAGGGCGCGGCGGCGTCGACCGAGGAGGTCGCCCGGCGGGCCGGCGTGGCGATCGGGACCGTCTTCCGGCACTTCCCGGCCAAGGAAGACCTGGTCAAGGCCATCATGAAACGCCTGCTCGGCAGCCTGGTCGAGCAGGCCGGCGAGCTGTCCGGCCCGGCCGGCCTGTTCACCTTCTTCCTCAACGTGGTGGCGAGCGCGGGACGGCAGCGCTCGGTCATCACCCTCGCCGGCGTCGACATCGGCGCGGCGATGGGCGCTCTCGACGACGCGGTGGGGGAGCTGCTCCGCCAGGCGCAGGCCGCTGGGGCCGTGCGCGCGGACGTCCGGCCGGCCGAGGTGATGGCGCTGCTCACCAGCCTGTGCCAGGGCGCCCTGCACAGCGGCTGGGATCCGGCCCTGCGGGAGCGGACCCTGGCGATCGTCTTCCGCGGTCTGGCGACGTGACAGGACCGCGCTCCGGCCCGGACCCGCCGGCCACGGCGGTGGATGAAGGCGGGGCGGCCGTGATCGGTACGCTTCCTCGCATGAAACGTCGTGGCATCCTGCTCATCGCCGGCGTCGTGGTCGCTGCGCTACTGGCCGTGGGGGTGCTGACGTTCCCGCTGCCCTACGTGGTGCTGCAGCCGGGGCCGACCGTGGACACGCTGGGCAGCCGGGACGGCAAGGAAGTGATCACGGTGACCGGGACGCCCGCGTCGGTCTCCGCGGGTCAGCTGCGGCTCACCACCATCCAGGTACGCAGTGACATCTCGTTCTCGCAGGCGTTCAGCAGCTGGTTCAACGGCGACGACGCGGTGGCGCCGCGGGACGTGGTCTACCCGCCCGGGCAGACCACCAAGGAAGTTCAGCAGGTGAACACCGAGGCGTTCCAGACGTCCGAGAGCAGCGCGGTGGTCGTGGCCAAGAAGAAGGTCGGGCATCCGTTCGAGGTGGCCATCGACCTGGACAAGATCGGCGGGCCGAGCGCCGGGCTGATGTTCACCCTCGGGATCATCGACAAGGCCACCCCGGAGGACCTGACCGGCGGAAAGATCATCGCGGGTACCGGCACGATCGACGACGCGGGGACGGTCGGGAAGATCGGGGGCATCCCGCAGAAGCTCGTCGGCGCCAAGCACGACGGTGCGCAGATCTTCCTGGTGCCCGAGGGCAACTGCGACGAGGCCCTCAAGAACGCCGTGCCGGGGCTGCCCATGGCCAAGGTCGCCACGATCGACGACGCCCTCACCGCCCTGAAGACCTTCACCTCCGGCGGGACCCCCGCCCCCTGCTGATGGCGCGGAGCTCCAAGCCTGCCGACAGGGCAGTGCCTCGCCCTCCCTGCTGACCGGCGGAAACGCCCAGTCGGAGGTCGGCCACCGCATCCCCGATCGGCCCCCGCGACCTCAGCCCGGACCGTGAGGCGACGGCCCGGACCGGGGGTGCCGGGCCGGGCCGTCGTGGTGGTGTTGTCAGGAGGTGACGCGCAGGGGCAGGACGTCGGGGGCGCCGAGGCGGGCCGCGTCGGCGGTTTCGTCGTCGGGTTGTTCCTGGGAGGCGCGTTCGGCTTCTACTCGGAGGCGGTAGTTCTCGACCTCGCGTTCTCGTTGTTCCTTGGACCAGTCGAGGATGTCGCCCATCAGATCGGCGGTCATGGGGGCGGCGGCGACGCCGCGGTCGAAGGTCTCGATGGAGATCCGGGTGCGGCGGGTGAGGGCGTCCTCGAGGTGGCGGGCGCCCTCGTGGCCGGCGGCGTAGGCGATCTCCGCGCGCAGGTGGTCCTCCGCGCCTTCGAGGGGTCTGCCCAACTCGGGGTTCTCGCGGATCAGGGTGAGGACCTCGTGGACCAGGGAGCCGTACCGTCCGAGAAGATGTTCCACCCGGGCCACGTGCAGGCCGGACTCGTCGGCCAGGACCCGGCGGCGGTTCCACAGGGCGGCATAGCCTTCGGCACCCAACAGGGGTACGCGTTCCGTGCACGAACGCGGCACCGATCTGCCGAGCCCGTGCACCGCGGCGTCGATGGCGTCGCGGGCCATGACACGGTAGGTCGTGTACTTGCCGCCCGCGACCACGATCAGCCCGGGGGTCGGGCTGGCCACCGTGTGCTCGCGGGACAGCTGCGAGGTGGACTCCGACTCGCCGGAGAGCAGCGGGCGCAGCCCGGCGTAGACGCCCTGCACGTCGCTGCGGTCCAGTGGCGTGGCCAGCACCGTGTTGACCTGCGACAACAGGTAGTCGATGTCGGTGCTCGACGCGGCGGGGTGGGCCTTGTCGAGGGCCCAGTCGGTGTCCGTGGTGCCGATGATCCAGTGCCGGCCCCAGGGGATGACGAAGAGCACGCTGCTGGGCGTACGCAGGATCAGGCCCGTGGACGACTGGATCCGGTCGCGCGGCACCACCAGGTGGATCCCCTTGCTGGCGCGGACGTGGAACTGTCCCCGCTCACCTACCAGGGCCTGGGTGTCGTCCGTCCAGACGCCGGTCGCGTTGACGACCTGCTGGGCGCGGATCTCGAACGTGCGGTCGTGTTCGAGGTCGTGGACGCGGACGCCGGTGACGCGCTCCCCCTCGCGCAGGAAGCCGACGACCTCGGTGCGGTTGGCGACGTGGGCGCCGTACGCCGCTGCTGTGCGGGCCAGGAACATGGTGTGCCGGGCGTCGTCGACCTGGGCGTCGTAGTACTGCAGCGCCCCGACCAGCGAATCCTTCTTCAGGGCCGGGCAGACCCGCAGCGCCTGCCGGCGGGTCAGGTTGCGGTGCCGGGGCAGGCCGCCGCTCGCGGTGGCCATCAGGTCGTAGAGCTGCACGCCGGTGCCCGCGTACAGCCGCTCCCAGAACCGGTGTTTGAGGGGGTAGAGGAACGGGACCGGCCGGGCCAGGTGCGGGGCGAGGCGTTGCAGGATCAGGCCGCGTTCCCGCAGCGCCTCGCGGACCAGGGCGAAGTCCAGCATCTCCAGGTAGCGCAGCCCGCCGTGGATCAGCTTGCTGGACCGGCTGGACGTGCCGGAGGCGAAGTCGCGGGCCTCGACCAGCCCGACCGAGAGGCCGCGGGTGACGGCGTCGAGGGCGGAACCCGCGCCCACCACGCCACCGCCGACGACGAGCACGTCGACCTCGTGCTGCTCCAGGAAGGTCAGGGCGGCGGCGCGGCTTGCGGGGGAGAGCGTCGTGTCAGTCAACGTCTACCCAATCGAGAGTGCGCTCGACGGCCTTCTTCCACCGGCCGTACCCGTCTTCGCGCTGTTCGGGGGACCACTCGGGGCTCCACCGCTGGGATTCGTTCCAGTTGTCGCGCAACTCGTCGGTCGACTTCCAGAAACCGACGGCAAGGCCTGCGGCGTACGCGGCCCCGAGCGCTGTCGTCTCCGCCACCACCGGCCTGCTCACCTTCACGCCGAGCACGTCCGCCTGGATCTGCATGCACAGGTTGTTGACGGTGATGCCGCCGTCGACCTTGAGCACGTCGAGGGTGACCCCGGAGTCCTGCGCCATCGCCTCGACGACGTCACGGGTCTGGTAGCAGATCGACTCGAGGGTCGCGCGGGCCAGGTGCGCGGCGGTGTTGAAGCGGGACAGCCCGACGATGGCGCCGCGCGCGTCGGAACGCCAGTACGGCGCGAACAGCCCGGAGAACGCGGGGACGAAGTAGACGCCGCCGCTGTCCGGGACCGACGCGGCGAGGGTCTCGCTCTCGGCGGCGTCATTGATGACGTGCAGCTGGTCGCGCAGCCACTGCACCGCCGAGCCGGTGACCGCGATCGAGCCCTCGAGGGCGTAGACCGGGGCGGCGTCGCCGAACTTGTACGCGACCGTGGTGAGCAGGCCGTGCTCCGAGCGGACGAGTTCGGTGCCGGTGTTGAGCAGCATGAAGTTGCCGGTGCCGTACGTGTTCTTGGCCTCGCCGACGTTGAAGCAGACCTGGCCGACCGTGGCGGCCTGCTGGTCACCGAGGTCACCGGTCAGCGGCACCTCCCCGCCCAGCGGCCCGGGCCAGCGCGCCACGCCGTACGTGTTGGGGTCAGACGACGGCCGAATCTCCGGGAGCATCTGCCGCGGGATGTTGAAGAACCCGAGCAGCTCGTCGTCCCAGTCCAGCGTCTCGAGGTTCATCAGCATGGTGCGGCTGGCGTTGGTGACGTCGGTGATGTGGTTGCCGCCGTCGACGCCGCCGGTCATGTGCCAGAGCAGCCAGCTGTCGGTGTTGCCGAAGATCGCGTCGCCGCGCTCGGCGGCCGCACGGACCCCGTCGACGTTGTCCAGGATCCACTGGATCTTGCCGCCGGAGAAGTAGGTCGCGGGGGGCAGGCCGGCCTTGCGGCGGATGACGTCACCGCGCCCGTCCCGGTCGAGCGCGGAGGCAATTCGGTCGGTACGGGTGTCCTGCCACACGATCGCGTTGTAGTACGGCCGGCCGGTGCGGCGGTCCCACACCACGGTGGTCTCGCGCTGGTTGGTGATGCCCAGCGCGGCCAGATCGGTGGCCTGCAGGTTCGCCTTCTGCATCGCGGTGCGGATGACCGACGTGGTGCGCTCCGCGATCTCGATCGGGTTGTGCTCCACCCAGCCGGCCTGCGGCAGGATCTGCTCGTGCTCCAGCTGGTGCCGCGCCACCTCGTTGCCGCCGTGATCGAAGATCATGAAACGGGTGCTGGTGGTGCCCTGATCAACTGCGCCGACGAAATCAGCCACGGCCTGCCTCCACGGTCTCGGGTGTCTCATTCTGCGGGATGCGGCCCGGCTCCTCGGCCTCGCCCGGCTCCTTCGGGAGGAACCGGCCGACCAGCGCCTGGTAGAGCCCGGCACCGAGCAGGCCACCGAGGATCGGCGCCACGATCGGTATCCAGAAGTACAGGTAACCGGTCTGATCGCGGAACGCCCCGCCGTACCCGGTGAAATAGCTTGCCAGTCGCGGCCCGAAGTCACGGGCGGGGTTGATCGCGTAGCCGGCGTCGGTGCCCCACGCCATGCCGATCCCGACGATCAGCAGGCCGATGACGACCGGGGCGAGGTTGGCCGCCGGGGGAGTGCCGGCCGCGTCGGTGATGGCGAGGATCAGGAAGAGCAGGATCGCCGTACCGATGATCTGGTCGCGGAACGCCCCCCACTCACCGACCGGGAGGGTTCCGTTGCCGGGCAGCGTCGAGAAGACGCCCTGGGTCTTGATGGTCAGGCCGGGGTCGGCGGCGTGCAGGACCTCGGTGTAGTTCCACCGCACGATCAGCGCGGCGACGAAGGCGCCGAGGAACTGCGCCAGGGAGTAGGGGAGCACCTTGCGCCATGAGAAGCCCTTGAAGGCCGCGAGCGCGATGGTGACCGCGGGGTTGAGGTGGGCGCCGCTGACGCGGCCCGCGACGTAGACGCCGAGCATGACGCCCAGGCCCCACGCCCAGGCGATGCTGTCGTGGTCGCCGATGCCGCCGCCCGCCACCTGCGCGACGACACCGACTCCGAAGAGGATGAGGATCATGGTCCCGGCGAACTCCGCGGCCAGTTCGCCCGCGAGGCCTCCGGGAACTTTCCATCGTGCTGCCATGACCACGACGCTATGAAGGTGACCGGGGCCACACAATGAACACCGTTCGGCATTGTCGAACATCGAACGGTTTCTTTCCGTAACCGGCAGGCATAACATCCGTAACGTGCCTGGAACCGTCCAGTCGATCGAGAGAGCCGCTGCGATCCTGCGGATGCTCGCTGGCGGGCCCGGTCATCTCGGGCTCGCGGAGATCGCCCGGTCGCTCGATCTGGCGAAGGGAACGGTACACGGCATCCTGCGCACCCTGCAGGGCGTCGGCTTCGTCGAGCAGGACCGGTCCTCGGGGCACTACCAGCTCGGCGCGGCCCTGCTGCACCTCGGCACCAGCTACCTCGACATCAACGAGCTCCGGTCCCGCTCGATCAACTGGGCGGACCCCCTGGCCGCCCGCTCCGGCGAGGCGGTCCGGATCGGCACCGTGCTGGAAGGGAAGGTCCTGGTGGTGCATCACGTGTTCCGTCCCGACGACACTTTCCAGACCCTCGACATCGGAACACTGCTCCCACTTCATGCCACTGCTCTCGGCAAGGTGCTCCTCGCGTACCGGACGGCTCCTCTTCCTGACCTGGAGCGCTTCACCCATCGGACCGTGACCGCACCCGCCCGGCTCGCCACCGACCTGGCCGGGGTCCGCGAAGCGGGCTGGGCCGCCGACATCGAGGAACTGACGGTCGGCCAGGCCGCCGTCGCCGCCCCGATCCGTGGGTACGGCGGCCTCGTCGTCGGCGCGATCGGCGTCTCCGGCCTCGTCGAACGCATCTGCGACAGCCACTACCGCCCGCACCCGCGCCTCGTCGGCTATGTCCGCGACGCCGCCCGCGCGGTCTCCCGGGACCTGGGAGCCACCCGATGACCTCACCGACCGAACGCTTCGTCGTCGCCATCGACCAGGGCACCACGTCGACCCGGTGCATCGTCTTCGACCGCCGCGGCCAGCTCGTCTCCCTCGCGCAGCAGGAACACAAGCAGTACTTCCCCCGGCCCGGCTGGGTCGAGCACGACGCCGCGGAGATCTGGCGCAACGTCGAACGGCTCGCCCCGCTCGCCCTGCGCCGCGCCGGCATCACCCTCGACCAGGTCGCCGCGGTCGGCATCGCGAACCAGCGCGAGACCACGGTCGTCTGGGACCGGCGCACCGGCGTCCCGGTCAGCCGCGCGCTGGTCTGGCAGGACACGCGTACCGACGCGCTGGTCACGGCGTTGCGCGACGCCCCGGGGGCCGCGGCGGTGCAGGAACGCTCGGCGCTGCCGCTGGCGACGTACTTCTCCGGCCCGCGCCTGCGCTGGATGCTCGACCACACCCCCGGCCTGCAGGAACGAGCCGAGCGCGGCGAGATCCTGTTCGGCACCATGGAGACCTGGCTGATCTGGAACCTCACCGGCGGCAAGCACTACACCGACGTCACCAACGCCAGCCGCACCAACCTGCTCGACGTCCACACCCTCGACTGGTCCCCGGAGTCGCTCGCGTTCTTCGGCATCCCCCGGGCCATGCTCCCCGAGGTCAAACCGTCGGTCGGCAGCTTCGGGACGGCGGTCGCGGCCTTCGCCGGGGTACGCATCGGGGGCGCGCTCGGCGACCAGCAGGCGGCTCTGTTCGGCCAGACCTGCTTCACCCCCGGAGAGGCGAAATGTACGTACGGCACCGGCAGCTTCCTGCTCCTCAACACCGGCACCGATCTCGTACGCTCGGACAACGGCCTGTTGAGCACGGTCGCCTACCAGGTCGAGGGCTCCCCGGCGCACTACGCGCTCGAAGGCTCCATCGCGATCACCGGCTCGCTGGTCCAGTGGTTCCGCGACCAGCTCGAACTGATCGCCAGCGCCCCCGAGATCGAAACCCTCGCCCGCACGGTCAAGGACAACGGCGGCTGCTACATCGTCCCGGCCTTCTCCGGCCTCTACGCCCCGCACTGGCGCTCCGAGGCCCGCGGCGTCATCGTCGGCCTGACCTCGTACATCACCAAGGGCCACCTCGCCCGCGCCGTCCTCGAGGCCACCGCCTGGCAGACCCGCGAGGTCGTCGACGCGATGAACGTCAACTCCGGCCTCACCCTCAAGACCCTCAAGGTCGACGGCGGTATGACCGCCGACAACCTCCTCATGCAGTACGTCGCCGACGTCCTCGACGTCCCGGTCGTCCGCCCCCTCGCTTCTGAGACAGTGAGTCTCGGAGCGGCCTACGCGGCCGGTCTGGCAGTCGGCTACTGGCCCGACCTGGAGGACCTGCGCCACAACTGGCACCGCGCCGGGCAGTGGCTCCCGGCCATGGACCCCGCCCTGCGAACCACCGAATACGCCAACTGGCGCCGAGCCGTCGAACGCACCTTCGACTGGATCCAGCCCGCGGCCTAGCCCCCTCCGCCTGCCGGTTGCTACTTGTTGCTTGTGCCTGCTCGCGCTGCTTGCTGCTTGCCCCGGTTCTGCCTGCGACTGCTCACGCTGCCTGCCGCTTGCTCCGGTTCCTGCAGTTCCGGTTCCTCTAGGCTCCAGCGATGCTTGATCTACTGCGGGCCGCGGGCCTCGACGGGTACGAGGCGTCCGAACACGACATCCACGGCTCAACGGTCGTCGTGGTGCTGGTCGAAGGCCGGTCCTTCGAGGCCCTGCACTCGGCCCGCGCGGGTCTGACGGACCACTACCAGGTGCTGGTCGACGACATCCAGCAGGTCATCGACCCGGACTTTTACCACAAGGCCACGCCTGCCTCGCTGATCGCCGACGCCGCGGACCTCGACCTGGACGCGCGGATAGCCGAGCTCTCCGCGAGATGGCTCGGATCGACCGAGCTGGGCAGCGCCGCAGACGCGCTCGGTCCCGACGACTACGACATCGCGAGCTTCGGCGAGTCGGAGGCGCTCGTCATCCTGCCGCAGCCGGAACCATGGTCGGTCTTTGCCTACCTGGGCACCGCATGGACCATCCTCGGTGCTGACCCCGAGATCATGCTCGCGGCCGGCCGCCGCTGGTACGACCGCTACGGCGCCGAGCCGACCGTTGCGGGGCTGGCAACCGGCTTCCTCGTGCCGCGGCCACCTGCCGACCCGGCCGAGGCCTGGCAGGTCGCCGTTGAACACGTGACGCTGGCCGGGCTGACCGCCCGGACAAGACTGCGGGGGTATGCGCGGTCACTGGAGACGCTGCCGCACTGGACCCTCTACGACCGGCCGTGACGATGCCCGTCCGGCCGTCCTGCCTGAGCGGTGCTCTCGGCTCGGGCGGTGCTCTCGGTTTGAGCCGTGCTCTCGCCCGGGGTGAGCGATGCTCTCGGCTTGGGCTGAGCGGTGCTCTCGGTTTGAGCGGGTGCTCGCGGTGCGGGTGGCGGCGGTCAGCGTTTGTGCAGGCGGAGGGTGACCGCCGTGCGGGTGTAGGTGACTTCGGCGCGGTAGGCGGTGTCGATGGCAGTGACCTGGGTGAAGCGGCCGGTCACGCGGTGGGCGGTCAGGACCGTCTGCGGGCGGGTGGAGCGGCCGGTGATCTCCAGGGTGCCGGCCAGGGTTGCTTCGCCGGCGATCGTCAGGGCGCGGGTCTCGGCCGGGAGGGTCAGGACGCCGGAGCGCTGGCGGTAGCGGCCACGCAGACGAAGCGCCTCGGTCACGTGCAGGGTGCCGCCGGCCAGCGTCACGTCGCCGGTGCCGAGGGCTGACGGGGCTGCGGTGATCAGGGCGCCGGCCTTCAGCGTCGTACCGCCGCGGTAAGTGTTGGCGCCGGTCAGGGTGCCGGTGCCGGACTTGGTCAGGGCGCCGCGGCCGGTGATGTCGTTGTGCCAGGTGTCCGATGTGGCGTCCAGGTGCAGGTCGACGTCGTGGTCGAAGGCGCCGTAGCCGTCCGCCGCCGCGAACAGGTTCAGCCGGCCCCAGTTCTCCGGGCCGTCCAGCAGCGGGTAGCCGGCCGGGAGCGCCGTGGTGCGCAGAACCTCGCGGCGCTGGTCCGCGGTCAGGTACGCGAAGCGCGTCTCGAGGAGGACCTCGGCGCCCTGCGGGACGGTCATCGGGGTGCTCGCGTGGCGGCGGGGCAGGCCGTAGGTCAGCTTGGCCGCCACGAGACGCTTGTTGGCCGACCGGTCCGCGTAGGGATCGGTGGCGGTGCTCTGGCCGGAGGTGGTGGTCGCGCTGGTCAGGGCGGCCGGGAGGAGGGTCGTCTTGATCTGGTTGCGGGCGTCGGTCTTGAGGGTGGCGTTGGCGGGGTCGTTGAGGGCGGCAGCGGCCAGGGCTGTCGCGAGGATGCGGCCGCCGATGACGTCGGCGGGGGAGTGCATGCCGGCGATGATGCGGGTGTCGCTCAGGTCGAAGGCGGCGGTGACGAGCTCCTGGAGGCGCTCCGGCACCGCGTAGGCGAAGGCGAGCGCGGCGAGGTGGAACGCGTTCGTGTGCCCGCTGGGGAAGCCGCCGTCGTCGGCCGGTGCGAGGCCGCGCTGACGTAGCAGCTGCGGGACGACGGTGACCTCGGAGTCGTAGACGGGGTAGCCGAGGGCGTCCAGCACCCCGGTGTCCACGACCTCGCTGTCCTCGTTCATCCGCCACGGGCGCGGGTACTGGTAGGCGGCCTTGCTCGGGTTCCCCGAGGCGAACGGCCCGCGGACAGTGTTGACGAGTGAGACAACCTGTCCCAATGCCGAGGTGGGCGAGCCTGCCCCGACCGCGGACCCGGCAGGCGCGTCGGCGGGCACGGCGTCGCTGATGGTGGTCGGCGGGGTGGACTCCGGCGCCGTGGTGATGCTGGTGACGGCGAGCGCCTTCTCCTTGTAAGCGTCGGCGTAGGGGCCGAGCGCGGAGATGACGGCGTAGCTCTGGTGCTGCCGGTCCTGGATGAACGCGCGCGCGGTCTGCGCCGGCGTGCGGCTGCGGGTGACCCGCACGACGTAGCGCATGTTGGCCCGCAGCACGGCCGGGTCCAGCACCGTGCCGCTGTCCCAGGTGGTGCCGGTGTGCCAGAGCCGCTGCATGCCGGAGAGGATCCGCACGGCGGCGTTGGTCTCGACCGTGAGGTTCGCGGTGACGTTCGTCTGATAGTCGGTGACGAACGCGTTGACCGCGGTCTGTGCCGCTCTGGACGGTGCGGCCTGTGTCATTCCGGCCTGTGCGGCTGCGCCTGGGGCCGTTGTGGACGAGGCCGCGTTCGCGGGCGCGGCGGTGAGGAACTGTGGCAGCGCGGGTGCGGCTGCTGCGGCAACGGCGGCTCGCAGCAGGGTGCGACGGCTCACGAACACGATGGAACTCCCCGGGAAGGCAACCCCTCCAAGATCGTCAACGCTGGTCACGGGTGAGCGAACCCCGCCTGGTCGGCAGATGAACACCGGCGGTCACCTGGCCGGGGCGGTGAGCGGCGGCGGGCCGTACGGCCCGGCTCGCGGCTGCTCGAGATCGACAACGGGCCCACGCCGGCACCCTCGGGCGGCTACGCGGGGTCCGGGACGCGGAACCGCATCGTGAGGAGGTGGCCCTTGGCGATGGCGTGGAGGTGCCCGCCTGTTCCGGGGATCAGATAGCTGACGTGGCCGCGTACCCGGAGGACTGATGTCATGGCACCGGTCCGGTCGACGGTCATGAGTGAGCCGTCCGTGAAGGCGATCAGTGCGCGGCCGGCGACCACGGACGAGGCGCAGATGCCGCCGTGGTCACGGTGCTCGATCTCGGCGATGACACCGCGAACCAGGTCGACAACCGCGATGCCGGTTTCGTCAGCCAGCCAGAGGGTGCGGCCGTCGCGCATCGGTGCCCGCGCGGCGAGATCCCGCTCGTGGGTCCACAGCAATTGGACGCCTTGATCCGGATGGAAGGCCATGACTGTGCGGCGGCCGCTGAGGAATGTCCCGGCGCTGTAGGGGCTGCCGGAGTCGGGGAAGTACATCGGTTCCGGGAGGGGCCACTCGGCCAGGACCGCTCCGGTGGGCGCCAGCGCGAGGAGCACCGGGCGGTTCCGGCCCGCGACGAGCACTGCCGCGGCGCCTTCGGGTCCGAGCCGGATCGGGAGGGGCGTGGCGATCGGCCCGAGGTCGGTGACCAGCGTGCCGCCGTCGGTGAGTGGTGTGCAGGTGAAGGGCAGGGCTGTGCCGTCTGTCAGGGACAGGCGGGTCATCGGACGGTAGCCGCGCCAGCCGCCGATGAATACGTCGGTGTTGCTGACGGTGACGTGGTGGCCGAACTGCAGGTCCGGCCTCGACCACAGCGGCTGTCCGGTGCGCAGGTCGAAACAGTGCAGTACACCCGCCTGGCTCAGATACAGGCAGCGGTCGGCCGTGGTGACCGTGGTGCCCCAGCAATCCTCGACCCGGCTGCTCCACAGCTGCTTGCCGGTGGCCGGATCCAGGCGGGCCAGGCGTGTCCACCGTTCTGTCACCAGGAGGGAGCCGGGCGCCGCCGTCATCGCCTGGGCACGCATGTGCAGGGGCCTGGTCCAGAGCAGTTCAGCCATGGCCGGGCGGCTGATGGGCATGGCCAAGGGGTGTGGGGGCATGGTCAAGGGACAGTACCTTCAGAGTGCGGACGGGTCCGGGCTCAGACGAAGGCGCTGTGGCCCGTGACGGCGCGGCCGACGATCATCGTGTTGATCTCGCGGGTGCCTTCGTAGGAGTAGAGGGCCTCGGCGTCGGCGACGAAGCGGCCGATGTTGTAGTCGAGGACGATGCCGTTGCCGGCCAGGAGTTCGCGGGCCCAGCCGACGACCTCGCGCATGCGGGTGGTGGTGTACGCCTTGGCCAGCGCCGAGTGCTCGTCCTTGAACTCGCCGGCGTCCTGGAGCTGGGCGAGGCGTACGCACATGCCCAGCGAGCCGGTGACGTTGCCGAGCATGCGTACCAGGAGGTCCTGGACGAGCTGGAACTTCGCGATCGGGCGGCCGAACTGCTCGCGTTCCTTCGCGTAGTCGAGGGCGATCTCGTAGGCGGCCAGCATGACGCCCACCGCTTCCCACGCGACGCCGCTGCGGGTGGCGCGCAGGACCTTCGATGTGTCCTTGAACGTGCGGGCGTTCTCCAGCAGATGATCGGCGGGGACCACGCAGTCCGTCAAAGTGATGTCGGCGTTCTGGACGATGCGCAGGGCGATCTTGTTCTCGATCTTCGTGGCGGTGAAGCCGGGGGTGTCCTTCTCGACGATGAAGCCCTTGACCTGGTTGTCGTCGAGGTCGCGGGCCCAGACCACGGTGAGGTCGGCGAACGTCGCGTTGCCGATCCAGCGTTTCGCGCCGTTGAGGACCCAGTTGTCGCCGTCGCGGCGGGCCGTGGTGCGCAGGCCCGCGGCGACGTCGGAACCCCCGGTCGGCTCGGTCAGGGCGAAAGCGCCGATCGTGGCGAACGTACGCATCGCCGGCAGCCACCGCTCCTTCTGCTCGGCCGACCCGCAGGTCTCGATGCTGCCCATCGCCAGGCCGGCGTGCACCCCGTAGAACGTCGCCATGGACGCGTCCGCGTGCGCCATCTCCAGCGCCAGCCAGCCGGAGAGCAGGTTCGACTGCGAGGAGCCCGCGATGCCCAGGTCGGCGAAGCCCTTGACCAGCTCGAACGGGAATTCCGCCCGCGCCCAGTAGTCGTTGGCGATCGGCGTGACCTGCTCGGCGAGGAAAGCCCGGACCCCCGAAACAACGGAAGCCTCGGAGGGCGAGAGCAGGTCCTGGAAGCGGTAGAGGTCACCCGTCAGCATGGGAACCCTCTTACCCACGTGATCGCTCATTAGACTTCCGGTCCATGCTCACCATGCAGGACGCGCTCGCCCGGCTCACCGCGTACTGGACCGCTCAGGGGTGCCTGGTCGTCCAGCCGATGAACACCGAGGTCGGCGCCGGCACCCTCAACCCCGCCACGTTCCTGCGGGTGCTGGGCCCGGAGCCGTGGCGCGTGGTCTACACCGAGCCCTCGGTACGCCCGGACGACTCCCGTTACGGCGAGAACCCCAACCGGTTGCAGACCCACACGCAGCTGCAGGTGATCCTCAAGCCGGACCCGGGCAACTCGCAGGAGCTCTACCTCGGCAGCCTGGCCGCGATCGGGATCGACGTGGCCGCCCACGACGTGCGGTTCGTCGAGGACAACTGGGCGTCGCCGGCGCTGGGCGCGTGGGGTCTGGGGTGGGAGGTGTGGCTGGACGGGCTGGAGATCACCCAGTTCACGTACTTCCAACAGGCCGGTGGGCTCAACCTCGACCCGGTGAGCGTCGAGATCACGTACGGCATCGAGCGCATCATCATGGCGCTGCAGGGCGTCACCCACTTCAAGGACATCGAGTACGCCGCCGGCGTCAGCTACGGCGAGGTCTTCGGCCAGTCCGAGTACGAGATGTCCCGTTACTACCTCGACGACGCCGACGTCGCGGCAAACCGGGAACTGCTCGAGGTGTACGCCGCCGAGGCACAGCGCCTCATCGACGCGGGACTGCCCGTGCCCGCCCACACGTACGTCCTGAAGTGCTCGCACGCGTTCAACGTCCTCGACTCCCGCGGCGCCGTCTCCACCGCCGACCGGGCCGCCGAGTTCGCCCGGATGCGCCGCCTCGCCGGGGACGTCGCGAAACTGTGGGTGGCCCGCCGCGACGAGCAGGGGCACCCCCTCGGGCTCGCGGAGCCGCTGCCCGAGGCGATCGCCGCAGCACCCGCCGCGGACGGCGAGGACCAGCCACGCACGCTGGTCTTCGAGATCGGCACCGAGGAGCTTCCGCCGTCCGAGGCGCGCTCAGCGCGTACCTATGTGCAGAAGGAGCTGTCCGCCCAGCTGGAGCAGACCCGCCTGGAGCACGGCGAGGTCCGCGTGCACGCTACGCCGCGGCGCCTGATCGCGGTCGTGACCGGCGTGGCCGCGCGGGAGGCCGACTACACGCAGACGGTGAAGGGCCCGAAGACCACGGCACCGGAGAAGGCGCAGCAGGGTTTCGCGCGCTCCCAGGGCGTACCCGTCGAATCTCTGGAAACCGCCGACGTGAACGGCGTACCCCACCTCGTCGTGCAGAAACACGTCGCGGGAGGCGCCGCACTCACCGTCCTCACCCCCGTGCTCGCGAAGGTCGTCACCGGTCTGCGCGCCGCGAAGAACATGCGCTGGAACGACCCGAAGCTCGCCTTCAGCCGCCCGATCCGCTGGCTGGTCGCGCTCTGGGGCGACGAGATCATCCCGGTCGCGGTGGGGGCGCTGTCCGCCGGCCGCGAGACCCGGGTGCTGCGTACGGCCGCCGAGCCCGTCCTCACCGTCGCCTCCGCGGAGACGTTCATGGAGACCATCTCGATCAACGGCATCATCGCCGACCCCGAGGACCGGCGCGAGCTGATCGTCTCGGGCGCGCAAGAACTGGTGTACGGCGAGGGCCGCGTCGACGTCGCCGGCGAGAGCCCCCTGCTCGACCAGATCACCTATCTCGTGGAGCAGCCGACCCCGCTCCTCGGCACCTTCGACGAGCGCTACCTCGAACTGCCCGACGCCGTCCTCACCACGGTCATGCGCAAACACCAGAGATATCTCCCGGTACGCGCGGACGACGGCACCCTGCTCCCCATGTTCGTTACCGTCGCCAACGGCCCCGTCGACGTCGACCTGGTCCGCACCGGCAACGAGGCGGTCCTGCGCGCCCGCTACGAGGACGCCGCGTTCTTCTACCGCGCCGACCGCGCCCTCCCGATCGCCGACATGCGCGAGCGTCTGCACCGCCTGACGTTCACCGACAAACTCGGCTCGATGGCCGACCGCGCAGCCCGCATCAAGGCACTGACCGAGCAGCTCGCCACGACGGCATCGGTCTCCTCCGCGAACGCCGCCCACACCGCCCGCGCGGCCGAGCTGGTCAAATTCGACCTCGGCTCGCAACTCGTCACGGAGATGACCAGCCTGGCCGGCGTGATGGCCCAGGACTACGCCCTCAACGCCGGCGAGCTCCCCCAGGTCGCCCAGGCGATCCACGAGGCCGAACTCCCCCGCAGCGCCGGCGACGCGCTCCCGTCCTCCGTACCCGGAGCCCTGCTGTCCCTGGCCGACCGCCTGGACCTGATCACCGGCCTCGCCGCCACGGTAGGCCTCCCCACCGGCAGCAGCGACCCCTTCGCCGTCCGCCGCGCCGTCCTCGGCCTCCTCGCCGTCCACCGCGCCCACCCGGACCTGTCGGCCATCGACCTCTTCACCGCCCTCGACCTGTCAGCCGCCGAGCAACCGGTCAAGGTCGACCCCGCCACCCTCGACGCCACCCGCGACTTCCTCACCCGCCGCCTCGAACAACTCCTCACCGAGGAGGGCCACCCCGTCGACCGAGTCCGCGCGGTCCTGCCCCACGCCTCCCGGCCCGCGGTCGCCGACCTCTTCCTGGCCCAGCTGGGCCGCCTGGTCGCCACCCCGGACTTCCTCGCCCTGGCCGAAGCAATCCAGCGCGCCCGCCGCATCGTCCCGGCTGGCACGCCCGCCACCTACGACCCCGCCCTGCTCAAGGAACCCGCAGAGGTCACCCTCCACACCGCAGTCTCATCAGTACGCGCAGAGCTGCCCTCCGCCACCGACCTGTCCCGCTTCACCGAGGCAGCATTGCCACTGGTCGCCCCCGTCCACCAGTTCTTCGAGGACGTCTTCGTTATGGCCGACGACCCAGCCCTGCGCGCCGCCCGCCTGGGCCTCCTGGCCACCATCCGCGACCTGGGCAACGGCCTCCTCGACTGGCCGCAGCTGCGGCTGTAGATCTCCCACGACGGGCCGGCTCTTCTCAGCCCGTCCCACGGACGCGCTGACTGAGCCCGGCTGGCCAACCACTGGCTGGCCGGGTTGGCCTGGTCTGGCTGGCTGGGGTCTGGTGGGCTGGCTGGCTATGGCCGGGGCCGGCCGGGGCCGGCCGAGCAAGGTTGGGCTGGCCGGGCTGGCTTGCTGGCAAGGTTTGGTTGGGCTCGCTGGACCTGGTTGGGTTGGGTGGGAATGGGCTGGGTCGGGCAACTGGCCGGGCTGGTGAGGCCGAGCTGGCTGGGCGTCAGCGCTTGGCGTGGCTGGTCTGTAGCTGTCAGTCACGCCCGCCGAGGATATGCATGTCATGCGCAGACGAATATGCGCGAATTTGGCACGGGCGGCGCACGATTATGCGCCGCCCATGCCTATCTGTCGCACGATGTTGTGGCCAATCCGATTGGGTATACCGGCTGATTCCACTGAGTGAACCGGCCCACCCTGTTCAGCACCCACCCTGATCAGCACCCACCCTGATCAGCACCTATCCGGGTCAGCGGCCATCCGGGTCAGCACCTATCCGGGTCAGCGTGGGCCAGTTGCGTGACCGGATCAGCGGCCGAAGGAGAATCGGCGCTTCTTCTGGCGGCCGAAACGGCCCTGGAGCGTGTCCGCGCCCTTGCGTAGCATCCGGGTACCGCGGCTGGGTCCCCGGCGGGCCTCCACGGCGTCACTGAGCTTGCGCGCGCCGAACGCCGCAAGCGGAACCGCCACCGCCATGATCGCGTAGCGCCTGATCAGGTTGAACAGCATGCCGACCTCCGTATGACCACCGGACGAACCGGATGCCGTCCTGCCCTGGGCATACCCCTGCCCGCCCTTGATCAGTCCTTCCCCCCGGCCGCAAAGCCGAAGGCGGCGACGAGCAGGGCGGCGACACCGCCAGCGGACAATCAGCCGCGCCAAGCCGGACCGATCATCGGGAGGCCGAAATTCGCTGTCGCCGGATGATTGCGGGGTCGTAGTCTGGCGGACTTTGCCGACAACGGAGGTTGAGTTGACCGAGTTCCCGCAGGACATCACCGAACGCATCGTGGGCACCCCGGAGCAGGAAGCCGAGGGCGTGGTCGGTCCGCCCCCGAAACAGTGGGTCGGCCCGGTGACCATCGTGGACTACGACCCGTCCTGGCCGGACCGCTACAACGCCCTGCGACCCCCGATCGACGCGGCGCTGGGCGATTTGATCATCAGCGCCGGCCACATCGGATCCACCTCCGTGCCGGGCCTGGCCGCGAAACCCGTCATCGACATCGACGTGGTCATCGACGACACGGAGGACGAGTCCCGCTACGTGCCGCCCCTGGAGCGTATCGGCTACCGACTTTTGCTCCGCCACCCCTGGTGGCAGGGCCACCGCATGCTCATCAACGCCGACGCAGACGTCCACCTGCACATCTGGCCCCACGACGCCGCCGAACCCGTCCGCCACCGCCTCCTGCGCGACTGGCTACGCACCCACCCCGAGGATCGTGACCTCTACGCCACCACCAAGCAACACCTCGCCCGCGAGACAGCCGACCGCCCCGAGGACTACACGATGGCCAAGAACACCGTCATCGACGCCATCTTCACCCGCATCTTCGCCGCCCACCCGGCCCTGAGGCCCACCCAGTCCTGAGACCTGGGCCCGGTGGGTGTCCGAGGTGTGGATGACCAGGGGGTGACCCCAGCCCTGCGGCCTGCCCAGCCCTGAGGCCCGCTCGGCCTCGGGAGACGTTCGGCCTCGGGACGTTCCCGGCCCGAACTCGCTCGGCCCTGAGGCCTGACCAGCCCTGGAGCCCGTCTGGCCTTGGGTTCGCCCGGCCTTGGGGCCTGCTCGGCCTCGGAGCCCCGCCTGGCGTTGAAGCCCAGCCTGGCGTTGACGTCCCGCTTGGCGTTGACGCCCTGCCTGGTCTTGAGGGCGGCCTGGTCTTCAGGGCGGCGGCCTGGCCCCGAGGCGCGCTCGGTCTTAGGACGTGCTCAGGTTTGAGGCGCGTTGGGCGGCCTCGAGGGCCGGGTTGTTACGAGGCCGCCAGCGCGTTCTGGCTGTGGGGTCGGGGTGCGGGTGGGTCAGGCTGCTCGGGGGAGGTGGGCGGGGAGGGCGAGGGTGAGGCGTTCGAGGGTTTCGGCGTCCGGGGTGTATTGGGCGTGCAGGGTGAGGTCGGGGAGGTGCCAGCGGTCCCAGGGGCCGTTGGGTGCGGCGAAGCGGTCGCGGTAGGGGGTGCCGGTTTCGTCGGGGCGGCCGAGCATGGGGATCATGCGGGAGCGGCGGGGGACGCTGCCTGCTCCGGCGGGGAGGGTGCCCTGGAACGGGGTGAAGCCGTCGGTGGGCAGGAAGTGCAGGACGACGGTGGTGACCAGGCCGTGGGCGTCGGCGGCGAGTTCCACTCCGGCTGACGGGGAGCGGTAGGCGCGGGAGAGGCCGGTGCCCGTGCGGGGGAGGAGGGCGTACTCCTGGCAGATGCTCTGGACTCTTGCTTCCAGGACCGTGCGGCCGAGGAGTTGGGTCAGGTCGGGGCGGCCGACCTTGCGTGCGGTGGTGAGCGGGCCGGGGTTGCGTTGCGGGGCCGCGGGGTTGAAGACCGGTTCGTTGGAGCCGCGCGGCGCGGTGTGAAAGGCAGCCCGGCGTGTACGGAATCCCACGTTGTCCACCGTAGGCGGTACGAACGAGTGCGCGGAAGGCGTACCCGTAGATCCTTTCGGTGGCGTTTGCCCGGACGTCACGGCGACTTCGCCCGGGGGTCGCGCTGGTGGCCTGGACTGCTGCGCGGGAGGTCAGCGGGTGTCGCCGGCCGGGAACGTTGGAGGAGATCGTGGCAGATCGCCGACAGGTGCTGCGGCTGGGTGCTCTCGCGGCGGGGGCGCCGGCCGTGCTGGGAGCCACCGCGTCACCCGCACTGGCGGGAGGGCACCGGCCCCCGTCTCTGGTCGTCGGGCACCGCGGGGCTTCCGGCTACCGGCCCGAGCACACCCTGGCATCGTACGAGCTGGCCGCGCGGCTGGGCGCCGACTTCATCGAGCCGGACCTGGTGTCCACCAAGGACCACGTACTCGTGGCCCGGCACGAGCCGGAGATCGGTGGCACCACCGACGTGGCGTCGCGGCCCGAGTTCGCCGCACGCAAGCGGACCGTCCTGCTCGACGGGATCTCGGTCACCGGATGGTTCACCCATGACTTCACGCTCGCGGAGCTGAAGACGCTGCGCGCGACCGAGCGCATCCCGGCCGTACGCCAGCACAACACCCTCTACAACGGCCTGTTCCCGGTGCCGACGTTCCAGGAGATCCTCGACCTGCGCAAACGCCTGTCGAAGGAGCTGGACCGCGAGATCGGCGTCTACCCGGAGACCAAGCACCCGACGTACTTCCGGGAGCTCGGCCTGGACCTCGAGACCCCCCTGGTGCAGGTTCTGCGCCGCAACGGCCTCGACCGCGCCGACGCCAAGGTCTTCGTCCAGTCCTTCGAGGCGAAGAACCTGGAGGCACTCCGCGAGGACTACCGGCTGCGCGCCCCGAGCATCTTCCTCACCAGCGCGACCGGCAGCCCGTTCGGCGACACGAGGACGTACGCCGAATACCTCACCCCGGCCGGCCTGAAGAAGCTCGCCCGCTACGCCGACGGCATCGGCCCGGACAAGAGCCAGGTCATCCCCCGCAAGGCCGACGACACCCTGGGCGAGCCGACCACCCTGGTCAAGGACGCCCACGCCGCCGGCCTCAAGGTCATGCCCTACACGTTCCGCGCCGAGAACACGTTCCTGCCCGCCGACTACCGCGTCGGCACCGACCCCGCCGCCTACGGCCGTGCCATCGACGAACAGGTCACCTTCCTCAAAACCGGCCTCGACGGCCTCTTCACCGACCAGGCCGACATCGGCGTCCTCGCCCGCAGCGCCACTTACGCCCACGTCTGACCCTGAACGTACGCCCGGAGCACGCGCTCCGGCCCGGCGGACTTCGCCGCGTGCTCCGGCCCGGCGGACTTCGCCGCGTGCTTCGGCCCGCCGGGGTTCGGCCCGTGCTTCGGCCCGCCGGGGTTCGGCCCGTGCTTCAGGTCCGGCTGGGTTCGGCCCGTGCTTCAGACCGGGGGTGAGCACCGCGTGCTTCCGGGCGGGCGGACTTCGCCGGGTGGTTGTGCTCAGCCCGGGGGGATCCGGCGGGCGAGTTCCGTGCGGGAGCGGACGCCGAGGCGGGCGTACACGTTGCGCAGGTGGTGGTCGACGGTCCGGGGGCTGAGGTAGAGCTGCTGGGCGATCTCCCGGTTGGTGGCCCCGGCCGCCACCATCCGGGCGATCCGGTCCTGCTGCGCGGTCAGGCCGGTGGTGCCGGGTTGTTCCGGGGACGCGGAAGCTCCGCCCGACCCTGGTTGATGCGTCATCGCGGGACCTCCCGAGGTCTGTGGTTGATGCGTCATCGCGGGACCTGCCGGGGCCTGTGGTTGATGCGTCATCGCGGGACCTCCCGCCGCCAGTGGTTGATACATCACCGCTGGGCTTCCGGCTGACCGCGGTTGATACGTCATCGCGGGGGCGCCGGCGGCACGTAGGTGTTGCGTCGCCTCGGCGGCCCAGGGGCCCGCTCCAAGCGCGGTGAAGGCAGCGGCGGCGGCGTGCAGGTGTGCCCGGGCGGCTCCCGGTTGCCGGTGGCGGCGCAGGTGCCGTCCGTACAGCAGTTCGGTGTGTGCCCGCGCGAAGTCGGTGTCCCCGCGGTCGTGCTCCCGCAGGGCCTCCCGGAACAGGTCGGCGGCGTCGTCCGGGTCGGCGGCGAGCAGGGCCCGGCTGCGCGCCCGCAGTGCCAGCCAGGGGGCACGCCCGGTTGCCGAGGCCCACCGTTCGAACTGGTCGAAGGCCTGGCTCACCACCGGTGCATCGAGGCCTTCAGTCGCGTCGAGGTGCCAGCGACCCTCGGTCGCGTCCAGGAGCCGGTGGCCTTCCGCTGCGCCCGGGTTACGGCGGCCTGGAGCCGCGGTGGGTTCCCCGAGGGATACCTCCGCGGCCGCCAGGGCCTCGATGAGGTGGGGGGTCGCGGCGACCTGCAGGACCGCGTTGCCGCGTCCGGACGGCGTCACCAGGATCCGGGCGAGGCGTGCCACCGTTGCCGCGGGCCGTCCTTCGATCAGGTCCAGCAGCCCCAGCGCCCATTCGCAGAGCGCCCGTGCCTGTCCCGGCCCGGTGCTGCTGTCGGCGGCCCCGGCCCGGTGCACCCGGTGCAGCGTGGTCGCCCGGTCGCCGCGCAGTGCCGCGAGGACGGCGAGGATGCCGAAGTGGACCTCGGCGAGCGCGGGCTGCCCGGTGCGCAGTGCCTCGTCCGCGCCTTCGACCGCCGCCAGTTCCGCGTCCGGGTAGCGGCCGCCGGCGAGCCCGGCGAACGCGGCGGCTTCGAGGGCCCGCGGCACCGTCGCGGTCTCGCCGTTCAGCCGGGCCAGCCGGACACCGCGGGTGGCGAGCGCGTACGCGGAGTCGCCCGCTCCGGCGAGCACCCCCGCGGTCGCCGCCCGGATCAGCTCGTCGGGCCGGTCGCTCACGCCGGCCCGGGTCGTCGCGGCGTGCAGGTGGGCGATGCCGGTGCGCGGGTCGTCGGCGTACAGCGCGGTCAGACCGGCGACGAGGTCCTCGGACGTGCTGCCCGGGCCGGAGCGCCGGTCGAGGACGTGCCGGGCCACCTCGACATAGCGCTCGTGGTCGCCGGCCCGGTGCACGACCTCGGTGGCGAGCAGCAGCGCGTCGAGGGCGCTCTCCCGGGGGAGCTGCCCGGCGGCGCTGAGCAGGTCGTCGACTGCGGACCCGTCGGCGTGGACGGCGATCTCGGCGGCCAGCCCGCGGACGCGTACGCGCAACCTGGGTTCATGGGCGACCCGCCGCAGCAGCTTGCCGGCCTCTGCCGGGCGACCCGCCAGCCAGACCTGCCGTGCGGCGGCCAGCAGCGCGTCGGCCCGGACCGTGGCGTCGGTGGTGAGCCGGGCGGCGTGGCGCAGGGCAGCGGCGGCGAGCGGGGGAGGCGTACGGTCCGCGAGCTCCAGCAGGTCGGCGGCGAGCCCGTCGTCGGAGCCGGAAGCAGCGTACGCGAGCCGGAGCAGTGCTCTCGGCGTACGCGGCCTTTTCTGCATGAACTGTGCATAAATCATGTAGACAAGTGTCGATGTTTGCCGATGCCGGCTCAAGGCCGGTGATTTCACCGATGTGTCATTTCTGTTTCGGCAGCAGGCTGCGAGGCATCCCGTTCCCTCCCTGGAGGTTTCATGCGCCGGATGTTCGCAGTCCTGATCGCCGTCGTGACCGCCCTGGTCGCCATCCCCGCCGCCCCCGCCCTGGCGGCCCCGGGCACCCCGGTCGTCTTCGTGCACGGCTACACCGGAAGCGCCTCGAACTGGACGACCGCCATCTCGCTCTTCCGGGCCGGCGGCTACAGCAGCAGCGAGCTGTTCGCGTACGAGTACAACTCCTACGGCAACAACATCCAGAACGCCCAGGGCCTGGCCACCTATGTCAGCCAGGTCCGCAGCCGCACCGGGGCAGCCAAGGTCGACATCGTCAACCACTCCATGGGCGGCCTCGTCACCCAGTGGTACGTCAAGCAGCTCGGCGGCGCCCAGTACGTCAACCACGTGGCCTCACTCGCCGGCGCCAACCACGGCACGACGTACGCGAGCGCCTGCCTGATCTACGTCACCTGCCAGCAGATGTACCCGGGCTCGTCCTTCATCAACACCATCAGCGCGGGCGACGAGACCCCCGGCCCGACGACATACGCCACCTGGTACTCCCCGTGCGACGGCATCATTATCCCGTACACGAGCACGACCCTGAGCGGCGCGACCAACAACTACGTCGCCTGCGAGACCCACATCGGCTACCTCACCGACACGTCCGTCCTGACCGCGGTCCGCAACTTCCTGCGCTGACCGGACCGACCTGACGAGGGCCGTACCCCGCGAGGGGTGCGGCCCTCCGCGTGCCCACGTTCGGCTGCCCCTGGTTGTTCTCCGACGGCGGGGCGCGCGAAGATCAGGGCCGGGCCAACGGGGGAGGAACGATGACGGCGATCGTGGGGCTGGAGTCGAAGGGGAAGGTCTTCATCGGTGGGGACAGTGCCGGGGTGGCCGGGCTGAGTCTGACCGTGCGGGCCGACACCAAGGTCTTCCGCAAGGACAGTTACATCTTCGGGTTCACGACGTCGTTCCGGATGGGGCAGCTGCTGCGGTATTCGCTGGCGCCGCCGTCGCCGGTCGGGAACCTCGACGCGTTCATGGCGACCACGTTCGTGGACGCGCTGCGGGACTGTCTCAAAGCGGGTGGCTGGGCGACGAAGGAGAGCGAGCGGGAGGTCGGGGGCACGTTCCTGGTCGGGGTGCAGGGGCGGCTGTTCACGGTCTACGACGACTACCAGGTGGCCACCGCCGCTGACGGGTTCGCGGCCGCCGGGTCCGGGGACGAGATCGCGCTCGGGGCGCTCTACGCCACCGCGGGGACCGGGCTCAAGCCCCGGAAGCGGGTGTTGCGGGCGCTGGCGGCGGCGGAGCGGTTCAGCGGTGGCGTACGCGGCCCGTTTATCTGCTTGAAGGGGTGAATATCTTTAGCGTGTGGTTGCCGCGCTCGAGCTCTATCTGGACACTGACACGACCCGCCGGCTGAAGACGCTGTGGCGCGCCCTGGAGGCGGAGGGGATCCCGACCATGGGATCGCTCAACGAGCGGCACCGGCCGCACGTGTCGCTCGCCGCCGCGCGCACACTTCCGCTGGAAGCGGTGGCCGGGGCGCTCGACGGGATGGCCGTGGGGCGGGGGCTGACGCTCGACATGGATTTCGCGGGGCAGTTCGTCGGGCGGGTGCTGTGGCTGGGCATCGTGCCGACCGCCGCGCTGCTGAACCACCATCAGGACGTGCACGACCGGCTGGTGAAGGCCGGGGTCGAGGTCTGGGATCAGTACGCCCCCGGGCGGTGGGTCCCGCACTGCACCGTCTCCCTGCGGGTGCCGAACCCCATGATGGCCCCGGCGATCCGGCGCTGCCTCGAGATGCTGCCGCTCAAGGCGCACGTCACCGGGGCGGCGCTGACCGACCACGCCAACGACATCTCCCACCCGTTGAGTTGAGCTGAGAGGGGTGGCGTGGACGAGCTCCGGGACGCCTACGACACGATCGCCGTCGCGTACGACGAGCAGCTGCGAGACGAGTTGTCTCACAAGCCTCTCGACCGGGCGTTGCTGACGGCGCTCACGGAGCTGGCCGGCGAGGGCACGATCGCGGACGTCGGGTGCGGGCCCGGGCACGTCACGCGGTTCCTGGCCGGGCTGCACCCCGACGTCCTGGGCGTCGACCTGTCGCCGAAGATGATCGCGATCGCCCGCCGGCACGCGCCGCGGATCCCGGGCACGGTCGCCTCGATGCTGGCGCTCCCGGTGGGGGACAGTGCCTGGGCGGGCGCGGCGGCGATGTACTCGATCATCCACCTCGGCGCGGCCGAGCGGGCGCGGGCCTTCGCCGAGCTGGCCCGGGTGCTGCGGGACGGCGCCCCGCTGCTGGTGGCCTTCCACATCGGCGACGAGCCGGTGCACCTGACGACGTGGTTCGGCGCGGACGTCGACGTGGACGTGCACTTCCTCGACCCCGTCGCCGTCCGGGCCGACCTGGTCGCCGCCGGCTTCGACGTCGTCGCCGAACTGACCCGCGAGCCCCTGGACCCCGCCGAGTTCCCGAGCCGCCGCGCGTACCTGATGGCCATGATTCACAAACCGGGCGGAGCGTGGCAGGGTCCTTAAGCTGTGACCTCTCCACTCTCCTGGCCGCCGTTCGCCTGGCTGGCCCGGCACGACCCGCAGCTCGCTGCCGTGCGGCGTGCTGCCCGCGTCACCCTGGTCGCGTGCCTGGGCTTCTACTTCTGCCGGTACGCGCTGAGCAGTCCGGCGATGGCGCCGTACGCGCTGTTCGGGACCATCGCTCTGGGAATGTTGTCCCAGATCCCCGGCAATGCGAGGCAGCGGGCCCGGACCCTGCTCGCCGTGCTGCCCGTGACGTGGGTGCTGATCACGCTCGGCACGCTGCTGTCCGTGTCGAACTGGGCCGCGGCCGCCGGGATGTTCGTGCTCGGCTTCGCCGTCACGTTCGCGGGCGTCGGCGGGCCGCGGCTGGTCGGGCTCGCCACCGGGATGCAGCTGCTCTACATCCTGCCGTGTTTCCCGCCGTACGACCCGGGTGTGCTGCCGGAGCGCCTCGCCGGGGTCTCCCTGGCCGTCGTGCTGCTGGCGGTCGCCGAGGTGGTGCTCTGGCCGGGCCCGCAGCCGGTGCCGTACCGGGAGCGTCTCGCCGACGCCGTGGACGCCCTCGCCGGTTGTCTCGCCGTCATCGCCGACCACTGGGACGGCGACCCGCGCGGTAAGGAACGGCTCGCCGCGCTGCTGCCCGACGCCACCGAGGCCGGTGACGCGCTGCGGCCCTCCCGGCTGCCGGTCACCCAGCGGCCCGCGTCGGCGGGGCGGCGGGACCGGGCGCTGAGCTCCGCCTCCGCGACGACGCGGCTGGTGCTCGGCCGGGCCGTCGACCTCTACTTCACCGATGACACGGACGCGGTCAGCCTCCCCGCCGCGGCCCGGCTGCTGCGCGAGACCGCGTCGTGCGCCTCCGCCGCCGGGGCGTGGCTGCGGGGTCAGGGCGAGGTGCCCGACACGGACCGGATCGCCGGGGCGCTGGCACACTTCCGGGCCGAGCGGGAGGCCGAGGACCCGTCCGGGGTGGCACCCGAGCGGCTCCGGCTCGGCTCACTGGCCCTGAGCCTCGGGGAGTGGACCAAGTCGCTCGTGACCGAGCTGCGGATCGTCGCGAGGGCACCGCTGCGTGCGGACGTCCAAGGCCCCTATTGGTACGCGTCCCGCCCGGCACCGTCACTCTGGTGGCACCGGCTGCGCGAGAACCTGACCCCGCGCTCGGTCTACTTCCAGGGTGCCCTGCGCCTGGCCGCCGCCCTCGCCGTCGCGCGCCTGCTCGCCGGAGAGCTCGACCTGTCGCACGGCTTCTGGGTGCTGCTCACCATCCTGACCGTGTTGCGCACCTCGGCGGCGGAGACCCGCTCCGCTCTGCGTCCCGCCCTGACCGGCACGGTGATCGGCTCGCTAGCGGCCGCCGTGCTGCTCGTCTACGGCACCGACCCGACGCTCTACGCCATCGCCCTGCCCCTGGTCATGTTCGTCGGCAACGCCGCCGGCCCGCTGCTCGGCCAGGGCTGGGCGCAGGCCCTGTTCACGCTGGTCATCACGCTTGTCTTCGCGCAGCTCGCCCCGACCGACTGGCACCTCGCCGAGGCCCGGGTGCTGGACGTGGCGGTCGGTGCGCTGGTGGGCGTACTCATCGGCTTGTTCGCCTGGCCCCGCGGTGGCTCGGGCGAACTGCACCGCGCCACCGCCAACTTCCTCGCCGCCTCGTCCGCCGTGGTCCACGAGACGGTCGCGACGCTGTCCTCGATGACACCGCCCGGGCCGGCCCTGCCGCTCGCCCGGGAACAGGAACGGCTCGCCGAGGCGTCGTACGCGCTGTATCAGAGTGAGCGCCACGCCCCCGCGACGCTGGACTGGCAAGCCACGCTGATCGCGGGCAAGCACGCCGTACGCGGAGCCGAGGCCCTGCTGCGCGACTGCCCCACCGGCCGGCTGCTGCCCTGCGCCGCCCTGCTCACCCTGGCCACCGCCGACGTCGCCGGCCGCTTCGAGGCCACCGCCGAGGCCATCCGGTCCCACAGGCTCCCCCAGGTGCAGGACGACCCCGCCCCCGACCTGGGCTGGCCCACCGACCTGGGCCGCGACCTCTACCACCTGGCCGACCTCCGCGTCTGGCTCGACGGCCTCCGCGACGACCTCACCCGCGTCACCGGCCGCCCCGAACGCCAGGGCCCGGTCCCCGTCCCGCTCGCCTGACCCCGCCGAAGTCGAGCCGCGGCTCGACTTCAGGGCAGGCGGCGACCCCGGCCGCCTCCGCCGAGCGGTTGAAGATGAGTCACGACTCAGCTTGGCGAGACGTTACGGCGCTGCGTTGATGAGGGGTTGAAGATGAGTCACGACTCAGCTTGGCGGGACGTTACGGCGCTGCGTTGATGAGGGGTCGAAGATGAGTCGCGGCTCAGCTTGGGAGGGGCCGGGGTCAGCTGAGGGCGACGCCGCCGCCGGTGCGTTTGATGCGGTACATGGCGGCGTCGGCGCAGCGCATGAGGTCAGCGATGGTGGTGGCGTCGGCGGGGAAGAGAGCGATGCCGATGCTGACGCCGATGGCGATGGGCTGGTCGTCGACGGTGAAGGGTTCGCAGACGCGGGTGTGGATGCGTTCGGCGATGGTGATGGCGGATTCGGCGTCGGGGTCACCGGTGAGCAGGATGGCGAACTCGTCGCCGCCGAGGCGGGCGACGACGTCGTGGTCGCGGATGGCGGACTGCATGCGTTTGCTGACGGCTTGCAGGAGGGCGTCGCCGGCGTGGTGGCCGACCGTGTCGTTGACCTTCTTGAAGCCGTCCAGGTCGAGCAGGAGCAGCGCCATGCGGGTGCCGCCCGCGGTGGAGGTGGCGAGGTCGCGGTCGGCGCGGTCGAGCAGGTGGGTGCGGTTGGCCAGGCCGGTCAGGGCGTCGTGGTAGGCCTGGCGGGTCAGCTCGGCAACGTGCTTCTCCTCGGCCTGGCGCATCCGGGCGCCGTCGAGGATGAGGGCGCCCTCCATGGCCATCTGGTGGGCCAGGGTGCGGTCACGGCTGGTCCAGTGCCGGGGGCCGTCGATGTCGCCGCAGACCGCGACGCCGACCGGGCCGGCCGGGGACATCAGCGGGATGGCGATCAGGGAGCGCAGGCCCATGATGTGGGCGAAGCCGCCGGGGCGGACCTCGGAGCCGGTGATGTCGTCGATGAGCAGCGGGCCGTGGGCCTTGCGGGCGGCCTGCCAGATCGGTGATTCCTCGGCGAGCTGGCCGATCATGCGGCTGTGCAGCTCGTCGTTCTTCTCGGCGGTGAGGCCGATGCCGGCGACGTAGCGGATCCGGCCGTCCGGGCCGACCAGGTGCACCGCGGCCTGGGAGGTGCGGAACGCGTCGGCGGTCACCCGGGCCAGGAGCTCGCCGGCGGCCTCGATGGTCCGGGCCTGGGCGCCCTCCTCGAACAGGGTGCGGATCGTGTTCGTGGCGTGGGTCACGAACTGGCGGTGCACCTCGGCGGCGAGGACCTGCAGGGTGGCGGCGAGCTGGAGGGCGACACCCGCGGCGACGCTCTTGCGCAGTGCATCGAGCGAGTCCCCGGTCAGGACGAGGACGCCGAGGGTCTGGCCGCCCATCCGCAACCTGATCGCCGTACGGTCGCCTGCCCGCACCGGGGGACCGCTCGCGGCGACCCGGAAGACCTTGCCGGCGACCATCGGGTCGTCCTTCGCCACCGGTCCGCGGCCGGCGGCGACCCGCAGGCTGCCGTCGTCCGGGTCGAGGGTGAAGACGGTCATGGCGCGCAGCCCGCAGGGTTCACCCAGGCTTCGCTCGATGATTTCGAGGACGTGGTCCAGCGACGGGATGTTACTTGCGGTGACCTCGACGAGTTCGCTGAGCAGGAGCTGCTGCCCGTCGGTCGCGGGCCACGACGAAACCACGGCGGTGTCGCCGTTTGCTTGCGTAGGGCTGCGCAGGGTCACGAAATCAAGCATCGGCAGCCCCGGCGGCGTGTTGAGGGCTCCACCCATGGATAGTCCGGGGCACAGCCGGTGCGGGTGCGGATGACACGAAGGATTACCGTCTCTCCCGACCGGTCACCGGGAGCCCGGTCGCGACGAGAGGGAGTGCGGCTATGAAGGTGTGCGTCGTCGGAACCGGCTACGTGGGTCTCACGACCGGCGTGTGCCTGGCCTTTCTCGGGCACGACGTCACCTGCGTCGACCTCGACCAGGCGAAGGTCGACCTGCTCAGCGGGGGTAAATCGCCGATCTACGAGCCGCACATGGACGCGCTGCTCGCCGACGCGTCCGAGCGCCTGCACTTCACCACCGACTACGGCAGCGCGGTGCCGGACGCCGAGGTGGTCTTCATCGCGGTGCAGACGCCGTCGCTGCCCGACGGCAACCCGGACCTCAAGTACCTGAGGTCCGCCGCGGAGAGTGTCGGTGCGCACATCGGCGGTGACTTCACCGTCGTCGTGAACAAGTCGACCGTACCCATCGGAAGCAGTAACTGGGTCGACTCGATCCTGCGCGAGTCTTTCGAGCGGACCAACGAGCGCCGCAGCGACGGCGAGTTCTCCGTCGCCTCGAACCCGGAATTCCTGCGCCAGGGCGCGGCGATCCTGGACACGCTCTACCCGGACCGCGTGGTCGTCGGCTCGGACAACCCCCGCAGCCTCGACGTGCTCAACCGCCTCTACCGCACCCTGCTGAACCAGACGTTCACCCCGCCGACGTACCTGCCGCGCCCGGCCGAGATGGGCGCCGTGCCGATGGTGTCCAGCGACCTGGCGTCGGCGGAGCTCATCAAGTACGCGGCGAACGCGTTCCTGGCCCTCAAGATCAGTTTCGCCAACGAGATCGGCCAGCTCGCCGGCCGGGTCGGCGCCGACATCACCCAGGTCACCCGGGGCATCGGGCTGGACACCCGGATCGGGCCGCGCTTCCTGCAGCCCGGCATCGGCTGGGGCGGCTCCTGCTTCGGCAAGGACACCGCGGCCCTGATCGCCACCGCGTCGGAGTATCACCACGACATGCCGATCGTCACAGCTGCGCGTACGGTCAACCAGCTCCAGCGCCGCCTCGTCGTGGACCGGCTCCTCGAGGAGCTGCGTATCCTCAAGGGCCGCCGGATCGGCCTGCTCGGGCTCGCGTTCAAACCCGACACCGACGACATGCGGGACGCCCCGGCCCTGGACATCGCCCGGATGCTGATCGACCGCGGCGCCCGGATTCGCCTGCACGACCCGGTCGCCGCCGACCGTTTCCGCCGCGAACAGCCCGACCTCGCGCCGTACCTCGCCGACGACGTCGCCGACGTGTTCGACGACAGCGACGCCGTGGTCCTGGTCACCGAGTGGGCGCAGTACCTCGACCTGGACTGGGGAAAGTTCGCCACCAGCATGCGCAAGCCGGTCATCCTCGACGGCCGGCACTGCCTCGACCCCGAGCGCCTCACCCGCCTCGGCTACCGCTACCTCTCGATCACGCGATAACAGCTTCCCGTCCCGTCCCGTCCCGTCCCGTCCCGTCCCGTCCCGTCCCGGCCCGGCCGTGCGGTACAGCTTGTTTCAGAGCGGCCGTGCGGTACAGCTTGTTTCAGAGCGGCCATGCGGTACAGGTTGTCTCAGAGCGGTCGTGCGGTACGGGTTGTCTCAGAACGGCCGCGCGGCCAGGGTCGCCATATGGCGACCGCCCCGTTGCCGACGTCTCGGGTGGCCGCCCGGTAACCAAGTGGCCACCCGGTAAGGATTAGCCGATCGCGTCGCGCCAGAGGCGGACGAGGTCGGCGTCGACCGGGGCGTTCCAGCTGCCACCGGGCCGCACCGCGCTGCCGGTATGAAACGCGCGCACCCCGGCATCCCGTAGCGGGGCGAGGTGCTGTTGCCGTAACCCGCCGCCGACCAGCAGCGGCGGGGTGGCGGACGCCTCGGTGAGCAGGGTCCCGAGGCCGTTCTCGACGCCCTTGGGGCTGCCGGCGGTGAGGACGCCGTCGAGGCCGGGCAGGCCGGCGAGGGCGGACCAGGCGGCGGTGCGGTCGGCGGCGTGGTCGATGGCGCGGTGGAAGGTCCAGCTGCAGCCGTCGATGGCCGCGAGCACGGTCGTCACCGCGGGGAGGTCGACGTTGCCCGCTTCGTCTAGGAAGCCGAGGACGAACTCCGAGGCTCCGGCTGAACGCAGGGCCGCGGCGGCGTGGGTGAGGGCGTCGGGGGCGCTCAGGGCGTACCCGTCATGGTCTCGCAGCATGACACGGACCGGGAGGTCGGTCGCGGCCCGGACCGACGCGAAGGTCTCGACGGCAGGGGTGAGGCCCTGGGCGCCTATGTCGGCGACCAGCTCGAGCCGGTCGGCGCCCCCTGCGGTGGCGGCACGGGCGTCGGCGGCGCTGAGCGCGATGACTTCCAAGATCGATTCCGGCACGCGCGCATCGTCCCATATCTGCCTGGGTGACCCGGGCCACCTGTCGCAGGATGTTGAAGCATGTCCATCTTTCAATAAAAGTGCCGCGTAATCTTGACGTTACGTGAGCAACGTTGTTGAAATGTGTGAGCTCCCACCCCTCGAAGGGAACTCGCGCATGATCAGACCTCTTGCCATGATCGCCGCCGCCACACTTCTGGGAACCGTCATCGCCTCGCCCGCCCAGGCCGCACCCGAGTGGCACAAGGGCATCCCGCCCATCGCGACACCGTGGACCGCCCAGGTTGGACCGTCCAACGCGCTGCCCGAGTACCCGCGCCCGCAGCTGGTGCGCGACAAGTGGCAGAACCTCAACGGCGTCTGGGAATTCGCCAAGGCCGAGACCGGTCAGGCGGTGCCCGCGGGCCAGTCGCTCGGCGAGCGCGTCCTCGTGCCGTACCCGATCGAGTCCGCGCTCTCCGGCATCCAGCGTCACGAGGACCGGATGTGGTACCGACGGACCTTCACCGTCCCCGCCGGCTGGAAGATCGGGAGCGGCCAGCGGCTGCTGCTGCACTTCGGCGCGGTCGACTACGACGCGAAGGTCTACGTCAACGGCACGCAGGTCGCCACCCACCGCGGCGGCTACGACGGCTTTGACATCGATGTCACCACGGCGCTCAAGGCCACCGGGCCGCAGGAGCTCATCGTCTGGGCCGAGGACCTCACCGACGCGACCGGCCAGCCGATCGGCAAGCAGCGCCGGACCAGCGACCGTGGCATCTTCTACCAGGGCAGCTCGGGCATCTGGCGTACCGTCTGGATGGAGCCCGTCGCCGCAGCGGCCGTCACCGATCTCGGGCTCACCCCGGACCTTGCCGGCAAGTCACTCAGGTTGACCGTCAATGTTGATTCCAATCAACCATTGACTGCACAGGCGAATCAACCATTGACCGTACGCGCCACAGCACGATCGAACGGTCGAGTCGTCGGCAGCGTCACCGGCGCCGCGGGCACGGAGCTCAAGGTCCCCGTCCCGAACGCCCACCTCTGGACGCCGGACGACCCGTACCTCTACGACCTCGACGTGACCCTGCTCAACGCCGGCCGTACCGTCGACACCGTCAAGTCGTACTTCGGCATGCGCGAGATCGGCACGAAGAAGGGCGCCGACGGCAAGCTCCGGATCGCGCTCAACGGCAAGATCTTGTTCAACATGGCCACCCTGGACCAGGGCTTCTGGCCGGACGGGCTGAACACCGCACCGACCGACGCGGGCCTCAAGTTCGACCTGCAGCAGCACAAGGTCATGGGGTTCAACGCGGTCCGCAAGCACATCAAGGTCGAGCCCGACCGCTGGTACTACTGGGCCGACAAGCTGGGCCTGCTGGTCTGGCAGGACATGCCCGCCGCGAACACCGGCCCGATCCCCGCGGAGTGGCGCGGGCAGTTCGAGGCCGAGCTGCACGAGCTGGTCCGTGAGCACCGCAGCTGGACCTCGATCATCGCCTGGGTGCCGTTCAACGAGGGCTGGGGTGAATGGGACCGCGCCGCCACCGGGCGCATCGCCGACGAGGTCAAGGCCCAGGACCCGAGCCGGCTCGTCAACGCGCACAGCGGCGTCAACTGCTGCAACTCGCACGGCGACTCCGGGCGCGGCGACGTCATCGACCATCACCAGTACCTCGGCCCGGCCACCCCGGCGCCCGACGCCACCCGGGTCTCCATCGACGGCGAGCACGGCGGGTTCGGGCTCAAGGTGTCCAACCACATGTGGTTCGGTGACGGGCAGGCGTACGAGATGGAACCGGACTCGGCCACCCTGACCGCCAAGTACGTCGCGAACCAGAAAGCGGTCATCGGCTCCGCGCAGTCCTGCGGCATCAGCGCGGCGATCTACACCCAGATCACCGACGTCGAGGGCGAGCTCAACGGCTTCTGGACGTACGACCGGCAGGTGGCCAAGATGGACCTCGCCCAGGTCCGCAAGGTCAACAAGGAGATCATCGCCAAGGCCGACGGCAGCGCCGCCAACACCCCGCAGCCGCCGCCGGGCACTCCCGGCCTGACCGGCATCGCGTTCTACCCGCTCGACGGCACGACCGAGGACACCGCCGGTGACCACGACGCCACCCTGGTCGGTGGTCCGGCCTACGGGGAGGGCAAGAGCGGGCAGGGCCTCACCCTCGACGGCTCGACTCAGTACGCCGACACGGGCGCCCCGGTGCTCAACACCGCCTCGGACTACACCGCCTCGGCGTGGGTGAAACTCGACAAGGCCGACGGAGCCTTCCAGACCGTGGTGAGCCAGGACGGGGCCAGCAACAGCGACTTCTTCCTGCAGTACTCGGGCGCCGACCAGCGGTTCGCGATGAGCTTCGCCGGCGTCCGGGCCCTCGCCCCCGCCAAGCCGGTCGTCGGCCAGTGGTACCACCTCGCCGGCGTCCGCGACTCGGCCAAGGGCGAACTCCGCCTCTACGTCGACGGCCAGCTCGCCGGCTCGGTCAGCGCCTGCACCGCCCAGGCCGCCCCCACCGGCAACACGGTCATCGGCCGCGGCAAGTACGGCGGCAACCCCGTCGACTACCTCGACGGCACGGTCGACCAGGTCCACCTCTACGACCGCGCACTGTCGGCGACCGAGATCGCGTCGCTGTACACCTCGGGCAACTGATCTGGACAGCTCGGGCAACTGATCGAGCACCGGGCCGGGCGTGGCAGTGTCGCGCCCGGCCTGCGTGTTTCTCACCCCGCGGGCTGGCTGGGTCGCCGGCGGTGAGTGCCGGCTGGGTGAGTTGCC
Organism: Winogradskya consettensis; assembly: GCF_018332715.1. Taxonomy (GTDB): domain Bacteria; phylum Actinomycetota; class Actinomycetes; order Mycobacteriales; family Micromonosporaceae; genus Actinoplanes; species Actinoplanes consettensis. Next base: position 26,430 of record NZ_BOQP01000030.1, on the reverse strand, counting down.
CGCTGTGAGTGCCGGGTGGGTGGGTCGCTGGCTGTGAGTACCGGCTGGGTGGGTGGGTCGCTGGCTGTGAGTGCCGGCTGGGTGGGCCGGCGGCTCGAAGGGTCGGTAGTTGAGGGGGTTGGCAGGTGGGCGAGCCTGCGGGGGGCGAGCCGGCGGTTGTGTGGGATGGTCCTGCAGGAGACGCGCGGCCGGCGTTGTTCTGATTCTCCGTGACGACATCACGTGGTCTGTCGGGTTCGGCGGAAGGGATTTTCCATGGGCGAGGTAACCATCTGCAGCAGTTCGAAGTACTACGGCGTGGTGCAGTCGCTCGCCGGGGAGCTCGTCGATCGGCAGGTGGTCGTCAACACGCCGAGGTTCGATTTTGACGAGGAGATCGTCGAGGTCAGGGCCGAACAGAAGTGGGCTCTCACCCACGAATTCCTGGGGAAGGTCCGCCGCTCCGCGTGCATCTACGTCGTGGCGGAGGGCGGGTACACCGGGCGCAGCGTCTGCATCGAGATCGGGTTCGCGGCTGCTCTGGACATTCCCGTGTTCATCTCGGAACGGCCGCTGGAAGAAGCGGTCAACGCGTTGGTGAGCGAGGTCGTTAGCATTGACGATGCCCCTGACTTTCTCACCGGGTTGCTGAATACCGTCGAGCGTTCGTGACCTGCCCGGCCGGTGCCCAGGTGACTCACCGGCCGGTCACTCGGCCCACCGGCCGCCCCACCTGGCCGTGGCCTGCCCCGCCGCCCGGTCTATCCGCCCGCGGGCTTGTCGGGCCGGTCTGCCCGCCCGGCCCGCCCGCCCGGTCTGCCCACCCGCCCGGTCTGCCCACCCGCCCGGCCCGCCCGCCCGCCCGGTCTGCCCACCCGCCCGGTCTGCCCGCCCGGTCGGGCCCGCCCACCCGCGGGCTTGTCGAGCACGCCCGCCCGGTCAGCGCTTCTGACGGTTCGCGCCGGGACACCGCCCGGCCGGGACACCGCCCGGCTGGGTGACCGGTGAGCGGGTGGCTTTGCTGAGGAAAGTAATTGTTGCGGGGAGTTTCCACCAGGTAAATGATGTGGCTCTATGGATCATGCACGCTGGGACCTGGAGGCATAGTCATGTTGTCCGCGTTGGATCGCAGTCGTTCCGTGGCGCCGCCGGGGTTCAGCCGGTGGCTGATCCCGCCGGCGGCGCTGGCCGTTCACCTGAGTATCGGGCAGGTGTACGCCACCAGCGTCTACAAGAATTCTTTCATCTCGCACTTCGACTCGAGTGCGACGTCGGTCGGGGTGATCTTCAGTATCGCGATCGTGATGCTGGGGCTGTCCGCGGCGGTGGGTGGTACCTGGGTCGAGCGCAACGGGCCGCGTAAGGCGATGTTCGTCAGTGCGTGCTTCTGGGCGGCCGGGTTCCTCGTTGCCGCGCTGGGGATCAGCACGAAACAGCTGTGGCTCGTCTACCTCGGGTACGGCGTGCTCGGTGGGATCGGGCTGGGGATCGGGTACATCTCGCCGGTGTCGACGCTGATCAAGTGGTTCCCCGACCGGCCGGGGCTCGCGACCGGGCTGGCGATCATGGGGTTCGGCGGCGGGGCGCTGATCGCGAGTCCGTTGTCGCGTCAGCTGCTGTCGGCGTACGACTCCGGTTATGACCCGAATGTCGCCACGTCGGTGGCGTCGGGCGGGGCGCTGGTCGCGCTCTTCCTCACGCTGGGTATCGGCTACTTCGTGCTGATGATGTTCGGCGTGCTCAACATTCGCGTGCCCGCCGACGGATGGGTTCCCGAGGGGTTCGACCCGGCGACGATCAAGGCCAAGCCGCTGGTCACCACGGCCAGCGTGTCGGCGGCCAATGCGATCAGGACGCCGCAGTTCTGGTTGCTCTGGGTGGTTCTGTTCTGCAACGTGACCGCCGGCATCGGCATTCTCGAGCAGGCCAGCCCGATGATCCAGGACTTCTTCCGCGACGGTACGGGCGGCAAGTCCGCGGTCGCCGTCGGCGCGGCGGCCGGCTTCGTCGGGCTGCTGTCGCTGTTCAACATGGCCGGCCGGTTCGCGTGGTCGTCGACCTCCGACATCATCGGACGCAAGCGGATCTACATGGTCTATCTGGGCGTCGGCATGATCCTGTACGCGCTCCTTGCGTCGGTCGGGCACTCCGCGGTGGCGCTGTTCGTGCTCCTCGCGGGCGTGATCCTGTCGTTCTACGGCGGCGGCTTCGCGACGATCCCCGCGTACCTGCGGGACATGTTCGGCACGTTCCAGGTCGGCGCCATCCACGGCCGGCTGCTCACCGCCTGGTCGGCGGCGGGCGTCGCGGGACCGCTCATCGTCAACGGCTTCCTCGACTCGCAGGGCAAGCCCGGCACGCTGACCGCCTCGGCGTACCAGCCCGCGCTGTTCACCATGGTCGGCGTCCTGGCGGTCGGCTTCGTCGCCAACCTGCTGGTCAAGCCGGTAGCGGAACGCTTCCACGAGGCGAAGCCCGCGGAGCAGAAGGAGGCAGTCGCATGAGGTCCACCCCGTCGATCCGCCTGATCCTGTCCTGGGCCCTGGTCACCGTCCTGCTCGGGTACGGCATCATCCAGACCGCCATCACCGCGGCCAAACTGTTCAAATAGACACCGGCAATCAGAAGAGGCAGCGGCCGCCCGGTCGCTGCCTCTTTCCCTGCCTGCGTCATGGCCGGCCCGTGCCCGTGCCCTGCGACTCGCGCCTGCGCCCCGGGCCCGCGCCCCGTGCCCCGTGCCCCGCGACTCGCGCCCGCGCCCCGCGCCCCGTGCCCCGCGCCCGTGCCCCGTGCCCCGCGCCCGTGCCCCGTGCCCCGCGCCCGTGCCCCGCGCCCCGCGCCCGGGACCCGCATCCGCACCCGCGACGGCGGCCGCTGAGGCCGGGGGCGACAACCCCGGGCGGGGTCAGTGAGGCCGGACGCCGCTGAGGGCGGTGGTGGCGAGCTGGCGGAGTTCGGTGAGGCGTACCAACTGGGCGACCGCGACGTAGGCGACGGCTCCGGCGAGGCCGGCCGCGGCGAAGGTGATCAGGGGGTTGACCACTGGGGTGAGGAAGTGTGCCGCGAACGCGGCGATCAGTCCGGCGGTGCCGGCGGCGATGGCGACGCGGGCGTGGGTGCGCAGGAGGCGGTGGCCGTCGATGCGGCCGAGGCGGCGGCGCAGGGTGATGGCTGCGGCGAGCAGGCCCACCGTGTACGCGGCCGCGTAGGCGAGCGGGATGGCGATGACGATGTCGGCGCGGGGCAACAGCCAGGTGGCGGTGAGGCAGCCCGCCACACCGACGGCGCTGACCGCGGCGGTGATCAGGGCGGGGGTTCGGGTGTCCTGGAGGGCGTAGAAGCCGCGTTGCAGGATCATGTAGCCGGTGAACGGCACCAGGGCGACGCCGAATGCGGCGACCACGGCGCCGAGCAGGGCGATGGCGGGGGCTGAGCTGCGGCCGTGGGCGTACATGAGGGTGGCGATCTGCGGGCCGAGGACGAGCATGGCCGCGGCGACCGGGGCCAGGGCGACGACGGCCAGGCGGACGGCGCGGGACAGGTCCTCGGTGATCAGGTGCAGGTCGCGGCGGGCGGCGTTGCGGCTGAGGCGGGGGAGGACGGCGGTCATCACCGACAGGGCGATCACGGCGAACGGCATCTGGAACACCGCGAGCGCGTTCTGGTAGGTGCTGATCCCGCCGGGGCCGCTGACCGACGCGGCGCGGGTGGCGACGGCGACGAGGATCTGTGCGGCGATCACCGAGACGAGCACCCAGCCGCCGAGCCGGGCGATGCGGCGGATGCCGATGCCGCGCGGGTCGAGGCGGGGGCGGAGCGTGAAACCGCTGCGGGCCAGTGCGCCGACCACCAGCGCCATCTGGGCGAAGACCCCCGCGGTGGTGCCGATGCCGAGCAGGAGCAGGTGGGCGGTGGTCAGGGAACCGGTGCCGGTGGCGCCGCCGATCAGCAGGTACGTCAGGCCGACCGCGATCACGATCAGGCTGTTGACCAGCGGTGCCCACATCGGGGCGGCGAACCGGCCGCGGATGTTGAGGACGGCGCCCGCCGTGGCGCTCACTCCGTAGAACAGGATCTGGGGCAGGAAGAAACGGCTGAGCACGACTGCCAGGTCACGCTGATCAGCACTGAAACCGGGGGTGTACGCCTCGACGAGCCACGGCGCCGAGAACATCGCGACGACGGTGACCGCGCCCAGCCCGTACACCATGAGGGACAGCAACCGTTGGGCGTAGATGACGCCGTGGTCCGGCTCGCTGAGCGCGGCGCGGGCGAGCAGCGGGACCACCACACTGGCCATCGCACCCCCGACGACCAGCTCGTAGACCGCGTTCGGGAGCGTGTTCGCGACGTTGTAGCCGTCGAGCAACCGGCTGCCCAGGCCCAGGGCGGAGGCCAGCACGACGAGGCGGACGAAACCGGCGGCCCGGGAGGCCAGCGTCGCCACCGCCATGCCCCGCCCGGCCCGCCCGATCGAGGAATCCGCTGCCATGTCACCTTCATAGCGGGTGCCGGCAAGTGCGCCGCAGGTGCGCGCGGGGGGCGTACGTGCTGGAATGCGACATGGACGAGTGGGCGAGCTGGCTGCTGGGACGTCGTGACGGTGGGGACGCCGGGGTGCGGGCGAGTTTCGCTCCCGCGCTGGCCGGGTTTCGCGACGGGGTGCTCGACCGGGCGCGGATCGGCGCGGGGGACACCGTGCTCGACGTCGGGACCGGGACCGGGCTGATCGGGCTCGGCGCGCTGGAGCGGGTCGGGGTGGACGGGCGGGTGATCTTCTGTGACGTCTCCGCCGACCTGCTGGAGTCGTGCCGGCGGGCGACGGGGGATGACAGGCGGTGCGGGTTCGTGCGGGCCGCCGCCGACGATCTGAGCCCGGTCCATGACGGGTCCGCCGACGTGGTGACGACGCGGTCGGTGCTGATCTACGTCGAGGACAAACCGGCGGCGTTCGCCGAGTTCCTCCGGGTACTGCGGCCGGGCGGGCGGCTGTCGATCTTCGAGCCGGTGAACGGGTTCGGCACGCCGGGGCTGTTCGGGCTCGACTTCGGGCCCGTCGCCGAGCTGGCCGCGCGGGTCGTCGCGGTGTACCCGAGGATCGAGGCGATGGTCGGCTTCGACGAGCGTGACCTGCTGCGCTGGGTACGCGAGGCGGGGTTCACCGGCGTCACGATGGACTACCGGGCGCAGGTCGACGTCGAGGGGCCGCCGATCGCCGACTGGCACGCGCTCAAGCGCACCGCCCCGAACCCGCTCGCCCCGACCTACGCGGAGGCGATCGAGGCGGCGCTGACGGCAGGGGAAAGTGCGCAGCTGGACGCGTACCTGGAAAAGGCAGTCGCCGAGGCCACGCCGACCCGCCGCACCGCCGCGACCGTCTTCCTGGCCGCGGTCCGTCCTTGAACTAAGCTGCCGCGCGTGACTGACACAGCGGGGGAGATCGCGTTGCGGGAGATCCGCGACGAGGACCTGGACGTCATCTTCGACCAGATGCGTGATCCGGTGGCGGTGCGGATGGCCGCGTTCACGGCGGACGACCCGGACGACCGGGCCGAGTTCGACGCGCACATGCACAAGCTGCGGACCAGGCCGGACATCAACGTGCGGGCGATCACCGCCGGCGGGGAGCTCGTCGGGACGCTCGGCAGCTTCGCGGTCGGCGACGACACGGAGATCACGTACTGGCTGGACCGGGCCTGGTGGGGCCGGGGGATCGCGACGCAGGCCGTGCGCCTGCACCTGGCGGCCGTCCCGGTGCGGCCGATCATGGCGCGGGCCGCCAGTGACAACGCGGGCTCACTGTCCGTCCTGCGCAAGGTGGGTTTCCGCAAGATCGGAACAGAGGTGGCGTACGCGAACCAGCGCGGCGAACGCATCGAGGAGACCGTCCTGCAGCTGGACGAGTAGCGAATAGATGCCGGTGCCTCCACCGAACTGGGAGGTGAAGGCACCGGCATCCGGCCCCTCAGAAATGTCTCAGGATTTCTTGAAGAACCGGTACACGGCCTGGTACTTCACCGCGGTGGTGTCGCCGGGCACGCAGGTCGTCGCGGGTGCCACGCCGCCGACGGTGCCGAGTCGCTGGATGTAGGTGACCCCGCCGAAGACGCCGGTGCCACGGGTCGTCGCCGCGGTGACGAGCAGCTGCGGGATGCTGCCGGGGGTGTCCGAGGGCGCCGAGACCGGGGTCTTGCCCTCGACGAGGGTGCCGTCCTCGTCGGACTCCCAGCTCGGGCCGCGGAAGTGCAGCGCCGTCGCCGGCCTGACCGGTTTGAGGTTGAGGCCGGCCAGGGTGGCGGCGGGTTCGGTCAGCGTCCACGCCCCGGTGGCGCAGCCGTAGATCTGCACGCCCTTGGCCTTGAAGACCGCGGTCAGCGTGTTGCCGGGCGGCGGCACGAGGGCGGCCGGCACCGACGGCGGGCCGCCGAGGAAGCTGTCGGCGGCGGACAGCTTGCCCGCGGGTTGCGGTGCGGGGGTCTCTCCCGCGAACGAGACTCCGGTGGTGATCCCGGCGAGCGCCAACGCGGTGGCGCCCACCGCGGCTGATATGCGGACAGTTTTGGTGCTCACAGCACTTCCTCCACAGTGGTTGCGCCGGACCCACGATAGGGCTACCGAGCGCGACGGTCTCTTAACTGCACCTGAAGATTGGTGCAGGTTTACCGCAGGGATTCGTGGAGGAAGATCGCATGCCGCCGATGGACCGCAACGGACGGTAAGTGCGGGGACCCCTATCTTGTCGGGTAGAAACCGGTCGGGGGTTCGGCGTAGCGGGCCGCGGCGGCTCGCTGCCGGGTACGCAGTCGCAGCAGCAGGGCCACCCCGACGAAGACCAGCAGGGCGCCGACGATCACGCCGGGTAGCAGCAGGCTCGGGGGTCCTCCTTCCGAGGCGGCAGGCACCGCGTTGAGGTCCTCGCTCTCGTCGGGTGCGGGAGCCACGCCCGCTTCCTCGGTGGGATCGTCGGTGGCCGTCTCTTCATCGGCGGTCTCCGACGGGGACGGGCTCGGTGAAGGCGACTCGCTCGGTGACGGCGACTCGGTGGCCGCGGGTTCCTGCCCGACCACGGGGCTCTGGCCCGACGCCTCCTGCAGCAGCGTGCCCTGCGCATTGAAGGCCTGGGGCTGGAAGGTGACCCGGCCCGTGTCGGCGTCGTCGCCGAAGCTCACCCGGTAGTTGGCCGTGACGGTGCTGCCCCGGCAGAGCTGCCCGGGGTCGACCTGGACGTCGGTGATCCGGGCGACCTTGCCCGCGTTCTCCCGCCGGGTGGCGAACTCGCCGCCGTTCTCGATCCGGGAGACCTTGACGTCGCCGAGGTCCGGGCCGTCCACCTGGAGCAGCAGCGCCCAGCGGACCTTGATACAGCGTCGTTTGTCCGAGGACACGACGACGGTCAGCGCCCTGCTCTCGGCGCCCGCGCCGAACGTCGCGGGCAGTTCGGTGATACGTACCTCGAAGCCGGGCTCGACCGCGGAGGCCCGGCCCGGAAGCGCGAATGTCGCCCCCGCGACGGCCAGCACGATCGCTACCAGGGCAGCGCGATGCCGCACAGCAATCAGCTCCTTACCGAATGTATTTATCGTGCCTCGCACGTGAGGTAGTTCGGCGCTACGGCGCGAAAGGTTCAGGTGACACGCCGGAACCACCCGGATAACACTTTATTTTTGCCTTAGGCCCGGGTTTCAACGACGTGTCTTCGCAGGTCAGCGTGCTTGTACCCGGAAAGGTTGCCCGGAGCGGGAAAAAATTGCCGCAAAGAACTTCCCGATCGTTCATCCGATCCTGCCCGCGACACGTAGATGGGGGAGGGCAGGGACCGGAGTGAACGCACGGTGAGAAAGGCAGGAGCTACCGGAACCGCCCGACAGTAACGAGCGCGGGGCACCCCCCACGGATGCCGGTGACCGTCAACGCCCACGACGGACGCCTTACCGCTGCGGAGAACGAGGAGCTATGGCCCGGACGAAGATGAAAGAACGAGCCACCAGTCGTGTGGACGTCGAGATGGGTGCCACCGGTGGTCGCACACCACCGTCGAAGCTCACCGTCGCGCTGCTCGGGACCAGCATCCTGGCGGTCGTTTGGGCCCTGATGATGATGATCCCCGCGGGGCGCGTCGCCTACGTCTACATCTTCAGTTACTCCGAGTTCTACATGGGCGTGCTCACGCTCGTGTCGCTCTCGATCACGATCATGGTCGGGCTGGTCTCGACGGACCGCCTGGTGCTCTCCATCCGCCAGCGCCTGCTGCTGCAGTCGACGCACCGCACCACCGGCACCATCGCCGTCGTATCACTCTTCATCCACATCTGGACGAAGTACGCGATGGGCAAAATGCAGTTCATCGACGCCTTCATCCCGTTCCTGAACCCGGGTAAGCCGCTGTTCATCGGCTTCGGCACGATCTCGGGCTGGATCATGGTGCTGGTCATGTGGACCGGCTTCGCCCGCGCCAAGTTCATCGGCCGCGGCAAGCCGTGGATGTGGCGGGCGCTGCACAGCGTCTCCTACCTCATGTGGCCGATCGCCATCCTGCACGGCCTGAACGCCGGCCGCCCCGGCGCCACCTTCGTCGTCGTCGGCTACGTCCTCTGCGTGCTCGTCGTGCTCATCGGCCTCGCCGTGCGGATCGCGGTCAGCCTGAACCGCCGCAAGGACTTCGCCTCCCAGCAGGGCACCGCCGGTGGCGGTGGCACCGGCGGGATGAGCCCCGTCGGCAAGATGGGCTCCTCCGGTGTGATCGGTGGCAAGGGTCGTGGCCGTGCCCGCGGCGGCGACGACGCCATCGTCTCGGACCGTGGCAACGCCGTGCAGACCTGGAAGCCCGCCACGCCCCGGCCGGCCGCCGGCGCGACCTCCGAGCAGCCCGTGGTCAAGCCCGCCGCCGCGGAGGCACCGCCCGTGCCCGCCGCCGCTCCGGTCGAGCCCGCCCCGATGGCGGTCCCGGTCGCCGACGAGCGTGACGAGCGCCGCCCGCGCCGCCGCCCCGACGACGAGGAGCGCGCGGCCCGCCGCCGCGACTTCGACGACATGCCCACCCAGCGGTGGGAGTTCCAGGACGAGGACGACATGCCCGCGCGCCGCCCGCGCCGGGACGACGCCCCCGCCCCCCGCCAGCGCCGCGGCGCCGACGACCGCTTCGACGAGCCCACGGGCGCGATGTCCCGCCGGGCCATGGAAGAAGGCCTGCGCCGCTACGAGGACGAGGACGAGATGCCCGCCCCGCGGGCCCGCCGCCGCGACGACGCCTACGAGGACACAGCGAGCCGGCCCCGCCGCTTCGCCGAGGCCGAGTTCGACGACGAGCCGGCCCCGCGCCCCCGGGCCCGCCGCGTCGCCGACGAGGACGACATGCCCGCCCCCCGTCGCCGCGTCGTGGACGAGGACGACATGCCCGCGCCGCGCCGCCGGGTCGTGGACGAGGACATGCCGATGCCGATGCCGGCCACCCGCGGCCGTCGCGCCGAGTTCGTGGACGACGACGTGGACATGCCCGCCCCGCGTGCCCGCCGGGCCGAGTTCGTGGACGACGACATGGACGTGCCGGCACCGCGCCCGCGCCGCTATGCCGACGAGGAGGCCCCGGCCCCGCGTCAGCGCCGCTACGCCGACGACGACCGCTACGAGGACCCGCGCTACGACGAGGGCCCGCCCCGGCGCCGCCCCGCGCGCTACGAGGACGAGCAGCCGCGCCCGTCGCGCGCCGGTCGCTTCGCCGAGGAGGCGGAGGACGCGCCCCGGGCCCGGCGCGACCGGGGCGCTGACGTCGACCGCGCCGACTCGGGAAGGCACAGCCGCAGTGAGTTCGTGGACCTCGCCGGTGACCCGCGCGTGGCCTACGACGACATGGAGGCCGACGAGACCCCTACCCTCGTCGACATGGCGCAACGGCGCGCACGCAAGGCATCACAGCAGGAATCCGTGCGCACCGGGACGAGCCGGGGGGCTCGCCGAGGACCCCGGGGCGGCACGGTTGAGGAAGCAGATGACGCCGGATACTGGGCGCAGCTGCGAGGGGAAGCTCAGTGAGTGGACAGGTACCGCCAGTAACCAGTGTGGGAACCCCGCGGATCACCGCGGGGATGGAGGAGTACGGCCGGCTGGATCTGGTCGCGCACCAGGAGGTGCACGGCGGGTTCGCGGCCCTGTCCAGCGGGGAGCTGATCGGGCTCGCCGACCGGATCGAGCTGCGCGGGCGCGGCGGTGCGGGTTTCCCGTTCGCCCGTAAGGTCCGCGCAGTGGTCGACTCGTGCCGCCGGCAGGACCTGCCGCCGATCATCGTGGTCAACGCCACCGAGGGCGAACCGCCGTCGTGGAAGGACAAGGCGGTCCTGACCCGGGCCCCGCACCTCATCCTCGACGGCGCCGCGCTGGCCGCGGCCGCGCTCGAGGCGGAGGAGATCGTCATCGGCATCGCCGACGACGGCATCGGCCAGGAGTCCCTGGCGGCGGCGTTGTCCGAGCGCAAGATGCCGGTGCCGACCCGGATCGTCACCGTGCCGCACCGCTTCATCTCCGGCGAGGGCGGCGCCCTCGTCCGCGGGATCAACGGCGAGGCGCACATCCCGCCCGGCCGTAAGGTCCGCTCCAGCGACAACGGCGTCGGCGGGCTGCCCACCCTGCTCTCCAACGCCGAGACGTACTCCCAGATCGCCATCGCGGCCCGGCTCGGGCCGTGGGAGTACAACTCCGTCGGCATCCAGGGCGAGCCCGGCACGGTCATGCTGACCGTCGGCGGCTCGTCGACCGCGCCCGCCGTGGTCGAGGCCCCCACCGGCACCCCGCTGATGGAGGTCCTCGAGATGTGCGGCGCCGACATCGGCGCCGGCCTGCTCGTCGGCGGTTACCACGGCAAGTGGATCACCGCCGAGGCCGCCAAGACGGTCACCATCTCCCGCAAGGGCTTCGCCAAGGTCGGCGGCACGCTCGGCGCGGGCATGCTCATCCCGATCGGCTCGCAGACCTGCCCGCTCGGCGAGGTCGCCCAGGTCGTGCAGTACCTCGCGGGCGAGTCCGCCGGGCAGTGCGGCCCGTGCCGGCTCGGCCTGCCCGACCTGGCCCGCGCGGTCACCCTGGTCGCGCTCGGTGGCAGCGCGCTGGAGAACGTGCGCCAGGCCGCCGGTGTGGTCAAGGGCCGTGGCGCGTGCAGCCACCCCGACGGCACGTCCCGGTTCGCGCTCTCGGCCCTCGAGGTCTTCGCCCGCGACGTCGAGCTGCACGCCAACGGCGAGGGCTGCGGCAAGCAGACCCGCGGCATCCTCCCCCTGCCGTACCACCAGCAGCAGGGTGCGCGGAAGCTCGCCCTGGACTGGTCGCGCTGCGACGGCCACGGACTCTGCTCGGCGGTCGCCCCGGAGATCATCCGGCTGGACGCGAACGGGTTCCCGGCGTTCCCGCAGACGCCGCTGCCGCCGTGGCTGGAGAACGGCGCCCGCAAGGCCGTCAACGTCTGCCCGGCCCTCGCGCTGCGGCTCACGGAGGCGGGCAAGAAGTGAAGCTCAAGGTCCTGCTCGTGACGGCGATTCTCCTGCTGGGTGGTTGCGGCGCCGCTCCGGCTGCGGCTCCCGCTGCCGGTGCGGGGGTGCTTGCTTTCACGGGCACGACCTTGGACGGTACGAAGTTCGACGCCGCCACTCTCGCGGGAAAGCCCACGATCCTGTGGTTCTGGGCGCCCTGGTGCGCCACCTGCGCCGCCGAGGCCATGTCGATCCACGACCTGCAGAAGGAGTACGCGGGCCGGCTCAACATCCTCGGCATCGCGGGTCTGGGCGGCAACGAGGAGATGCGCGAGTTCGTGTCCGACCTCGAGGTGGAGGCCGTGCCGCACCTCGACGACGAACCCGGCACGATCTGGAAGAAGTTCGGGATCACCGAGCAGAGCACCTATGTGATCCTCGACGCGACGGGGAAGGTCGTGGTGTCCAGCTACCTCGACGATCTCCAGCTCACGAAGCAGGTCAAGGAACTGGTGGCCTGATTCGTGGACGCGCCGCTGCTGCTCGCGCTCACGGCCGGCATGCTCGGCGCGGTCAATCCGTGCGGCTTCGCCGTGCTCCCTGCGTACCTGTCGCTGTCGGTGGTGGGTCACGAGGCCGGGACGCTCCGGGCGGTGGGCCGGGCAGCGCGCGCCACTCTCGCTCTGACCTTGGGCTATGTGATCGTTTTCGGTACGGTCGGAGTGGTGCTGACCCCGCTGACGGGCGTGCTGCTGCCCCGGCTCCCGTGGCTGACCGTCGTCTTCGGAGTGCTCCTGGCGATGGCCGGGGCGTGGCTCGTGGCGGGGCGTTCACTGCCCGGTTTTGTCGTCCGGGCGCCGAGGAGCACCGGCACGGTGGCGTTCGGTATGGCATACGCCGTGGCCTCGCTGGGCTGCGCGATCGGGCCGTTCCTGGCGCTCGTGGCATCGAGCCTGCGCGCGGGCTCGATCGTCCAGGGGGTGGCCCTTTTTGTCAGCTATGCGGTAGGAATGGGGCTTGTCATCGGCGTCACCGCACTTGCCGTCGCACTGATGCGGCTCTCCGCCGTGACACGGCTACGCCGGGCGACCGCTTGGGTGCCCCGGATCGGCGGCGCGATCCTGCTGCTCGCCGGAGCGTACGTGGCCTACTACGGATGGTACGAGCTGCGCCTTGTCAAGGACCTGAGGACTTCCGGGCAGGATCCGATCGTGAATCTTGCCTCGTCCGTGCAGCACGGGTTGAGTGGCGTTGTCGGCCGGCTCGGCGCGGGATGGTTCGCGCTGCTGCTGGCCCTTCTGGTGCTGACGGCGCTCCTGCTGTCGCGCCGCCGGATCGTGGGGGGTAGGTAGGCGTGGACACCACGTACCGCGTGAGTCCACTGCGCCAGGGCGACCCGGACCGGCTGGGCCCGTACCAGCTCACCGGGCGGCTCGGCGCCGGCGGCATGGGCGTGGTCTACCTCGCCCGCGACCCCGACGGCGCTTACGTCGCGATCAAGCTCGTGCACGCCACCCTCGCGTACGACCCGGAGTTCCGCGGCCGGTTCCGCAGCGAGGTCGAACGGGCCCGGCAGGTGCCGTCCTTCTGTACGGCCGAGGTCCTCGACGCCGACCTCGACCACAACCCGCCGTACCTCGTCGTCGAGTACGTCGACGGGCCCTCGCTCGCCGAGGTCGTCGAGGATCGCGGGCCGTTGAAGGCCGCCGCGCTGCACTCGCTCGCTGTGGGCGTCGCCACCGCGTTGTCCGGGATCCATGGCGCCGGGGTCATCCATCGCGACCTCAAACCGGACAACGTGCTGCTAGCGCCGGGCAGCCCCAAGGTGATCGACTTCGGGATCGCGCGCGCGTTCGAGGCGACCAGCCAGTACACGCGTACCGATCAGATGGTCGGCACCGTCGCCTACATGGCGCCGGAACGGTTCTCGTCCGAACCCGGCACGCCGTTGACCGCTGCCGCTGACGTGTTCGCCTGGGGTTGTGTCGTCGCGTACGCCGGAACCGGGCGGACGCCGTTCCACGGCGACTCGCCGCAGGCCACCGCCGCGCGCATCCTCACCCAGCCGCCGCATCTCACCGGCCTGCCCGAGTCGTTGCGTGACCTGGTGGAGTTGTCGTTGTCGCGCAACCCGGAGGACCGGCCCACCGCGCGCGAGCTGCTCGACATGCTGCTCGGCGACCGGCCGTCCCCGGTCTCCGCCGCTCCCTCACCCGGCTCGGCCACTGCCGGCGCGGGTGCCTCTTCCGGCGGGTTCTCGTCGCCGGGCCGCGTTCCGTCCACTCGCGACGGTGCTTCTCGCGGTGACTCTTCCTCCGGCGGTGACTTCTCGCCCGGCGAGGGCTTTTCGGCTCACGGCTCCGAGGGCTTTTCGGCTCACGGCTCCGGTGGCTTTTCGGCTCACGGCTCCGGTGGTGACGAGCTTTACGACCTCTATGCGCCGCCGGTGCCGCTGCCGCCGCGGCGCCGGTCCCGCAGGAACATGCTGGTGGCCGCGTTCGCCCTGCTGCTGGTGGTCGCCGGGGTGGGCACGGTCGGCTTCGTGATCACCCACGCCGGTGCTCGCGGTGGCGTACCCCTGGCCTATGTGCCCCCGCGGGACGGCGGTGCCGCGGCCGGCGCGGGCGTGCCGACCTCAGCGACACCGTCGCCCTCTCCCACCCGCAAGAAACCGACGCCCACGCCGTCCCGGACCAGGGCCACCCCGGTGCCGGTCGAGCCCGAGGGCGGCGAAAAGATCATCGAGGACCCGCTCGACCAGCCCGGCCAGTGGCTCGACAGCGAGATCCGCGAACAGAGCGCCAACTGCTTCACCAAGGGCGTCATGCGCGCCGGCCGCATCGACCGCGGCACCTACCAGTGCGTCGGCCCGGACGAGGAGATCGAGGACGACTTCGGCGTCGAGGTCACCACCGCCCTGCAGTCGGCGGGCAGCTGCGCCGCGATCTGGTTCCACGTCGACGCCCAGAAGGGCGGGCAGGTGCTCCGCGTCTGCCAGGACGAGATCACCATCGGCGCGGACCTCCAGGACGACAAGCGTGTGTACGACCGGATCGCCCTCACCACCCGCATCGGCCTGAAGAAGTCCGTACGCATCCACCTCGTCGTCCGCGAGGGCGAGGCCGAGGTGTTCCGTGGCGGCAGATTCGCCGGCAGGTTCGCCCTCCCGGACGACGGCCCCGACAAGGGCCAGGTCCGCCTCGGCCTCAGCGTCGAAGCAGTCGACACCGACCCGCCGTACGCGGTCACGTTCGCCAATGTGGACATCCGCTCGCTCTGACCGCGTCCTCCCCTCCTTCCCCGCGGTCGTTTCTGCCGGCTGGTTGCGCGGTCGGTGGTTGCGCTTCCGGGTTGTTGGGCCTCTGGGCGGTTGCACGGTCGGCGGTTGCGTTGTTCGAGCTCGGGTTCGGCGTGGCGTTGTCGACCCTTGGCGCGGTCGCAGCGGTCCTGCGGCTCTGCGGTCCTGCGGCTCTGCGGCTCTGCGGTCCTGCGGCTCTGCGGTCCTGCGGTCCTGCGGCCCGGGTTCGGCTGGCTAGGGCAGGACCTGGTCGACCAGCCGGTCGATGAAGGCGTCCGGGACTGATCCGCCCTGCAGTGCGGTGCGGTAGAGGATCGGCCCGACGAGCATCGCGGCCGCGTCGTGCGGGTCCGGGGTGCTGCCGGTCCCGCTGCCTGTTGTGCTGCCGCCCTCGCCGCCGGTCTCGCCGCCGGTCTCGCCGCTCCGTGTCGCCAGGGCCAGCCCTGCGGCGATCCGCTCGGTCAGCGTCCGGACGAACTGATCGCGCTGCCGGGCGATCTGCTCGTCCCACACCGCGCCCTGCATGAGGGTGAGCGCGACGGCGGCGACCTCGGGCATCGCCAGCTCGTCGGCGAGCTCTCGCAGCCGCCTGCGGAACCATGCCCGCAGCGGCACCCGGGGCTCGGCGAAGAACGGCAGCCCGGCCAGGTCCATCACGTCGAGCAACAGCTGCTCCGCTTGAGGCCAGTGCCGGTAGACCGTCGCGCGCCCGACCCCGGCCTGCTGGGCGACGCGCTGGTGCGTGACGCCGGCAGGTCCCTGGTCGAGCAGCAACTCGCGCGCGGCGGAGAGGATCGCCTGCCGGCTGCGGGTCGCCCGGGGGTCCGACGAGTCATCCATCACCCGAGTCTATGAGACACCTTGACTCAAAGTTGACTGGCATGCCAATCTCTTTCTGAGACAACTTGTCTCAGAAGTGGAAGGAGGCTGAGATGCGAATCGTCATATTCGGAGCCAGTGGAGGCACCGGCCGGGCAACCGTTGATCGCGCCCTCGCGGCGGGACACCACGTCACCGCCGTGGTCCGCCGGGCCGGCGCCCTGGTCGTCGGGGCCGCCCAGGAGGCGAGGCGTGGTTCGGGGGTGCGGTCCGGTCTCGCGGCCGTCGTGGT
The DNA here is from genome assembly GCF_018332715.1 of Winogradskya consettensis. Classification (GTDB taxonomy): domain Bacteria; phylum Actinomycetota; class Actinomycetes; order Mycobacteriales; family Micromonosporaceae; genus Actinoplanes; species Actinoplanes consettensis. The sequence continues at coordinate 10,586 of NZ_BOQP01000030.1, read as the reverse complement.
CGCTGATCTGACCGATGTGGACGCGGTTGGCGAGGCGGTGCGTGGCCATGACGTGGTCATCAGCGCGCTCGGCACCAGCGAGAGAGGACCTGTGAGCGTGTGCGCCGACGGGATCACCGGGATCCTGGCCGGGATGGACCGGGCCGGCGTGCATCGGCTGACCGCGGTCAGCGCCCACGGCGCGGCGGAGTCGCACGACCGCTCGCTCTACTGCTTGGCGCTGTGGGCCGCCCTCCCGCACAAGATGCGCGACAAGGAGCGGATGGAACAGGCCATCCGTGACTCGGGGACGGACTGGACGGTGGTGCGCCCGGCCGCGCTCAACGACAAGCCGTACACCGGCAGGTACCGCACCGGGACCGACCTGAAGATCCCGCTGACCGCCGCCGTCGGCCGCGTCGACTTCCTGCTCCGGGAGAGCGTCAACCCTGCGTACCCGCATCAGTTCCCGAGGATCGCAGCATGAACGACGAACCGGCCCCGCCCGGCCTGACCGACCACACCGGCTCAGCGGACCGCACGCCCAGCACCGGCTCAGCGGAGCGCACGGCCGGCACCGGCTCGGCCGATCGCACCGGCTCGGCTGGGGGTGCCGAGCTGGCGGGGCGGGTGAGTTTGGTGACCGGGGCGACCGGGGGTATGGGGCGGGTGATCGCTACTGAGTTGGCGCGGCGGGGGTCGACCGTGGTGGCCGTGACTCGGAGTGAGGGCAGTGGGGACGAGCTCAGGGAGTACGTCGCGAGCCAGGTGCAGGCGGATCGCGTCGAGGTTCTGGTGGCGGATCTTGCGTCCCGGGACGATCTGCACGGGGTGGCCGAGGGGTTCATGGCACGGCACGGCGCGTTGGACCTGCTGATCAACAATGCGGGGGCGCACTACCGGGAGCGGCGCGTCGGTGAGCGGGGCGTCGAGATGCATGTGGCGGTCAATCATCTGGCCGGGTTCACTCTGACCGCCCTGCTGCTCGGTGCGTTGCGGGCGGCAGGGCGGGCTCGGGTGATCAATGTGGTGTCGGCGAGCATGGGGGACACGCGGCAGGTGAAGATTCTGCCGCGGCGCCGGCCGGTCGTTCTTGACCGGGATGCGCTCGATGATCTGCGCGACGTCAATCCCGCTGACGGGTTCGAGCCGTTCAGTGCGTACGCGCGGGCGAAGCTGCTGACCCTCATGAGTGGCTACCACCTGGCGGGTGCGTTGCGGGGCACGGGGGTGACCGTGAACGCCGTACATCCCGGGGTGGTCGCCACGCCGATCATCGGTGATATCGCGCCGGGGGTTGCCAGGCCTTTTCTTCCGCTGATCAGGCGGTCGCTGCTCACCCCCGAGCAGGGTGCCGCGCCCGCGCTGTGGCTGGCGACCGCTACGCAACTGGGGACCACGACCGGGCGGTACTTCAATCGCGCCACGGAGGCGGCCTCACCAGCGGTTTCGTACGATCGGGGGCTGCAGCGACGGATCTGGGCGGCCTCGGCCAGAGGATTAAGCATTGACTTAGGTTGGCGTTGACTTCCGGGGCTGAGCGCGGAGCATGGCGGCATGCAGGTTCCCGCTCCGTTCGAGTATGCCCGCGCGACCACGGTGGACGAGGCCGTCGCCCTGATGGGGCGGTTCGGTGACACCGCCCGGCTGATCGCCGGCGGGCACAGTCTGCTGCCCATGATGAAGCTCCGGCTGGCCAACTTCGACTATCTGATCGACATCAACGATCTGCACGGCGAGCTCGGGTTCATCGCCGTCGAGCCGGGGGTGGTGCGGATCGGGGCGCTGACCCGGCACCGCGAGCTGCTCGACTCCGCGGAGCTCGCCGGCGTCTTCCCGATCTTCCGGGACGCCGAGCGGGTGATCGCCGATCCCGTGGTGCGCAACCGGGGCACGCTCGGCGGGTCGTTGTGCCAGGCCGACCCGTCCGAGGACCTCTCCGCGGTGTGCACGACGCTCGACGCCTCCTGCGTGATCCGGGGCCCGCTCGGCACCCGCACGGTGAGCATGGCGGAGTTCCATCGCGGTCCCTACGAGACCGCGGTGGCCGACGGGGAGATCCTCACGGAGGTGCGCTTCCCGGTGCGCGAGCGCGGCGGCAGTGCGTACGCGAAAGTGGAGCGCAGGGCGGGCGACTGGGCCGTGGTGTCCGCGGGGTCCGCGGTCTGGCTCGACGACGGTGGCCGGATCGCCGACGCCCGGGTCGGGCTCGCCGCGGTCGGGCCCAACACCACCGGCATCCCGGAGATCTCGGCCACGCTGCGCGGCGAGGAGCCTTCCGAGCAGGTGTTCACGCGGGCGGGCGAGATCGCCGCGCGGAGCTGTGAGCCGGCCACCGACCAGCGTGGCAGCGCCGAGTACAAACGTCACCTGGCCGCGGAGCTGACCGTGCGCACCCTGCGCACGGCCGTCGCCCGCGCCGCCCGCGGGGAGGCCTGAGTGCAAGTCACCATGATCGTCAACGGCGACGAAGTGACCCGGGAGATCGAGGGGCGCCTGCTGCTCGTGCACTTTCTGCGGGACGTGCTGTCGCTGACCGGGACCCACTGGGGCTGCGACACCAGCAACTGCGGCACCTGTGTGGTGTGGCTCGACGGCGAGCCGGTCAAGTCCTGCACGGTGCTCGCGGCCATGGCGGGCGGCCACGAGGTGCGTACGGTCGAAGGCCTGGCCGTGGACGGCAAGCTCGACCCGGTGCAGGAGGGTTTCATCCAGTGTCACGGGTTGCAGTGCGGCTTCTGCACGCCGGGGATGCTGATGACCGCCCGCGCGCTGCTCGACCGTAACCCCGACCCCAGCGAGGGCGAGATCCGCGAGGCCATCTCCGGCCAGATCTGCCGTTGCACCGGGTACGCCACCATCGTGCGCTCCGTGCGCTGGGCCGCCGTGAACGCCGCTCCGGAGGTGACGTCGTGACCGACACGAGGCAGCGGTCCTTCGAGGACAATGATCAGAAACCGATGGGCTTCGGGCGCATGCTGCGCAAGGAGGACCCCCGCTTCGTCCGCGGCCGCGGGAGATACACCGACGACGTGCAGTTGCCGGGCATGCTGCACCTGGCGATCCTGCGCTCGCCGTTCGCGCACGCGAGGATCGTCAGCGTCGACACGTCCGCCGCCGCCGCGCTGCCGGAGGTCAAGGCCGTGATCACCGGCGCCGACCTGGCCGGGCTCGGGCTGGCCTGGATGCCGACGCTCTCCGGGGACGTGCAGGCCGTGCTCGCCACCGACAAGGTCCGTTTCCAGGGCCAGGAGGTCGCGTTCGTCGTCGCCACCGACAGGTACGTCGCCCGCGACGCCCTCGAGCTGATCGACGTGGAGTACGACGTGCTCGATCCGGTGATCGACGTGCGGCAGGCGCTCGCCGAGGGCGCCCCGCTGATCCGCGACGACCTCGACGGCAAGACCGACAACCACTGCTTCGACTGGGAGACCGGTGACGCCGGCGCGACGGCCGCGGTCTTCGCGAAGGCCGACGTGGTGGTCAGCCAGGATCTCGTCTACCCGCGGGTGCACCCGGCACCGATGGAGACGTGCGGCTCGGTCGCCGACTTCGATCCGGTCGAGGGCCGGCTGAAGCTCTGGTCGACCACGCAGGCCCCGCACGCGCACCGCACGCTCTACGCGATGGTGGCCGGCATCCCGGAGCACAAGATCCAGGTGATCTCCCCGGACCTCGGTGGTGGCTTCGGCAACAAGGTGCCGATCTACCCGGGCTACGTCTGCTCGATCGTCGGCTCGATCGTCACCGGGAAACCGGTGAAGTGGATGGAGGACCGCTCGGAGAACCTGATCTCCACGGGTTTCGCCCGGGACTACATCATGCGCGGGGAGATCGCCGCGACCCGCGACGGGAAGATCCTGGCGATCCGGACCAACGTCCTCGCGGATCACGGCGCGTTCAACGGCACGGCCGCTCCGGTCAAGTATCCGGCGGGCTTCTTCGGGGTGTTCACGGGCAGCTACGACATCGAGGCCGCGTACTGCTCGATGACCGCCGTCTACACCAACAAGGCGCCGGGCGGCGTGGCGTACGCATGCTCGTTCCGGATCACCGAGGCGGTCTACCTCGTCGAGCGGATCGTGGACTGTCTGGCGTACGAGCTGGACATGGACCCCGCCGCGCTGCGGCTGAAGAATTTCATCCAGCCCGACCAGTTCCCGTACATGAGCAAGACCGGCTGGGAGTACGACTCGGGCGACTACGAGCCGACCATGCGCCTCGCGATGGAGCTGGCGGGCTACGACGAACTGCGCAAGGAACAAGCCGAGAAACGTACGCGTGGGGAGCTGATGGGTATCGGCATCTCCTTCTTCACCGAGGCGGTCGGTGCCGGGCCGCGCAAACACATGGACATCCTCGGGCTGGGCATGGCCGACGGTTGCGAGCTGCGCGTGCACCCCACCGGCAAGGCCGTCGTACGGCTTTCGGTGCAGACCCAGGGCCAGGGGCACGAGACGACGTTCGCGCAGATCATCGCCGAGGAGATCGGCATCGCGCCCGCCGACATCGACGTGGTGCACGGCGACACCGACAACACCCCGTTCGGGCTCGGGACGTACGGCAGCCGCTCGACGCCCGTTTCCGGGGCCGCCGCCGCGCTGGTCGCCCGCAAGGTCCGCGACAAGGCCCGGCTGATCGCGTCGTCGATGCTCGAGGTGTCGGTCGCCGACCTGGAATGGGAGAAGGGCTCGTTCCACGTCAAGGGCGACCCCGGCACCGCGGTCACCATCCAGGACATCGCGATGCGCGCGCACGGAGCCGGCGACCTGCCCGAAGGACTGGAAGGCGGGCTCGAGGCGCAGATCTGCTACAACCCGTCCAACCTGACCTACCCGCACGGCGCCTACATCTGCGTCGTCGACGTCGACCCGGGCACCGCCGTGGTCAAGGTGCGCCGCTTCATCGCCGTCGACGACTGCGGCACCCGGATCAACCCCATGATCATCGAGGGGCAGGTCCACGGCGGGCTCACCGACGGGGTCGGCATGGCGCTGATGGAGATGATTTCGTTCGACGAGGACGGCAACTGCCTCGGCGCATCCCTGATGGACTATCTGATCCCCACGGCTCTCGAGGTGCCCGACTGGGAGACCGGGTTCACGGTGACCCCGTCACCCCACCATCCCATCGGCGCGAAGGGGGTGGGGGAGTCCGCGACCGTCGGCTCCCCGCCGGCCATCGTCAACGCTGTCGTGGACGCTCTGAAGCCCTACGGCGTCCGTCACGCCGACATGCCACTCACCCCGTCGCGGGTCTGGGACGCGATGCGCGGCACCGCGCAGCCGCCGATCTGATGGCGACCATCACGGACCGCGTCGCGGCCCTCACCCTCCAGCGCCGCCCCTTCGTCCACGCCACCGTCGTCCGCGCGCAGGAACCCACCTCCGCACGCCCCGGCGACGCCGCCGTCATCCTCGAGGACGGCTCCATCGAAGGCTTCGTCGGCGGCCAGTGCGCCACCAGCACGGTCCGCACCGCCGCCCTCGACACCCTGCGCGACGGCCGCACCCTGCTCCTGCGCGTCCTGCCCGAATCGTCGGCCGAGTTCCCCGAGGCACCCGGCGCCCTCGTCGTGGTCAACCCCTGCCACTCCGGCGGCGCCATCGAGATCTTCCTCCGCCCGGTCCTTCCCGCCCCGATCCTCCTGGTCACGGGCGACACCCCGATCGCCCGCGCGGTGTCATCCCTCGCCACCTTCCTGGAATGGGAGGTCACCCCCGCCTCCCCACCCCCGCCGACTTCCGTGCCGCCCATTTCCGGGCCGCACCTCGCGGGCCCTGGTCCATCCGGTCCGCACGTCTCCGGCTCGTCCCATTTCAGTGCGCACTTCGCTGGGCTGTCGTCCTCCGGTCTGCATGTCGCCGCCCCGTCCGCCTTCGGCTCGGACGGTGTCGGGCTGGACGGCGTCGGGCTGGACGGTGCCGGGGCGGGTGAGGTCGGGGCGGGTGTTGCGGGGGCGGGGCCGATTGCTGCGGTGGTGGCGGGGCTGGGGGATGGGGACGGGGAGGCGGTGCGGGCGGCGCTTGATGCCGGGGTCGGGTTCGTGGCGCTGGTGGCCAGCAGGCGGCGCGGGGCGGTGGTGCTCGACGGGCTGGGGCTCACGGGTGCTGAGCGGGCGCGGATCCACACTCCGGCGGGGCTCGACATCGGGGCGCGTACGCCGCAGGAGATTGCTCTGTCGATCATGGGTGAGGTGGTGCGGGCCGTGCGGGCGGACGGGCTTGCCGCACCCGCTGCCGCGGTGCTGCCGGGGCCGCGGACGGAGGTCGATCCGGTGTGCGGGATGACCGTGGTGGTGGGTCCGGGTGCGGTGGTTGCCGGCGATCACTACTTCTGCGGTACGGGGTGCCGCGACGCGTTTCTGGCCAGGGCCTGATGATCACGGGGCTGGTGCTCGCGGCGGGGAACTCGGTGCGGTTCGGGGGTGGGCTGGCGAAGCAGCTGCTGCCGTACGGTGGGCGTACGTTGCTGGAAGCGTCCTTGACCGTGGCTCTGAGCGCGGGGTTCGATGAGCTGATCGTCACGATCAGGCCTGAGCTCGCCGAGCGGGTTGATCTCGGTGGGGCGAAGGCCGTTCCGACCATGGGTACGGGCTGCGGGTCGTCGGTCAGCGCCGGTGTCTCTGCCGTGTCGCCCCGTTCCGACGGCATCGTGCTGCTCCTCGGTGACCAGCCCGGGGTGGGTCTCGAGGCGATCCACGCGGTGCGGTCCACCGGCGCGCCCGGCGCCGTGTGCCGCTATGACGACGGGCTCGGGCATCCGTTCTGGTTCGGGCGGCCCCTGTTCGGCGGGCTGCGGGCGCTGCACGGGGACAAAGCCGTCTGGAAACTGCTGCACAGCGGCCCCTTCACCGAGGTGCCGGTCGCGGGGCCGGTGCCGATCGATGTGGACACCCCGGCGGACTACGAGAGGCTCCTGCGTGTTCGCTGATCCCGCCGACGTACGGCACAGGCTCGACGCGGTCGACTACCTGGTCGATGACGGGCTGGCGATGGCCCTGTTCCTGGCGTCCCGGCTCGGCCGTCCCCTGCTGCTCGAGGGCGAACCGGGCGTCGGCAAGACCGCGGCGGCCAAGGCGCTGGCCCGTGCGCTCGGCGCGGACCTGATCCGGCTCCAGTGCTACGAGGGGCTCGGCGTCAGCGAAGCCCTCTACGAGTGGAACCACCAGCGTCAGCTCCTCGCGATCCGGCTGGCCGAGGCCCGGCAGGAGAAACTCGCCGAGGCCGACCTGTTCACCGCCGATTTCCTGCTCGACCGGCCGGTCCTGCGCGCCGTCCGCCACCCGGGACCGGTGCCCCCGGTGCTGCTCATCGACGAGATCGACCGCGCCGACGACGAGTTCGAGGCGCTGCTGCTCGAATTCCTCGGCGAGCACGCGGTGACCATCCCCGAGCTCGGCACGTTCACGGCGGTCCGGCCACCCACCGTCGTACTGACCTCCAACCGCAGCCGCGACCTGCACGACGCCCTGCGCCGCCGCTGCCTCTACCACTGGATCGAATACCCGGCGCCGGCCCGCGCCACCGAGATCGTCCGCCGCACGGTCCCCGGCGCCCCGGCCACCCTGATCGGCGCCGCCGGCGCTTTCGTCGCCCGGGCCCGCACCCTCGAGCTCGACAAGGCCCCCGGCATGGCCGAGAGCATCGACTGGGTCGCCGCCCTCACCGTGCTCGGCGTGACCGACCTCCTTGCCCCTGGCCTCCCCGCGACCCTCGGCGCCCTCGCCAAGACCCCGGACGACCTCACCCAGCTCACCGCAGCCTTCCCCGAGGGGACCCCATGAAGATCACCAACGAGTTCACCGTCCACACCCCGATCGACCACGCCTGGACGGTCCTCACCGACCTGGCCGGCATCGCCCCCTGCATGCCCGGCGCCCAGCTCACCGGAGTGGACGGCGACACGTACGCGGGCCGGGTCAAGGTCAAGGTCGGCCCGGTCATCTCGGACTTCGCAGGCACCGCCCGATTCGTCGAGAAGAACGACACCACCCGCCGCGCAGTGATCGACGCCCGCGGCCGCGACGCCCGATCGGCCGGCAACGCCAGCGCCGTGGTGACGGCCCAGCTACGCCCGTCCGGCGACGACACCGTGGTCAGCGTCGACACCGACCTCAAGGTTTCCGGCAAACTCGCCCAGTTCGGCAGCGGCATGATCAAAGAGATCTCCGGCAAGATCCTCACCCAGTTCGTCACCAACCTCGAAGCCAAACTCGCCGAACCGTCCACGGCCGAGCCGTCGCTTGCCGGGGTGGGTTCGCCGGGGGAGCCGGCTTCGGTCGCTTCCGGCTCGGATGTCTCTGGTTTGGTTGCTTCTGGCTTGCCTGCTTCTGGATCAGGTGCTTCTGGGCCGGTGGCTTCCGGCTCGGATGTTGCTGGGTCGGCCGCTTCCGGTTCGGTCAGTTCCGTCGGGTCGGGTTCGGTTGTCGAGGGATCGGCGGCTTCGGCGGCTTCGGCCGGATCGGGCGCTCCTGCCGGATCGGGCGCTCCTGCCGGATCGGGCGCTCCTGCCGGATCGGGCGCTTCTTTCGGATCGAGCCGTGCTTCCGGTGGGGCGGCCGATGCGGCCGGTGCTGTTCCGGTGCTCGAGCCTGTGCCGGCTGATGAGGATGCGACGTCGTCGGCGGTGCCGACCACGACCGCGCCTGAGTCGTCCGCGGCGGCGGCGTCGGCGACACCTGCGGCCCAGCTGCGGTCGGCCGCGCCCACCGCCCCGGCGGCGGCATCGCTTGAATCGCTGGCGCCCGCAGCCGGGGCCGTTGTGGAGCCGTCCGTCACCTCTTCGGTCCAGGCGGCGGGGGCTTCTGGCATCTCTTCGGTTGACGCGGCGAGTTCGTCGGATGCGGGGCCGTCCGGCACCTGGCCGGACCAGGCAGCGATGTCGCCGGAACCGGAGGCGCTGGACCTCATGGGGTTCGCCGGGCGGTCGGTGGTCAAGCGGGTCGTGCCCGCGGTGGTTGCCGTGGCGGCCGTTGTCGGGGTCGTGGTGTGGCTCGTCGCTCGCAAGTAGGTCAGTGTCGTGCCGGGCGGCTTGAGGCCCGCAAATAGGTCCGCTTCGGGTGGGCGGCTTGTAGATCGGAGTGGGTCTGCGTCGCGTGGAGCGGCTTATTGCTCGGGAGTGGGTCCGCGTCGGGTCGGGCGGCTTATTGCTCGGGAATGGGTCCGCTTCGGGTGGGCGGCTTGTGGCTCGGGAGTGGGGCTGTGTTGAGCTGGGCGGCTTGAGGTTCGGGTCTGGGGCGAACGCGTCGGAGATCAGCGGTTGCTGTGCCGCGTCGGGGGGTTCGGCGCTCGGGGTGGGCTGCCCTGCGCCGGTGGCGGTGGCGGTGGCGGTGGCGGTGACGGCGGCGGTGGTCGGGCTGGGCTGGGCTGGCGGGTGGTGAGGGGGAGTGGGGGAGGCGGTGGGTGGGGTGCTGGCGGGGGTTGATCGGGCGGCTTTTGCTGTGGGGCTGGTGGAGCGGTTGCGGGGGGCTGGGGTTCGGGGTGGGTTGACCGGGGCGGGGGATCTGGTTCGGGCTCTGGGGGTTGCTCGGCCGCGGGATCGGGGGGAGTTGTACTGGGCGGCTCGGGTGACGTTGGTGCGGCGGGAGGGGGATCTTGGGGTTTTTGATCGGGTTTTTGCTGGGGTGTTCGAGGAGGCTGCCGCGTTGGTGGGGCCGCGGGGGGAGATGGGCGGTGGGGGTGGGGCTTTTGTGAGTGTGCCGGCGGCTTCGGGCGTACCTGATGGGGGTGGGTTGCCTTGGGCCACGCGGCCGGCGGTTGTCGCTGATGCTGCGGAGGGTGGTGAGGGGGTCGCGGTTCCTCGGGTGCGGGCCAGCGCGCTGGTGGGGCTTGCTGACCGTCCGTTCGAGGAGCTGGACGCTGATCACGTCACGTTACTGGGGGAGTGGTTGCGGTCCGTGACGTGGCCGGTCCGGCGGTCACGGCAGCGGGAGTACGGCGTGAGCGGGCGGGGGATCTCGGTGCGGGCGACGCTGGGGCGGGCTCGGCGTACCGGGTGGGAACCGGTTGTGCTGGTGCGGGCGCGGCCGGTGCTGCGGGCGCGGCGGATCGTGCTGGTGTGTGATGTGAGCCGGTCGATGCAGGCTCAGGCGGAGGCGTACCTGCATCTGCTGCGGGCTTTCGCGGCGGTGACCGAGGCGGAGGTGTTCGCGTTCGGGACGTCGCTGACGCGGTTGACGGTGACCCTGCGTGGTGCCGATCCGCGGGTGGCGGTGGCCAGGGCGGGTGAGCTCGTGACGGATCGTTTCGGGGGTACGCGCATTGCGGGGTCGTTGCGGTCGCTGCTCGCGTCGCACCACGGGGACCTGGTGCGGGGGTCGGTGCTGGTGATCGGTTCCGACGGGTGGGACAGCGACCCGCCCGGTGAGCTGGGCGCGGTGATGGCGCGGCTTGCGCGGCGGGCACATCGGACGGTGTGGCTCAATCCGCGGGCCGGTGCGGAGGCTTTCGCCCCGGTGACCGGGGGGATGGCGGCTGCCCTGCCGTTCTGCGACCGGCTGCTGCCCGCCGCTACGTTCGCGGATCTGGCCGCCGCGATCCCCGAGATCGTGACCTCCCGGATCTCGCGCCGGATCTGACGCCGCGCCGCTCGGCTCGGCCCGCTCG